>NC_010644.1:0-1200000 GCF_000020145.1 Elusimicrobium minutum Pei191
TATAAATATGAAAAAAATTGTAATTATTGAAGATGAACCCTCAATTAACGAAATGTTAAAAATGATGGTTGAAAGACTTGGGCACGAGGCATTAGTTTGCGATAATGGAAGAGAGGCTTTTTCTTTTATTAAAAAACACAAGCCCGATTTAGTCATTCTTGATGTTATGCTTCCCGGAATGGACGGCACAGCCATTGCAAAAGAATTAGGAATTAATGAAGAAACCGCGTCTATTCCAATAATAGTAACTTCCGCTTTGGAGGAATCTAAATCTTTATTTTCCGGGGTTTCTCAGGTTAAGGATTTTATACCCAAACCGTTTACTATTACTAAACTCACTGAAACTATAAACAAATACATCTAAGTACCAAAAGCCAAAAAAGCGTATAAAACAACTATTTTATACGCTTTTTTGCCCTTTAGGGCCAAAATTTACATTATTTTAACTTACCTAAAATTAAGCACCCTTAAGGCTGTAAAAAATAAAAATGTAAAAAACCTCAAATTCAGCTAAAATAATGATATAATAAGCCAAAGGATTATTGGATTAACATTGTGAATAATATTATTAATGAAGATTTAAAAAACCGCATTTTAAAAGAAATGGAAACAGTTTTTGGGGTTGAAGCCTGTGAAACATGGCTTAAACCCCTGTCTCTTTCTTTAAAAAACGATATTCTAACTGTTACTTTACCTAATAAGTTTTGGTCAAAAACTATAGCCGATAAATATGTTCAGGAGGTAAAATCCTCTATAGAAAAAGAACAGGGCGGTGATATACAAATTAAATATGATGTATTGGAAGACACTACCCCTTATAAAAGACCAGAAATTCCCCCTCAGGTTATGGGAGCTAATTATAATGCAAAAATACCGTTTCCAAGCCGTTTAAACCCTAATTATACTTTTGAAGGTTTTATTGAAGGCCCTTCAAACAGGTTTGCCTACAGGGCGGCCGAAGCCGTCGTAAAAAAATTAGGTGAAAGAGAAAATAACCCCCTTGTTATATACAGTACGCCCGGTTTAGGTAAAACCCACTTATTACACGCTATAGGAAATAGAATATTAAAAGAAAACCCATACGCTAAAATTTTATACATGTCAGGTGAGGAATTTGTAAGTGAATATATAGAATCTTTACAAAACAGAAACCCTGAAGCTTTTAGAAAAAAACACCGCTCGTTAGACTGTTTTTTAATGGACGATATTCAATTTGTGGCAGGCAAAGAATCCAGCGTGCAGGAATTTTTCTATACATTTAACGCTTTATTTGAATCAAAAAAACAAATTGTTTTAACTTCTGACAGAACGCCGCAGCAGCTTGGTATTGACCCAAGGTTAAGCTCAAGGCTGCTTTCGGGTATAGTTTCTGAAATTAAAAGACCTGATTTAGAAACAAGAATAGCTATTTTAAGACAAAAAAGAGATACAAGCAACTTTGATGTTGGCGACGATGTTATTGCTTTTATAGCGGAAGGAGTTCAAGCAAGTATAAGGGAATTAGAAGGCTGCCTTTTCAGGCTTACAACCTATTGTAATATTCACGGCGTAACCCCCACTATACCTATAGCAAGGGAAGTTTTGTCTGATATTATAAGTATGGAAGAAAAAAGACTTTTAATTAACCCTAACAGTATTAAAAAAGTAGTTTCCAAACATTTTAAGATTGATATTATTGATTTTAATTCAAAAAGGAAAAACCATTCTATCGCGTGGCCCAGGCAGATTGCTATGTATTTAGCAACTGAGCTTACAGATATGTCTTTACCGGAAATAGGCCGCGAGTTTGAAAGAGATCACAGCACAGTAGTTCACGCAAGGGAAAAAATTAAAGAAGAAATTGAAAATGATCCTTTTTTCGCGGCTCAAATTAACCAGATTATCTCAGATATTAAAGCTGTGGATAAACGTTAATTTTTTGTGGATAACAATTAAAACTTAACCACAAAACCGTAAAAATAAAACAAACTGTTAATACTTTCTATAACGTGTGTATAATAGTTAACAGATTTTTAAAAAAATTGTATTTGTGTATAAACATTATCAACACAATTAACAACACATAATAGTATAAGGAATAATAAGATGAAGATTAATATAACTAAAGAAACTTTTTTGGAAGGACTTTCTGTTGTTCAGGCCGGTGTATCTTCAAGAGCTACATTACCCATTCTTCACAATTTTCTTATGGAAACTGAAAACGGTAAAATTAAACTTGTAAGAACTGATATGGAAATGGCTTCAATACATTATATAAAGGCCGAGATATTAGAAGAAGGATCAGTAACAATACCTTTAAAAGAAGTTTCCGATATTTTAAAAAACCTTCCTAATGATAAAGAAATTAATTTAACTGTTGGTGAGGATAATAAAGTTCACATTAAAAGCGGTAAATCAAAATTTTGGGTTATAGGAACACCTAAATCAGAATATCCTTTAATTCCGGAAATAGATAAATCTAATCTTATTAATTTAAAAATAAAAGAAATTCAGGAAATGGTTGAAAAAACAATATTTTCCTCCTCAACACAGGAAACGAGATATGTTTTAAACGGCCTTCTATGGGTAAAAACGGGAAATAAATTTGAAGTTGTCGCCACCGATGGCAGAAGGCTTGCTTTGGCTGTTGATACAATTGAAAGCGACACTAAAGATTTTAAAATTATTATTCCTACTAAAATTTTAAACGAGCTTTTAAGATTTTTCTCCATAAATAAACCTTCTGAAGATGATACTTTAGTATTAAGCGTAGCTTCAAACCAGGTAAGTTTTAATATAAAAGAAACAACTTATATTTCCAGGCTTATTGAAGGTAATTTTCCTAATTATGAGCAGGTTATCCCCAATAAAAAAGTAATGGGTTTTTTATCTGATACAAAAGAAATTTTAGCCTCTACAAAACGTGCTAGTCTTTGCGCAAACGAACTTGGCGGCACGGTAAAATATTCTTTAAATAATAATGTTTTAAAAATAACTTCCAATTCTCAAAAAATGGACTTTTCTGACGAAATGAAAGTTGAATATACAGCCGAACCTTTTGAAATATCTTTTAACCCACAATATGTTTTAGATGTGTTAAAAAATATTTCCACGGAAAAAGTTGAATTTTCTTTTATTAACGCGGCGCAGCCCGTGTTGATTGAGGAAATAAACAATACAAAATTTAAATACGTAATAATGCCGGTGAGATCGTAATGAAACTTGGCGCCAAACCTCGTAAAATTTGGAACAGTTCGGGTGATTTAAATAATAATTTTAATCCCCTTGCTTTTAAACTTAACAGGTTAATGGTGCTGGGTATGGTTTGGGAAAAATTGGCGGGCAAACGCGCTAAATTTTGGATTTTAGACGCCGCCTCAAAAGACGCTGTTTTTATTAAAGTAAAAAATTCTTCCGCTAAGCTTGAGCTTGCCGGCCATAAGGAAAATTTAATAAAAGAATTAAACAAACATTTTGACAAACCCTGGATTAAAAAAATAGAAATAGTTTAAAAATTTAATAACAGTATAAATAAGTTTTGGTTTTGTTTTTTATTATTTATGTTTAAGCAAAACTAAAACACAACAGAGGTAAAAATGACAGAAGAAGTCAAAGAAAAAGAACAAAAGAATTATGATTCTTCTAAAATTCAGGTTTTAGAAGGTCTTGAAGCTGTTAGAAAGCGCCCCGCTATGTATATCGGCTCAACAGGTTTACCGGGTTTACACCACTTGGTGTACGAGGTTGTTGATAACTCTGTTGATGAGATTTTAGCAGGCGGAGCCACAAAAATTTCAGTCACTATTAAAGATGATATGACATGTTCCGTAGCCGACGACGGACGCGGTATTCCCGTTGACCCTATGGTTAACGCTAAAGACCCTAAACTTAAAGGCAAAAGCGCTTTAGAAGTAGTTATGACAGTGCTTCATGCGGGCGGTAAGTTTGATAGCGGAGCTTATAAAGTTTCGGGCGGGTTACACGGTGTGGGTGTATCTTGCGTAAACGCTTTATCAGAGTATTTAGAAGTAGTTGTTAATAAAGACGGTAAACAATATTTTCAACGTTATCATAGAGGCAAACCTGAAGAAAAAGTTAAAGAAATAGGAGCCGCTAAAGAAAAAGGCACAACCGTGACATTTAAAGCCGATACAGAAATCTTCGGCGAACTTTCTTTCTCGTATGATACAATAGCCAACAGACTTCGCGAACTCGCGTTCTTAAATGCGGGTGTTAAAATTATTTTAACGGACGAACGCGGCGATGAGCCTAAAACACACACCTTCTTTTACGAAGGAGGCATTTCACAGTTTGTTAAATATATTAACTCCAATAAAACAACTCTTCACGCGGAGCCTATTTACCTTACAAAAGAAATTAATAATAATTACATTTCTTTCGCCATACAATATAACGACAGTTATTCCGAAAATATTTATTCTTTCGTTAACAATATTAACACTATTGAAGGCGGCACCCATTTAAGCGGTTTTCGCTCTTCTCTTACAAGGGTAATTAACGAATATATTAAAGATAACGGCCTTCTTAAAAACAAAGAAGTTAACGTCACCGGCGATGATATGAGGGAAGGTTTAACCGCGGTATTATCAGTTAAAATCCCGCACCCCCAGTTTGAAGGGCAGACAAAAACCAAATTAGGCAACAGTGAAATTGAAGGTATCGTCCGCTCCATGGTTGGCGACGCTTTAACAACCTTCTTTGAAGAAAACCCCAAAACAGCGAAAGCCGTTTGCGAAAAATGTATAGGCGCCGCGGTAGCAAGAGAAGCGGCCAGAAAAGCGCGTGATTTAACCAGACGCAAAAGCGCTCTTGAAGGCGGCGGTTTACCTGGTAAACTTGCCGACTGCCAGGAAAGAGTGGCCGAAAGATGCGAACTTTTTATCGTGGAAGGTAACTCAGCCGGCGGCTCCGCCAAACAAGGCAGGGACCGTGTTTTCCAGGCTATACTTCCTTTAAGAGGTAAAGTGCTTAACGTTGAAAAAGCACAGCTTGTTAAAATTTTATCTAACGAGGAAATAAGAACCTTGTTTACCGCTTTAGGCACAGGCGTAGGCGAAGGTGAAGGCGGTTTTGATATTTCAAGATTAAGATATCATAAAATCGTTCTTATGGCTGATGCCGATGTTGACGGCCAGCATATCACCACGCTTCTTCTTACGTTCTTTTACCGCCAGTTAAGGCCTCTTATTGAGGCGGGGCACGTTTATATAGCTCAGCCGCCTTTATACAAAGTTAAAAAAGGCAAAAACGAGCAGTATTTACAAACCGAAGAACAGCTTGTTAACTGGCTTTCTAAAGAAGGCATTAACTCAACCTCGGTAGTAAAAGCGGACAAAACCGCTTTAACGGCCGTCGAACTTAAGGATTTACTTAAAATCTTAAAAGACGTTGAAGATTTGTTAATGAAAATTGAAGTTAAAGGCATTACTCTTAATGAATTTTTGTCTTTTGTTAACGCCGGACAAATTCCTTTATACCGCATTCCTTTACAAAGCGGAGGGTTTAGATATTTCTATACCGAAAAAGAATATGGCGATTACGCCGCCCAATATATTTTGGAACGCAAAGAAGTACTTATGGCAGAAGGGGCGGATATTTCCATGTTAAGTGATGAAGATCTGGCGCCCGAACACCAAAGTTTGTTTGAATTCGGCAAACTTTTAGCGGCGGATACAAAGCTCAAGGCTTTCGGTTATTCCTTGGCTAATTACCAAGACGCCGTATCCGAAGATGAAAAGAAAAACCCTCTTTTTACCGTAAACACAGGCAAATCGGACGTTTTTGTTTACAGTTTGCATGAGTTGTTTAAAACGGTAAAAGACGCGGGTTCTTCAGGCTCAACGATACAGCGCTACAAAGGTTTGGGTGAAATGAACCCCGAACAACTTTGGGAAACCACTATGGACCCTGCCAAACGCAGCCTTATTAAAGTAGAAATACAAGACGCTGCCGACGCGGAACAAATTTTTACCACGCTTATGGGTGATAAGGTCGAACCCAGAAGGGCGTTTATCGAATCACACGCCCTTGAAGTTAAAAATTTAGACATTTAATCCACGCCCTGCTGACGGGTAATTAGTATAAAAAGTGCCGCAGGGCACGTAAAGCGCTTTAAGGCGCAAAGTTAGGAGAAAGAAATGAGCGAGAAAGAAAATCAATCTGTTGATTTATTTGGAAATATTAAATCGCGCGATATTGGCGAGGAGATGAAAAGGTCTTATATTGATTACGCTATGAGCGTTATCGTAGGCCGCGCGTTGCCGGACGTGCGCGACGGGTTAAAACCCATTCACCGCAGGCTTTTATACGGCATGAACGAAATGGGATTAAAATATAACAAATCTTTTAAAAAATCCGCGCGTGTAGTCGGCGACGTAATGGGTAAATACCATCCCCACGGCGATTCAGCTATTTATGATTCGTTGGTTCGTTTGGCGCAGGATTTTTCTTTAAGGGACACTCTTGTAGACGGGCAGGGTAACTTCGGCTCGGTCGACGGCGATATGGCCGCCGCTATGCGTTATACAGAAGTCCGCCTTGAAAGAATTGCTGACGAAATGCTTAACGATATTGATAAAAATACCGTTAAGTTTATGGATAACTACGACGGCTCCATGCAGGAACCTTCTGTTCTTCCCGCAAAAATGCCAAACCTTCTTGTAAACGGTTCCTCAGGCATTGCGGTAGGTATGGCAACAAATATTCCTACACATAATTTAAGCGAAGTCTGCGACGCTGTTATTGAAGTAATTAAAAACCCCGGCGTAACCACAAAAGAATTAATGAATATTATCAAAGGCCCGGATTTTCCGACGGGGGCTATAATTTGCGGACGCAAAGGTATTTTTGATTATTTTGAAACGGGCAAAGGCTCCGTTAAAGTGCAGGCCAGGGCGGAAATTGAAGAAGGCGGCAGAGGCGGCAGAAGCGCCATTGTAGTTACGGAAATTCCTTACCAGGTTAACAAAACCAATTTAATTGAAGCGATAGCGGGTTTGGTTAAAGACAAAAAAGTTACCGATATCGCCGATATACGTGACGAAAGCGACCGCCGGGGCATGCGCCTTGTTATTGAAGTAAAGCGCGACGGCGACGCAAGAGTTGTTTTAAACCACTTATACAAACACACCCAGCTTCAAACCAGTTTTAGCGTAAACATGCTTGCCATTGTTGACGGCAGGCCGCGCATACTGCCTATTAAAGAAGTGATGAAGTGTTATGTAAAACACAGAAAAGAAGTTGTTACCGCAAGAACAAGGTTTGATTTAAACAAAGCGCAAAAACGCGAGCATATTTTGCAGGGCTTGCTTATAGCGATTGCTAACTTAGATAAAGTTATCAAAATAATCCGCGAAGCGCAAGATCCGACGGAAGCCAAATTCGCTTTAATAAGAGAATTCGCATTATCCGAACCGCAGTCCCAGGCTATTTTGGATATGAGGCTGCACCAGTTAACGCAGCTTTCCTCAGCCTCTATAGAAAAAGAACAAAAAGAACTGCTTGCTTTAATAGCCGAACTTAAGGGTATTTTAGAAGATCCTCAAAAAGTTTTAGCTATTATCGTAGATGAGCTGAAAGGCCTTAAAAAAGATTACGGTACCGAACGCAAAACGGAAATAAGCAATACTGAACTTTCCGACATGACGATGGAAGATCTTATTGAGGAAGAAGATGTTGTAATCACATTATCTAACGATGGTTACGCAAAACGTATTCCTCTTGACACTTACCGCACGCAAAACCGCGGCGGAAAGGGCGTTATCGGCGGTAAAACGAAAGAGGAAGATTTTATTGAACATCTTTTCGTTACCTCCACGCACGCTACCATTCTTATGTTCACAACCAGGGGCAGAGTGTTTAGCTTACGCGCTTATGAAATACCGGAAGGAAACAGACTGTCGAAAGGCAAGGCCATTGTAAATCTTTTACAGATTTCTAATGAGGAAAAAATTACCTCAGCCGTGGCTATTGAGGATTTTGACCCCAAAAACAGCGGCGAAACCTACTTAACAATGTGTACGCGTTTCGGTTTAATTAAACGTGTTGAACTGGGTGATTTCGCCAACATACGTAAATCGGGCATCATTGCCATCGGTCTTGAAGACGGGGATGTTTTAACCTCGGTTCAAATGACCCACGGCAAGAGCGATCTTATTATCGCCACACGCGACGGCAAAGCTATAAGGTTTGATGAAGAGCAAATCCGCGCTATGGGCCGCCAGGCCAAAGGCGTAAGAGGCATCAGGCTCGGTAAAGATGATATTGTGGTAGGCATGGAACACGCTTTAAAAGACGCTCCCGGGCCGGACGTATTATCCGTTTGTGAAAACGGCTACGGCAAACGCACGGAATTTACGGAATACCGCAAACAAAACCGCGGCGGAAGCGGGACAATCACCATTAAAACAACAGAACGCAACGGTAAAGTAGTAGGCATTAAACTTGTTGATGAATCTAAAGATTTAATGGTTATTACGGAAAACGGCATGGCGGTAAGAATACGCTGTGAGGAAATCCGTTCCGTAGGCCGCAACGCTCAAGGCGTAAGGCTTGTAAAGCTGGCGGAATCTGACAAAATCGCCCGCATAGCGCCCGTTATTAAAGATAATGACGAGGAAGCCTGCGGCGGTGAAGAAGCGGTTCCTAAAGAATTAATATAAAAAGCAAAAAATAAAAAAGCCCCGCTACCCAAGCGGGGCTTTTTTATTGGGAATATCTTTAATTTTTATACTGCTTATCAAAATATTTCGGTAGAATATATGCACAAAGACATAAACATGTTATATCAGAGCAAAAGAATAAATTTTTAAGCATATAGGAAAGAAGAATGCAAAACAATAAGAATACAAAGCAATATATTTATATTGTTCAAGCCTTGTTAGAGCCCTCAAAGTGTAAAATAGGAAAAACAAAAGATTTTGAAAGAAGATTGAAAGAATATAACAACATGACAGGAAAATCAAACGAAAATAGTTATCGGTATCTGTTTGCCTGTGAAGTGAAAGATATGTCGGAATTAGAAAAAGATATTAAAGAGAACTTCTCTGCCCTAAGAGAGCAAAAGAAGAGAGAAATATATTTTTATAATCCAAGCTTGTTTGATGGTTATGTTAAATTTATAAAAACTCATAAAATGTTTATTAAAGAGATTTTTACAAAAGAGGAAGATAAAAAAATAATAATAAAAATAGTAAAGAAAACCACGCCGTCACTTGAAGAAAGAGGGATAACCCGAAAAGATGTAATGCAAAAGGCGCAAAAGGTAGATAATGACGAATTTTATACCAGATTTGAAGATGTCGAAAAAGAACTTTCACTGTATGATATATCGATTTGGAAAAACAAAATAGTTTTTTGCAATTGCGACGACGCCGTGGACAGCGATAATAAAAAAACATCTGCGTTTGCCTTGTATTTCATACAAAAATTTAAAGAATTTGAATTGAAAAAACTGATTTGCACTCATTATAGCGGTGTTGTTGATTTGTTTAATCAAGGGGCAAGCGGGTATATATTTACAAAGGACGGTTTTCGGGAATTTAAGGACTATCCTAAAGGGTATACGGGTAGTTTTGATGACCCTCTATCTTTGAAAATCCTTAATAAAGAGGCGGATATAGTATGCACAAATCCCCCGTTTTCCCGAGCTAAAGATTTTTGGAGAATGTTAATCGGAAGTTCTAAAAAATTTATAATTATATCTAACATATCTAATCCCATAACTCCTGCGTATATTAAATATTTTAGGGAGAATAAAGTATGGGCAGGCTATAACCGTGTGGATAAATACCTCAACCCCAAACGGGAACTTGTAGAAGCATCCGGACACTGGTATACTAATATTCCTATCCAAGACAGGCCAAAATCTAAAAATTTAAAAATAATCCCGCTAAAAGACGTGCCCGATAAATATAAAAAGTTTGATGACAATAAAACATTATTAGTAGATAATTGTTATATTCCTGATGATTACAACAAGCCGTTTGCGGTGTCCGCCCGCCCGATATTAAACGGCTTACTGGAAAAAGGATATAAAATTGTTGAAGATACCCAATATTTTCCGTACGAGAACGGTAAAAAAGGGTTTGGGCGGGTTTTGGTAGAGAAAATATGATTCGCGGTTGCGAGAGTCTTCTTATCTAAACAAATAATCCGCTGATTTTACTTTTTGGTATTTAGCGTATGCTTGCGCGGCTGCCTTTCTTGCCTTGGCAGAATCTTTGCCTCCGGCCCAACTGTTTAACACCGCTTCTATAACATATCCTTCAGGCGCCATATTGCCGTTTGTTGTCACGTAAGACTCCGCGCCTGTTTTTAATATAGCGTCATTAAGATATTTTTTGCTTTGACAGGCCAAAACAACCGCTTTTTTAGAAGATTTTTTCCCTTCGGGGGTATTGATAGTAAAATCCATAAGTCCGTTATGCCCCGCGTAAATAATTATATCCGAGGCAGAGCCAAAAGGAATATTTTGTTTTTGATTATCAAGGACGGCTTCTAATGAGTTTTTTTGAACTTTGGACAGATAGTTAAAAAAATCTTTAGTGGCGGTTTTTATTTCTTTGCCTTTGTAAGCGTCTAAAATTACCCAATAATCTTTATCTTTATGTTTAAAAATAATACGCCTTAAAATATCCGGTGAAATATCCTTTTCTTCACTTACAAAACTCCATTCGGGTGACTTTTTCAAATGCGTTTTAACCCCATACATCGCGCCCCAGTAAAGGTTTTGTTCCGGATTGGACCCGTTGCCCAACTTTGCGGGAACAGGGGCTATATTTTGATAAACATTATCGCACAAAGCCACAATAATGTGGGCGGTTTTAATTTGTGCCTTTAAAGGCAGCGTTAAAAAAAGAAATAAAGGGATAAAAATCAGTTTTTTCATAGTAAATTGTAAAATATATTAAACCTAAAAGCAAAAAGCCCCGAAGTTACGGGGCTTTATAAAATTAAATAAGGTGCGGGCGGGAATCGAACCCGCGAATAGCAGTTTTGCAGACTGCCGCCTTACCACTTGGCCACCGCACCAAAACAATATAGCTATTATATCTTTTTTAAAGAAATATGTTAAGTAGTTGAGTTTTGTTTCTATAAATAATATGGTATATATATAAGGATTTACCGGGAGGATGCTTCCCGGTATAAGGATTAAAAGGAGAGAGTATGCCTAAGATGAAAGGATCAAAAACAGAAAAAAATATTTTAATAGCTTTTGCGGGGGAATCCCAAGCTAGAAACAGATATACTTATTTTGCCGGCGTAGCAAAAAAAGAAGGGTATGTGCAAATATCTAAAATCTTTGAAGAAACCGCCGACCAGGAAAAAGAACACGCAAAACGTTTGTTTAAATTTTTAGAAGGGGGAGACGTGGAAATTACGGCCAGCTATCCCGCGGGTATTATAGGAAACACTATTGAAAACCTTGCGGAAGCCGCCACAGGGGAAGACTATGAATGGCAAACAATGTACCCTGAAATGGCAAAAACGGCCAAAGAAGAAGGTTTTGAGGAAGTTGCGTCCGCTATGGAAAATATAGCTATTGCGGAAAAACAGCATTCTAAACGCTATAAAGCGCTTAAATCTAACATTGAAAAAGGACTTGTCTTTAAAAGAGAACAACCTGTTGTTTGGCGCTGTATTAACTGCGGATACCTTCACACCGGCAACGAAGCTCCTGAAAAATGCCCTGCCTGCGCGCACGCTCAAAGCTATTTTGAACTTCTTGGCGAAAACTGGTAAAAAACTTGTAAGCCCCTTGCGGATTGCGAGGGGTTTTCTGTCTTTAGTTTGAAGTGTTTTGTTTATATAATATAGAAAAAAAGGGGACTGATGTATGAAAAAGATATTGATGAACGGCACTCCCATGAAAATAAAGGGAGCGGAGCTTAAGATAGGGGATAAGGCGCCTGATTTTACATTAACTAAAGTTGATTTAAGCCCGGCAAAACTGCAAGATTACAAGGGCAAAGTTGTAATACTGTCGGTTGTCCCTTCAATAGACACGCCTGTCTGTACTATTGAAACAAGGCGTTTTAATAAAGAGGCTTCCGAGCTTGGCGGCAACATTGTTTTTCTTACGGTAAGCAAGGACTTGCCTTTTGCGCAAAAACGCTGGACGGATTCTTTTAACACGGATAAAATTATTATGTTGTCAGACTACAGAAATCCGGAATTCGGCACAGATTACGGCGTTTTAATAGAAGAAATTTATATTTTATCAAGAGCGGTTTTTGTTATTGATAAAGACGGGGTTATAAGGCATATTGATTTCTTGGAAGATGTCGGCAAAGAGCCTGACTATAAGGTTATTATTGAGAAAGCAAAAGAGTTAGACAAATAAAAGGAGAGTTGGGGATTATGACAAAATTAAACGAGATTTACAAATGTTCCGTTTGCGGCAACATTGTTGAAGTTGTTCATGCTTCCGTAGGGGAACTTACCTGCTGCGGCAAGCCTATGGTTCTTCAGACGGAAAACACAGTAGACGCGGCCAAAGAAAAACATGTGCCGTTTGTTACAAAAACGGCTGACGGATACAAAGTTCAAATAGGCAGTGTTGAACATCCTATGACTGAGGAACACCATATTGAATGGATTGAGCTTATTTGTGAAGAATGTAACAAAGTTATGAGAAAACATCTTAACCCGGGCGACAAGCCGGTAGCGGAATTTAAAACAAAGTCCCAAAAAGTTTTAGCAAGGGAATACTGCAATCTTCACGGGCTTTGGTCAACAAAAGAAGTTCAAAAATAAAGCAGTCTGCGTGCCAAGGCTTTTTAGCCTTGGCATAATTGTGTGAGGGGGACAATAAATATGAAGGCTATAAAAATAAGTGAAAAAGTATACTGGGTCGGCGCCATTGACTGGAATTTAAGGGATTTCCACGGATATTCCACAAAGCGCGGCACCACGTATAATGCGTATTTGGTTTTGGGGGAAAAGCCTACTCTTATTGATACTGTTAAAGAACATTTTTATGATGAAATGATGAGCAGGATTTCTTCTGTCATAGATCCCAAAAAAATTAAAATAATAATTTCTAACCATGCGGAAATGGACCACAGCGGCGCTTTACCCAAGACTGTAGCCGCTATAAAACCTGAGGAAGTGTACGCCTCAACAATGGGTTTAAAAAATATCGATTTGCAGCTTCATGAAAATCTTAAAATAAAAACCGTTAAAACAGGAGACAGCATTGATATCGGCGGGGATAAAATAACGTTTTATGAATCGCGCATGCTGCACTGGCCGGACAGCATGGTTTCTTTGCTTGAAGGGGAGGGTGTTTTATTTTCAAACGATATTTTCGGCATGCATTACGCCACAAGCAAACTTTTTGACGACGAGAATGATGAGAAAGACTGGATATACGAATGTGTGAAATATTATGCCAACATTATCACGCCTTACAGCGATATAGCTTTAAAATTTTTAGACTTTGCCGGCGCTTCCGGGCTTTTGGGCAAAGTAAAAATGATAGCTCCCGACCATGGTTTTATTTGGCGTAAAGACATAGGTAAAATTGTTGATTTGTACAAACGTTTTGCTACGCAAAAATTTACAAATAAAGCGGTTATTGTGTACGATTCAATGTGGGGCAGCACAAATAAACTTGCCGAGGCTATCGCTGAAGGTCTTAGACAGGGCGGAACAAAAGTTAAAGTTATGTTTTTACACAGCGAGCACAGAAGCGACGTGGTGACGGAGCTTTTAGATTCTGGCGCGCTTATTTTAGGGTCACCGGTTATGAATTCTAATCTGTTCCCGTCTTTAGGCGACGCTTTGTTTTACATTAAAGGTATGAGATTTAAAAATTTAATAGGCGCGGCTTTCGGTTCCTACGGATGGGCCCCCGCTCCCATAGACAGCCTTACAAAAGAACTTGAAGATATGAAAATTGAAATTGTTGAGCCCGCGCTTAAAATAAACTTTGTTCCCACTGAAGAAGATTTGAAAAAAGCGGAAGAATTCGGCTTAAGGATTTCACAAAAACTGGCGGAGAAGATGAATGATTGATTTAAACGCGTTTAAAAAAATATCTTACGGCCTTTATATAGTATCTTCCTTTAAAGGGGATAAAATAAATGCTATGATAGTTAATTCTTTGGTACAGGTGTCGTCCGAGCCTGCGAAAATCATGGCTGCTATAAATAAAAACAGCCTTACCTGTGAATATATTTTAGAAAGCAAAGTTTTTGCCGCTATGCCGCTTGCGCAAAACACGGCGTTGCCTTTTATAGGAATTTTCGGCTTTAGAACAGGCCGTACCTTTGATAAGTTTGCCAATGTCAAATATAAAAAAGGTGTTTTGGGCGCGCCAATTGTGCTTGAACATACAACCGCTTGTTACGAAGCCGAGGTTGAAAAGATAATAGACGTAGGAACCCACTACATTATTGTAGGCTTAGTAAAAGAGACTGAAAATTTTACTCAGGATAAATGCCTTACTTATGATTATTACCATAATGTAATTAAAGGTAAAACTCCTAAAGGCGCAACACACGAATAATTTAGTAATATGTAGAAAATATAATTAGGGGAGAGTGAAAAATTATGCAAAAATACGTATGCAATGTTTGTGGTTATATTTATGATCCTGCCGCGGGCGATCCGGACAGCGGGATTACCGCCGGCACACCTTGGGAGCAAGTTCCTGCGGATTGGGTTTGCCCGGCTTGCGGAGTAGGTAAAGACCAGTTTTCACCTATGTAATAAAAAAGGCCGCTTTTTAAAGCGGCCTTTTTTATTAGAGTACGCAACACCCCCTGCGTAAGCCGGGGAATGGATAGTTTTCTAATTTCACAACACCTCCGCGGCAGCAAGGCGGAGGTGTTGTTTATTGTTAAATGAAACTGCAAAGTAAAGCTTTAGAACAGAAGAAACCCCGGGCGGTGGGACATTTGTGTTTTATTAAAAAACTTAATTTATTGAGATGCAGGTAAAATTGTACCCGGACGTGGCTATCGTAGCCGGACAGGGTATCTCTTTGCCGAATGTTTTGCAAACGGCTATTGCGCTTTGGTCGGTTCCATAAGCAGTGCATACCAAAGCCTCTTCATCCGGCATCCAGCGGACAGCAAGCGGCGTGCCGTCTTTAGCAGCGTTCATTATTCCGCCCATAACATAAAAACCGTTGCCGGCTTTTAATCCCTTTTCTCCCCGTAACTGTAAGGAAAGATTATTGCCTACCTTTTTAGTTTGGGAACCGGTTTGGGCGTTGGCCGGGCCGCCGGAGACATCTATGTCTAAGGATTCAAAGTCAATAGTATATTCCCCGTTAGCCAGGAAATGCCGCCTTTGCGCGTCAGCTACGGCTTTTACTAAAACCAAGGCTTCTGCAAGTCGGCTTTTTTGCACTGCTTTTTGGTATTGAGGCACGGCGATTGCGGCAAGTATTCCTATAATAAGAACCACAACCAGCAGCTCGATAAGGGTAAAAGCTTTATTTTTCGTATGTAAAAAGCACACAATGAAGCAATATATAGGGTATTTTTGTTTCATTTTTTTATCTCTTTTTTGATTTTTTTAACAACTATTTATAAGTATATTAAATTTATTTAATAAATCTTGCTCTTGAAAAAGGAAAGTGGATGAACCACACCTTGCCTTTAATATTTTCTCTCGGTACCGGGCCCCAAAAGCGGGAATCGCAGGAATAATCTCTATTATCGCCCATAACAAAGTAATGGCCTTCGGGCACTATAACGGGGCCGAACTGGTCGCGCAGCAACATGCCGTAATAATTTTCAAGAACCATATCTTCCCATTTCTTTTGGTATTCTTTTTGCTGTTCAAAGTTTTTAAAGGAATATCTTTCCGTTGCGTCAAAAACCTCATAACTTTGATGCTCTTGCTTGATATCATTAACAAAAACCTGTTCGCCTTTTATTTCAACTTTATCTCCGGGCAAAGCGATAATTCTTTTTACATAATCCCTTCCGAACTGCGGGCCTCCGCAGTTAATTTGGTCTTTTGTTGTTGAAGGAAAAGCAAAAATAATGACATCGCCTTTTTTAATATCCCTAAACTGTCCGAAACGTACACTTGTTAAAGGAATTCTGAAGCCGTAAACGGCTTTGTTAACAAACAGGTGGTCTCCTTCTATCAAAGTATTTCTCATTGACGCGGAAGGTATTTTAAAAGCCTGCACAAAAAAGAACATTACAAAAGCCGCGAGCAGCGCAGAGAAATAAATAGTATCGGCCCATTCATAATCTTTAGCGAAAATTTTAATTCTTTTTTTCCCGTCTCCTTTAAAAGAGGCAACCGCGCCCCATATACAAAACGCTATAATAATGGCCGCGCGTATTAAAGTTTTTGTTAAAGAGAATTCAATCATAGCCACGTCGCCGCCGTTTGACACAAAGTCAAAAAGCCAGAAGGCCAAAAAAGTTACCGTGGCTATAAAAATAACATGAAGAGCGGTAAAAATAAATTTGTTTTCAAGAAGATTTTTTTTCTTTAAAATTTTGGCGGTTATGGCCCAGGCAAGCATAACCGCGCCTATAATAAAAAGTCTTGTTTCCATTTTAACTCCTATAAATTTGCATATGTTCTTTGGCGTAATCTTTTTTTAACTCGGCTGCTTGTTTTAAAGAAACCGAAGAAAAATTTTTTCTTAATTTTTTATTGTCTTTAAGTTCCTGCATAAAAGCAGCAAGCATAACAGGGTCTTTTGTGTTGCAAATAAAACCGTTTTTGCCGTGCTGGCATATTAGGGCGTTATCGCCCGCGTCGCTTGCTATAACGGGAAGGCCGCAAGATATCGCTTCCGTTAAAGCAAGAGACATGCTTTCCGAAAGCGAAGGCAAAATAAAAATATCAGCCGCGTTTAAAAGTTTTTCAACATCTTCCCTAAAACCCCAAAAGACAATATTCTGTTTTATTTTTAAAATGTCGGCTATATTTTCAAGTTCTTTGCGTTTTTTGCCCTCTCCCGCAAGCCATAAAACGGTGTCGGGGTTTTTCCTGTATATTTTAGCAAAAGCGTTTAAAAGAAACACCTGTCCTTTCTCCTCAGCCAGCCTCGCCACGTTAATAAAAACGGTTTTATCTTCGACGTTAAGTTCTTTGCGTAATTCTTTGCGCGCGTTTTCATCGGGGAAAAAAGCGGAAGAAACCGTGTTTAAAATAATTTTTACTTTTTCTTTTTTATAGGCTTGGTTAACAAGCAAAAAATCCGCCGTGGAGTTTGATTCTGCTAAACTTAAATCATCTTTTATTTTTAACGCCGCATCTATAATTCTTAAAAATTTGCTTTTGCTGCGATAGTTTGTGTGAGGCGTTGTAAAAAGTTTAAAATCTTTTTTTATCATTCTGCACATTTGTATGGCGCGGTACATAACGGCGTGTACAACATCGGGCTTGAAGGAAGCAATTTCTTTTTTTAATTTAAAAAGAGCTGCCGGAGATGGAAAATACCCCATATTTAATGAAGTTGTTTCCACCCCCTCCAGGGTAAGTTTTTGCGCAAAAAAACCTAACGGTTTTAAGCTTATGACTTTAACGGTATTTTCTTTAGATAATGTTAAAGCTAAGTCGAAAACCGCCTTTTCCGCGCCGCCGGCGTCAGTAGATGTTGTTACATATATAATTCTCATTATTAAATTATACAAACTTAAGACGTTGGGTAAGTTGCCGGTTCAGAACTATCTTTTTTAAAAAAAGTTATATATACTTTAACCATAAAGCACACACAAAAATAAGAAATTAATTCAGGCAGGGGTTTATATGAGAACAAATCCTCATATTCTTGAAATAAATACAGCAGTTTGGCTCAACAAACTGAGTGAAAAATATGGCAAAAAAATTCCGCTTTGCCATGTTCCTGACGAGGAACTTGATAAGTTTAAAAAATACGGCTTTGACGCTGTTTGGCTTATGGGCATTTGGAAACGCAGCCCGGAAGCCCGGGAAGTAGCACAAAATAATGAGGAAATAAAAAGAGCGATAGCTGCTTTTAATCCCAATTATGATAAAAAGTATATCGCAGGGTCTCCTTACGCAATTTATGACTATACTATAGACCCTGATTTGGGCACTGAGGACGGGCTTAAAAACTTTAGGCAGCGTTTAAACGAAAGAGGAGTAGCGCTTCTTTTAGATTTTGTGGGTAATCATTTTGCAATTGACCATCCGCAAACCTTAGAAAATCCCGATTTTTTTATTAACACCGGCATGGAAGCGCCCGCTCAAAATCCGGAATGGTTTTTCCGAACGGAAAAAGGCGTTTTTATAGCCCATGGGAGGGACCCTTACTTTCCCCCGTGGACGGATACTGCGCAGCTTAACTATTTTAATCCTAAGACACAGGAATATATGTTGCAATGTTTGGAAAGGATATCTTCTTTCTGCGACGGAGTAAGGTGCGACATGTCAATGCTTTCATTAAACAAAGTAATGAAAGACACTTGGGGAAACTACCTTAAGTATGATTATCCTAAAGAAGAATTTTGGACAAAAGCTGTAAGTAAAATCAAAAATATAAATCCGTTGTTTTCCTTTATTGCCGAAGTTTATTGGGGCCTTGAGTGGGATATACAGGAAATGGGTTTTGACTATACTTACGATAAAGTTTTGTATGACAGATTAAGATTTTCCACAGCTGAAGCTATAGAAGCGCACTTAGGGGCGGAACACTTATTTCAAATGCGTTCTATACGTTTTATTTCTAACCACGATGAAGAGTCCGCGTTAAAAGCTTTTGGTAAGGAAAAATCTTTAGCGGCCGCGGCTATAATTTCAACAATTCCCGGCGCAAAAATGTTTAGCTTAGACCAAATTTTGGGGCATAAAGAAAAGATTCCCGTACAATATACTTTGGAATCTGAAAAAGATGATGAGGAGATAATATCTTTTTACCAAAAACTTTTAAGTATTATTAACCATCCTTCTTTTCACGGCGGACAATGGACGGTTAAAAAAGTTCTGTCAGTAAACGACAGTCTTACTTACAAAAATGTTTTGTGCTGCAGCTGGGTTCAAGGCATTGAGCATAAAATTGTTGTTATAAATTATTCAAACGCCGAAGCTGTTTGTAAGGTTACTTTAAAACGTTTTAAATTTAAAGAACTTAAAGATGACATCGCGGGAAAACCGGTTGATATTCCCGTTGAAGAAGCATATAAAAACGGGATTACGCTACAACTTAAACCATACGAGATTAAAATATACGGTACTACCATTTAAAAAAACCCCGCTTTATGCGGGGTTTTTGTTTTTAAAATCTACCAGTTTCTGTGTTTCCAATAAGTAATAATAAGCCATACGGAGATTACCGCAAGGCCCATAATCATCCAAAACGCGTTTGGATGCTCGGCCATTGGTATGCGGACGTTCATTGAGAAAGCGCTTACAACAAAGGTAGGCATCATCAGCCATATGGTTACGGCGTTAAGGTGTTTAATAAGAACGTTAAGGTTATTGCTTACGATATTTGCTCTGGCGCCTATTAAAGAGGCCAATACATTTGAGTTAATTTCAGCCTGCCTTTGACATTGCGCGTTTTCAACTATAATATCGTCAAGCATTTCGCGGCTGTTTTCCTCAAGCCCTATGCGGGAAGATAAATTTCTTAACTTTTCAAACACAAATCCGTTTGAGCTTATGGCGTTCGCATAATATACCAAACTTTTTTCCAAGCTAAATAAATTTAAAAGGTATTTATTGTCTAAAGATTCAGACATTTTGTCCTCAATTTCTTCAGATATCATGTTTATAACGCGCAAATGCTCAACATAGTGCGAAATGGAGTTATATATTAGTTTTAAAAATATATCATGCAGCCCCGTAACATTTAAAAACCTTTTGCCGATAAAAAGAGGAATATCCTCTGAAATAACTATCACCAGCCTTTCTTCATAAACAAATAAACCCATTGACGCTACTTTAAATTCAAGCTGGTCTTTACCGGAATAATTTTTAGGTCGCTTAAAAATGATAGCGGCGTGGTCAGGCTCAAACTCAAGACGGGGAAGCTCTTCCGGGTCTAATGCTGAAGCCAAAGTGTGCTCGTCAATATTAAGCTTTTGTATTAAGAATCTTTGCTCGTCCGCCGTGGGGTTTGAAAACAATAAAATAGGGGCGGAATCGCTGAAAGTTTCCACTATTTTACCGTATTCTATTTCGTACTTTCTCATAAAGCCCCTGTTTGGAATTTTGGGTTTACAGAGTAACTGCTTTAAAGTCCTGTAAATCTTATTATCTCATATATATCAATTTTTTAAAAGACTTTTTTAGCCTCTTAAGTTGAAAAAGACGGTGTATAGATAAATGTGATAAAATTAAAACAAGGAAATAACAAACATGATATACAATAAAGATAAAAAATATTCGGAAAAACCTCTTTCGGGAGCGCAAAACTATATTAACCACATTAAATGTGATCTATCCCTTCCTGAAAATATTATTATTTGCCCTGTTTCAATGCTTACAAAAATTGTTCAAAATAACTATAAAAACAAATTTTACCGTCTTGACGGCGATATTTATATTTTGGAAAAACACAACTGCGCTTTTGTAACCAATTTCGGCATGGGAAGCCCCGCCTTTGCGATGATGATGGAAGTTCTTGTGGCGTTGGGTTGCAAAAACTTTTTTTTAATAGGCATAGCTGGCGCTTTACAGAAAGATATAAAAACGGCCGAAATAGTCCTTTGTGAAAAAGCTTTAAGAGACGAGGGCGTCTCTGCAAATTATATTGCGCCCGGCGACGCCTTTTCTTTCCCGTCCAAAACATTAAACAAAAAATTAGAAAATGTTTTTAAGCAAGAAAAGCGTTCCTTTTCCCATGGCCCTACATGGACCACGGATGCTTTGTTCAGGGAAACTGTTTCCGAAGTTCTTTTTTACCAAAAACAAGGAATTGTGACTGTTGAGATGGAAGCCGCCGCGGCTTTTGCCATAGCCGAGCATCATAAAGTTGATTTATCTGCCGCTTTTGTTATAAGCGACAGTTTGGCCTCTTTGAAGTGGGAGCCCGCCTTCGGACATAAAGACATAGATAAAAATATGCATATTCTTTTAGATTGCTGCATAAAAGCTTTTAAATAAAAAAAACCCGCCTAAAGGCGGATTTTTTTATTATATTCTTACTTTCATTTTTCTTGCTAAAACCTTAAAGGCGGATTCGTCCCTGGTAACTTTTGGCAGGCTTTTAAGCGCTGTAAAAACGTCCTCCTGCCCAAAGAAAACATCCGGCGCGAAAGGTGTGCTTTGCAGTATAGAAAGCAGCTCAATAACAGCAAGGGCGTGTTCCCTGTCCGGGTTTTCTTTAAACTCCAGGCAGATTTTTTGTAATTTTTTTTGAGCCATATCTTTTACGGGAGCGAAATTAATTTCTGTATTTAAACTACGGCAGTCCTCAAGCATTTCCTCAATTCTGGCGGGGTCTGTATTGCCGGAAGAAATTTCTTCCTTTAAATCCTCAAGCAGCACAAAAATAGCCACATAAAAAAACGGCTTTGGTATCGGCGTTCCTATATATTTTAACTCTCTTAAAAGCGGATACTGCGAGTTAAACACGGTGTCAAAAGCCTCGGTGGTTGTTGCGTGTAGCTTTTTTAGTATTTTGGAAGAAACTACCCTCTGCGCGTCTTTTACGAGGTCGGAAAGAGTAAAAGAGGACGGAATATTCTTTTGCAGTTGTTCTATGGCTTCGTCAGTAGAATTGTTTTCTATAATATTTTTTATCTCCTCAAACGTTATTAAAGGTTTTTCGGAGCAAAAACACACAATTCTATAATCTTGCGAATAAAGCAATACAAAAAATTCTTCACTGCTGCGGAAGTCTATTTTAGAAGTAAACACCGCTTTGCCCGTAACGGCTTTTGTAGTGCCCGTTTCTATTTCCTTTAACTGGCTGTCGGATACGGTGTAAGAATAAATTTCCTTAATATCTTCATGGTTAAACGTGCGAGTAAGCGCGTAGTGCACGGCGGCTTTTTGGCTTGTGAAAGCGGCGGTTTTTACAAAACGCTCGTAAATATTACCGCCGTTGCCGAGTTCCGCAATATTGCTTTGCGCCTCGGAAAGTTTGTTTATAAAATCAGCTTCCAAATCAATTCCGTTAATATTTTTGTGAAGCTCTATCGCTTTGGCCGCGTATTGCATTATTTGCACAGTTTCAATGCCACTTATCTCGTCAAAAAACCAGCCGCAGCTTGTATACATAAGCATGGCGTTATGCTGCATTTCCATTAAATCAACGGCAGTTTGCCTGTCTTGCCAAACTCGTTCTTTTCCTTTTGCTTTAAAAAAACTTTCAAGCATTTCGGGTTTGCGGTCAAGCACAAAAGAGATGTAGGCGTTTCTCGCGTCCCAAACGTCATGGTAAAACTCGCTTCCTTTTGTTTCAAAGGTTTTAATAAAAGATTCTCTTATTAAATCAAGCGCCGCTCTTAAAGGAGCTCGCCACTTTTGGTTCCAGCCTTGGTGCATGCCGCTGTTGCATCCGCAGTTGCTTCGCCATCTTTCAACGCCGTGAAAGCAGCTCCAGGAAGAATTTTCATTTATTTTCGCTTCGTATTTTGGGGGGAATTTTTCTAAAAACTCGCCGTAAATTGTTATTTTGGCAAGGCTTTTATCTTCAACCTGTTTAAGACAGTAGGCAAGAGCCATATCCGCGAATTTTTGATGATGCCCGTAGGTTTCCCCGTCCGTGGCTATGTGCACTAGTTCCGTGTCTTTTTTAGAAGCGTCCGTAAACGCGCCCATTAATTTGGCGGCAAAATTTTCCCCGCTTTTTAAAGTGTCGCTAAAAGCGATGCCCTGTGATATCGGCCCGTCATAAAAAAATAAAGTAATTGTTTTACCTGAGGGCAAATTGCATAAATAAGGTTTTTTGGGATCTACTGAGGCGTTAGGTGTTTCAAGCCAGTTTTTATCACCGATTTTTCTTGTTTTTGCGCATTGGCCGGGAGCCAAAATGGTAAATTTTATACCCTGTTCGGCAAGCAGTTCAAGAGTAGGAGTGTCGCAAGCGGTTTCTGCAAGCCACATTCCTTCGGGAAAACGTTGGAATCTTTTTTTAAAGTCCTCTATGCCCCAAATTATCTGCGTGCGTTTGTCGCGTTCATTGGCTAGCGGCATTATCATATGGTTATAAACCTGCGCTAAGGCACTGCCGTGGCCGTTAAACTTTTTCATACTTAATCTGTCCGCCTCTAAAATGGCGCGGTAAACATCGGGCTGCTTTTCCTCCATCCAGGATAAAAGAGTGGGGCCGAAGTTAAAACTTATTGAAGAATAATTATTAACCAAAGCTATAAGGTTTTTGTCCCCGTCTAAAACCCTTGATTTGGTGTTAGGTTGGTAACACTCCGCGCAAATGCGATCGTTCCAGTCATGATAAGGAAAGGCGCTTTCCTGGTAATCAATGGCGTCTGTCCAGGCGTTTTCTCTAGGAGGTTGGTAAAAATGTCCATGTATACATAAATATTTCATACGCACATTATATATTTTAATGGGAAGAGTGTCGACTTGCGTTTACGCGCCGAATTTTAAGCACCGGACAAATAAAAAATGATTTGTTTTTTTAGGGGAATATTGATACTATATTTACAAGAAGAATAATTTTTTAAAGGTGGAAGAATATTATTTTATTTTTCCCGTTAAAAATTTTTTAACGGCTGTAAGAATTTATTTGCTATGTTGAGGGAGACAAGGCTATGAAAAAAATATATGTTTTGGATACTAATGTGTTGCTGCATGACGTACAGGCAATGGAAGCGTTTGAAGATAATGAAATAATTGTTCCCATAGTTGTTATAGAGGAGCTTGATAATTTTAAAACCCATTCGGACGAAAGGGGCAAAAACGCCAGAATAGTATCGCGCGCTTTAGATTCTTACAGGGAAAAAGGTCGCCTTAGCGAAGGCGTACCCACAAACAGCGGCGGAACGTTAAGAATAGAAATGGAAAGGGCCAACGTGCTTCCTACTGGGTTTGTTTTTAATAAATCAGACAACGGTATTTTAAATATAGCCTACTCTCTTAAATTAAAAGAAGAAACCCGCAAAACCAACAAAAAACCCGTTATTATAGTTACAAAAGACACAAATTTACGCTTAAAATCTGAGGCTTTGGGTATTGAAGCGCAAGATTTTATAACGGATAAAATTAACTTTAGCGAACTTTATACCGGCGTTGCGGAAGTGGAGACGGATGCATCCGTAATAGACGCTCTTTATAAAAACAAAACCGTGCCGTTACCTGCGGCCGGCACATATTATCCAAACCAATTTATAATTTTTAAATCTAATGACGGAAGCAAAAAATCGGCTATCGGCCGCGTGGGCAACAATGGTGAGCCAAACGTAAAACTTTTATCTCAAACAGAGCCTGTGGCATGGGGTATAAAACCTTTAAATAAGGAACAGCGTTTTGCCATGGAACTTTTGTTAGACGACAGTTTAGACATTGTTACCTTAGTCGGTGCGGCAGGCACGGGTAAAACCTTAATTACGTTAGCTACCGGTTTACAAAGAACTTTAGACGAAGAAAAATACAGAAGGCTTGTTGTTTGCCGTTCCATAGTTCCTGTAGGTAAAGATATCGGCTTTTTACCGGGCACAAAAGAAGAAAAACTTGAAGTATGGATGGGCGCTATTTATGATAATATGGCTTTCCTGGCCGACCGCAGGAACCCCGATGAAGGCGAGGAAAAGGCTAAATATATTTTAGATTCCGGTAAAGTTGAAATCGCTTCAATTACGCATATAAGAGGCCGCAGCTTGCCGCAACAATATATGATTGTTGATGACGCGCAAAACCTTACGCCGCATGAAATGAAAACCATTTTAACCCGCGCGGGCGAAGGCACCAAAGTCGTTGTCACGGGCGATCCTTACCAAATTGACACGCCTTATTTGGACGCGGAATCAAACGGCCTTACCTATTTAGTTGACAGGTTTAAAGGACAAAAAAACCACGGACACGTAACATTTACAAAAACCGAACGCAGCCGCCTGGCGGACTTGGCGTCGCATCTGCTTTAAAAACAAAAAAAGCGCGGGTTTAAAACCCGCGCTTTTTTTATATTTTTTTAAACTCACGGAAGCAATATCAAAACAGGCGGGTAAAACAGCGGCGCGTGAATATTATTAAAAACTTTTTTACAATGGCGCGCGCGGGCTTTTTATTATAATTAAATTATGGACATGTTGGACTTTAAAAATTACCTTTCATTTGAAAGGCAGTTATCTAAAAACACAATATACGCTTATACAAATGACGTAGGGGATTTTTTTGCTTTCTGCGAGGAAAACAATACCGCGCCGCAAAACGTCCGTCCTGATTTTATAGACGAATATATTTACCATTTAAAACAAAAAGGGCTTTCTCCTAAAAGCGTTTTCAGAAAAACGCAAGCCGTTAAAAGTTTTTATAAATATTTAATAATTAACGGTGATATAAAAGAGGATCCGTGCCGTTTTTTGCTGTCCCCCAAGCTTACCCAAAAAATACCGGAAACTTTAACCAAAGAAGAAATTAGCCGTCTGTTATCTTTCCCTCCAAAAACATTCGCGGAAATACGAACTCTTACAATTTTGGAATTATTTTACGCCTGCGGCCTTCGTGTTAGCGAGCTTGTTTCTTTAAGGATTGAAAGTGTTAATCTTAAAGATAAATGGGTGCTTGCCTATGGCAAAGGCGCCAAACAGCGTTTTATTCCCATTCATGATCGTGCCGTAAAAGTGTTGGAAATTTATTTGTCCGAAAGGGAAAAATATTTAAAAGGAAAGGAAAGCGCGTCTGAAATTTTTATAAATAAAAACGGTAAAAAAATAAGCCGCATGAGCGTGTGGAAAGATGTTAATGACCTTGGCAGGCTTGCCGGGATAGAGCGTTCTTTACACCCGCATTTATTCAGGCACACTTTTGCGACACATTTGCTTATAGGCGGCGCGGATTTGAGAAGTTTGCAAGAAATGCTTGGCCACGCAGATTTGCAGACAACGCAGATTTATACTCATTTAGACGTACAGAGTTTAAAAGAAAAACATAAAAAGTTTCATCCCAGGGGGTAGCATGAGAAAATTAAATAATATTCTTGCGGCAGTGGGCAACACTCCGCTTGTTAAAGTAAATAATATCGATTGTAACGGAGCTAACATATATCTTAAGCTTGAAAGTTTTAACCCTTTAAGCAGTGTTAAAGACAGGCTTGCGTATTGCATTATTAAAACGGCGGAGGAAGACGGTACTTTAAAAACAGGCGGTACTATAGTTGAAGCCAGCAGCGGTAATACTGGAATAGGCCTTGCGTTTATAGCCGCAGCTAAAGGATATAAACTTATTCTTACCATGCCCGAAAGCGTAAGTGTGGAAAGGCGTGCCGTTTTGACTGCTTTGGGAACAAAATTAATTTTAACGCCGAAAGAAAAAGGCATGAAAGGGGCTATTGAGGCGGCGCAAAAAATTTTACAAAACACTCCCGGCTCTTTTTTTGCCGACCAGTTCGGCAACCCCGCCAACCCCGCCATACACAGGCAGACTACTGCTGTTGAAATTTTAAACGCCATGGAAGGCGAAAGCGTTGACTGTTTTGTTGCCGGCGTTGGAACAGGCGGAACAATAACCGGCGTTGGCGAAGTTTTAAAAGAAAAAAAGCAAACAAAAATTGTTGCCGTTGAGCCTTTTAAATCCCCCGTACTTTCAGGCGGAGACCCCGCGCCGCATAATTTGCAAGGCATAGGGGCAGGCTTTATTCCTAAAGTGTTAAACACAAAAATAATTGATGAAATTATTAAAGTAAAAGAAGAAGACGCTTACTTTTGCTCGCGCGAACTTGCTGTTAAAGAAGGCGTTTTCGCGGGTATTTCAAGCGGGGCCGCCATGAGCGCCGCTTTGGAAATAAGCAAAAAAAATGAGTATAAGGGAAAAAATATTATTGTTTTACTGCCCGACACCGGAGAGCGTTATTTAAGCACTCCGTTATGGGCCGTAAACTAAAATACCGCTTTTATTGCAAAGTTTTATATCTTTGTTCCCGCCGGTTCCGAAAAAGGAAGAATGAACGGGTTGTTTTTTATTCTCCCCGTAAAAGCTGTCTTTGCGGTGATTAACAGCGTAATAGTAAGGAAAAGCCCTGACGTCGGTGTCCAAATCACCCGTTTGGGAAGGCGGCATTACAAAGTATCGTAAGGTTTTGTTAAAAGGAAGCGTTGTAACGGCCAGTTTTGTTTTTAAAGTTTCATCTGAGCAATCTGTTTTTTCTTTTATATAAGAGTACTCTTTTGAAGAAATTTCAACCAGCCCTTTTTTTACCAAAGCGTCTAAAGCGTCTAAATCTTTTTTACTTGCGGGCATTTTTTCGGTAGGCAACAAAAAGGCGCGTTCTCCTTCAAGCGCTTTACTGTAAACGCCTATGCCTTCCTCGGTTAAAATGCCTTTATCATCAAAAACAAGAAGTCCGCGCAAATCTCTAAGCTGGTAAATTTGTGAAGGGGGCACTTTTGCGCGCGCGAAAAAATTTACGGCGTCTCTGCTCATAATGCGCATAACTTCGTTATATCCTTTTTCGGTAAGCATGAAGCGAAGCTCGGGTGTGCCAGTATTTTTCTCAACAATAAGTCCTTTGGGTACTTTTCCCTTATATTTGTCTTTAAGATATTCAATGCCCATACTCTGTTCCGCGCGGTGTATTTTTAAATATAAATCCTTGTTTTCAAGCGTAACAGCTTGCGCGTCCTGGGGGACGGCGTTTCTTTCTTTAAGCGCGTCAAGCATTTCGTTTTCAGTAATAATCAAAGGTTCAAGCCTTCTGTAGTTTTCCCTGGCTATGGGGTTATACGGCTCAACCGCTAAAGCCGTGCGGTATGCTCTTGCCGCTTCTGCCGGAAAGCCCTCATATTCTAAAATAACGCCGCGGCCGATAATGGAGTTTACGTTGGCGTAATTATATTTTAAAGATTTTTCGTAATGTTGTTTGGCGGTTTTAAAATCCCCTTGTTTAAAGTAAATATCCCCTAATCTTGAATGGCAGTATGCGTGGTAAGGGGAAGTTGAAGGAAGAAGAGTTAATGCTTTTTCAAAAAAGTTTTTAGCGGCGGATAAATTATTCTGGGCCAAATAAATACTGGCCAGGCTTATAAGCACGTCAACATTTTCGGGATCCATAGAATAACAGTCCAAAAACGTTTGCTGTGATTTATCCAGGTTAGATTTGGCAAAAGACCTTTTACCCTCGTCCAGGCACTCGGTTATGCTCTGGTGCTGGGCAAAAGCAAAGCCTACCATAAAAATAAACACTGCGAACAGAAATCGTTTCATTTTATCAAAGCCTTAAGTAGCACAGATATTTTTTTTAGTTTGCTTAAACGCACTTTTTTATTAAATTTATATTTTTTAGCGGCTATTTTATCTAAGATAGCCTCATATACCGCGCCCATGATTACTGCGGGTTTTAAAGCGCTTTTATATTCCGAAGGAAAGCTTTCTTTAGCGGTTTTAAAAAGCTGTTTGGCCTTTTCCCCTTCCATTTTAAGCAAAGGAGCCAAACGGGCCATACACTTATTCTTGATATCTTTTGGCGTAATGTCAAATTTTTGTAAATCTTCAGACGGTATGTATATCCGGCCAATTTCGGCGTCCTCATAGATATCGCGTATAATATTTGTCATTTGTACAGCGTTGCCTAAGGTTATGGCGTAGTTGCGCGCATCATCGCCCTTGGCGCCGAAAACCTCACAGCACATAAGGCCTACCACGCCCGCGACTCTATAGAAATATTCCTTAAGTTCATCAAACGTTTTGTAGGAGCGCTGGTGTAAATCCATTTCCATTCCTTCAATTAAAAGCAAAAAATTCTTTTTGGTTAAATTAAATAAAGGCACCTGTTTTTGAAGGTCTTTGCCGAGCTTCGTTTGCGGCGTAGCCGCAGAAAATACTGAATCTAATTCTTTTTTCCAAAAATCAAGCTCGTCTTGCGCGTTGGGGTGCTGCTCATCTACAATATCGTCAACTATGCGGCAAAAAGCGTATATAACGGATAAGGCCTCTTTTTTTTCTTTGCTTAAAAATAAAAATGCTGAGCCGAAGTTAGATTTTTTGTAAGATGTATTCATATATATCATTTTACCATTTTACTGAAATGTAAGGAGTCTGCTATGATAACCAGAGAGGAAGCGCTTGCTTTACTTAAAGAGCATATAAAAAGCGATGCTATGATAAAACACAGCTTAGCATCCGAAGCTATTATGAGGGCCGCGGCAAAAGAACTTGGAGAGGAGGAGGAAAAATGGGGTATCGCGGGGTTGCTGCACGATATTGACGTTGAACTTACCGGTGGCGATCATATGCGCCACGCTTTTGAATCCCGCCCGATTTTACAAGGCAAAGTAGATGACGATGTTATTGACGCTATTGAAATGCATAACGCCGAAGTTAAAAATTTAACTAGAGAAAAAAAGCTTGACATAGCTTTGACCGCATGCGAAACCATAAGCGGTTTTATAACCGCCATAGCTCTTATTTATCCGGACAAAAAAGTAGCCTCCGTTAAAGTTAAATCAATAACAAAACGCATGAAAGAAAACCGTTTCGCGGCCGGCGTTAGCAGGGAAAAAATTTTGGAATGTGAAAAAATAGGCATTCCTTTTGAACGCTTTGCCGAGATGTCTTTAAAAGCCATGCAAGACGCGGCCCCGTCTCTTGGTCTTTAGGCGGCGGACGTCCTAAATGGGACCTTTTTGGGACTTGCTTATAAGCTTTAACGCGTTATACTTTAATCATGGAGGCAAACGAAAAAGAGGAAAATATTCTCTTTATCACGAGCCGTTTGGCTTGAGCCTCCTAAGTTTTAGGCCTGAAGGCGGTAAGTTTACCGCTCAAAGGCGGCGGTTAGAGGGACTATAATAAAATGGGTTTATAGTACCTTGGCGGTTTGGAATAAGAAAAGCGTGTAGAGGGCACGCATTAAAGATTCGGGGAGCGGAGAAGCAGTTACTTCTCCGCTCTCTTCATTTGGGTCTGTTTGAAAATTTTGCGGGAAAAACCCCTCTGAAAAGAAGGGCTTTTTTTGTGAGAGAGCGCAGCACCCCCTGCGTAAACCGGGGGATGGATAGTATCCTGATTTCACAACACCCCCGCCTTGCTGCTGCGGAGACGTGGCTGTTTATTATTGGGTAAAACCGCAATGTGAAGTTTTGAAACAAAAAACACCCCGGACTAACGCCCGGGGTGTTTTATAGACGGGTTCTATTAAAGCAATTCTTTTATTGTTTTTAAAAACTCATTCCAATCCGTTACTTTACAGCCGCCTTGGGCAAAATCAGCCTTGCCGCCGGCACTGCCTTCCATTTTGCCCGCCAAACCTTTGGCGAGCGTGCAGGCGTCGGTGTTGCTGCCCTCGGCCTTTTTTACCACAAATGAACGCCTGTCCCCGTTATCTACGGCTATAACGATTACTGCGTCTTTATGTTTTTGGCTTAAGCTGTCGGCCAGCGTTCTTAATTCTTTGGGGTTGGCGCCCTCTGCTTTCATGGAAATAATTTTCTTCCCGTTTAAAACGTCTTCTTTTACCTGGGTTCCGCCGGATCCCCCGGTTAAAAGTTTTTGCCTTAAAGAGGCTATTTCTTTTTTAGCGGCTTTTAAATCTTCCAGTACGGAATTGACTCTGGCGGGCACTTCTTTTAAAGAAGTTTCAAGCGTTTTTGCCATGGCGCTTAAAGCATGCGTATTTTCTTTTAAATAGTCTATCGCTGCGATGCCGGCAACGCCTTCTATACGCCTTACCCCGGCGGAAAGGGCGCCTTCTTTAATAAGTATTACAGTAATAATTTCCGAGGTATTGTTAACGTGTGTTCCGCCGCAAAGCTCTAAACTGTATTTTAAGGAAGGCTCGTTAAAGTTAGCTCCTACCATAACAAATCTGGCAGGGTCGGCATATTGTTCGCCCACAAGGGTAACCGCACCTAATTTTTTAGCGTCCTCTAATGGGCGTATTTCACAGTTAACGGGATGCGCGCGTATAACGGCGTTGTTTGCCATTTCAAACACTCTGGCAAGCTGTTCAGAGGTAGGCGCGTGCGGTGCAGTGTAGTCAAACCTGAAAACATCGGCCGATACAAAAGAACCCGCCTGATGCACGCTTTCGCCTATTACCTGGCGCAGCGCCTCATTAATTAAGTGCACGGCAGTATGGTTAGCAGCTGTTTTTTTGCGGTTAACCGGGTCAATTTTTACTTCAATTTCAGAGCCTTCTTTTAAAACGCCCGAAACTTCAACAGCGTGCAAAATGATGTTTGATAAAGGTTTTTCCGCGGTTGAAACCAGGGCTTGCCCGTCTTTCCAGGAAAAGGCCCCTCTGTCTCCCATCTGTCCGCCGCCCGTGGCGTAAAAAGGCGTTTTATCAAGCACGGCGTAGCCCGGGCCGGAAAGTTCTTTTACCTGCTCAAATTTATCATTTAAAACAATAAGGACTTTTGATTTGGTTTGTATTTGTTCGTACCCTACAAAAGTGTTTTTAAGACTGTTTTCTATTTTTTGTAAAACAACAAGCTTTTCTTTGCTAAACTCATCCGCGTAGGAACGACTTTTTTCGCGTGCCTCTTTTTTTGCTTTTTCAAAAGATTCTTCATCTAAAGCAAGTCCTTTTGCCAAGGCTATTTCTTTAGTTAATTCAACGGGAAAACCGAAGGTTTCGTACAGATAAAAAGCGTTTTCGCCGCTTATAGTTTTTTTGCTTTTTTTAATAATGTCCTCAAGTCTTTCTTCACCGTTTTCAAGTGTTTTAAAAAAGGCCTCTTCTTCCGTTTTTATAACTGAGGAAATATAGTTTTTATTATTTCTGATTTCAGGGTAAATTTCGCCAAAATGCAAATCAATTACGCTTACAAGCAGGTGTAAAAAAGGGCCTTTAACGCCGGCTAATTTGCCGTATCTTAAAGCGCGGCGTATTAAGCGGCGTAAAATATACCCGCGGCCTTCGTTAGAAGGTAAAATACCTTCCGATATTAAAAAGACTGAGCTTCTTATATGATCTGACACTATTCTTAAAGTGGATATTTCCTCTTTTATTTTCCCTTCAATTTTCAATAATTTTTTTGCTTCGTTAATTGTAGGGGTAAAAAGGTCCGTTTCAAAAGGGCTTTGTACATTTTGCATGGCCATTACAAGGCGTTCAAGCCCCATGCCGGTATCAATGTTTTTTTGCGAAAGGGGCACTATGGAACCGTCGTCTTTTCTGTCAAATTGGGTAAAAACAATGTTCCAAATCTCAACAAACCGGCCGCAGTCGCACTCGATGTTGCAGTTTTTGTTTTTGCAGCCTTTATCGCCAAAATCATAATAAATTTCAGAACACGGGCCGCAGGGACCCGTGGGGCCCATTGTCCAAAAATTATCCTTTTCGCCCAGTTCAAAAATTTTTTCTTTAGGAAGGTGTTTAAGCCAGAAATTATATGCTTCGTTATCGCGCTCGGCAATGCCGCCTTTATAAATGCTTACATAAAGTTTTTCCGCCGGTATTTGCAGCGTTTGTGTTAAATATTCCCAAGCCCAGTTTATGGCTTGTTCTTTAAAATAATCACCGAAAGAAAAATTGCCCAGCATTTCAAAAAACGTAAGATGGCGGTTTGTAAAACCAACGCTGTCAATATCTGTTGTGCGCACGCATTTTTGGCAGGTAACGGCACGGTGAAGGCTTTTATCCAAGCCTAAAAAATTAGCTTTAAACTGAACCATTCCGGCTGAGGTAAAAAGTAAAGTCGGGTCCGCCTGGGGAATAAGGGAGCTTGAAGCTACAACCGTACAACCTTTTGACTTAAAAAAATTTAAAAATGAAGCGCGTATTTCTTTGCTGTCCATATAAAATCCTCTATAAAAATATATAATTAAAGTATAGCATTTTGCCTATAGGAGTGAGTAATGAACAAAATAATAGGATATTTTTTACTTTGTGTGGGTTTGGCCTTAATTTTCTTCGCGACAATTTCAATGTTTAAGGTGTTTGTAAATAAACAGGCGCCCGTTAAAGTTTTAAACACAATGAATTTCAGCGTAAACACGCAATACGGGCCTATGGGCGTAAATTCGCCTGAAGGCGCCGCTACTTTAAACCTTGTTGTGCACGCTTTGCTTATGTTTTTTATGGTTTCCGTAGGGGCAAGAGTATCTACAATAGGCGTTAACCTTGTAAAAGTTGACGCTGTTTCCGAAGCCATAGCCAAATTAGAAGACATAAAAAAGCTATGACGCTTTTTATTGTTAACCCAAACAGCGGCGCTAAAAAAGACGGGGCGGAATTTGCGTTAACCGTAAAAAATTTTTTCCCGGAAGCCGAAGTTAAATTTACCGAGCGCGCGGGGCACGCCGGTGAAATAGCGGCCCACGCCGCGGCGAAAGGATATAAAAGCGTTATAGCCTGCGGCGGGGACGGCACTATAAACGAAACCGCTTCGGCGTTAAAAAATACTGATACCGCTTTAGGAATAATACCCAGAGGCAGCGGAAACGGATTCGCGCGTGAAATAGGAATGTCCACAAACAACCTTAAAGCGCTTGTCCAACTGCAGCAGGCTAAGCCCGTGCTTTGCGATATGGGGCAGATTAATGACGATTTTTTTATTAACGTGGCCGGAGTCGGCATAGAAGCTGTTATAGCGCACGCTTTTGCCAGGCACGGCAAAAGAGGAATGCTTCCATATTTTTTAATAGGAGCAAAAACTGTTTTTACTTACAAACCTAAACATTTAACGGTTGTAGCGGACGGTAAGGAAATGAAAATAAATCCGCTTACGCTTGTTTTCGCTAACGGAAGGCAGTACGGCTCGGAATTTAAGATAGCTCCAAAAGCAAGTTTAACGGACGGTCTTCTTGATATGGTGCAGGTTTTGCCCAAAAATTTATTTAGGCTAGCTTTGAGTCTTCCGTCTTTTTTTAATTCCGAATTCAGGCCGCTTGACCCAACGGTTGTTGATAAAATACAAAACGCGGAAATATTTTCGGACGAGGCTTTGTATTACCATGTTGACGGCGAGCCTAAAAAAGCCGCCACAAACAAAATAACGGTGAAAATAATTAAATCTTGTATAAAAATTCTAACGGTTGGACAATAAAAAAAGCGCCTTTTTAAAAGGCGCTTTTTTTATTGTTATAAATTAAACTAAGCTTATTATTAACCCAACAATACCCGCTATGGTGAGGAAAACCATAACGACTACCGCGATAAAAGAAGGAATTATTGTCGCCAACAGCGAAAGGACAACCATTCCTTTTTTCATTGTATAAGCTTTTGCCACAAGGCTTATAAGCCAAACAAGCTGGCATATAAGAACAATGGCGAAAACGGCGGACATGGCCGTAGTATTACCTTTTGTAAGGCCCGCTATAAGAACGCCGCATATAAGCAAAATTTTAGCAAATTCGCTTATTCCGATAAGGGCAAAAAGCCCGGGTGCGTTGCCTGTTTTTGCGGTTAAATCCAAAAACATTTGGGTTACAGAGGCAAAGAAAAACGCGCTTAAAACCATAAGCACGAAATACAGAAAGGTCTGCCCCAGGAAAGACCAAGGCCCGCAGCCTGTTGAAAAATTTAAAAAGAAGGTTAAGCAAAACGCGCCCGCTAAATACCCCAGCATACCAAAACCCAGCGAGCGGGTATTAACCAAATTTTTTAAATATTCTTCTTTTGAATTAAATAAATTCAAAATATTCGAGTAAAATGCATTCATTTTAACCTCTTAATTCGTCCACAAATAGGCTACTTTGGGCGAGGAGATGGCTTCAATTTGTCTGTCTAAAGTTTTGCTTGACATTTCCGGGTCTAAGGATGATAACCATTCACGAAACGTTGTCGGTCTGTTTGAAATTATTTTTGGGTCTTTTATGTCGGCAAGTTCGCCCGCTATTTTTAAGGCCTCTTCTTCGCCGCCAAGCGCGTCAATAAGCCCTATGCTAAATGCTTTTCTGCCCGTAAATATTCTGCCGTCCGCGTAAACTTTAAGCTCAACGGGGTTCATGTTCGGCCTTCCTGTTTTAACCACGTCTAAAAACTGGTTGTAGGAGTCGTCAATAAGCTCTTGCAGTAAAGTTCTTTCTTCCTCCGTCATTTTTCTGTAAGGGGAACCTATGTCTTTATGCTGGCCTGATTTTATTGTCGAAAATGAAACGCCTATTTTATTCATAAGCCCTTCAAAATTGCCTGTTTGGAAAATTACGCCTATAGAGCCTGTAAGCGTGCCGGGCTGCGCGACAATTTTGTCGCAAGCCACGGCTATATAATACCCGCCGCTGGCGGAAACATCTCTAAATAAAGCCACAACTTTTTTATTTTTTACCTGCCTGGCGTATAAAATGGCGTTGTAAATATCTTGCACCGCGGCGACTGTTCCTCCCGGCGAGTTAATATCAATTATAATGGCTTTAACATTGTCTTTATCGGCTGTTGTTCGTATTCTTCTAGCTATTGAGCTGGCGGACTGGTCTCTCCACGAGCTGGCCTGCGGTTCCGTTATAACGCCTCTTATTCTTATAACGGCTACGCCTGTTTCACCATGTCTTGCCTGGGAAGATAGCCTGGGTAAAGAGGATTCTGTTTTTGTTTCTTTTTTGCAAATTCCGCCCGAAAAAATTATATAAAGTCCGCTGATTGAGGAAACAAAAAACAATAAAACCAATACGCTTAACCAGTTTTTGCCCCCGGAGTTGCTTTTTTTAGACTCTTTGGGCCCGGTTTCTTTTGTTTGGGCTATAGGCAGGGGTGTCTCTGCGGAGGGAGTTAAAATAATATCCTCTTTTTTTTCTTGGGCATTCCCGTCCGTAAATTCAGGGAAACCGCTGTTTTTCTCTGTATCCATTTTCTTCTCCGTAAAAATCAAAACTCTTCTACAAAAAAAGTTTAGCAAATTAACAGAAGGCTGCACAGAGTATATTATTAAAATGCTAGAATTATAAAAATAATTTAACTGTTGGAACGGAGGATATTATGTTTAACGGCGTATTTACAGCGTTGATAACGCCTTTTGGCGAAAAAGGGCAAATAGATTTTCCAGCGATGGAAAAAATTATAGAAGCTAATATCGCAAGCGGAATAGTAGGCTTTGTTTTATTGGGCACAACGGCGGAAACGCCCACCCTTTCCAAACAAGAAAAACATGATATCGTGGCTTTTGCTAAAAAAGTTATTAACGGCAGAGTTAAAATTATAATAGGCGCGGGTTCTAATTCCACAGAGGACACTTTTGAAAACGCCAAAGAATTTTTGCCCTATAATCCCGACGCTTTTTTAATTGTAACCCCGTATTACAATAAACCCAATCCCAGCGGACTTGCCGCGCATTACGCGGAGGTTGCTAAACTTGAAAAACCTATAATTCTTTATCATATTCCCGGCAGAACGGGGCTTAAAGTTCCCGTTAAACTTATGAAAGAACTTGTTGAGAAAATTCCCATGATAAAAGGGGTAAAAGAGTCCGACTATGATATATCGCATATAACCTGTGAAGCGGTTGAGCTTTCCACAAAAATAGACATAATTTGCGGTAACGACGATTTGTTTTTACAAATGCTTTCTTTAAACGCCAAAGGCATTATTTCGGCGGCGTGTAATGCGCTGTCTCCGGTGTTTGTAAAAATGTTTAAAGATCCTAAAGACTTTAAAACTTTTGCAGACGCGTATGAGCTTATTTCCGCCTGCTACTACGAAACAAACCCCACCTGCGTTAAATATATTTTAAATAAACTTGGTTTTTGCAGCGCGGTGGTGCGCCTGCCTTTAGGCCCTATTTCAGACGAAAATAAAAAGAAAATAGATTCTTTGGTAAAAAATGCGGATAAAAGCTTTTTTATAAATTAGCAATAAAACAGTAAGTTTTGTTGCTGTATATATTATAATAATAGTTATAGCTGTATGATACTTATTTGGAATTTACACAAGGAAATCATATGAATGAAAACGTCGTTGTTATGAAATTTGGCGGTAACACTTTAGCAAATAAAGAAAAAATCCTTTTAGCGGTAGATTTAATTAAAAATAGAATTGAAAACGGAAAAAAACCTGTTATAGTAGCTTCCGCCAACGGAAACATGACGGACATTTTGCTAGATAACGCATACAGCCTTTCCGAAAATCCTGACAAACGCGAACTTGACATGCTAATTACCACGGGTGAAAGAATAAGCGTTGCCCTTCTTTCCATAGCGTTAAGAGCGCGCGGCGTAAACTCGGTTTCCTTAACAGGTTCACAAATAGGTCTTGTAACAACAAGCCAGCACAGCGGCGCGGACATTTTAGCCCTTAAAAGCGACAGACTTTTTAAAGAAATAGCCTCAGGCAATGTGCCTATAGTGGCTGGTTTCCAGGGCATCGGCGAGAATAAAGAAATTACAACTTTAAAACGCGGAGGGTCGGACGTGTCGGCGGTATTTTTAGCAAGCGAACTTGGCGGCAACAGCGTAGCCATGATAAAAGACGTTACGGGCGTTTATGATAAAGACCCTAACAAACACGAAGACGCGCAAAAATTAGATTTGATAGATTTTGACGTTATGTATAAACTTGCCTTAGAGGGCGCGAATATTTTGCACCCCGACGCTGTTAAACTGGCAAAAGAAAAAAACGTTAAAATAGAAATTGTTTATTATAAAGACGGCAAAGTAGGAACGGTGATCAAATGATAAAAGTTGGCATTATTGGAATAAACGGGTTAGTAGGACAGACACTTAGAAAGTGTCTTTTGAAAGTTCAAAATATTGAGATTAAAGAGTTTGGCAGAAAAGACGCTTTAACAGACTTAGATATTGCTGTTTTATGTACGGATAATGTTGACAGCGTGCAGCTTGTTGAGGCGCTGAAAGACAAAGCTAAGTTTATTGTGGATATGTCTAGCGAGTTTCGTATGAAATCCGGCGTTCCTTTAGTTATACCGGAAATAAACCCTGAAACAATTACAAAAGAAACGCAGCTTATAGCTAGCCCCAACTGTACCGTAACTCCTATCGCAATGGCCTTACACGCTTTAGGTAAGAAGTACAAAATAAAAGAAGTTTTTTTCTGCTCTTACCAGGCTTTAAGCGGCGGCGGCAAAAAATTAGTTGAAGAAGCTAATAAACCCGATTCAATTTATAATAAAAACTGTATGCCTCAAATCGGCAGCATTTTAGATACCGGCTACTCAAGCGAAGAATTAAAAACAGTTTATGAAGCCAGAAAAATACTTCAAATGCCGCAGCTTACGGTATATCCCCACACGGTAAGAGTTTTTGTTGACAACTCACACAGTTTGGGAATAACGCTCCGTGCGGAAGAAGATTTTGATTTAGTTGAAACAAAAATGCTTTTAGGTACATACCCCGGCATTATTTACGGTGAAAATATTTTTACGCCGAAAGAAGTTTCGGGTAAAGATGAGGTTTTTATCTGCCGTTTAAGGCAGGATATGTATGACAAAAAAGTTTTACATTTCTTTACGACTTTCGATAATATTTTAAAAGGAGCCGCTTTAAACGGCGCGCAGATTGTTGAATATATCGTAAAACAAGGGCTTGTTTAATGAAGAAAGTTTTAATTAACGGTGCCAAGGGCAAAATGGGGGCTATGATAGCCGCCATAATTAAGAACAGCCCGGAGTTAGGCCTGGAAATATCCGTTTTAAGGGAAGTTGGAGAAGAAGTTAAAAACCCTTTTGACGTTGTTATAGATTTTTCTTTGCCCGAAGGCGCCAAAGAAGCTTTTGAAATAGCGAAAAAAAACAAAGCCGCTTATTTAACGGGAACAACTAACCTTGCGGCTGAATTTATTAGCGACTTAAAAAAAGAAACAAGTATTCCCGTTTTCTTTTCACCAAATGTAAGCATAGGCGTTTATATGTTTACGGAAATTTTAAAATACGCGCAGAATTTATACCGCGGGTATAACAGGAAGTTGGAAGAAATACACCATGTGCATAAGGTGGATGCTCCCTCAGGCACGGCCAAAAATATAGCGGCGTCGCTTAATTTTCCCGTTGGGGAAATTACGGCTAAAAGGGAAGGCGAAGTTGTGGGAACGCATACCCTAACGCTGTCTTCAGATTATGAGGAAATAATTCTTTCGCACGTTGCTAAAAAAAGGGAACTTTTTGCCGAAAGCGCGGTTTTAATAGCCGCCTGGCTGGTTAAACAAAAACCCGGTTTTTACAATATGAGAAATTACGTTGAAAACAAATAATTTTACTTTTTAAGGAAACTACCGTGAACATACATTTTATCGGCATTGGCGGCATAGGAATGAGCGCTCTTGCCCAGCTTCACGCGATGGGGGGCGATAAGGTTACCGGCTCCGATCGTTTGATAAATAAAGGCCTTGTTGATTTACCTGTTTTTAATTCGCTCCGCGCTTTGGGCGTAAATATTCTTGCGCAAAACGGCAGCGGAATCACAAAAGAAACGGAATTAGTTGTTGTTACAACAGCTATTGAAGAAGATAATGTTGAACTCGTAAAAGCGAAATCTTTGGGTATAAACATTATGCACCGCGCGGCTTTGCTTGCAACCCATGTCGCGCAAAACAGAACAATAGCTATTTCCGGCACAAGCGGCAAAAGCACTACCACAGCCATACTTTATGATATTTTAGTTGAAGCCGATTTAAGCCCTTCTGTAATAACGGGCGCAACTCTTTTGGCTTTGCAGGAAAAAGGTTTTTACGGCAATGTTTACAGAGGCGCGGGCGATATTTTAATTATTGAAGCCGACGAGAGTGACGGCTCTTTAGTAAATTACAGCCCCGAAATAGGCGTTTGTTTAAACATACAAAAAGACCATAAAGAGCTTGATATTTTAAAAGGCTTTTTTAATACGTTTTCTTCCCAATGCAAACAATTTTTATATAACGCTGATGAAGAAGGTTTAAAAGAACAGTTTAAAGGTTTTAAAACCTTCGGCCTTGAAGAAGGAGATACTAGAGCCGAAAATATTTTAATGGACGGTTTTGGCTCAACATTTTTTATAGACGGCGTTAAAATGCATATTAATACGCCCGGTGAACATAATATAAAAAACGCCGTGGCGGCAATAGCCGTAGCCAAAGAGCTGGGAGTTCCTTTAAACGTTATCGCGGCTGCTTTGGAAAAATTTAAAGGCGTTTACCGCCGTTTTAACAGCGTGGGCGTTTTTAATAAAATTGAAGTTATTGATGATTTTGCCCATAACCCGCATAAAATAAAAGCCGCCGTAAAAGCGACCCAACTGCGCGGTAAAAGAGTGCTTGCTTACTTTCAGCCCCATTCATTTGCTTCCATTCAATTGTTAACCTCCGAGTTTATTGAAAATATTTGCGCTACTTTAAGACCGCAAGATAAACTTTGGATGACCGAAGCCTATTACCCGGGCGGCACAATACCGCAAAACGTTACGGCTGAAACGATTGTAAAAGGGTTGTTAAAATCAGGCTGCGCTAATGTAAAATTTAATTCCTGCCGTGAAGAAATAGCCAAAGAAATAGCCGCCGAAGCAAAAGAAGGCGACATTATTATTGTAATGGGCGCGAGAGACCCGTCTCTTACCGGCTTTGCCAAAAGCATTTTAAAAGCGGTTGAAACCAGTTATAAAAAATCAGCCTGCCCGGAATGTATGATAGGCAACTGCTGTTTAAAAAATCACAAAACCGTTAAAATCTAAATATAAAAAACTGTTTTCGGAATTTTTCCGCTTTAACTGTTGCAGACGCCCGGGTTTTTAACCGGAATGCAAAAGATATTGTTTGGAGTTTTTTATGCGTAGATTTTTGACTTAGTGCATTTTGTCTTTTTATGGACTGTTTCTAGGCAAGATATTAAACGGAACAGTTTATAAGATTGGATATGATGGATACAATTTAAAAAAACTTTGTTATATGGGTTTAGATAAATATTTTTATTTATATATTAATAGAATTAAAAAATATTTTCTTTAACCGACATACTTCAAAAGGCAGGACGATTTATTTTTTTAATGTTTGCAAGAATACAAGTTGTATCTGTTATATTCTTGTTTTTTGTCGCTTTAGTGCAAAATGTCGTGCTGTATGCCATCGTATGCTCTTTGTGTTTTATCCCTATCAGAATTCCTAAAAAGAAGGCCCCGGCGTTTTTTTAATATGCCACAAATATTCAATATTTCCGTGAGTGCCTTTAATAGGGCTTTCAATTAAATCCAAACTTTGGGCGTTATATTTTTTGGCAAGGTTTTCATTAAAAAAATCACGCACGCTTTTTATGGCAAGCTGTCTGTTCTCTTCTGTTTTTACTATGCCGCCGGGCACTTGTTTTGGGGTTAACTCAAATTGCGGTTTAATTAAAACAGCTAAATGCGCTTCGGCGGACATGCATTTTAAAAGCGGCTCTAAAATCATTTTTAAAGATATAAAAGAAACATCCACAGCCGCTACTTCAAACTTATCATCAAACATATCGGCCGACATAAACCTGGCGTTGGTTTCATTTTTGAAAATAAAGTTTTTATAAGCCGCCACTTCACTGGCCAGCTGGCCTTTGCCCACGTCAACGCCGTAAACTTTTTTTGCCCCAAGTTTTAAAAAACAATGGCTAAACCCGCCCGTGGCTACGCCGATATCGGCGCAGATTTTACCGTTAACTTCAATTTTAAATTCTTTTAAAGCGTGTTCTAATTTCAGTCCGCCGCGAGATACGTAAGGGCAGGACTTTTCTTTTAAGGTAATAATATCCTCAGGTTTTATTTTTCTGTCCGCGCCGTATTCCACGGTGCCGTTAACAAGCACTTCGCCCGCCATAATGCTTGCCTGCGCGCGCGTGCGGGATTTAAAAAATCCCTGGGCTATAAGCTCCATATCCAAACGCGGTTTTTTAGGGTTACTCGTCATCATTATTTATTTCTTCCGTAAAAAGGTCGCCCTGTTTTTCTTTTATTTCGCTTACTTTAAATTTAATAGTTTTCAATTTGGCCGACAGTTCCGCCGCCAAGGCGGAGCCTTCCTCAAAAAGCTCGGCTGATTTGTCTAAATCAGTTTTTTCGTCTTCTAATTGAGCTACTATTTTTTCTAACTTTTTAAGGTTAGCTTCAAATGATTGTTCTTTCATAAATCCTCTATGCTATATAAGATTCTCTTCCCGCGCGCTCAAAAACAGCTCTTGTGTCTACAAAAGTTTCTTTATCGTTTTGCGGATTAACGTATACGTCTATAGTTTTGTCTTCCAGAAACTCATGGGGGTCAAAGTTAAAATAATTGCTGTAAACGGTTTCTTTGTTTTTTAAAGAAACTTCCAGACGGTATATTGTGGCGTAAGCGGCGGCGTTTTCATCAATTCTTATTATTTTCCCTTTTTCTAAAGTCCATGTTTTTAATTTTTTATTCGTTTCTATTGTTTTTAAAACGCTTTTTATTAAAAATAACACGGGTATTTCTATAACCGTCATAACGGCTAAAAATATAACTGCCGTTACGGGATTTATATTTTTAGACCCTATTAATAAAACGGCAATGGCGGCGCATGCAAATATTATAATTTGTAAAATAATTACGGCGCCTAGAGTTGTTTTATAAGGATAACCTTTCATATTTTATTTTCCGTTTTGTTGTGGCAAAAATTTTGTCAAATCTAAAAAGTAGTCGTCTTCTCTTTGCGGGTTGAAATAAACAGTAACCTCACTGCCCTGCGCTATAAGTTTGCTTATGTCAAAAAACACGGCCTTGCTTCTGTAAAAATTGCCGCCGCTTTTTTCTTTAGCTATAGCGTAATACCTAACTCCTTTTTTTGCTATGTTAATAACCTTTGCTTTTTCTGCCCGCCAGGTTTTAAATATCGCTTTGTTTTTTTTATTTATTCTTAGCGTTACATAAGATAATATAACCCCGAATATTACAGATACGGACAACACGGCTAAGATAAAAAGATTAAGAGTTATGGCATTTTTAATAAAAGCATAAACAAGAACACATAAAAACAGCATTTCAATAAAAGTGCATATTGAAGCAGCTTTTAAATAAGTATATTTTTGCATTAAATCTTCTCCGTTTGTATATTTCCTTTATAAAGTTCTATATCTAAAATATCGCCTTTATTTACTTCTTCGGCATTTTTTACCGGGCGGCCTTGTTTTCTTACAATACTAAAACCTCTTTTTAAAACAGCCCCGGGGCTTAAAGCGTTAAGTTTATGCGTAAGCATTGAAAGGGCATTATCCGCTGCTTTAATTTTATCTTTAAATGCCCTGTCAAGAAGCGCGGTTAAATCGTCGGTTTCCTGCTCGCGCTGGTTTAGGTAAAAAAGAGGGTCTTTTAAAAATTTGTTAGACATGGCAATGTTTAACCTGTTTTGAGCTAAAGAAATAAGCAGGTTTTGCGTGTTAATCATACGTTTAACAAGCTGGGTTACGTAATTTGCCACGCCGGCGCTGTTTTGCGCCACAATTTCGGCCGCGGCGCTTGGCGTAGGCGCGCGCAGGTCGGACGCAAAGTCGGCAATAGTAAAGTCCGTTTCATGCCCCACGCAGGAAACCACGGGTATCTTGGATTTATAAATTGCCCTGGCTACGGCTTCATCATTAAAACACCAAAGGTCTTCCATGCTTCCGCCGCCTCGCCCCACTAAAATAACATCAGGCGCGGGGTTTATTTTATTAAGCCGTTCAATAGCTTTTACTATTTGGGCGGGAGCTTCCTGCCCCTGCACAAGCGAAGGTGAAATAATTACTTCTAAATTTGGGCTTCTTCTTTTAAGCACGCTCAAAATATCTTGTAAAGCCGCCCCTGTGGGTGAAGTTACAACTCCTATTCTTGAAGCGAACTCCGGCAAAGGACGTTTGCGTTCTTCGTCAAAAATACCTTCGGCGGCAAGCTTTTGTTTAAGTCTTTCAAATTCCAAATACAAATCCCCCACGCTTGTGGGCACAAGGCTTTTTACTATTATTTGGTATCTGCCCTGTTTGATATAGCAAGAAAGGTCGCCGCGTACAAGCACTTTAAGCCCGTCTTTAAGGTCGGCTGTTCTAAGGGCGTAGCCTTTAAATAAAACAGCGCTTATAAGGGCGTTTTCATCTTTAATATCAAAATAAATGTGCCCGCTTGCCGCTTTTTTAAGGCCGCTTATTTCCCCTTCCACGCGCACGTCGTTAAGCACGCCTTCAAGCATTTCCTTTATGGATGAGCTTATTTCTGTAACGGTAAAAATTTTATTGCCGAATTCTGACATATTTATATTCTATTAAAATTTAATAGGAATAAATTTAAGTTAATGTAAATAAAAAACCCCGGGTGTAAAACCCCGGGGTTTTTTATATTCTGTTTTTGTTTTAAAAAAACGTTACCATGTAATAAGAAACAGCCGATATAAACGCCGCCGCCGGTATTGTTATGAACCAGGCCCATACAATTCTGCTGGCTACGCCCCATCGTACTGCGGACTTCCTTTTAAGCATGCCTACGCCTACAATAGCGCCTGTAATGGTGTGCGTTGTACTTACGGGAATACCGAATCCTGAAGCTATTGCCAAAGATATCGCCGCGCCTGTTTCCGCGCAAAAGCCGTCAACAGGGGTAAGCCTTGTTATCTTTTGCCCCATAGTTTTTACAATTCTCCAACCGCCGGACAAGGTACCCAGTGCAATTGCCGCATGGCAAGAAAGCACTATCCACAAAGGTACATGGAATTCCCCGTGAAGTATACCCGCGCTAAACAAAAGCCCGGTAATAATACCCATTGTTTTTTGGGCGTCGTTACCGCCGTGTCCCAAGCTGTAGAAAGCAGCGCTGAAAAGCTGGCCCTTTCTAAAGAAATAGTCCATTTTAAAAGGGTTTTGCCTTTTAAGCAGGTGAAATAATACAAGCCCTATAACAGTACTTAAAAGCAAGCCTAATATCGGGGAAACAAATATAAATGCAACCGTTTTCGCTATACCGGCTTTTACCAAAGAGGAGGGGCCAGCTTTTACTAAAGCCGAACCTATAAGGCCGCCTATCAAAGCGTGTGAGGAGCTTGTAGGCAATCCCAGCCACCAGGTAATTAAGTTCCATAAGCAGGCGCCCATTAAAGCGCCGAATATTATAAATGAGTCAATTACATTAATATCAACTATCCCTTTACCTATAGTTCCGGCTACGTGCGTGCCAAATACGGCAAAAGCGACGAAGTTAAAAAAAGCCGCCCAAATTACTGCATACTTGGGCGACAAAACACGCGTTGCTACAATAGTAGCTATAGAGTTGGCCGCGTCATGAAATCCATTAAGATAATCAAAAAACAAAGCCAACACAACTAAAAATATAATCCAAACCATTAAAGCTGTCATATTAAGCCTTAGTTATTTTTAACTAAAATGGTTTCAACAGTATTGGCCACAAACTCACACATGTCGGTGGCGCTTTCAGCAGCTTCGTAGATTTCTTTCCATTTTATTATAAAAATAGGATCTTTTGACTCTTCAAACAAGTGGGTTATAGCTTTATCTCTTAAAGCGTCGCCTTCGTTTTCAAGTCTGTTGATTTCTACACAGTATTTAAGGGTTTCTTTCATCGCTTTGCTGCCGAGTCTCATGGTTTTAACCATTTTTTGCAGGGTAAGTACGCTTTTTTCAAGCAAAACGGCGTATTGTTTAAGTTCCGGGGTTGTTTCTTTAATTTTATATATGGAAAGACGTTTTGTAATAAGATACATAGCGTCGATAATATTGTCCATATTTCCCGCAAGGGCAAGAATGTCTTCCCTGTCAAAGGGGGTTACAAAAGTTTCATTTAACACATTGACGATTTTGTGGTTTATTTCATCGCCTTTGTGTTCAAGGGCGTGCATTCTTTCCGCTGATACATCTTCAAACTTTTTTTCGTTTACAATTTCCAAAAAAAGCCGTGAACCTTGTACTAAGTTCTCGGCCTGCATGTCGAACAAATCAAAAAACTCCGTAGTTTTTGGCATTAGGCTAAAAGCCATATAATTCTCCTTTCTTCTTATTATTTTATCCTTTGTATTCTCCTTTATTATACACTATTTGCTACAATGATGTTAAGTATTTTTATACAAAACAAACCGTCTTTTTATTTCTAACGGCTTGATTTTCTTTATAATATTGGGGGAAATATGAAAAAAACGCTTTTTTTACTTATATTATGTATCCCGGCGGCGGCCTTTTCACAAGATATCTTATTAAATTCCATGAGGGGGGAGCTTGACCGCAGCTTTAAAGTGCTTAAAAAGCAGTCGCCCCCTGTATATTATATGTCCTATTATGCGGAAGACAGTGAAAAGTATATAATTTCCGCTTCTTTGGGGGATATTGTTATAGACAATACTCTCCGCTCCAGAGGGCTTAACGCAGACGTCCGCGTGGGCAGCCGCAAATTGGATAATACGCATGAATTTAAAGGTTCTTATGATAACGCTTTGGCTCTGCAAACATACAGCATGCCGCTTGAAGATAACGAAAAGGCTATAAAAAATGTTATATGGAGAGCTACGGAAGAAGCTGTTAAAATGGAGCAGGACAGGTTTCTAAAGGTAAAAACAAACGCCGCCGTTAAAACAAAAAGCGAAGATGATTCCGCCGATTTTTCAAAACCGGTAAAAAAAGTTGATTTCTACGAACCTGTAAAACCGCAATTAATAGACACTAAAGCTATTAGTGAAAAAGTTAAAGAGCTTTCTTCTTTAATGAAAGGGCATGACTTCATTTTAAACTCGGAGGTTACTTTTTCCTCCAATGTTACAAACAGATATTTAGTAACCAGCGAGGGCAGCAATATAGTAGAAGGCAACGCTCTTGTACGCTTGTTTTACAATATATCCACCCGTAATGAAGACGGCATGGTTTTAAATGTTTCAAACTCTTATGACGGTTTTAACGTGGGTGATTTGGCCGGTAAAGACATTATTGCCGCGGATATTAAAAGAGATATTGAAATTTTAAAAAAATTAAGAAACGCCCCCGTGGTGGAACCGTTTACCGGCCCCGTTATACTTAAAAACAAAGCCAGCGGCGTTTTCTTTCACGAGATACTGGGCCACAGGGTAGAAGGCCATAGGCAAAAAAGTGAAAGTTTCGGACAAACCTTTACCAAAAAAATTAATGAACAAATAGTTTCTCCCGTAATAAGCGTTTATGACGACCCGACCCTTTCACATTTTAACGGCACCCCGTTAAGAGGTTATTATAAATATGATGATGACGGCGTTGCCGCCAAAAAAGCCGTTGTTATAGAAGACGGCGTTTTAAAAGGTTTTTTTATGGGCAGAAGTCCTATAAAGAATTTTGAGGAATCCAACGGGCACGGGCGCAAAGCGCTGGGGCGCCGCACAGTCGCGCGCATGGGCAATACAATAGTAAAAGCGAAAGACCCCGTGTCTTTTGAAGAACTTAAGCAAAAACTTAAAGAAGAAATAAAAAGGCAAAACAAACCCTACGGCCTTATTATAGAAGATACTTCGGGCGGGCTTACCGCAATAGACAGATACGCTCCACAATCTTTTAAAGTAGATATTTCTTTAGTTTATAAGGTTTACCCCGATGACAGGGAGGACGAGCTTGTCCGGGGCGTAAGCGTTGTGGGCACGCCTTTACTTAGCTTTAATAAAATTCTTGCCGCCGCTGATGACGACGGCGTATTTAACGGGACTTGCGGGGCGGAATCTGGCTGGGTGCCCGTATCGGCCGTATCGCCGAGTATATTGATAGGAGAGCTGGAAGTTGAAAAAATAGCAAAAGACTCCTACAGCCTTCCTATACTTAAAAATCCTACAGGGGGTAAAAATTAATGAAAAAGATAATTTTTTTAATTTCCTTAGCGTTCTTTTCTTTAGCCTCCTACGCGACGGTTGATTATAATGTTGTTACAAAAGCCATGCAAGATGAAATGAACCGGGCAAAAAAAGAACTCAAAATGAAGGGCTTTGATAAACCTTATTATATAGCTTATTATTTTAAAGACAGCGAATCGGTTAAAATAACGGCTTCTTTAGGGGCTTTAGTTTCCTCTGTAACGCCAAAATACAAAGATATAGAAGTAAGTATAAGAGTTGGTGACTATAAATTTGATAACAGCAATTTTAAAGTATCTTTTTTTGATTCGGATTATCCGGCCTACCAAACCCCCGGCGACGGGTACGGCACCATAAGAGCGGCATTGTGGCAGGAAACGGACAATGTGTATAAGGAAGCGCTGGAAACCCTTTCCAAGAAAAAAGGATTTATGAAGCAAAAAAATATTACTGATTATTATGATGATTTTTCCCCCGCGGCAAAGGTAAATTTAAAGGAAGAAAAAAATACCGAAAAATTCGACAAAGAGTATTTTGAGGCTTTAAGCAAGCAACTTTCGGCTATCGGCTTGAAATACCCCGAGATTGAAAAATTTGTGGTTAGAATAATATATAACAATGAAAATAAATATTATTTGGATAATTTGGGAAGCAGCTATTATAACAATCCGGTAGAAATAATATTATCCGTTGAGTCTTCCGTAAGGGCGGCGGACGGGTTTTTACTGGAAAATTCTTTTGAAAAAAACTTCGCTTTGGTAACAGATTTTCCGCCGTCAGATAAACTTATGGAAACGGTAAAAGAATTTGCCTCCGATACGGCGGCGCAGTCAAAGGCCGTAAAGGCCGAGCCGTATATAGGTCCCATATTATTGTATAAATACGCCGCGGCCGAGTTTTTTATGAATTTATTTGTTTATAATATTGAAAAAATAAAACCTGAATACTCCGATAAAGGAACTTTTACAAACGCCGGGGAGTTTAAAGACCGCCTGGGGCTAAAAGTTATAAGTAATATTTTTGACGTTACGGACAATCCTTTGGCTAAAGAATACAAAGGCGCGGCTTTATCCGGATATTACAGGGTTGACGACGAAGGCGTAAAAGCGCAAAAGGTTGATATTGTTAAACACGGCAAGCTGGTTAATTTTTTAACGACAAGAAGTTTAATTAAAGGCCAAAAAGGCTCTACGGGGCACGGCAAAAAGAGAGGGATGGAAAAGTTTCCCTCCGCTTTAACAAGCAATATCTTTTTTACCCCGTTAAAAACCATTCCTTATAATGAGTTAAAAAGCAAATTAAGGGAAGAATGCGCTAAGCAGGAATTGGAATATTGCCTAATGGCTAAAGGCGGCCTTGGCAATAATTTTACTGTATATAAGATATATACAAACGACGGAAGAGAAGAAGTAGCCTACGGGGCTAGAATGATGAACAATACCCCCCGCGCTTTAAGAGACATTATTTACGCGGGCGATGATATTGATGTATACAATTTTTACAGAGGCAGCCTTATAGCTCCGTCGGTAATTATTTCGGAAATGGAAATCAGCCCTATTGATGAAAAGCCCGTGCGTAAACCGCTTGTTTCTAGGCCGTAAATTGTTTTTACAAATAAAAAAGCCCCGCAAATTTTGCGGGGCTTTTTTATTTGTTTTGTTAGGAAGCTAAAGCTTTATCTTTAAGTTCAGACATATAAACCTTGTAGTCAATCTCAGGGAAAATACTGTCCTTTGTTTCAAGTCCGTAGATATAAGCTTCGTCGATTCTGTTGTTTTTAATTTGCTCGTATAATTCATTAAAGCGCTGTATATGTTCTTTTGTGCGCTTTGTCGAATACTGCTGCGCGGTGCCTACCGTCATTAAAAACGCCCAGTCGGAGGATTGCATAAGCACAAGCTCTCTGGCGCATTGGTTTAAGGCTCTTTTCAGAAGGCCTTCCGCGTTAGGGTAGTAATTAGCCATTTCCATCATGCGTTCAGCCGCTTTAATAAGGTGCCTGTAAACCCAGTCATTACCGCTGTTAAGCCAAACATCGTTGTACCCCTTGTCGCCCCATGAGGACGCGCTGGGCCCAACAACCTGGTTTTCCGGATATTTAGATAAATATTCCGAAGGTGTTATAAGCTTAATGTCACTTTGGTCATAATGCAGTTTTTTAAACAGATATTCAAGGAAATCAACGCCTTCATACCACCAGTGGCCGTAAAGCTCGGCGTCATACATTGAAACTACCAAAGGTTTTCTGTCCATTAAAGTGGATAGGTACTCAATTTGTTTCTGGCGGTTAAACATAAAGTTGCCCGCGTGTTCTGCGGCTTTACTTTTCGCGTCCGAAGGGTAATAAGTGTCTTTTTGGCTTAAAGAAACTTTGCCTGTAATACGGTGGTATTTCATGCCTATATTTCTGCGCACGCCGTCGCTGTGAAGGTATGGCTTAATGTAATCATAATCAAGGTCATAGCCTAAATCACGGTAAAATTCTCTGTAAGACTGGTCGCCTGGGTAGCCGGACTCCGCGCTCCAGACCTGCTGGGCGCTTTCCATATCCCTTGCGAAAACGCCTACTCCGCTGGGCGTGTAAACCGGCGCGTAAATACCGTATTTAGGGCGTGGAACACCGTGTAAAATGCCGTGCGTTTCTGTAAAAAAGTACCTTATGCCATTGGCTTTTAAAAACCTATCGTCGCCTGGGTTATAAGCGCATTCTGCCAACCAAATACCTCTTGCCTGCCTGCCGAAGCGTTTTTTATAATCGTCCGCCGCCAGTTTAATTTGTGCGTTAACGCTTTCCTTATGCACCTGCAGAGGCAAATAGCCGTGCGTAGCGCAGCAGGTTATAATTTCTAATTTGCCCATATCTTGGAATTTTTTAAAACCTTCCAAAATATTGCCGTGGTAATAGTTTTCGAACAAATCTTTAAATCTTGCAAATTTATCTGCGTACATTTGCGCCACATACTGGAACTCTGTGTTTTTTGTGCGCACAAGCTCTTTTTGGCTTAATTCTATTCTGGCGTTAAGGTAATATCTGAAGCGGCTTATTAAAAGCGGGTCGCTCATCATAGCGCAAAGCGGCGGCGTTAAGGACATTGTTATTCTGAAATCAACACCTTCAGCAGTTAACTTTTCATACATATTTAAAAGCGGAAGGTATGTTTCAACCATCGCTTCGAAAAACCAGTCTTCTTCCAAAAAGTCAGGATATTCCGGGTGTTTGATAAACGGCAAATGCGCGTGAAGGACTAAAGCTAAATAACCTTTTTCTTCCATAATTAATCCTCCCTTTCCGCTTTAATTTTTAAGCTTCTTTTGTTTTTGCCTTTTTCGGCGGTTATGGGCAGGTTAACCATGTCGCCTTTTTGCAAACTTTGCCTTATTGAGAAAGAACCGTTTTTAAGTTCAATTTCTTTCCCGTTAATTTTAACCGTGCACCCCGGGCTGGCGGAACCGTAAATTATAATTTCACAATCCGCTTTAAGCCAAATGTCTTCATCCTCACTAACGGTGTTTTGAAAAAATTCTTTAGAACTTTTGTTTGAAGACATATAAGAGGAAGGAAGCGAAGTTAAATATTTAAGCCTTTCGCTTATCATGTGTGAAAGCTCGCTCGCTCCCATGCCTATATACTGCGCGCCGGACATGGCAAGCATTTTTTGGAAATCTCCTTCAACAACCATCCATTTTTCGTCAATCACGTCGCTTATTCGGCCGGAAGGCACCGTAACGGGGTTGCTGCGGGCTATTAAAATAAATTTACCTTCGAGTGAAAGCAGCCCTAAATCAGCCGTATAACAGCGGCCCGGATTTGGCACCGCCAAATACCAGGAATTTGAGGAAAACGCTATTTGCACATCTGAATACCCGTTTGAGTTAAACCCGTCAAAATTAACGTCTGTAGTGTCATGAAGTCTTACTATTTGTTTTGCTTTGTCAAAAATATCAAACCCGTTTTGGCTTTTAATATAATCATAAGTTGAGCCTGTTATTTCCCAAAATAAGAACATCCAGGCAGGGTCTTTAGGCAGCAAAAAAGCCTCTGTTTTTCCGTAACCGGAAGGAAGCTGCAACTCAGCTTCTTTTTTTTCTTTGTTTTCCACTTTTATAAATGAAGTGGAGTTGTAATTTCTTGTATCCATAACGCCCCCTGTTCTATTCTTTAATATTATACCATTTTGTATTGTGAAAAAAGGTACGTAAAAAGGCACAAATTTTTTGTTTGTCTTTTTTTACTTTATTTTTGCCTTTTCCCTCCCGCTTTTTTTTATGTTTTAATATGTGGCACTGGCAAAAAATCCGCTTAAAAACTTTTAAAAAGATATAATTTAAATATGTTTACAAGGGATAAATTTTTTAAAGCGCGCAAAGAAATTATTGAAATATTAGGGGAAACCCGAGTTCTTAGTGATGAAATTTCCCTTTCTCTTCATTCTTTTGACTGTAGTTTGGGTAGAACCAGGCCCGATGCCGTGCTTTTAATTAACAATACTAACGAACTCCCTTTCGTAATAAAAACTTTAAATAAATACTCAGTTCCTTTTGTTCCGCGCGCGGCGGCTACAAACCATGTGGGCGGCTGCGTGGCTTTAAAAGGCGGCGTTGTGCTTCACTTAATGGGGCTTAATAAAATTATAAGAGTTGATACCCAAGAAGAATTTGCCGAAGTTGAATGTTGTGTTGTTAATGAGGATTTAAACAATTTACTTAATTCTTTGGGTTACGAATACCTGCCCGACCCCGCCAGCCAAAAAATTTGTACTTTAGGGGGTAACGCCGCTTTAAACGCCGGCGGAGCCAAAGGTTTAAAATACGGCGCCACAAGGGAACATATTATAAAGGCGGAAATTATTACCCCGTTTGGAGAAGTTGTAACCCTTTCCAATAAGGACAAAGGGCCTGATTTTTTGGGTTTTATAATAGGTTCGGAAGGAACTTTGGGGGTTATAACAAAACTTTGGCTCAAAATTTCTAAAAAAGACTATTTTATAAAAACCATGCTTGCCGCTTTTGACAGTGTGGACGAATCTATGGACGCGGTCGCGGCCATTACCGCGCGCGGAATAGTGCCAAGGTGTATAGAGGCCATGGATAAAACCACTACAGCTGCGGTTGAGGCTTTCAGTAAAAGCGGTTATCCTACGGATACGGAAGCCCTTCTTCTTATAGAAACGGACGGAACAGCCAGAAAAGCTGCAAAAGAAATTAAGGAAATAGAAGCCGTTTGCAGGGAACATAACTGCAAAAAAATTATTATCGCTGAAAATGAGGAAAAACGGCAGGCTCTTTGGAAGGGGCGAAGCGGCGGTTACGCCGCGATGGCAAGGCTTGCCCCCAACGTTTTTGTTGAAGACGGCACCGTGCCCCGCGCCGTTTTGCCTGAGGCTATAAAAAAAACAAGGGAAATTTGCGAAACAAATTCCATTACGGCGGGTTTATTTTTTCACGCCGGGGACGGCAACCTGCATCCGAACGTGGTTTTTGACCAGCGCAGCAAGCAGGAAACAAACATTGTTGTAAAAGCGGGTAAAGAAATGCTTAAAGTCTGCACAGATTTAGGCGGCACTATTTCAGGCGAGCACGGCGTGGGCATTGAAAAACGTTCGGCCATGTCTTTTATGTACGGAGCTGCGGAAATTGCTTTTTTTAAAAAACTTAAAAACGCTTTGGACCCGGAAGGGGTATGCAATCCCGATAAAATTTTTCCCGTAACGGATAAAGAAAGCGCTGTTAAAGAAGCGGCAAAAGAAATTAAGGATTTGTCCGCCGTCATTGCCGCCGCGCGCAGTGTTAAAATACAAGGTTTAAACTCAAATAAAATTAAAACGGACAGAGCGAAAGTTTCTTTAAAAAACATAAACAAAATTTTAGATGTTGATATCAAAAACTATACAATTACCGTGCAGGCAGGCGCTAAAGTCACTGATGTTATTAAAGAACTTTCGGCTAAAAAACTTTATGCCGCGCTGCCTAAATACAAAGGCAGCGTGGGCGGCCTGTTCGCGCAGGGGTTATGTAATGAATTTAACTCCTATGTTACAGGTATGCAGGCCGTGCTTGCTGAGGGTGAAATTATAAATTACGGCGGCAAGTTTGTTAAAAACAGCGCGGGATATAATTTGGCCAGGCTTTTTGCGGGATCACAAGGCGCTTTCGGCGCGGTTACCGAACTTACTTTTAGAATATTTTCTGAAAAAAAGGCCGCTGTAACACAGCAAAAAACGCTTGCTGAAAACCCTTTTTACCAAAGAATAAAACAGACTGTTGATAAAAACAATAAATTTGAAGGAACTTTTGATGAATAGGGACATTTATTACAAAACGCCGCCGCAGCGGTTTCTTTTTAACTACGGGCAGGAAGAAATGCATCAGCATATTCTTTGCACCGGTTTGGGCGAAAAAAATATTTATGACAGCGTAAGCCAATGTAATAAATGCGCTTATTGCAGCAGGGTGTGCCCGTTTCAGCTGACCCAAAACAGGGAAGACCGCGGCCCACGAGCAAGGAATCTTTTAGCCCGCTATATAATGGAAGGCAAAATAAGTTTAAAACAGAACACAAAAGAATTGAAAGAAGTTTGCCTTACCTGTATGCTTTGCGGTTCCTGCACGCGCGAATGTTTCGCTAAAGTTCCCACGCATGACCATGTGCTGGAACTTGAAAGAGCTTTGGGCCGGCGCGAATTGTCTTTTAGCGTAAGATTTAAAAAAGCGTTTGGCAAATTAACGCCGTTTTCTCTTAAAAGAAAAATCAAAAAAAGCGCTTTAACGCCGCTTACAGGGCCGGACCAAGTACTGTTTGTGCCTTCCTATGAAGCTAAATACAAAGAAACTAAAAGCGGTTTTAACGCATTTAAAAATTTAAATGATATTTTTGGCAAAATAGCGGTTTTTTATAAGGAATGCGGTATGTATAATTATGTTTACGGGCCATTGCCGCAAGCAAGGAAAGAAGCCGAAGCCTTGATTGGTTTTTATTTTGATAAAAAAATGGAAGGCAAAAAAATTGTTACCGACTCTTTGGAGCTTTATAATTTTTTTAAAAAATACCCGCAGTTATTTAAATTAACGCCTTTGGAAGAAAAAGCCAAGAAGTTTGCCCTAAATGTTTTTTACCTGGCGGATGTTTTGCCCGCGCAAAAACCAACAGCTTTAAAATCCCAAGATAAAGTTTTGCTTACAAAAACAAGCGTATTTTCAGCTGAGAAAGAGCTTTTTAAAACGAGTGAAGATATGCTTAAAAATATATACGGGGCCAACTATTTGCCCGGGTGGCAAGGCGAGGCTTATCCCTTGGCTCTGCTTGGTTACGGGCATATAAAACCCAAAGAAAATAAGATTTTTTTGGAAAACAAAATAAAGTTTATAGCTTCCGCCCAGGCTGATATTTTGGTGTGTCCCAGCTTGGAACAGAAAATTATTCTTAACAAGCATGTAAAAAAATATTATGCTAAGGTTAAGGTCGTTTATATTGGAGATTTATATGGCGGCAAAACTTACGGCGGAAGAGCAGCTTAATCTTCTGGTAGAATTCGGTAAACAGGTATCAACCGAGTTTCGCTTAGACGAACTTTTAGATATTATAGGCAATCATATTACAAAAAACCTAAATGTCGGGCAGTGCACAATTTTTCTAAAAGACGTTGAGTACGGTGAGCTTTGGTCCAAAATAGCGCAGGGCAAAGGGCTTGATCATACCGAAATAAGAATTCCCTTAAACAGCAAAAATATAATAGCGTATGTTGCCGCTTCGGGCACAAGCGTAAATATAACAAATGCTTATGAGGACCCCAGGTTTTCCATAGAACTTGACATGGTTACGGATTTTAAAACCGTTAACATGCTCGCGGTTCCCCTTAAAAACAATACGGGCAAAGTATTAGGCGTTTTCCAGGTTGCTAATAAAAAAGACGGCACCGTGTTTGATAATAAAGACGAAGGCCTTTTAATGCTGCTTTCAACGCTTGCTTCAAGCGCTATAGAAATAGCCCGGCTTTACCAGGATTTAAATATATCCCAGCTGGAAACTATTTACCGCCTGGCCATTACCGCCGAATACAGGGACCAGCGTGATACTAAAGAACATTTAAGAAATATAAGCATAATTTCATATTTACTGGCTTTAAGTTTGGGCTTGGCAAAAGAAAGATGCAACCTTATTAAAAACGCGAGTCCTTTGCACGATATCGGTAAAGTAGCTTTGGCGGATAATATTTTGCTAAAACCCGCAAAACTTACGGATCAGGAATACGAAATTATGAAAGCCCACACAATTTACGGCGGCCGCATTTTGGAGGGCGCGCATTCCAAAGTGTTAAAAATGGCGCATAAAATAGCGCTTTCCCATCATGAAAAATGGAACGGAAAAGGCTATCCCAAAGGCCTGGCGGGCGAAGAAATTCCCTTAGAAGCGCGAATAGTAAGCGTGGCCGACGTTTTTGACGCTCTTTGCATGCAGCGTATTTACAAAGCGGCATGGACGCCCGAAAAAGCGTATGAGTATATGCTTGAGGAAAGCGGCGAATCTTTTGACCCGCGTATTATAGAGGCTTTTAAAAAAATCTTTCCTTCAGTCAAAAAAATCTACAGCGGCGATGATAAAAGTGTAATTCCGGACGACTCATTTTTTAAAACGGTTAAAACCCATGATAAAAACAGGCTTCGCATTGTTTCAAACACCACTAAAGTTAATACAACAAAATTTTAATTTATAATAAATGACATTCACCTCAAAAAGAGTTATAATTCTATAGCAGGGAGTTGTGTTTCCGCCCCCGTGTTTTTAGATTTTTGAGGAACTTATAATGATAACAACAGTAATTGAAAAAATTTTTGGAACAAAAAGCGAAAGAGATTTAAAAAAACTTAAACCTATAATAGAAAAAATTAACTCCCTAGAATCCGAAATTTTAAAACTTTCAGATGAAGAATTAAAACAAAAAACCTTTTATTTTAAAGAACAGCTGGCGCAGGGGAAAACGCTTGACGATATTTTGCCCGAATCTTTCGCCGTTGTGCGTGAGGCGGCCCGCCGCGTAATAGGCCTTCGCCACTATGACGTGCAGCTTTTAGGCGGTATGGTTCTGCATCAGGGTAAAATAGCTGAAATGAGAACCGGGGAAGGTAAAACCCTTGTGGCCACGCTGCCTTCTTACTTAAACGCTTTAACAGGCAAAGGCGTCCACGTGGTTACGGTTAACGACTATCTTGCCAAACGTGACAGAAACTGGATGGGCCCTATTCATGAGTTTTTAGGCTTAAGCGTAGGTTACATTAACCGTGAAATGGATAACGAAGGCCGCCAGGAAATGTATAAAAAGGATATCACCTACGTTACAAATAACGAGCTTGGCTTTGATTATTTGCGTGATAATATGGTGGTGCGTAAAGAAGACAGAGTTTTAAAAAAATTAAATTATTGTATAGTTGACGAAGTAGACTCCATTTTAATTGACGAAGCCAGAACCCCTCTTATTATTTCGGGCCCGGCGGAACAAAGCACGGATAAGTATGAAGTGGTTAACCGCATTATCCCAAGTTTAAAAATAAGGAAAATTACTGAAGACGATGAAATAAAAGCCAAATATTCAGGCGAAAATCTTTCCGCCGGTTACGATGCCGTTATCGATGAAAAAAACCATAATGCCACCTTAACCGAAGACGGTATAGCCAAAGCTGAAAAGTTTTTAGGCGTGGCCAATCTTTATAATGATGTTGAATCCGAATGGGTGCACCATATTAACCAGGCTTTGCGCGCGCACCATTTATATGAAAAAGATGTTGATTACGTTGTAAAAGACGGCGAAGTTATTATTGTTGACGAATTTACGGGCCGTTTAATGCCGGGCCGCCGCTGGTCGGATGGGCTTCACCAGGCGGTAGAAGCTAAAGAAAGAATTAAAATTAAAGAAGAAAACCAAACTTTAGCTACGATTACATTCCAAAACTTTTTTAAACTTTATTCAAAACTTTCCGGTATGACGGGTACGGCCATGACTGAAGCGGGAGAGTTTTGGCAAATTTACAAACTTGACGTTGTTGAAGTTCCGCCGAACAGGCCTTCTAAACGCGTTGACGGGGCTGACCTTGTTTACCGCACCGAGCGTGAAAAGTATAACGCTATAGTTGCCGACATTGAGACATTGTGGAAAAAGGGCGCTCCCGTTTTAGTGGGTACCCGCTCTATTGAAAAGTCTGAAAAAGTTTCCGCCATGCTTAGGTCAAAAGGCATTCCGCATAAAGTTTTAAACGCCAAATACCACGAAATGGAAGCGCAAATTATCAGCCAGGCGGGCGCTAAAGGTTCTGTTACCATAGCTACAAACATGGCGGGCCGCGGCACCGATATCGTGCTTGGCGGCAACCCCGCCACACCGCAGCAGCAGGCTGAAGTTGTTGAACTCGGCGGTCTTCACATTTTAGGTACGGAAAGGCACGAAAGCAGACGTATTGATAACCAGCTCCGCGGCCGCGCCGCCAGACAAGGTGACCCGGGCTCAAGCCGTTTTTATATTTCTTTAGATGACGAACTTATGAGGCTTTTTGCCAATACTTCACGTATTTCGGGCATTTTGGAAAGAATGGGTATGACGGAAGGACAGGTGATAGAGTCCCGCCTTATGAGCAGACAAATTGAAGGCGCCCAAAGAATGGTTGAAGGGCATAACTTTGATATCCGTAAGCATTTGCTTGATTATGACAAGGTTATGAACCAGCAAAGAACCGCCATTTACCATTTACGCAATAAAATTTTAGACGGTGAGAGCGTAAGCGAACAAGTAATGCAGATGATTGAGGAGGTTATACACGAAACTTTTGACAAATATTATAATGTAAAACATCCTCAAAGCACTGACTTTAATACGCTTAATATATTTTTACAAAGAGCGTTTACCATAGACGCTAATTTCAGCGGGGAGAGTATTAAGGGCAAATCAAAAGAACAGATTGACGGGGAAACTTTTGAAGCCGTTAAAAAAGCTTTTGAAGAGCGTTCAAAATATTTTAATGAACAGGGCGTTAATTTCAACGAAGTTGAAAGAATGCTGCTTCTTCAAATTATAGACCAGGCATGGAAACAGCACTTATATGAGCTTGACCAAATGCAAAAAAGCGTCAGCTTACGCGGTTACGCGCAAAAAGATCCTTTGATTGAGTACCAAAAAGAATCTTATAACCTGTACCAAAACATGTTAAACAAAGTGCGTGACGTTATGGTTGAGTATATTTTTCGCTTACAACTCCCTCCTAAAAGAAGAGTTTCCCCTATCGGGACGCCATCTTCCGAAGGCGGTGGAGAGACTTCCGGCGCGGATACATATTCAAACAAAAAAATAGGACGTAATGACCCTTGCCCCTGCGGCAGCGGTAAAAAATATAAAAAGTGCTGCGGTGCCGATTTATAATAATATAAATTGAACCGATGAGAGAAAAAAAATCTTCCGGTAAAACCGGACAGTATGTGGTACGGCAACGCGAAACGCAGGTTTTTAGCTGCGTTGCGCAAAAAAGTAAGGACAGCAATGAATATTCAGGCAAAAAAGATGATCTTCTTTTTGCCGTAGGACGGTTTTTTCTTTTTATTATTGCTGCGGCAGCCACGGCGTATCTTATTTATCTCTCATATCCAAAAAATAATTTCAGCGCGTTTGCCTGGGTTTCTTTTTTTCCTTTTTTGTTTATGTTAAGGAAAACAAAAGGCCTTTTTAAATCTTTTTCTTTCGGCTGGGTTACCGGCTTTTTTACCTACATAGGAATTTTTATTTGGATTTATGCCACCTGCCGCGCGGGCGGGCTTAGTAAGGATTTATCTACTATGGCAGTCTGTGCTTTGGCCGCGGTTACGGCGTTGCAGTTTGCAGTTTTCGGCGGACTAATGTTTTATGCCCGCAATCTTAAATTTTTATATCCGCTTGTGGCGGCTGCGGGCTGGGTAACGTTTGAGCTTTTGCATCAGGTTGTCGCTTACGGGTTTTTAGGGTTTCCGTGGTTCATGCCGGGATATTCGCAGTGGAGCACCCCTGCCATGATACAACTTGCAAGCTTTGGCGGGGTATACATAATAAGTTTTGTTATTGTTTTTATTTCCGGCTGCGTTGCTGTTTTGTTTGATTCGGAAAATTGGGGCGAACGGTTTTTAAGCGTTTTTATAGGCGCTGCGGTTTTATTCGCCGTATTTGCTTTCGGCGCATACAGAATTTCCTCTTTTAACCCCGAGATTAAAAAAACTTTAAGAGTTTCCGTCCTGCAGCCTAATATAGACCAATATAAAAAATGGAACGCCGAGTTTGTGTCTGAAATTGAATCCGTTTTAAGGCATCAACTCGAGGAAGTAAAAGCTTTTAATCCCGATATTATAGTTTGGCCGGAAACGGCGCTTCCGGGTTCCGCACAGGAAGAAAAATATGTGACGTGGCTTTCATCCATTTCTAAAAGTTACGAATCATACCAGTTGATAGGTTCTACTTATTATAATGACAGGGCAAATTACGTATCGGCATTCTTGTTTAACGACAAAGGGGAAATAGAAGGGGTTTATAATAAAGAAAAACTGGTGCCTTTCGGTGAATACATACCTTTTGAAAACAGATTAAAAAATATTATGGACGTTGAAGTTTTGGGGGAACTGGGCTCTTTTACGCCGGGTGCGCCGAACCAGCCTTTATATGAAGTTGCAGGGGTGAAAATAGCTTCTAATATTTGTTATGAATCCATATTCCCGGATTTATGGACAAAAGCCGCGGACGGCGGCGCGGAAATATTTTTTAACGTTACAAATGACGGCTGGTATTTGGATACTTCGGCGCCTTACCAACACTTCGCGGTTAACGTTTTCCGCGCTGTGGAAACGGGCCGCCCTGTGGTAAGAAGCGCTAACACGGGCATTTCAGGCTGGATTAACCCGCTCGGGCAGGTTATGGAATCTAGTGAGCTTAATACCCGCACTGTTATGAATTTTGAGATGCCGGTGTATAAATCAAAAGACGTCACTTTTTATATTAAATGGGGTAATTTGTTTGCTTATTTATGCGTAATTGTTTTTCTTACCGCGGTGAGCACGGTTTTTATTATATCAGATGATTAATATTGAATTTAAGGATTTAAAAAATAAAATTGAAGAACTTTCCGCCCGTATTAAAAATGCAGGGGCTCTTATACGCGTTGGCGAAAAGAAAGAAAAATTAGCCAAACTTGAGGCTGAAATATCCAAAGAAAGTTTTTGGAATGATTCTGATAATGCCAGGCAGGTAAGCAAGGAAGCCGACGCCGTTAAAACTGAGCTTGAAACTTTTTCCGCCTTGCAAAAGGAAATGGACGACGCCGTTACCTATTATGAAATGGCCCTTGAGGAAAACAGCGAAACCGAAATGGGTGAAATTTCCTCCTTTTTAATAAAAATAGAAAATGAATTAAAAGAAATTGAGTTTAAAATAAAACTTTCCGACCCGGCTGACAGGCTTAACGCCATTATGCATATACATGCCGGCGCCGGCGGCACGGAAAGCTGCGATTGGGCTCAAATGCTTCTTCGTATGTACACGCGCTGGGCTGAAAACCACGGGTTAAAAGTTAAAATAACGGACATTTTGCCCGGTGAAGAAGCGGGCGTGAAAAGTGTTTCTCTTATGATAGAAGGTCTTTACGCTTACGGTTATTTGAAAAGTGAAAACGGCGTTCACAGGCTTGTAAGAATTTCCCCTTTTGACGCTAATTCGCGCAGGCACACCTCATTTGCTTCATGCGACGTTTTGCCTGACATTGAAGACGAAATTAAAATAGAAATTGAAGAAAAAGACTTGGAAGTTGACACTTTCCGAAGCGGTGGCGCGGGCGGGCAAAACGTTAATAAAGTTGAAACCGCCGTGCGCATAAAACATATTCCCACGGGCATAGTTGTTGCCTGCCAGATAGAGCGAAGCCAGCTTCAAAACAGGCAAACCGCCATGAAAATGCTGCGCGCCAAACTTTACCAAATCGAGGCTGATAAAAAACGCTCGGAAATGGAAAAACATTACGGACAAAAAGGCGATATCGCCTGGGGGCATCAAATACGTTCTTATGTTTTTATGCCGTATCAGCTTGTTAAGGATTTAAGAACAGGTTACGAAACTTCGCAGGTGCAAGCTGTTATGGACGGTGATTTGGACGCTTTTATGCAGTCTTATTTAGATTATATGGTTAACAAAAAATAACCTTTATTTTTAATATTTAAGATTATGAAATCAATTTATATACACATTCCTTTTTGCGCTCAAAAGTGTTTTTACTGCGCATTCTCTTCTTACCCGGATAAACTTTCTTTATCCGGTGAATATATAAACGCTTTAATTAAAGAAATGTCCGGGCACAAAAATTTTAACGCCCAAACTCTTTATATAGGCGGGGGCACGCCAAGCGTTTTGTCTGAAGAAAATCTTGAGAAATTATTTAAAGCTGTTGAAGAAAATTTTGGCCCCGTAAAAAACTTTTTGGAATCCACTTTTGAAGCTAACCCCGAAAGCCTTACCGAAGAAAAAATAATTCTGCTTAAAAAATACGGTTTTAACCGTTTAAGCATGGGTTTGCAAAGTTCTAACGATGATATTTTAAAAAACTTAGGCAGAATCCACGACAGACGTATGTTTATAAAATCTTATTCGGACGCGCGCTCAATGGGTTTTGATAATATTAATATTGATTTAATAGCGGGTTGCCCTTCTCAAAATTTAGAAAATTTTAAAGAGGATATTTCTTTTGTTCTTACCCTAAACCCCGAACATTTTTCCGTTTACGGCATGGAAATAAGCGAAGGCACAAAATTCTTTAAAGAAGGTTACGCGCCGGATGACGCGCTTGTAAAAGAAATGCTTTTGTACGCGCATAATTTTTTACCCAAACGAGCTTACTCCCATTATGAAATATCTAATTTTTCAAAACATGGTTTTGAAAGCGTTCACAATAATAATTATTGGCTTGGCGGTGATTATCTTGGCCTAGGTTGTGCGGCTGCCGGGTATTTAAACGGAACCCGCAGTTCTAATACTGATGACCTGAATAAATATATTAACAATATGGAAAAAGGGTTAGGCGTTAAAGATTTTGAAGAAAAACTTGAAGGTAAGAAGAAAACGGGTGAAAGCGCTATGATAGCTTTGCGCCGTTTGGAAGGGGTTAAACTTACTTCTGAAATCAGCGGATATTTCGGACAGGAAATTGACGCGCTTGTCAGCCGCCGTCTTCTTACAAAAGAAAACGGATGCATAAAACTTTCCGAGCAGGGTTTGTTTTTCGCTAACAAAGTTTTTTCCTGTTTTGTGGAACCTTTTGGGGTGTAACATGAATTTTAAACCCAAAAAAACAAGCGTTTTTAAAGAAGGGGATAATCTTTCTTTCTTTATAAAAAAGCATATAAAAAAAATAAAAGAAAACGGCGTTTTGGTAATATCCTCAAAAATAGTCGCGCTTTCGGAAGGCCGTGTTTTGCCTCCTTTAACCGTTAAACAAAAAGAATCGCTTATAAAAAAAGAAAGCACTGGTTATATAAAAACAAAACTTTGTTTTTTTACTATTAAGGACGCAATGGTAATGACAAACGCGGGAATTGACGAATCAAATTCCGAAGGCGGCAAAATTATTTTACTTCCTAAAGACTGTTATAAAACAGCGTCTGAACTAGTAAAGGAACTTAAAAAATTTTATAAAGTAAAAAACTTTGGCGTAATAATTACCGATAGCATGATACTTCCTTTAAGAGCGGGCGTTATAGGCGCGGCGGTGGGTTACTCCGGTTTTAAAGGCGTAAAAAATTATATTGGTAAAAAAGATATTTACGGACGCAAATTAAAAATGACAATGGTTGATATCGCCGACAGCCTCGCTTCCGCGGCAAGTTTGCTTATGGGCGAAGCAGACGAAAAAACGCCCCTTTGCGTTATAGAAAACGCGCCCGTTGTTTTTTGCGCTAAAGATAAAAAAGGTGAAATAAAATATCCTTTGGAACAAGATTTATATTATCCTTTTTTTAAAAAACTTTTAAAGTAATTTCTGCAAAACAAATAAAAAACCCTCCTTTTTAGGAGGGTTTTTTATTTGTAAATATTTAACCGTTTACGGTCTTTCAAGGCCCAGCTTGCCCGCGCCGGATGTTCCGATATGGCTGACAGGGTTTTTAAAGCCAAGGTCAATGCACGCGTCATAAGCTTCGGTATCGCCGTTTGTATAAACACAAACCGCTGATAAAATATCCCCTTGATGCACATGCATTTCCAAAATATAGTTAGGAGCGCCTACTTTAACCGCGCTTACAAATGTTGGCGCGTTTGCTACGCCAAGGTCATTGCCTGTGTAGTATGTAAAGTATTTAGTTTGGTATCCTGTGCCTGTTTTTGTGCCCGGCATAGCTATATCGATACTGTCCCATTGGTTGGGGCCGAGGGGGTATCTGCGTAGCTTTTCGGCTCTTTGTACGCTTTCGGCTAAAGCTTTTAAAGTTAAAAGAGCTTCGGAAGCGCGGCCCCTTTCAACAATCTTTGTATATTGGGGTACAGCTATGGCCGATAAAATACCTATAATTAAAACTACAACTAAAATTTCAAGTAAAGTAAAACCTTTTTTCATAATATACTCCTTTTTAAAATCCTATCTTTTATTCTATACCATTAAACAAAGCCCTGTCAATTTGATAAAATTATATTAATACAAAAGCAAGAGGTCTTTATGACAGAAAACAATGAACAGAAATTACAAAATTCTTTACAAGAAATAATTTCCCAAAGATATAAAGAAGCGCAGGAATTAAAAGAAGTCGGTATTAATCCTTATCCCGCGAGAAGCGGCGCCGAGAACAGAGCCAAAGAAGCGCTTGACGCTGATATTGACACTCAGGTTACCGTATCGGGACGTGTTGTCCAGCTCCGCCTTATGGGAAAAGCGGCTTTCGCACATATAAGGGATTTTACAGGCAAAGTACAGTTTTACGCTCAGAAAGATACTCTTGGGGAGGAAAATTATAATTTTTTTAAAAAACATATTTCAGTAGGTGATTTTGTTACGGTAAAAGGCCACATGTTTTTAACAAAAACGGGTGAAAAAACAATTAAGGCCGACAGCATTACCTTAATTTCCAAAGCTATAAGGCCCATGCCTGAAAAATGGCACGGCGTGCAGGATACTGAAATAAGGTTCAGAAACCGCCACGTGGATTTAATTGCCAATGAAGATATTAAAGAAATTTTTGTAAAACGCTCCAAAATCATCAGTTCAATAAGAAAAACTTTAGACGGGCTTGGTTATTTGGAGGTTGAAACCCCGACCTTAACTCCCGACGCGGGCGGCGCTATAGCCAGACCTTTTGAAACTTTCCATAACGCTCTTAAAATGCCGCTTTACATGCGCATAGCTTTGGAACTTTACCACAAACGTCTTATTGTCGGCGGACTCGACAGAATTTATGAAATAGGTAAAATGTTCCGTAACGAAGGTATTGATACTACGCATAATCCTGAGTTTACCATGATGGAGCTTTACCAGGCCTACGGCGATGTTAACACAATGGCTGATGTTTTTGAAGCCGTTTTGGCAAACGCGGCCGAAGCTATAGGCGCGGAAAAAGTTACTTTTAAAGGTAAAGAAGTTAATTTAAAACCGCCTTATGAAAGGGTTTCTATGCCTGAAGCATGGCAGAAATACGTTGGTGAAGATATTCACAATATTTTAGACGGGCGTGATTTTAAAAGGGCCGAGCTTATCGCCCTTGCCAAACGCCTGGGATTAAAAGTTGACGAAGAGGAATCGAGCGGTAAAATTTTTGACATGATTTTTGACGAAAGAATTATTGTTAACTACACAAACCCGATGTTAATGATGGATTACCCCACGGCGGTAAGTCCGTTTTCCAAAACCAAAGAGGGTGATTCGGCCATTGTTGAACGTTTTGAAGCTTTTGTTTGCGGAAGCGAGCTTGGCAACGCGTATACCGAGATTAACGACCCCGCCGACCAAGCCCAGCGTCTTAAAGACCAGGCCGCCCAAAAAGCCAAAGACAATGAAGATAATTCCGAAATTGTCGACACTGCTTATATTGAGGCATTGGAGTCGGGCATGCCGCCTACAGGCGGTATGGGCATAGGCATTGACCGAATGATAATGTTACTTACCGGCCAGGACTCAATTAGAGAAATTGTGTTTTTCCCTCTTCTTAAAAAATTAGATTAATTTTTAATAAGAAAATAAAAAAGCGGCCGTTTAAAAACGGCCGCTTTTTTTTGTTTTTCAAATTAGTTCATGAGGTATTGGCTATATCCCGTTTCGCCTAGGTTTATGGCATCGGGCGTGCTTTTACCGCTAAGCATTACGCATATTTTTTTAGCTTCTTCATTTGAAGTGGCCGCAGCGCAATAAACATAATTCTTTCCGTAATAATAGGCAAGATAAAAATTTGTGCTGTTGTAAGTTCCGAGTACCTGGGCGTAGGTAGCTCTTAAAGAATAATCGCTAAAGTATTTTGACTGTGCCGGAACGCCGATATCAAGAGAATCTTTATCCGTAGTATATGCACGCGTGGCTAGAAAAACGCGTTCCTGCGCGTCCCCTATAGCTTTTAAATTTATAAGAGCCTCTCTCGTTTTTGCTTTAAGCACGGCTTTTTGGTATTGCGGCAACGCTATGGCGGCAAGTATGCCTATAATTAACACAACCACTAAAAGCTCAATAAGCGTAAAACCTTTTTTCATAAAAACTCCTGTTTAAAATAATATAACTTACTTTTTTGCTTCTTTTTCTTTGGCTTTCATTTTCTTCCAAAGAGCAAGGCTTTCTTCCGGGGTGTCGGCCTTTTCGCTCCCGAAAACATGCGGGTGCCGGCGGATAAGTTTATCGTCAATACCTTTAATAACGTCGTTTATTGTAAATTTGCCTTCTTCTTCCGCTAAATTAGCGTGAAAAACAACCTGCAAAAGCAAGTCGCCAAGTTCTTCTTGCAAATTGACAAAATCTTTATTTTCAATAGCCTGCACCACTTCCTCGCTTTCTTCACGCAGGCATTTTATTAAACTTTCATGAGTTTGTTTTTTGTCCCACGGACAGCCGCCTGCTCCGCGAAGCGCTTTTGTGGTATTTACAAATTTTTTAAATAATTTTTCCATGCAAAAACCGCCTTAAAATGGTATATATCTATTATATGAAAAAACTTTTATCAACCCTAATAATTTTTACTTTTACAACATCTCTTTTTGCCGCAGATATAGCTTATGTGGCCAAGCAGGAAGGAAAAACAGTTTATCTTGATATAACTGAAATAAAAAATCCCGTTTATAAAGGAGACAAGCTTAAGTTAATACTTTCCGAGGAAGAACTTAAAAACCATAAGGGCGAAAGCCTTGGCGTAATTTATAAATACGGCGCGGCGGCGGAAATAACCGGTGTTGAAGAAAAATACGCTGTAGCCGAACTTGCGGAACCTTACAAAACAAAACAAGGGCAGAAACTGGAGCTTGAAAAACAACAGACGGCAAGGCCCGTTCCGGCGGTTACATCCGCAACAATTGCGGCGGAAGAAATAAGTAATGTCGAAAAGGCTTACAAATTTAATCCCGTAAAAGAAAGGCTTATTTCAGGCAGTTTTTTAAATATAAACGGCGTTGCGCACATCGCCGCGGCCGCCGCCTCAAATAAAATTAAAATTTTTAAAATAAACGGCGCTGAATTGGAACCGGTAACGGAATATTCCGTTCCTTCCTATAAGGAGATTATTACGGCTTCCGCAGGAGATATAAAACAAACGGGCACGGCGCAGATTTTCGCGGTTATTTATGAAAGCGTTTCAAATAAAGTGTCAACGGTTGTTTTTGAAATTAAAGATAATAAACTTGAACAGACCGGCGTTTTAAAACACATAGCAAAAGTTTCTACCCGTGACGGCAAAGATGTTTTGTTGGGGCAGGAAATTTATTTTCATAACGGACTTAAAACAACACAAGTCAACGAGATTGTTTATGAAAAAGGCAAATTCAAAGCCCAAAAAACAAGCGTTAAAGCGGGAATGAACGCCAGCGTATTTTCATTTTCAATAGCTGATTTTAATAAAGATAAAAAAGACGATGTTCTTTTCGCCACAACGTACGGCAAAGTTAATTTATACCTTAACGGCGGCAAAAAAATAGCTTTTACAAGCGGCGATTTTTCCACAACTCCTAAAAGAATAGCCTTCGCGGGCAATATATACCGTGTGCTTTTGCCGGTGCCCGTTTTCAAAAATGAGCAGGGAAATTATGTTTTCGCGGCGGCAGAAAACACGGCCAAACTTGGTATTGTGGCGGACAGTTTTGGCGCTTACCAAAAAGGCGCGGTTTACTTTGGCGGTTGGAATGACGTAACTTTAGCGGGGCTTGGCAAAACAGAAACGGACGGCGTTATTTATGATCTTTCTTACTGCGAGTACGGCGCTTCCAAAGGCGTTTTAGCCACTTTGGTTTATGACAGCGATAATACCGTCTTTGAAATTTTCAAGTTAAAATAATAGAATAATATACACAATAATGTAAAACATACGGGAGAATATAATGACACAGGAAATAGTTAAAGTTTTAGATAAAGGTTTTGTTAAGCTTGTCGATTTTATGGGCGGGGATATCCGCGTGGTAGCATCGGCGCGTGTTACTTTCGGTTCGGAAACCAAAGGCCCGGAAAAAGACAAAGCGCTTATAAAATATTTATTGGAAAACGCCCATCATTCTCCTTTTGAGCATACAAATTTTCAGTTTAACGTGCGCTGCCCTATTTATATAGCCAGACAGTGGATGAGGCACCGTTGGGGTTCTTACAATGAAGTCAGCGCCAGATATACGGAAGTAAAGGACGAGTTTTATATACCTTCCGAATTCCGCATACAGGACACGCACAATAAACAAGGTTCTCTTTCTGGGGCGGATTTAAATAATGAAGAGCTTTTAAAAATTTACGAAGAAAGTGTTGAAGCTTCTTATAAAGCTTATAAAGCACTGTTGGAAAAAGGCGTGGCCAGAGAAATGGCAAGGGGCATTTTGCCCGTATGCCAATACACACAATTTTATTGGACGGTAAACGCGAGAAGCTTGCTTAATTTTCTTTCTTTGCGCACTGATAAACACGCGCAGAAAGAAATAAGGGATTACGCGGACGCTATTGCCCAAATCGTAGCGGAAAAAATGCCCTGGACCTGGGAAGCTTTTGTTAACATGAACAAAAAACTGGTGCCCAGCGCTAACTAGCGGAAATTAAATAAACAGAAGTAAAAAATATCGGCAGTAACAAAGGAGACGCACAGCATGAAGGTTTTAGGCATGATAATGGCCGGAGGCAAAGGGGAAAGGCTGTATCCTTTAACAAAGGAGCGCAGCAAACCTTCGGTTCCATTTGGCGGGAAATACAGAATTGTTGATTTTGTTTTGTCAAATTTTGTTAATTCCGAAATATTTTCCTCCTATATTTTGGTGCAGTATTTGTCACAGTCTTTAATTGAATATCTGCGCACCACGTGGAGAACCACAGGTATTAGCAAGGATCACTTTTTAACCTGTGTTCCTCCGCAAATGAGAATAGGCGAAATTTGGTACCGCGGCACCGCGGATTCAGTACGCCAAAACATAAACTTGATAAGAGATTTTGCCCCTGACGTGGTCGCTATTTTCGGCGCGGACCATATTTACCGTATGGACATACGCCAAATGATAGATTTTCACGTGGCAAACAAAGCGGATGTTACCGTTGCGGCAAACGTGGTTGATTTGGAGGAAGCCTCTTCTTTCGGTATTTTGGGGGTTGATTCCAAAAACCGTATTGTCGAATTTGACGAAAAGCCTGAAAACCCCAAACATATTCCGGGCAGGCCTAAAAAAGCTTTTGCTTCTATGGGTAACTATATTTTTAATACCGATTTTTTAATGAGAATTTTGCAAAAACGTTTTTGCGATGTTCCGGCATTAGATTTCGGTAAACATATTTTGCCTAAAATTTTAAGCGAGTACCGAACATTTGCTTATGATTTTGCCAGCCAAAAATTACCGGGCGCCAAACCGTATGAAGAGCAGGGATACTGGCGAGACGTGGGAAATATAGAGTCTTTTTGGCAGACGCATATGGATCTTTTGGGAGCTAAACCTAAAATGGATTTAAATAATCCTCTTTGGCCTATAAGCACATCATTGTTTCACCTGCCTCCGAGCAAGTTTTTGGGCGGACATGTTGAAAATTCAATGATAAGCAACGGGTGTGTTATACATCCTAACGCCATAGTTAAAAACTGCGTTTTAGGCAGTAGTATAATTGTAGGCGAGGGCTGTGTGCTGGAAGACAGTATTGTAATGGATTCATGCGAGTTTAAAAAAGGCAGTAAAATAAAAAAGACTATTGTTGACAGGTTTAACATAGTGCCCGAAAAGCAAAGCGTCGGGCATATAAGAAGTGAAGACGCGCAAAGATACTATATAGATCCTTCGGGCATTGTGGTTATACCGCGCGGCCGAAAGAAATTCATTTAATAAAAAGGCCCGTGCTAAGCGGGCCTTTATTTTATAAAGAAAACAAGATGATTAAAAAAATAAAGCTTAAAAACCAAGATGAAATTTTTTTAGTTTTAGGCGAACAGGACACCAGGCTTAAAGCTTTTGAAAAAGAATTTAAAGTTGAGATTTACGTGCGTTATAATGAAGACGGGGAAGGCGCGGAAATTTCAATTTCGGGCGTTAATTCGAGGGTGGATAAATGCGCGGATAAAATTAAAAAACTTTTATCTAATAAAGATATTGTAACCTCGTTACAAAAAAACGCGTACGATAAGCCTTTTAAAGACGGCATTATCTTCTATCCCGACCATGCCGCCCCCATAAAACCGCGCACTAAAAACCAGCAAAAATATATTGAAACTATTTTCGCCAACGATTTAATTATTTCTTTGGGGCCCGCCGGCACGGGCAAAACTTTTTTAGCCTGCGCGTGCGCTTTACGCGCTTTAGAACTTGGCATGATAAGCCGTGTAATAATTTCACGCCCTATAGTAGAAGCCGGCGAAAAGCTGGGCTTTTTGCCAGGGGATATTAATGAAAAGGTTGATCCGTATCTAAGGCCTGTTTACGACGCGTTTAACAGCATGCTGGGTATAGAAAAATTTAGGGCTATGCGTTATAACGGAACTCTTGAAATAGTTCCGCTGGCTTACATGCGCGGGCGCACTTTGGAAAACGCTTTTATTATTTTAGACGAGGCGCAAAACACTCTTCCCGAACAGATGAAAATGTTTTTAACCCGTATGGGAAGCAACTCCAAAATGATAATTAACGGTGATCCTACCCAAATAGACCTGTCCGTAAAGAAAGAAAGCGGGCTTATAACAGCGGCTAAAATTTTAAAAAATATTGACGGCATAGCCGTGGTTGAATTTGAGGAAGAGGATATAGTAAGGCACCCAATCGTTAAAGCGGTTATAGAAGCTTACGCTAAAGCGGAAAAAAGAAAATGATAATAAATGTTTTTTATAAAACCAAAGTTCCTTCCCACTTTAGAAAAACATCTCTTTTTAAAGCGGGCGTAAGCGCCGCTTTAGGTAAATTCGCGTCAAAAAAAGGCGAGGTAAACTTAATTTTTGTCGATGGGAAAGAAATACATAAAATAAATAAAGAATTTCTTAACCACGATTATAAAACCGATGTTATTTCTTTTAATTACCCGTTTCCTCAAAAAGGCGGCGAAGGCCTGCCGTTCGGCGATATTTTTGTATGTTACGATGTAGCTAAAGAAAACGCCTCTCTTTACGGACAAGGCGTTTTAAAAGAAATGTTAACTTATGCCGTTCACGGGGCTTTGCATCTTGCGGGCATGGATGACGCCACGCCAAAAGAACGCTCCGCCATGGACGATGAGACAGGGCGGATCATCCTTAAAATATAGTCGCGAGTCCAACCGCTCCGCCAAAAAGAAGCACAAAAAAGAATATAAGGGCTATCCAGGGTAAAATAACTAAAGCTATGGCTATCCAACCGAAAACATTTGCCATTTTGCTTGCCTGAAGCGCCCCTTCTAAATCGTTTAATGCTTTTTTATCGTCTACCCGTAAGGCGAAAATAAGCGACGCTATCGCCGCGGGTATGGCAAAAAAGCCCCCCAGGCAAGATAAACATAAAGATACAACCGCTAAAACAAGATGGTTAGGAATGTCTTTTATATTGGGATGTAGGTTTGTTTCTGTCATAATAACCCCCGGGAGTTAAGTAAAATACAACATTTGTGTAAATTATATAAAATATATATATGGATACTAAATATATAGAAGGCTTGGCTTTAAGCGCCAAACTAAAATTTACTCAGGAAGATATTAAAGACTGGAATGAAAACATGTCTAACATTTTCCAATGGCTTGATCAGCTTGAACAGGTTGACACAAGCGGAGCTAAGGCCGATTTCGCCCAAATACCCCAGCATGTGAGGGAAGATATTGCCGTAATTTCACAAGACAGGGAGGCTATTGTTTGCGCCCTTCCGGAAGTTGAAGATAATATGGCTAAAGTTAAAAAGGTGCTCTAATTTATGAAAGCTTTTGAAATAGTACAGGCTGTAAAACAAGGTAAATTAACCGCTGTGGAAGCGGCCAGGGCCAGTTTAAAAATAATTAAAGAAAAAAACCCGAAAATCAACGCTTTTGTTGAGGTTTTTGAGCAAGAAGCCCTGCAAAGAGCCAAAGAAATAGACGCCAAAAAAGCAGCGGGCAAAGAACTTGGCGAATTAGCGGGCGTACCTGTGGGTATTAAAGATAATTTGCTTTATAAAGGCCATAAAGTCACATGCGCTTCCAAAATGCTTTTAAACCATACCGCTGCCTATACAGGCACGGTAGTGCAAAAATTAATTGATGCGGACGCAATTATAATAGGCCGTCTTAATATGGACGAGTTTGCCATGGGTTCCACAACGGAAAATTCCGTTTACGGCCCTACTAAAAACCCAATAGACCATACAAGAGTAGCCGGCGGTTCAAGCGGCGGCAGCGCGGCCGCGGTAGCTGCGGGCATGGTTCCGTTAACGTTAGGTTCGGATACCGGGGGTTCTATAAGACAGCCCGCCAGTTTTTGCGGTATTGTGGGCATGAAACCCACATACGGCAGAGTTAGCAGATACGGTATTGTGGCTTTCGCTTCCAGCGCGGACCAAATAGGCCCCTTAGCGGGTGATGTTAAGGACGCGGCCCTTTTATTTAAAGTAATAGCGGATTTTGATGAAAAAGACTCAACCGTTTCTTCAGCACCCGTTCCTGATGTTTTGGCGAGTCTGAAAAATACGTTAGAAGGCGTTAAAGTCGGTATCCCGGTAGACTTTTTTGATAATTTGAATCCTGAAATTAAAGACTCTTTTGACAGAGCAAAAGAAATTTTAAAAAGTTTAGGGGCCGAACTTAAAGAAATTTCGCTTCCTTTCGCAAAATACAGTGCGCCTTGTTATTATATGATTACCGGCGCGGAAGCGAGTTCCAATCTTTCCCGCTTTGACGGGGTAAGATATGGGTATTCAACGCCCGTTCCCGCTAACCTTGACGAGGTTTACAGCAAAACCCGTATGGAAGGTTTTGGCATGGAAGTAAAAAGACGCATTATGATAGGGCACTATGTTTTAAGCAGGGAAAAATATGAAACATGTTTGGTTAAAGCTAAGGAAGTGCGCTCTTTAATAAGAAAAAATTTTAAAGACGCTTTTAAAAACGTTGATATTATTTTAACGCCCACTTCCCCCACTGTCGCTACAAAGCAGGGCGCCGCCGTTTTGGACCAGGTTAACACTTATTTAGCGGACCTGTACACCTGCCCCGGAAATATGGCAAATTTGCCCGGCATTTCCGTTCCCGCGGGGAACAATAAAGAAGGTCTTCCCATAGGGTTACAATTTTATACGGACGAATTTAAAGAGGATGTTTTATTCCAAGCGGCTTACGCTTACGAAGCAGCTGTAAAAGGTAAATAATGATTGTATCGGAATTTTCCTGCGGAGGAGTAGTTTTAGAAGGCAGAAAAGTGCTTCTCGTGCAAGTTAAAAACATGAAGGGCAAAAAATTGTGGACGTTTCCCAAAGGTCATATTGAACCCGGTGAAACGCCGCGCCAGGCCGCGCTTCGCGAAGTGTTGGAAGAAACCGGGCATAAAGCTTCTATAGTAAGGCCTATTATAAGAGTTAAATACGCTTTTACATTTCAGGGAAACTACGTTAAAAAAACGGTGCAGTGGTATTTAATGAAAAAGCTTGGCCGTATAGGCAAGCCCGACGCGTCCGAAATACTTGCTGTCAGGTGGGTGTCAGTAACAAAAGCTAAAGAAATGGTGCAGTATCCAAGTGACTTAAGGCTTATTGATATGGTAGAAACAACACTTCCGCCCGGCCCTGAAGTGGCAGATGATTTTGAAGAATAAAAAAAACCGCCTCTTATAAGAGGCGGTTTTTTTATTTCTTTATCGGTTTTTGAATCATTAATAAACTTATAAAAATTAAGAATACGCCAAAAAATTCATTACCCGCGGGTATTCTGCCTGTTGACCCAAAGTCTAAAATAAGCGCGACTATAGGAACAAGATATGTTACTGCCGATGCTCTTAAAGCGCCAAGTCTTCTTATTAACTCAAGCAAAAGTAAAAACGCTATAGCGCTTGAAAATACGCCCACATAAATCATTGAACCCAGCACTTTGGGCTGGGTTAAAGTTTCGGCCGATGGCATTGTGCCGAAGCAAACGCTTATAATTGCCAAAATAACCGCGGAAAAAACATATTGGTGGAAAATATTTCCTTCTATTGAGATTGTATTATGGTCAACCATTAAATGTTTAGTGGCAACATTTCCGGCCGCGTAAGAAATTGCCATGCCAACTAAAGCTAAGCAGCCGTAAAATTCGCTCATTTGCCCGCTGAAATGCACTTTGGGAAGCATAATACAAAGTATACCGCCGACGCCTATTAAAACGCCGCCGGCTCTTCTCCAGGTAAAGGAATCAACGCCTTTTAAAAATGCGGCTCCCATGACAAAAGCCCATATCGGAACGGTGCCGTTAAAAATGCCCGCCACCCCGGAAGGAATGTGCTGCTGGCCCCAAAACATTAACATAAAAGGTAAGGAGATAAGCAATGAACTTAATACCCACGGTTTCCAAATTTCTTTAAGGGGTATTTTAATGCTTTTGCGTCTTACAATAAAAAGAATTATAAAAAATAAAAGGCCGAAAAAAACCCTTGATAACGCGCCGTAATAAGGGTCAACTTCCGTTACTATATTTTTTGTAGCTAAAAAAGCGCTGCCCCAGCAAAAAGCCAAAGCAAGAAAATAAAATTGTGTCATTTTTTTTTAATCTCCTTTTTAATATTATATTATGTTTTTAGGATTAAATACGCTAACTGTAACGGAATGAATATGAAAAAAACTTGGTTCTTTATACCCACGCTGTATTTTGCCGAAGGCTTGCCGTTTGTTATTGTAAACGTGGTGTCGCCCGTTATATATACTAAACTCGGCGTGGCGGAAAACATTATGTCTTTTTATACCGGCTTTTTGTACCTGCCCTGGGTTTTAAAAATGTTTTGGAGCCCTCTTCTTGAAAACAAAAGCAAAAGAAGCTGGGTTTTGGGCACCCAGTTGGCTTTGTCCGCGGTATTTGTATTGATAGCTTTAAGTTTTCAGCTTAACAATTATTTTCTTTATTCCTTAATTGGGTTTTTTACGGGCGCTTTTATAAGTGCTACATATGATATCGCTACCGACGGATATTACATGCTCGCTTTAGATAAAAAGGAACAAGCTTTTTTTGTGGGCATAAGAACATTTTTTTACCGTCTTGCCATGATTTTCGCAAGCGGTATTTTGGTTATGATAGCGGGTGTTATAGAGGAGCGGACGGGAAATATTCCTTTAAGCTGGACAGCGGCTATGTTTATAGCGTCGGGCGTTTTTGGCTTATTTTTTGTGTTTCATATTTTTATTTTACATAAAGAACGCATTGAGGAAACAGTAAAAAATAATACGGTTTTTACAAATTTTTTTGATTCATTTAAAGCTTATTTTACACAAAAAAACATTGTGATAATAATTTGTTTTATATTGTTTTACCGGTTGGGTGAGGCCAGTTTTGAAAAAATGATACCGCCTTTTTTAACAAGTGCGCGCGAATTGGGCGGGCTTGGAATGAGCACCAAAATGTACGGATTTGTTAAAGGAACTATAGGCATTATATCTTTAATGGCCGGGAATATTTTAGGCGGTATAGCTCTTTCTAAATACGGTTTTAAAAAATGTATATGGCCTTTTGTGATAATGCTTAACGTACCTACGGTTTTTTACGTTATACTTGCCATATTCCAGCCGGGCGCTTTAGTAACTGCGGCTTTACTTAGTTTTGAACAATTCGGTTATGGGCTTGGTTTTATGGCATTTACCGTTTTTATAATGAACGTGAGTATAGCAAGTAAATACGCTACGTCGCATTACGCGATATCAACGGGTATAATGGGCCTTGGAATGATGGTGCCCAGCATGTTAAGCGGCAGCCTGAAAATGGCGTTAGGTTATACAAATTTCTTTATTTTAGCCTGCTTTTTAAGCATTCCCAGCTTTTTGCTTATTCCTTTTGTGCTTAAAATCTATAAAGGCCTGGAGGGCGGGGCTTTGCACAATGCTGATTAAAACATGTAAACTTTGGTATAATATATATATAAATTAAATAATCAGGAAGTGAATATGTCATACAAATGTCAATTATGTGGGAAAGGCTCCGTAACAGGCGGTTCTTACAGTCACTCACATAGAAATACAAAAAGAACTTTTAGACCAAACCTTCAAAAACAAAAAGTTGTTCTTGAGGGCAAAACACAAACTGCCTATGTCTGCACAAAATGCATCAAAAGCGGTTTTACAACAAAACCTGTCAAATAAGGAAAAGTTTGTATTTTTAATAAGCCCGTGCTTAAGAGTTTGAGTACGGGCTTTTGTTTTACAATTATTATTTGAAAGGTTAAATATTTTACAAAAATGAAAAAAATACTATTTTTATTATTAATTTTAACATCCGCAGGCCTTTTCGCGCAGGAAACGGAAATGAACGCAACCGGCCCGTGGATGGTGTGTGAAGTAGCCGTATCCGGGTTAAAAAACGTAGCTAAAAAAACAGTAACCAAAGCGGTGCACGCCAAAAAAGGCGTTATGTATGAACGAGGTTTTGTTTACGACGATATGCAGGCAATCATTTCTTTGGGAAGTTTTGATAATGCGGAAGTAGACATAAGCCCCATGGAAGGTGAGCGCAAAAACAAAGAAGATAAAGAATTTCACCCCTGTTTTAAAGTTACCTACATTGTAAAAGAAAAACCTATTTTTGACGCTATTACCTATGAAGGAAGGAAAAGATTAAGCCGAACCGCGATTACCGAGGCTATGACTTTAAAAATTAAAGATCCTTTTAATGAAACAAAGCTGGTTTCCGATTTAGAACGCATTAAAGCCAAATATGCGGAAAAAGGATATATTAACGCCGACATTAAATATGAAACAGAAGTTAATGAAAAATTAAATATTGTTACCGTAAAGTTTATTATTGACGAAGGCCAAAGGGCGAGGGTTAAAGAGGTTGGTATCGAGGGTGCGAATTTAATACCTTCTAGAAAACTTGTTAAAAAGACCGCAAACAGGCCCGGAAAAGTTTTCAAACCACAAAAATTGCAGCAAGATTATGTAAAGATGACTCTTTACGGCCGCAACAAAGGTTTTAGCGAGTATGAAATAACCCCGCCGCAGATTGACATGAATGATGAAAAAAGCGAGATTACTATTAACTATGATGTAACGGAAGGAGCAAAAGCGCAATACGGAACAGCTGCTTTTGACGGCAATACTGTCTTTACCGATGAAGAATTACAAAAGCAAATTTTTTTCAGGGAAGGCAAAACATATACCCAAAAAAGCTTTGATATGACTATGCGTGATTTGCAGGAACAATACGCTAACAAAGGGTATTTAAACGCAAAAATTAATCCCATAAGAACAATTGACGACGCGGGCAGACTTAATATCCTTTTTGATATAAGCGAAAGCCATATTTTTTACATTGACCATGTTGACGTTACCGGGTATGAGACTACAAGAAGAAACGTTCTTGCCCGTGAAATAACGGTTAAACCCGGCGATTTATTTGATTATTCTAAGATACGCAGATCGCAAACAAGGCTTTTAAACTTAGGGTTTATTAACGATGTGCAGCTTGATATTTCGCCTACGGCGTATCCCGACAGGGTAGACGTAGGCTTTAACGTAGTTGAAGGCCGTCCCGGCATGTTTACTGCCGGTGTCGCCATGTCTTCTTTAGACGGTTTATACGGTGAAGTCAGCGTCAGCCACATGAATTTATTCGGGCGGGCACAAAGGCTTAATTTAAGAACGCAGTTTGGTAAAAATTTACTTGACTATACGATAGGCTGGTCTACGCCGTGGGTTTTTGACAGGCCTGTTTCTTTCGGAGTGGATGCTTTTAACACAAGGCGTTACCGCCCTTTTAGGAGTGAATCGCGCGCGTATACGGATAGAAGGATTGGCGGAAGGGTAAGAGTCGGGCCTAGATTTTCAGATGATATTTACCAATTGGCTTTTTCCTATACATTCCAAAACATTGATATTTATGACATAGATGACCAGTTTAAAGGGGACATTGACAGCGAAAGGTTAAACTCTTCCTCTTTCAGCGCGGATTTCGCAATAGACACGCGTGATAATATTTGGGACCCTACCACCGGTTGGCGTAACTCCATCGGGCTTGAACTTACCGGCGGCCCTTTAATGGGAGATTTGGATTTATGGACAATAAATTTACGCTCAATTTTTAACCGTACTTTAATAAATATCGGCGGTAACTATCCTATAGTTTTTGTGTTGTCTAATAAATTCGCGTCAACAAATGCTTACGGAAGGACGGGAGAGGTGCCCGTGTTTGAAAGATTTTTTATAGGCGGCGCCGATACAATAAGAGGTTATGACCATAACGGACAAGTTGGGCCGCAGGACGGCGGTAATATGTATTTTGTATCTTCGGCGGAAGTTCGTCTTCCTCTCGCAAGAGAGGGCAGAAGAAGCATTGCCCAGCTTGCGGCGTTTTTTGATATAGGAAACTCATGGAAAAGCGCAAGCGATGTAAGGTTTAGAATGGGCCCCGAAGAGGACGAGTTTAAAGCCGGCGTAGGTTTGGGGTTAAGGTTTGCCACTCCGCAGCTTCCCATACGTATAGACTGGGGGTATGGTTTGAACCACAGGCCGGGTGAATCAAGAACCAAGTTCTATTTTAATATGTCTAACGCGTTTTAATTTTTTTAGGCGGGTACGAATGACGGGTAAAAAAACAAGTGTATTAATGTTTCTTTTTTTACTGGCCTCTTTAGTTTACGGACAGGGGAAAAATGTTTTGTCCGCCGACGGCCCCGATAAGGTAATTACGGGCAAACCGGTTGTCGCTTATATTGACATGGATTATGTTTTTAAAAACCACCCGTGGACTTCTTTGACTAAAACAGAACTTCAAAACCGGCTTAAAAGCAAAGCTTTGGAAATTGACGGGTTAAAAAAAGATATTGAAAATTTAAAAAATGAAAACATTGAGCTTAGCGAGGGGCTTGACGTTATTCGCCCTTTTTATCAAAAAAGATATGTAAGCCAAATGTCGGAAATAAAGCCCGTAGGCCCCGATTGGGCCGAGCAGGAAAAAATATACCAAATAGCGGATGAGCTTGCTTTTTCCGGCGCGGATATAAGGTTTAACAGCCCTTTAGATTCTAATAAATATATAGAAGAAACAGAGGCAAAGATAGAGGATAATACAAGGCAGATAATGGAGAAAAGCCTTAAAATAGATATAGAAAGATTTGAAACAAGAAATAAAGTAAAACAGGAAGAGCAGGTTGAAGTCCAGGAAATTCTTGAAGATATTTATGCCGAGCTTAAATTATTTTGCATGAAAAGGAATGTGGCTATAGTAGTAAATAAGAAAGATATTTTATATGGACAAAAACCGGTTGATATAACCACGGAATTTGCGCAAAGAATCCAGAAAACAAGAAAAGACGGAAAAAGTAAAAAGAAAAATAAAAGTCCGGTGATTTTGGAACTGGATTCTAAAAAAGCGCCCGAAATTAATATAAAAAAGGAGGAATAATATAATGCAGATTTCATTAGAAGAATTAGTAAAAATCACAGGCGGGGAATTAAGAGGAAATAAAGATTTTCAAATTACCGCTCCCTGCAGCATAGACAACCCTAAAGAAGACGCCGTTTGTTATTTTTCCGACGGGTCTAAAGCGGAATCTATTTCTTCTATAAAGGCGGGCTGCTTTATACTGCCTTCTAAAATTAAAGAAACTTTTAAAACGGATAAAAACGTTATTTTCGCAGATAATCCGGAATGGGCTTTTACGCTTTTTTTAAGACATTATGACAGCTCCAAACCAAAATTTGACAGAGGCGTGCACCCCACGGCTGTTATAGGTAAAAATGTTGTGTTGGGAAATAATATTACCGTAGGCGCATACAGCGTTATTGAAGATGATGTAACATTAGGTGATAATACCGTTATTTACCCGCACGTTTATATAGGCCGAAGAACTTTTGTAGGCAAGGATTGTATTCTTTACCCAAATGTTGTGGTAAGGGAAGAATGTATTATTAAAGACAGGGTTATAATTGAAGCGGGCGCGACAATAGGGACTGACGGGTTCGGTTTTGTGTTGGTTAATTACAAACATGAAAAAATACCCCAAGTAGGCAATGTTATAATTGAGTCAGACTCTGAAATCGGCGCGAACACCACAATTGACAGAGCCAAAATTGACAGCACGGTTATAGGCGTTAATGTTAAAGTTGACAATCTTACGCAACTTGCGCATAATGTTAAGGTTGGGCAGGGAAGCATTATTATATCCCAAGTGGGGGTAGCCGGGTCGACCGAAATAGGCCGGGGCGTTGTTTTAGCGGGGCAGGTTGGCGTGGCAGGCCACATTAAAATAGGCGACGGCGTACAAGTAGGCGCGCAGTCAGGCATTATGCAAGATATTCCCGCGGGTAAAAAAATGTTCGGTACTCCTGTCAGAGACTATATGGAAACTTTAAAACTTTACGCGGCGCTGCCGTATCTTTCTGAAATGGTAAGAGAATTTAGGAAGCGTAAAAAAACAGAAGAAAATAAATAAAAGGGCAACTAAAAAATGTTTAGGCAAACAATAGCGGAAAGAAAACTAGTAAAAGGCATAGGGCTGCATACCGGGCGCGACTGCACCATGACGTTTGAGCCTTATGACCGTGAGGGGATATATTTTTTAAGAACTGATATTAAAGATTCAAAACCTATAAAAGCGTTTGTTGGTAATGTATCTTCAACAATGAGGGGAACTAACCTTACTTATGAAGGGGCGGAAGTTCATACCGTTGAACACGTTTTATCAGCCTGCAGCGCTTTGGGGATAACCGATATTTTAATTTCCATGGATGGGCCAGAACCGCCCGTTATGGATGGGTCCTCGCAGGAATATTCCAAGGTTTTAATCTTGGCGGGCATAAAAAGGCTTGATAAAAAAGTGCCTGTTTTAACAATTAATAAAAAAATAGAAATGAGTGAAAACAATGTTTTGTACACGGCCGAACCGGCGGATAAACTTACAATGACATTTCTTTTTGTGCATACGCACCCGCTTGTAAGCAGGTTGGAGCACACGTTAGAATTTAGTAAAGATAACTATCTTAAAGAAATAGGACCTGCCAGAACTTTCGGCTTTGTTGAAGAGTTGGAATTTTTAAAAAAGCACGGTCTTGCAAAGGGCGGCTCAACCGAGAACGCTGTTGTTATAACTAAAGATGGTTTTTCATCCCCGTTAAGGTTTGAGGGTGAAATGGTAAGGCACAAAATACTTGATATGATTGGGGACTTTGCCCTTACCGGCTGTATTTTGGATAATATGAAAATTTACGCGCGCGGGGGCGGGCATAAATTTAATGTTGAATTCGCAAAAAAATTATTAAAAGAGGGAGTAATTAATGGCTGAAGAAAAACTTGATTTGTCGTTTCTGCTTAGCAAAGAAGAAACGGCAACAATAAGTCATGATGAAGTTTTGAGCACAATACTTCACAGACCGCCTTTTTTATTTGTAGATTATGTTAAAGTGATCGAAGAAGGCAAATACTTCTTAGGAGTTAAAAAGTATTCGGGAGAAGAGGACTTTTTTAAAGGCCACTTTCCGGGTATGCCGGTTATGCCGGGCGTTTTAACAATTGAAAGTATTTCACAATGCGCGGGAGCGGCTTTAATGCGCGGTATTGAAAATAAAGTGCCTTTGTTTCTCAGTATAGAAGAAGCTAAATTTAGAAGCGTAATTAAACCGGGAGACACCGTTTGCATGCCTTTTAAGATTTTGCGTTTTGGCAAAATCTCGCGCATTTACGCGGAGGCTTACGCTAACGGAGCATTATGCACACAGGGATACTTTAACTATATATTGACGGATAAAAAATAAATTTAAGTTAATAAAAAAGCGGGTTTATATGCCCGCACCCGGCGGTTTGCGCCGCCAAATACAGGAGAATTATAGCATGTCTTTAAAAATACATCCTTCGGCTGTTGTTGATAAATCTGCAGTATTGGAAGATAATGTTGAAATAGGTCCGTTTGTCGTAATCGGCGCCAATGTCAAAATAGGCAGCGGTTCCTATGTGGGTCCTCACTGCGTTGTGGAAAATTGTGTGATGGGCAAAAACAATGAACTTGTAGCGGGTTGTTATGTAGGTATTAAGCCGCAGGATTTGTCGTATAAAGGCATTCCCAGCATGGTTGTTATGGGTGACGGCAACAAAATAAGAGAGGCCGCCACGATACACCGCTCTTCCTCTGTTGAAACGCCCACAAAAATAGGAAGCAATTGCTTATTTATGGCAGGTTCGCACGTAGCGCATGACTGTGAAGTCGGCAACGGAGTTATTATAGCCAATGTTACTGGCATTGCGGGGCATTGTATTATTGAGGATAAGGCCATTATCTCCGGCCTTGTAGGCGCGCACCAGTTTTGCCGAATAGGAACCATGTGCATGGTTTCAGGAGCTTCGGGTGTTCATAAAGATATCGCACCTTATTGTATTGCCCAAGGTTACAGAGCGGGACTGGTTGGATTAAACGTTATCGGTTTAAGACGCAACGGTTTTAGCCGTGAAACAATTAAGTCAATTAAAGACACTTATAAAAATTTATTTTTATCAGGCTTAATTTTTAGCGAAGCTGTTGAAAAAGCCGCGGCCGAAGCGTCAACGCCGGAAGCGAAACATATGGTTGATTTTTGCCGCAACTCGAAGCGCGGTATGGCAATAGCAAGAATGAAAATGACGGGTGACGAAATAGAATAATGGAAAAAATAGGCATAATAGCGGGCGAAGGCAAGATGCCGGTTTATATAGCGGCCGAGGCTAAAGAAAAAGGCGTGGCCGTGTATGTGGCTTGCATCAAAGGCAATGCTTTCCCCTCGGATTTCGAGGCTTACTCAGCCAGCACTGTTGAATTTAAAATGGGCCAGCTTAGTAAAGGCATTAACTTTTTTAAAGAAAACGGAGTTACAAAAGTTTTAATGGCAGGCCGAGTTAAGCATACTGCTATTTTCAGCAATATTATGCCTGATTTGCGCGGCGCAAAAATGCTTGCGGGTTTAAAAGATATGAAAGCGCAAACTATCCTGCGTGCGATTATTAATGAGTTTGAAAAAGAAGGTATAAGTTTTATAAGTTCCGTTTCTTTTTTAGAAAAATATATGCCCGGGCCTGGGCTTTTGGGTAAAAGACCTCCTACTGAAGAGGAAAAACTTTCTATTGAGTTCGGTATAGAAATAGCTAAAGCATTGTCGGGCTTAGATATAGGTCTTACGGTAGTTGTGGCCGACAGGGCCGTTGTGGCTTTGGAAGGAATGGAAGGCACGGATGAATGTATAAAAAGAGCGGGTATGCTTTATAAAAACAGCTCTAAAAAAAATAAAAGCCTGGTTGTTGTTAAGGTTGCCAGGCCGCAGCAGGATTTCCGTTTTGATTTGCCTATTATAGGTAAAGGAACAATAAAATCAGCGGTTGAAAGCGGAGCAAAAGTTGTGGTGATAGAAGGACGTAAAACCCTTATATTAGACATGGATGAAGTTATAAAAATGGCTGATAAGGCATCGATAACTTTGCTGGCTTTCTAACCGTAAAAAAGGGGGTTGTATGTGTAAGGGTTACGGAAAGGAAATAACTTTCTTAGTTATAATTTTATGTATTGGCGTTTTGTTTTTTGCTTTTGCTAAGGTTAAAGAATCCGTCAATATGCGTGCCGAGGTTGAAAGCGCTCTGCAAGCGATTAATATTCATAAAGCTTGGCAGGAATCGGCACAAAGATTTAAAGAAAAAACAGGTGAACAACCTGACCAAAAAATATACAGGCTTTGGGGCGAAGCGGCTAAAAACGGCGATAAAAGTAAAATGGATAAAATATTTGCCGACGTTTACGGAGCGTTGGACTATCAAATTCCTAAAAGCAAAATTGAAAGTTTTGCCCATGTAGGACAGAATTGGAAATATTTTATACATAATGACAATATCGGAGGTGGTAAAATTTCCACAGGGCTGGTTTCAAGGTTAAATGACTTTCACAAGGATAACCCCCAAGAAACAAGAGTTTCCGATAACAGGATTGATTTTGTTATAGGATATTTGGATTCACAAGAGGGCGATGTCCGCAATATTGAAATTCAGTGCCTTCCGGCGGATAAATATCATGTGAAAGTATGTAAAAAAGTTTTTAAAGAACTTAAAAAACAAAATAACGAAAAAGTAAATTTTATTTTTCCTCAAAATAAAATTACTGTTAACGACATAGAGTTTGAAACAAATTAATTAATACCCCCCGCCAATACCGCAGGGGGTTTTGTTTTAATGTTTTATATAAAAATTTTTAAGGTTTACGGTTAATAAAAAACTCCCGCGGTAAAACCGCGGGAGTTTTATTTTGTAATATTTTATTTTGACATTTGCTGTTGCAGATAATTTTTAAAGTCATTAGCGTCCGTGCAGTGAAAAACAGCGTCTTGGTAGGTGATTTTCTTTTGCATATATAAATCTCCCAAGGCTTGGTTCATGGTTATCATGCCCGCAGCTCTGTTTGTTTGCATTACGTTGATAAGCTGCTCGGATTTTTTGTCTCTTATAATACTTCTGGCGGCCGAGTTAGCAAGCAAAACTTCCGCAGCCATAATACGCCCTTTGCCATCCGCTGTAGGTAAAAGCTGTTGGCAAAAAACCGCTTCTAAAACGAAAGAAAGCTGCATTCTAGCCTGTTCCTGCTGGTGCGGCGGGAATACGTCAACAATACGGTTAACGCTTTGGGCCGCGTCTGACGTGTGAAGGGTGGCAAAAACCAAGTGGCCTGTTTCGGCGATATTTAAGGCTGCTTGAATGGTTTCAAAATCTCTCATTTCGCCTACTAAAATAACGTCGGGGTCTTGACGCAGAACGTGTCTTAAAGCTATGCCAAAATCCTTTGTGTCCGCGCCTACTTCACGTTGGTTAACAATACTTTTTTATGGTTGTGAACAAATTCTATAGGGTCCTCAACAGTCATAATATGGTAGTTATAATTTGTGTTAAGGTAGTTTATAATACTTGCTAAAGTGGTTGATTTGCCCGAACCCGTAGGCCCCGTAACAAGAACCAAACCTTTGTTTAAACGCACTATGGTGTTGACTGCCGGGGGAAGGCCCAGTTCTTCAAAAGATTTAAACTCAAAAGGAATGGAACGTATAGCGGCGCCTATGGTGTTGCGTTGTTTAAAAACGTTCATACGAAGTCGTCCGAAATTTTTCATACCGAAGGCAAAGTCAAGTTCCTGGTCCTGCTCAAAGCGTTGTTTTTGTTCGTCGTTCATAATGGAGTAGATTAAAGTTTGCGCTTTTTCGGCGGTTAATACTTCAAAAGGAGTTGAAAATAACCTTCCGTTAATACGCAAGATAGGAGCCGCGCCCACGGTAAGGTGTATATCTGATGCGCCGTTTTCTTTCATTAGTTTAAAAAGTTCGTCCATTACCAACATAATAAAAACCTCTCTTTTTTGTTTTTTTAATAACCCTGCTTATATTATTGCATATCTAGAAGGTCAAGTGACCAGTTATTTAAAGCCCCTGACACGATGTTCTTTTTTGTGTCTACTTCAAATATATAAATAACGGGTTCTTTTCTGGGTTTTACAAGCCTGTATTTTACTATGTAAATGTCTTTATGAAGCGGTTCGGCCGACCAGGATGCCGTATATCCTTGTTTTACGTATTCTTCAAAATAAGAATTTAAAAAACCGTCTATAGACATACCTTTCTTTTTAAGCATGTGGTTTTTAGCTATGTCCACAGCTCTTTCCTGTACGGTTAAGTCAACGGCTGCTTTAGCGGGAGGCGGCGGTAAAGGTGCGGGGGCGGCCGGGGCTTTTTGCACTTTTTGCGCCGGCATTTTTGGCTGCGGATCAGTTTTTATTAATTCAGGCCTTTCCTGTTTAACAGGCAGCGGAGCGGCTTTGAATTGCTGTTCGGAAGATTTTTTTGCCTGTGAAAGTAAAATAAATAATCCAACCGTTAAAAGTATAAAAATGGTGCCTGCGGTTAAAATAACAGGTTTTACGCTTTCTTTTTTTGTTCTTGGGTCAATTGCGCTTCTTTCTTTTTTATGTTCTACAAAAGAATCTGCCGGAATATGTTTTCTTTGCACACCGAAAGCGACAGGATTTTCCTCTTCTTCGGAGGCATCTTCCGGACGCACTGTTTTAATGGGCTCTATTAAAGGCTGTCCTTCCACATGTGATTCTTGTTTTAAGACAGGGGCTTCTTTCAGGGACTCTTGTTGTGGTAAAGTTTTTTCTTCTTCTTCAATAATTTTTAAAATATCAGGCTGCAAAAAATCTTCTTTAATAGGCGCGGGCTGAGCTTCTGAAATTACAGGTAGATTTTCTTGTTTGGCGGTTGCAGGCGTAATTTCTTTTTTTTCTTCTGGCTGCCCAGGTTTTTTAGGAGATTCTTTTTTTTGTTGGGGAGCCCCGGGCCGAATGTTATCTTTACTCACAGGATTATCCTGTTTCACAACCGGCGTTTCAGTTTCTTTCTTTATTTCGGGTTGAGAGGCTTCTTTACTTTGTTTAGTTGCTGCGGGCGCAGGCTCTTTTTTTGTTTCAATTTTAACGAGCTCTTCTTTTTTTTGCGTCGGCGCGGGTTCTTTAATAACGGGTATTTGCGGCTGCAGAGGTTTTTTTTCTTTTATTGCAGAAGGCGGAGTTTCTTTAATTTCCTCTTTTTTGGGAGGAATATTTTTTTGTTCCGCAGGTTGGGCCGAGGCGGATAAAGAAGAATTAACCTTCGTTTCTTCTTTAGCGGAAGGTTCTTTTAACGCGGGGATTAAAGGTATATCCGCCTTTTGCTCCTTTGTTTCATTATGAGTTGCTTTTTCCCGGGTTGTCAGCGGCGGTGCGGGCGTAGTTTTCCTGTCTTGTTTTTTTTCCTCTTTTACCTGTTCTTTTTCATTTGCAGAAAGAATTTTTCCTTTAGCGCCAAAAGATTTTTCTTTATTAGCGGAACGCTTTTCCTTACCCAGTTCTTTTTTCAAAAGACGGTCTAAATAGAGATCCGAGTTTTCAAGATTGTCGGGGATACCTAAAACATTGCTTAATTCATGGCTTTCAGTGTGGTATATCTTATCAAAATATTCTTCTATTGAAAGGGGGTTTTCCTCTTTTTTAGTTTCTTGTTTAGGGGGCGGGGTAACGGTTTGGGGTTTATCTGTGTTTTGGGCTTTAGGCTTTGAGTCTTGCGGTGTGAAATCAGCGTAAAAGGACGCTTCTCTCCAATGAGTATGGTCGTCCCCGTGGCTTTCCGGGCACACAAGATTGGCTAAAGAAAAATCTTCCCTTTTCTTTAATTCTTCCGCCTCAAAAGGGCCGATAACATCTCCCTTTTCCAAAATCCAGTATCTCATTTAGTATCCCTCTTAGGGGTATTTATATGTTGCTATATTTAGCGGCTTCGTTTAATCTTTTGATAACAGTTTCCTTACCTAAAAGTTCAAGCATTTTAAAAAGCGTCGGGCCGTGCGTTCTGCCGGATACCGCAACGCGTACGGGGTGGAAAATCTGCCCCGTTTTAAACCCATTGTCTTTGGCAAACGCTCTTGTGGCAGCTTCAAGGTCAGCTTCTTTAAAAGGTTCAATATTCTGGTAAACTCGGGTAATACCTAAAAGGACATCTTTAGATTCGGGCTTGCCGTAAACTTTTTCCTTAGCGCCTTCTTCAAAGACAACATCTTCAAAAAAGAATTTTATAAGACCGGGGATTTCTTTAAGCGTGCGGTATTTTTCCTGCTCAATAGCGATAATGTTTTCAAGCGCGGCTCTGTCCGTTTTGCTGATATCAATGTTTTCTTCTTTAATGAAAGGTATCGCTAAATCCGTTAATTTAGAAATAGGCGTAGCTCTGATATATTCACTGTTCATCCAGTCAAGTTTGGCGTTGTCAAAAATAGCGGGGCTTTTTTGTACGCCTTTAATATCAAATTTTTGTTCAAGTTCACCCGGGGCAAAAAGCTGCTGCGATTCGGAATTGGACCATCCCAAAAGCGCCAAATAATTTACAAGCGCTTCGCTTAAATAGCCCTGCTTTTGGTATTCAATAACGTTTGTCGCTCCGTGGCGTTTGGAAAGCTTTGTCCCGTCCGAACCGTGAATCATGGGCAAGTGCCCGAATTCGGGCGGCGTCCAGCCGAAGGCTTTATACATTTGTATCTGCATGGGGGTGTTGGAAATGTGGTCCTCGCCTCTTATAATGTGTGACATTTCCATAAGATGGTCGTCAATCACGCAGGCAAAATTATATGTGGGAAAACCCGAAGGTTTTGAAATAACTAAATCATATAAATCTTTGCTGGCAAAACTTACGGGGCCTCTTATTAAATCGGCCCATTCCACGGAGCCTTCCGAAGGCATGTTAAAACGTATTACGGGCTTTCTGCCTTGGGCTTCAAGCGCGGCCTGCTCGTCTTTTGTTAAATGTTTGCATTTGCCAGGATATCTGGGGGGCAGTTTTTTAGCCGCCGCTTCTTCACGCATGGCTTCAAGCTCTTCAGGAGTGCAATAGCATTTGTAGGCTTTGCCTTCTTCTAAAAGTTGGTCAATATATTTTTGGTAAATGCCCGCTTTTACACGTTCCGACTGAAGGTAAGGCGGGTAGGGCCCGTTTTCTTTCCCGTCGCGGAAAGGGCCTTCGTCCCATAAAAGTTTAGTCCATTCTAAACCGTCAAAAATAGCCTGGGTTGATTCTTCGGTTGAGCGAAGTTCGTCGGTGTCTTCTATTCTTAAAACAAAGGTTCCGCCGTATCTTTTTGCGAAAAGGTAGTTAAAAAGAGCGGTTCTTACGCCGCCTATATGTAAAAATCCAGTTGGGCTTGGGGCAAATCTTACTCGTATTTTCATAAAATGCGTATGGCTCCGGTAAATGATAAATGATATTATATATTATACTATAAAGAAAAAAGTAAGTTCGGCCGGTCTGACGGCGGAACTTAGGAGGGGCAACATCATATGTGGGCTTTCTATGCGCTGGCGTTTTCTGTTTTTATAATTCTTCATGTTTTTTGTTCGGGTACTTTTTATTATTTCTTTCCGTCCGCCGTAACTAAAACGGCTTTTTGGGCGGCTCCTGTTTTTTGCACGGGGCTTATTGTTTTAAGTTTTGCTTTAAACCGCCGCTCGACAGGTTTTTTTGAAGGTATAGTTACAATGCTCGGACATTATTGGACGGGAATTATTTTTATAATTTTTTCCGTTGCTATATTAATGGTTTTTAGCGAAATCATTTTCAATTTTTTTAAAATACCCGCCAAATTGTGGATAGGCCGCGCCGGATTATGCGCGATGGCGGTATTTATTATTTTGGGTATTATCGGCGGGCTTATGCCCCCTAAGACGGTAACAATTAACTTAAAGTCTGATAAACTGCCTGTTGAAAAATTAAAAGTTGTTCAAATTTCCGACACTCATTTGGGCACGGGCGTAGCTGTTAAAAGGGTAAAAAAAATGGTTGACCAGGTTAACGCGCTAGAACCTGATTTAATTGTTGTAACAGGCGACTATTTTGAAAACGGCGAAAAGTTTAGAGCAAAAAACGCGCACGCATTAAAACAAATGAAAGCAAAATACGGCGTGTACGGGGTGTTCGGCAACCATGAGTTTTACGGCGGGGTCAAAAAATCGGTTGAGTTTTTTAAAATGGCCGGCACCGAACTTTTAAGAAACGATTCCGTAGAGCCGCTGCCCGGCGTTGTTGTAAGCGGGGTTGACGATTTTGCGAGCGCGCATATAAGCAGAAGCGATTTCGCGGAATTTTTAAAAACAATTAACCCTCAAAAATATAACATTCTTCTCCAGCATGAGCCAAGGTTCTATGATACAGCTGAAAATAAGGTTGATTTAATGCTTTCAGGACATACGCACAGGGGGCAAATTTTCCCTTTCCATTTTTTAGTAAAAGCCAGATATCCGTATTTTTACGGTTTATACACAAGAGGCGAAACAAAATATTATGTTACTTCGGGCGCTTTTTACTGGGGCCCGCCGATGAGGCTTTTTAGCAGAAACGAAATTGTTTTATTTAATATAGAAAAATAAAAATAATGAAAAAACTATTTTTTGTTGTATTTTTTACGGCTGTTTTTGCCCACGGGGCTGTGCCTGATTTTGATTCCCTTACATTGGACCAGAAATTGGGACAGACGCTTGTTGCTTTTGTCGATACGGACAATGCTCATAAATACCAAAGTGCTATAGAAAAAGGGTTGGTTGGCGGTGTGCTTGTGCAATGGGGCAACTACTCTTTAGAGCAAACGACCGAGCTTGCGGCCAAATTACAAAGCTGGGCGGCCAAATCCCCGCATAAAATACCTTTATTAATTTCAATAGATTATGAAGGCGGCACGGTTTATACTCCGGTTACTTTAGGTTTTGAATATCTTCCGCCAAACATGATGATAGCCGCCGCTAATGATGAGGAAGCAGCGGCCAGAATATTTTATCTTGCCGGCCTTGAACTTAGAAAAGCGGGTATACATATAAACTTTTCGCCCGTGGTTGACGTTAACATTAATCCGGGCAACCCTATAATAGGGGTACGCTCTTTCGGCTCCTCGCCGGAATTAGTGGGACGTATGGGCGCGGCTGTTGTAAGTGGGCTTAGCGCGGCGAACGTAATGTCCGTGGCGAAACATTTTCCCGGCCACGGCAACACTGTTTTGGATTCTCATTACAGCCTTCCTGTTTTAAACATAACAAAAAAAGAAATGCAGGATGTTCATCTGGCTCCATTTAAAAAAGCAATAGAAGCAGGTGTGCCGGGTATAATGACGGCTCATATTATTTATAAAAATTATGACCCCAAAAATCCCGCCACATATTCCAAAAGGATATTAAATGATTTATTGCGTACGGAGATGAAATTTAAAGGCGTAATTATATCAGACGCGCTTGATATGAAAGGCGCTACCTTAGACGGCAACATCGCTTTAAGCGCGGCTAAGACGCTTGAGGCGGGTTCCGATATGGCGCTTTTGGGCAGGTTTTTAAACGCGGATAAAACTTTTAATAAAATTTACGGTTATGTGGGAACGGAACTTTCACAAAAAAGAATTGAAGAAGCTTCTAAAAAAATACTTGATTTAAAAAAACAAATGGGTTTGTTTGACGAACAGAAAGAACCTTTTACCTCCACTTCCAAAGCTTACGCCGCCGCGGCGGAAGTTATAGCCAAAAAATCAGTAACCGTTTTAAGAAATAAAAATAATAAAATTCCGTTAAAAGAAGAGTTTGCTAACACTCCGGGTAAAAAAGTGTGCGCCGTGTTTTTTGCCCCTACAAGATTCGCGGAGGAAATAACTTCGTTTAACAAACCGTTTTTGGAAAAGGGATGGAAGGTAAATTATTATAACGCTATTATGAAACCCACAAGCAAAGATTTAAAACGCGCAAGAGAATGCGCTAAAGGAGCGGACCTTTTTGTTATAGGAACTTTACAGTGGGCGGCAAAACCTTTTTACAAACAAACAGCCGTAATAGGCACTTTGCTTGAAGAATTTCCCGACGCGGTTGTTATATCAACAATGAGCCCGTACGAAGTAAAAACTTACCCCGGCGCTAAAACTGTTTTATTAACTTACGGCATAAGCAAGCATTCAATGAAGGCGGCGGCGGACGTGATTGTGGGCAATATCCCCGCGCAGGGTAAGCTGCCCATAGAATTGGAATAATTATTTTTTTGAGAAATATTTTGCCTTAACAATTTCATAAACCGCCGGCAAGCAGGATATTACCACGATAGTTACTATAATATAGTGGAAATGGTTTTGCACCACAGGCAAATCCGCAAATTTATAGCCCGCCAGAGTAAAAATAAGCACCCAGGCCACAGCGCCTATAACGTTATAACTTATAAAAAAACGGTAAGACATTTTGCCTATTCCCGCCACAAACGGGGCAAATGTTCTTATAACAGGAATAAAACGCGCTAAAATAATTGTTTTCCCGCCGTATTTTTCATAAAAATCATGGGTTTGCTGAAGGTGCTTTTTATTAAGCAGCCAGCCTGTGTCTTTTGTAAATATCTTAGGGCCTATGTGTTTTCCTATTTCATAATTTACGCTGTCACCCGCTATGGCGGCTACAATTAAAACAATTATTATAAGAGGCAGATTTATAGGGCTTTCGGGCAAAGCGGAAAGCGCGCCCACCGCGAATAAAAGAGAGTCGCCCGGTAAAAAAGGGGTTACAACTAAACCTGTTTCACAAAATATAACTACAAAAAGCAAAACATAAAGCCAAGGCCCCAAAGCGCCCGCTAATGAATTTAAATAAACGTCAAGATGTAAAAAAACATCTAATACTGTTGAGAATATTTCCATGGATAAATTCTACCTTTTTTATTCTATTGAAAAAAGGTAATAAATTTATATAATCATTTTATGGCAAACGAAAGAATTTTAATAGCTGATGATAATAATGCGATACGGGAACTTGTTGAAGATATTTTAAAAGACGCGGGATATGAAGTGGTTACCGCCGTTGACGGGGATGACGCCCTTGAAAAAATATATATGCAAAATCCCGCGCTTTGTATCTTAGATTATGAGATGCCCAACAAATCAGGCTTTGATGTTGTAAGAGAGGTGCGCGGGCGCGCCGGTTATGTAAGTATGCCTATTATGATTTTTACCGCTATCTCCGACAGGGATATCAAAATACAGGGTCTCGGTCTTGATATTGACGATTATTTAAATAAACCCGCGGACGCTGAGGAAATTATAGCGCGCGTTAAACTTTTGTTAAGAAGAACAAAGCAAAGGCTTGACTCAAACCCGCTTACCCGTTTGCCCGGCAATCCTTCAATACAGGCGACGATCGAAAGCAGAATACAAGAGCAGTTGAAATTTGCGGTTTTGTATTGTGACTTAAACAATTTTAAAGCTTTTAATGATAAATACGGCTTTGAAGCGGGCGACAAAATTATTAAATTTACCGCCATGACAATTCTTGAAGCTGCTAAATTAGACCCTGAAAACTTTGTCGGGCATATAGGCGGCGATGACTTTATAGCCATAAGCAGCCCGGAAACAGCCGAGACTATAGCAAAAACAATTATTGAGGTGTTCGACGCTAAATCTCCTTCTTTTTATAATGAAAAAGACAGGGAACAGGGATTTATGGAATCATTTAACAGAAAGGGGGAGCAACAGAAGTTCCCGTTTCTTTCAATAGGTATTGGAATAGTACATAATACAAAACGCCCGATAACATCTTACGCTATGGTAAGCAATATAGCGGCCGAGCTTAAAGGATTTGTAAAACAACAGCCCGGCAGTGCCTATGTTTTTGATAGAAGAGATAATTAGCTTATAATTTTTAAAACCCCCGCGGTTTTGGTCCGCGGGGGTTTTTTTATAATGAAAGCATTATGTCTAATCAGTCTATTATTCCGCCGCCTAAAACGATGTCTCCCTGATAAAAAACAACGCTTTGCCCTGCGGTGATAGACATTTGTGGCTCGTCAAATTTTACTTCAGCTCTATTGCCCGGCAAAGGCGTTAAAGTTGCGTTTGAGGGAGTATGCATCTGACGTATTTTAGCTTGCACTTTTACAGGTTCTTTAGGTTCCTCAACTGAGCCCCAGTTAATTTCTGACGCGGTTAAAACATCTTTATATAAATCTTTTTTAGTGCCGACCACAACAAGGTTTTGCTTTGGCAAAAGTTCTATTACGTACATAGGTTCTTTAGCGCCGCTGATGCCGACACCTTTTCTTTTGCCTATTGTATAATTCCAAATGCCGTCGTGTTTGCCTAAAACGTTGCCTTCTTTATCCACAATGCTGCCGGGTTGAGCGGAAAACTGTAAAATATCATTATAATCGCCGCAGTAGAAATCCTGGCTGTCCGCTTTTTCGGCTGCAAGAAGGTTTTTTTCTTTAGCTAAGGCGCGTACTTGTTTTTTTGTATATTCTCCTAAAGGAAAAAGAGTTTCGGACAGTTGTTTTTGTGTTAAACGGTATAAAAAATAAGTTTGATCCTTGGCTTCGTCCAAAGCTTTTCTTAGTTGGTATCTTCCTGTTTCCTCATTAAAAATTATTCTGGCGTAGTGGCCTGTGGCAAACTTGTCAAAAATCACGCCCTGTTTTTTTGCCGACGCGGGTAAAGCGCCGAATTTAATAAAACTGTTGCACCAAATACACGGGTTTGGAGTACGGCCTTTTTTATATTCGTCTTTAAAATTCTCTATTACAATTTTTTTGTACTCTTCACGGCAATCTATTACATGAAAACCGATGCCTATTTCTTTAGCTACGGCGGAGGCGGTTTTTATATCCTCCTCTTCCGGGCCTAAGCAGGCGTTATTTGGTGTTGCCGGCGTGGGAAGGCTTGGGTCCCATATAGACATTGTAGCCCCCGTAACCTCATATCCTTTATCTTTTAATAATGCGGCCGTGAGGGAGGAATCAACCCCGCCGCTAAGTCCTACAAGTATTTTCATAACAATATTATATCTTTTTTGATACGTAACATAAAAAACCCCGGATTTAAATCCGGGGTTTTTTATGTTTACGAAAGCAAATTTAAAGGTCAGTTACTCTATAATGCCTAGCGACGCTGGGCTCCAGTTTTGATATATTCGCTTTGGCGACATCAACGCGTTCCGCAAGCATGTTTCTTATTGAAGGATTGCGTTTCAAACGTTCAATAAGGGTCTGCTCATATATAAATAACTCAGAATCAGGCAAAATGTACAATATTTCTTTGGCGACATCTAAACACTTTTCATTTTGGCACCCTACAGAGGTATACGCCAGCGGAATCATATATGAGTTAAATATTTCCGCGACATAATGCCAAAGGTCCCTTCTGCCTATTGTTATAAAGTGCCCAAACGCGGTTGTGCCGTTATGATCCTCAGCCTTAAGAAGAAAGAGTTTGGGGGTATCTTTCACGTCAGTATACATTACTACGGAAGAGGATGTGCTTACCTGTCTTTTAAATAGTTTAATAAGATGGTCAATATCTTCTTTTGAATTTACGAAGAAGAATAAAGTTTTACCATCGGCATCGCGCATTGAGTCAATTTTTTGTGTAAAATTGCTTGATAACAAAGTTGTTGCCTTGCCGTCTTTAACTCTTTGGAAAACCTGTTGTGTCGTCAATTTTTCAATTGCGAATGAGGATACGGCAAAGGATAAAGCTATTAAGCTTAGGGTTATTTTTTTTGCAAAAAATTTCATTTTAATCCTCCTTTGAATTTGTGAAACTAAGTTATATAGAATACAAAGCGAGTATATTAAAAGTTTAATATTTTTATTACTAAAATGCAACACCTTTTTTTATTTATATGAATTATGTTAATTCATATCATCTAAATGTATAGAATTACTTTCCAAAAGGGGGTGTACAAAAACGCGTTTATTTGCTATATTATAAACAACTTAAGTAAGGTTAAAAAGGGCCCGGCTTAACTCTCCGTATATATAAAAAGCGGGGTGGTTGGGTTTTTTGCCCTTTTTTGATATAATAATAACATGTACGCAATAATAGAAACAGGTGGAAAACAATACTGGGTTAAACCCGGTCAAAATCTGCAGGTTGAAAGACTTAACGCTGAAGTTGGCGCCAATGTTGAAGTAAAAGTACTTTGGGCAAACGACGCGGAAGGCACCTCAGCAGATGCCAAAGCGGGAACAGATTCCGCTAAGGTCACCGCTCAAGTGGTAAGACATTTGAGAGGCAAAAAAATCATAATCTTTAAAAAAAGGCCCAAAAAAGGTTATGAAAGAACACAAGGGCACCGTCAGGATCTTTCCGAAATTAAGATTACCGACATCAAAATAGGTTAAGGAGTTGTGAGATAATATGGCTACAAGTAAATCACAAGGTTCATCCTCTAACGGAAGAGACTCCCACGGTCAACGATTAGGTATTAAAAGATACGGCAATCAATTCGTTAATGCCGGGGAAATTATTGTTAAGCAGCGCGGCACAAAGTTTTTGCCGGGCGTTAACGTTTCCAAAAGCAGTGATGACAGCTTGTTCGCAAGAAAAGCGGGTATAGTCACTTTTGAATGGGCTTACAGAGGCAAAAAACAAGTTTCTGTCTACCCTAAAACAGAAGAAAAAGCCGTTAAAGCAGAAGCAAAAAAGCCTGCTAAAAAAACGGCCGCTAAAAAACCTGCGGCTAAAAAAGAAGAAGCTAAATAAAAATATTTAGACTTATTTAAAAGCACATGCCGTAGCAGGCATGTGCTTTTTTCTTCACAAAAGAACGTGAAACTGTTGGATTTTATATAACCGGGGTTTATACATTATAGTTTGTATAATTAAGTAGTAACGCGAACGGGCGTATTTTAAAAATTTTAGATTAAATATTTTTATGGTTTATAAATAAACCTAAAGCCGCAAGGCTTAAAAAGAGGTAGAAAATGAGTTTTTTAGACAGAGTAAAAATTTATGTTAAAGCGGGTAAAGGGGGGGACGGCTGCCTTTCTTTCAGAAGGGAAAAGTTTATTGAATTCGGCGGTCCCAACGGTGGCAACGGCGGTAAAGGGGGGGACGTTTATATAAAAACCGAGCGTAACCTTACCACCCTTCTGGAGCTTGCCTACAACCCGCATATAGAAGCAAAAAACGGGGAAAAGGGCGGTACTTATAATAAAACAGGCGTCGGAGCAGATGACCTTACAATTTATGTTCCTTGCGGCACAATAGTAAAAAAAGACGGCGAAATAATAGCCGACCTTACTGAAGAAGGCCAAAGCGTTTTGGTAGCCAAAGGCGGCCGCGGCGGCAGGGGCAACCAAAGTTTTAAAACGCATTCTAACACGGCTCCGCGTATTTCGGAAATAGGGCAGCCCGGCGAAGAAATTACTTTGTATTTAGAACTTAAAGTTTTGGCCGACCTTGGGCTGGTTGGCTTTCCCAACGCGGGTAAAAGCACCTTTTTATCAAGGGTGTCAGCCGCCAGGCCTAAAATAGCGGACTATCCTTTCACTACATTAAACCCGAACCTTGGTATAGCCATGCATAAGAAGGTAAGTTTTGTTATAGCCGATATCCCGGGTATTATTGAAGGTGCCAGCGAAGGCAAAGGTTTGGGGCACCAGTTTTTAAAACATATTGAGCGTACCCGCGTGCTTTTACATCTTGTTGATCCTATGGGGTTTAAAGATATCGACGCAGTTGAATCCGTAAAAGTTATTGAAAAAGAATTAAAAACTTTTGACCGTGAGCTTGCAAAAAAACCGCGTATTATAGCGCTTAACAAAGCGGATTTGCCGGAAGCGAAAGAAGTTTATAATAAAATTGTAAAGAAATATAAAAAACATAAAGTTTTTTTAATCTCGGCTGCTACGGGGGAAGGAGTTGATAAAGTTTTAAATGAAATTGTAAAAGTAATTTCAGCCACGCCTGTTCCTAATGTGGCAATATCAAAATCAACCGTTGCAGTGCACGGCGTTGAACCGCTTTTTAAAATTGTTCCGCTTGAAGACGGGCGCGTGCAGGTTTTCGGCCGTAAAATTGAGGACATGGTTAATATGACCCACTTTAACCAGCTTCAAGGCGTGGAACGTTTAAGAAATATTTTTAAGAAAATCGGCCTTGAAAAAGCGCTCATTAAAAAAGGCGTTATGCCCGGCGATATAATTGTGGTTGGCCAAAAAGAGTTTGAGTGGAGCGGCACGGAGTTAGATAGCGAAAGGGCCGAACAACCTGACTTTGAAGGCTATAAACGCAGAACTACTCAGGCTGAACGTTTGGAAAAACGCAGACAGAGAAGACTAAAAAAAGAAGAAAAATAATTGAAGTTAAAAAAGAGGTAATATGAAAAATGGCTTTACTTTGATAGAGCTTTTAGTTGTGGTTTTAATAATAGGCATATTAGCCGCGATAGCTTTACCGCAATATAATAAAGCTGTTGAAAAGAGCAGAGCTTCGGAAGCTCTTTTAATTTTAAAGTCTTTGCATCAGGCTCAAAAAATATATTTCATGCAGACGGGGACGTTTACTTCAAATTTAGATAACCTTGACATTGAAATATCAGGCGCGTCAGATAAAAACATGGGGTCGGTTGGTATAGTAGGCAAACAAACAAAATATTTTGTTTTTTACACTAACTTTGACGCTAACGGAGCCACTGGCCTGGGAGCTAGAAGAATAGACGCCACCGGCGCTACCTTATACGCTTTTAATATCGGGGAATCTTCGAAAGACGATCTTTTCAGGTGCTGTTATATGCAGGAAAAATATAAAGACGTTTGTAATGTTATGGGGTTTAATACAACCGCTTCCGCGTCATATTTTTCAGGTTCATTGGGTTGTTTTTACCAATAGCGGATAAATGTATTAAAAATTTGATAAAATATAAATATGGGTCGGTAGCTTAGCTGGTAGAGCACCTCCTTTACACGGAGGGGGTCGTAGGTTCGAGTCCTATCCGGCCCACCATTTTTAGTAATAAACCCCCTTGGGCTTAACTCGCCGAAGGGGGTTTGTATATTTATTAAAACAATGATACTAAAAATTTATTTTCCGCTGAAATATCCGTTTTTACGACATAAGTGGTTTGCTTTTTACTGTAATATTCCGCAATAAAAGCTTAAAAAATTAAAAAAACTATAGGACTTTTTTTTGGGTACTTATTTTACTTTCCGACGGTAAAAAATTTTGGGATAATTTATATATAAGAATTTAACCAATATATAATTAGTTAAAACAGAGGAGAGTAAATTATGAAGAAAATAACAAAAATAACATCGGCGGCCTTTTTAGCGGTATTGTTATCGGTTTGCGCTTTTGCCAGCGTTAATATTTTTGAACTTGCCGCCAAAGGCGATATCGCCGCGCTTAAAAGAAATGTATCTAAAGAAAATATTTTGACAAAGAATGAAAGAGGCGAAAGCCTTTTCCATGTAGCTAAAGATGAAGCTACCGCGGAATTTCTTTTTAGTGTTTTAAAAGAAAAGAAGCATCAAGAGGCTTTAAACAAAATACAGATAGTATCAAAAGATATGCCCACAGCGCCTTTTGCTTTGTCTTTCGCCGCATCGTCCGAAGCTAAAACGGAAATAGCCAAACTCAAAGATAATAAAAACAATAATGCCTTAGAAGCCGCTCTTGAAAAACATAACAGTTCAGCAGATTTTTACGCTAAATTCTTAAAAACTAAACCAACAGAGACTTTAGCTAAAAAAACAGTCGAAAAAATGTCTGATAAAAAGGCCGTAGAAGCTAAAAAAAAGGAAATTACTTTAGGATACGCCGCTTATTTTGCTGCTTTTGAATCCAAATTCGGGCGTTCCAGCTTCCAATAAGTATAGAATAACACTACATAAACTCCCGCTTTAAAACGGGAGTTTTTTTATTTTGTCTAATGTTTTTATATAATTATAAAAAGGAGAAAGCGCATGGCGGATAAAATATGGATTTTTAACGTAGATGATTTTATTTATAAATCACAAGCCCTTGCCGTTTTAAAAGAGCATGCGCTTACCTATTTGCAAATCTTAAAACCTAACGATATGTGCATAGTTTCACCTTTTACCGAAAAGGATGAATATTTTACGGCTTATACAGCAGCTATAAAAGGGCTTAAACATAAAAAATGGATGTTCCAGCCAAAGAAACATGCCAAGGATGAAAGTCTTATCCAGGCTATTATGAAGGATAAGGCGCTTGTCGGTAAAATAAAAAATTTCTGCAAACACGGTTTTGTGTTAATACCTTTAAAATATACGGAAGAGTTTCAAAAGCTAAGTAAAATGTGCGGTAATAAACTTCTTAACAACAGCATAGCCATACAGGAAGCCAATAATAAGCTGCGCTTTAAAAAGCTTTGCAAGGAATTCGGCATCCGCACCATGCAGCCCGTTTTTGAAAGAAAGGACGGTAAGGACAAATCTCATATACTTGCTTTTATTAACGCCAATGAAACTTATTTGTTAAGGCGGCCTTCATCAATGGGCGGCTACGGCAATATTGCCGGTAAAATAACAGATTTGCTGCCCTTAATGCGCCTTTTTAATAAAGACGGCGATTTTTTTATAGAAAAATATAAAAAAGTTGAAAAAACTTTGGGCTCTCTTTGTATATTAAAAGACGACGGCGCAGCCTTCGTTGGCATTGACTGCCAGTTCCCGCACAGGGAAGGGTGGGAGGGAAGATTTTTTCCTTTTAAAAAATTTGACAAAAAGATTTTAGAAAGGATAAAAGAAAAATCAATGTTGATGGCTGAATATTTCCATAAAAAAGGCGTGCGCGGGCAGGTTAATTTTAATTGGGCTATAACAATAAAAGATGGTGAATATAAATTGAGAGGCCTTGAATGTAACTCCAGATATAACGGTTTTGGTTTATGTTTAAGGCTTGCAAAAACTGTTTTTGACATACCGCAGGAAAAGCTGCATTTTTATTTAGACACTAATATCGCTATTGACGAATCCTACACCACAAAAGATATTATTAAAATTATTTTTAAAATAAACACCGGCGTTAAGTTTAAGGGAGGCATAGTTCTTACTTCTGCCGTGAAAAACGGACGGATGGCTATGTGTTTTATTTCAACAAGCCCTAAAAACGTTCAGCTGTTAAGGCTGGCTTTAAAAAGGGCTGTTAAAAATATCGATTTAAACTAAAGCAAAAAACAAAAAAGCGCCTGACTTTAGTCAGGCGCTTTTTTGTTTTGCCTGTTTAAATTTTTACGGCATAGTAATTCCAGCTGGCACTGCTTTCGTTCGGGGTTGAACTGCCGAAGGATTTGCAAATTTTGTTTGCCGTTGCGTTAGAAGTTGCGGCCGCGCAGGCGAAAGAGTTTTTTATTGAATGAATATTTTCATAGTGGGCAATAACAAGCTCGCCTGTTATTTTTCTGGCGGCGGGGCCTTGGTCCCAAAGCTCATAATAGTAATTTTTGTCTTTTATTTTTTCATAAGGTTCAGTGGTTGAGGAAGAGTATTTGTCCCCTGGAACTCCGATATCTAAATCATCAAACGTTTTTGGCTTTTCCCCTGTTGCCAGTTGATATCGGTCCGACGCGTCCTTTATAGCTTTAACCATAATAAAAGCCTGCGACGCGCGCGATTTTTCAACCGCAATTTGGTATTGTGGCAAGGCGATAGCGGCTAATATGCCTATTATTAAAACCACAACCAAAAGTTCTATTAACGTAAACCCTTTTTTCATAAAAAGTCCTTTTAAAAAAATATAATTAAGTTATGGAAATTATACTAAAACAAATTGAGATGTTGTTAAGTCCCGAAATTGACGCCGTTGCCAATATGGCAAACACGGCAGCTGTTATTTTTAACTCTTTACCGCGGCTAAACTGGGCCGGGTTTTATATTTTGAAGGGGGACAAGCTTGTTTTGGGTCCCTTTCAGGGTAAACCAGCCTGCGTAAGAATTTCGCTAGGCAAAGGCGTTTGCGGCGTTTCGGCGCGGGAACGCAAAACGCTGGTGGTGTCTGATGTGCATGAATTCCCAGGACATATAGCCTGCGACAGCGCCTCCCAAAGCGAAATAGTTGTTCCCATAATAAAAAACGGTACGCTTTTTGGCGTGCTTGATATAGACAGTCCGATAAAGAACCGTTTTTCAGATGAAGATAGAATATTTTTTGAAAAAGTTGTTGGGCTTTTTTCCAAATATTCCGATATTTAAAAAACCTTTTTTATGGTTAATTTGGTAAAGTCTGTCTGTGTTGCCCGTTAATTTATCTTTGTGTATTAAAATAAAGCCCCGGATTTTCCGGGGCTTTATTTTTACAATCCTAAAGCTTCTTTAATTCTGGTTTCAACATCTTCTGTAAGTTTGTCTTTGTGTTTAAGAGGTATTTTAAACAGTGCGTCATTAGGTACGCTGTTTTTTCTTCTTAATTGATAAGCAATGCCGCTTTCCACGGGAATTACAAGTATTTCAGCTTCTATAAAATATTTATTTACAAATTTTGCATTTGTAAGCTGTTGTATTTTTACGGCTACGGATTTTGGTATGAAGGTGGCGTCGTCATTGTTTAACAAGCGCGGGCTGTATTGCACAAGCATCAAAACCGGCCTGCCTATTTTATTTATTGTAAAAATTCCGCCGCCTTTTAATATGCCTGAAAAACCTTCAATATAACAATATTCAACATCTAAAAAATTAACATAGCATTTAAGTTTGCGTTTGGCGGTATTTCCAGTAACAACGCGGGTCTTTTTATCTTTTGGGGAAAGAAATTGTTTTAGTTCAGCGTCGCTTTTAAATAACATTATAGACGGGTTGTACGCTTTATTTAACTGCGTTTTAAAATCCTCGGGAATATTCCAATTTGAAAAATTTAAAAGAGCGAAATCCTGTCTTCTGTCATCTTCTTTTGATAAAAGAATTTGCCCGAAATCCTGCACGTTTTCATCCTGTTTTTTTATTTTCGGGTTAAATGTAGCGATGGCGGATTTCTTTTGGTGTATTATACGGATGTTTTTAAGATAATTATTATGTTTTTTTCCTTTTAAAAGGGTAAATTCGGAATTTCCTTTGGGAAGGCAGGATTTTCTTGTTAAAATCCAGTTTTTGTCAATTATAACGCCATCGCACCTTGTTTCTATGGCCGGGGTATTATCTGTCTTTGAATCCTTGTAATGGTTAAAATATAATGATACGGTGGCTTGTTTTATAAGAAAATTTGTATTTTGCGCGGCCGCTGGCAAAGCGCATGCGGCAAGCGAAACTAAAAGCAACATTAATGGGTTCTTCATAAACATCTCCTTAGGTAACTGCATTTATAATATTACGGTTAAACCCATATAAAAAAAGGGTCAAAAGACCTATTTGTAATATAGGTCTTTTGCCTTTTTTACAAAAACTAATTATCATTTATCAAATTAGAAATTTTCTTTTTTATTTGCTTAAAGGTATTTTCATTTTGCTTTTTCATTTTTTCAAAATCAGCTTTTCTATATCCAGGTTTGGGAATTAGAAAGAAAGAAGGTTCTCCGTTTTCTTTTACAAAAGCTTTCTCTATAGCTATAGGAGTAAACTCGTTGTCTACTAGGTTTAATGTGGCGGGCTGTATGGATGTCTGTATTTTATAAATAATATTTTTAGGGATAAAAGTTGATTCATCTTTTTTATCGTAAGACATTAAAAGCATAACGGGGGTTTGTTTGTGAGGGTTTTTTATATATAAGGCGGCCCCGTTTTTTACGCTGACCCCGCCTTGCGTATAAAAATATTGGCTTATCCCTCGGCTTTCGATTTTTTTGCCTTTACCGCTTGTTTTACCATGATAGAACAAATTAACCGAGTCCCCTTTGCCGGAAAAGAAAAAGTAGTGCGCGTGGTCTGCTGAAGGGAAAACCATAATTTGGGCAGGGACAGCTTTTTCTAGATGTTCTTTAAAATCTTTTGACAAAGGCCATTTGCTTAAATCAATTATGATAAAATCCTCTGTTGGGGAGTCGGCATTGAATCTGTATACAATTCCCAAAGGCTGTTGTTTTTTATATAGTTTGCTTCTATGGTCAAAAAAATCTTTTACATCAAAATTTATGGTCGTTTTTTTGCCGTTATTTTCTATTTCGGCGTAAGCCATATAATCGTGCCGGGTTACAAGGGGTTTTTTTGATATTCTTCCCGTTCCGCCCGGAAAACAGGAACTTCGGGTAAGCATTATATTTTTTGCGATTATCACTCCGTCGCAGCTAAAAAGCTTTGATGAATACCTTGGGTCAGGCTCGGCGGTTACTTTTATAAGTCCGCCAGCGTGGTTAATTTTAAATTTTACATGAGCGGAATTAATTTTATCCGTAAAATCATTTGCAAAAATATTTGCCGCTAAAGCTAAAACAGTTGCCATTATAAGAATTTTTCGCATAATCCGCCTCTGAAAAACACAATATATTTTTGTTTTTTGCATGGTCTGGCTAACACGGGGCCCGGTAAACGGCAAAAGACAATTCTTTAAACAGTCGTAGATGCCACGCCGGGTTTTATATGTCAGATTATATATATAGTATATAAAAAAACACCCCGCTTTTGCGGGGTGTTTTAAACTGTTGCTTATTATTTATCAACAACTTCAGCTTCAACAACATCTTCTTTGCCGCCGTCGTTGGGCTGGCCTTGGGCTTGCGCGCCCGGTTGAGGGCCTGCCGCGCCTTGTGCTTTAGCCTGGGATTCTTTATATATTATTTCCCCAAGTTTTTGGCTTGCAGCAAGCGCGTCGTCTTTGGCTTTTTTAATTCTTTCAACATCGTCGCCTTTTAACGCTTCCTTAAGGTCTCCTAAAGCGCGGTCAATGTTAAGTCTGTCTTCCTGGGGAACTTTATCGCCGTGTTCTTTAAGCGCTTTTTCCGTTTGGAAGAGCACTGAATCAGCCTCGTTTTTAGCGTCAACTCTTTCTTTGGTTTTCTTATCTTCATCAGCAAATTTCTCTGCTTCTTTAACAAATTTTTGTACTTCATCGTCGCTTAATTTTGTTTTGGAAGTAATTGTAATATGCTGTTGTTTGTTTGTGCCCAAATCTTTGGCGGAAACGTTTAAAATACCGTTAGCGTCAATGTCAAAGGTAACCTCGATCTGCGGTACGCCTCTCGGCGCTGGTGGAATGCCGTCTAAATCAAACTTGCCTAAAGGCACATTGTCCTTTGCCATGGGGCGTTCGCCCTGAAGAACGTTAATTGTAACCGCGGGCTGATTGTCCGAAGCGGTGCTGAAGACCTGAGTTTTTCTGACAGGTATGGTTGTGTTTCTTTCAATAAGCCTTGTTGTTACTCCTCCTAAGGTTTCAAGACCTAAGGATAACGGGGTAACGTCTAATAAAAGAACGTCTTTAACGTCGCCCGTTAAAATACCCGCTTGTACGGCGGCGCCTGTGGCAACGCATTCCATAGGGTCAATGCCGCGTTCAATTTTTTTGCCGGCATGGTCTTCAACATATTTTTGGACTATAGGCATTCTTGTGGGGCCGCCTACTAAAATAATCTTGTCTATTTCGGTTGATTTAAGCGAAGAATCGTTTAAAGCCTGGTCAATGGAAGCGCCGCAGCGTTTTACAATGGAATCAACTAAGCTTTCAAGTTTAGCTCTGGAAAGTTTAAGCTCCAAATGTTTCGGGCCGTCGGCTCCAGCGCTAATAAACGGAAGGTTAATGTCGGTTTCCATTGTAGTGGAAAGTTCGATTTTTGCTTTTTCCGCGGCGTCTTTTAAGCGTTGCGCGGCCTGTTTGTCGGCTGATAAGTCAATGCCGGTTGATTTTTTAAATTCGCTTACCATCCATTCAATGATGGCGTTGTCCATATCAGTACCGCCGAGTTTTGTGTCGCCGGAGGTGGATAAAACGTCAAATGTTCCTTCTTTACCCATTTCCATTATTGTAACGTCAAGCGTACCGCCGCCTAAGTCAAATACCATTATTTTTTGTTCTTTGCCCGCTTTATCAATACCGTAGGCAAGGGCGGCCGCGGTAGGTTCGTTAACAAGTCTTACAACTTCTAAACCCGCGATTCTGCCCGCGTCTTTGGTGGCCTGTCTTTGGTTGTCGTTAAAATAGGCGGGTACGGTGATAACCGCTTTTTCAACAGGTTCTCCTAAGAACGCCTCGGCGTCTTTTTTAACTTTCTGTAATACGAAAGCCGATAACTGCTGTGGTGTAAATTCCTGGCCTCTTAGAGTAAATTTGTAATCTTCGCCCATTCTTCTTTTGAAAGCTGTAACCGTGCCTTCAGGATTGGCGATAGCCTGCCTTCTGGCGGGTTCGCCTACCAATCTCTGTCCGTCTTTGGTAAACGCCACGTATGAAGGAAACGCTTTGCCTCCGATAGAGCTGCCTTCTGCTGAAGGAATGATTGTGGCCCTGCCGCCTTCCATGGCCGCAGCAGCCGTATTTGATGTTCCTAAGTCTATACCTATGATTCTTGCCATATTATTATTTCTCCCTATTTGAGCCTGTTAACACTAATAACATTTTATGTTTTAATATTAACCTGTTTTTATATAGTTATTACTGTTAACAGGCCCATAAATTTTTTAAAAATGTTTACTTCTTTTTTGCGGAATTTTCTTTTTTATCCGCGATTTCTTCTTCCGCGTTTTTTTCAGCGGATTCTTCCGGGGCTTTTCCCACGCAAACTTTAGCGTGCCTTAAAACCCTGTCTCCTACCTTAAAACCTTTTTGTACTTCTTCTACCACAAATCCGTCTTTTTCACCGTTACAGGGAAGCATTGTTAAAACTTCCTGTTCCATGGCGTTATAAGGTTTACCCAAAGATTCCATAGGGATTACGCCGTTATCTGAAAACACTTTTTTCATTTCCTTAAAAATAATATCAAGGCCGTGTTGTAAGTACTTCGCGTCGCCGTGGCCGGTTTTTTTTATTTCGCCTTCCGCTTTTACCATAGCGTCATATAAAGGTAAAAAGCTTAAAAGTACCTGTTCCGCTCCGAAGGCCACTAACTGGGATCGCTCCCTTTCCGTTCTTTTGCGGTAATTGTCAAACTCGGCTTTTAGTCTTATAAGCTGCTCATAATAGTCGGGTTTTTCTTCTTGGGCCGGGCAGGACTCCCCTTCTAATTCAATATCTTTTTCTTCTTTACCCATTTATTCTTCTTCCTCCGTTTCTATAAGAGTACCCCAATTGTTCATACTGTTTTCCAGCAAGTCTCCGATAAAATTAACCAGAGAAATCATGCGGGTATATTCCATATGTTTTGGGCCTATAATCCCAAGCATACCGATGGTTTTATCCCCCACCTTATATGCGGACGAGATGATACTCAAATTTTTAAATTCTTTTAATCCGTGTTCGGAGCCTATCGTAACGCTGATTTTATTGCCGCTGTGCTGCAAATCTTTTATTCTTTCTTCCATCATAGCGGCAAAAGATTTTCTTTCTTCGACAATCCGTAACATTTGCCTTAAATCATCGTAATCGGTGTCCGTAATGCCTTCAAGCAGCTGTCCCAGGCCTTCTAAATAAATTTCGGAGTTATTTTGGGCCTCCGAAATTTCTTCCAAAACTTTTTTGGCTAAAATAAGAACATCGTTAATCTCATTATTACCGGTGTTCATTGATTCCCAAAGCACTCTTTGCGCGTCAACCACGGTAAGGCCTGCAAGTTTTTCGTTAATAACATTGCTTAAAAATCTTAATCTGGCCGGGGAAATAGTGTAATTTGTTCTTAACGGAAGGTGTTTTACGCTTCCGCTTTCCGTTACCAAAACGGCCAAAATATGTTCGGGCGCTAAAGGTATAAAATCTAATCTTTTGACAACTTGTTCAGCTATGCTGGTTGTATATACAAACCCGGCCGAATTTGAAAGAGCTGCCAGCATTCTTGAGGTTTGTACCATAGTTCTGTCCAGTTCTGAGCTGGCGTCCTCATATTCTTTTTCAATGCGTATTTTTTCCTGCGCCGCTATTTTTTGTACTTTTGATAAATAATCAACATAAAATCTGTAAGCTTTATCGGTAGGAATGCGGCCGCCCGAAGTATGCGGTTGTAATAAGTAGCCTTCTTCCTCAAGCTTCTTCATAATATTTCTTATGGTGGCGCTTGAAATGCCCGGCAAAGCGTGTTTAGCTACAAGCTCCGAACCGATAGGCCTTCTTGTTTCAACAAACTTTTGTATTACCCAGCGAAGAAGTTTTTCCTCTCTTTCCTGGGCTACTTCAGGTTTTAGTATTCGCATAGATTACCTGTTTAACTTTTGCTTAATTAGCAGACTTTAAAGCTGACTGCTAATAGTATAAAAAATTTTTTTATTTTTGTCAATTTGTTTTTTAGTCTGCTAATTATAAGCTTGTTTTGTTGACGGCAGGAAAAAATAAAACCATTATAAAAAAGTATAATATATGTATATGGATATACATTTTATAGACTCGCACGCGCATATGACAGACCCTGCCTTTGATTCCGATAGGGACGCTGTTATAAAAAGCTGTTTTGAAGCGGGCGTTAAAAATATTATTGAAATAGGGTGCGACACGGCTGAGTGGGCGCCCTCGCTCGCGCTGGCGGATAAATATAAGGGAAATATTTACACTGTTTTAGGTATTCACCCAAGCTGCGCTAATAATTACAGCGAGGCTGCTTTGGAGGAGTTAAAAAAACTTTTACTCCTTCCCTCTGTTGTCGGGTTTGGGGAAATCGGACTTGACTATATTCATACCAGTACTTCTATAGAAGAACAAAAACAAATTTTTTCAGACCTTCTTTGCATAACCAAAGAAATAAGCAAACCGATTGTTTTGCACGCCAGGAAAAATAATGACCCCGAAGATTACGGCGTTTATGGGGATATGTTTAAAATATTAAAACAATCTTGGACGCCTTCCAAAACGGCGGGCGTTTTACATTGTTTCAGCGGGCGTTATGAACACGCGGTAAGCGCGCTTGATATGGGTTTAAAATTAGGTATTAACGGTATTATTACCTATAAAAAAAATAATGATTTAAGGGAAACGCTTAAAAAGGTAGGTTTGGAAAATATTTTATTGGAAACAGACTGCCCGTATTTGCCGCCGCAAAGCATAAGAGGTCAGCGCAACAGCCCAAGGTATATACCTGAAATAGCAACTTATATTGCCGATTATCTCGGGATACAAGTTGAAAAAGTAGCCGAAATAACCACACACAACACTAAAGAAATGTTTTCTTTATAAAAAACTTTTGCGTTAAGGCTTATAGAACCTTATTGTCCTTATAAGATTGTTTTGGTGACGGTTTGCCTCATTATAGTCAGTTTCTTTGGCGCCCATATAAAAACAGGTTGTGTGTCCGTTGTTATTAAAAAAGAAAAACTTGCCTATAACCCCGCCTTCCATACCTGCTATATATAGAACGGGAAGCCCTTTTATTGTGGTATACTCTTCTTTCATAATTTCAAAATCGGGTGAGTTTAAATTAAACAAAGCCTTGGAAGTGTCTGCGAAATGTTTTTTTGCTTCGTCATTATCTAGAGAAATTTCGGAAGAATCCAGAAGGGAAACGCTTAAATCATATTTATGTTCGGGCACGCTGAAAAAGAATTCCTGCGCGCCTAAAGTATTTTGTTCATATAAAAAAGGCGCGGTACTTACAAAACTTAAACCAAGGCAGTCGTTAAAAAAAGTGTTGCCCATGAATGTGGTTTGGCGCATGCATTCCTGGGATGATATTTTTTCTTCCTTATCTTTTTTCCCGCAGGCGTTTAATAAAAGCGCCGAAAATAGAATGAAAATGAAAAGTTTAACTTTCATTAAAATACCTCTATAATTTAAATTTTATCGCCGTGGGCAGCATAATATCTTTTAAAGTTTCAAGGGCGTAGCTGTCTGTCATGCCGGAAATATAGTCCGTTATTATTTGGTTTTTTAAAGATATATCTTCTTTATAAAGATTATTCATTGATTTTATATAGTTGCCGAATGATGATGAAATTCTTTTTTTACCCTCGTCATATTTCGGGTAATAAAAACCGTTTTTATCAAACAGCTCTCCAAAAAAAGCAAACATTTCCGCAATGCCTTTATCAATCATGCGTTTGCGTTCCTGCATTTGTTCATTATAATAAATGTTGGAATAATTAAATTTCCTAAGTTCTGTTACTATATCAAATTTCTCTCTTGAAAAGCCTATAACGCCGTTTTTTTCGGCGTGGCTTATCAGGTCAAGCGTAAGAGTGTTAATAATTTCACCATTAGAGGCGCCGATTTCTTTTCTTATAATTTCAGGTATATCGGTTTTAGTTATAAATTTTGCTTTAATAGCGTCCTCAATATCACGGCCGAGATAGGCTATTTTATCTGATAATCTTACAATACAGCCTTCATAGGTGGTGGGGAGGAAAACGCGTTTATCAATTTTATCTAAATCATTAAGTACGGTTGTGGGTTTAAGGGCGTTATTATTAAAATCTTCCCCGCAATGGCATAAAATACCGTCTTTAACCGCGTATGTTAAGTTAAGGCCTTCCCCGTAATTTGCTAAATATTCAACAACACGGTAGGAATTTATTTCATGCATAAAAGGAGCGGGGGTTATACACTTAGCGATTGCTTTTTCACCCTCATGGCCGAAGGGCGCGTGTCCTAAATCATGGGCCAGGCCTATCGCATAGGCAAGGTCTTCGCATAATTCCCATTCTCCCGTTTGGTTAAGCCCGCGGCATATTGTGGCCGATATTGTGGCTACGTGGAGCACATGCTCTATACGTGTGCAAATATGGTCATTATCAGGGGCAAAAAATACTTGCGTTTTGTGCTTTAACCTTCTGAAAGGAAGAGAATGGATAATTTTAGTCTGGTCTCTAAAATATTCACCGCGCACATCTTTTTTATGTGGTTTTGTGCGTTTTATATATACTTCATTATCAAACGGATTTCTGTATTTTATAGCCATAATATTATGATATCATTATTTATATGAACAAAAAACTGGCAATTTATCCCGGTACGTTTGACCCGGTTACAAACGGGCATATTGATATAGTGGAACGCTCATTAGATATTTTTGATGAGATTATTATAGCCGTTTTGGTTAATAAAAACAAAAAACCTGTTTTTTCTACCGAAGAACGCGTTTCCTTATTAAAAAAAGCAACCGCCCATTTAAATGGTGTAAAGGTTGGAAGTTACGACGGTCTTTTGGTTGACTATTTGCGCAACAACAAATGCAATGTTGTTTTGCGCGGGTTAAGAGCGGCTACCGATTTGGAATATGAATTCCAGCTCGCCACAACAAATAACATGATGGACCCGGGTATAGAAACCGTTTTTCTTATGACAAGCAATAACTATACTTTTTTAACCTCAAGCGTAATAAGGGAAGCGTATTCCTGCGGAGGGGAACTGCCAAAATGCGTGCCGGACGTTGTGCACAAAGCGTTAAAGGAAAAGTTTTCTAAATAATAAATACCCGCCTTTTAAAAGGCGGGTATTTTTTAATATTCGATTTTATTTTCCTGCTTATTCCAAAGGTTAAAAGGATCTTCTTTATTTTCTAAATTTATTATATGCGTTCTAATACTGCGTTGTTCATATGGCAAAGCGATTTGTTCATAAATAAATTTATCGTCAAAACCGTACTTAGCGGCGGTATGTTTATCCGCGGCGAAGTATAGAGCTTTTGGCCTTGCCCAGTAAATGGCTCCAAGACACATGGGGCACGGCTCGCACGAGGAATAAATAATGCAGCCCGTAAGCTCAAATGAACCTAATTTTTTGCACGCTTTTCTTATAGCGTCAACTTCGGCATGTAAAGAAGGATCATTGGAAGAAGTTACCCGGTTGTATCCTTTAGCCACCATTTTGCCGTCTTTTACTATAACCGCGCCAAAAGGCCCGCCTTTTCCCGCCTTGACGCCTTTTTCGGCCATTTTTACGGCGGCGCGTAAAAATTTTATATGCAATTTATGTTCTTCATTTGTTTTCATAATAATAGTATACTTAAGTTAATAGTTAATTTGGAGGGAAATATGTTAAAAAAGAGTTTGGTAGGCGTTGTGCGTGAATTTAAAACATTTGCCATGCGGGGCAATGTTATGGACATGGCCGTCGGTGTTATTTTGGGCGCGGCGTTTGGTAAAATAGTTGATTCTTTAGTTAAAGACGTTTTAATGCCTTTTTTGGGCTTATTGCTCGGCAAAATAGATTTTTCAAACTTATATTTGGTAATTAAACAAGGTTCCGTGCACGGGCCTTATGCTACCTTGCAGGCGGCGCAGAGCGCGGGCGCGTCCACAATTAATTACGGTATGTTTTTAAACAATATTATAAGTTTTATTATAGTGGCGTTTGCTATTTTTATAATGATAAAGTTTATGAATAATCTTAAACGTAAAGAAGAGCCTGCCCCTGTAACCACAAAAAGCTGCCCTTTTTGTTTTAGCGACATTAATATACAAGCAATTAAATGCCCTGACTGTACGGCTGATTTGAATAAATAAAATATTATAAAAAACGCCCGCTTTTTTAAGCGGGCGTTTTTTTAATGCTTAAAAGGCTCTCTTGCTATTGTAAGAGCGTAAATATTTTTTGCCCCGGCTTTTTTTAACGCTTCGGCGCAGGCTTCCAAAGTAGAGCCTGTTGTGGCAACATCGTCAATTAATAAAATGGTTTTGCCGGTTATTTTCCCTGCTGCTTTAAAAGCGTTTTTCATGTTAGAGGCTCTTTTTTCTTTATCTAAATTCACCTGGCTTTTTGTGTTTTTTATTCTTTTTAAGCTTTGCGGCACATAAGAAATATGTGTTGAGGCGGATAGTTTTTTTGCCAAAACCGCGCTTTGGTTGTACCCGCGCGCGCGGTAACGTAAACAGCTTAACGGAACGGGAACAACAATATCAACTTTTTTAAATTCGGGCGTTTGGTTAAATGTTTTTAAGAGCGCACTATTAAAAAAGTGTTTAAGGCGCAGGTGTTCATGATATTTAAAATTATGTATTAAACTTCTTATCTCAGGAGTAAAAATAAAGCAGGAACGGATTAGGGAACACTTAAATTTTTTTGCTTTTGCCCCGCTGCAATTAAAACAATATGTTCCGCCGGAGTCTAAATTTATACCGCATCTTTTACACTTAAGCGCGCCCATATCTTTTAAATTGCCGGCGCATTTTAGGCAAAGGGGTTCTTTGTAGTCTGCGGACAAATCGCATTTACAATGGTGGCAGGTTTTTGGCAGCAAAAAATTTGCCAGGTAATTCTTTAGAGTTTTAATAATATTTTTCATGTTAGAACTGCAATGTTACCATTGTTCCTATATTGTAACCTACGTAACTTTCAGATTCTACATACAAATGGTCTAATAATTGCACTCCGCCGTTTACTGTAAGGCGCAGATTTTTTGAAAACTCGTAATCAAAACTGGTGTTAAAATCGTAATAATTTTTATTTTCCAAAACAACAACGTCGGAGCGCCGTTGGGTATAGGCGAAATTTGTGTTCCAGATAATACGGTTTGTAGTGGCATAATTCCTGTTTATAAACGGAAGCCATATCCCGCCCGGCACGCTAAAATCCAAACGGCAGTTTAAGCTCGGGCTAAATTCTTCATACTGTTCGGTTACTATACCCATTCTTTGCTGGTTTTTGCTTTCAATAAAAGCAAGTTTAGGTGTTAAGCGGAACCGTTTAACAAAAAAGGATGTTTGCGCGCTGTATTCGTCACGAAGGATTTTTTCTGAAATTTCGTTGTTTCTTAAATCATTAGTGTCTCCGTCCCGGTGAGAATATATTAAAGCGGTATCAAAAATTTTAATAAACATAAAACGCAGCTCAAGGCCGTAATTGTTTTCTTTTTTTAGCTGTGTGTTAAAAATTTCATTTTGTATATGCGTGTATCGCATTTTTATATTTGTGGAAGTAAGCCAGTATGTTCCGCCATAAAGTTTTTCAAGTTCGCTCATGGTTATAACGGAGTCGGGCAAAGTACGTGAAGATGATTTTGATTCAGTTCCTGTTTCTTCCGTGGTTTGAAAACTTTGCGTAAAATTATTGATAATTGACAATGTTTTTAACGGCAGCAGATTCTCGGTAAACTCATATTCTCTGAAAGGGGACCACCTTTGGGAAGATGTAAAAGTATCCCTAAGCGTCATATTGCGCCGGAAAGCGTGTTTGTTTTTTGCGCCTAAATTGTTTCGTATCCACAAGTCGCTTTTTGAATCATAGCCGTCCTCAACGTACATATATGAATCAGCGTCTTGCAGCTTGTAGGAGTTAGATAAAACCAAATTGCCAAACAGTTTTGCTTTGGGGAAAATCTCTTTTACCGTAAGTGTTAACGCGACCCCGCCGTCCGCGCTTCTGTTAATGTTTTTAAGCTCACCTACACCGTATGCATCGCCGTTTGAGAAAGTAATTTCATTTAAATTATTTGTTTCATTGGTGCTTATATTGTAACTTACCGCGGGCATAAGCCATTTTGTTATTCTGAAATTACCGGTAAAACCAGCCTGCTGTTGCATGCTTTTGTTATAACTTATAGCAGGAGCGCCGCCTCCGTCGCGGTCCTCTTTTACCGTGGTTAAACTGTAAGAAGGAGTGAAGGAGGAGCCTTTCCACGGCTCAAAACTTAACCGGGCGTTTACGCGTCTGGTATCTTCCGAAGAGTTGTAAGATGTGTTTGACGCTGAGTTAAGAAGCCTGTCGCTGTAATTAATATCATTATTTGCGCTTGTATACCCTAAACTTAAATCTCTTAAAAAAGATCCGCTTGGCAGAGTGTGGTTTACCGTAGCGTTATATGTGTTTCTAGCGTCATTACGCTCAGCCATATCATAGTCGGCGCGGTCAAAAATATATTCCATTCCCAGGCGAGGCATTTGCGGCTTAATAAAGTCCGCTTTAATCTTTCCTGTTTTCTTTTCCACCACGCCTTGGTCTAAAGAAGTTATGGTGTTTGTATTGACGGAGTCGGAAATAGTTAAAGTTTCCACCCTGCTTTGCTCATAAGTCGCGCTTATGGGAAGATAGTTAACTTTTGTAAGCCTCAAGTAGTAATCCTGAGTGGTATTTTTTTGATTAGTGTTGACGGTAACAGGCGTTTCAAACTGGTCGTCTATACTTTTATATGTGCCGCCGGCTTCGCCCCAGCCGTTTAATTCCACTTTCATATCCGTTCTGTACGCGAGGCCTTTGGACGTAACTGAGTTCGCCATATGTATTTCATTAAGCCAAACCTCTCCCGAAGGGGAGCCCGGCATTCCCGTTTTTCTTTCGACACCGGCCAAAACCCGGCTTATTTTTTTGAAGTTAACGTTTGCCGGGCTTAAAGGGTCATTTACCGTGTCAACCGTAACGTTTGGGGTAATAGGTTCCAATATTTCGGGAATGCCGTTATTATCTTTATCAGTAAGTTTTAATTTTATTAAATGCCATTTATTTGGAGCTAAATCTAAAGGAACATTTATCTGTTGGTAATTTTGGTCCGTACCCAAGCGCATAAAAAACACGCTGTCAGGGTCGGAATCTTTTACGTGAAGGAGAAAGCGCAGCTCTTTATGCGTAGTCATATCCATGGAGCTGAAATTTCTGCTGGCATGTATTTCCTGATACGTCACTGTGTCATAATAAAAAGCTAAGGCCTGTTCAAAAATATTTTTATTTCTGCTTTCGGAACGGAGTTCGTCAAGAGAACCGTACAAATAGTTAAACACTTGTTTGCCGTCGCCGGCTGCGTCGTCAAATATAGGAAGATAATTGGTGTTGTCTGTTTTATTAATAGCCGTTATTTGGGATGTTTCCGAGTCTGGAGTCCACGCATTGCCTGAAACGCCGACATTTGCTATTTTTATTCTTCCCGTTCTGCTTCCGCCATTATATTTAAGGGAGATTCTTAAGTGTTTTATGTTTGTCCAGTTATCTTTTGTTAAAGAGGTTAAATTAAGGGGGGTTGTAAACGTTTCCCAGGTCGTGTTATTTAATATGCTCCCCGCCATGCCTGCTATAGGCTGGTTGATTGCGGCCGAAGCCGGGTAGCCGAAACTTCCGCCGATATTAGGGTTGCCGGTGTCTAAACGTCCGTTATTATCTAAATCTTGCGTATCCACAATACCGTTAGGCTGTGAGAATCTGTTAAACTCATTATTTGCAAAAGGGTCATAACGCGCGGTCGTATTGTCCGGGTTAACAAACAGCCAGCCTCTGTCGTTTTCCGGAGATACCGAACCCCTGCAATAAAGGTCTTCGGTTTTAGGCACATAATCAGGCCAATATTTGCTGCAGGTTATAGTGTTGTCGCCTAAACTGCTGTCTGAGATTTCATTAATTTGGTCGAAATGCACGTTTATTAAAGGTCCGCTTGAATTGCCTAAAGCGGTTAATTCGAACATGGTTTTCTCTGACAGGTCAACACCGCTGTCACTCAAAGGATAAACTATTGAAACCTCATCCGAATTAGTGAAATCGTAATCAATAACCAAAACATCCTGTGAATCAGAAGAACTGCTTGCCGAGTTGGGGTTTATTTGAAGAGCGTTTATGCTCTGCGTATCCCAATGTACGGCTCCCCAATAAGAATTTTGCCCTGTGCTGGTCTCAAAGCCCGGGTTCGAAGCTATTTTCCAATCTCTAAAAATCACGCTTCCCGCGACCATTTGTTTCGCGTCGTCCATATTATCAATAAGAGCGTAGCCGAAGAGGTTTTTTTCCCTTACGCTTTGCGCCACTTCACCGGAAGCTGAAATTTTTAAATCCTCGGTAACCTGTACGTCTTTTGCTTTTATGTCCGCTTCATAAACTGTAAGCTGCTGTGTAAGAGAGTTAATATTGGGAGCGCTGTTTGAAGTGCTGCTCCCTTCTTGTAAAACAGTGGCGCCGACTCCTATGTTTTCAGTAAAATCGTAATCCAGCCTTGCTCCTAATAATGAAACATCCGAACTTGAACCGCCAGTTGTGTCATAAGTAACGTCTATGGTGGAGTCCTCCGTAACGGTGCCTTCTTTGTAAAAAGTTAAAAAACCGGAAGAGTAGTCAATATAATAATCCTCATTTCTTTTTAAAGTACGTCCGTTTACTTTAACGGTTTCAGATTGTACAACTATATTCGGTTCCACAAAATAGGATTTTACTTTTGAGTTTAATTCAACTCTGAAAGATAAGTTTCTTGTAGACAACGGCGTGTTGTTATAAACGCTGGCTTCATTTAAACGTCTGTTAAGTTTGAATGTGCCTTTTTCAAAATCAACCTCAATATCTTGCGGGTAAATTTGTCCTTCTTGTTTGCTTATATTGTTCCCGTTAGCGTCTTGCAAAACAAGCGTAAAATTACCGTTGCCGTCATCACGCGTTATTTGTTTACGCCCGATATTATACATGGTTTTTACTTCCGTATATGTGCTTGCTCGGCCGGGCGCTATGGGTTTATCGTAAGCTGCTTTTAAAAGTTTATAAGTGCTTGCGGCGCCTATATCAAACAGGCGTTGGCCCGCGGTGTTTGTGTAATCAATAACAACGCTGTCGCTTTCCGCGAGCGAGTTTCTAAAAACTATTAAACTGTTATTGTAGTCTATAGTATAATCAACACCTCTTTCCAAAAGTCTAAATTTTCCGCTTGATATAATTAAAGGGTCCGCCGTGTCTGAGTAAGATAAAGTTTCAAAGCGAAACTGGCTTGATGAAGACCCGTCATTAAGATAGATAAATTCGCTGTTTCTTGCTATTTGATATGTAAAAAAGGAGGCGCCGGGATCTGATGAGTCAAGCATTTCTCTTACGTTGTAGTATGTTCTTCGAATATAATCAATGTCGCGTATGGTAACAGTTTCAAAAACGCTGGTTCCCCTAAACTGTTTTGACCTGCTGGTACCTTTTGTTTTGCTGCCTATAAGTCTTAAGTTTGCTTTGTCATGCTGTAAATGCATTTTAGCGCCGAAAAGCTGTTTGTTAAAAGAAATAAATTCCGTTTTAGGCAGAGATAATTGTACGTCGCCAAATTCCGCGCTTTGGACAAGTTCCCCTTCTTTACCGCGGTATGACACAAAAATATCTCTGGTATCTTCGTTTTGGTTATCGTAATTGATATCAACAAAAATTCTGTCCACTATTCTGCCTTGCATTTTTACCTGCATTTGCTGTTCAAACGCGAAACTGCTAAAACTCTTTGAATCAGTAGAATTTTTGTTTTCGTTTTTATAATTTTTAGCTTCACTTTTAATACCTAATGTCTGTCTGCCTGTTAAGGAAATGCTTGTTCCTTGCAACGGGATCGCAAATGACGGACGCAGGCTGGTAATCGGCGGGGGGACATCTTTATCTAAAGGGTTATCTCCGTCTATAGAGCGGACGGCATCTCTCCAAAATTGTTCGGAATAATCCATCAGTTCAACATTGCTTAATTCTTCTGGCGCGGCGGGAAAACTATCCTCCGGTAATGCAAGAATAGTGTAATCTTCATCACCGAGGATTGATAAGCCGTATTCATTGCCAAATAAAGGCAACGATTGCGTTAACAACAAAAGAGACAACGTTAAACTGATAATTTTTTTCATTTAGCGGAAAATACTCCACTATACATAATATAAAATCATATAAATGATTTGTTAAAATATTAAAAAAATAATTAATATATATATATTTAAAAAAAAGTTAAAATATATAAACAATGCGCATAAACATAATTTCCAAATACATGATTAAGAACCTGCTTACCTTCTTTTTAGGAGCCTTGTTTGTTCTTGTTTTCATCTTTTTCATGATGCACTTTATCAAACTCTTTAATCTCGCCATGACATTTGGCGCGGATATGCTGTGGGTTTTTAAAACACTTGTAAAACTTGTGCCGGATGTTTTTTCTTTGTGTGCCCCTATGGCGTTTCAACTTGCGGTGCTGCTTACTTTGGGCAACATGAGTGAAAACGGCGAGATTATAGCTTTGCGCGCGGCTGGTTTTTCTTTTAAAGAAATAACAAAACCTCTTTTTATTTTTGCCTTATTTTTGTTTCTTGTAATTTTCTCTTTCACAAACTGGATAACGCCTAAAAACACAAAATCGTTTTTAGACGCCAGAAATAACGTGCGCGGCCGCATAGGCAAGGTAATTCTGGAACCCAAAACTTTTATGGAAATAGGCGACTGGAGTTTGTATATGGAAAGCCTAGATCCCAAAACAAATCTTATGTCGCAGGTGCGTTTGTTAAACAAAAACGATTCTGCAAATTATACTACAAAAATTAACGCTTTAAGCGGTATAGTGAATGTTACAAGCGATTATGTGGGGCTTAAACTTTTTGACGGGCAGATGCAAAGAGTGTCTTCCGAAGATCCTTCTAAAATAATGGCCGCTAATTTTAAAAGCTATCATGTAACGTTTCCTCTTGTGAGAGCGAAAGAAAGAAGATTAAGAGAGGAGGAATTTACCACTCCGCAGCTTATAGCGCGTATTTATTCCGGCGAACTGACGGACAAAGAAAGAGCCGAGCATAAAACCAACGTAGCCATGAGGCAGGTTTTAGCCTTGTCGCCTTTGGTTTTGGTTTTACTAAGCTGTCCGTTGGTTTTTAGTTTCGGCAAAAGGGCTAATAAGGCTTGGGGTATGCTTTGGAGTATAGTTATAGTTCTTTCATTTTACATGCTGCTTATGGCGGGTGTAAGCTTGGGTAAAAAATATGAAATTGCGGCGTATTTCGCGCCGTTTTTACCGATAGCGGCAGGGTTAATAGTTTCGAGATATTTATGGAAAACAAGATTGAAAAGATAAAACCTAAAATACTTTACAGATACATAGCCTCAAAATTTTGGATGCCGTTTTTCTTTGCGATGGCAATGTTTTGCATTTTAGTTTTGTTAGGTGATTTTTTTGAGAATATAAAAAGCATCACCAACGGCTATGCCACATTCAGACTGATTTTAAAATATTGTTTTTTAAATTTACCCAGCTGGCTGGGCATGCTTTTGCCGGTTGCCTGCCTGCTTGCTGTTTTATTTGTTATTTCCGACATGGTCGCCGGCGGGGAATGGACCGCCTGTCTGGCAAGCGGCTACAGGCCTGGGCAACTGTTTGTTCCTTTAATCGCGTGTGTTATTTTGGTTGTTTTTCTTAATTCCTTAATGCAGGAGTTTGTTTATCCGCGCGTCAGCCAAAAGGCTGAGCAGGTATTTCGCAGGCAGCTCCGGGGGGATAAAGATTTTCAAGCAGGTATAGAAAGAAATATTACGTTAAGAATTAATCCCCGCCAAATGCTTTTGGCGCAAACTTTACAAAGCGGTTCCTTGACTATGTACGGCATAACAACGGAATTTTATAATGAAAATTGGGAAATAGAAAAGCAGATAGTGGCCAGAAATCTTGTGTGGGATAAAGACGAAAAAATTTGGTTTTATAAAGACGGCGTAATACGTTATTTCGAAGAGGGTATAACCATAAGAGAAGAAGTTTTTGATACGCTTGAATCTGATTTAAAAGTAGCGCCTAAAGATATCAGCGTAGGCGATATTGAAGAAAAAGCAATCAGCGTGCGTGAGTTGCTTAAAAAAATAAGCTTTTTGGGCCGTAGTGGTTTAGTGACTTATAAAGAAAAAACAAATTTGCATAATAAACTGGCTATGCCTGTTATGACTATAATTATGTGCTTGATAGGAATGCCTTTCGCAGTAACCGTAAGAAAAAGGGGCAAAGTAATAAATATTATCGCCGCTCTTGTAATGTCTTTTTCTTTCTGGTGGGTAATGACAATGGCAAGCACAGCGGGGCAAAACGGAATTTTAAGCCCTTTTATAGCAGGTTGGGGAATTGTTGTTTTGGCCGCCGCCGCTGTTTTTATTGAATTTAAAATAATGAAAATATAAAAATAAAAGTATAAAAAACGCCCTTCTAAGAAAGGCGTTTTTTATGTTGTTTTAAACTTTTGCAGGGCTAAAGTAAGATCATCGGTGCTGAAAGGCTTATAAATAATGTCGTCCGCTCCCAAACTTTGTGCTTCTTGCGTTATTATTTTTTGGTTCATTCCCGTGATAATAATAACTTTAATATCTTTGTGATATTGTTTTAAAGCCCTTAAAGTATCTAAGCCGTTTTCGTTAGGGAAGAAAATATCAAGAAGTACAATATTAACTTTATTTGTTTTAAGATAATCAAAAAGCTCCGCTGAGGAAGCCGCCTGACACATCACTTCATAACCGAAAGACTCCAAGGTGTTTGATATTGCGGCTCTTAGCATGTCTGAATCATCAACCAATGCTATTTTCATTATGCCTCCGTTATTTTATAAAAGGTACAGCTAATTTATAACCGAAATCCAGCAAAGCCTGGGTTTTTTTCTTATCCGAAGTTTCGGCATAAACCCTGAGCAGCGGCTCTGTACCCGAAGGCCTTATAAGAAGCCACTCATCATCTTCAAATATAATTTTAAGGCCGTCTTGCGTTATGGTCTGGGCTATTTTATAACCTAGAATCTTTGCGGGAACCTTTCTTTTAATTTTATCGGTTAAAAACCCTTTGTCCAGGGGTTTTTTTAAAGGATGGTCGTTTCTTAAATAAACGCTGGCGCCGTATTCTTTTTCAATATTTGCGACAAGTTCGCTGGCTTTTTTGCCTGTGCTTGCCATAATGTAAAGAAAAGTAAGGGCTACAATCATGCCGTCTCTGTCAGGCACAATACCTTTCCATGCGTATCCGCCGGATTCTTCCACACCGAAAGCGACGTCTTCAACCGCCATTTTTTCGGCTACGTATTTAAAGCCTATATTAACTTCCTCAAAGGGCATATTTTGTTTGCGGGCGATTCTTTTAAGCAAATATCCCATGGATAACGTTTGCACCACCCTGCCTTTTAATTTCTTGTTTTTAATAAGGTAGTTAAGCAATATGGCAGATAAAATTTCAGGCGTAAGGCAGCTGCCTTTTTCATCAATAATTGTAACCCTGTCGCCGTCGCCGTCAAAAGCTATGCCCAGCGCGGCCTTGTTTTTTGTAACCGCCGTCATAAGCTCTGTCAAATTTTCAGCAATAGGTTCAGGCTTTATTCCTTTAAAAGAAGGGTCGTATTCTTCTCTTAAAGTTATTATTTTGTTTTTAGGCAAAACCTTTTCAGCTATACCGGCGGCGCTGCCGTACATATAGTCAAAAACTATCGGGGATTTTATTCCTTGTATTTTTTTTGTGTTTATATGTGAGTTTAAATATTTAAGGTATACGTTTTTAAAATCTTTTTGTTCAGCTTTTTGACCGTGAAGGTAAAGCACTGGGCTTTCGTCTATAAAACCTTCAATTTCTTTTGTAATTCTGGGAGAGGCGGACGCGCCCTCAATTTTTATTTTCACGCCGTTCCAATGCGGTTTGTTGTGGCTTGCCGTTACTATTATGCCCATCCAAAACTGTTCCATGCTTAAGCAACTTAATACGGGTGAGGAAACCGGCTCGGAAAGTAAAATAACGTCAATTTTATTAGAACGTAAAATGGCGGCTATATCCGCGGCGAACCTGTCTGATAAGAACCTTCTGTCGTAACCTACGGCAACCGTATGTTTGCCCGGTTCTGATGAGGGGGCGTTCTCATTTATAAAATCAGCCAAAGCTTGCGCGAGTCTTCGCACATTTTCAAAAGTAAAATCCCATGCGATAATGCCGCGCCATCCATCGGTAGTGAATTTTATATCAGCCATTTAAATCTCCTAAAATAAAAAATCTTAATATAAATAAAGCATATTTTGCTTGAACTTGCCAAACTATATATTTTGGGACGATTAGCGGTTTTTTTACGCTATTTTAGCTTTCCGCCATAATAAGCAAGCTTTATTAAAAAATATAAAATGGAGGTGGGGGGATTCGCACCCCCGTCCAAGCACAGCATAATCTAGGCTACTACAGGTTTAGTTACGGTTAATAACAAAACCCAAGGCCCGTAACCGCCGGAGTTTTGTTCGCCTCGTAAGTCTTAAGTTCTAAAGTACGACGCTCGCCTTTAAAACAGCATCCCGCTTCTTGACCATATTCCCCGCTTCGCGGGAGAAAGCAGAGATATGGAAACTAGGCTGTAGCCCAGTTAAGTTCGGTTTGATTGCCGATTATTTTTTTTAGCCCTGTTTTAACTGGCCTGGCCAACCAGTACCTGCAACCAAGAGTAGACATGCACCTGTCGAAACTTGTCACCCCCGTGTATAAAAGCAAAAGACGGCTTTTGCCGTTTTAATTTTGCTCTCCTACCTTATAAGGGATTAATATTGTATCATTTTTATATAAGGATATAAAATAATGTATATAAGCAAAAAACCATCAATTTATATAATTGACGGGCATAATTTTGTCCGAAGCTGTCTTAACGCCACCGCAGAAAATGAGGAAGAACTTACCAAAGAATTTCTTGATTTTTTAGAAGACTTGTCCGAAACGGAGCATTATTACGGTTCTTTTTTCAGGGTAATCTTTGACGGCGTGTTCAGACCCGTTGGCAGCACGGTAAGGCGCGCTTTAAAAGTTTACTTCGCCGAAGATATAAGCGCGGACGAACTTATATACGAGCAGGCGCTTTATCTGCACAATAACGGCGAGCGCGTTACGGTTGTTACTTCGGATAGAAGTTTACAGCAATATGTCAAAGAATATGAGATTAAAGTAATGTTTTGCCAAAAGTTTTTCAATAAAACTAAAGATCTTGTTTAAAGTACACTTTAATATAAAATAGAATGATTTTTATCTATAGTGAAAAATTGAAGTAGTTTTTTGTTTTAGCTTTATAAATTTTGCACAATATAAAATTTATTTGCTAAAATATACACGTTGGGCTGGTGGCGGAATTGGTAGACGCGACAGACTTAAAATCTGTTGATCGCAAGATCGTGGGGGTTCGAGTCCCCCCCTGCCCACACTTTCTTATGGGTTAAGACAAAAACTGTTTTGGGGGAGTGATAAAAATGTTTGAAGATTTTAAAAATACTGTTGGACAGGCGTTTGGCTGGGTTTTTACAGTGCTTCCTGAGGCAAGAATTCCCGTTCTTTTAATTGCCATAGCCGGTGCACTGCTAGGCTGGTTTTTATGGTGCTGGCTTGGCATTATTGTTCTGGCTTTTGCCGTTTTTTGCGCGTTTTTCTTTAGAAGTCCTGAAAGAAACACCGTTTTTTCTAAGGATGAAATAGCTTGCCCTGCCGATGGCACGGTAATGTCTGTAAAAACAGAAGAAGACCCTAATGTAGTGGTAATCCGCATTTTCCTTTCTATTTTTAACGTACACGTTCAACGCGCCACTATGTCAGGCACGGTGGAAGATGTTGTTTATACACAGGGCGGTTTTTTGTTTGCCAATAATCCCGACGCTGATAAAAATGAAAGGAATTTAATTAAACTTTCAAAAAATTATAAGTTTGCCCATATTGAACAAATTACCGGCGCTATAGCCAGAAGAATTATTTGTAACGTTAAAAAAGGCGACGAATTAACCATAGGGCAGCTTGTCGGGCATATAAGGTTTGGCTCGCAGGTCGCGGTATATTTGCCGAAAGACGCTGTAAGAGTGTTGGTTAAAGAAGGACAAAAAGTTGAAGGCGGCGTTACTGTTTTAGGCCTTTGGCACCAGGCTCCGTAATTTTAGAGAACTTTGTTTTATTGCCGCCAAAAAACAACTTTTTTGGCGGCAAAATATTTTAAGGCGGAAAATATGGAAAAGAAAAAGACTTTTGACGTAATTAAACATAAGGGGGCTATGGCTGTTCCGTCCCTTTTTACAATAGGTAATTTGGCTTGCGGCTTTTTCTCTATTTTGTCCTCATTCGGCGGCAATTTTTACAGAGCCGGCTGGCTTATTTTTTTAGGAATGGTTTTAGACGCTTTTGACGGAAGAGTGGCAAGGATGCTTCACGCCGAAAGCGAATTTGGCGTGGAAATGGATTCTTTGGCGGATATTATTTCCTTCTGCGCGGCGCCCGCTTTCCTTATTTATAATATGACGCTTAAAGATTACGGCGGAATAGGCACCTGCATTGCTTTTATATTTCTTTTGTGCGGAGCTTTAAGGCTTGCTAAGTTTAACGCTATGGCGCACGCGGGAACAGGTTCTAAAAAACATTTTTCGGGACTGCCAACCCCAGCGGCCGCCGCTATAATCGCCGCTTTTGCGGTTTCTTATATGGTATTTTTAGATTTGGGAAAAGGGCAGAATATTCCGTTTTTAAACATGATTCTTCCGTATATTTATAATTTTATGGCGTTGATAGTTATAGCGCTGTCTGTTTTGATGGTTTCAAATATACCTTACGCCGCTTTTAAAGATAAAAAAGAAAGAAAGAAGCGAGGCGTCGGTTTTATAATATTTATAGCCTTGCTTGTTTTCTTTACTTTTAAATATCCTCAAAATGTTATTTTTATTGTTTTCAGTTTGTATGTTTTTATGGGGATTTTTGCTCTTTTATTTAAAGCTTTTAAAAATTTAAAAGACTAAAATAATAAAATTTACAATGAAGAAAAACCCCGGGTTTTTACCCGGGGTTTTTAAATCTTAAGACACGGTATAAACTTCAATATTTTTTTCATGTATTTTTAAATATTGTATCGAGCGGTGCAGGCCTATATCAGTAGCGATAATATTTTTATCGGGGTTTACCACAACCTCATCAACCATTGTGTGTCCCACAACCTGGCGTACCGGGCTTCTGGGAAAAGAAAGGTACAAATCCTCCAAGTCTTCCCAAAATATACCGCCGTATTTATCTCTTCCTCCGCGGGAAATGCTTATGTTAAATATGGGATGTTTAAAAAAAGAGTGTTTAACGCAGTTTGTAAAAATATTGTTTATTAAAGAAGCTACTTTGGCTTCCGTAAGCGAACCAAGTTGCATTTTTAATATATTAAGAAGCTTGTCGCACGCGCCGGCATGTGTAAATAAAAGGCCGCGCTGGTGGTATGCGGCTTTGTATTTGCCGCTGTAAATACCTTCAATAAGTTTTTTCTGGTATTTTTGGGCCGTTTCTTTAGACATTTCTGATATAAAAAAATTGCCCATTATAATTTCAAGTTCGTGATTTCCGATAAGCCTTACAAATTCGCCGCCGGCCTCAGAAGCTTGTTTTTGCAGTTTGTCCGCCAATAAGTCAGTTTTTTCGGACTGCGGGCCGCGGTCAATCAAATCGCCCATTTGCACGAATATGCTGTTGCCGCCTTTCCAGTTTAATTTGCTGTCCGCAAGTTCGGCCGCCTGGAGCATTATGGTAAACTCATCATAATGTCCGTGAACGTCACCTAGAACAAAAACGTCTTTTTTGGGGGGAGTTGTCATAACATACTCTTTTTAATTTTACTAGAAATAGATTAGCATATTTTAAAACCAAGAAAAATAGAGGTTGCCACGGAAGTGTTGTTTTGTTATAATATACTTACCGACCGGTAGGTAAAAGTTATGACAAAAAAAATTTCTAAAGAAAAGAAAATGCGAACACGCATAATAAAAAAAGCCTATGATCTTATGAGTAAAAAAGGTATCGACCAGGTGTCAATGCGCGAAATTGCCGAACATATAGGCGTTACAAAACCTGTTCTGTATTATTACTTTGAAGATAAGGACGATTTGTGTAAAGAAATCATTCGTGAAAGCATGTGTATGTTTCACAAAAACATAGAAGACGCTTACAAAAGCGGCGCAACGCTTGAAAAACTTGTTGAACTCGCATTGAGAAGCCAAATAGAATTTTTTGAAAAAAATCCTAAGATGCAAACCTTTATTTTACATATAATAAGTTACATAATGAAAGGCGGTAAACGCGGAAAATCTTTTATGGAAAGCGAAAACAAAAAGAAAGAGGTTTTCGAAAGTTTAATAGAAGCCGCCATAAAAAAAGGAGAACTCCCCGCAAAAGCCGTCAAAGATTTTTGTGCTCTTATGGGTGCGCAAACATCGCATATTGTTTTAAATTTTAAAAATCCGGATTATGTTTTTGACAAAGAGTATCCGTCCAAAATTACAAAAATAATATTTTTGGGGCTGAAAGAGTATTATAAGGAATAAAAGATGAAGAAAGCATTATTAATAGTAACTATTATTTGCAGTTCAATGTCTAGCTATACTTCTGAATATAGTAAACTGTTTGTCAGTACCAATACAGAAGGACGCACAATTACTATAGAAGAAGCCGTGGCCGAAGCTCTTAACAGAAATATCTCTGTTAAAAACGCCATGATTACGCGAGACATATATAATTCGCAGGTTACCCAGTTCAGGTCATATATGTTGCCGAAGGTTTCGGTAAGCGGTACTTATACACGCAATTTGGAAAAACCGGCGTTTATTGTGTCTGGGCAAAAGATGGAGGTAGGGGAAAACAATACCTTTACCGGAGGCGTTGACGCCGAATGGGTTTTATGGAGCGGCGGCAGAGTAAGATCTAACGTCAAATCCGCAAAAATAAACGCGGATATCGGCGAATATAATTTAAGGTCGGTAAAAGACCAAATAGAAAAAACAGTAATTGAAATGTGTTACTCAATAATACTTTCAAGCGCTGTTACTAAAGTACAACAAGGGCAGCTTGATATCGCCACGCAGAATTTGCATGAAATGAAGCTTAAATACCAAAAGGGTTTATCAAGCAATTTAGACTTGCTGGCGCAAGAAGTAAGCGTAGCAAATATTAAACCTTTGGTTATAGCAGCTAAAAACGATTTTGAATTGGGCAATCTTTATTTAAGGCAGCTTTTAAATATGGATCCTGAAGAGGACCTTACTCTAACGTGGAATATTTGGGACGTGAGGATTCCCGAAGTTAAAAAATTAGAGGAGCTGTATGATCTTGCTGCGGAATACAGGTCTGATTTAATAATATCAAGGCTTCGCGTTAAAACAGCGCAACAGCAGGTAAAATCGGCCCGTTCGGAACATTTTCCGCAATTAGCCGCTTTCGCTAATAAATATTATAACGCACAGACCGAGAATGGCTTTCCGCAACACTCCAATGATTACTATTGGACATCATCCGTGGGGCTTAGGATAAGCATGTCCATTTTTGAAGGATTTAGAATTAATTCGGCCGTAAAACAAAAGCAGCTCGGGCTTGAACAGGCTGAAGCGGATTATGAAGATCTTCAAAAATCAGTGCGCATCGCCATTAAAGCCGCGTGGTTAAGACTGGGCGAAGCTAAAGAGAGAATGTTAACAGTGGAAAGAGTTATTGAACAATCCCAACAGAATGTTGAGTCTATGAAAAAACGTTATCGCGCGGGTTTGGCCAGCAGACTTGAGCTTGATGACTCCGTTGTAGCGCTTACGAACGCGCAGTTGCAATATGCCCAAGCCGTGTATGACGGGTTTACTGCTTTAGCGGATTTGAAATTTACAGTAGGTTATGAGGTGAGAAAATAATTATGAGCAAATGGAAAATAATAATATCCGTTATAATTTTAGCGGTTGCGGGGTTTTTCTTTTTTGGAAAAGATAAAAATAAAATATTTGAGCAAATCGAAAAGGACAGATTTTCGGTAAAACTGGAAACGGTAGAAAAGAGAAATTTAAAGAACGAACTTCTGCTTTCCGGCAGCATTAAAGCGTTGGAAGAGGCTACGCTTTTTCCGCGCAGCGAAGGCAAACTTTTAAAAAATGTTTTAAAAGAAGGCCAAAATGTTAAAAAAGGGCAAACGGTATCTTTAATTGAGCGTGACGAGGTCGGCGCGGTTTATGAACCGGTTGTTGTCCCCTCAACCATTACGGGCATAGTAGGTAAAATATATTTAGATCCGGGTGCTAACGTTACGCGCAACACCGCCATAGCTTTTGTTGTCAATCAAAGCCAGGTAAGGCTTATTTTAGATGTGCCCGAAAGATACATAGGAAATATTTTTAAAGGCCAGGCGGCCAGCTTTACGGTTGAAGGTTTTCCCGGTAAAACATTTATGGGTAAAGTGAATGTTATAAGCCCGGTAGTGGATACTGCAAGCAGAAGCGTAACTATTGAGATTCTTGCAGATAATGAACAGGGGCTTTTAAAATCCGGCATGTTTGCAAAAGCGGACTTGGTGCTTGGCGAAAAGAAAAACGCTGTTTCCGTTCTTTCCTCCAATATTTTTACAGATGAGGACGGCGTTTCAAAATATGTTTTGGTTCCCGAAGGAGAACTTGCTAAAAGACGCAATGTCACGCTTGGTTTTGTAAACGGCGGTTATTCCGAAATCCGCAGCGGGCTTCAGGAAGGCGAACAGATTATTAGGTTTACGTTCGGTATTAAAGACGGAAGCAAAATTTCAATAGAAAAATAGGTCTAATTATGTCAGATAACAATAAAGAAAACGTAGGGGGGGAAGTACCCCAAACAGGAGCGACGGTCGCTTCGTTCTTCATCAAAAGACCTGTTACTACGGCAATGTTGTCAATTGCCCTTTTGGTATTAGGTGTCATAGGTTTTAAAAGTATGGGTATTGATATGTACCCTAACGTGGAATTGCCGTATGTTGCCATTCAAACTGTTCTTCCCGGCGCGAGTCCGGAGGAAGTTGAAACTTCTATTACAAAAATAATAGAAGAAAGCGTTAATACCGTTTCTGGTATAGACGAAATCAATTCATACAGTTTAGACGGCCTTTCTATCACTGTTATAGCCTTCGAGCTTGAAAAGGACGGAGACGTCGCCGCCCAGGAAGTGCGTGATAAAGTTAACCAGATTCAGGCTAATCTGCCTGAAGGTACGGAAGCGCCTGTTATTTCCAAATTTGACCTAAGTTCTTTGCCTGTTCTTACAATAGCAATTTCCGGCGAGAGAGATGTTATTGAACTTACCGAAATGAGCAAAAAACTTGTTAAAGAAAGCATTGAAAGTATAAGCGGCGTAGGTTCGGTTAATATAGTAGGCGGCAGAAAAAGAGAAATACATGTAGAGGTAAACCCTTTTAAACTTTATTCTTTGGGTATTCCGATAAGTGAAGTTAAAGGCGCTTTACAGGAACAAAACGTTGAAATCCCGGGCGGACGCGTTGAGCAGCCTTCTAAAGAGTTTGACTTAAGAATATTGGGCCGTATTCCTACGGTGGCCGATTTCTTAAATGTTTACATAGGAACCAGAAACGGACGTCCCATAAAAATATCCGATGTCGGCACGGTTATAGACAGCGGTGAATATGAAAGGCAGTCTACCTGGCTTAATGAAAGAAGAACCATCTCTTTGGAAGTGCAAAAACAAAGCGGTACAAACACTTTGGCCGTTATTGAAGGCATTAAAGCAAGAATAGAGGAAATAAAACCTATTTTACCGGAAGATTTTCAAATTACTTTCCTTATGGACCAGTCAGGCAACATCAGAGAATCTTTTTACAGCGTTATAGAACATTTGATTTTGGGCGGCTTGCTTGCGGCTTTTGTTGTATTTGTTTTTATGGGCTCTTTGAAGTCAACTATTATATCTTCAATCGCCATACCTATATCTATTATAGGCTCATTTTTCTTTATGTGGCAGTTTGGTTTTACGTTAAACAACATGACTCTTTTGGGTTTAACTGTAGCCGTGGGTATCGTTATTGACGACGCCATCGTTATGCTTGAAAATATTTACAGGCATAAGGAAGAATACGGCAAAGGCGCCGTAAAGGCCGCGTTAGACGGCTCTAAAGAAATTACGGGTGCTATTATAGCCACAACCGCGTCAATTGTTGTTATTTTCCTTCCGTTAGCTTTTATGAGCGGTATTGTGGGGAGATTTGTACGAAGCTACGGTATTACGGTAGCTGTTGCTATTACTCTTTCCGGTATAGTGGCTTTAACGCTTACTCCAATGCTTTGCGCCAAGCTTCTTACCGGGGACGAAAAGAAAAGCAAAATTGAAGTTTATGTTACAAAAATTAACGGTTGGCTTGTAGCTAAATATTTGCCTATGCTTGAATGGGCTCTTAGAAACAGAAAGACAATGGTTTTGATTTCTGTGCTTCTTATGGTGTCAACAATTCCTATGCTGGTAGGTTTAGAGCCGTTTATTAAAATAGTAAAACCTTCTTTTTCCGTAAATACGCAAAATATTGTGGTAAACACTATTTTTAAAGGCGTGGGTAAAGACTTTATCCCGCAAGATGACAGCGGTAAGATAAGAGCTACCATCAAGGCGCCGGTAGGCGTAAGTTATGAGGATTCTATGGCTATTTTTAACACTTTGGCCGATGATCTTAGACAACTTCCGTATATTAAAAATATGTTCGTTTCCGTTGGTGTGCCTGCTGACAGCATGATAGGCAGTTCACCCGTTAATGAAGGTTCAATTTTGTTGGAACTTGAAGACAGAAATACCAGGAACAAAATTACAACCTTTAAATATAGGGATGAAGTAAGGGAAATTATCGGCAAATATGACGGCTTAAGAACAATGGTTGTTATCGTTGCCGAGGGTCCTAGCAGCGGCCACGCGCAGATGCAGTATCTTATTTCGGGGCCGGATATTGAAATGCTTACAAAGTATTCAACCGCTATGGCGGATAAATTAAGAAAAGACCCCAGATTTATCGATGTTGACGTATCCTTCTCGTTGGCTAAACCGGAATACCGCGTTATTATAGACAGGGATAAAGCCCAAGACTTAGGGGTAAAAGTTCTTGATATCGCGTCCGCTTTAAGAACCATGGTCAGCGGCGAGGAAGATATTACCAAGTTTAAAGACGGCGACGAACTTTACGAAGTCCGCCTGCGAGTACAGGGTGAGTACAGGGCCAACGTGGCTACAGTATCGGCGTTATTGGTTCCTTCCAAGAATGAGCCGGTGCGTTTAGACAGTCTTGCCAAGATTGAGGAAGGCTTTGGCCCCACTCAGATTGACAGATATAACAGGCAGCGCCAGGTAACGGTTTCCGCCAACCCTACGGGCGGCATGGATATCGGTACCGGAAGTAAAGTTATGGAAGAAGTTTTCAGAAGTTTAAATCCTTCCGAAGAATACAATGGAAGAATAATAGGTATGGGTAAAGAAATGGGCAAAATGATGTCATCCTTTATCATGGCTTTTATTTTAGCCTTCTTGTTTAAATACATGATTTTGGCCTCTCAAATGGAAAGCTACACCCATCCTGTGGCGGTGCTTGTTTCGTTGCCGCTTACTTTGCCGTTTGCTTTAATATCGCTTATTGTAACCGGGCAAACTCTAAATATTTTCAGTTTGCTGGGCTTGTTTATGTTAATAGGCGTTGTAAGTAAAAATTCTATATTGCAGATAGACTATATCAATACACTGCGTTCCGAAGGGCTACACAGGCTTGACGCTATTTTGGAAGGTAACAAAGTGCGTTTAAGACCTATTTTGATGACTACAATTGCTCTTGTTATGGGCGTTGTTTCAATGGTGTTTGGTACCGGCTCGGGGGCGGTGCTGAGACGCAGTTTGGCCATCGTCGTTATAGGCGGGCAGACATTATCATTGCTTGTTACGCTTTTGATGACACCTGTCACTTATACTTTGCTTGACGATCTTGGCAGATGGATAGGAAATCTGTTTTATAAAGAACCAAAGAAGGATTAAATAAAACCCCCGGTTAAAACCGGGGGTTTTTTATTTGTTTTTTTCACGGGCAAAGGGGTATAATATTTATATATCATTTTAATGATATATTTATTAAAATATATATTGACTATCCCTCTAAAAAATTCTTTAATCAGAGGACGGGTCGCAACTTTGTAAAAGGGTTTTATGCCCGCAATTAACGGAGGCAGTATGGAAATACAAATTACAGCTAAAAATATTAAATTAACACCGGCAATAAAAGATTTTGCACAGACAAGACTTGATAAGATGGAAAAATATGTTGACCAAGTCGTTTGGGCGCAGATTTTTTTATCAGTAGATAAAAAGATTAACCAAAAAGCGCAGATAATCGTTCATGTCGGGAATAAAAATACAGTTGATGCCACTGCCATCGAAAGCGACCTTTATAAAGCTATAGACGCTGCCGCTTTTAAAGCGGAAGCCCAGCTTAAAAAAATTAAAGAAAAAACAAAATCCAGAAGAAGCAAAAAAGAAGAAATTGTTAATTTTATCGATCCTGTTATGTCCGTTCAAAACGATGTAAGATTTTCTGTAATCAAACAGGTTGAAGTAACTCCCATGAACCCGGAAGACGCCGTTTATGAAATGGAAAGACTTGGCTACACTTTTTGGATGTTTTTAGACGAAGACTCAAAGCAAATTAATATTATTTTTAAAAGGCTTGACAGCACATACGGCCTTATTAAACCGGTAAAAAAGAAATAACCTTTTGTACGGCGGCGTGAAACTGTTTTTGTAAAGCGGTTTCACGCTGTTTTAAAAGATTCCAAAGGAAAGTTTATGGCCGAAAGTCCTAAAAATTCGCGTAATTATTTCAGGTCTATAAGCGTGGAAGAAGTTTTAAAAGCCAAGGAAGATGATTTGCGGCTTGAAACTGTTTGCTGCGCAGAGTATCTTGACAGGGAGATTTCGCACCGAAACGTTAACAGACCGGGGCTTGCGTTGGTAGGATATCTGGAGAATTTCCGCGCGGATCTTGTACAGGTTATAGGCCGCGGGGAATATGCTTTTTGTAAACAGGCTAACCCGGCCGAACTTAAAGAAAATGTAAGAAGAATGCTTGCCGTAGGTAATGTGCCGTGTCTGGTTATAACCGCCGGGCAGCCTCCTCTAGAACCGCTTATAGCGGCCTGTAAAGAAGGTTGTGTTCCTCTTTTTACAACGGTTTTGGAAACTTCCGCTTTTGTAGGGGAGCTTTCCGCTTTTTTAGATGAAAAAGTATCCCCTACCACGCACGTGCACGGGGTGCTGGTTAACGTGTCCGGCCTTGGCATTCTTATAAGAGGCGAGCCCGGCATAGGTAAAAGCGAATGTGCTGTTGAACTTGTAAAACGCGGGCATATCTTGGTGTCTGACGATATCGTTGAGGTACAAAGACGAAGGGGAAATATTTTAATAGGTTCGTGTCCTAATATGATTAGGCATTATATGGAAGTGCGCGGGCTTGGGATAATAGACGTTGAACTTTTATTTGGCGTGGGTTTTACAATGGAATCAAGCCAAATAGCGATGGAAGTTAAGCTTACTTCCGCGGCGTCTAACATGACTATAGATAGGCTTGGAATAGAGCAAAAAACAACAACTATTTTGGATTTGGAAATACCTTCGTTATCCATACCTGTTACTCCGGGCAGGAATCTTGCAATATTAATTGAAGTCGCCGCCCTTAACCAAAGGCTTAGACACCAGGGCATTTTTTCGGCGCAGGAATTTAGTAAAAGAGTTTTAGATAAAATGGGGCAAAGGGCATCGGGGAATAAAGATGATAAATAATAAAAAAATATTTATAATTACCGGGTTATCCGGTGCGGGCAAAACAAAAGCCCTGCAGATATTCGGCGATTTTGGTTTCTATTGCGTGGATAATTTGCCGCTTGCCTTATTTGAACATTTTGTTGATCATTTAAAAAACAGGAAAGAAGAAAATATCGCTCTTGGCGTAGATATAAGGGAAGGAAAAGATTTAAAAACCTTACCCAAGATAATTGCCAATATTAAAAAGGCAGATTTTCATGTTTATACAATTTTTTTAGACGCGTCCGATTCAAAACTTGTTCAGCGTTTTTCTGAAACTAAACACAAGCACCCTATACAGAAAAAACTTATTGCGGCTATAGCGCAGGAAAGGAAACAGCTTGAGCCTCTTAGAAACATTGCCGATAAAGAAATTGACACTACAAATCTTACCTTGGGTGAGCTTAAGGAAAAACTTTCCAAAGTTCTTGTGTGCAACTTAAAAAAAGACAGTGAGATGCAAATCAGCGTTCTTTCTTTCGGGTTTAAACACGGCATCCCGTTGGAGGCCGATCTTGTTGTTGACGTGCGTTTTTTGCCAAACCCGTACTACCAGCCCAAGCTTAAAGAAAAAACGGGGTTGGATTCTCCCGTAGCGAAATATATAATGTCTTTTCCTGAAGCTAACGAATTTTTAATTAAATATTTAAATATGCTTAAATTTTTAATTCCCAAATATATGAAAGAAGGCAAATCCTACCTTACCATTGCTATAGGCTGCACGGGCGGAAAGCACAGAAGCGTTTTTATAGCTAACGCTTTGACAAAAGCTTTAAGCCAAAGCGGATTTACCGTATCCGAATATCACAGAGATATAAAAAAATAACAGGGGGCCTTTATGATAAAACTTGTGCTGATAGCGCATGGCGGGTTATCAAAAAGTTTTTTGGAAACGGCTGAAAATTTAAGCTGTTCTTCTTTAGAAGATGTTTATACCTATTCTGTAACTTGCAGCAGCGATATTAAAGTTCTTATACAGGAACTTGAAATGCTTTTTTTAAATTCGCCGGAAGGCGTTTTGGTTTTGTCCGATATTTTTGGCGGTACGGGTGTAAACGCTCCTATTCTGGCCGCTAAGGACATGAACAATGTTTTTATTCTTTCAGGTTTGAATATGGGTATGCTTATGTCTGCCCTGTATAATAGAGGCAAAATGAACGTGGCTGAACTTGCCCAAAAAGCGGAAGCTGACGGCAGGCGCGCCGTAATTAATGCCACTGATTTTATGAGTAAATAGAAATATTTTGCGGGAGTAATATATTAAGTATTGCTCTTCCGCATTTGAGAGAGTTTTATATGCCAATTGTTTTTGCAAGAGTCGATGACCGTTTGATTCACGGGCAAATTGTTCAAGGCTGGCTTCCTAGAATGGAAGTGGATGAATTTGTTGTTATAATAAACGAGGCGGACAATCTTGTCAAGTCTCTTTTACGAATTTCCCTGCCTTCGAACTACGGACTTCAAATTTTAAATAATGAAGACGCTGTGAAGTATTTAAAAGAGACGGATAAAAAAATATTTCTTCTTTTCAGTTCTTTAGAAGATGTTGACGTGGTAATAAGAAAAGGGCTTGGAATAAAAAATTTAAATGTGGGCGGGCTTCATTACCGTGAAGGAAGAAACAAAGTATTAACTGACGTTTATTTAGATGAAAAAGAAAAACAAATGCTTAAAAACTTTATGATTATCGGAATTAAACTTGACGGGCGTTCGGTTCCTAAGGAGCCGCACAATAATCTGGAGAGTCTGCTATGCAGCTGATTATATTGGTATGTCTTGTTGCCGCTTTGCTTGAACTTGATAACGTAAGTTTTGGACAGTTCGGCGTAGGCCGGCCGTTTGTAGCCGGTATAATTTTGGGTTTTTTTATGGGCAATATCGGGCTTGGTTTGCAAATAGGCGTTTTAATAGAACTTTTGTTTTTAGACTATATTCCCGTAGGCGGGGTTTTGCCTCCTAACGGTACGGTGGCAGTATTTGCGGCGGTTGTTGCGGCGGGCTTTGGCGCGCCGGTATATTTTGCTTTTTTCTACGGAGTGGTAGCCGGACTTATTTTTAAACAAATTGAATTTTTAACCCGCAATTATATAGGCAAAAAACTGCTTGAGAAAAACAAAGAGCTAACGGAAGAACCGCTTAAGGCAATAAAGGTTTTTATGATTTCAAGTTTAACTTTACAAATTGTTCTTAACTTTGCATTTTTAATGTTTGTGGTGTTTGCGGCAAAAACGGTTTTGTATTACGGGCAGGATGTGCATGAGCGAATACATTTTGCTTTCAGAACGGCGTATATCGCCGTTCCCTGGATGGGTATTTTTATATTACTCAGAAAATTTACTGAGAAGGCCGGTTGATGAATTTTAAAGATAAATTAACAATTTTTACGCGTTCTTTTTTTCTTCAAACGGGCTGGAATTATCTTAGGTTCCAGGGGTTGGGTTTTGCTTTTGTTATGACGCCCTGGCTTAAAAAATTTTATAAAGCAAAAGCTTTAGACTCCGCTCTGCTGCGTTATATGGAAACTTTTAATACTAACCCTATTATGGCTTCTTTTTGTTACGGCGCTTTGGCCCGTTCGGAAGGGGACGTCGCCTTAGCCCCGATGAAAAAAACAGAATGGCGCGTTATAAAAACTTTTTTGGCATCTTCTTCCGCTTCAATAGGGGATAGGCTTTTTTGGGATTCCTGGAAACCGCTTACTCTAGCCGCGGGTATTTTGGCCGCTTATTTATGCGCCATGGGCACAATAGATATTTTTTATTCCTGTTATATTTCAAATATGCAGGCAGCGTTTTTGCTGGGCTTTATTTTAGTTGTTTATAATTCTATAACGTTATATGTAAGATGGAAAGGTATAGAGGCGTCCTATGAGGGCGACAGGGACCATGCTTTCGGTCTTTTAATTTTTGACTGGAACAGAGCTATTAAAGTGTTTAGGTTTATAGGCCTTATAATAACACTGCTTATTATTTCGTTATATATATATGATACCGTAAAAGTTTTCTTTTTCTCAGCTGAGATTTTTATTTTTACGGCAATAATTTTATTTGTTGTTGTTATGAGCGGGTTCGCGCAGAAGTATGATATACCAAGCGTTTATTTATATATTCTGCTTACTTTAATTTTTAGTTTAGTGGCGTATTTTATATAGGAATTATGATTACACGAGACATACAGATAAAAAACAAAATGGGGTTGCACGCGCGTCCGGCGGCTATGCTGGCGCAGACGGCCGGGAAGTTCGCGGCTGATATTAAAATAACAAAATCCGGCGTTGAGGTTAACGCTAAAAGCATTATGGGTATTATGATGCTGGCGGCTGAATACGGCAGCATACTTACGGTAGCCATTGACGGGTCGGACGAAAATGAGGCTCTTAACGCTATATTAAACTTGTTTGAGAACAATTTTTCAGAGGCGTATTAATGATTACAATAACAGGGGTCGCGGCAAGCCCGGGCGTTGCTATAGGGCCGGCTTACATACACCATTTCGCAAGCCCGCTTACGGAACGCAGGCAGATAACTAAAGAGGATGTGAAATCCGAGGTTATCCGCATGCGCGCGGCTTATAAAAAAACTGAAGATGATCTTACAAAAGCCGAGGTTGAAATAAAAAATATTTTGGGGGCCGAATACGCGCAACTTTTAACGGCGCATAAGGCAATTTTGCAAGATCCTGCTTTTAAAAAAATGGTTTTAAGTAAAATACAAAACGATTTGCTTTCCGCCGAGAACGCCGTTCATTCCGCTGTTGAAGAGATAATCGTACAGTTTGATTCTTTGGAAGATGAGTTTTTCAGGGAAAGAAAAAATGATGTTTTTGATGTCGCAAAAAGGCTTTTTAACCATCTTTCGGGAGGAGGGGCGGAAACAACCTTTAAACCTTCAAAACCCTCCTCAATTTTAGTTGTTCATAATTTACTGCCTTCTGACACTCTTACTTTAAGAGATAACAGTTTTGTCGCTTTTGTAACAGACATCGGCGGTAAAACAAGTCATACGGCGCTTCTGGCCCAAAGTTTGGAATTGCCCGCCGTGGTAGGGTTATCTACCGCCAGCAAAACCATACAAAATGACGATATGCTTATTGTAGACGGGGAAAAAGGTATTTTAATAGTTAACCCTGACGCGGAAACATTAACTCATTATAAAAAAATACAACGCGAAATAAAAAAATCCGAAACACTGTTAAAAACAATTAATGATTTGCCTTTTATAACCACTGACGGCAAACGCGTACAAATGATGATAAACTATGACCCGCGTATGGATTCTAAAGAAACGCGTAAACTTAAGACTGACGGACTGGGCCTTTTAAGAACGGAATTTTTATATTTAGGAAGGGAAATTCCTCCTTCAGAAGAAGAACAAATTGAACTTTATACTCCCGCAGCTAAAAAGTTTGACATGCGGCCCGTTAATATACGCCTTGCCGATTTGGGCGGGGACAAAGTGCATTCTTTAAAACTGGGAGATTATTCGGAAGAACTAAATCCTTTTATGGGCTGCCGGGGCATACGGTTTTTATTAAAATACCCCGAACTTTTAACTTCGCAGCTACGGGCTATTGTAAAAACTTCGGCTCAGGTTAACGCGCAGATTAAAATTATTATTCCCATGGTTTCCAGACTTGAAGAGGTTTTGGAAACGAAAGGCATTTTTGAGCAAGTGTTGCAAGAATGTTCTTTGCAAGGTATATATCCTAAAAATAAAATTGATTTGGGCATTATGGTTGAGGTGCCTTCCATAGCGTTAGCTCTTGATTTTGTGCTGCCTCATATAGATTTTGTTTCCATTGGCACTAATGACTTGATACAATATATGGTAGCGGTGGACAGGGTAAATGAGGAAGTGGCCGATTTATATGATCCGTACCATCCGGGCGTAATAAGAATTATTAATGACATAGTTCAGTCTTGCCAGCAAAAGCATAAGAGCGTAAGCGTCTGCGGGGAATTAGCTTCCGACCCGGCTATAGTGCCTCTTCTTATAGGGCTTGGTGTTGATACTCTTTCAACTACGCCCAGAATGTTTTTAAGAATAAAAAACAGGCTTCGCACAATAAGTTATGATACTTGCGCAAACTTTGCGCAGGCTGCTCTTTTGATGGGAAGTTCTGAAGAAATTAAAAAGTTGAGTTTAACAATAGTAGATGAAAATTCGTAATTTCTCCATAGTAGCACATATTGACCATGGTAAGACAACTTTGTCCGACCGTATTTTAGAAGATACGGGAACCGTGGCTAAACGTAAAATGACGGCGCAGCTTTTAGACGGGATGGAGCTTGAAAAAGAACGAGGCATTACCATTAAAGCTAAAGCTGTGCGCATTAAATATAAAGACTATGAGCTTAATTTAATTGACACTCCCGGACACGTGGATTTTTCCTACGAGGTCGCGCGTTCTTTGCGCGCCTGCGAGGGCGTTTTGCTGCTTGTGGATGCGTCCCAAGGAGTTGAGGCGCAAACTGTAGCGCACGCCCACTTGGCGCAGAGTTTAGGGCTTAAAGTTATTCCCGTAATGAATAAGGTTGACTTATCACAGTCGGATGCTGACTTGTCCGAAGAACAGCTTTGGGAAATTTTAAGAGAGCCTATTTTAGCCGAGCGCGTAAGCGCCAAAACAGGCATGGGCGTTGACCATTTACTTGAAAGAATTGTTACCGATATCCCGGAGCCTAAGGGGAATCCTAACGGTAAACCCCGCGCTTTAATTTTTGATTCTTTTTATGACCCTTTTAGAGGCGTAATTATTTACGTTCGTATGTTTGACGGATCTTTAAAACAAGGGCAGACTCTTCGCCTTATGGGTGGTGGGCTGACATCGAAGATAGAAGAAATAGGTTATATGACTCCGCAGCTTGTTAAGTGTGGCGGTTTAAATATGGGTGAGGTGGGGTATATAGTTGCCGGCATTAAAGATATTCACAGCGTTAAAGTAGGCGATACTGTTACATTAGCCGATAACACTGCCGATGAACCTTTGCCCGGTTATGAAGAAACTAAACCCGTTGTTTTCGCAAGTATCTTTCCTATTGATTCACCCGATTATCCTTTGCTTAGAACGGCGCTTGAAAAGCTTAATTTGTCCGACTCTTCTTTTAGTTACCAAAGTGAAGTTTCTAAAGCTTTAGGCTTCGGATTCAGACTTGGTTTTATGGGGCTTTTACATATTGAAATTGTTAAAGAAAGGCTGGAGAGGGAATTTAACCTTTCCTTAATAGCCACAAGCCCTAACGTTGTGTATCATGTTAAATTTACTTCAAAAAAATCTCACCCGCAGGAACTTTCCGCTTTGCGTGACGCGGGCGACGGCTACAAAGTTATAGACAACCCCGCCTATTTCCCGCCGTACGGGGATATTATTGATATTAAAGAGCCTACCATAACAATTACCATAGTTACACCCGTGGAATTTATGGATGGCGTTATGACGCTTTTAAAAGAAAAGCGCGGTACTTATTTGGAAATGGAACATATTTCAAACATGCGCGTTATTATCAAGTACATAATGCCTATGGCTGAGATGGTTATTGATTTTTATAATAAGCTTAAATCGGTGTCAAAGGGGTATGCCTCTTTTGACTATGAACTTGACGAGTATCGAAGTTCAGACGTTGTTCTTATGGAAATTCTGATACACGGCGAACCTGTTGACGCTTTATCCGTAGTTACGCATAAAGACAAAGCGCAAACGCAGGGCAGAGCTTTATGCGAAAAGTTAAAAGAGCTTATCGGCAGGCAGATGTTTGAAATTGCCGTGCAGGCCCGTGTTAACGGTAAAATAGTGGCGAGGGAAACCATTCCCGCCATGCGTAAGGACGTTATAGCAAAATGTTACGGCGGTGATATTACGCGTAAACGTAAGCTTTTGGAAAAACAAAAAGAAGGTAAAAAGAGAATGAAATCCATAGGCAGCGTTGATATACCGCAAGAAGCGTTTGTGGCTATGTTAAAAATTGACCAGTAAAAATATTGCTTAAAATAAAACGGGCGTTCAATAAATTGAACGCCCGTTTTATTTATCTTAAAAAATATTTTATTCTTTATATAAAGGATAAAAGTAAATACCCATAAAAACCGGGTTATCGTAAAATCCTTTCACATTTTTCCTAAAAGCCCATAAAGCTGTCGGGTGCACGGTGTAAATTTGGGGCGCTTCCTCATAAGCAATTTTTTGTATTTGAGAGTAAAGCTTTTCCCTCTCGGAAACGTTTACGCTGTTTACCGCTTGTTCAATAAGAGCGTCAAGTTTAGGGTTTTTAAAACCCTGGCTTAAAGCATAGCGGCCCCGACTGTGTAAAAAGGGGAACACAAAGTTGTGCGGGTCCGCGTAATCGGCAATCCAGCCGCGCGACCACATGGGCATTTGGCGTTTATCGGTTTTTTCTAAAAAAGAAGCCCACGGCACGCCGCGCAGTTCAATTTTAAATTTGGGGTTTAAAGACTCAATATTTCTTTTTAAAATTTCACAGGCTATCTGCCTCATTTCGCCGCTGGTATTATAAGTTATTGTAAACTTAAATCCGTTTTCCCAAACTTTGCCGCCCCAGGCTTTTTTAAAGTATTCCTTTGATTTTTCCAAATCAAAATTATAATGAGGCGCGTTTTTGTCATAACCTATTAATCCCGGCGGTACAGGCCCGTTGGCAAGCGTGCCTTTATTTTGCATGGTTTGCGTTAAAAACGCTTGGTAGTCAAAAGCGTGGGCAAAGGCTTTTCGCAAATCTTTATCAGTAAAAAAATCATGCGGTATTCCTTTTCCGTCAAGTTTACTGCTGCCCACATCTGGGTTGGCGGTTGTGTTAATTTCATAAGTAAAAAATATGGCCGGGTCAGTCCTTAATCTTGGCAAATTATCCGCCAGGATAATGCCTTCATGTCCGTCATACTGCTTATCAAACTTTTGAGAAATTTCCGCCACGTCAACATCGCCGCTTTCAAGCATAAGGCGCATGGTGGAAGGTTCATCTACCGTCATAAGTAAAATATTCTTTATTTTAGGGGCGCCCAAAAAGTAATTTTCATTACTTAAGAGTGAAAGTCTTTTTCCCGTGATATCCCAGCGGTTTAATTTAAAAGGCCCGGTGCCGTTCATGTGGTTAAACAGATAGGAGTCGTCGCGCTCGCGGTTATTAAATTTTTGCCAGGTTTCAAGGCGTCCGTCCCACTCACCGTTTTCGGCGCACCATTTTTTATTCATTATGTATGACCATCGTGCCATAATTGATAAAAAAGGAGCGAACGGTCTTTTTAATTTAATTACAACATTATCCCCTTCTATTTTTACGGCCTCTTCTATATCTTTATTTGTTATTGTAAATTTGCTTCCGTCGCGTGTTGAGTTTACGCCCAAAATAGGTTCAAGCAATAAATTGGAAGGCCCGCCCGCGCGGTCAGATAAAATAAAACGGAGTATTGAATATTTTACGTCTTCGGGTGTTAAGATTTCACCGTTATGGAACTTCACATTTTTTCTTATGGGAAAAGTGTATGTCAGTCCGTCTTTAGAAATAAGGCCGTTTTCAATTGAAGGGACCTGCGTTGATATAAGAGGTTCAAATTTTGATATTGAGCTTCCTTTAAATTTTATTACCGTGTCATAGATATTTAAAATAAGCCCTTGTGTAACACCGTCATAAGAATAAATTGGGTCTAAAGACTGCATTTCCCCTTTATGGGCAAAAATAAGAGTTTGCTTGTCGCTCTCTTTTTTCCCGCCGCAGGCGGCTATAAAAAGCGCAAGCGCAATAATGAAAATTTTTCTCATGTCAGGTTCCTTTTTGTTTGGATATTTTGTAGCAAAGGCCTTTTTTATTTTTTAGCCAGGCGGCGGCAAATTCCGTTTTGTCGTAAATTTTTTCAACCTGCGCGTCTGTTTCAGCGCCGGGGTCATTAACAATAAAATCGCCTTGTTTTGTAAACCCTTTTATCAAGACTAAATGTCCGGGCGTTTCTTTTTGAGGAGCGCTTTTAAGCTCGCCCTCTTTAAAAGAAATGCTTGCTATTAAAGGAATGCCGGCGGAAACAATGTTCTGCGCCTGCTTAACGGTGTCGCAGCGTATAACGGCGTTTTCCAAGCCGTAAAGCCCGGCGTAGGAAGCGTTAAAAACCCAGTTGCCGTAAGTGTCGGCTTTTTTGTCATAAACGCCATCCACGGTTTCTTGTAAGGAGGAGCTGATTCCAAAATAATCAAGCGCCATGGCAATGCAGGTGGGGCTGCAAATTCTGTTTTTGCGCTCAAACCCGTGTTGTATCTGGCTTATCGGTTTTATGTTAAGTATTACGGACGGTTGGTCAGCTTGCTCGGTGGCGGCCTCTAAATCAAAAAGCGCTTTATGTTTTGTTATAACACAGTTTAAAGAGTTAAAACTCACTTTGCCTTTGGCGGTAATTCTGTATTTAAAAGAATCAATATATTCGGCAGCTTTAAAAATATCCGTATCAAAATGCCCTAATTCATTTTTTTCATTAAAACTTAAGTTATTGTTTTTTTCGATATGCAGATATTTAAGCCACTGTGTTTTTGAAGGACCTTTAAAAAATTTAATTTCTATTGTAATGCAGGATCCTTTGGGCATTATAGCGCAAGGCGTTAAAATAAAAGTATCCGCGTTAAACGGAAGCGGAATAATTTTAGAAGTTATTTTTAAAACATCATTTTCTTTATCGATATTTTCCAGGTTGTCTTTGTTTAATGTTTGGCTAAATGAAATCTGGTAGGGAGGCTGTTGCATATTTAATACCTCTTTTTAAATTATAATAGGACCTATTAAGTATGACATTTTTTTAACTAAAATTAAATTGGGGCACCCGGACTTGAACCGGTAACGGGAAAGACTTCCGTCCCCTCTCTTTATAATACGCTCGCAAAGTGTTGCTCGATTTGGAGGTTCTTGTAAATTTTACCTGTCTTTTACGGTATTATTAAATTAAATCGGGGCACCCGGACTTGAACCGGGAACCTCTCGGTCCCAAACCGAGCGCTCTAGCCAATTGAGCCATGCCCCGCCAAACTAATTATACTAACTTAGAATTAAATTTTCCTTTCTTATAAATAAATTGCCGCTTTTAAAAAGCGGCAATTTAAATTACTGCGCCCGGCAGGACTTGAACCTGCGACCCATCCGTTATGAGCGGATTGCTCTAACCAACTGAGCTACAGGCGCTAAAAGTGTATAAATATTATAACAAATTTTACCAAAAACAAAAAGACGGGGTTTTTGGGGTCTTTTTCCCGCGCGCGGCCGCTAATTTGTATTGTGCCTTATCTTTTCATATTTGATAATATATGTAGTAGATATCCTGTCTGCGTAAGCGGAAAAATAAAAAATTAACATTGAGAGGCGGTTTATATGAGTATAAGATTACGTCTTACAGTTATGAACTTTTTGCAGTTTTTTATATGGGGTTCATGGCTTATTACTATAGCAAACTATTGGTTTCAGACAAAAGGCTGGTCAGGCGCGCAGTTTGGCGCTGTATTTTCAACTATGGGTATAGCTTCGCTTTTTATGCCCGCTCTTATGGGTATGCTGGCGGACAGAAAGGTTAACGCCGAACGTCTTTACGGCGTGCTTCATATAATCACAGCCGCTATGCTTGCTTATTTACCCGCTATAAAAGACCCTTCAATGTTTTTCTGGGGTATATTAGTCGCTATGTTAGCTTATATGCCTACTTTAGCGCTTTCCAACTCAATAGCTTATAACGTTCTTAAAAGGGCGGACCTTGATATCGTAAAAGCCTTTCCCCCGATACGCGTATTCGGAACAATAGGTTTTATCGCCGCTATGTGGATTGTTAATTTAACAGGCAACAAAAGTTCACCCAACCAATTTTATATCGCCGCGTGCGCTGCGGTTATTTTAGGCATATACGCTTTTACTCTACCCGCCTGCCCGCCTTCTGAACAGGGCGAAGGTAAAAAAACTTTTATTCAGGCACTCGGGTTAGACGCGTTTGCCCTTCTTAAAAACAAACAGCTTGCGTTGTTTTTCTTATTTTCAATTTTCCTTGGCGCGGCGTTGCAGCTTACCAACGCCTACGGCGACGTGTTTTTAGATGACTTTAGCAAAATACCCGCCTTTGCCAATTCTTACGTTGTAAAATATTCAACTATCATAATGTCAATTTCACAAATATCCGAAACGCTTTTTATTTTAACAATTCCGTTCTTCCTTAAACATTTCGGCATAAAGAAAGTAATGCTTATAAGCATGATAGCGTGGGTGTTCCGTTTCGGCTTGTTCGCCTATGCGGACCCCGTGGGAAGATTTTGGATGATAATCCTTTCCTGCATCATTTACGGTATGGCCTTTGACTTCTTTAACATATCCGGTTCTTTGTATGTGGAAAACACGGTAGAATCTAAAATGCGTTCCAGCGCGCAGGGCCTGTTTATGATGGCTACAAACGGTTTTGGCGCGGTTTTGGGCAGCTCTATAAGCGGCATTGTTATAGACCGTTTCTTTACATACGGCGGCATGAAAAACTGGCACGGGATATGGCTTTCTTTCGCCATATACGCTTTAGTAGTTGCCGTGTTGTTTATGATATTTTTTAAAGATGTTCCCAAAACAAAAGAAGCAACAATATAATTTAGGAGTGATATTAATATGGCAGATTACAGTTTTGATATAGTGTCTAAAGTGGATACAAATTTAATAGAGGAATCTATAAGCGTAGCTCTTAAAGAAATTACAAACAGATACGATTTTAAAGATTCCAATTCCTCCATGGAATTAAACACAAAAGATAATGAGATAAAACTCTCCTCGGCTGATGATTTTAAAGTTAAATCTTTATATGACATCTTGCTTACTCGTCTTTCTAAAAGGGGCATTTCTTTAAAGAATTTCCAACCCGGTAAAATAGAAAGCGCTTTAGGCGGCACGGCAAAACAGTCCGTTAAAATTCAACAGGGTATTCCTGCGGATAAAGCTAAAGAAATAGTAAGAATAATAAAAGACGCCAAAATTAAAGTAAACGCTTCTATACAGGGCGACCAGCTGAGGGTAACTTCCAAATCAAAAGATGATCTTCAGGCCACGATGGCTCTTTTAAAAGGTAAAGATTTAGGCTTGGATTTGCAATTTACAAATTACAGGTAATTATGAACTTAACAGAATGGAAAGAAAAGTGCTCGGCAGCGGAAGCCGAGTATAGAGATATTATTTCAAACGCCGCCTCTTCGGACGCGTTGGAAGCGGCAAGGGTTAACTGCCTTGGCCGCAAAGGCGTGCTGACGGAACTTCTAAAAAACCTTAAGGATTTTACTATTGAGGAAAAGAAGGAAGCGGGCCCTTTGGGCAACAAAATAAAAAAAGATTTAGAGGACGCTTTTTACTCTAAAAAAAACGCCCTTGAATCAGCCGCTTTAAATGAAGAGCTTGCTAAAACGAATATAGATTTAACTCTTCCCGGATGGCCTGTGGCTAACGGACACAAACATCCGCTTACCATAGCCATGGACAGAATGACGGCTATACTTTCAAAGCTCGGCTTTGTCTGGGCGGAAGGCCCGCAGATAGAAGAGGAAAAATATAATTTTGATTTCCTTAATATTCCTCTTCACCACCCCGCGCGCGACGTGCAGGACACGCTTATAATAGGCGGCGGCGCAAAAAAGGGAATGGTTTTGCGCTCGCACACATCAAACGTGCAGGTGCGTTATATGGAAAAAAACAAACCGCCTTTGCGTATTATGTCACCCGGTAAAGTTTTTAGAAGAGATGATATTGACGCTTCACACAGCCCGGTGTTTCACCAAATAGAAGGGTTGTACGTTGACAAAAACGTTTCTTTGGCTGATTTAAAAAGCGATTTAACCGCTTTTATGAAAGGGCTTTTCGGCAATAAGGCGGAGGTAAGGTTCCGCCCGTCGTTTTTCCCGTTTACGGAACCCAGCGTTGAAGTGGATGTAAAATGCGTTTTTTGCGACGGTAAATCACCCTGCTCTTTTTGTAAAGGCACGGGTTGGAAAGAAATGTTGGGCGCGGGCATTGTGCATCCCAACGTGCTTCGCAACGTAGGCATCGACCCAGAGATTTACAGCGGGTACGCTTTCGGCATGGGGGTTGAACGTCTTGCCATGTTAATGCTTGGCATTAAAGACATTCGCGCTTTTTACGAAAACGATTTAAGAATTTGGAAACAGTTTTAAGGATTTTACATGAAGATACTTTATTCCTGGTTAAAAGATTATATTGACATAGATTTAAGCGCCGAGGAGCTTGCCCAAAAACTAAACTCCGTCGGCATAGAAGTAGCCGAGATACAAAAAACAGGTGTTGATTTTGAAGGCGTTCACACGGCTAAAATAGTTACGCTTGAACGCCACCCTAACGCGGACAAACTTTCTTTAGTTACTTTAGATACAGGAAACGGAACAAGGAAAGTTGTTTGCGGCGCGGGCAATTTGGAAGCGGGCATTATAGTGCCGCTTGCGCGTGAAGGCGCCAGGCTGGGCAAAACCGTTTTAAAAGCTGCTGAAATACGCGGCGTTAAATCGGATGGTATGATTTGCTCGTCTGACGAGCTTGGCCTTACAGCCACAAGGCAAAAAGGTATTTTGCATTTAGATAAAAATCTTAAACCCGGTATAGACGTTTCCACACTTTACCCTAAGGCTGATTATTTGTTTGAGCTTGAAATAACTTCAAACAGACCGGACCTTTTGTCCCACTTAGGCGTAGCGAGGGAACTTTCTATTTTGCTTAATATTCCTTTAAAAGAAATCCCTTTAAAAGAAGTTAAAGAAGAAGGCGAAAGCATTGACGTTAAAATTGAAACGGAAAATTGCGCGCGTTATACATCTCGCGTGGTGCGCGGCGTGCAAAACGCCCAGTCGCCCGAATGGATGAAGCAAAGGCTTTCGGCCATGGGCGTAAACCCCAAAAACGCGCTTGTTGATATCAGTAACTATGTGCTCTATGATATCGGCCTGCCTTTACACTTTTTTGATTTATCGGATATTGGGGAAAGCGTTATAATCCGCCAGGCGGCAGAAGGTGAAGTCTTTGAAACGCTTGACGGCAGCAAACTTAATTTAACGGCGCAGGATATATTAATAGCGGATAAAAACAAAGGCCTTTGTCTTGCCGGTATTATGGGGGGCATAGGCAGCGGCATAAAAGAAACAACTAAAAACATTTTTATTGAAGCGGCCTATTTTAACCCGCCCGCAATAAATAAAAGCGCCAAGAAATACGGTTTTTCAAGCGAGGCCAGCCAGCGTTTTGAACGCGGCGCGGATATCGGTATTACGCCAAAAGCTCTTGCCAGGGCAACGAACTTAGTGCAGGAACTTTGCGGTGGCAAAGCCTCAAAATCCAGTGATGTTTACCCTGTGCCTTACACGCCGGAAGAGGTTTCTTTTACTCCTGAAGATATTGAAAAAATACTGGGCATGAAAATTGATGAAGAAAGGTTTAAAGAAATTTTTTCAAGGCTTGCTCAAAAGTTTGACGCTTCTTTAAAACCGTGGAAATTTAATTCACCCACTCACAGGCGCGATTTAAACCATAAATGGGATTTAGCTGAGGAAGCCGCCCGTTTTTACGGTTTAGATAAACTGCCCGTAAGCGAAACAAGGGCAAGCGTCGCGTTTTCGGATAATCCCAGAAATACGGATACCTCGGCCAAATTCGCCTCCGCTCTTATTTCAGCCGGCTTTTATGAATGTAAAAATTTTGATTTCTTATGTGAAAATGATTTACAAAATTTTTCATATAAAAAAGAATTTTGCGTGGAAATCGCCAATCCTTTAAATGAGGATTACCAGTATATGCGTCCTACGCTTTTCGCGGGCCTTCTTAAAAACGCCAATTTTAACCAAAGCAGGGGCACAACAGAATATAAGATTTTCGAGACGGGTAAAGAATACCAGATTATGAAAGGCTTTCCTGCGGAAACCTGGGTAATGGCGGGCATAGTTTGCGGTGCGGTAAGAGAGCAATACTTTGCGGACAAAACGCCTGAAGCGGACTTTTATTTTGTTAAAGGCGCGGTTGAAGCGGCTTTAAAAAATATAGCGGGGGTAAATTTCTCGGCTTCAAAAGAAGCGCCGGCCTATATGCACCCTAAAATATGCGCAGATATAATTGTTGACGGCAAACAAAAGGCAGGGTTCATTGGTAAAATACATCCGTTAACGGCTAAGGCTTATGGTTTAAAGAATGATGATATTTACGCTTTTTACCTTAATATAAAAGTTTTGGAAAAGAAGTTTAACGCGCAGGAGTTTAAACCCGCAGAGGACGCGGCGCAGTTCCCGTCTTCTTACAGAGATTTATCTTTTGTTATCGGCAAAGACGTTGGGTACGCCAAGGTTTTACAGGCTGTTAATTCAAGCGGCGTGTGGAGCAAAATGAGCGTTGATTTAATGGACGTTTATACAGGCGCGAACTTACCGGAAGGTAAAAAGAGCTTAACTCTTAACTTCGCGTTTTGGCTTATGGACAGAACTTTAAAAGACGCCGAAGTTGAAGAAAATATGAATAAAATTTTCACGGCTCTTACCGCTTTGGGGGCGGAGCTTCGCAAATAATTTGCTATAAGGTATTAAGAGGTGTTTAAGCGTGCAAGATAAAATAGCCCAATTAGAAGTGTTAGTAGCGCAGGCAACCCAAAAGCTTTCGGGCCTTGAGGGGGAAAATAGCACGCTTAAAAACCGCTTAAGAACTGTTGAGGCTCATTTGGAAAGACTTAGAGAAATTGAGGACGAGGCCAAAATTTTAAGAGATTGGAAACGTGATACCTTAGCTCAGTTAAAACGTTTACAATCAAAAATAGAAAAAGAAATAAAAAATTAGATTTATTAAATTATTAAAAACGGTGTAAAAAATTATGGCAAAAAGAGGATATGAAGTTACCGTCCGCCGCATTCCTTTAGAGGTTAACATTGAAAATGTTGAACCTATGGAAATTGCCACGCTCGTAAGTATGATTGAAGAGCGTATGGCTAAAATAGCCGATAAAACGGGCACTATAGACACTCTTAAACTCGCCATAATGACGGCTATGGAATTTGCTGCCGAAGTTTACTTAAAAGGTTCTAATGCGGGCGCCAAACGCCAGGAAGAAGAACGCAAGGTAGACGAACTTATTTTAAAATTGCAAAACTCACTCTCCGGCACTCTTATCAAATAATATATGGAAGATATTAAACACGATATGCCTTTGGCCGCGGCCATGGCTCCTAAAAATTTAGATGATTTCGCAGGGCAGAAACACGTTATCGGCCCGGGCAGAATGCTGCGCCGTATGATTGAGAGCGACACTATAAAATCAGCCGTATTTTTCGGCCCGCCCGGCGTTGGGAAAACCGCGCTTGCCCGTTTTATAGCGTCCAAAACAGAAGCCGTTACAGTTGAACTTAACGCGGCTGCCGCCGGAGTAGGCGATATTAAAAAAGTAATTGAGGAAGCTAAGGAAAGGCGTAATGACACTTTCTTAGAAAAGCGCACCCTTGTTGTTTTAGATGAAATACACCACTTTAATAAAACCCAGCAGGATGTTTTGCTTCCGTCAGTCGAACGTGGCGATATTATTTTAATAGGTCTTACTACCGAAAACCCTTACTTTTATATTAACAACGCGCTTCTTTCCAGATTCTCTGTTTTTGAATTTAAACCGTTAGACGCAAAAGATTTAGAGCAGATTTTAAAAAGAGTTTTAAAAATTAAAGAAGCAAAAATACAAAAAGACGCTAAAGATTTTTTTATTACGCAGGCTAACGGCGACGCCAGAAGGCTTTTAAACGCGGTTGATCTTGCCATTTTAACCACGGCTAAAGACAGTGACGGCATTGTTAATATAACAATGGACGTGGCAAAAGAATGTATGCAAAAACGCCATTTAAATTACGATAAAAAAGGCGATGAGCATTACGATGTTATTTCCGCTTTTATTAAATCAATGCGCGGTTCCGACCCGGACGCTGCCGTCTACTGGCTGGCAAGAATGTTAGAATCAGGCGAGGACCCCAGGTTTATAGCAAGGCGTATTTTAATTTGCGCGAGCGAAGACGTGGGTAACGCCGAACCGGCTGCCATAATGCTTGCCGAAGCCGCCTTTAAATGCGCCGAAGTTCTCGGTATGCCCGAAGTTCGCATACCGCTTGCCCAGGCCGCTATTTATGTTGCCTGCGCGCCAAAATCAAACGCAAGTTACATAGCCGTGGACGAAGCTTTAAAAGAAGTCCGCGAGGGTATTCAAAGGCGTGTGCCCGCGCATTTACGCTCAGGTTTTAAGAATGAGGGCTATAAATACGCGCACGATTACCCCAACCATTACGTTAAGCAGGAATATATGCCAAAGCCTAAAAAATTTTATGAACCTACTGAAATAGGTAAAGAAAAAAATATAAAAGAAAGATTAAAAAAACTAAAAGGCGAAGAATAACCAATGGGTGCAGGAAATTAAAAAAATATATTAATGTTTGCATTTCTTGTTATTTTTTTAAATTAATGGCAAAAGAAATTGGGAAACTAAATTTGAAATCTTAATACAAATGGTTTATTACAGTCAGAATAAAGAACTTAATAAAAATTTGCCTAAACCGTGGTTAAGACTTTGTAAGAGTAAAAACGGATATGTTTTAGAAAAAGCTCATTTAAAAATTTCCAAAGAAGGCGTTGAGGAAGAGAATTGCCACGAAGGAGAGGAATCCCCTGTTTTATCTTTAGAAGGGAACGCGGTTGTTTTAATTTCAGTTCCTAACTTAATATCAGTTCACATAGAAAGTTCCTCCATAACAACCGAGTATGTTTATCCCTTCAAAGAATATTTTTTCTGCCGGCGGTAAGAAAGGGGGTATTAAAAGCTCGGGAAAATGTTTTGGACAAATAAGTTGAAGGAAAGGCTGATGCTTTTTTTGATTATAACGTAGATAAGCGGGTTTCAGATTATAAATTAGTCTTGTAAGACGTTTAAGGAAAAAGTAAAAAATAATTATATAGCTATTCTGCTCCTAAAATGCTTTGGATATGGGATATTGATAAAGGTAATAAACCCGATATTTTCTTTCGAGGTTATGCTTATAACACGTGGTACTTTTATATTTCATCACAAGATAAAAATTTAATGACTGTTCCTGACGGCGTACAGTGTTTTTAAAGTAAATAAAAAATCCCTCTGAAAACAGAGGGATTTTTTTTGTTAAATACTACTCTTTTTATAAAACGTAAGACGCCACGCCTCCAATGGTTTGTTTGCCTCCAGTGGCTACGCTTTTACAGATATTTTCGCCTTCCGTATTATAAAATCTGCAAAGAAGTCTACCGTCTTTATAGAATGCTATGGCGTATTTTGTTTGCTGCGGGTTGCGGCTGCATGAGGCAAGAGTATCGGCCCATGCGGAAGAATTACTTGTCCAGGGGCGGCAGGTGAAGTCTTTTTGCGTTGCCGAGGTAGTTTTCATTTGTGCCTGAAAAATCCAAATCAAGCGAGTCAAAATTATTTGTATAAGAACTGTTGGCAAGATAATACATTTGTTCGGCTCTGCCAATCGATGTTGTGTAAGTAATAGCTTGAGTAATGCGGCTTTTTTCAACCGCTTTATTATATTGCGGCAAAGCGATTGCGGCTAAAATACCTATAATCAAAACAACAACTAATAACTCAATTAAAGTAAAACCACTTTTTCTAATATGAGAAAAACGAAGGAACGTGTTAAGTGAAATTTTTTTTAACATTGTTTAATCTCCTTAAAAGTAAACCTAATAAAACAGTATCCAAAAGTATAGTAATTTTAAAAAAATTATAAACAATTAGCGTTCTTTATATTTTTAAACTCATCTTCCGCCGCCGCCCCCGCCGCCTCTTCCGCCTCCGGAGCCGCCCCTTCCTCCTGAACCGCCACCGCCCCCCCCGCCACCTCTTCCGCCGCCTGAGGATTTTGGGGAAGAAGACTGTCTCGCTGAACTGTTAAAACTATTTAAAGCGCTATAAAAAGTTTTAGCTGAAAAGCTTTTTGAGTTTATGAAAGAAGAAAACCCCCTTGTTGATATTCTTTTTGTGGAAACCTGGTTGTTTTTAAACATAACGTCAAATGATTTTACCCAATCGTTAGACAGGCCTAATGCTATCGCGTAAGGTAAGATATTGCAAAAAACATCGGCCGCGCTTTCGGGGGTAGCAAGTTTAACCCTGTCTTTTTCACCTACTTTAATGTATAGTTTTAAACCTTCAATTTGGTCCATCAGGCTTCTGCCTTTGGGGGTATATTTGGCTATAAGTTTGTCAAAAATATAATCAGCACCCCGCATTAAAAAGCATATTATAAATAATACCGCCGTCTCGGGTAGAGCGTTTGCCGCTATTGTTCTAAAATATATCAACAGCATCAAAAAAATAACCAGGCTTTGCAAACTTTTATTAAAAACAGCCAGTAACAAAAAGAATGTTATAGCTAAGGCCGGGATTATGTGCTGTACGGGAAAAAGGTCTATTGCCATATAAAAAACCGCCGCCGCACAGGCTAACTTGTAAGGCAAAGCCCAAAGCGAATTGTTTTTAAAATAATCATTCTTGAAAAAATTTTTTAACTGTGATTTAGCACATCCGGCAGCTTTTTTAAAATATTCATAGTATGTATTGGATAGAGCCAGCTGCCCCGCAGGAAGAGCGGAGAAATAAGATTTTTCTTCTTCGGAGAGAATTATTTCGGGATGAAAATTTTTTGTTAAATAAAATTCCTTTGGGAAAAGCTGTTTCCCAAAAACTTTAACGTCTTGCAAAGAATGTTTTTTGTGTTTTATTTCCAAAATGCCTTTAGAGGCCAAACTTATTAAGATTGTTTGAGATAATGCCGCGTCTGATATTTTGCCTCTTCTATATAAATAAAGCGCTTTAGCGGGGGAAATATCCGCAGGCGGCTCATATAAAGGGATAATAGTTCCTTTTTTAGGGTCTATGCCAAAAAGAAACCAGCCCAAAGCCAAATATGCCGAGCCTAAAATTAAAACAACCAAACATAAGATAACAGGAGTGGGGTTCATTATAAAATCTTTCAAGATATCTTCTGTGGGCGGCCTTGTAATAACGCCTTTTTGGAACGGCACAGCCACGGTAAAACCTTCTTTCGGGTTAAGGACACGGTTGTTAATAAACGAGGCCGCAAACCGGTTTGTAAATTGAATTTCGCAGGAGTCGCAGATTTTATTACCTTTGGGTCCCGAATATAAAGAAATTAAATCTTTATTTATTTGCGCCTCCTCGGGTAAAACTAAGTCCAAACGGGAGGATAAAACAGCAAACCGCCAGTAATTGCCCGTAACGTTCCAGTAAAATTCGTCAGAATCCGCTTCAAAAACAACGGCGTTTTTTACAAAATACTCAAACTCGTAAGTGTGCTCGCCTTTGGGGATAAAATTATCATCCCCGAAATTTACTCTAAGCGTGTACCTGTCGGGGCTTTCAGTAAAAAAATGCTCGGGCAGTCCGTTTCTTTTTAAAGACAGCGGTTCTATTCCCAATTCGGCTTCCAAAAAGCGTTTATTAGTGTATTTTCTGGGAATATCACGGTATATGCCGCGTTTTATTTGCTCGTGTTCAACATTTACCGTAATATATTCGGTAATAACTGCGGTACCGTCCTTATAGACCTGGGCAAAAACGTTAAAACTTTTTATATGCTCCTGCGCGCACAGAGGAAGTGAAAGCATTAAAAAAATAAAAGAAAAGTATTTAACCATTTATCAATATCCTTAATTCATTTAAAAAATCTAAAAATAATATACAATATTTTTGATGTTTACTTATTTAAGATTGTGCCCCGGGAGATAACCTATGAAAGCGCTTTGCAAAACAAAACCTGAAAAAGGCGTTGAATATAAAGACGTGGACCTGCCTAAGATAAAAGATGACGAGCTTTTAGTTAAAATTTATAAAACTTCAATTTGCGGCAGCGATATACCGGTTTATAATTATACCGGCTGGGCGCCTAGAAGAATCCCGCTTCCGTTCGTTTTCGGGCACGAGCTTTGCGGCGAAGTTGTTGAAACAGGCAAAAACACAAAAGGCTTTGAGAAAGGCGATTTTATATCCGTTGAATCACACGTCTTTTGCGGGCTTTGCTACCAATGCCGCAACGACCAAAGGCATGTTTGCTCCAACATGGTTGTTTTGGGGCTGGATACACAGGGCGGATTTTCAGAATACGCTGCCATACCTGCGCGCTGCGGGTGGAAACATTCTGACAATAAATTAAAGGAAATAGCTTCTATTATGGAGCCTTTGGGTAACGCTGTTTTCGCCACATTGGTTGAAGACGTTGCGGGAAAAACGGTTTTTGTTGAAGGTTGCGGTCCGCAGGGTCTTTTTGCCATTGAAATAGCCAAAGCCTGTGGCGCGCAAAAAGTGATTGCTTTGGAAGGCTCTCCTTACCGCCAAAAAATGGCTGAACAAATGGGAGCGGACGCTATTTTCAGCCCTACGGAAGAAAAGTTACTTGAAAAAATTAAAAAAGCCTCGGGCGACCCAAGCGGCGTTGACGTTGTTCTTGAAATGTCAGGCCATCCGGACGCTGTAAGGCTTGGCCTAAAAGCGGTTAAGCCCGCGGGCAGATTTACGGCTTTCGGCCTTCCCGGCTCGGAAATGACGCTTGACTATTCCAACGATATTGTTTTTAAAGGTATTAAAGTTGAAGGTATTACAGGCAGACAAATTTATAAAAGCTGGCATGTTATGGAGGGGCTTTTGCGTTCTGGCAAAATAAACCCCGCTCCCATCATTACCCATACTTTTGAGATGAAAGATTATGAAAAAGCCTTTGCCACTATGATGGACCCCGAAAGAAAATGCGGCAAAGTGGTTTTAATCCCGTAATTACAGAGGACATTTAAATGAGCAGAATGGATTTTTTAAAAGACGAAATTAATAAATTAAAAGAAGAAAACAGATTTATAAAACTGCGCGTGCTTGAATCAGAACAGGCGCCGATTGCGGTTATTGACGGTAAAAAAGTAATTAATTTAACTTCTAATAATTACCTTAATTTAACCACGCATCCTAAAGTTAAAAAAGCGGCGGCTGACGCGTGTTTAAAATACGGTATAGGTACAGCCGCAGTACGCACAATTATAGGTACAACAACATTACACGGCGAGCTTGAAAAAAGACTTGCCGAGTTTAAACAAACAGAAGCAGCCCTGGTAATACAATCGGGCTTTACCTCAAACACCGCGGTATGCCAAAGTTTAATGACAAGCCACGAAGACGTGCTTATTTCAGATGAGCTTAACCACGCCTCAATTATTGACGGCGGACGTTTGTCAAAAGCTGTAAAAAAAGTTTACCGCCACAGCGACATGACGCATTTAAAAGAAATTTTAGAAAGCCCCGAAGTAAAAAAAGCCAGAAGAAGAATGCTTGTTACTGACGGTGTTTTCAGTATGGACGGCGATATCGCTAAACTGCCTGAAATTGTTGAGCTTTGCGAACGGCATGACACCATTATTATGGTTGACGACGCCCACTCCAGCGGCGTTTTGGGCAACCAGGGCAGAGGAACTGTTGACCACTTTGACTTAAAAGGCCGCGTGGATATACAAATAGGCACCTTGTCTAAAGCTTTCGGAACTATAGGCGGGTATGTCGCGGGCTGTCAAGATTTAAGAGATTATATGGTTTCCACCGCAAGGCCTTTTTTATTTTCCAGCTCTCATCCGCCAAGCGTAATAGCAACGTGTTTAGCCGGACTTGACGTTATATACAATGAGCCTGAACTGCTTGAAAAACTTTGGACAAACACAAAATTTTTTAAAGAAGAAATTGTTAAAGCCGGTTTTGATATAAATAAAAGCGAAACGCCTATAACGCCCGTTATGATAGGCGATACAAAAAAAGCGGTTGAGTTTAGCGACAGGCTTTTTGAGGAAGGCGTTTTTGCCCTTTCGATAGGGTTTCCTACAGTGGCAAAGGGTAAAGAAAGGCTTAGAAACATAATTACCGCCGGACATGAAATAACTGACCTTGAACGGGCTGTTGCCGCTTATAAAAAAGTGGGAAAGGAAATGGGGTTGTTGTCCTAAGGGGGGCAAATGATAAAAATGAAAAGAGGTTTTACCTTAATAGAATTATTGGTAGTTGTGGTTATCATAGGAATACTGGCTGCAATAGCATATCCTATGTATGCAAAGGCTATTGAGCGTAACCGCTCTATAGAGGCTATGGTTGTACTTAAAAGATTTAAGGATATGCAAAGCATTTCAAGCGCAGTTTCTCCCGAAAAAGTTATAAGGAGTTTGAATAAAGCCAAGTCGGAATTTGCAGATGCCGTTGCCATAACATCAAATACGGGCAATCTGTCCGCCTATCCGGACGGACAGGTAAGAATTAATAATTACGACTATATATTTTCTAACGAGCCAAACAGCCTTTTAGCGGACAATATTATAGCTATAAAAAATACAGGCAAGTTTAAAGGCTACGCGTTGTTTATCAAAAACGGTATTCACTATTGTATGGATAATGAATCCATAGGGGGCGATCTTGCCTGTGAAGAAGTTTTTGGCGGCGAGCCTGACGGAACCCATGGCGGTTGGATTATTTATAAATTACATTAATGAATAAAAAAATATTTTTCTTTTTTACGCTGTTTGTATTATTGTTTACTTTTTGCGGCGCGCAGGTAAGCGTCATTAAAGTAACGGGTTATGACGAGTATACAAAAGAAGAAGATTTTAATAATACTTATGATATAAGGGTTTTTTCGGCCGGAATGCGTACGGGAAAATGCCAAGCCGTAAGAATACATAAAAATTGGTTTTTTACCGCTGCGCACTGCGTTGTACCTTATTGCAGAACAACCTGCGCCAAAGCGGATAAAGAGTGTGAGGTAAAGCTTAAGAACTGTGAAATACGGGTTATTCTTAACAAAAATTCCTCGTATGAAATATATTCAACGGTAACAAGCGGGCCAAAAAACCAAAAAGTCTTTTTTGACGCTTCTTTTGATACGCAAACACCGCTTGATTTAAAAAGCACCGATATCGCGCTTTTTAAATATAGTCCTTCCAAACAAAAGATAACCGTGGTTAACACAAAAGAAATGACCGCTTACCCGGTTAACGTTTTTTTGTCGCGCGTAAAAGGGGCCAAAGCTTTTTTAGACACGGCTAATAAAAGAGATTTTTCCGCAAAATATTTGCCAATAATATCTTTTGACGGTAAAAATAATTATAAATTAAACAGGGTTTTATCAATTATTTCAATTGAAGGAAGTAAAAAGGAAGTAAAAATTTCGGGTGACTTTGAAAATGATTCTGACGGCGATAAAACGCCGGTCTACTTTTTAAAAGACCAGCAGATGCTGCTTGCTAAAAATTTTGGCACAAAACAGGGGATATCAGGTTCAGGCGTTATGACAAATACAGGTGAGCTTGTAGGTATAAGTTCTTTTAACGCTGATTTTACATACAAAAAAAATGACAAAGCTTCTAAAATGGAATATTCTGGTTTCGCGCCGTTTAGCGTTAAAAGTTTAAAATTACTAAGCGCAAATATGGGCAATGATTATTATGATTTGGAAATTTTGGACGCTTCGGACGGATATGCGACCGCAATTCCTTACTCCAAACTGCCCGAAGACATACGGGCGTATCTTAATTATTCAAAAAAATAAAAATATGCTTTTAAAAAAAGAAAAAATCAGCAAAATAGTTAAAATTTTACGCAAGGATTATCCTGACACTAAAACCGCTTTGGGGTACGAAAGCGCTTTTCAGCTTTTGGTTGCCGTTATTTTATCGGCCCAATGTACTGACGCGCGCGTAAATATGGTAACGCCTGTTTTGTTTGCCAAGTACCCCACGCCGCAAAAAATGGCTAAGGCAAACCTTGAAGATATTGAAACAATTATTAAATCAACAGGCTTTTATCACGCGAAAGCAAAAAGCATTGTTACAACGGCGCAAATTTTGACGGAGGATTTTAACGGCGAAGTGCCCGACAATATGAATGATTTGCTTAAGCTCCGCGGTGTTGCCCGTAAAACGGCAAATGTGGTGTTGTCAGATTTTTTTAAAAAAACGGAAGGCGTTGTTGTTGACACGCACGTAAAAAGGGTAAGCTACAGAACGGGGCTTACAAATAATACTGCCCCTGTTAAAGTGGAACTTGATTTAATGAAAAAACTGCCTAAACAAGACTGGCTTTGGGCGGGCAACGCTTTTGTTTGGCACGGGCGCAAAGTGTGCGACGCGCGCAAACCAAAATGCAGTTTATGCTCAATTACAAAAATTTGCCCTAAAAACGGCGTAAAAAACAGTATTTAATATTTTTTTATACTTTTACTTCTAAAAACCCCTGTTTTAAAGAGGGGTTTTGTCTTTATATTTATAAAAACTTCCAATTATTTGTGTTAAATGTTAATATAATATTAATATATATTACATATGAGGTTTAAAAAATGACAAAAAGAATACCTTTTATTTCAGGCAACTGGAAAATGCACAATACTATTGCGGAGTCAAAAGCTTTGGCAAAAGCTATTGCTGATTGCAAAGAAAACAAAAACAACGCTGATATTATGATAGCCCCTTCTTATACGAGCTTAGCGGCCGTGGCGGAAGCGGTTAAAGGTTCCAAAGTGGCGGTAGCCGCCCAGGACGTGCATTTTGAAGAAAAAGGCGCTTTTACAAGCGCGGTAGCCCCTTCACAGATTAAAGACGCGGGCGCTTCCCACGTTATTATAGGACACAGCGAAAGACGCAGCTTATTTGGCGATACGGACGCAATTTTAAATAAAAAAGTAGCCGCCGCGCTTAAACACGGCTTAACGGTTGTTTTTTGCGTAGGAGAAACGCTTGCCGAAAGAGAAGCAGATAAAACTTTAGGCGTTATTGAATCACAGCTTGAAAACGGCTTGAAAGGTTTTACGGCTGAACAGCTTTCCTCAATGGTTGTAGCTTATGAACCTGTTTGGGCAATCGGCACCGGCAAAACAGCCACGCCAGAACAAGCTCAGGAAGTGCACGCTTCAACAAGAAAATATTTAAGCTCTAAATACGGTGAGGATTTTGCCTCAAAAGTAAGAATAGTTTACGGCGGCAGCGTGAAGACGGATAATGTTGACGCAATTATGGCCCAGCCAGATGTTGACGGCGCCTTAGTAGGCGGGCAGTCATTAGTGGCGGAGCAGTTTATAAGGATTATTAACTTTAACTAATATGAATAAAACGGCAAAGCTTATAGACCATACGCTTTTAAAGCCCGGCGCTACAGAGTTTGAAATAAAAACTCTGTGCGCCGAGGCGCTTAAATACGGTTTCGCTTCCGTATGCGTTAACCCTTTTTGGGTTAAGCTTGCGGCTTCTGAACTTGAAGGGAGCGATGTTAAGGTTTGCACTGTAATAGGATTCCCGTTAGGAGCCAACACTACCGAAGCTAAAGTTTTTGAAGCAAAAAACGCGCTTGAAAACGGCGCTCAAGAACTGGACATGGTTATAAATATAGGGGCAGTAAAAAGCGGCCTTTACGAGCTTGCTTACCATGATATAAAGTTAATAAGGGATTTAGGCAAAAACTTTGTTTTAAAAGTTATTTTAGAAACCACTCTTTTAACAGATGCGGAAAAGATAAAAGTTTGCGAACTTTCCGCCTGTGCTGAAGCTGATTTTGTAAAAACATCCACGGGTTTTGCGGGCGGGGGCGCCACGATTGAAGACGTTAAACTTATGAAGGCTAATATTTCATCCGGCATGCAGGTTAAAGCCTCCGGCGGGGTGAGAGATTTGGAAACATTAACAAAAATGGTTGAAGCGGGGGCTTCAAGAATAGGAACAAGTTCTTCAATTAAAATTATAGAAAGCTTATGATAGATATTTGGGAAATTAAAAACAGGGAAGGCGTTATGACGTTGTATTTGCATGGTACTGCGGCGGACGCTAAACTCGCGTATAAAAAACTCCAGCCTTTTGCTAAGGAGCCTATGCTCGCGGACAATCCCCCTTACAATTACCGTATTGACCTGTTAAATAATGACCCTGATATTATTGATAAAATTAAAACCGCGGTTGAGGAAGTTGTTAAGCAAAGTAAAAAAATAACGCCTTTTTTCCCCGCTAATTTAGAGAGCGTTCTCGATCCGGACAATCCTCCTACGATATTTAGAAAAAAGACGGATTTGGAAACTGAAAATTTTAAAGTAAGCAGAGACCCGGATATAAGTTTTAGAGACGAGAGTAACGGGGATCAAATAACCTCCATAGATTTGGGGGACGGCGGCCTTTCCATTGCTCCCGGCGATACTATGATGATGCCTTTAAAAGAAGAATCGGCAGAACCCCAAGACCAGGAAAATAAGTCCGAGCTTCATAGTGATATAAATAATATTTTTGACCTTCCTCCGGGCGGCTCTGAACAGGCCGAAGCCGGCGACGGGCCTTATGATTACCCAAAGGATCCTACTTCGGAATTTGAACATAATTTTGATTTTCCAACCGAATCTGAAAAAGAAGAGTCTGAACATAAAGACAACGGTGCTAATTACAGGGAAGAAGAAATACAGCGTTTGTTGGAAAAAACAATGCCCGGTACAAGACCTTCCGGCAACAGGGCAAAAATAAGCTTGGAAGATATTTTGGCTGCTAAAACCGTTATGGACGTTTACGCTGATTCTGGCGTTACGGCTGAAGCCAAAGAAGGGGCTGAAATAAACAAAGAGAGTGCTAAGGTTGGCGAAATTTTAGAAAATTCGGATAAAACCAGCTTTAATATTTTTGAGCAAAATTTTAAGGAAGATACCTCCGAAAAAGAGAGCGGCGGGGAAGTGATTGACCCTTTTGATATGATAGTAAGCGGCGGCTCTTTAAATGAGAAAAAAGAACCTAAAGAACCTGCCGGGGAAGAATCTCCCGTCCAAGAGGCTGATAGTATGGATGAAGCGGCCCCCGCGACATTGCAAAATGTATCGGCAAAGACGGTTGATTCTAACGAACAAACCATAAAAAACGATTCTAATAAAATAATTTCCAAAACCGTTGAAATTGTTAAAAAAGATAAAAAAAAGAATGTTGATAATGAAAAGACTTTTAACAATATAAAAGCTGAATTTATTCAAGAACAAATCAGCGAACGATTTGAAAATAAAGAGGATGTTTCTTTAAAAGAAACTAAACCCGAAGAAACCGGTGGAAAAGAAGAATGTATTGTGCCCGCGCTTAAGCCTTTAAATATTGCGCAGGCAAAAGACCCGAAACAGACGGCAGGAACGGAACAAGCGTCTCCTCCGCCTGTTATAAACGGCAAACCGGCAGCGCCTCAAGCACCTTTAATACCGCCGGCGCCGAACAGAGAACCTAAAAACAAAACGGAAGAAACCCTTAGCAGAGAGGTAGAAGAAATGGCCAATGAAAAACCTGATCTTATGCCGGATGATTTTAACCTTGAAGAAGATGAGATCCGAAAATTACTTAGTAAAGATCCTTTGCCTGAAACGGATACTGTTGAAGATTTAACGCCGCAACGGGAAGAAACGGAAACGAAAAAGCCTGAAGTAAGCGAGGCTGAAACAAAAAATGGGGAGAATGGTGAAATTAATATGGAAAACCAAGAAAACAGACAAGAGCAGGAATTTAATAAGGAGAGCGCGCCTGTGAAATCTGCGGAAGATACACAGACAAAAACAATGCCTCCCGCGCCTCCGGCGCCGCCCCAAAACCCTTCCATGCCTTCAGTTCCAGTTAAGGCTCCCCTGCCGTCCGTCGCGTCGGAGCAGGCTTCTTTGACCGAGCCTGCCAAAGTACCGCCTCCGCCTGTTGCCGCGGAAGCTGAAAAGACAAGAACGCTTCCCCCGCCCGCGCCTCCTGTGCGAGAGCCTTCTTCGCCTTCTAAAACGCAGCATTCATTTTTTGGAGCCAGAAAGGCGACAACCGAACGTTCTATAGACCATTCCATTGAGTTGGCTGACAGGGAAAAGCATAATTGGCCTTTAGAAGTTCCTTTGGTTCCCACATATACTTTTGACTCAATGGTCATAGGAGCAAACCGTTTCGCCCACGCTACGGCTATTTCAGTTATTGACAATCCCGGCAATTTATACAACCCGCTTGTTTTGCACGGCGCTACGGGAACAGGTAAAACACACTTTTTAAACGCCATAGGGTACGCGTTATCTAAAAAGTACGGGCAGCAAAATATTTTTCTTACAAACGGCGTGCGCTTTTCACGCGGGATACAAAGATATGTTGTTGAAGGCAAAATTAACACTTTTGAAGAATTCGTTAAAAACACAAAAGCTGTTTTGATTGATGATATCCATTTGACGGCGGTTAATGAACAGAACAGGGAATATATTTCTAAGTATCTTAACTATTTTCTGCAGTCAAATAAGCAAATAGTTATTACGTCAAAATACCCGCCGGAAAGCCTGGCTAAGTTAGAAGAACTTATCAACTTTAAACTTGACGCCGGCTGGATAAGCGAACTTAAGGTCGCCACAGGCAGCAACCATACGAGAATAGTAAAAAAGATGCTTTCGGATAATCATATAGATCTTACGGAAGCGGAAAACGAAAAGTTTTTCAGAGGCATGTCTCTTAGTGTTATTTCAAGAACAATTAAACGGGCTAAAGTTTTAAGTCATGTTCTTGAAAGTGAAGGGAAAGAAGTGCCGTCTTATCCTGTTTTGTTTGAAAAGCTTTTGGCTGTGTCAGGTGAGGATGTTGAAAGCGCGATAAGCGTAAAAGACTTTTCACAAATAACGCAAATGCCCAATTTCGGAAGAGGGGAATGGGGCAAGGTGGGTTTCTTTTATCCTTCCGATAACGCTAATATGATGAAGTGGATAGCGTATTCAACCGCCGAACGTGCCAAGGAAATGGGAATTAACGGAAGTTTTGAGCTTGCGCTTAAGTCCTCTTACAATACGTCAAATATAATATCCTCCGCCTTTAAAATCGCCAACATTTGTGATAATAAAAATCTTAAAGGCGCGGTTATTTTGGGGCCGTCCATAGATGTGTGCGACCCTTCAGTGAGGGAAAATTTTTATGATATCCTCACCCATATGCTTGAGATTATGCTTATACGTTGCGGCGTAATTAATTTTGAAAAAATTAAAGCGCCCAGCACATATGTCAAAGTTATAGCGGAGTTACTTAAATGATGAAAAAATTAACAGTTTTGGCGATAGCGGCATTGCTGCTTGCCGCCTGCGGCGGTTTGGACAGCGCGGTTAAGAAGGGGGAAATCGCGCCTACATTTACCGATACTAAAGTTGACGGTAAATATTTATGGGTGCGCGGTTTTGGCGCGGCTAACCCCGCTCACACGACTTCCGCCCAAAAACGTATTATGAGCCGCGAGGCGGCCATAGCCCAAGGATACCAAAGAGCGGCCGAACATATTTACGGCACTGGCGTATACGCCCAAATGTCCGTTAAAGACGCCGTTATGCAGGATTCTTCAATAGATAACACTATTAAAGGTTTGGTTTTGGGTATGGGAATTTACAAAACCGAGTATATGAATGACGACGCGGCCACCGTTATAATGAGGCTTTCTTTAAGCAAACTTAAAGCGGTTAATATAGAGGTGAAATAATGAAAAAACTTTTATCCTTGTTTACGGTTTTTGCCGTGGTTGCGCTTTGTTCCTGCAGCGCAATACAAATAGGTCCTAAAGGCGAAGGAGAATATGTAGTTTCCGAAAGTCTGGTTCCTTATAACGAAGTAGACATGGCTTCAATGAAAAAAGAAGGTATTTTAGAAGCGCAGAAGAAGGCTGTTGAAATGGTGGCGGGCGTATTTGTTTCTGCCAGCACTACCGTAGATCACAGCCAGGTTGTGCAAAATGAAATTATTTCCAAATCCAACGGATTTATAAGGAAATATCATGTAATGCAAGATTACAGAAAAGGCGATTTTTGGTATACAAAAATCAAAGCCATGGTTCTTGTAACGGAAATAAGCGACGTTATAAAAAAATCGGAAGAATCTTCTTTAGTTAAAAAAACAAATATCATGATTTCATCAAGGGAGCTTATTAACGACGAAGTTTCCTTAAACCAGGACTGCAAACAGGCTATTTATAAAACGTTAAGAAACGCGCCTTATTATCTTATGAACGGCGATAACTTAAGCCAAAACAATATTGACGACCCTACCGGTTTAATGGATAAAGCCCGTTACAACGGCGCCAGATTTATTTTTATAGCCGATGTAAATGCCGCCCCTTTAAATGTTTTAGGCTCGGTAATAACGCCTTTTAAAACATATAGGGCCAGCGTTAATATGCGTGTTTACTCAACCAAAAATTACGGAATTGTGGCAACGGCTTCAAGCCAGCAAAGCGGTTTAGATCCTATTGAATCAATAGCCGCCCAAAAAGCTATTTCCGCCGCTTGTGAACAGGCCGCCAAAGAAATTATGGATCCTTTGCAATCGGCAGTTAATTCCGCCAAAGAATACTCTTTAAGAGTTACCGACGTTAATAGTATTGAACGTTTAAAAACCCTGCAGGATATTTTAAGGGATTTAAGGGAAATTGAGGACTTTAACTTAGTTAAATATAACAATTCAAACGCCGATTTCGTTATACACGCCAACATAAAAACGTCCGATGAGTTGGCCGCCAAAATTATACGCCAGTACAGCGCTAATTTTAATGTTAACGGCGTAACCACAAAAGCGATAGTTTTAAAACTTATGTAATTTATGATTTCAAAAGTGCTTACGGCGGGAGTTAGAGGTGTTGACGGGTTTGCCATTGAAGTAGAGGCAGACATCGCCGCGGGCATGCCTACTATGGCTGTTGTAGGCCTTCCAGATACGGAAGTTAAAGAAGCTAAAGACCGTGTTGTGGCGGCTTTAAGAAACTCGGGTTTTGATTTCCCGTCAAAAAGAATAACGGTTAATTTAAGCCCAGCCGAAGTAAAAAAATCAGGCACGGGGTTTGACTTGCCTATAGCTCTTTCAATCTTGGCGGCTTCGGGGCAGCTAAGTAAAAAAGCTTTAGAAAAGTTAAAAGACCATATTTTTATAGGCGAACTTGGTTTAGATGGCAGTTTGCGTTCTTGCGCGGGCGTTTTGCCCATGCTTGGCGCGGCAGGTAAAAAAACGGCGGTAATCCCGCCTGCTAATTCGGGTGAAGCCGCTTTGGCGCAAATACTCGCAATAGCTCCTTTAAATTTAAAAGAACTTGCCGAATATTTAGACGGCGTTACTGATTTAGCGCAGATTGGCAAAATTGAATTTAAATCTGAAGAGTTTGAATATTTTTTAGATTTTAATGAAGTAAAAAGCCAGCCGCTTGCCAAACGCGCCTTAGAAATCGCGGCCGCGGGCGGACATAATATTTTAATGATAGGTTTGCCCGGCACCGGTAAAAGCATGCTGGCAAAAAGGTTTCCGTCCATACTTCCTTCTTTAACTCATGAGGAAGCATTGGAAATAACTAAAATTTATTCCGTGGCAAACATGCTCGGTAAAGATAAATTTGCCTATAGCAGGCCGTTTAGGGACCCGCACCACACAATTTCGGACGTGGCTTTAGCAGGCGGCGGCGCGACTCCCAAACCTGGGGAAATTTCCCTTTCGCACAACGGCATTTTATTTTTAGATGAATTTGCGGAATTCGGACGCGCCGCTTTAGAAGTTTTAAGAGAGCCTATGGAAACAGGTTCCGTTTCTATAGCAAGAGCAAGGGAAAGCGTTTCTTTTCCCGCCAGATTTACTTTAATAGCGGCTATGAACCCGTGCCCTTGCGGCAATCACGGACATCCGCACAAACAGTGTACGTGTACGCCTGTTATGATTAACAGGTACCGTTCAAAAATATCGGGGCCTCTTTTAGACAGGATTGATTTAACCGTTAATTTAAACCCTGTTGAATTTAAAGATTGGGAAAAAAAGGCTGAAGGAGAAAACTCTAAAGAAATAAGGGCGCGCGTAACCAAGGCCAGGGAAATACAAAAAGAACGTTTTAAAAACTCAAAAACAAAAGTAAACGCTTTTATGACGACGGCAGAAATAAAGAAATTTTGCCCTTTGCCCGAAGGCGGCGGGCCGGTGCTTGAAGCGGCTATGAGAAAATTGGGCTTAAGCGCCAGAAGTTTAGATAAGATTTTAAAAACGGCGCGCACCATTGCCGATTTGGAAGGAAGTAAAGATATTTCAAAGCTTCATATTATGGAAGTTTTACAGTACAGACCGCTTGACAGAAAAGGCGTGGCCGACGTATGATAACAGATTCGGAAAGACTTGCCAGAATAAAATTAAACGCTTTTACCTATTTGCGTACGGATTGGGCCATGCGCATGATAGAAGTTTTTGGCAGCGCGGAAATGATTTTAAAAACTTCAGCTAAGGATTTGGCGGCGCAGGGCGGAATGTCGGAAGATACTGCCGCCAATTTACTTAAAGAAGCGCACGCGCTTGACGCTGAGAAGGAAGCGGAACTTACAAATAAAGCGGGCGGCAAAATTTTGCTTTTGGAAGATTATGAGTATCCCCAAAGTTTAAAAGATATTAAGGACCCGCCTTTTGTTTTATATGTGCGCGGAACATTAGAAGCGCGCGGCCCTAAAGTGGCAATGGTGGGCACAAGGCTTATAACGCCTTACGGAAGGAGATGCGCTAAAAAATTTGCCACGGAAATCGCGCAGGCGGGATGCGTTGTAGTAAGCGGTTTGGCCCGCGGAGTTGACAGTGTATGCCAGCAGGCGGTGGTTGATATTAATAAACCCACCTGGGCTGTTGTGGGCACTGGAATAGGGCGTTGTTACCCGGCTGAAAATAAAGCTTTGGCAAACGCTGTTTTAGAAAACGGCGGCGCCATAATTTCGGAACTATCTTTTAATAAACCGCCGAACGCTTTTCATTTTCCCAGGCGCAACAGAATAATTTCTGCCCTTTCAAGCGTGGTGGTTATTATAGAAGGTAAAGTGCGCTCAGGCGCTTTGATTACGGCAAAACTGGCCGCTGAGCAGGGTAAAGATATTTTAGCGGTGCCCGGCTCTATAGAAAGCGAACAGAGCGGCGGCCCCAATATGTTAATTAAAGACGGCGCGCACGCCTTGCTTGAAACGCGCGATATTATAGACCTTATTCCTTTTGAGGAGCGCTTTGGCCTTAATGAGGAAGTTTTTGAAAAAGATTCGGTTCAAAAAGAAATACTTGATTTAACTGAAACGGAAAAACAATTTTTAGAAGTTATCGGCCCCGGTGAACATACGATCGATGATATTGTTGAAGCTTTGGCAACGGATGTTCCTTCGGCCGCGGCGGTATTATTTGAAATGGAGATTAAAGGCGTTTTAATGTGCAAAGACGGCAAATACAGCCGTAACAATTTTTAAACAAAAAAAGGAAGATAAAGAAAATGGCAACCAAGAAAACAACAACAAAAAAAACGGAGTCTCTTTCTAAAGGTAAAAACCTTGTTATAGTCGAGTCACCTACAAAACAAAAAACAATAAGCAAAATTTTAGGGGCCGATTATGTTGTAAAAAGTTCCTTCGGGCATGTTAGGGATTTGCCTTCCAAAGAAATAGGCGTTGACGAAAAAAACGGTTTTAAACCCAAATATGTTCCTGTGGAAAAAGCTAAAAAAATGGTTTCCGAGCTTGAAAAACTTGCTAAAGGTTCCGAATATGTTTACTTGGCCACTGACCCTGACCGCGAAGGAGAAGCTATTGCCTGGCATTTGGTTGAACTTTTAAAAATACCTGTTGAAAAAATACGCCGTATTTTCTTTCATGAAATTACGCCCGCGGCTGTTAAAGCCAGTTTTGACCATGCCAGAAATATTAATAAAGATTTGGTTGACGCACAGCAGGCAAGGCGCGTACTTGACCGTTTGGTTGGGTACAAACTTTCGCCGCTTCTTTGGAAGAAAATTACGGGCGGTCTTTCCGCGGGCAGAGTGCAAAGCGTAGCGGTAAGGCTTCTTGCCGAGCGTGCCAAAGAAATAGAAAATTTTAGGGAAGAAGAATATTATTCTTTAACCTCCGAGCTTGAAAAGCAAGGTGAAACGCCCAAATTTAACGCGCGCATGCTTAAATGGAGGGGCAAAAATACTGAAATTATTACAACATACCATTTGTTCGCCGAAGACTATAAAGTAAAAACAACAGTCTTTAAAAAACCTGAGGATCTTGCCCCTGTTAATTCTTTATTAAGACAAGGGCCCTTAACGGTAAGTAAAATTGAAAAAAAAGAAGTAAAACAAAAAGCCAAACCACCTTTTATAACCAGCTCTTTACAGCAGGAAGCGTATAATAAAATAGGTTTCCCTTCACAAAAAACTATGATGACGGCGCAAAGCCTTTATGAAGGCGTTGAGATAGCGGGTGAAGTTGTAGGTTTAATTACGTATATGAGAACAGACTCTTTTAACGTATCAAAAGATTTGCAATCCCAAACCAAAAAGTTTATAGCCGGCAAATACGGGGATGATTTTGTCCCCCCAACTCCAAATTTTTTTAAAAGCAAAGTAAAAGGCGCTCAGGAAGCGCACGAGTCTATTCACCCGACTGATGTTTATAAAACGCCAGCTAGTATAAAAGATTATTTGAGCGCGGACCAGTACAAACTTTACGAACTTATTTGGTTAAGGTTTATTGCCAGCCAAATGGCGGACGCTGTTTTTAACACAGTATCTGTCGACATAACGGCAGGCAAAGCTGAAGAATGCGTTTTAAGAGCAACGGGCCGCACAGTTAAATTCCCGGGCTTTTTATCCGTTTATAAAGAAGACGATTCGGAAGAAGAGGACGAAGGCTCAGCCTTGCTTCCTAATCTTACGGAAGGCGATGATTTAAACCTTATTGACATTGTAACCAAATCACATAAAACAGCCCCGCCGCCGAACTATAATGAGGCGAGCTTGATTAAAACGCTTGAAAAGCACGGTATCGGGCGTCCTTCCACTTACGCTCCTACAATTAAAACTATTTTGGACAGGAAATATATTATCCGCCAGCCGAAAACCAACAAACTGATTGTGACTGATTTGGGCGTAACGGTGACAGACCAGTTAAAAGACTTTTTTAAAGATATTATGGACCTTTCTTATACTGCGGGCATTGAAGAAAAACTCGACGATATAGCAGAAGGCGATAATGACTGGGTTAAAGTTATAGGCGATTTTTATGAAGGTTTTAAAAAAGATTTAGCTACGGCAGATAAAGACATGCAGCGCGCCGCGCCCAAACCTTCCGATGAAAAATGCCCATTATGCGGCAGCCCCATGGTAATAAGAAGAAGCAGATTCGGCGAATACCTGGCCTGCTCCACCTATCCGGAATGTAAGGGTAAAATTAATTTAACTTCTTCAGGCGAAAAATTGGCGCCTGAAGTAACCGAGGAAAAATGTGAAAAATGCGGTAGCCCCATGGTTATACGTTCGGGGCGCAGGGGTAAGTTTATGGCTTGCAGTGCGTTTCCTAAATGCAAAAACACATTTTCTATTGATGCGAGCGGCAATAAGGTAGCTTCCTCCGGCCCTATTGAAACAAAAATTAAATGTGAAAAATGCGGCAAACCTATGCTGCTTCGCGCAAGCAAACGCGGCGAATTTTTAGGCTGCAGCGGTTACCCTAAATGTAAAACAATAGTATCTGTTTCACCTGAGGAAATCGCCAAAATAAAAAAAGAGCACGAAGCAGAAAATAAATAATGGAAAGTAACGCAAGCCTTATAAATAAGTTTATTTTAAGTTTGCAGAGTAAAAATTTTTCCCGGCATACTCTGCGGGCTTACACTGCGGACTTAAAAGATGTTGAAAATTATATGGCTGAGCATAATTTAACGGCGGCTGAATTTTTTACTCACACAAAGCTTCGCGGCTACCTGGGAGTAACAAGTGAAGGCGATTATAAAAAAAACACTGTTCTTCGTAAAATTTCGGTAATGCGCAGTTTCGCCAAATATTTATTAAAACATGAGGTTATAAAAAATAACCCTTTTAAACTTTTGCCGCTGCCTAAAAGAGAAAAACTTTTGCCAAAATTTTTAACGCAGGAAGAAACGGACAGGCTTATTGACACGGCTGCAAACCAGGGCAAATTGCCCGCAAGGGACAAAGCTTTGTTTGAGCTTATTTATTCAAGCGGTTTAAGAAGAAGCGAAGTTACCGGCCTTAGCATAAAGGATATAGATTTAAATTTAGGCGTTGTGCGCGTTATGGGCAAAGGCTCTAAAGAGCGTCTTGTGCCTATAACTGATTTGGCTATTGAAGCATTAAAAGAATATCTGTCCACGCGCGGCGTTTATAACAGCGGGGATCCTTTATTTTTAAACAGACTTGGCGGGCGTTTAACCGGTGACGGACTTGCTTACTTAGTTAAAAATATTACTATAAAAGCTAATTTGGCAAGAAAGGTAACCGCGCACAGCTTAAGGCATTCTTTCGCGACCCATATGTTAAATAACGGCTGTGATTTAAGAAGCTTACAGGAAATGCTTGGGCATAAAAGCCTGTCGGCCACGCAGGTTTATACGCATGTGTCTTTGGACAGGCTTAAAAAAATTTACGGGCAAACCCATCCGAGATCTAAGGAGTAGGTATGATAGGAATAGGCATTGATGTCGGCGGAACTTTTGTAAAATTTTTCGCGTTAAACGAACAAGGAAAAGAAATTAAATATCATAAACTTGAAACGGACATGAGTAAAGGCCCGGCTTTTTTTATTAAGCAAATAGCGGATTTTATTAATGTTTGGAAAAAGGAATTTAAAGAAGAAATTTGCATAGGCCTTGGCCTTCCGGGCGACGTTGATAATAAAAAAGGCGTTTTAAGATTCGGCACAAATTTAAAATTTAAAAATAAAAACATAAAAAAAATTGAGTTTGGCGCGGGTATTAAAAAACTTACGGGGATTGAACCTGTTACCGCTAACGACGCCACTATTGCCGCTTGGGGCATTTATGAGCTTATTTTAAAAAAGAAATATGCTAACGTGCTGGTTATAACCATGGGTACGGGGATAGGCGGCGGCGTTATTGTTAACGGCAATTTGTACCAGGGCTCGCATGGGTCCGCGGGCGAAATAGGGCATATAAAAATTTCTTTAGATCCGAAAGCGCCCTTATGCGGATGCGGCGCCAGAGGTTGCCTTGAGGCTTACGCTGGCACAATTGCCATACACAGGCTGGTAAATGAGGAAGTAAAAAAACATCCTTCAAGCTTACTCGCTAAAATGGCGGCTAAAGATAAAAAATTTAAAATAGCCTTGGTATCCGAAGCAGCCGCGAAAGGCTGTAATAGCGCAAAAAGAGTTTGGGAAAAAGTAGGTTTAAGTATAGGCGCGGGCATAGCAAACGCGGGGCTTATACTTGATTTTGACGTAGTGGTCTTAGCAGGCGGAGTTTCGGGTGCGGCAAAATATTTTATGCCCGCCTTAAAGAAAAGGTTGTCTTTGGAAAAAATTATTACCCCTTTTAAAAATTTAAAAATATATACCTCCCAGTTGCCTGAGATAGGCGGCATAGGCGCGGCTTTATATGCAATAAACAGAAATAAGAATGCGAACTAGAAACATTACTTTATTTATCACATTTCTATTATGCTCTTTTATTTTGAAAGCGCAGGATTATGAAATGCCGGTTCCTTCGGGCGATACTTACATATATTTTAATGCTGATGAACTTGATTATGACGGCAATACCAGAACAGCAGGATTACTAGGGGATGTTAATGTAACCGCAGTGAACTCAGATTTTGATGAAACACGCATATATTCCGAAAATTTATATATAAATCAGGCCGAGCAAAAAGTTTATAATGAAGGCGAGGTTAGAGTAGAGCAGGACGGTGGAGAATTAAGAGGGGAAAATCTTTTTTACGATTACCAAAACAGTCATTTGACTCTTCAAAATATTTCGGCCGAATATCCTCCGATAAGGCTTTTACACGCTGACAGCGCGGAATTTAAAAACGGAAGGCAGCGGTACAGAGGCGCGCAGGTAACCTGCTGTGACCAGGAAGATCCCCATTATCATTTAAAAGCCGGCAGCGTTACAATGACTCCCGAAAAAAGAGTTTATGTTACTAACGCGTTATTATATTTAAGCGATGTTCCTGTTTTTTATCTGCCGTTTTTTTGGCGTTCTTTAGATTCAAAAAAACCTTTTACTACCTACGTTGATTTTACGCAAAGCGCAAGAACGGGTTACGGTCTTTTAACAAGCACTGTCTTCTTTCCTACAAGAAATTTAAGAACAACCGTTAATCTTGACGGTTACACAAAAGCGGGTTTTGGTTACGGCGTACAGCTTCTTGTTCAAAATACGGATAAAGTAATTGGTAATTTGGAAGCCTACGCCATTGATGACCAAAAGGAAGAAGATTACCGCTGGGGCGTAAGCGGCGGTTTTTGGGCTCAGTTGTTTGACAATTCTGACCACTTAAACAGAGATGACGGCGGCGCCATGTATACAATGCAGTCACAGTTTAGAAGTGTGTCCGACCCGTATTTTAACGACACTTATTTCCGTTCCAACCCGTTTAAATTTATGCCTGACCAGGATATAAATGTGGCTTTTTCCAGGCAGAGCAGAAGGTCTATTACACGCATAAGCTATTCCCAAAAAGATGAATATAATTATGTTACCGAAGAGTATGAAATAGTTGAAAAAATTCTTCCTAAATTTGAATATCATCTTATGCCGTTTACCCTTCCTTTGGGCATAGTAAACCGTTTTAACGCTAATGTTTATAATACCGAAGTAAGAGACGAAGGTTTTAAACAAACCGCGGGGGCTTTTTGGCACAGCAGCAGGTCTTTTAATTTAAACAGAACTTTTACCCTTTTGCCGTACGTGTCGCTTGATGAAAGAGTGATTTTCAGAGATAAAGATAATAATGAAGACGCATATGTAACCCGTTTAGGTTCCGGCGTTAATTTAAGAGCGGAGCTGCTTACCGGATCTTTAGATATATCCTATGATTATTTAAAAAGATTTTCCACCGGCACTCTAAATACTGACAATGTTTCCGATGATATGGGGGAAGAGCTTAACAGAATCTATATACAAAACCATTACCGTCCGTCGCAATGGCTATATTTCAGGCTTGGCACGGGGTATGACTTGCGGGAAACACAAGACAATTGGAGCTTTGATAACAGAATGCTGCCTATTCTTGCCGAACTGGGCGTTAACACAATGAACGGAGACCTTAATTTGTTCGCGCAGAATCTTTATGACGTTAAAGAAGGACAGGAAGCGTTTGTTTTACAAAGTGATTTTAGAATGTTTAAAAAAAGCCGTATGGTTTTTGGCATGAACAATTATTCTTTAGACCAAAACAGCTATCTTTTTAACACTAAATTTTGGTTCAGGCCCGAAAATATTACCTGGTACTTTGACGTAGGCGTTGATTTTGAGATAAGGCAAGGTTCTTTAAACGCGTATTCAAGAAGTTTTAAAGTTTACAAAGATTTTCATGACGCGCATATGGAATTTGGCGTTGAGGACAGAAACAACAACCTTTCTTTTGCTTTTAGGATAGCTGTGCTTTGCGGAAAAAAACACAGGGACGACACCTTCAGTAAGGAAGACCGTTACTGGTCCCCCTGGCGTAATCCCGGCGATTTAAGATAATAAAAAACCCGCTTTCTAAGCGGGTTTTTTATTTTAAAATTATATTTATTTTATTTTTAAATTAAAAAAGTTTAGAGTGTTTTCAATTTCATTAAAATAATTGGCGCCGCCGCGCGTTAAATTTATTCTAAACCCGTCGCCTTTGGCGGATGGTATAAATTTAAGGTTATTGCCGTATTTCACTATAAGTTCGCCTATCGCGCCTTCAGGCATTTTAAAGTTTTTAGCAAAATAAAATTCCACAAAATCTTTGGTAGCCTCAATATGTCTTATATTAAGCTCGCCGGCTTTGTTTGAAATTAAAATAACTTTAGAAAGCGTTTTAACTTCCTCAGGCAGCGGACCCGCTAAGTCGATAAGTTTATTTAAAGTTTTCTTCTGTTCCAGCTCGCCGCTGTTTAAAAGCTCCTTATAATACCGTAAGCGTTCATTGTCATCAGGCAGATACTCAGGCGGTATATAAGCGGCTACAGGTACGTTTACAGTAGCGCGGTATTTTTTTTCAACAGGCTCACCTTTTAATTTTTTCACTTCTGCCGCAACCATATCACAATATAAACTTAAACCTACTTCATTGGCAAAACCGTGCTGCCTGGTGCCCAAAAGCTCTCCCGCGCCCCTTATTTCCATATCGCGCAGTGCAAGTTTAAAACCGCTGCCGAGTTCACTAAATTCCATAAGGGCGGAAAGGCGTTTTTTTGCAGTTTCGGTAGGGTCGGCTTCTTTCTTTTTTGTTAAAAAAGCTTTTAAATCCTCAAAATTATTTTCACGTTCAATATTGTCTTTCGGTTTTTGGAACAGCCAGTCAGGGTGAAATAAATAGCAATAGGCTTTCCTGTCACCGCGGCCTATTCTGCCGCGTAGTTGGTATAATTGCGCAAGGCCGAAATCCTGTGCGGACTCTATTATTAAAGTGTTTGCGTTACTGATATCCAGGCCGGATTCTATAATTGTGGAAGCTAACAAAATATCATATTCATGATTATAAAAAGCCCATAGGGTTTTTTCTAATGCAGTTTCATTCATTTGCCCGTGCGCCATACAAATGCGGGCTTCAGGCACTAGGCGTTTTAAAAGCTCAAGCCTGCTTTCCATACTTTGCACTCTGTTATAAACAAAATACACTTGTCCTCCGCGGCCTATTTCCTGCCTTACGGCGTTGGCGGCCAAATCATTATTCCAAGGCGTTACAATTGTTTTTACGGGCATACGACCTTGCGGGGGGGTTTCAATAAGAGATAAATTCCTAAGAGATGAAAGCGACTGGTTTAAAGTGCGCGGTATCGGTGTGGCGGAAAGCATAAGCGTATGTACGCCAGCTGTTTTTGCTTTAATTTTTTCCTTCTGTTTGACGCCAAAGCGGTGCTCTTCATCTATGATAACAAGTCCTAGATTAGCGAAAGAAATATCTTTAGAAAGAAGTCTGTGCGTACCCACCACAATATCTACGGTGCCTTTTCTTATTTTTTCAACAATAATTTTTTGCTCCGCCTTAGTTTGAAACCTGCTTAACATTTCAACAGATACGGGAAATGAGGCCATACGCTTAACAAAAGTCTTGTAATGCTGCGCGGCCAAAATTGTTGTAGGTACCAAAACCAAAACTTGTTTTGAACTTAAAGCGGTGCGCATAACCGCCCTCATGGCGACTTCCGTTTTGCCGAATCCTACGTCGCCCACTAAAACGCGGTCCATGGTTTTTTGTCTGGTTAAATCGTCTAAAATTTCGCTTATGGCCTGGCTTTGATCAGGCGTTTGAATGTAGGGGAAGGAATCGGCAAACTCGGCCTCAAGCTGGGCGTCACCTGTTAAAGGTTTGGCGTTGGCCGCGCTTCTTAAGGCTTCCATTTTTAAAATTTCCTCAGCGTCTTTTTGGGCAGCTTCTTTAACTCGTCTTTTAACTTCTTTCCACGCCACTCCGCCTAAGTGCGATAACGGCGGCGTTTTGCCCTTTACGCCTATATATTTTTGCACTTTGCCAAAATCCTGCACGGGTACAAAAAGCTTGCTTCCTTTGCGGTATTCTATTACAAGAGCGTCTGTCGGCGCAGTGTCTTTATCAAGCGTTTCAAGCCCTCTGTACCGGCCTATGCCGTGGGTTTGGTGCACAATATAGTCGCCTTCAACCAAATCTTTAAAACGCACTCTTTTAGCGCCTTCGATTTCAAAGTTTTTAAGCAAAGAGCTTGTGTGGTAATTCCTGTCTAAAATTTCAGAAGAGGTTATGTAAGCCTTTTTGTCTTTTACGCTGTAATAACCTTGCGTGATGTCCGCTATTTTAAAAGAAACTTTATTTAAAATACCGTGGTTATTAAAAAGTTCTTTAAGCCTGTCCTCTTCACCTCTGTTTAAACAAAAAACTGCTATATCATAGCCTTGCAGAGATAAAGAATTTATTTCTTTAGTGGCAAGGTCCATGTTCGCGTTAAATTTTATATTGGCATTTAAAGCGTAATTTTCGCCGTGGGGAATGGGGGAAATTATTACGGCGTTATCATATTCGGTAGCGTCAAAATCCGAAGCGGGATTATCAAAAATAAAAGCTGCCTCTCCCGCCCAGTTCTTTATATTTGAAGGCAGTTCCTCAAAGTGAAGAGGTATAACGGTAATTTCATTTTTATATTCTTTGGTGTTTTGCGTATCTACGTCAAAAGAGCTTATAGTTTCAACAATATTGCCTGCGAAGTATAAGCGCGCCGGCAGTTTTTGTCCGTGTATAAAAACATCAACCACGCTGCCGCGCACAGCAAACTCACCGGGGTTTTCGGTAAACTCTTCGCGTTTATAGCCGCAGGAATGCAAATAATCTATAAGGTCGCCGCGTTTTAAAACTTCAGTTTGTTTTATGTTTTTTAGTTTTGATAAGAAATCTTTTTTACCCGGCAACGGTATATTTAAATTTTGGTAAGTGCTGGTTATGGCTAAAGGCGCGGAAGATTTTAATATTTTGTATAAAGCATGCATTAACATGCCTTTGTCATCTGAAAGGTATACTTCTGTTAAAATTTTGCCTTCTGACCATGTTTTTAGCGCGGATTCAAACGCGTCCAAATCCTCTTCTTCGTTAGAAACAAAGACGGAATTTTTATCCAAACTTGAAAATTTGTCAAAAACAAACCTTGCCTTTGCTCCAAAGTTGGGCAGGCCGTAAAAATAGGCAAGGTTGTTTTTTTGCGTCATAAAACGGTTTAAATTAAATATTCAAATTTCAAATTAGAAAGATTTTGGTTCAGTACCTTTTTTGAATGCTTCCAAAAATTTTGTTCTGTCCGTAGGTTGGGCCAGTTTGCCTGTAACGGGGTTTATATAAACAAATGAAATACCTTCCGGAACGGGGAAGTCTAAAGGTTCTTCATCTTTTAAAATGACTTCCATAATATCAGTCCACCACGGCCCAACACTTCCGCCCCCCGTCCAACGCCCGTCTTTTTGTGAAGTATCGTCGTCATATCCCATCCAGGCCGCGGCGGCTGTTTGCGGCGTCATGCCTACAAACCAGGTGTCGCGGTGGTTTTGGCTGGTGCCTGTTTTGGCGGCTAAAGGTCTTTTTAATGTTCTGGCGGCGCCGGCGGTTCCTCTGTCGGTAACGCCTTTCATCATATTAATTAATAAATAGGAATCCTGCTGTGAAAACGCGCCCTGCTCATAAGGTATATGCTGTTCTAAAACACGTCCGTTAGCGTCAACAACTTTTTCTATAAAATAATTTTCCGTATGAATGCCGTTATTGCCAAATGTGGACATTGCGCTTAAAAGTTCTTCAAGCGTAACGGCTGATACGCCCAAAGCAAGCGCCGGCACTGGGGCCAAGTTGCTTTTTATGCCCGCTTTTCTGGCAACGCTTATCACATTGCCTATGCCGATAGCGTCAATTAAGTTAACGGCTACAAGATTTTTAGATTTTTCCAAAGCGCTTCTTAAAGTTACCCAGCCTGAAGAGCGCCCGCCCATATTTTGAGGCACCCAAACTGAAAAACTTTTGCTTGAAATAAAGGACTGGCCCGCCAAAGAAAGAGAGTACTGGTCCTCTTCCTCGTCAAAGGTACGCCAGTTCTTGCCGTCAAAATAAAATAATGTCGGCAAATCTTTTACTAAAGTGGCCGGGGTATAATTTTTTTGTAAGGCCGCCATCCACACAAAAGGCTTAAAGCTCGAACCGGGCTGCCTTTTTGATTGTGTAGCCCTGTTAAAACGTGATTCGGAATAATCGCGCCCGCCTATTAAAACGCGTACAGCGCCTGTTTTAACGTCGCGCACTATAAAGCTGCCCTGCAGCCTTGGGTAATTGGTCAGGTCCGGCTCTGTGGGTTCAACAGGCTCGCCGTCTTCCGTAGTTTCAACGTTTTCGTCGCTAAATTCAGGAATATCAATGCCAAGCCCTTTTGCTATTTTTAAATCATACTCATGAAGCTTTTTCTCCATAAGTTCTTCCGCAGCGGTTTGTTTTTCAATATCAATAGTGGTGTAGATGCTAAGGCCAGCTTTCCAAAGCACATCCATGCCGTACTTTGGTTCTAAATATCTTCTTATATGCTCAATAAAATACTGTCCGGGTTTATCTTTTTCTTCGGGCGCTTTTTCTGGCAGAGGCTCTTCCATAGCTAAGGCGGCTTCTTCTTCTGTAATAAAACCTTGTTCCTGCATAACTTTTAAAACAAGTCTTCTTCTTTCAAGCGCTCTGTCCGGGCTGGAGAACGGGTTGTAGCGTTCAGGCGCGGGTATTACGCCTACTAAAAGGGCCGATTCCGCCAGCGACAAATCCTGCAGTTCTTTATTAAAATATTTTTTTGCGGCCGCTTTAATGCCGTAAGCCCCGCGACCGAAGTAAATTTCATTTAAATAAAGCTGCAAAATTTCATACTTGCTAAAGCGGTTTTCTATTTGAACGGCTAAAATAATTTCTCTTATTTTTCTTATAATCTTTTTTTCTTTGCTTAAAAAGACGCCTCTGGAAAGCTGCTGCGTTAAGGTGGAGCCGCCCTGCTTGGCCCTGGCTGTAAATAAATCATAAATCACGGCGCGCAGGGTGCCTTTTATAGAGAATCCGGGGTGTTCAAAAAAAGCCCTGTCTTCCATAGCGATAACACCGTTCTGTATATCTACAGGGATTTCTTCCAAAGGTACCATACTGCGTTTTTCTATAGAAAATTCATGAATCAGCTTTTCATTAACATCGTAAACTTTTGTAGAAAGCGAGGGGGTGTACTCCTCCATCTCATAAACGGGGGGAAGAGCGCTTAAAATATAGCGGGCAAAACACGCGAGGATAATAATTGAAATAAAAAGCGCGCCCAAAATAACATAAACAGCTGCTTTTGAACGGGCTAATTCTAAAAAAGTTTTTATAAATTTCATATATACTTAAAGTATATAAAATGTAAAGGGTAAAAGGAAATTGTGTTAAATTGTAAAACCACGTTATTTAAACGGGGTTTTATATTGTTGTTATACGGCATGTTCTTTTAAATCGTAATAATTTATACTTTCGCTTGATGAGGCGGAATTTAAAACCCCATTTAAAGATTTTCAAACTTTGTTGCCTACGGTATTTATCTCATTCGCAAGGCCCTTAAACATAATCCTTTTTGATACAGCCTAATTATCAGGATAATATTCCAATGTAAATATATAGAGTTTTGAAAATTGTGCAAGGCCGTTATCTGTAAGCAGTCTATACGTATATTTGTTGTTAATTTTACAATGTGTTGCGCTGTAATCGGTGTTGTCTGTACCAGAAAATTCAATATCTAAATCATTAAAAAAGGAAGCGTAATAGCCTGTAGCCAAAAAACATCTTGCGTTAGAGGCCTTGCGTTCTTATAAGAGGCATCATACCGGCGGCTTTGTTTTTTCCAACGGCTGCGGTATATTGCGGTAAAGCGATAGCCGTAAGTATGCCTATAATAGACACAACTACTAAAAACTCAATTAACATAAATCCTTTTTATGATATCTTCTTTTTATTAAAAGTTTGTTTTTGGAGCTAAGCGTTCGTTTTGGTTTTCAAGTTCAAAAAATGTTTCCTCATTAAAATTAAAGAGCTTAGCCACTATATTTGTAGGGAAACGTGATACGGTATTATTTAAATCACGCACGGAGCCGTTATAGTAACGGCGGGCCATTTGTATATTTTGCTCTATTTTGACAAGCTGGTTTTGTAATTCCAAAAAATTTTTGTCAGCCTTAAGCGGCGGGTATTGTTCGGAAAGCATAAAAATGCTTTTTATAGCCCCGGACAGTTTGGGTTCCGCCCCGCCTTTAGCCTGGGGCGAAACGGCTGTTTGCGCTATATTCCTTGCCGATACAACCGCCGTTAAAGTTTGCTGTTCGTGCCGGGCGTAAGCTTTAACGGTTTGTACTAAATTGTTTACTAAATCATAACGTAATTTAAGCTGTACTAAAACACCGCTCCACGCTTCTTTAACTCTGTTGCGTAAAGATATCAGTTTGTTAAATATCAGCACGGCGGCTATTAACAAAACAATAATTAAGATGAAAAATATTTTTATCATATTAATTCCTATTTAAATTATCCAGAAGGATATCATAAAATTGTTAAAAAAACAAATAAAAAAGCCCTTTTAAAAGGGCTTTTTTATTTTAAACTTTTATTTACCTTCTTCTAAAACTGCTTCGGCTATATCTTCTTTTATTTGGTTAAGTTTTTTGCCGAGCTGTTTTTTCTTTTTATCTAATTTACGTTCAATTTCTTCTTTCAATTCCTCAAGGTTTTCTTTGCTTTCGTCTAGATTATCTTCCATCCAGTCTTTCAGTTTTTCCCTTGTGTCTTCACCTTTTTCAGGCGCCATTAAAAGGCCGGCGATAGCGCCAAGCGCTCCGCCAAGTAAAAAAGCCCCCAAAACTCCGAACCCGTTTCTGTCTGACATAAGCTGCCTCCTATTTTTATATAATTATAGTATCGTATCTATAATGTCTAATTTAGTTTCATTATATCATTTAAATAACAAGAGGTATCCTTAATATGGCCAATCCTTCGGCCCCAAGACAAAAGGGCATAATCCAAACCCCTGAAGAGAGAGTTAAAAACTTTGACCCGGTTGTAAAAGGTTTAACGGCGCAGACAGCTAAAGCTGAGGCGCAGCGCTGTTTAAACTGTAAAAACGCTAAATGTTCGGCCGCGTGCCCTGTGAACGTAAAAATACCGGAATTTATATCTTTGGTTTTAAAAGATGATATGGGCGGTGCGGCCAGTAAAATTATGGAAACAAGCCTTTTGCCCGCCATTTGCGGAAGGGTATGCCCGCAGGAAAACCATTGCGAAGGCGCCTGTATCCTTAACGGCAGATTTGAGCCAGTAGCCGTAGGACTTCTTGAAAGATATGTGGCTGACACGGCAAGAGAACAAGGCGTTTTAAAAGCGCCGGAACCGTCCGCATGGACAGGCAAAAGAGTAGCCTGTGTGGGCAGCGGGCCGTCATCACTTTCGGCGGCAGCGGAATTAAGAAGAGCAGGGCATGAAGTTGTTGTTTTTGAGGCTTTACACGATTATGGAGGAGTTTTAAGATACGGCATACCTTCTTTCAGATTACCCAGAGAAGTAATATCTAAAGAGGTGGAAACCGTTCAGGCCATGGGCGTTGTTTTTGAGCGCGACGTGCTTGTAGGGGCTTCCGTTACAATAGAGGAGCTTAAAGAACAATTTGACGCTGTTTATATAGGAAGCGGCGCTGGATTGCCAACAATGGCGAATATTCCCGGTGAAAACAGCGTGGGCGTTTACAGCGCAAATGAATTTCTAACAAGAATAAATTTGTTAAAAGCCTATAAATTCCCGGAGGTGGACACTCCTGTTAACATAGGTAAAAGGGTGGCTGTTTTAGGCGGCGGCAACAGCGCTATGGACGCGGCGAGATGCGCTATGCGTTTGGGTCCGGAAAGCGTTACTGTAGTTTACAGAAGAAGTTTGGAAGAAATGCCCGCAAGAGAAGAGGAAATACATAACGCTATGGAAGAGGGCATTAAATTTGAATTTTTAACCGTGCAGAAAGAAATTCTTGCCGATGAAAAAGGCCGTGTTAAAGGTTTGGTATGCACACGTAATGAACTTGGCGAGCCCGGCCCCGATGGTAGAAGAAAGCCTGTTTGCGTGCCGGGTTCGGAATTTACATTGGATGTTGATACCGTTATAGTGGCAATAGGGCAAAAGCCTAATCCTATTATCCCAAAAAAAACAAAAGAACTTAAAGTTACTTCTAAAGGCGTTTTGGAAGCCACTGAATTTGGAGAAACTTCTTTAAAAGGCGTTTTCGCCGGCGGCGATATTATAAGAGGCGGGGCTACGGTTCTGCTGGCTATGAAAGACGGCATTATAGCCGCCCGTAAAATTAACGAATATTTGGGGGTTGGTAATGATTATTAATACAGTTACGGACAAAAAGCAGCTTTCGCAAGATATAGCGCGTTTTGAAATTTATGCCCCTAAAATAGCCGCAAAAGCAAAGGCGGGGCAGTTTGTTATTATAAAACATGACAGCGATAAAGAAGGAGAGAGAGTACCTGTTACTTTAGTTGACTGGGACGCGGACAAAGGAACCATTGTTGTTATTGTACAGGCAATAGGCAAATCAACCGCTATGTATAATAACCTTAAAACGGGGGACAGGTTTACATCTGTAGTCGGGCCTTTGGGAATGCCGGTGGAAATTAAAAATTACGGCACTGCTGCCGTTGTGGGAGGCGGCGTAGGCATAGCGGAAGTTTACCCCATAGCAAAAGCTTTAAAAGAAGCGGGCAATAAAGTAATTTCTGTTTTAGGTTGCAGGACAAAAGCGCTTCTTATTTTAGAAGAAGAGATGAAAAATCTTTCAGATATGACAATAGTGTCTACCGATGATGGAAGCTGCGGGGCTAAAGGTTTGGTTACTGACGCAATACAAAAACTTGTAGACGAAAGCAATAAAATAGACGTTGGTTTTATAATAGGCCCTATTCCAATGATGAAATTTACAAGTATTTTAATGTCTAAACTGGGTATAAAACCTTACGCCAGTTTAAACCCTATTTTACTTGACGGCACGGGTATGTGCGGATGCTGCAGGGTAACCGTAGGCGGTGAAGTTAAATTTGCTTGTGTCGACGGTCCTATGTTTGAGGGCGACTTGGTTGATTTTGATGAACTTTCCAGACGCACCGGCGAATATAAAGATAAAGAAAAACTAAGTTTTGACCTTTATAAGGAAAAACACATTTGCAAATCAGGTTTGCATTAAAATGAATGAACAAGAACAAAAGCTGTTAAATGATTTGTTGAAAAAAACGGCAAGAACGCTTGAGTTAAGCGCTAAAGTTTTACCCTCAGGATTTAGGGAAACGTTTAGTATCGCTTACCTTGTATGCCGCTGCGCGGATACTGTTGCCGATACTGATTTAATAGATTTTGAAAGAAGGCTTTTTTGGATAGAACGTTTTCCTGATATTATTAACAAAAATAAATCCGGGGAAATAGAAAAAATAATTAAAGAAGTTTCTTCAGATTCTTTAAAGCAAAACGAAAGATTTCTTTTGCAAAAAATACCGTTTGTAGCCAAAATATACGGCATGCTTAATAAAGAAGATAAGGAACTTGTTTTTGATATATTAAAAAAGGTGTGCGAAGGCATGTCTTTTGATTTAAAAACATTCAAGAAAGGCGGTCTTACCTGTTTAAAAACTAAGGAAGAACTTGAATATTACTGTGATACCATGGGCGGCGCGCCCGGTGTTTTTTGGAGCAAGCTTATTTTAAAATATACGCCTGTGGCTTTAGATAAAGACTCTTTTATTAATATGGGGCGCAATGTCGGCCGGGCTTTACAAATAGTAAATGTTTTGAGAGATATTAAAGAAGACCTAAATAACGGCAGGTGTTATTTTCCCGAAGATGAATTAAGAACTGCCGGTGTTAAGCGGGAAGATTTGAAAAATAAAATACTATCCGAAGAATTGCTGGATGTTTTAAAAAAATGGATTGTTTGGGGCAGGGATAACATAGGTTCCGGCAGTGCTTTTTATAAAGCCATACCCGTAAAACAATGGCAAATAAGAATATCCGTAGCGTGGCCTATGCTGTGGAGCCTTGATAGTTTTATCTTGCTTCTTAAAGCACGAAATACTTTTGGAAATGAAAAAGCAAGAATATCCAAATTTAAAATTTATATTACTATTTTGTTAAGCCTCGGGTATATTATTTCAAACAACTTTTTTGATTTTATGTTTTTCAGACGGGTTAAAAAAATAGATAGCTTGATTAAATAAAAAACCCCCGCTTAAAGCGGGGGTTTTTAAAACTATTTGTTTATGACAAGCGTTTGGGCTATTATATCGTGCAAAGCCTGCTTTTTTTGTGTAAAAGCCGCCATGATAAATCCTATCGCCAAAATAATGACGGAAATAATTTTAGCAGCCGTTCTGCCTAAAGCGCGAAGGAAAGTTATTCTTTCCCCGTTAAGACCTGTTACTCTGATGCCAATTGATAATTTGCCGGGAGTTGCCTGCAGTTTTGAACTTTCAAATATTGCGAAGTATAAAAACCATATACTCAATCCGACAAGTGCGCCCGCAAAGCTTAGAGCCGCTTCGGCTTCTTGCGGGTTAATATTAAAAACAGCCATAAGTATGCCTAATAAAATGCCTATCATGAACCCGCATATAAAACTGGCTATAAAAACAATAAAATAGTCAATTATATAAGCTAAAAATCTTTTCCAAAATCCAGCGTATGTCATGATTCCTCCGGTTTAGCCTTTATTATTTTGCGTCAATAACAAGGGTTTTGGCTATTATATCGTGCAAAGCTTGTTTTTGCTGCGTAAAAGCGGCCATAATAAAACCTATGTATATAATGGCTGCGGAAAGAATCTTGGAAGCTGATCTTATTGCGGCTGTTTTAAGGGGGATTCTGTTTCCGTTCATATCAACAACTTTAATGCCCATAGCTTTTTTACCTATAGTGGCCTGATCTTCCGAGCTTTCCTGATAAGCGAAATAGGCTATAAATACCGCTAATCCTATTATTAATGAAAGTAACGTAGCGATAGTTATAAGAGCCTGTGAGCCTGTAATAGCGGCTACAAAGCCTAATACAAAACTGATAATCGTATCTATTAAGCCTATGATTATACCGTCAATAATATATGCCACTAACCTTCTCCAGAATGCTGAATATGCCATTTTTTCTCCTTTTGTTAACTGCGTTTTTTATAATTAAATACTTTAAATATCATATAAAAAGAAAAACGTGAAGTAAAGACTAGAAGGAAGGTATTCTTCCCGCCATGAGTTCGGCCAGCGGCGCGGTTGTTTTAAACCTTGCCATAACTACCTGTATCGCTGCTGTCAGCGGAACGGCCAGAAATGCGCCGGCTATTCCCCAAATTAAACTCCACACCACTAACGCGCATATAACGGTTACCGGGTGCATGTCTACGGCGCTGCCCATTACTTTTGGTTCAATAATGTTACCAAGCACAAACTGGGCTGTTATGGCTAAACTCATTATAATTATAAATCTGGAACCCAATCCATATTGTAAAAATATTACGGGCACCGGCAGCAGAACCGCAACTATTGAACCGACATTGGGTATAAAATTAAGAAAAAAAGTTATAAATCCGAACATAAAAGCCAGTTCAACGTTAAACGCGCCCAATATTATCCAAACCACGATACCTGTTATTAAAGATACGGCCACTTTAACCGTTATATAAAAAGAAATTCTACTTTGTATTTCCTGCATGGTTTTACTTTCTTTGGTTGTTTTTTGTTCCGCCGCGCGGGATCCGGCAAAGAAAAAGAATAAGATAATAATAACTAAAAATGTGGAAATTGATAAAGAAAGCAGTACGCTGCCCAGGCTTTTAACAAACGTAAATACGGGCAGGTTTCTAAGTGCGTCTAAAATAAAAGCGTTGTCTATGTGAAAATTATATTTGGACGCGGTAAATGTCGCCCAATTCGCTATATCGATAAGTTTTTCTCTATAAGCGTCCGCGCCGCTTATAAAACTGCCTATGGAGTTATATATAAATATTGCGACCAGCGCGGTAAGGCCGCAAACAGCCAAAAACGTAAGCGAAAGTATAAGAAGGTTTGGCATCTTTGTTTTTTTTGTTAAGAAACGTATCATAGGCGCTAATACCGTATAAATAAGCACCGCTATGACAAACGGCATGGAAACCGATTTGGTAAAAATCAGACAAAACGCAAGCGCCACACTGGCAAGTATAGCTACGCAAACTGATATAAAATGAAGGACTTTTGTGCTTGAAATAATTCGTTCAATATGTTCAGACATAACAACTTCCCCTGTTTTAATAAATAGTTTTTTTGGCCTCTAAAATTTTACTTAGTTCACGCGCCATAAAAAGTATTTTATTCGCAAGCTTGTCTAAAGTAAGCGTTGCGGTTTCAATCATCCACAAATTAAGTTTTAAAGAAGAGTCTTTCGCCGTAGGATATACATAACCGAAAGCGGATTGAAATTCATCTATCGTTTTTGCTAAAGTTCTGGATTTTAAATTAACCGTTTTAACTTCAAGACTGTAAACTTCGGTAATTTCCTTCTTGCTTAAATTTCTAAGTTCCTCTCTTGTTTTAGCCCAAAACTCCTCGCTTGTGTTGGCAAGGTCATATATTGTTTTTGCGGTAATGTTAAATTCTTTTTCTAAAGATTCATCTCTAGTATGGATACCTTTTTTAACCTGCGCGCTTAATGACTCAAGCCTGGGTACAAAAGAATAAAGCTGCTTGCCCGCAGCGCTTATTTCTTTGCGCATGGTTTCCAGTTTTGTCTCGGTGTTTTCAAAAAAATAGTTTATATTTTGCATTTAATTTATCAGTTGGGTATATTTAAAGTAAAAACGGAGCCGGACCCCTGGTCGCTTACTACGCTTACGGATCCTCCGTGTAAGTCCATGACTTTTTTTACATAAGGAAGCCCTAAGCCCCATCCTTCGATTTGTCCTGTAAAATAGTCGTCAATTTGGTAAAACTTTTCAAAAAGTCTGCTTATTTCTCCGGGGCGTATTCCCGTACCGGTGTCTTTAATTGAAATAGAAACATAATTAGTGTTTTTTGTGCAATATATTTTTATAAGCCTTTCTATATGGTTATTAAACTTTATAGCGTTGTCAATAAGTTCTTTAATGGCCATTTTAAAATAGTTAGCGTCTATATTTACCATAAGATCGTCAGGGCAAATAATTTCAATAGCGCAGGAATCACGCGAAATGTTGTTTGACTTTATAATGATTGAGCGGTTGCTTCCTTCCGTGGAATAAACAATACATTCTGCGGATGCTTCTTTAAGAAGACTTTTTAAATTAACTTCATTCTTCACTATTTCAAGCTGACTCATTTCTTCAATTTTTGTAAAACGCAGCAACTTGTCAACCAAGATAGCAAGTTTTTGCCCCTGCTTGTTGATTTCCTCAAAAGCTTTTTCAGTAAAGGGGGAAAATTTTTCTTTGCTTTTTTGCGCGATAATAGCCTCCGAATATCCGTTAATAATAGACAGAGGCGTTCTTAATTTGTGTGACACAAGGGCAAGCACCCTTGAGGCGATATCATCTTTATTTGTCATAATAAAACCCTCTTAAAATAATACGCTTAACCCTACTCTGAAAATATCTCTTTTACTTCCGTGGTTTGTTGCCCTTATATGGTTATAGGCTATGTCCGCTTTCCAGCCTTTTGCTATAGGAAAATCATTCCCTACCGTTATTGAGTGGTCGGAATCAGCGGTATAATATTCAATAAAATTATAATTAACATAGACGTTGGCGTTTCTGTCTAAAAACATTCTGTTGAACATGGCGCCTATGGAATATTTGGGCAAATCATAAATAATATCAAAAGTTTTTAAATCAACAAGAGAGTTCTGATCCATCACCGATCTTATAGCGGTTACATTGCTTATGCCGTTAACATACTGAAAAAGGTTCGCGGTAACGCCAAATAAAAAAGCGTTATAAAAATTTTGCCTTAATCCGAGCGAGTAGGCTACCTGGCCGTAATTGTCTCTTTCTATGACATTATTTTTTTCAATATCAGCTTTTTGGTTTGCGTATGAAATTGACAATAAAGCCTGGGTGTAAAGGTTGGCGTTGTCATTATTGTTAAGAGTTAAAAGAAGATGTCCCATGGCCCCGTATGAATAAAGTTCATTTGTTTTCGGCGTGAAAAACGGGCGAAAGACAATTCGCATTAAATCTGTTGACAGAGATGCCGGGATATAAAAGGTATATATGTCGTCGTTATGGATATCATGATTTAAATATGACCCGTCTACACCTATTGAAAGGCGGTCGGTAACAGGCGCGGCGAAAGATAAATCATTTTTAATAAAATCAGAATTAAAATAAAATGAATTGCTGATTTTGGCGGCTTGCAACTGCGCCGCGGCTAAAACACATAATATTAATAATATAAATTTTCTCATATTTCTATAGATTACCAAATTTTATTGTAAAATAAGAGCATGAAGAAACTCTTAGTTTTTATTTTATTAAATATTTCAGCGTTTGGTTTCGGTGCGGAATTTACCCGCGGACCTTATGTTGAGGATCCTACCCTCACCACCGCCATAATTAAATGGCATACGGATGTTCCTTCCGTGGGCTGGTTTGAGTACGGACCGTCGCCTAAATGCAACCAGATAATGACAATATCTCCCAAGTCCACTTCGCATGAGGTTGTTTTGCACGGGCTGGTTGCCAATAAGGAATTTTGTTATAAAGCTTATATACAAAATAACGCGGAGGACGGCGTGCAGGAACCCAGAACCGGGAAATTTAAAACTTTATACAGTCCTGAGCGTAAAGTGGTTAAATTTGTTATTTTCGGAAACACTGCGGGAAGCGGGGAATTATTGCCCGCATTGGTTGAAAAGTTAAAAAAACATAATCCGGATTTTTATATTCACACGGGTGATTTAGTTTCAACAGGTTCGGCTTTGGACGCGGATAAAGAGTTTTTTACCCCTTTTAAAGATGTTTTGGCAAAGGCGCCTATGTTTATCGCTGTCGGTGATAAAGAATACGGACCCGATTTAAAAGATAAAGAAAGTAGAGGCTTTTTTAGAACCAACTATTCAAGGGTGCATACAATGAGCTGGGGTAAGGGTACCCCCAACTACTATTATTTTGACACGGCCAACGCAAGGTTTATATTTTTGGATACTTCTTCAGCAGCGGGCGCTTTATTTGCTCCCGGTATTACAAAAGACAGCGCGCAGTATGACTGGTTAAGAACAGCTTTAGCCACTACGGAAGCCGGCAAATGGAAAGTGGTTGTTATGCATTTGCCGGCATATTCCTCCGGAGCGAAAGGTTCTAATGAGGATGTGAAAAACGCTTTTACTAACCTTTTCGAATATTACGGCGTAAACGTTGTTTTCCAGGGAGATGAACGCAGTTATGAACGCACTTTCCCGATAAGAGAAGGAGTTGAAAGTTTAAAAGGTATTGTTTACCAAACTTTTGGGACGGGGGCTTCCGCCGAACTTACTAAAAGAGAGTTTAAAGAACCATGGACCGCGAGGTTCCTTTCCGGACAGGTTTACGGCGTGGGCGAAATTGTTGACCGTAAGCTTACGGTAAACGTTTATAACTTGGACGGGACTTTAGTTGACACTTTAGAGCTTTACCAAAGCCTGTAATTAAGAGAGCCGTTTATGCGGCTTAATAATTTAAAACTAACAGCCTGCCGGAAATCCGGCAGGCTGTTTATATGGTTTCGGGACTAGGATTCGAACCTAGAATAAGCGCTCCAGAGGCGCCTGTGATACCATTTCACCATCCCGAATTAAATTTTTAAGTATGTATATTTTACCATTTTTACAATTTTATGTGAAGATGCGTTCCTGCTAAATGTTGAAATACAGCGTTCTCATTATAAGATAGCGGCATTAAATATGATAAAATTTAAATATGTTAAAGTTTTTATCAAAAGTGTTTAAAGACCGCGTTGATATAATTGTAATGCCAAGTAAGTTAAACACTGTAAAGATAAGAGTAAGGCTGATTACGGTAGTAATTATATTTTTCCTTTGGATATTATCGATAATCGGGGCTTGTTATGTGCTGATAAGGAGTTATGATTACAGCCTTACGCGCGCTGACAACCAAATAATGAAAGCCAAACTTGCCATTATCGGTGAAGAGCTTGAACGCGGAAGAAAATATTTGGAACTTACGCAAACTACCGAAAGGCAAATGAGGCAGATGCTCGGCATGCCTGTGGGCAAGAATAACCCGACTCCGGGTTCCGAAGAAGAAAAACTTTTATTTAGCAAAGTATTCGCGCGCGGAAGCGGCGATATTTTAGAAGAAGATTATAAAGAATATATTGATAATATTGAAAATCTGGCGAAACAAAGGCTGGCTAATTTTCAAGAAATAGCGTGGTACTACGCAAACAAAAAAAGTAATATTAACGCTACGCCTTCTATAAGACCATCAAACGGGAGAATAACTTCCGGCTTCGGTTACAGGCTTTCTCCTTTCGGAGCGCCTACGGGGGCAATGCATAAAGGCCTTGATTTTGCGGATAAACCGGACAGTCCTATAGTTGTAACTGCTGACGGTGTTGTAAGGCACACGGGTTGGGCAAGCGGATTCGGCCAGGCTGTTTTGGTTGACCACGGTTACGGATATTCCACTCTTTATGGGCATGTTACCGGCATTATAGTAAAAGCCGGGGATGTTGTGAAAAGAGGGGATAAAATAGCTACTATGGGCACTACGGGAAGGTCAACGGGCGTACATTTGCATTATGAAGTTTGGTTAGACGGCAACCCCGTTAACCCCAGAAAATATTTTGATTAGGAATTTTGGAGGATTGGTATGACATTTTTAAAAAAGAATACAGATTTTACTTCGGGAGAACATGTTTCCGTAATCAGCGCTGATTGTTACTTTCAAGGCACTCTTAACGTACAGGGCTCCTTAAGAGTTGACGGCCGTTTAAGCGGCTGTGTTGATAATGCAAGGCATATTGTTATAGGGGTTGACGGCGCGGTGGAAGGTGATTTAAGCGCGCAAACAATCGTAGTAAGCGGCTCTGTAACCGGAAATATATGCGCGGACGCGCTTGAAGTTTCCGCCACGGCCAAGATTAAAGGCGATATACGAGCGGAAAAAATAGCCGTTGAAGAAGGCGCCGTTTTAAACGGCATGGTGGTTATAGCCCCCGCTAAAGAAGAAGAAAAATAATTTACAATCAAATTAAAAAGGAGTTTTCAATGTCTTTTTTGCAAAAGTATAAAAACATCATTATTATAGTTATTGTCATCTCTTTTATCGGAGGTTTGTTTTACGCCGGATATAATTCTTTTTCGGTGGGGCTTTCCAACCATGAAACAATTGCAAAAGTAGGCAATGAAAAAATAAAAGCCAGACAGTATAACAGAATTGTGGAACAACAGGAACGCGAACTCAGGAGATTAGCCACGGAAGATTTTGACGATGACGGCGGCTCTCTTTTAAACTATCTTAAACAGCGTGCTCTTCAGACTTTAATGTTCCAGTCGGCCATGGTACAAAGCGCTGAAAAATACGGTATTCACACACCCGATTTTGAAATAGCTTATATGATTCAAACTGCTCCCGCTTTTACAAACAACGGTTTATTTAGCAAGCAGGCATACGTGTGGACAGTTAGAAACCAGCTTATGATGACGCCTGCGGAATTTGAAAACCAGGAACGCAGAAACATGCAAATGAATAAGATGGCTAATATTATCATGTCTTCATATAAATCCACCCCTGAAGAACTTTTATTTAATTATAAAACCCAATACGGTACTATCAAAGATTACGCTAAGAAAAAAGAGGATTTTATTCCGACCGTGGCCGAAACAAAAAGCCTTGCCGCTCAAGACGCTTTTCTTATTGATTTTAACAGTAAAAATGAAATTAAAAGTTTAATCCAGGAGTAATTGTTTTGCAAAAAGAAATACTTGTAGTAGGCACGCTTGGTTTTGATACAGTTACTAACTGCAGGGGCCGCGTAGATATGGTTTTGGGCGGGTCCGCCTCATATGCTTCGGTTGCGGCAAGTTATTTTGCCAGAACGCATTTAATAAGTATTGTGGGAACCGATTTTAGCAACGGACATTTTGCTCCTTTTAAAAAGCGCGGCGTTGATACCCAAGGCGTAAAAGTAGAGGAAGGCAAAACCTTTTTTTGGGCCGCCGAATATGATAAGGATTTTAAAAACGCGTATACAAAAGTGACGGACTTGAACGTTTTTGCCAATTTTAAACCCCGCATTCTCAGTTCACATAAAAAATGCAAATACGCTTTTTTGGGAAATATTGACCCTGAAATCCAATTAAGTCTTATTAAACAAATGGACGGCGCTAAACTTATTACCTGCGACACTATGAACTATTGGATTAATTCAAATAAAAAAGCGGTTAAAAAAGTTATTAAAAATACGGATATTTTATTTGTAAATGAATCTGAGGCAAGAATGCTTACCGGGGAATATAATTTAATTAAAGCCGGTAAAGATATTTTAAAACTTGGCGCTAAACACGTTATTATAAAGCTTGGTCCCAACGGCGCTATGTTTATAAGCCCGCTCGGCATGGCCCAGCTTCCCCCGTTTTTAGTTGAAAACATTTATGACACTACGGGTGCGGGAGATACTTTCGGAGGGGCTTTTACCGGTTATCTGGCAAGTCTTCCCAAATGGAATACCTTGTATGCCATTAAAAATGCAATGGCCGTAGGCGGCGTCATGGCCAGTTTCGGAATAGAAAGTTTTAGTATAAATAAACTGTTAGAACTTAGCCAGACAAAAATAAATTCGCGCTTAAATAAATACAAAAACGGATTACGGTTTTAAATAAAAAGGCGGATTAAAAACCGCCTTTTTTATGCAATAAAAAAGTTTTTTTACCGTTGTTATAATATAGGGATAGAAATTTATGAGTGAAACCGCAGATAATGAATTATTGGAACAATTTAAGAAAGGCGATACTTTTTCTTTAGGGCTGCTTATAGAGAAATATAAAACACCGTTATATACATTTATAATTTCTTATGTTAAAGATGCTTCAGTCGCTGAGGATATTTTTCAAGAAGTGTTTTTGAAAATTATTAAAAATCCGTATATTTATAAGGAGAACTCAAATTTTAAAGCCTGGCTTTTTACGGTAAGCAGGAATAAGTGTATGGATTATTTCAGACAAAGCGGCACGGATCTTCAGTCTTTGGATGCTGTTGTTGAAGAGGGTTTTAGCCTTCACGAAACCGTTCAGTCCAAAGAGAAAGAACCTTTAGATTTTCTTCTTAATTTAGAAGATGCGGAAGCGGTTAATAAAGCTTTAAATATGCTTCCGCTTGAGCAAAAAGAAATAATAATAATGCGTCAAACAATGAGTTTTAAAGAAATAGCCCAATTGCTGAGCTGCCCTATCGGCACAGTGCTTGCCAGAGCCAGCAGAGGATATAAAAAAATGCAGCAACAACTAACAATTAATAATTTTGAATCATCGGAGGCCGTTTATGCAGAATGATGAACTTTTTAAATATATGGGAATAAGCCCTGACAGCGGGGAAGCGGAAAAAATAAACGCCGTTTCTAAGGCTGTGTCTAAAGAATTAAACAAAACTTCTTTAGCTCCTTCACAGGCTGTTATTGACAACATTATGGCAGCGGCTGCAAAGAAAAACAAATATGCAATAAAAAATCTGTTTTCGGCGTTTAGTTATAAGACTTTGCTTACTGGCGCTTTAACTGTTTTTATTGTGTTTGCTGTCCCGTATATGTTATCAAAAAATAGTTTGGGGCGGATAGATACCGACATATACAGTTCGGCGGTTGAAACAAATTTTGATCAATTTGATTCCGATTTAAGCGAAGTTTTGGAATATCTTGAAACAATATAAGGGAGGATAGTTATGAAAAAAATATTAGCGGGCTTTTTTGCAGTATGTTTACTTGCAGTTTTTGTAAACGCCCAGCCTATGGGACAAGGTTCTAAAAAATATCCCGGCAAGGCAGATATGGAAGGTATGAGAGAGCACTTTAAAAATAAAATGAAAGAAAATAAAGCTCTTCATGAGGAATACGCTAACGCTAAAACTGACGCTGAAAAGAAAGCGGTTGAAGCTAAAATAAACCAAAAAGTAGCCGAAGAAACGGATGCTGAAATAGCGATGTTCCAAAAACGTCTTGACGATTCGGAAAAAAAGCTTAAAGAAGCTAAAAAGAAACTTTCCGAAAAGAAGAAAGATAAAAAGAATATAAACCAGAAAAAAGCTGAAATGATAAAGGAAGGAAACTTTTCTAAATTTGGCAAAGAAAGAAAATGCGATAAAGCCGAATGTTCCGAAGGTAAAGAATGCGGTTGCGATAAAGGCGAACGCAAAAGTTTTAAAGGTGATTTTAAGGGTCCTAAAGACGGACAGCGCAAAGGCGGTCCCAGAAGTAAAATGAACTCTAAAGCGCCTGAAGTTAAAGTAGAAAATAAATAATGCTTTAAATTGCTTTAATACAAAAATCCCGGAATTATATTCCGGGATTTTTTATTGTGCCGTGAAAAGTTTTCGCGTAAGCTTAAAGATTGGCAGTTTTATTTCTACGCCGCCTGCGCTTTAACCATGCATAAGGAAATATTGTTTTGTTATTTTAGAGCAATCGAAAAAGTAAAGTTTTAAAACAAGAAACCCCGGGCTTGGCCCGGGGAGTTTTGTATTTGTTAAAACGAAACAGCTAATTTAATTTTGTGATATCAGCTATTACTGTTAATAAAGAAGCAGTTTTATTAAGCAGGTTAAGCCTGTTTTTCCTAATTTCCTCTTTATCACTGTTAACCATAACCGAATCAAAAAAAGAGGCAAGCTCCCCTTTAAAACCGGCGAGTAAAGCAAATATTTCCTCACAATCTTTTACGGTTAGAGTTTTGTTATATTTGATAAGTTCTTTTTCCGTTTTTTCAACGGCAGTTAAAAGATTTCTTTCCGCGTCATGCTCAAACAGTGTGCTGTTAACTGAGGCAGCGTCAAACTCGGCTTTTTTTAATATGTTTATAACGCGTTTGGCGCTTTCGCCCACGGTTTTAAGGTCTTCATTTTCTTTCATGTTTTGAAGAGCTTTAGCTACTTGGAGCGTGTGTGTAAAAGGTTTGGCGGCATTGCCGGAAACGCACATAATTACCTTGGTATCTATGGACTCGTTTTCTAATAAGTTAGACATGCGAGCGTCTAAAAACGCTTCCAAAGCGCAATATACATCAGTTTCTTTTTCATAAAGTTTAACGGAGTAATCAACTAATTCCTTAGGCGCAATGGGCATATTATAATCAAGCATCATTCTTACAATGCCTATGGCCTGGCGTCTTAAAGCGAAAGGGTCTTCACTGCCGGTAGGTATTTGGCCTGTTAAAAAGTTGCCTGTAACAGCGTCCATTTTGCCGGCTAAAGAAACTATGGCGGATTCCAAAGTTGAAGGAAGTTCGGACGTTGATGTAAGCGGGAAGTAAAACTCTTCCAACGCTTTCGCAGTTTCGGTTGGTTTATTTTCTTTTAAAGCGTAAACGCCGCCCATATAACCCTGCAGTTCCGGAAATTCATAGACTACTGACGAAGTTAAATCAGCGTAACAATAATCGGCCGCCTGCCCAACAATATCTTTTTTCGCACCGCATTTTTCAGCCAGCCAAAGGGCCAGCTTTTTTGTTCTCTCGGTTTTATCAAGCATTGTTCCAAGTCCGTCAATAAAACGTACTGTGGCAAGCTTTTCTTTAAAAGCGTTTAAACCTTTGTTTAAATCCTGGTTATAAAAGAAAATTGCGTCGCTTAATCTTGCCGACATAACCTTTTTAAAGCCTTCCATAACTTCCTGCTGGTTAACGGACATGCCGTCCCTCACGGCTATAAAGTAAGGCTCAATACCGCCGTCTTTGTTTACCATATGAAACATTTTTATCTGTTTCTTTAAAACGGTTATGATAAGCTCTTTTGGCAAGGTTAAAAACCTTATTTCAAAATCGCCCGGCACTGCTACGGGGTGTTCTGTCATATAAACGGTTTCGTTAAGCAAATCCTCACTTATGACGGAGGTTAAATTTCTTAATTCCCCTTCTTTAGCAATGGCTTTAGCAAGAACTTCTTTTCTTTCTTCAGGTTCGGCCAAAATAGGTTGCGGCTGATTTTTAAGCGTTTCTATGTAGCTGTCGGCCGAGGCTATTTTTATGCCTTTCGTACCAAATGAAGATAAAGGCCACGTTGTTCTGCCGCTTTCAACGCCGGCTACTTTAAATTTTATAACAGCGTCACCGTATAAACCTATTAAGGTGCGTATAGGACGTGCGAAACGAAGGCCGCTTTCTTCCCATACCATGTTTTTGGGGAACTGTAAAGAAGTTACAATATTTGTAAAAATCTGTGGTAAAAGTTTTTTAGTGGCTTCACCTTTAATTTTTATTTTGGCATAAATAAAAGGGCCGTTTGGCGTTTCAACTACGGAAAGTTTTTCAGGCTTAATACCGTTTTTTTGCGCGAATCCTGCGCTTTGAGGAGTAAAATTGCCGTTTGCGTCTTTTAAAAGTTTAGCAGGCGGGCCTTTAATTTCTTTGGAAATATCTTTTGATTTGGGTTCAAGGCCTTCAATGTGAAGGGCTATTTTCCTAAAAGTTCCGAAAGCGCGTAAAGACGCGTAAGAAATATTATATTTTGCAAATTGCTCGGCGGCTAAGGCTTCCATTTGCCTTAAAGCGCCTTCAACAAATCTCGCGGGTAAATGTTCAACCCCGATTTCTAACAATGCGTTTTTCATATTATTTGATAACCTCGGGTTCGACAGCCTTTATATACTCGGTAGCGCAAAGTTTGGCAAGCGAGCGTATTTTTGCAATTATGTTAGTACGGTCGGACACGCTTATAGCGCCGCGAGCTTCTAACATATTAAAGTAATGTGATACTCGCATAGCGCATTCATAAGCAGGAAGGTACAAGCCCATAGAACAAAGACGTTTACATTCTTCCTCATTTTCTTCTACGTAGCGTCTTAAATGTTCAATGTTAGCCTGTTCAAAATGATAGCGGGAAAATTGTTTTTCGCCTTCTAAAAATAAATCCCCGTAAGAGCGGGTATTATTCCACATAATGCCATAAACATTATCTTTCTTTTGGGAATACATGGCTATACGCTCAAGCCCGTAAGTAATTTCAACTGTTATGGGGTTAAGGGCATAACCGGCCATATTTTGGAAATAAGTAAATTGTGTAACTTCCATACCGTCAAGCCAAACTTCCCAGCCCACGCCGCTTGCGCCCAATGTAGGGGACTGCCAGTCATCCTCAACCCAGCGTACGTCATGTTCTTTGGGGTCAAGGCCTATAGCTTTAAGTGAGTTAAGGTAAAGTTCCTGAATATTTGAAGGCGCCGGTTTTATTATTACCTGAAACTGGTAATATTTGCCTAATCTGTTAGGGTTTTCGCCGTATCTTCCGTCCGCGGGTCTGCGGCATGGTTCAGCGTAAGCGGCCGAGGTCGGCTTTGAAGTGAGCGACCCGTAAAATGTATAGGGGCTGAAGGTAGCCGCGCCTTTCTCCACATCATACGGCTGTCCTACTATACAACCCTGTTTTTTCCAATAATCTTGTAATGTAAATATTATATCTTGAAAGTTCATATATTAAATTTTACTATTTTTTAACTTTGTGTGCGGAATGGAAAAGGGCCTAATAAGCGGCGGCGGGCTGGGTTTCGGCCTCGAATTCGCTGTCATAGTTATCAAGGTTTCTAGCCATGTCGGAAATATCTTCGTCTTTTAAAGTATTAAGCGGGTAGGTAAGGTATCTGTTTAAAAACCTTCTGCAAATATAAGCAGATTTGTTTAAGTTAAGGAGGTCTTGGGGGGAAGTAAAGCCAAGGTTTTCAAAATCCGCATTATGCAAAGTTTCCCAAAAAGCGGCAGGTATACCTAAAGCGGGTTTATCCATACCAAAGCCCGCCAAAGTCATAAGTCGCAGTATAAAAGCTGGACTTAAAGAAGGGTTACAGTCTGTTTTTTGAAGGGAATTTAACGCTTCTTGCAGTAATAAAAATTTTTCTTCACTCGGTTGGTGTTCGGGCGTAAGCCTGAACATAAGTTCGCAAAAGTGCAAAGCCATTTTAGTTTTGGGGCCGTCTTGCCTTATTTGCGGGAAAACGCTTTCAATTTTACCGCCCGTAACACAGCCTATAACCGCGCCTCTTTTAACGTAAATGCGGTAATTGGCGTGCACAAAAGGCTCGCTTAACGCTTTTAGTTTACCGGCGGATTTATTAACGCTGGGGAACCTTAGGTTAAGCCTTCCATAGCTTTTTGTGTATAAGGAAACCATTCTGTCCGCTTCTCTAAAATTTTGGCGGATAAGAACTATCCCTTCATCAGTCATTATCATGCGGCCTCTTAAACAATAACCAACATTATAAATAAACCTAAGAACACCAAAGCAAGCAAAAGTTTTGTTATCCCGAGGTGTTTTTTAAATAAAGAGTTAACTTTTTCAGACTTATGTCCCAGCAATGTAAAACCGAAAACAATAAGAAGAGGTAAAATAAAAAGCAGGTTGTATAAGATAAGATATGAGACGGCCCTCGTTCTGAAATGGGGATCTTTCATTATCAAAACTATTGTGGGCACGTAAACCTGTCCTGTGCATACAGATTCAACTAAAGATACTAAAATACCTACGCAGAAAGCGGCTACTATAAGGCGCAGCGGGTGGCGGCCTTCGCCCTCTTTACCGCGCATAAAAAAACCTATTATTTTATTTATTTTGAGTTTTAAATTTTTGGGCAGTTGCAAAAGCATGCCGTCCGATTTTTTTGTTTTTTGGTAAATAATAAAATCATATAAACTAAGCAGAAAGAAAACAAAACAAAGCGCGGCGGCCAAAAAGTAAAATATTTTTATTACGTAGGCAAAGCCGCTCATTGCGTATAAAAACTCAAAAAGGCCCAGCCCTATTAAAAAGTAGGCCAAAAATACTGCAAGGCAGTAAGCGCTGCCGACGTAAACAACTTCTTTTTTATTATATCCGTAAACGGCAAGGAAAGAAACAAAAAATATTATTACGGCGAAAGCGCACGGGTTAATGCCGTCCGCCAAACCGCTTAAAACAATGGTTGAAAACGTAAGTTTGTTAAATTCGTCCTCAGCTTTTACTTCTTTTACCGTTATTTTGGTTGTTTCGTTGTTAGCCAAAGCTCTTTCAACTGCCGGGCCGGCGTAAAAAGCTATTTGCGCGGGGTAACCCTGCAGGTATGTTTCGCCTATGGCCATGGCGGGTACGCCAAAATCTTTACCGTAAGCCTCGGCCGATTCTTTAAAAATAATGCTGCCTTGCGCGTCGGATGTGTCAATATTTATAATTTCAATTTTTGAACCATATTCTTTTTTTAATTTTTCAACAAATTTATCCTGCTTCATATGGTTGCAGTGAACGCAGGCGGGAGAGGTAAATACGGCTACCCTAACCAAATCTTTGCCGAACATTGTAAGCGGTAATAAAAGTAAAGCTGTTATAAAAAGTTTTTTCATTTTTAAAATCCTTTTGCCATAAAGTCAGCCACTCCGGACATGACCATGTTAACAGATAATAAAACAAGCAGCATGCCGGTAAGCCTTTCCAAAGCTAAAAGGCCTCTTCTCCCGAGTAAATTGCTAATGGGGAATGAGAATAATAAAATTATAAGATTTAACGCTGACGCTATTAAAACGGCCATCCAGATAATGCTTTTGCTTGGGCTTTGGGCGGATAAAATCATTATTGTGCTCAGTGAACCGGGGCCCGCTACAAGCGGTATGGCCAAAGGAACTACAAAAGGTTCTTCATCTTTCGGGTTTGCGCCCGGATCTTCGGAACTTCCGAAAACAAGTTTAAGCGATATTATGAAAAGCATTAAACCACCGGCTATGCTTAAAGAATACTCTTTAATACCCATCATCCCCAAAAACTGCCTTCCTAAAAACACAAACGCCAACATTATTAATAGGGCTATACAAAGTTCTCTTATTAAAATAAAACGCCTTCTTTCGGGCGACACTTTCCGTAAAGCCGTTATGAATATAGGCATATTGCCAAAGGGGTCCATAACCATAAGAAGAGTAAAAACTGCAGAAAAAATAAATTCCATAAAACACCTTTTTCAGAAAATCTTAAATGTATATATACAGTATACAATTTTGTTTGCCAAAACCCAATCTTATAATAAAATATATGAATTTGCATTTAATAATTAGTAATATAAATTATAGGTGTATATTTTTGAAAGGGAGTAAATACTATGAAAAAGATATTAGCGGTACTTATGGCAGCCTTTATTTTCTGCGCCTGCTCCACCAAAGTTGAAAGGATGGACGCCGGTACGGTAAAAGATCTCAGCGGTGGTTGGAATGACACTGATTCCCAAATGGTGGCGGAAGAAATGATTTCTGACTGCTTAAGCCGTGTTTGGTATAACAGATTTTTAACCTCAAAAGGTAAAGAGCCTACCATAATAGTGGGAACGGTTAACAACCAAAGCATGGAGCATATTAATACCGATACCTTCATTGAAAATATGCAGCGCGCTTTAATTAACAGCGGCAAAGTAAACTTTGTGGCAAGCAAAAATGAACGCGGCGAAGTAAGAACAGAACGTCTGGAACAGGATGAGTTCGCCTCCGAACTTACAAGGAAAGCTTTTGGCAGGGAAGTAGGCGCAGACTTCATGTTAAGCGGCGTGCTTAATTCCATAGTTGATCAGGAAGGTAAAAGAAGCGTTGTTTATTACCAAGTCAATTTAAAACTTATAAATATTGAAACTAACCAGATAGTTTGGAACGGCGAGAAAAAGATTAAAAAATACGTACTTAAACGTTCCGCAAAGTGGTAGGGCCGGGAAGGGACTAATTTATGAAGAAGACCTGTATATTTCTGCTTATAATTCTTGTTATCTGCGGGTGCAGGTCTTCTTTTAATTTCAGACAGAACGTAAACAAGGAGATTAACGAGGGTAATTACTCTTCTGCCACAGCTAAAATTGAAGACCAAAAAAATAAGGTTTACAGGGAAAAAGATTCTTTAATTTATTATTTGGATTTAGGCACCGTGCAGCATGACGCCAAAAAACATGAAGAGAGTGATAAAAATTTTGACCTGGCCCAGCAAAGAATTGATGAGCTTTTTACAACAAGCGTAAGCCAGTCGGTAGGAACGCTGGTAAAAAACGAACTTACGGCCGCCTATGAAGGGGCCGATTATGAAAGAGCCATGACCTATTTTTACAGGGCTATGAATTTTTTAGCCATGAACAATTTGTCAGGTGCTTTGGTTGAAGCCAGAAAAGCAGTTTTTTATTTGGACAATTTAAGAAAAAATAAGCATAAAGGGTATAATGATGATCCTTTTGTACAGTATTTCGCCAGTTTGTTATTTGAAAGCGAGGGTAATTTATCCTCGGCAAGGATAGCCAGGGCAAACGCTTTTAACGCGTATGAGCGTTTTGCGTCTTTTTATAATGTGCCGAAGCCGGATTTTACTGTCCCTTCTAACGCGGATAAAATGGGGGAAATTATATTTGTCCATTATAACGGGCATATACCTATAATACGCTCCCAGACTATTCAGATAGCGTGGGACAGGGCGATGTCAATGACTGTAGGTACGGACGACCTTGCCAATGCGGATTCCTCCGTGCAAAACGCTGTCGTTGCGGGCATTATGGGCAACGCCGTCACCATAGCTTACCCTGTTTTAACACCTGTGCCGTTTAGTACGGCGGGGTCTTCGGTAAGAGTAGGCTCTGTTAAACAAGATACCGTGCTTGTGCATAATTTATCGGCACTTGCTAAAGAAGAATTAGATGAAAGAATGCCTTCAATAATGGCTAAAATGGTAGCGAGAGCGGTTATAAAACAGATTATAGCCACCCAGGCAAGGCATGCCGCCACAAAAGCTACGGATAATGAAAACTGGGGTATGATAGCTGGTATGATGGTAAGCGCTTTTAACGCCGCTACCGAGCGCGCGGACACAAGAATGTGGTTTACCCTGCCTGGGGAAATAAGAATGAGCAGAGTTTTTGTCGAACCCGGTTACCATAAAATAATTTTTACCGCCTATGACTCCATGGGTAACGCCATAGAGGTTAAAGATTTTGATAATATAGAAATTAAAGCAGGAGAAAGAATTTATTTGCATCACAGAACAGGCAAATAAAATTTTAAAAAGAGGTGTTATATGAAAAAAATATTGGCGTTGACTGTGTGTGCTGTAATTTTAGCGGCATGTTCCACGGTAAATAAGAATACTTTAAGTTATAAACTTTCTAAAGTATCCTCGGAAAAATATATTACGGGTGTAGGCTTTGCCCAGGATAAAAAAGAGGCCCAGGAAAGGGCCAAAGCCGATATTCAGGCTTTCTTTAATGCTACTTCAGCGGGGCAAATGCCTGTTGTGGCGGATATTTACAACCATGCGTTTATTGAAGAAACATGGAAAGATAAGCAAACAAATACTTATTACGCCATAGCCGCCTTGGAAAGAAAGGTCGCCAAAAATATGATTAAAAATAACTTGGACGCTATGGACTCGCAGCTCGCGGGTTTGGTTATGCAGTTTAATATGAAACAGGATAAATTTGCCAAAGTAAAAACAGCGCTTAAAATACAGCCTCTTTTATTAAAAAGAAACGCGCTTGAGGACCTGCATGAAAAAATAGATTATACCGGACAGGGGTATGACCCGCAAAATTTCTCCTCATTGAAAAATATAGTATACCAGTCAATGAACGATGTAAGATTTTCCCTTCAGGTATTGGGTAAAAACAGTGAAATTCTGCATACACATATTATTAACGCTCTTAATGAAATGGGTTTAAGCGTGGCTATTAACCAGGAAGCCGATATATCAGTAGACGTTAACAGTGAAATAGTTGAATATCCGTCAAAACGGTTAGAAGGGCTTTACTGGTGCAGTGCAACGGCTACCGTAGGTTTAAAAGATGTGGAAACAGGCGGAATTTTTGCGCGTTTTAGCATAAGCGGAAGACAAGGCTCCTCACGCACGGAAGAAGCCGTTAAAAGGACTATGGACGATATAGGCCAAAGTGCGGGCAAAGAAATTAAAGACAGATTATATGATTATTTGGAAAGGAGATAGCAGATGAAAAAATTATTAGTATTGGGTTTACTTTTAACACATATAGCTGTTTTGGCGCAAACCTCGGCCGTACCTGCCAATACCGAAGTTTCTGCGGGGGAGGAGGTTGTTGATCCCGTTTTAAAAGAGCAGGAAGAAAAGGCAAAAACCTTATATTCTTTGGGTTACCTGATGGTTGAAAGCGTTAAAAGCAATCTTATTATTGAAGATGAAAATGAATATAAGTACATATCGCAGGGCATGAGGGATAATTTGATGAATAACCCCAGCCAAACTGATATCAACCAATATAAACCGCTTATTATTAAAAGATATGAGGAAGACACTAAAAAAATAACCGCTAAAAGAGACGAGGAAAAGAAGAAATTTTTAGCCGCTGCAAAAAAAGAGAGAAATACAAAAGAACTTGAGGGCGGTATTTTAGTGCATACTATAACAAAAGGTAAAGGCAATGCTCCGACACCGGAGAATACGGTTAAGGTTAATTATCACGGAACGCTCATTAACGGAACGGTTTTTGATAGCTCTGTCCTTCGCGGCGAACCGGCGGAATTTCCTTTAACAGGCGTTATTCCTTGTTGGACAAAAGGCCTTCAGGAAATGCGCCCCGGCGGCAAAGCTAAATTAATATGCCCGCCCGAAACTGCTTACGGCAACAGGCAAAGGGGAATTATCTTGCCTAACTCTGTATTGATATTTGAAATAGAGCTTTTAGAAGTTAAATAGTAAAAAAGGCCGCTTGAAAGAGCGGCCTTTTTATTAGATTGCCGAGCAAAAAGCTTCTTTTTTTATTCGGAAGTTAAACCGCGCCCTGGTAAAAAGCTAAAAAATGCAAAAACCTCTTTAATTGATAAAATAACTGTTATAAAAACCAATTTGGCATTTATTTTATGGCTAAAAGAAAACAGGGCAGAAAATCAAAGAAGCAGCTTAATAAAATAATGGCGCTTGTTGCCGCTGTTATAATAGTTTATTTTGGTAAAGACGCCGTTATATATAAAGAATACCGTCCCGTAAAAGGCATTGTACAGGGAAGGGTAGTTAAAGTATCTGACGGGGATACCGTAACTTTATTAAGTCCGCAAAGAGAAAAAATAAAAATAAGGCTTTATGGAATAGACGCTCCTGAAAAAAAGCAAGATTATGGTTCCACCGCCAAAAAGGCATTATCTTCCGTAATTGCCGGAGAAGATATTGAAGCCGATATTATTGATATAGACAGATATGGACGCCCGGTAGGGCTTTTAACTTTACGCGGAGAAGATATTAACCGGCTTATGGTAGAGCGGGGCTACGCCTGGGTTTACCCACAGTATTGCCGTATAGAGAGGTGTACTTATTGGGTAACCTTGCAAGAGGAGGCAAAGGCCCGTAAAAAAGGGCTTTGGAATATGCGCTCGCCGCAGGAGCCTTGGCTTTGGCGTAAAGACAATAAATAAAACATATGGAAAGCCGCCTATATTAAGTTATAAAAAAAGAGTCGCCTTTTAGGCGGCTCTTTTTTTATAAAATCATTTAACTAAACTTATTTTTGTTTTCTAAGCTCGTTAAACCAGCCCTTATCAGTTCCTTTTAGTATTATTTCATTCCAGTCTTCCTGTGTTATTTGAGCTTCTTGCATAACCTGCGCCGTTATAACTATGGATGCGTTTTTATCGTTAGGGTGATTAGCCAGATATTCTTTTTCTATAGCCACATATCTTTTAACAACTTCGTAATCAAAAGCGTCTTGCTCAGCCTGCTGTTTTTTAATAAGTTCTTCCTGGTCGGATCCCGGCTCGGCCTGCGGTTCCGGCTCGTGAACTTTTATATAATTTTTATCACCTTTCGCGGGCGCGGTTTGTGCCGGCGAATCAGCAAAATTATCGTCTGAAGGCATAGCGTCTTCCATTGCTTTGGTATCTGAATTAACAGGTTTTAACGGTTTATTTATATCTAATATTGAAGGATCTTCCGTTCTGTTGTCTGACCAGTAATTTTGGCAAGCGTTGGGGTACACAATGAAAAAAGTGCACATAACTATGGTAACCAGAATTACGGTTTTAATTAGAATAATAAATAACGAATTTAACGGCTTGCGTGTATCTTCGTTCATCCTTCCTCCAAAAGTTTATTAAATATTAATTATAAATAACTTTAAAGATAATATACAAAATTATATTAATTTTGTTGGCGTAATTGTTGGGTAACCTGCTTGACCTCCGGGTCTGTTTGCAACTGCTGTATGAGTTTTAAAAACTCAGGATTTTGCGCGTATTTCATAAAAACCTGCTGCAGTTGCGGGTTTGCGCTTAACACTTGGTTGATATCTTGTCCGGCAAGTTTAGCAAAGTCCATATTATAAGCGCCGGCTTTTTGCATATCTTGGTTAAATTGCTTTATCAAAGGATTTTCCGAATATTTTTTAAATACATTTTCCGCCTTTTTCTGTACTTCGGCGTTGGTTGAAACTTGCGGCAATTCCGGTACAGGGTCTAAAGGAAAATCATTAGCGGACGGAGGCATAACTCCGGATTGGATGTTTGGTTTTACCTGGTGCCTGCTGGGAGGCATTTGGCTGTGCGTGGTATCAAGCGGAGTTTTAACTTCCGAAGGGGGCACATATAAAGCCACTCCGCTTTGCGGCGGCTCGCTTTCGGGCGTTTCCGCGCTTATGCTTCCAAACATTGACGGCATTTCGTTTTCCTGCTGAGCGTTAATTCTTTCAACATGCCTTTGGTAAATGCCGTAACCCCTGTACGCTATTAAAACGGCGATGCAGGCAACAATTATAGTAATAAAAAAGTAACTTTTTTTTGTCATAAGATTATTTTAGCATAAAGCTTTATGATTTAAACGGGCTTAACCGTAAAATAATGTTTAGCATAAAAACCTGAAAATAAAACAAAAAAAACCGCTGCGATCGCAGCGGCTTTAAAAAGTTTTTTATTTTGAACTGTTTACGAGTTTAGTAAGTTTGCTTTTTTTTCTCGCGGCTGTTTTCCAGTGGATAACGCCTTTTTTAGCGGCTTTGTCTGCGGCTGAAACTGCCTTTTTTAAAGTTTCAACGGCTTTAGTGTCTTTTGTTGCTACTTGTGCGCGTACTTCTTTTGTTGTTACGCGAACAGTTTTTATTAAACCTTTATTTCTTGAAGTTCTTTTTTCGGCTTGACGTTGTGCTTTAAGTGCGCTTGTGTGTCTGCCGGTTTTAAGTTTTGCCATATATTTATATTACCTCTGTATAACTTGTTAAAATATTTTACTTTATTTGCAAGAGTACGGTCAACCTCTTTTTTATAATTTATAATAATATTATGAGCGTTAACTTTAATATTTTACCAAAATCTCCCGGTGTATACATAATGCGTTCCGGCCTGGGCGAGGTTTTGTATATCGGTAAAGCTAAAAATTTGGCGGCGCGCGTGCGGCAGTATTTTTTGGAGTCTAACCTCCATAGCCGCGGCTGGCTTTTGCCGAGTTTGCTGCCGCTTGTGGCCAAAATAGATTATATTGTGGCGGCCAGCGAGCGGGACGCTTTGGTGCTTGAAAGCCGTCTAATAAAGAAATACAAACCTTTTTTTAATACCGATGGTAAAGACGATAAATCTTATCCTTATATAAAAATAAGCGATGAAGATTTCCCCAGGGGATTGCTGACTAGAAACAAAAAAGGACCGGGCGAATATTACGGTCCGCACCCCAACGCTTTCGCTATTAAAAGTCTTTTGCGTTTTTTGTGGACAAGCGGTTTTGCCCCGTTAAGGCCGTGTAAATGGAATTTCAGCCTTTCTAAACCGTTAGACGAACGTAAAATAAGAACTTGCGTTTATTTTCACACAGGGCAATGCCCCGCTCCCTGCGCGGGAAAAATTTCTTATAAGGATTACCAAAAAATAGTGCAGCGGTTTAGGGATTTCGCAGAAGGCAATTTCGGTAAAATGAAACACGGTTTGGCAAAAGCCATGAAAATGGCCAGTAAAAATATGGATTATGAATCAGCCGCCAGGTACAGAGATTTTTTAAACACCTTAGAACGCATGTCCGAACGCATTTTGGTAAGTGAATATAAGGACGAAAAAATATTGTCAGCCATAGACGCGTCTTCTAAAGTAAAAAGGCTGGGCGAAGTTTTGGGCTTTGCCAAAGTGCCCAGGCATATAGAAACTTTTGACACTTCTGGTCTTTACGGGCGTTACGCGGTAGGCAGTATGGTTTGTTATATTGACGGTAAAAAACATCACGCGCATTACCGCAGGTTTAAAATTAAGTCCGTTTTGCCCGGCACCGGCAATGACGACTTTTTGATGATGACGGAAATTGTGGGCAGACGCCTTGCGGCCTTAAAAAAAGCTGGCGGCGCGCTACCTGATTTAATGGTTATTGACGGCGGGAAAGGCCAGCTTGGTATGGCTGAAGCCGCAGCCCAAAGAGCGGGTGTTAAAATGAAATTTATTTCCTTAGCTAAACGGGAAGAAGAAATTTTTGTTACCGGCCGCAGCGAAAGCATTAAACTGCCTATAGGCGATCCTGCCTTAAACCTGCTTATGGAAATGCGAGACGAGGTGCACCGCTTCGGCATAACTTACCACAGGCATTTGAGAGACAAAAATTTATTGGAAGATAAGTAGTATTTTTGGTATCGTTATCTGTAAGGATTTTAAAATAAGTAAGGTCTGGAAATATTATAAGCGGCGGTTTTAATGGATATTAAATTTTTAAAAGGAGTAGGGCCTGCCAGGGCGGCTATGTTTGAGAGGCTGGGAATTAACACAGTCTCGGACATTTTGCGTTATTATCCTCGTACTTACCAAGACAGGCGGCCCGGTGTTTTAAATGAATTCTGCAGTCAGGGGCTTGTGGTGTTTTTAGGACGTGTGGCAAGGACGCAAAGCATTCCCGCTAAATCGGTTCACATATTTAAAGCTTTTTTGGAAGATGATAAAGGCAATAATATTGAATGTACCTGGTTTAAAAAACGCACTTTTTTTAAAGCCCGTTTTGATCCTATGGGCAGTTTAAAAAAAGATTTTAAAATGGGCGTTTGGGTTTGGGTAATAGGAAAGCGCGAGGATAAAGAAAGTTTTATATCAAACAAAATCACGGTTGAGGAATATTACTCTGCCGACAAGCAGGAAAGTTTAATTCACGTTAACCGCCTTACGCCTGTTTATTCTTTAACGCAGGGGCTTACGGGTAAATTTTTTAGAACCGCCGTTCATTTTGCGCTTGAAAAATATTTGTTTGAAGAGCATGAAAGCCTGCCGGTTTCTTTGGTAAAAAAACGCTCTTTGTTAGGGGCAAAACAGGCTTTAAAAGCCATTCATTTCCCTTCCAATACTCCGGAGCTTGACGCCGCGCGCAAAAGGCTTGTTTATGAGGAGTTTTTGCTTTTAACCTCGGCCTGGGGTATAAAAAAACAGCAAAAAACGGTGCAAAAAAATTACACCTACCATATAAAAACAAATTTGCTTACTCCTTTTAAAAATAATTTAGGTTTTGAGTTAACGCATGCGCAAAAAAAAGTTATTAATGAGATTTTTAAAGACATGCAAAGCACTTTGCCGATGACCCGTCTTTTACAAGGCGACGTTGGCAGCGGTAAAACAACAGTAGCTTTAAGCGCCATGCTTTTGGCTGTTGAAAACAAATTTCAGGCCGCGCTTATGGCCCCTACTGAAATTTTGGCCGAACAGCACTTTATAACAATTACAAATTTTTTAAAAGGGTTGGATGTGAAAACCGCGCTTTTAACATCTTCCGTTAAAGGTAAAACTAAAGAAAAACTTTTGGCCGATTTGGCCGAAGGAAAAATTGATATTTTAGTGGGCACCCACTCTATTATTGAGGATAATGTCGTCTTTAAAAATTTGAAAATGACTGTAGTTGACGAGCAGCACCGTTTTGGCGTTGAGCAGAGAACCCGACTTAGAAACAAAGCTAAAGAAATTGACATGCTTACAATGACAGCAACCCCGATACCAAGAACTTTGGCGCTTGCTTTTTACGGTGATTTGGAAGTTTCCGCCATAACGGAGCTCCCGCCAGGCAGAAAGCCGATTACAACTTTTTCTATTACCGAGGGCGAAGCATACCAAAAAGCCAAAAGCGAGCTTGAAAAAGGGCGCCAGGTTTATATAGTTTACCCGCTTATTGAAGAAAGTGAAAAGCTCACCGTAAAAGCCGTTAAGGAAGATATTGAAAAAATTGAAGGTGTTTTTGCCCCTTATAAAGTGGGCATGCTGCACGGGCAGATGAAACGGGCTGAAAAAGAAAAAGCCATGGCTGATTTTAAAGACAAAAAAACCGATGTTTTGGTCGCCACTCCGGTAATTGAAGTAGGCATTGACGTTAAAAACGCCACGGTTATGGTTATACAAAGCGCAGAGCGTTTCGGTTTGGCAAGCCTGCACCAGCTCCGCGGCAGGGTGGGAAGAGGCAGCGAGGAAAGCTTTTGTCTTTTAGTTCCGCATAATCTAAGCACTGTAAGTAAAGAGCGCATTGATATTTTATGCCAAACGACAGACGGTTTTAAAATAGGCGAGCGTGACATGCAGCTCCGCGGGCCGGGTGAAATTTTAGGCACCCGTCAAAGCGGTGATTTTGAATTTAAAGCGGGTGATATTTTTAAAGACCAGGAAGTGCTAAAATGGGCGATAGAAGACCGTGATGAACTTTTAACCCAGGACCCTAAACTTATCCTTCCAGAGCACGCCCTTTTTAAAGAACGTCTTATAGATTTATACCAGAAGCATTGGCATCTTATAGATTTAAGTTAGGAGGAAGTATGAAAGAAATAAAAGTTGGTTTATTAGGCTGTGGTTTTATGGGGCGCGCGCATATGGCGGGCTACCAAACAATACCCCTGTATTACAATAATGATTTTAAAATAAAGTTTGCGGGTGTTTGCAACAGAACGCTTGAAAAGGCCGAGTATTTTAAAGAGGCCTTTGGCTTTGAATACGCGACTTCAAACCCGGAAGATATTTTAAACGACCCTTCTATAGACGTTATTGATATTTGCACGCCAAACGCCAATCATAAAAATGAAATTTTAAAAGCATTAGACAATAAAAAACATATTTATTGCGAAAAGCCCGTTGTAGTGGGGGAAGAGGAAATTAAGGCCGTTCTTTCCCATCCTAATTTAGATAAAGTAACTACGCAGGTTGTTTTTAATAACCGTTTTTACCCCGCGGCTATACGCGCCAAACAATTAATTGGGGAAGGTCGTTTGGGCAAAATATTTTCTTTTAGAGGGGTTATGCTTCATAACAGTTCGGTTGACGTTTTAAAGCCTGTATCCTGGAGGCAGACGGTTGAGGGCAACGGCGGAGTGGTTTATGATTTAAGCGCGCATTTAAGCGACATGGTTTACAATCTTTTGGGCGAATTTGAAAGCGTTTACACTAAAAACCAAATAGCCCATCCCGTACGCAAGGATAAGGACGGCAAAGACGTTAAAATCGAAATTGAGGACGCCACCTACTCTTTAGTAAAACTTAAAAACGGTGCTATGGGCACAATGGAAACAACAAAAATAGCCACGGGTAAAAACGGCAATTTTAAGTTAGAAATACACGGGGAAAAAGGCGCTTTGGCGCTTGACCTTATTGATCCTAACTGGCTTTATTTTTACGATAATACGGCTCCTGCCTCCCCAAACGGCGGAATGAAGGGGTTTACAAAAATAGAAACCATGCAGCGCTATGGGGCGGATTGTGTTTTTCCTCCCGGCAACCACACTTTGGGCTTTTTGCGCGCGCATGTTGACTGTTTACATAACTTTTTAACCTGCGTAAGCAAAGGCGCCGCGGCAAATCCTTCAATTAAAGACGGGCTGTATGTTCAAAGCGTGCTTGAGGCCATGCATAAATCAGCCAAAACAAGAACAGAGGCTTTTGTTAGTTAAAAAGCATTGTGCCGTGTTTAAATTATTTATTATATTACTTAATATATAAATTTAAAGGCCTTTTTAAACAAGGACTTGCATTAATAGCATTACCGGCAGTAGCGCTTAATATCGGTATTTTGGCGGCTATAGCTTTGCCTCAATACCAAAATGCTGTTGTAAAAAACAGATACACTAAACTTATAATACTTACAAAAGCTATAAAAGACCCGCAAGAAAGATTGTTTTTGCAGCAATGTTCTTACGGCTACGGATTTTACACAGTTTGATATTGACCTTCCCCCGGCGGACACAACTGTTAATGACAGAATTAAGATAGATGATTTCTGCTAATATTTATTGTTCTTCCCGCCCGTACGGATATTATTCTGTGAACTTTGGCTTGGGAATAAGAGCAAGAGTTGGAGCGCGGTAAGGCCCGCCAATCAGGTCAAGGAAGAGAAGCTGCGGAAATCATTGGGCGGAACGTTTGATTCTTCTATCTCAAGCGCAGCTTATTAATTTTGGTTTTTGAAGCAGCAGCGCAGCTTAATGATAAATATACAGTGTTAAATAAACTATAATATAATAATATGACAGAGATAAATTTTCAAGAAATAGATAAAAAACAACAGAAAATCTGGGAAGATAACAACTTATTTGTTACTCCCCGCCTTCCCATAAATCCTAAGTTTTATTGCTTAGATATGTTCCCCTACCCGAGCGGACAGGGGCTTCATGTAGGCCATCCGGAAGGATACACAGCATCGGATATTCTTGTAAGATATAAAAAAATGAAAGGTTTTGACGTCATTCACCCCATGGGGTGGGATGCGTTCGGCCTTCCCGCCGAAAACTACGCCATCGCCACAGGCGTGCACCCCGCTATAACCACAAAAAATAATATTGATAATTTCAGAAGACAAATTAAATCTTTGGGTATGGCTTATGACTGGACCCGCGAGATTGACACAACCGACCCCAACTATTACAGATGGACGCAGTGGATATTCTTACAAATTTTTAAAAAGGGCCTTGCCTATGAAAGCACTGTGCCTATAAATTGGTGCCCGTCTTGTAAAACAGGTTTGGCTAATGAAGAAGTTTTTAACGGCAACTGCGAACGCTGCGGAACAAAAATAGAAAGCAAAAACATACGCCAGTGGGTTCTTAAAATTACCGAGTACGCCGACAGGCTTTTGGAAGATTTAGAAGGCCTTGACTGGCCGGAAAGCACGCTTGCCATGCAGCGTAATTGGATAGGCAAAAGCATCGGCGCGGAAGTTGATTTTGAAATTGACGGGCATAAAGAAAATCTTAAAGTTTTTACAACCAGGCCGGACACTTTGTTTGGCGCAACGTATATGGTTGTATCGCCCGAACATCCGATATTGGAACAAATTACAATGCCCGAACAAAAAGCCGCCGTTAAATCTTATCAGGAAGAGGCCGCAGCTAAAACTGATTTTGAACGCGGCGATGTCAATAAAAAAACAGGTGTTTTTACGGGAGCTTACGCCATTAACCCCGTAAACGGTAAAAAAATACAAATATGGACTTCAGACTATGTTTTAATGGGTTACGGAACCGGCGCAATTATGGCTGTTCCCGCCCATGACGAACGCGACTATGAGTTTGCCAAAAAATTCGGCCTTGAGATTATTGAAGTTATTAAAAGCGATAAAGGTGTGGAAAAGGAAGCCTTTACCGGTGACGGCGAATTGGTTAATTCGGACTTTTTAAACGGCATGAAAGTTGAGCAGTCCAAAGCGGCCATGATAAAATTTTTGGAAGAAAAAGGCGTTGGCGGAGCAAAAACCACATACCGCCTGCGTGACTGGGTTTTCAGCCGCCAAAGATACTGGGGCGAGCCTATTCCTATAGTTCATTGTCCCAAGTGCGGTGTTGTCCCCGTGCCGGAAAGCGAACTTCCCGTTAAACTGCCTGAAGTTACCAATTATGAACCTACAGGCACGGGCGAGTCTCCTTTGGCTAATGTGCCCGAATGGGTTAACACGGTTTGTCCTGTTTGCGCGGGGCCTGCCAAACGCGAAACAAATACCATGCCGCAATGGGCGGGAAGCTGCTGGTATTATTTAAGATATTTAGATCCTAAAAACGATAAAACTTTTGTTAACCCGGAAATTGAAAGAGAGTGTGACCCGGTTGACTGCTATATAGGCGGAGCGGAGCACGCTGTGTTACATTTGCTTTATTCTAGATTTTGGCACAAAGTGCTTTACGATTTGGGTTATGTTAAATATAAAGAACCTTATGCAAAACTTCGCCACCAGGGTATGATTTTGGCTTATTCCTACCGCGGCGAGGACGGCGTTTATCACGGATATGATGAAGTTGATTTGTCCGACCTGCAAAATCCGAAACTCAAAACCACGGGTGAAAAGTTAAACAGCATGGTTGAAAAAATGTCTAAATCTAAAAAGAACGTTATCAACCCTGACGATATTTTGCATAAATACGGTGCCGACGCTTTTAGAATGTATGAAATGTTTATGGGCCCGTTTGAGGCAAGCAAACCTTGGGATATGAAAGGCATTGAAGGTGTAAACAGGTTCTTAAAAAGGGTATACGCCTGGGGCGAAAGCGTTGAAACGGACGAAGTTTTCTTATCAACAAAGGAACTTGATATTTTAAGAAGCAAAACCATTGTAAAAGTAAGCGAGGATATTGAGAAGTTTAATTTTAATACAGCCGTTTCCGCGCTTATGATTTATTTTAATGACCTGTCTAAAATTAAAGGCGTTCCTTTAAAACACTTTAAAACATTTTTAGCGCTTTTGCATCCTTTTGCGCCGCATATAACGGAAGAGTTGTGGAGCAGGCGCAAGTGCGGCCCCTTCCTTGTTAAAACGGCTTGGCCGGAAGCGGACATTATGCTTTTGCGCTCGGAAGATATGGGTTTGGGCATTCAGGTTAACGGTAAAGTGCGCGGCAGTATAACCGTAAACGCTTCAGCGTCTGATGATGAGATAAAAGCAAAAGCTTTTGAAGAGCCCAATGTAAAAAAACATATGGAAGGCAAAGCTTTAGTTAAAGTAATAATCGTACCCAAAAGAATGGTTAATATAGTGGTTAAATAATATTTTTAACGCCGGAGTTATTATGAAAAAAGTATTTTTACTTATCTCTATAGCAGTTATTTTGTCCGCCTGTACAGACGCTACGTACAGACCGTATCAGCAAATTATGCCCGAGCATATTAATAAAGTAGCCGTGCGTCCTTTTATTAATAAAACACAGGTATTTGCTTTAGAAGATAAACTGACCTTAAGAGTAACAGACGAGTTTTTAAAAAACGGATATTACCAAGTTGTCACAGAAAATAATTCTGACGGCGTGGTAATAGGACAGATAACAAGATATTTAATGATTCCGCTCCAGTATGATACGCAGCTTATTCCAACAACCTACCGTATGGAGATATGGTTAAATGTAAGATTCTTAGATAAAAAGACAGATATTGTTATTTGGGAAGAACCCGCGTTAATGTCAAGTTATATTTATTCAGCAGCTACATTGCCCGGCGGTATGACGGAAGAACAGGCAAGGGAGCAGATTTGGGACAGGCTTGCCAGAGATATCGTAAAAAGAACTACGGATGGGTTCGGCTCTGTATGGAGCGAAAGCAGACGCAGTTCTCAAGACAATCAGGAATTTACCACAATCACACAATAAAACCATGACAGTTACAGACGTTAATACATTAGCCAAAAATTTAGCGGACGGAAACATCTCTCCCGTATATTTTTTCACGGGGGAGGATGTTTACCGCAAGTCAGCCATGCTTGAGCGCATTGTAAAAAAAATTAACGCAGATGATTTTAACGTAACTAAAGAAGACGCCTCCAAAACAGATTTTGGCGAAATACTAGCCCTCGCAAACACAGCTCCCGTTTTTTCGGACAGAAGAATAATTTTTTTAAATAATATAGATAAATTAAAAAAAGACGCGCAGTCGGCGCTTTTAAATTATTTAGAACTTCCCATGCATTCCACGGTGCTTGTTTTGTTCCATAACGACGCTAAAAAGTTAAAAACGGACGCTTCAGTAAAAAAAGCGGCCGAAGCGGTTGGAACTGTTATTGATTTTGCCGAGCTTAAAGGACCGGCTTTAAACGCGTGGATTAAAAATAAATTTAAAGAAAAAGGTTTAAGTGTTGAGCCTGAAGCGTGCGAACTTCTTATTGACATGACCGGTTCGGACTTGGCCGCCTTAGAAAGTGAAATTGAAAAAATTTCCCTTTATAAGAACATGCAGGGCACCGCCACAAGCGCGGATATTTTAGAGTGTGTGGGTTACAGCAGGGAGGAAAACCCTTTTGCGCTTTCCAACGCTGTTTTAGCGTGCGACAGGAAAACCGCCCTTACTCTTGTAGGGAAATTGCTTGGCGAAGGCGAATCACCCGTATCAATTTTAAATAAAATTTCCGCTTCTGTGCTTAAAATGACCCGTATTAAACGTTTGGTTAACGCGGGGTATTCAAATCAAGAAATAGTGTCATCCGCTGGGCTTATGTTTTGGGAAGGCAGGCTTGTTTCATCCGCCCGTATGTTCCCGTCTGAACAAACTATGCTAAAAACTTTAAATAAAATTATTGACGCCGACATCGCGCTCAAAACATCCTCAGGGCATGACCCTAAAGTGCTTTTAAAAGGAATATTGCTTACAATGTTTTCCAAATAAAAAACTCCGCTTAAAAAAACGGGGGTTTTTAAATTATTTAAAAACGTATGCGTTGTAACTTGGTCCGCCCGTACCGTTTGGTGTTGGGCTACCGGTAATTGTTTTACAGACTGCGTTAGCATTAGCGTTTTCCGGTAATGCCCTGCATTCTTTTGTTCCCTTAAATTTTGTAGCTTTGTCAAAATAAATTATGTGAACCATAGAGGTGTCTTTACTAAAGATTATTAATGCTGCCTCTCCGTTGGGTCTAACGTCAAAACCAATATGAAATTCACTGCTTGCCGGGATATCAATGTCCAGGTCCGCTGGGTTTGCCGTGTATACGTTATTTTCTAAATAATATCTTTCCTCAGCGTCAGCTATGGCTTTACCCATTAATTGAAACTGTGTATAACGGCTTTTTAAAACGGCTCTGTTATATTGCGGCAAAGCTATCGCGGCCAAAATGCCTATAATAAGGACAACTACAAGTAATTCTATTAATGTAAAACCTTTTTCCATAAGGGCTCCTTTTTTTGTTTCAGCTTATTATACAATTATTACTTAAAACGGATTGGTATAATTTGGTAAAATATAAAGGTCAATTTTGTGGTTTTTGTCCCGTTCGTCTAGCGGTCCAGGACATCGCCCTCTCAAGGCGGAGATCACGGGTTCAAATCCCGTACGGGACGTATTTTTAAACCCCCTTTACGGGGGTTTAAAAATACGCTTATTAATAAAAGCAAAGCACTGCTTTGCGGTGATTTGAAAATATACTTATTTTGTTTGTGGCGTAAGCCTGTTTTGCCGTTGCTGAAATACTTGTAATACGGAAACCTATCTTCTTCTATCGTTTTTCTTGTATCTGAAAATAAGGCGGAACTTTATGAAAAAAATATTGTTTTTGGTATTTATTTTGTTTGCCGGCGCCGCGTTTGCCCAAAACAAATCGGCAAGTTTTGATTTGGCTTTTCAAATGTCAAATTATGAATACAGAGAACCGGAGGTTGATGTTAAACTTTCAGGCCCTAAATATGGTATGTCGGGCGATTTTACCGCCGGCGGCGTGGGGACAAGCACTCCGCTTTTTTTATCTTTACAAGGTTTGTTTATGCTCGGCAACATAGAATACGAAGGCAGTGTTGTAAATACTTCCACCGGGCAAACCAGCGCGTATACGGCTGACGGTATAAAAGATTTTTATATTGAAGGTCGGGCTTTATTGGGAGTCTCTTTTGAAATACCAAAAACTTCTTTAGAATTATGGCCTTATTTCGGTTTGGGGTACAGATATTTGTTTAACGGTATGGGTGAAGTGCAATACGGGTATGACAGGGAATCGCGGTATACTTACGCGCCTTTGGGTTTAAAGGCTGTTTTAAAAGCAAGTGAGAGCTGGCTTTTTTCACTTAATGCGGAATACAATCTTTTTTTAAGCGGTACGCAAAGAAGTGATTGGAACGGCTGGATAGAAAATGAGCAGGAAAAGGGTTATGGCATGCGCTTTAGCGCCAGAATAACAAAAAATTTCGAAAAAATTGGTTTGTTTATTGAGCCTTTTTTCAGGTATTGGCATATAAAAGATTCTAAGATTGCCGGTGTGCCCGGCACAACTTTATATATTTATGAGCCTGAAAATAAAACAAAAGAAACAGGCTTAAAACTGGGTATAACTTTTTAATTATCATAATAACAGAGAGAACAGAAAAATGGAAATAGGAATAGTAGGACTGCCTAACGTAGGCAAATCAACGCTTTTTAACGCTTTAACATGCGCGGGCGCGGAGGCAAGTAATTACCCCTTTTGTACAATTGAACCGAATGTCGGCATAGTTGCCATACCGGACCGCAGGCTTGACCGTTTACAACAGGTTTTCGGCCCGCCTAAAAAAACTCCCGCGGCTATTAAATTTGTTGATATTGCGGGTATTGTTGAAGGCGCCAGCAAAGGCGAAGGTTTGGGAAATAAATTTTTAGCAAATATCCGCGAAGTTGACGCTATTATCCATGTCGTAAGGCTTTTTGAAGATGAAAATGTTACGCATGTCATGAACTCTGTTGATCCTTTGCGCGATGTTGAAATTATTGAAACTGAGCTTATGCTTGCCGATTTGGAAAGCGTTGAAAAAATGCTTCCCCGTCTTGAAAGCGCGGCCAGAAGCGGCAAAAAAGAAGCTGTTGCCCAGCTTGAAATAATTAAAAAAATTAAAAAATGTTTGGAAGACGGCAATCAGGTAGCTTCGCTCGGACTTGATAAAGAAGAGTTAAAGGAATTTCAATTTTTAACCGCAAAACCCATTCTTTATGTGGGCAATAATTCCGAAACTCCCAATAAAGAAAATGCCGCTAAACTTGCCCGGTACGCGCAAAAAAATAACGCCGGGTTTGTGGAACTTTGCGTTAAATTTGAGTCTGACATAGCTGAATTATCCGATGAGGAAAAACACGCTTTCTTGCAAGATATAGGCAGCGAATACACGGGGCTTGAAAAAATTGTGCGCGAAGGTTTAAAACTTCTTAACCTTTGCACCTATTTTACGGCCGGTACGGAAGTTGAGGTAAGAAGCTGGCTTATTCCCTTGGGCTGCGCCGCGCCACAGGCGGCGGGTAAAATTCATACTGATTTTGAAAAGGGCTTTATCCGAGCCGATGTATACACCTTTGAAGATATTGATAAATGGGAGTCTGAAAAAGTGCTTAGGGAAAAGGGCCTCATACGCTCGGAAGGCAAAGAATATATTGTAAAAGACGGAGACGTTTGTTTATTTAAAGTTAACGCATAAGGGTTTCTATGAAAAAAAGCCGTGAAGAAATTGCTGAAATGGAACCGGAAGAGTATGATAACTATTTAAAGAATCTTACTGAAGAGGACCGTGAGGAAGAGAATATTATCCGCGCTAAAGAAGATGCCGAGTTTGACTTGGAGGTTGAGCGTATTAAAATAAGCGGACAGTATAAATTTGACCACGAAAAAATAAACAAAATGTCAGAGGCGGAAAGCCGCGCCTTTTTGAAAAAGCTTTCGTCTGAAGATCTTTCCCTTTATACAAAAGAATTTATAGCTCTTTCAAATGAGCGTACAGAAAAAGTACCACAAAGTTTCAAATTCCATATTGTTATATCAATTATTTTAGGCGCCGTTGTTGTTTGGTTTTTAGGAGGTCCTGCTTTGGAGGCTTTTACAAGCCTGGAAACGGTGCCAAAAATTGTTTTTATTTTGATAATATCGGCACTAATCCTTCCTGCGCTTTGGGCGTACTTTAGAGAAAAGAAAATAGAAAAAATTTGCCGCAAATGCGGATTTTCTTTAGTAAAAGATGATTACGCGAAGTATAAAATGAAAAATGAACTGCAAGATATCGCTGTTTTTAGAAACAGGCCCCGCAATATACTTAGAAGGGAGATAACAATTGCTACCAGTAAAATGGTTTCCTTAAATATAACAGGCAAAAGAGCATATATGCTGGAAGTTTGCTATGAATGGGACCTGGGTAGGTTCAGTGGAGAAAAAAAGGCGCAGGCCATAGTGTTGGAAGCTAGAGAAGCGCAGCCTTATATAAAGATAGCTCCTAAGCCAAAATTTTTTACTATATTAAAATTTTTCTACAAACCTTTAAATAAAAATTTTAACGGGATTTCGGTACACAAACGCTATAAGCTTTACTGTGCTCCTGAATATGAACAACGCGCGCTTGATAGTTTGATGCGGGTTTTGCCAAGAATAGAAAAAGGTAATTTTGTTGTGGAAATATGCGGCAAGTGGATTACCGTAATAAAATTTAGCAATACAAGTAATTTTGATAAGTTTGTTGCTTCCGCTTTGCCTATAGCGGAAAATTTTGATACTGACAGGAATTATAGATGACAAAAATTTGCAAGCACTTTAACTTTTGCGGCGGCTGCCAGAATATGGACGTTGCGTATGAAAGGCAGGTTAACCTTAAATGCGGCGAGGTTAAAGGCCTTTTGCGTCCTTTTTGGGATAAAGAAATTTTTGTGTATGAAAGTCCTTCAAAAGAATTTTATAGAAATAAAATTGAAGTGGGCTTTTGCAACCAGGTAGTTTGGGAACGTCCTTTTGATAAAAAATTTAAGCGTGATAAAACAAAGCCGCTTGAGTTTGAGCAGGCGCTCGGTTTTAAAGTAAAAGGCTGTTGGGACCGCGCCGTTGATATACAGGACTGTATTATTTTTGAACCTTATTTAATTAATTTGCTTAACGCGGTACGCGCCTGGGCTAAAGAACAAAATATCGCTTACTATGACCAGCGCAAACATACGGGCGTACTTCGTAATATAATGCTGCGCTGCGGTAAAAACACCGGTGATCAAATGGTTGTTTTAATCGCCGCTAATGACAGTTTTAATACGGACGGTTTTGTTAAGGCTGTTGAAAGCGTGTTGCCTAAAGCTAATATTTTGCTTGCTGTTAACGACGGTCTTGCCGATGTCGCAAAAACGCAAAACGCCAAAGTTTTAAAAGGGCAAAGCGCAATAAAAGAAACAATTAAATTAAGCGATACCGAACCTGTTTTTACATTATCCGCCCAATCATTTTTTCAAACAAACACTTTCGCCGCGCAGTTAATGTACCAAAGAGTGCGTGACATAATTAAAAAAATATCACCTAAAATAATTTACGATTTTTACGGCGGAGCGGGCAGCTTTAGCTTAACCTGCGCCGATTTAGTTGAAAAAAGTTTTTGCATAGAATCAGTGCCCGAGGCTGTTGCCGACGGCGCGGAAAACGCCAAACTAAATAAAATAGAAAATGTTTCTTTTGTGTGCGATAAGGTTGAGGATTATGTAAAGAAAAACAAATTAAGCACGCGCGATTCTTTAATTATTTTAGACCCGCCCCGGGGCGGAATGCATCCCGCGGCGGAACAGGCTGTGGCGGGTTCGGGCGTGCCTTATATAGTTTATATTTCGTGTAATCCCGTTACGCTTGCAAGGGATTTAGAGGCTATTACAAAAAACTATAATATTAAAAATATTGAAGCTTTTGATTTTTTCCCCAACACAAAACATATTGAAACTTTAGTAGAGTTAGAACTTAAATGAGTATAGATTATCTTTTACAATCGCTTAACCCGATGCAGCAGGAGGCCGTTTTACACCAAAACGGGCCGTGTCTTATTATAGCCGGCGCGGGCACGGGCAAAACCAAAACTTTAACGACAAGGATAGCCGCTTTAATAGAAAACGGCGTAAACCCTAACCGCATACTTGCCGTTACTTTTACAAATAAAGCCGCCGCGCAAATGCGTGAACGCGTGGAAGCGCTTGCCCCCGGGCAAAGCGGCAGAGTTTGGATACACACTTTTCACAGCTTCGGTGTGCGTCTGCTCAGGCAAAACGCGCATTTGTTAAAACTTACCAAAGACTTTGCTATTTATGATGAAAGCGAACAGAAAAAAATAATAACTTTAGTTTTGCAGGAAATGGGCCAAAAGGACGCTAAAAAAGAAATTAACCAATATATTTCTTTAATATCGCGCGCTAAAGACGATATGATTGACCCTGAAAGTTTTGCCATTTCCGCTTTGGCTTCCAATATTGATTTTAAAATACGCGCGGCGGAAGTCTACAAAAGATATCAAAATAAATTAAACGCCGCAGGCGCTTTGGATTTTGGCGATTTGCTTGTTAAAACGGCCGAGCTTCTTAAAAATAATGAAGACGTGCGCGAGTATTACCAAAACATCTTCCAGCACATTTTAGTTGACGAGTACCAAGACACCAACCATACGCAGTATATTATTACCCGCACGCTTGCTTATAAGCACCGCAATCTTTGCGTGGTGGGCGATCCGGACCAAAGCATTTACTCCTGGCGCGGCGCGAATATAAGAAATATTTTAGAATTTGAAAAAGATTTCCCCGACGCTAAAATAATAACGCTTGAGCAAAATTACCGCTCCACCCAAATTATTTTAGACAGTTCCAATAAACTTATTAAAAAAAATAAAAAACGTAAAGACAAAAGCTTGTATTCCAATAAAACATCGGGCGAGCCTATTGAAGTGCGGGAACTTCTTACCGAAGGGGAAGAAGCCAGATGGACGGCGCAAAATATAGCTAATTTAATTGAAGATGGCGCAAGTTTAAATGATATCGCCGTTTTTTACCGTACAAACGCGCAGTCAAGAAATTTTGAAGACAATTTTAGAAAATACCAGCTGCCTTACCGTCTTATCGGCGCGGTAAGGTTTTATGACCGCAGGGAAATTAAAGATATTTTAGGGTACGCGCGCGTTTTGGTTAATCCGCTTGATACCGTGAGTTTGTTGCGTATTTTAAACACGCCTAAAAGAGGCATAGGTAAAACAGCGGAGGAAAAGTTTTTAGAATACGCCAACCTGCATAATATTTCGCTTTACCAGGCTTTGCAAAGAAGCGCTTTTGTTGAAGGCCTTACGCCTACCGCAAGGCGCGCGGCGCAGGAATTTATTAATTTAATGGATACTTTAAGGTTAGAACTTAAAGTAACAAGCCCCACGGATATCGTTAATAAAATTTTAACGCTTTCTGGTTATTGGAAAGCTGTTGAAGACGAAGTAGAAAAAGATTTGGAAGCCGGCGCCAGGTTAGACAACTTACAAGAACTTGTTAACGCTGTAAAAGAGTATGAGGAACGAATGGCAAGAACGGAGAGAGAGGCGTCCCTTTCTGATTTTGTGCAGGAAATTTCCTTAATTACCGGAGCTGACGAAAAGCAGGATTCTTCCGCCGGAGCGGTTACTTTAATGACTGTGCATTTGGCAAAAGGGTTGGAGTTTCCCGTGGTGTTTGTAAGCGGGTTGGAAGAAGGCCTTTTCCCTCTTTCAAGTAAAGACGATGACGACCTTGAGGAAGAACGCCGCCTTTGTTATGTTGCCATGACGCGCGCTAAAGACCGTTTGTTTATGACGTACACAAGCACACGCAGAATTTTCGGTAAAATGTACACAAATCTACCTTCCAGATTTTTATTTGAAAGCGGCCTTATTACGGAAGAGCAGGAAGGCCCCTTAAACCGCCAAAGCACGGTTATGCCAAATTACGGCGGGTATAAGACTAAGTACGGCTCCAAATACGGTGAAACGCAAAACAGGCCTTCTTTTAAACCTTTCTTCGCGGCTCCTAAAAAACAAAAAAAATATGATGAGCATGGTTATGAAATAGAAGAGCAGGAAGGGGATTACGGCGCGCCTATAGGCTGCGCGCCTTTAGGAATAGCCGGAGAAAACGAAGCTCCCGCGGTACACGTTTCGGCGCAAGGCCCAAGAACGGGGCAGCGTGTCAGGCACGGCGTTTTTGGCGACGGTAAAGTTATTGTAATAGCAGGCTCCGGTGAAGCGGCAAAAATAACCGTTATGTTTGCTAACGGAGTAAAAAGAACCTTCATGCTTAAATACGCGCCTTTACAGCTTTTATAAATAAAAGGCATAAAAAAATCCCTTACAATTATGTAAGGGATTTTTTTTATGAGAGTACGGAAAACCTTCTGCCAAAGCCGGGGGATGGATAGTCTCTTGATTTCACAATACCTCCGCCTTGCCGGTGTGGAGGTGTTGTTGAGTGAAACCCTAAAATGAAGTTTTGAAACAAAAAACCCCCTGGCGTGAGCCTGAGGAGTTTTATTTAAAAAATAAAAGACGGATAACCTGTCCCGCCCGCGCCGTCAGGCGTATTTTTACCTGTTAACGATTTGCATACTGATATGGCCTTTTCGTTGGTGGAAAGCGCCCTGCATTCTTTTATTGAAGGTCTTGCTGTAGATTTGGCGAAATAAGATACATACTGTAAAGCCCCGTCCTTGCTGGTCATTACCAAAGCGGCGTGTCCGTCACCGCGTATGTCAAAGTAATAAGAATAGTTGGCGTTGGAAGGAAGTTCAATATCAAGGTTGTTAACATCGTTTGTATAAGAGCCTTCGGCAAGATAATACCTTTCCTCTGCGTCCGTAACCGCCTTAACCATAATAAAAAGCTGGGTGTAGCGGCTTTTCATAACGGCTTTTTGGTATTGGGGCAGCGCTATAGCCGCCAAAATACCTATTATTAAAACCACAACAAGCAGTTCTATTAATGTAAATCCCTTCCTCATAACCGTACCCCTTTTTAATATTTGTTGACAAAAGATATTTATATTCTAACAAAATAATTTTTAAAAAATAAATAAAAAAACCGCGCATTTTATTGCGCGGTTTTTTATGAAATTCTAAGCTTATTTGGCGTTAACCATTTTTGCTCTTGAGATATCACCTTTTTTGTCTAAGAAATAAAGATAACCTTTTTCTTTTTTGATACCTGTTTTTTCAACTTTTTTTGCTTTGCCGCCTTTTTTGCCGCCGCGTGCCATTTGAACTTTAGCAACGTCGCCGTCTTTATCTATAAAATAAAGAAATCCGTCTTCACGGGTAACACCAACTTTTTGAACTTTTTCTGCCATACTGTTTTTCCTCCTGGGAAAGTACTTTAAATGCCTTACGAGAAAAGTTTAATAAATATTACTTGATTTTGCAATAGGCATTTTACTTCGGAAAGAAAAAACAGGCTACGTCAAAGGCATTTGTGCTAAAAAAGCGTATAAATATGATAATATTGCGCTTTTGTAAACGGCGGTTTATTTTTCAAATGTCCAGGAGTTTTCGCCCAAAGTGTTTTCTATATGGTCAATAAGCGCTTTATGAAGCACTATTTTATGCTGTGAACGTACTAGAAATGGGGCCTTGTCTTCGTCGGGGGATTCTATATTAAAATATACTTCCGTAATGCCTTTACCGCGCTCTAAAAGGGTGTTTAAAAGCCTGGAGTTGGTTTCCGAATATCCTTTCGGTATGTCAATGGTTACCTTGGCCGCCGCGCGTGAAATAACGGGAATAATGCTTTCTATATTGGAAACCATTATTTCCGTCCTGGCACTTTCCTCATCCGTTTTAATATCGCCCGTTAAATAGACTATAGCGTTATTTTCAATTTTTTCGGCTATTTCGGCATATACCCTTGAATAAGCGTTTGCCGACATTTGGCCCGTTTCGTCTTCAATAATAAATTGAGCCCAGTCTTCTTTACGTTTATTTTGCCGTTTTTTTACTCTAGTTATAATGCCCAAAATATTAACTGCGCCTTTTATATTGTTTTCGTTAATTTCTTCTATGGTAACGGATTTTATTTTATCCATATGCTTTTTATATTTGGCTAGAGGATGTCCAGAATTATAAAAACCCAAAACTTCTTTTTCCATTTCCAAAAGCTGTTCCTGCTTTAAAGGGCGGGGGGCGGTTTTAGTTTCTTTTTTCTTCACGCTTACAAAAGCGGAAGAATCTTCCCCGAAAAGGCTGCATATTGAGGATTCTTTTTCTTCTTTTATTTTAGCCGTAATTTCAAGCATGTCTTCCATTTCGGCAAGCATTACCGCGCGCGCTGAGTTGGGCGTTTTACCAGGAATAAGAGAGTCTAACGCGCCGGCTTTTATTAAAGATTCTATAGTTTTTTTATTTGAAGCTTTAAGGTCAATGCGTTCTAATAAGTCCTGAAACCCGCAATAAGGCCTGTCGCCTCTGGCTGATACTATGGAAGCGGCGGCTTCGGTGCCTACGTTTTTAACCGCCTCTAAACCGAAGCGTATAATTTCTTTTCCGTTAACTTCTTCTATTGAAAAATTTTCTTTAGAATGGTTTACATCCGGACCCAGGGTCTCAAAACCCATTTTTTTTGCTTCTTCGATGTAAGTTACTATTTTATTTTCTTTATCGTCGGATCCTATGGCATTATGCCCGATTTCGTTTGTAAGCAGCGAACACATAAACTCAATAGGGTAATTGGCTTTTAGATACGCTGTTTGGTAAGAAACAAGCGCGTAAGCGACAGAATGTGATTTGTTAAAACCGTAGCCGGCGAATTTGCTCATTTGTTCAAAAATTTTATCCGCGGTTTTAGGGTTTATTTTTTTGCCCGCACACCCGTTTACAAAGTTAACTCTGGCTTTTTCCATTTCGTCAACTTTCTTTTTACCCATTGCTTTACGCAAACTGTCGGCCTGTCCGGGTGTAAAACCTCCTAATAATTTGGACAGCTCCATAATTTGTTCCTGGTAAACCATAGTGCCGTAAGTTTCTTTTAAAACGGGTTCCATAAGGGGAGTGTCATAGGTAATTTTTTCCTGTCCGGCTTTACGGCGCACAAAACTTTCCAACATGCCCGATTCCATGGGGCCGGGGCGGTACAAAGCCACAAGAGCGGAAATATCACTAAATTCGGAAGGCTTTAACCTTTTAACCAAGTCTCTCATGCCGCCGCTTTCTAATTGGAATATACCAAGCGTTTTGGCAGAGGAAAGAAGCTCATAAGTTTTTTTGTTATCCAAAGGAATATTGTCTATATCAATATCAATACCGCGCATGTTTTTTATAATGTCAACGGCGTTATCTATAATTGTTAAGGTTCTAAGTCCCAAAAAGTCTATTTTTAGAAGGCCAAGGTCGTCCGCTAAAATACCGCCTTCATATTGGGTTGTAATCGCTTCTTTTGAGCCCCTTGCCAGCGGCGCGTATTTGGAAACTTCCTCACGGGTAACCACAATACCCGCGGCGTGTATACCCGCGTGTCTTTTTAAACCCTCAAGTTTTTTGGCGAAATCAAAAAGTTTTGCCGTTTGCGGGTTTGAGGCTATTTCCTGCTTTAATTCTTTTACGGTTTCAATGGCCGAATCAATGGTAGTGCCTAAATCATTAGGAATAAGCTTTGTTATGCGGTTTGACTCGGACACGGGTATATTAAGCACTCTGGCCACGTCTTTTACAGCCATTTTTGCTTTCATTGTGCCAAAGGTTATAATTTGCGCCACGTTAGTTTCGCCGTATTTGTTGCGGACATAGTTTATAACCTGTTCGCGGCCTTCGTCCGAAAAGTCGATATCCAAGTCAGGCATGCTAAGACGGTCGGGGTTTAAAAAACGTTCAAAAAGAAGTCCGTTTTTAATAGGATCAACTTTTGTAATGTTTAAACTGTACGCCACTATAGAGCCGGCGCCGCTGCCGCGCCCCGGCCCTACGGGAATATGGTTTTGCCTTGCGTAATCTATAAAGTCCGCCACAATTAAAAAGTAGCTTGAAAAGCCCATTTTGCCGATAACGCCCAATTCATAATCAAGCCTTTCCTGGTAATTAGGGGGTATAATCCCGCTCATTTTTTTAGCAAGGCCTTCCTGGCATAAATTTTTTATATAAGAATCTGTATCCGAAAAAGAGGGGGGTATATCAAAAACAGGCAAAACGAAGCCGCTTTTAGGCATTACAACATTACATTTTTCTGCCACTTCTAGGGTATTGGAAACAGCCTCGGGTATATAGGAAAAAAGCTCGGCCATTTCCTGGGCGGATTTAAAATAAAGTTCATGGGTGGAGGATTTTAAACGGTTAGGATCATCTAAAGTTTTACCCATAGAAATACACATATGTATGTCGTGGGCCTGCCAGTCTTCCTGCTTTTCATAGTGGCAGTCGTTTGTGGCCACAACGGGTATGCCTGTTGATTTGGACACTTCTATAAGTTTAGGAAGTATAATTTGCTCTTCCTCAATACCGTGGTCCATAAGTTCAATATAATAATTGCCTTTGCCTAAAATGCTTTCATAGGTTTTGGCGTACTCACAGGCCTGCGCAAAAGTGCCGTTAAGCAGTTCTTGGGAAACTTCCCCCTTCAAACAGCCCGAAAGCGCCATAATGCCTTTTGCGTGTTGGGCCAAAATATCCTTATCTATACGGGGATGGTAGTAAAAACCGTCAAGCCACGCTTTGGAAATAAGCGCCATTAAATTTTGGTACCCTTCATAATCTTTGGCTAAAAGAGTAAGGTGGAATGTTTTATCAAGTCCTTTTTCTTTGTTCTTATGGCTGCCGTTAGTTATGTACGCTTCGCAGCCTATTATGGGCTTTATCCCCGCGGCCGCGGCGTTTTTATAAAAATCCATAGCGCCGTACATGTTGCCATGGTCGGTTATAGCCATGGCTTTAAACCCGTCCGCCGCTACTTGTTTTAAAAATTTAGACGGCCCCTTTTCGGACAGCCTTAACATCCCGTCCAATAACGAGTATTCACTATGATTATGCAGATGTACGAATTCCATGATAAAATCCTATAAAAAAAGGGGGTTAAAAGGTATAATGTAAATAAAGCTTATGCATAAACATTATAATAAATTAAAAGAAACTAAGGTCAAAACGGGCGTTATTCACCGCGGAGTGGTGGGTTTTAACAAAGACACGGTTAAACTTATTGACGGCAGCGTAGTAACGCGCGAGTATATGGTTCATCCGGGAGCCAGCGCTGTTTTACCTGTAATAGACGATAAGGTTGTGCTTGTTGAGCAATATCGTTACCCCGTGGGCAGAACCACATGGGAAATACCGGCCGGCAAAATGAAAAAGGGCCAAACCCCGCTTGCCTGCGCCAAAGCCGAGCTTAAAGAAGAAACCGGCTACAGCGGCAAAGTTAAAAAACTTATCTCTTTTCACCCCTGCTGCGCTTTTTCAGACGAAGTTTTGCACATTTTTACAGCTACGGACTTAAAACCGGGCAAAACAAATCCCGATGAGGACGAATTTTTAAATATTAAGCTTTTTCCTTTAAAAACGGCTTATAATATGATAAAAAAGGGCGTTATAAGAGACGCTAAAACTATTATCGCTTTATCTTTATATAAAAATATGGAGTAACCGATGCAGGAATCCAAACAGCTTACCCCTTTAATGAGACAGTATAATGACATTAAAAGTAAAAACACCGACTTAATAGTGTTTTTCCGTTTGGGGGATTTTTACGAAATGTTTGATTCCGACGCGCGCGAAGCAAGCCGTATTTTAGGTATAGCCTTAACACAGAGAGGCGGCGTGCCTATGTGCGGGGTACCCTACCACGCGGCGGCCAATTATATAAGCAAAATTATTAAAGAAGGTAGAAAAGTAGGCATTTGCGAGCAGGTAGGCACGGGGGAAGGAAAAAGCAAACTTTTTGAACGTAAAATAGTGCGTGTTATAACGCCGGGCACTGTTATTGAGGATAATATGCTTCAAAGCAATGTAAGCAATTACCTCGTTTGTGTTTTTACTGATAAAAAAGGCTGGGGAGCCGCCGCTATAGACGTATCCACGGGTGAGTTTTGGGTAACCGAACAGGCGGACGATATTTCTTTAAACGGACTTTCCTGCATGCTGGCTGCTTTAAATCCTGCGGAAATACTTTTAGACAAAATTACTTTAGACAGAGTAAAATCATCAATGATGATACCGGGCAGCGTAGCCACAACGATAGTGCCCAGGGAAGAATCTTCCCAAATCCCTTCCAACTGGCCTTCGCAAAGCGTATGGGCAGGCAAAAAAACAGCCTTAACATGCGCTCTTACGGCAATAAAATACATTAATGTTAACGAGCCGGGTTTTAAAGATTTGCTTATTCCTTTTTACAAAGAAATTTCTGATTATCTTGCGCTTGATGAAAACGCCGTACGTACGCTTGAACTTGTAAGCCAAAACGGCGCGCGCAAAGGCAGTCTTTGGCATTTATTGGATTTTACTGTAACTCCTATGGGTGGCAGAACGCTTAAAAATTGGATTTTAAACCCGCTGTTAAACCTTGCAGATATTGAAAAAAGGCAAAATTGCGTAAGCAATTTTTATGACAACCCTTTGGCCTATGAGGAACTTAAAGTTATTCTAGCCGATATCAGTGACATTGAACGCATTATGAGCAGGGTAGGCACAGGTAACGCGGGGCCCAGGGATTTGGCGGGGCTTGCGCGTTCTCTTGCGGTGCACGGGGCTTTAAAAAACTGGTTTGACAAATACGGGGCTGTGGTTCCTTATTTAAAAGAAAACATTTTATCTAAAATCACGGTTATTGAAGATTTAGCTAACCTTTTAAACTCCGCTATAGAACCTAACCCGCCCATTAAAATATCCGACGGCGGTATAATAAAACAAGGTTTTAATGCGGAGCTTGACGATTTAAGAAACACAAAAAACAACAGCAGCAAAACCCTCGCCGAACTTTGCGAGCGTGAAAAAGCGAAAACCGGCATAAGCACTTTAAAAGTGGGGTTTAACTCGGTATTCGGTTATTATATTGAAGTAAGTAAAGGCCAGTCCGGCAAAGTGCCTTTCAGTTATACCAGAAAACAAACTTTAACCAACGCCGAACGTTTTATTACCGAAGAACTTAAAGAAATTGAAGATAAAATTTTACACGCGGAAGAAAAGATTTTGCGTTTGGAAACAAGCCTTTTTGACAGCGTGCGTAAACATTTGGCCGAACATATCGGCGTTATGCGCTCGTTTGCAAAAGCGATAGCTGAGTTAGACGTTTACTCTAACCTGGCGCACTGCGCCAAAGTTTATAAATTTACAAAACCTGTTATTGATGAAAGCAATATTTTAAAAGCCGCTGATTTAAGACACCCCGTTGTTGAGGCCTGTTTACCTCTTGGAAGTTTTGTTCCTAATGATATCGACCTTGGGGGCGAAACGCAGATATCCGTTATAACGGGGCCCAATATGGGCGGTAAAAGCGTTTATTTAAAACAGGCGGCGGTGTTAGTTATACTCGCGCAGATGGGTAGCTTTGTGCCCGCGGCGTCAGCGCATGTGGGTATTGTTGATAAAATTATGACCCGTATAGGCGCGCAGGACGCTATTGCCATGGGGCAAAGCACGTTTATGGTTGAAATGAAGGAAACGTCGCACATTTTAGCTTCCTGTACGCCAAAAAGTTTAATTCTGTTAGATGAAGTCGGCAGAGGCACAAGCACTTTTGACGGCATTTCAATAGCGTGGGCCATAACAGAATTTTTATATAAACCGCACGGCGGCGGCGCCAAAGTGCTTTTTGCCACGCATTATTTTGAACTTACGGATTTGGAAAATAAATATAAAGGCATAAAAAACTTTCACGCCGAAGTACAGGAATATAAAGACGCGGACGGGCAAAGTAAAATAGCTTTCCTTTATAAAATTAAAGAAGGCGCGGGGGATAAATCCTACGGCATACATGTCGGGGAGCTTGCGGGCCTGCCGGCTACTGTTATCGTGCGCGCTAAAAAAGTTATTAAAGATTTGGAAGCTAAAAAAGGAACAAGCGTATCAAAAAAAGAAGACGATATTGTGGGGGATTTATTTTCCAGCCCGATAGTTGAGGAAATTAAGCTTGTTAACACTGACGCTGTTACTCCGATGCAGGCTTTACAAATGATACTTGAGTGGAAAAAAAGAATTAACAGTTGAGTTTAAAGTATGGGTAAAATTAAAATTTTGGAAGAAAGCGTTGCCGCAAGAATAGCCGCCGGGGAAGTGATTGAGCGGCCCGCAGGCGTTTTAAAAGAACTTTTGGAAAACGCCGTTGACGCGGGGGCCGACACAATTAATATTGATATTGACGGGGCGGGAAAAAAACTTATAAGAGTTAATGACAACGGCTCGGGCATGAGTAAAGAGGATTTAACTTTATCTGTTGTACGCCATTCAACAAGTAAAATAAAAAATTTTGAGGATTTGGACTCTTTGGATACTTTTGGTTTCAGGGGCGAGGCACTGTATTCCGTGGCGGCTGTTTCAAAACTTTCCATTTCCAGCGCCGAGGAAGGCGGCAGCGGCAACAAAATTATTGTTGAAGGCGGTAAATTAATTTCCGTTTCGCCCTCGCCGAATATAAAAGGTACAACGGTTGAAGTAAAGGACTTGTTTTATAACACGCCCGCCAGGCTAAAATTTTTAAAGTCGGATAATTATGAACGTTCCCTTCTTTTAAAAGTAGTTGAGGAAAGCGCCCTTGCAAATTTACATGTTTCTTATAATGTACGTACGGACGGCAGGCTTGTATACTCTTTTTTAGCCTCAAACGGTGATTTTAAAAAGACTGTAATCCAAAGAGCGGGGCAAATTTTAGGCGCGGAGATAGCTGTCTCTTTAATATCCGTTGAAGATGAACGCTTTGGTTTTAAAGCTTTTTTAACGCCGTTAAGCAAACTTACAGCCGTGCGTGATTTACAATTTTTCTTTATTAATAAAAGGCCTTTAACAAGCAAAACTTTACAACAGGCAGTATACAAAGCTTACCATGGCAGGCCTAAAGACAGGCACCCCGCTTTTATTGTTTTTATGAATATGCCAGCTGCTGACTTTGACGTTAATATACACCCTCAAAAGCGTGATGTGAAATTTGCACAGGAAAACGCCGTATTCGGTTTTTTAATGAATGTTACGCAGCGCGCTTTAACCGGCGCGGCCCAGCCTGTTGATATAAATATTACTCCGGCGTCTCCGCCCGCGGCTACTATGGAATTTAGCTTCGCCAAACCCCGCGCGGAAGAACCTTCATACAAACCTTTCGGACAAAATATTGTTGAGGAAAATGTTTTTGCCCCTATAAGTAAACAGGCGGTTGTAGTAAAAGATTTTGAGGACCCTGTTTCTTATAATCCCGAACCTGCAGAGCCTAAAAAAGAAATGGGCGCGCATGTTCAAACGGACAATCCTTCCTGGTGGCAGGGGCCTTACAGATTTTTAGGTTCACTACATAAAAGTTATTTGATTTACGAAACCGAACTCGGCCTTATGCTTGTTGACCAGCACGCCGCGCGCGAAAGAGTTTTGTATGAAGAGTACCTTAAAAAGATGGAAGAAAATGAGCTCGGCATACAACCCTTAATGTTCCCGGTTACGGTTGATTTGCCCGCCAGTAATGTTGAAAATTTAATGCTTTGGAAAGACTGGCTTAAAACAGCGGGTTTTGAAATTGAGCAGTTTTCACCCAGGACTGTACTGGTAAACGCCGTGCCCAACATTTTCAGGTTTAAAGAAGACAGCCTTAAAGAATTTATAGTAAGCCTGGCCGGTATTGTGGGCGATCCTCTGAAAAGCTCTGACGAGCTTAAAAAGAAAACGGTTGCCATGTTAGCCTGCAAGAAATCAATTAAAGCAAAAGAAGACGTGAGCATGGCGGAGGCCGACGCCTTACTTTTAGATTTAAAAAGATGCCAAGACGGCATGCATTGCCCGCACGGGCGGCCTGTTATGGTGTCTTTAAGCGCGGCCGAGCTTACCAAAAAATTTGGCAGATAAAAAAATACCCGGTTTTAGCCGGGTATTTTTTTAAAACTTTTTGGGTTTATTAACAATCCGTAAGTGTGCTTCCGCTTGATACTTTGCATTTGTAGCCTAAACTTTTGCAAAGCTCTTTGAGTTTGTTGAAATTGTTTACGCCGCTAAACATATAACAAAGTAAGCCGTCTTCGGTAGAAGCTATTCTGTAGCCTTCGTAAGAGCTGCCTACCCTTCTGCCTGTAACGTGGGGGCTGTTTGTATTAAACATATAAACAAACTTGCCGCAGTCATAAGAAATTACTGTTCCGCTTGTGGTTGAAGCAGTCGCGCAGTTTGACGGTAATGAAATGTCAAGCTCGCTTGCGGGGTCGGACGGGTATGTTCCTGTTGCAAGAAAATATCTGTTTTCCGCTTCAAATAAAGCTTTAGTGTTTATGGCGATTTCTGACGTTCTGCTCTTTTCTACGGCTTTTGTGTATTGCGGCATTGCTATGGCGGCAAGTATTCCAATAATAAGCACAACAACTAAAAGCTCTATTAACGTAAATCCTTTTTTCATATTATTCCTTTTTATTTTGAAACTTTATTTTCTGTTTTTGGGTAACCTATAGGATGATTAAGTATTAATATTTTGTTTTTACCTAATTTAAGGGCTTCTTTTACAAAATTTTGATCCATTGAACCCCTTGGCACAGTGGCAAGACCCATGCCTGAAGCGAAGAGGGATATGTTTTGCGATACTATGCCCGCGTCTATATTAGCCCATCTTTCGGAGGATTTTTCCATATCCGCCGTAATATATAAGGTTACGGGCGCGTTATTAAGCCGGCAATCTTTATCAGAAATAAATTCTAAGGAGTGTTTGGTTACATTATAAAAATATGCGCCGCTTTTTAAACAGGCGTAAATTTCAATTTCCTGCTTGTTCATGGCGGTAGGATTGGTGCGTTTGCCGTCAGGCCTGTTAACGCCGGTTGTAGCCCAAAGCAGGTTAGATAATGTTTGATTATCAAGCTCTTTGTCTGAAAACTCGCGAACAGATTTCCTGTTATTGAAAGCCTGCATTAAAGGCAATCCTTTTTTAAGCTGGGGCGTTTTTAACGCAATATTTTTTGTATCTTGGGCAAAAATAAAGCTGGCCATAAAAATTAAAGTTGTAGCAAAAATAATTTTTTTCATAATTAAACCCTCCTGATTTTATATATTACAATCCTTTTTATTGTATGTAAAGCGGGATTAACACACCAAATCCCAAATATATTTTAGTGTAATAGCCGCACAGACAAAAATTATAAGAGGGCGGATAATTGCTTCCCCTTTTCTTTTTCCTATATAAACCCCTATCGAGGCTCCTAAAATATTAAAAGCCCCCATAATAAGGCCCAGTTTAATATTTACCGCACCTAAAGATAAAAAGAAAAATAATGCAAATATGTTGGAGCAGAAATTAAGTATTTTTGCTATAGCTGTTGAGCGCACTATATCAAAGCCGCAGTATTTTGTTAAAAACACCGCGTACATTGTGCCCGCGCCGGGGCCTAAAAAGCCGTCATACAAGGCTACTAAGGCCGAGGTAATTTTTGCCGCGCGTGCGGATTTATTTTCGGCTATTTGTTTTAATGCGGAGGACTGTAAATATTTTTTATTAATTATAAAAAAAGCGCAGGCGGGAATTATAATTATAACTATAAATTTAAGGTTATCGGGGTTAACCAAACGGCTTAACGCCGCTCCCAGGGCTGAAAATATTAAAGCAAGTACGGCTAAAATAATAATAAGATTTTTTTTAGTTTTTATATTTTTCCTAAACTTATAGGCGGCGGTTAAAGTTCCCATTGAAGACGACATTTTATTTGTGCCAAGAAGCAAAGCCGGATTAAGGCCGAAGGCCAGATAAGAAGGCAGCGTTATCAAGCCGCCGCCGCCGGCAAGGCTGTCAATAAAGCCGGCAAGCGTCATCATTAAAGATAAAAAGATAAAATCTACCATAAACCCCGGACTTTATTAAAATGTTATTATTTTTAAATTTTATCAAATATATTTTTGCTTTGTTTGAAGGGGTCGCAATAAGATAGGCTGCTTATTTCGCGTTGGCTGCCAAAAGCTGTCTTGTATAGTTTATTTATGTGTTAAAGTTAACGTAAGGCTGCTTTATAAAAATAAACTTGAAAATAAATTATGCGCTCTGTTAAATACTGGTTTGACCGTGTGGAAAACCCAAATACAACTCGACAGAGATATGTTTAAATGAATAGGGATAAAATTTTGTGTACCGTGGACACAAATATTAAAATATATAATACTGCTTAATAATCACTTAATAAAAGGCCTCTGTTTCGTGGGGATATAATATTTATAAGCGTCCGCGTATATTACAATTACACCCAAAGATTTTATGAGGGGATTACAAATTTATATAAATTGTTTAAGACAGTGTCTAATATATCTTTAAACGATATCATTTTGGCTATCAGCGCGAAAAAGGCGGCAAAGAAAATTACTGCGTATAAAAAATTAAAATTACGAACGAAAGAAGTTTTTCCCATAGTTATAAAAACGCGTAAAGTAAAAACAATAATAAGGGCTATAACGGGACTTGCATATATTAACTGTGCTCCAAACACCTTAATAGGAAGCGTCAAAAATTCAGAAGCGGCGAATACCGATAAAACAGTGAGGCCCGCAAAAACTATAATATCAAGTATTGAGTAGTATAATTTTCCATTTTTTTCAAAATCTATTTTAACGCCCAGAATACCAAAAATAAAAATTGCGTAAGTAAAGTATTTTAAATAGGAGGCTATGATTTCAACCATTTGTTATACTCCATAAAGCTACATGTTTTTTTGCAATTTTAAAGCGCGGTGTTTTAGGCTATGGATATTTTATATAATATTTTGGCGTTAAAAAGTGCGTAAAAGGAAAATTTAGATGAAACATGTATATGAAGGTAAAACAAAAACTGTTTTTGAACTTGAAAACGGCAACTATCTTTTAAAGTTTAAAGATGATGTAACCGGTACCGACGGCGTTTTTGACCCCGGCGCTAATACCGTGGGCCTTTCCATTGAAGGTATGGGAAAAGGCGGCTTAAGGCTTACCACCTATTTTTTTGAAATGTTGCAGAAAAACGGCATAAAAACCCATTATGTGAAATCCGATATAGAAAACAATAATATGGAAGTGTTGCCCGCCGCGCCTTTCGGCAACGGTATAGAAGTTATTTGCCGTTTTAAAGCCGTTGGCAGTTTTATGCGCCGTTACGGGCAATATGCTAAAGAAGGGCAGGATTTAAACGCTTTTGTCGAGGTTACTTTAAAAGACGATGAGCGCGGCGACCCGCCCATAACCAAGGACGCTTTGTCCGTGCTCGGAATTTTAACTAATGAGGAGTACGAATCTTTAAAAGAGCAAACCCAAGAAATTTGCAAAATGATAAAGGCCGAACTTGCCAAATATGATTGCGAACTTTATGATATTAAACTTGAGTTTGGCAGAAATAAAGGAGAGGTTATTTTGATTGACGAAATATCCGGCGGCAATATGCGCGTTTATAAAAACGGCAAAACAGTTGCGCCGCTTGAATTGGTTAAAATTGTTTTGGGCAACTAAAAAAGTATTTAACAAAAATTAAAAAGCAGGCTTTTCATAATATATGAAAAGCCTGCTTTTTAATGGAGCGGTTTGCAAAATGATAATCGTTAACAGTAAAAAATAATTGACCTGAACGGGTAAACACATATAGTAAAAACCCACGGGGCTATTTGTTCTAGAATGCACCGAAATGATGCAGTACTGTGGAACGAAGTTATAGAGGATTTAGCCAGGATACGTCCAGTTTTAGATATGCTTGACGCTATTAGGTAGTTCCTGAGGTCCCTTGCTATATCATGGGTGTTGTAAGTAAGATTGGTGCTCAAACTAGTTAGATTAGTTAGGCTAGTATCTATGTTCATTACCCATTATAGATACTAGTGCTAATCTAGAATATGTTTGATTGACCTACAGAACATACACATTGTTTAGGAGAATTAGAACAGTATGTAGGCTCAGTTACAGTTCCTTCCTTAATGTGATACTGTTTCTTATTTTTCTTACAGAATGTGACTACCTTATCTGCCAGTTCATTAAAGAAATTTTTATAATCCTTATACTCAGATACCTGCTTGTTGTAGTTAAGTCTACCAAATATAATTTTATCTACAAATGATAACTCTTCCAGTATCTCATCAAAGTTTTGGTCAATTATGTTGGGTGTAGGGTACGGCTCAATACTAACCCATGTTTTAAACCCTTTGTTGTGCAGATGGCGTAAAGAATCTATCCTCTTGCTCATAGGTGATGCAAATGGTTCCAGTTTCTTTCTAAATTTATCCTGTATTGTAATTAAGGTTATGCCAAACTCATTGTCTTTGCTCAGGTTAGCTAACTCTATAGGCAAAATACCCTTAGTTAAAGCGGTGCACCTAATACCACTCTTATTTAGTTTATCTATAATCTTCAGGCTCATCTCAGATACTTCTGGGTATTTATACATGAAAGGGTCTGTAGTAAAAGAAAGATGGACAAATTTTATTTTATCTTTGAGCCTAGGTATTTCTCGGTCAAGTATTTCTAAAGAATTTTCCACTAATTTAGGTTCAAGCCAGTCTTCATAGGTTTTAATCTTGCCAAACCTTTTAGCCATAAGCATAGCATAGCACGGGTATAAACATCCATGGGAGCAGTTTTCCGCATGATTGATGGTATAATCCCCATACTCAACGCCAGTCTTATATAGAAGTGTCTTTCTTTTAAATTTTTTCATATAGTTATACTTTATTGTATATAATTTCTATTCTATTATCGCGCTTATCATTGATGTAGAGGCTCTTTCCCTTGCGCTTGCAATTAGGCAATTCTTTTATACAAACAGTTTTATCATCCTCAAGTTTGCTAAATATTTCATTTGTATATTTTGGCAGCATACCAAGACTTATAGAAAGTTCATACAGTTGTGAATTTGTTATAGGGTCAGCATTTTTTATTGTGTTTATTAGGGTGTCTGCTTCTTCTTTAAAAGTATCATAAGTCATGGAAAACAAATCACCCTGCTTATCAAAATACTTTTCTGCCGCTTCTGCCGCATACAGAAATTTTTCTGCTCCCTTTATATTTTTTGATAGGAAGAATATAACATGCTGGGAGTTGCAGTCCTTATTCTTTAAACTTTTATAATAGGCAAAATGGGTTCTCATCTTACTCTGAAAAGCACTTCTTATGAGTTGTGCAAAGTCTTCAAGAGTATCGCATTCCTGAGCTTGCTCCTTAGCAATATCAAAATATTCCAAAAATTGAGCAACGGGCCTGTAGTAAACGTCTTCTTCCTCTCCCTTTAAAAACCTAAAAACATGGTACAGCGGGATGAAAATAAGAATTTCCAATTTGTCTCTATTAAAAATGTTGTCATAGGTATCTTTATTTAACTGAGTATATCCGAAAGGGTCAATAAAAAGTAAAGCATGCCCTTTAAACTTTAAAGACTTATTTATAAAAGAGTTGGCGTCCTCATTCGCAATTTTAATAAAAGGGTTATTTGCAACATCTACATTTTTTGACAGAAGTGGTATTTTTTTAGAATCCAAGTCGTTTAACAGCAAAAGAATTTTTTGGGATTGTAATGGTTTGATAGCATCTACAGCTACCATGGCACTCCCCTTCCCTCCATCTTCCGCTACCCCTTGCCCTGCAAACGGTTCTATTACGCTGACATTTGTGGCCCAGTCTTGCGTGTTCATTATTGGGAGATATGCCTTTAGGTACTCCTCATATATTTTTAGTTTAAGTTTTGTGTGAAATTTGATTTTGCCAGATGTGTCCATGTTCTTTTACCCCCAAAAGATAAATACTATAATTTAATTATATCACATCTCCCAAAACTGTCCAGATATTTTATTTGAACATTAATTTATATTTGATAGAATGAAATATACACATTGGGCAAGAGGGTACTATGGCAGACAAATTTAATAAAGAATCTTTAAATATAACAGAAGAAAAGCTAACTCAGTTTAAACAACTATTCCCAGAAGTTTTTAGTGAGGGCAAGGTGGACTTTGAACGCCTTAAGCTTACCCTTGGGGAACACACTGCAATATCTAATGAACGCTACGTGCTAAACTGGGCTAACAAGAGTGATGCCTTTACCGCCATACAAACCCCAACAACCAAAACCCTTTACCCTGCCGTCAAAGAATCAGTCAATTTTGATACCACTCAAAATGTGTTTATAGAGGGTGAGAACCTGGAAGTGTTAAAGATACTCCAAAAGTCCTACTTTGGCAAAATTAAGATGATATACATTGACCCGCCCTATAACACTGGCAATGACAATTTTATTTACCCAGACAAATTTGCCGAAACTAAAGAAGAGTACCTTAAAAAAATTAAAGAAAAAGATGAAGAGGGCTACCTGCTAAAAGAAGGCCTCTTCCGCAAAAACTCCAAAGAAAACGGGCAGTTCCACAGCAACTGGCTTAACATGATGTATCCCAGACTGTTCCTAGCTAAAAACCTGCTTAAAGACGATGGTGTTATTTTTGTGTCCATAGATGACAATGAGGTGCATAACCTGCGCCTGTTAATGAATGAAGTGTTTGGAGAAGATAATTTCAAAGCAATTTTCCCCAGAGTTACCAAAAAGGGTGGGAAGTCCTCAGAAGCAACCGCCAAGAACCATGACTACGTCTTGATGTATTCAAAAAATAATTCTTTTGCAGATATTATAGGGATAGCACATAATGATGATGGTTATAGTAACCAGGATGAGTTTTTCGAAGAAAGGGGATTTTATAAATTAAATCAGACCCTAGATTATGATTCTTTGGGATGGGTAAAGTCTCTTGACTACCCAATAGAAATTGGAGAGCATGTTTACTATGCTGGCGGGTCAAAGGAGAAATATGAAGAGCGGCATAGTGGCAAGCACGGACGTGCGGACTGGGGATGGAGATGGAGTAAAGACCTATTTGAGTTTGGTTTTAGTAACGGCTTTGTTGAATTAAAAGACTCTGGGAGTAGACCTAGGATATATACAAAAACTTACCAGAATGTAAAAATTGAGAAGGTCGGCAATAAATATGAAATTATAAACATAGACCGCTCAAAGCCTTTGTCAACACTTGAGTTTATTGAAAATAAATACTCCAACGATAATGCTACAAAGGTGATTGACGGCGTTATTGGGAAAGGCATTTTTGAATACACTAAGCCTCCAGAACTCATATCACAATTAGCACATTTAATAAATGAAAAAGATTTCTTTGTTTTGGACTTTTTTGCGGGTTCTGGTACTACTGCTCAGGCTGTAATGGAGTTAAATAAAGAAGACGGTGGGAAGAGAAAATTTATTTGTGTTCAACTGCCAGAAAAAACAGAAGAGACCTCAGAAGCTTTTAGGGCAGGATACAAAACTATATCAGAAATAAGTGCTGAGCGTATACGCCGTGCCATCAAAAAAATAGAAACAGAAACTAAAGCAGATAATACCATGTTTAAGGCCGAAGGCAAGCTGGACCTTGGGTTCAAGTTTTATAAATTAAAAGAATCTAACTTTAAAACATGGCGCAGTGATATGGTGTCCACTAAAGAAGACCTGGCAACCACTATCAATATGTTTGAAGACGCATTAAAGGACGGTGCAAAAGAAACCAATATTTTATGTGAACTATTGCTAAAACGGGGCTATGACCTTAACGTCCCTGTGGAAACAGCGGAAGTGGACAAAACCAAAATATACATAGTTAACAACGGGGAGCTGGTGGTATGCCTGGAGAAACTGTCAGACAAAGTTATATCCAAAATACTAGAGATTAAGCCCCAAAGGTGTTTAATGCTAGATAGTTTATTTGACGGCAAAGACAGCTTAAAAACCAACACCGTCTTACAACTCCAAGACGCAGAAATAGACCTAACGGTGGTATGATATGAAAATTAAAAATGTCCATATTCATAACTTTAGGTCCATACTAGATGCCGATTTCCCCTTGGAATCATATTCCATACTTGCGGGAGAAAATAATTCAGGAAAGACAACTTTTATTAATGCTTTACGAGTTTTTTATGAAGATATAAAATTTAACAAGGCAGAAGACTTTCCTAAAATGGAAACATCTGATGTAGAGTCTTGGATAGAGGTTGAGTTCATAACTGTACAAGAAGAGCAAGACTTATTAAAAGAAGAATATAGAAGTGCAGACAAGATACTAAGGGTTAGAAAGTATCTAGCATCCTCCTCTATAGAAATAAAGTCAACTCAAAGTAATATCTATGGGTACGAAAATGGTGTTTTGTCTACCACGCTCTTCTATGGTGCTAAAAATATATCCCAAGCAAAGTTGGGTAATATTTTGTATATCCCAGAGTTAAGTCGCACCGAAGAAGTTATGAATTTATCAAAAGCAGCGTCTCCATTAAAAAGCATTGTAGAATATGTTCTTGGTAAGATATTAAAAGCAAGTTCTTCTTTTTCTGAGCTAAATAAGGCCTTTGAGGTGTTTAACAAAGAATTCCAAGCAGAAAGTTCCCCAGAGGGATTATCTATTAACAAAATGAAAGAGGATATAAACTCTGAGCTTAAAGACTGGGGTGTTAGTTTGGGTATAAATATCAATGCGGTCTCTCCAGAAGTTATAACAAAAAATCTCCTCTCTCATTATTTGCAGGATTCTAAGCTGGGTGAACAGGAGATAAACACAAGCAGTGTCGGGCAAGGGCTTCAGAGACACATTATTTATTCTTTAATAAAAATAGCATCTAAATACCAAGACCCTAAAGAAATTAAAAAGAAAGATTTTTCTCCAGATTTTACGCTCATTTTATTTGAAGAGCCTGAAGCCTTTTTACATCCGTCGCAACAACAGATTTTAAACATAGATTTAGAGAGTATTGCTAAGGGAGATAATGAGCAAGTAATAGCAACTACACATTCCCCAATATTTGTTTCTAAAAATATAAACAATTTGCCCTCACTAATAAGATTGAGTAGGGAAGAGCGAAATAAATGGGAAACCAAAAGTTTTAATATTTCTAAAGAAAAACTGGAATTATTGCTGTCAGATAATGCGGGGCTTGAAGCCTGCTTCAAAAGCACTGTCGCCTTACCTGCTTGTCAAGAAGAACTGAAGAAAGCTTTGGCAAAATCTCTGGCCTCGGGTACATTGGAAGGTTTTTCTGGAAGTGATAAGGAAATTATGAATATTTGCATGTGGCTTGACACAGAACGAGCAAATGCTTTTTTTTCAAAACATGTAATAATATGTGAGGGGGCAACAGAAAAAGTTCTATTAGAGTATTTATTTGCAACGCATTGGAAAGATTTTGCTAAAAAACACATATATTGTCTGGATTCTTTAGGTAAGTTTAACATACATAGATTTATAAACTTATTTGATTCCCTAGGAATATATCATTCTGTTGTTTATGATTCAGATAACAATCGTGGTGTTCATGAAATAGTTAATAAATTTATTCAGAGTAAAAAAAGTGCGTACACACAAAACCTGTTAGCCTTATCTGGCGATGTTGAGTCTGAATTTGGGATTACTAAGCCAGCTAATACGCATTTGAAACCTGCTAACTTATTGTTGCATTTAATTAAAAATAAAATTACCCAGAAACAAATAGACTCCTTTAAGGAGAAGTTTAATTATCTTTCTATATAGGTACTTATGAAACTACATTTTGATGCTAAGCAGCCGTACCAGCAAGACGCTATGCGGGCTATAATAGACGTGTTTAAAGGGCAACCTATAAATAATGGGGACTTTGAAGCGTCTTTTGGTGGCGTGGATGGGCTGGCACTATCTATAATGGGTGTTAAGAATAATATTGTACTTTCAGAAGAACAAATTTTAAAAAATGTGTGTGAAGTGCAAGAAAAAAATGGCCTAGATATTGCCACTAAACTGGAAGGGCTAAACTTCACCATAGAAATGGAAACAGGTACAGGTAAAACCTATGTTTACCTTAGAACCATTTATGAGCTGAACAAACAGTACGGCTTTAAAAAATTTGTGATTGTGGTGCCCAGCATAGCCATAAAAGAAGGTGTGTTAAAAAACCTGGAAATTACGCATGAGCACTTCCAAGGTTTGTATGAAAACACTTCAGTAAAATTTCAGGTTTACGACTCTGCTAAAGTATCTGCCCTGCGTGGGTTTGCTGATAGTAATAACATTGAAATACTTGTTATAAACATAGACTCATTTGCCAAGGATGAAAACGTTGTAAATAATGAAAACGATAAACTGACTGGCAAAAAACCAATAGAGTTTATTCAGGCTACTAACCCCATAGTTATTGTGGACGAACCGCAAAATATGGAAACTGAAATACGTAAGCGTGCCATAGCAAGACTTAACCCTGCTTGCACGTTAAGATACTCCGCCACGCATAAAAACATGTATAACCTGCTTTATAGTTTGGACCCTGTTAAAGCCTATGACCTAGGGCTTGTTAAACAGATAGAAGTGGATAGCGTGATAACAGAAAACGACCATAACAGGGCATTTATTGAACTGGTGGAATTTAAACAAAATAAAAACAGTGTGTTGGCTAAAGTTAAGATTGAGTGTGAGAGCCCCTCTGGCGTTAAGTCAAAGGTGGTAACCATAGGCGCAGATGAAAAGTATGACCTCTACCAACTTTCTGGACAGCGTGAAATATACAAAGATAATTTTGTGCCAATATCTTTAGACGCTGGGGAAGGCTTTGTGGAGTTTGGCAATGGCTTAAGAGTATCTCTGGGACAAAGCAACAGCCAAGTGAAAGATGACATAATGAAAACGCAGATAGAGCGCACCATAGCCGAACATTTAGCCAAAGAAAAACAACTGCGCCCACAAGGCATTAAAGTATTGTCTTTGTTTTTTATTGATAGAGTGGCAAACTATAGGGCCTGGGATGAAAGTGGAAACATTGTGGAAGGCAAAATACACAAATGGTTTGAAGAAATTTATAAAAATATTGTCAGTAAATCTGGCAATAGCAACATTATGAGCCAGGATATAAAAGAGATACATAATGGCTATTTCTCCCAAGATAAAAAGGGACACCTGAAAGACTCCTCAGAGAGCAGGGAAACAAAAGACGATGCTGATACATACCAGCTTATTATGAAAGATAAGGAACGCTTGCTGGATGTTAATAATCCCCTGCGCTTTATATTTAGCCACTCTGCCCTTAGGGAAGGCTGGGACAACCCTAATGTGTTTCAGATATGCACGTTAAATGAAACCAGGTCTGAAATGAAAAAGAGGCAAGAAATAGGCCGTGGATTACGCCTTGCTGTTAATGCAGATGGTATGCGAATTTATGACAAAAGTATAAATAAACTAACAGTTGTAGCTAACGAAACTTATGCCGATTTTTCCGCAAACTTACAAAAAGAAATAGAAGATGATTGCGGTGTGGCCTTCCAGGGTAGGATTAAAGATAAAAGAGCAAGAAAGAAGGTGGGCCTTAAGAAAGGATTTGAACTGGATGCTAAATTTATTGAACTCTGGGACAAGATTAAACACAAAACTACGTATAAGGTGGACTATGACTCCCAGGACCTTATAAAAGCCGCAGGAAAGGCCTTGAGGGACCTGGAAACAGAGATAAAAGCCCCTATCATCAGAACTGTTAAAACTGGCGTCAATATAACTAGCGAAGGCGTATTTGGGACCGTTAAAGGCAGCACAACAAAGGCTATGGCAGCTGGTTTTGAGATACCTAATATCATTGACTATATACAAAGCAGGCTTAGCTCCAAATTAACCCGTAAAACTATATTGGAAATTATCAAGGCCTCTGGCAGGATGGAGGATGTATTAAAGAACCCACAAATGTTTTTAGACCTAGCTATAGGCAAAATAAACAATGTAATGAATGAGCTTATGGTAGACGGCATTAAATATGAAAAGATAGCAGGGCAAGAATGGCAGATGCTTTTGTTTAAGGAACAGGAGATAGAGTCTTATATTGAAAACCTGTACCCTATCAAGAACCAGGATAAGACAATAGCGGATAGCATTGTTATTGATTCCTTATCCAGCCCCGAGCGTCAGTTTGCCGAAGATTGCGAGAATAATGATAACGTGGACTTTTTTATAAAACTACCCGACTGGTTTAAAATAAGAACGCCAATGGGCACTTATAATCCAGACTGGGCGTTAATCTACAAAAATGATAAGAGGATATACTTTGTAGCAGAAACAAAATCTACCCTATCACTGGATAGATTGCGAACGGAAGAGCAGTTAAAAATAAAGTGTGGTAAGGCACATTTTAAAGACTTTAAAGATGTTGAATTTAAGCACGTTACGAAAGTGGGTGATTTAATTTCTTAAGTGTGCATAAGATACCCAGAATACCAGAATACGCTATAAACCATAAAAACCGAAAATAACGCTATTTTTGCTTAACAACAGCCATAACCAGCGGAATGAGCAAACAACCAGCGAAAAGGTAAAATTACCCAAAAATAGTATATATGACAGGCAGGGGGAGGGGGTATAGAGCATAATCCCGCTGGTAAAAACAAGGGTGGGGTACCCCACCCCCCTACCCCCACCCTATCCAAATGGCTTGTTTATTTTTGAATGCTACCTCAAAAAATCTGGCACGAAAATTTTATAATTTTTTCACAGTTTTCCTCGTTCATTGTATACAACACTTCCAATCCCCACAAACCCGTATTTTTTGACATGATTATCGTCGTGTAAGCTATATAGTCACCTTGTAAAATTGTTAACCTCAAATGCCATATGCTAAAGTCCCAAAAATGACCACTTGAATAAAAAACACCGTCATTTGCGGCCCTTAACCGTTGTTTATGTAGACACCCTTATTGCATTCTCTTTTTCAAAATAATTTATAATTTGTTATGGTTATCCAATCATTCTGGAGGTTGTGGAAATGGCAAAGCAAAAAGAAGAAATAGGGGTGTTTAAAAAGGTGGCGGTTTTTCCTAGAAGAATTATTAAACATGTTGGCAAATATTACCCATTTGACCCTGATAATCCTTCAGGCTCCCTTTGGGAAATGGAGCTATATCTGGCATTGCTAATTGTTTCCAAGGATAATCTGTACCCTTATCTTTCTTTTCCGTACGATTTGTTAATGAGGGATTTTAAAAGATATCTATATCATATGTTAGCAACTCGGCTTCTTTCTGTTACCGTGGCTACTCAGTTTGTTGCTAAGACTTATGCCGAGCTTGAAAAATATAAAAAAGAGGGGGGACCGACAGAAAAGATTGTCCACATCTGGTATAAAGACAAATATTATTTTATGGACTTCTTGGACAGATACCTTAGAGCGTATGAAAAAGGAGTATTTGACGGAGAGTATAATAGTAAAAATTATAGTACTAAATTAAGTTTGCGAGCAACAGTTAATCTCCTCAAGGCATACAGTAAAGTGCATGGAAGTAAATTTACCTTGAGGCCAGAATGGGAAGATATAGATGGTAAACTTTTGAAGGTTGACCCCAGAAGTAGGGTAATGACAGATTTGTTGTTACTGGAAAATAAAAGGTTAATTTCCATTAGCAGAGTGAGTGCAGATGATTTTGAGGAGTGGTGCAAACCTCGTATTGTAATGGTTAAGGATATGAAAATAAGAGCTAACATAGAGCTGCTTAAACCTATTGAAGAAATTGAGAAAGAAATTTTTGAGGTTAAGGCAGAAAAAGGGTTCCTCGGGCTAGTTGTAAATGAAGAGAACGAAGTTTTTTATAATGGCACAAAGATTAAAGCATTTTCATCCTCGGCAGAGCAACAAATAGGCTTATTAAAACTTCTTATATCCAAAAAAGGTGTTGCCGCTACCAGAGAGGCAGTATACTCTGCTTTGGGTTATACTATGAAAAGCAAAAAAGCTCCCAAACGCCATAATGAATATGATGATGGCTATGATGAAATAGAAGGTACATATAAACGTGGTCCCAAAATAAACAAAAGAGAGGCGTTTAGAGATAGATTAAAAAAACTTATAAAAGAGGTTCAGTCTAAACTTCCCGACGGTAGTGTGATAATTAAGAACACAGAAAAAGAAGGTGTTTTTATAGTTTCAGGGGAGACCAAGGTATCCCATAAGTAACATTTAAGTTCTAGCTATACAATAGACCGTTTAAGGATAAAACCTTAAGCGGTTTTTTTATTGTATCCCTGTCAAATCTCCCCGTTTTCCTCCCTCTTTTTTAGAGGGAAAAGTGATTTTTGTTCCCACTAGTTGAATTGGTTTCTTTTCCTTACTGCTTCGCACAAAGCGAAAGCCAGTAAGGAGCCACAACAATGGACAGAATCAAAATAGCAGTACCAGTAGCAGAAGTAAAAGAATTATACACGGGAGCAATAACGGCCTTGCAAGATAACAGAGATAAAGGCCCCGCAATACAGCCCGTTTTTAGAGACTATAGTTGGTGCGGATATATAATGATTGATATTTGCGTGCCTAAAAGTTTGTTTCATAATAGCTTGGAGGAGCATACAGATAGATGTTTAAACTGTTTGATTGAACTTATAAGAATTGAAGCACGGGAATCTAATGGGCTGGAAATATCACATGACGCTATAAAATTTGCTGAAGTCTGGTATCTTGAGTACGGCAAAAATATAGTTATTCCCAAAAGACACTCCATGCATGCTTGTCTAGACAAAATTGCCTTGACACTTGCAGGGCAACACCCAACCCTTTCCAAGGTTAAATATTATTCTAGGGTGGGTAATAATGGCTATCAGGTGGGGCTCCACACAAAAGAATATGAAATTTGTGCCTACGATAAGACCACAGCCGCTATCTATAATGGCACAGGGAACGATAAGGAGATTTTCAAAGACTTGTTAGATAGGCACAATTTACAAGTTTTAAGGGTGGAAGTTAAATTATTCAAGAGCAAGTATATTAAAAAGCATTTAGGGAAGTTGAAATATATGCACAGCTTCAAATTATTTGACTTGTTTAATTCCATCCTTGAACAGCGAGCCCTAAAGCATTTTTGGGCAGCGATTGAGGATGCTCTACCTAAAGTAAAATACTCCAAAGTGGCCTTGATAAAGCAAATAGATGCTGCTGCCAAGAACGATGTCAGTATTAACGATATTATTTTTAAAGTAGGCATGGATTATTTAGAGCACTCTTTGGGGAGGACGGTATTAAAACAGCTTTTAGTACCAACCTCAGCCAAGATAAAAGGTAAGGCAAGAGAATCACAACATAGCACGTTGTTGAAGAAGCGGAAGGAAATACAGAAAAAATTCAAGACCAAAAAGTTTTATATTGCCAGTAGAATAAATAACTATCTTAATGAGTTTAAACCCATTTGGATAGACAAGGAAAATGACGACATTGAGGGGGTAATGTGATGAGCACTAGCCTCCCTGAAAATGCAAACTCTACGCAAAAAGCCATATTCAAAGATTATGGTGTAGTGGTAACGGAAGAAGAAGCCTTTGAAATTAAAAGAAGTCTTATCGGTTTAATCAGGTTGCTTGACAAAGTTGACCGAGAGCTGGGGCCAGAATCATAATATAAGCAATAAAAAACCTTGACTAGCGGTGTATTCTATTGTAAACTATTGTTAATATGAAAAACACACAATTTTTTACCATAGAAGAGGTTGCAGAACTTCTTAAAGTCAGTGAAATGACTATATACCGCTATATCAAGGCCAGGAAACTTACCGCCTACAAATTAGGGCGAAAGGCTTACCGTATAAACAATACCGACTTAAAAGCCTTCTTAAATAAAGTAAAAACAAAATAGGAACTTTTATGAAAAATTATATAGCGAAAAAAGCAGTCATTTTATCAAGAGTATCAAGCTCTTCACAAGAAGACGGGCAATCTCTGGACGCTCAGCTTGAAAAAACACGTGAATATAGCAAACAAAAAGCTTTTAAAGTATTGAAAGAATACAGGATAATAGAGTCTTCTACAAGAGGTAATCGTACAGAGTTTAATGAAATGTTGGATTTTGTTAAAGCACAAAAAGAAGCTATTGCAATAATTGTTTATAACGTAGACCGTATGCAAAGAAGATTTAATGAGTCTGTATCTTTGGAGCCTCTTATAAAAAAAGGGAAATTAGAGCTGCATTTTGTAACTACGGGGCTAGTACTTCATAAAGATTCCCCTGCAAGTGACTTTATGGTCTGGGATTTTAATGTTGTGGGTGCAAGGTCTTATGTGCTAATGCTTTCGGAAAGCACAAAACGTGGGGTGTCTCGCAAAATTTCTCTTGGACAGCTTCCAGGACGTGCTCCTATTGGATATAAGAACATAGGCACAGGTAAGAACAAGACTATTGTTATAGATGAGCTTATCGCTCCCATACTAAAAGAGGTATTTGAAATGCACGCTACTGGCAACTACTCATTATTAGAGCTTGTGAGGGTATTTAACCAGAAGTGCAAGGAAATAGGCTGTGGTAAAAAAACGTCTAAAAATCCTTTATGGCGTGCCTTTCGCAATCCTTTTTACTATGGGGTAATGAAAATAAAAGGACTGGAGTTCCCGCATATTTATGAACCATTAATTACTAAAGAACTATTTGATAGAAACCAAGCCGTAATAAGAGGACATAAAAGGCAGAATACAAAATGTGCCTGTAAAGAAAACGTGTTTAGGGGTATAGTTAAATGTAAAGATTGCGGAACTATTATAAGCCCTTATACCAAAGATAGAAAGGTTAAAAATGGTATTAACCAGCACTCTTATTTAAGATGCTCAAGATATCAGGCAAATAAAAACGGGGTTGAATGCCACGCCGAAAACGTAGCAGAAGAAAGTGCATTGAAACAAGTTAAAGCAGAAATCTCTAAGTTGTGCATAGGCCCTAGCCTTGCTGAAGATATGCTTAATGACCTAGACTCCTTTGGTAAAGAGGCAGTTAATATTAAACAACGTGCAGAACAAAATATAAGAACTCGTTTAACAGCAATAAACACACAGCGTGATAATCTGTTTTCTAAAAACGCCTCTGGCCTGATAAAGGATGATTATTTAGACCAACAGCTTAAAAAACTCAAGCAAGAGGAAGAGCTGTTAAACGCCAAGATAAATAATAGTGCACAAGAGACAGCACAGTCAATATTTGATATGAAGAGGGTGGTTAAGCTTACAGAGCAACTGCCTAGAATATTTGAGCGTTCGCAAATAAACCATAAGGGTTTAATTTTGAAGACTATTTTTGCGAACGTACTTTTGAATGGTAAAACCCTTGAATTTACCTATACAAAACCCTTCCAAGTAATCTCGGAAGGGTCATTGTGTTCCAAAACTTACCGGGAGTGGGAATCGAACCCGCACGGCCTTGCGGCCAATGGTTTTTGAGACCATCCTGTCTACCAGTTCCAGCATCCCGGCGTTAAATTTTTTTAATTAAAAATCTTTTAAAACGTACATCTATTTTAGCAAATTTTAATACTTTAACAAATTAAAACTATTTTGCTTGAGCGGCGGATTTTGCCATAATAGGTTTTTTAACCTGCGTGTTTTTGGTAATTTTCTTTTTATGCCTGTATACCTTTGGCTTTGTGGCCGCGGTGGCGGGCTCGTCAATTTTTACATTATAAAAATTCAAAATACCTTCGTAGATAGCTTTAACAAAAGCCTGGCGGGTTTTGTCGTTTCGCACCATTTCTTCCTGGTTGGGGTACATTAAAAAGGCGTTTTCCGTCAGCACAGCGGGCAGTTGGGGTGTGCGCACAACATAAAAATCACCGGGCCAGGTGCCCATATTGGGCAGTTTTACATTTTTAACAAAACCTTTTGTTATATCCTCAGCAAGTTTTTTGCTGTGTTCATGGAAATAATAAACTGTAAATCCCCTTTCTTTTGAAAGCGGGTTGGCGCCTACAGGTAAAGCGTTGTGGTGTATGCTTACAAAAATATGCGCTCCGCTTTTTAAAGCCGCCGCAGCTCTTTGCTGCAGGGAAGTTTGTTCAGTTTCGTTTTTACTCATAATAACTTCCGCTCCCGTTTTTGCAAGAAGACTGGCCAGCTCTTTGGCGGTTTGCATATTAACTTCGTATTCCAAAAGGCCTGTAGGGCCGATGGCGCCGTCATAGTCGGGCTTCCTTCTGGGGGAATGGCCCGGGTCAAGCATAATTTTAGCGCCTGCCAATGGTTTGCCCGGCTGCGGGTTTAAAAAAGGTTTATGCATAAGCTCTAAAACAAGGTTGCCTTTTTCGTCATATGCGTAATCATAACCCCAAAGGATTTGGCCTTCCGCATAATTTAAATTAAATTTTATTGTAGTGTCATCAATAATTTCAAAAACTATATTGTTAACCAAAGTGCTTATAGGGTCTTCAATAACAGGGATATTGTAATCGGTATAAAAGAAAGTCATGTTAAATGACGTCGGCCCGCTTTCAGTAAGTACGGGTACAATATTTTTGCCGTAAAAGGTAATTCTTGTTTTTGTTGTAAGATCTTCCGTTGTAACGGTTTCTATTTTATTAAGCGAAGGTGTTTTTCTTACCGGCCTTACTTTTGATTCCTCTATCCACCCGCTGTGTTTTTCACCTAAGCGTACACGGTACATTCCTTCGTACAAACCGTCTATTACTATATTACCGTACATATTATAAAAAGGATATAAGCTTCCTTTTTTTACCGCTTGATTTCTTATGCGGCTTCCTGGGGCCTTTATTTCAGCAGTTACAAAATCTTTAGGTTCCAATATTTTTAGCCTGCCCGGGGCGACAGCTCTGTTTTTTGTGCCGGTGGGCTCATGGAATATTCTGTAAGTAATTTTTGCGGCTTTAGCTTGGTCTTTGTCTGTAATAATATAAAACGCTTGGTAAAAACCGGATTCAACTTCTTTAAGCTCAATATTTTTTGCTTCTTTTAAACCGGAAATCGCCGCGGTTACCGAAGAGCCGGGCATTCCAAAGGCGGAAAGCTCTATTTTATCGCCGGGTACAGCCCAAATATCCGTTTGCGGTTTTATTGTTTTTATTTCAAAAGAGGCTTCTTTAAATTCCTTTATTTTTACTCCGTCTACATTAACGGTTCTGGTTGCTTGATGTTTTACAACGCCGTCGTCTGTTTCAATATTAAAAGTAAACTTACCTTCCTCGATGGGTAAAAAAGCTAAAAATCCGCCTGTTTTATAAACGGGAACAGGTACATTGTTTATTGTAAGAGCCGCCTTGGGGTTGCTTATGTTTCCAAAAATAAAAGTTGCTTTTGTACCCATCGGAATGTACATATTTTCATGAGGATACTCAACTGAAATCGGGTAAACCGTTTCGGGGTTTTTCTCCCTCAGCGGCAAGTTGGCCGCCACAGGGACGTCTTGCGCATATGAAAGCGCCGCCGATATAAGCAATAAGAATGCAAAAAAATAGTTTCTTTTCATATCAATAAAATGATAGCATAATCATATGGTTACTAGAAACTCCATAATTGATTATATAAATGACTATTTGGGTTCCGCGCTTATTAAGGATGCGTCCCAAAACGGCTTGCAGGTTGAAGGGAGGGAAAATATACGTAAAATAGTATTTGGCGTGTCGGCCAACCTTGAATTTTTTAAAAAAGCGGCCGCCGCTAAAGCCGATATGGTTATTACCCATCATGGTTTGCTTTGGTCCCAAAATCCTGCCGTAACAGGCATTTTTAAAAAAAGGATAGAGTTTTTAATTAAGCATGATATAAATCTTGCCTCCTGGCATTTGCCGTTGGATATGCACGCTGTTTTAGGCAATAACGCGCAGATGGTAAAGAAACTTGGGGTAAAAAACATAAAGTCTTTTGGCGTTTATCACGGCGTAAAGATAGGTTTTATGGGGCTGCTCCCCAAAGAAATGACTCTTAAGGAAGTTGAAAGCAAATTTGCCGTAAAGCCTAATTTGGTTTTCAATTTCGGCAAGAGTAAAAATAAAATCGTTGCTATAATTTCAGGCGGCGGGTATGATATGTTTGAACAAGCCGTTGACGCAGGGGCGGATTTGTTTATAACCGGCAGTTCCGAAGAATTTGTGCAGGAAATTGCCAGAGAAGGAAAAATAAACTACATGGCGCTTGGCCACTATAATTCTGAAGTGTACGGCGTAAAAGCGCTTATGGGACTTGTGGGTAAAAAATTTAAAGTCAGCACGGAATTTATAGACGTGGCTAACCCTATCTGAGAGGAGAATTAATATGAGCATTAAGGAAATTTTAAAAAAAATTGACGGTTCAAAACAATTTGTTATCGATATGCAAAAAGGTTTAACTGCTATACCGGCGCTTTCACCCACGTTGCCCGGTGGCGAAGGGGAATATGATAAAGCGGTTTATTTGGAAAGTGTTTTGAAGAAAATGAAATTTGACGAAGTTTACCGTTTGGACTGCCCGGACAAAAAAGCTAAAAACGGCGTAAGACCCAACATTATAGCCAAGTATTACGGCAAAGATAAAACAAAAAACTTTTGGGTTATGGCGCACATGGACATTGTGTCCCCCGGCGATTTAAGCCTTTGGAAAACGGACCCTTATAAAGCGGAAGTAAAGGGGGATTTAATTTACGGCCGCGGAACTGAAGATAACCAGCAAGGTCTTATCTCAGGTTTGGTAGCCGTTAAAGCTATGATGGACCTTGGCATAAGGCCCGATATTAATTTTAGTTTTATTTTTAACGCTGACGAAGAAACAGGCAGCGCGTACGGTATAGGACATATCGTAAAAAAGCATTTTAAAATTTTCGGTAAAAATGACTGTGTTATGGTGCCGGACGGCGGCAACAAGGAAGGCACTCAGGTTGAAGTGGCTGAAAAATCTATTTGCTGGCTTAAATTTAAGGTGTTCGGCAAGCAGTTCCACGCCTCAATGCCGGAAAGCGGAAATAATGCCCATAGAGCGGGTGCTAACTTAATAGTAGCGCTTGATGAAGCTTTGCATAAAAAATTTAATAAGAAAGACAAAATGTTCGCGCCTTCGGTAAGCACGTTTGAGCCTACAAAAAAGGAGTCAAATGTTGACAGCATTAACATTTTGCCCGGTGAGGACGTTTTTTATTTTGACTGCCGTATCCTGCCTGTTTATAAAGTTGAACAGGTTATGAAAGAGGTTAACGCCGTAGTTAAAAAAATCAGCCAGAAATTTAAAACAAAAATTACCGTTGAGGTAGTTCAAAATGAAAGCTCTATACCCACTAACCCTAAGGCTGAAATTGTTAAAGCCACTGTAAATGCCGTTAAACTTGTTTATAAAAACAACCCCAAAGTTGTAGGTATAGGCGGGGGCACAGTGTCCGCGTTTTTAAGAAACAAAGGCGTTCCTTGTGTTGTATACTCGAAGCTGCTTGAAACGCTGCACAGCCCGAATGAATGTTCAAGTATTAAGAATACTTTGGGCGACGCTAAAGTATTCGCTCATATGGCAATGACTTTAAAATAGTTTGTAAAGAGTTGGTTATGAAACAGAAAATATTTGTAAATACAGTAAAAACTTTGCGCGGGAATTTATGCTCGCGCAAAGGTTTTTCTAAGGTTGAGGCGCTTTGCGCTGTAATAATAGTTATTTTTTTAATAGGTATAAGCGTGCCTAAATTTATTTCTCTTCACAATGAGTGCCAAGAAGGCAACACTAACTATAACCTGGCAAGGCTAAGAAGCGCCATAGCCGCTTACTACGGCAATAATAAAGGCACATATCCTACGGATAATTTGCAGTCTTTAATACCTGTGTATATTGAAAGTATTCCTTTTGCCAAAGTAAAAGGCCATAAAAAATCAAACATGGTAAGCACAGAGTTTACGGGCAAAGGCGGCTGGTATTATATAAACGATAAAAATGACCCTGCCTGGGGTGAAGTTAAAATTAATCTTGACGGCGCTGATTCCAGCGGCGTTGACTGGCGGAATCACTAGTGGATATATTTATAATAATTATTGCCGTTTTATTCGGCCTTATAATAGGAAGTTTTTTAAACGTTTGCATATGCAGAATACCCGAAGGCAAAAGCGTTGCTTTCCCGCCTTCGCACTGTCCTAAGTGCAACGTTAAAATAAAATGGTATGACAATGTGCCCGTGCTGTCTTATATTATTTTATGCGCCAAGTGCAGACATTGTAAGGAAAAAATTTCATGGCAATACCCTGTTGTGGAGCTTTTAACTGGGCTGCTTACGGGATTATTTGTTTACAGGTATGGTATTACAATATGGACAGGCGTTGTTCTTGTTGTGGTATACAGCCTTATAATATCTTCCGTAATTGATATTAAAATAATGATTATACCTGACAGGTTTTCAATAGGACTTATTGTTTGGGGTCTTGCGTTTTTTTGGTGTAATCCTAACTTTAGCGGAACAACTTTACAAATGTTTGGGCAAAGTTTATTGGGCGCGGCAGTGGGTTTTGGCGGGCTTTTGGCGGTTGCTTTGCTGGGGTACGCTTTGTTTAGGAAAGAAGCTATGGGCGGCGGCGACATTAAACTTATGGGCGGGGTAGGCGCCTTGCTCGGGTGGCAGGGTGTTATAACTACTTTGGTTATAGCCTGTTTAATAGGACTTGTTTATTCTATTTTTTTAATGGTTACCAAACGCGCCGACAAAGGTTCCGCAATTCCGTTCGGTCCGTTTTTAAGCTTCGGCGCTTTAGTAAATTTGTTTTATTTTATATCGCCTTCTCTGTTTTTGATTAGATATTAGGAGAGCCTATGAAAAAAATAATTATATTAATTGTTTTTATTTGTGTCGTTACCGCGGGTTACGCGCAAAATTATTATTCAACAAGGTACCACAATAAATATTATTATGAGGAGGACGTTCATCCATACCGTTTGAGCGATCCTTTTTACATTCAAGACTTGGGTGTTATTGTTCTGGATACGACAGGGTGGGTTGGCAGGAATATACACGGCGATAAAGAAAGAAGATATGTCGCCAACCAGACATTAACTTTGGGTCTGGCTGACTGGTTTGTTTTAGGCGGCGGTATAAGCTATAAAAAGTATGACACTTTGCGCAACGGCAAGAATGAAAAAATTAAAGGGTTTCTTAACCCCTACGCCTTAGCTAAAATAAGGTTTTTAGATAAGCTCTTTAAAATAGATTTGCTGGGCAAAGTTACGTTTGACGCGTTTGACACTGTTGCCGAAGGCGGTATAGAATCAGGCACTCAAAAATACGAAGGGGAACTTTTGGCAGGCCCGAAATTTGAGAAACTTTCAATAGGCGCTAAAGCAATGTACGGATATTGGCGTAAAGGAACCGAAATTATAAACCCGGATAAAAATTATCAGTCAAACGTTGGCGGCGGAGCGATTGTTTCCGTAAGGCCGTTAAGTTTTTTTGATTTCGGCGGGGAAGCGGGATATATAGTTTACGATGTTGCTGAAACAAAAGATGAAAAAGAATTTTACTTTTCATTAAACGCGAATTTTGAGATTATAAAAGGCATTGTGCTTTTAGGCGCCTTTTATGATTTTCATAATCTTTCAAAAAATGAAGACTACCAGAATTTGGGTATACGATTTAAAGTAGCTATTTAAAAACCAGTAAAAATTCAAAAAAATAAACGATATCCCTTTTTTAGGGATATCGTTTTTAAAGAGGTAAAAAGAAAATGAAAAAGACTTTTATATTTTTGTCGGCGGTAATTTTATTGAATATAACCCTATTTGCGCAGGAAGGCGGCAAAAGCGGTTGGGAGCTGGAACTTAAAAGAATATCTTTAAATCTTACAAGCACAAGCGTTCAGCATGCCCAAAGATATGGAGGATTTGCTGATTCCAGACTTTCAGCTGACGGCCAGACTTTAATACAGGGGTATGGTAATTTATTTGCCGGTTATTACGCGGAAATGTTTTTGTGGTCTAATAATTTGGTGGCTGAATACGGCAGAACGGAAATCAGGCCCGCGGACGGTAGCCCGGCAACTAAGTCTGAAAATGTTGACAGAATTACAATTACAACAGACCTTGCTTACAGGCTTTGGGAGATTGAGGATTTTCTAGGCGGGTTTGAAGCCGGGCCTTTTGCTAATTTAGAATACCAAACAGAATTTACCACTGCTTCAAGCGGACACAGGAAGCAGGTAGGCAGAGCCAGAGGAGGGGCTAAATTATTTAAAGGAAAATATATAAGAGAGTTTTATTTAGCCGGCGTTTTGGAGGAAGATTTTACCATTACCCCATATTCAACCAACTTCGCCTGGGAAACCGGTTTAAGGCTTGAACATGAATTAAGAGATGGTGTTAAAGCGCTTTTTGACGCGTATTTTAGGGATTATGTTTATAGGAGTGATGAAAGAAATATTGACCTTGATTATGAAATAGGTATTGAGGCCCGCATGGACGTATTAGTTTATAAAAACTTAAGCGTTGCGCCGTTTATTAACTGGTATGCCGCGCAGGCCACCAACTTTGGCGGACTAGGTCAAAATTTATTTGTAGGCGTGTCATTTTCATTTAGCCGTTTGTTTATAGCCGCTGGCAAATAACAATTGATTTTAATTTAAAACCCCGCTTAGTTTAAAGCGGGGTTTTGTATTTAAGCGGGAAAAACCGGATAGACCAAAAATTCCAATATACTAAAAATACGGAGTCTGTAGTTTTGACAGCAAAATTTATTTGTTTGTTATTTAGTTTTTTTGCTTTTAAATAGCATCCTAATAATAACAAATAACAAAAACGCCAAAAGAAATGAGAAAAGAAAAATCCAACCAGTTTTTGCAAAGATTTCAAGTTCAGGATTGGGGACGGAAAGACATAAGGTTGCGCCGTTTTTGCCGATAGTGCATCGGTATTGCGAGGGGAAAAGGTAAAATCCTGCGAAAAATAAACCAACTGTTGCAATAATCCACAACCCAATAAAAACTATTATAGATTTAAAAAGTTTCATAATATATCCTCTTTTAATATTATAAGTATTTTTCGTACAAATGTGGCTGTGAAAAAGGCAAATAGAGAATTTTATGCTGTTTTATTCATGTTTTTGCCTTAAAGCACTATATAAAACTCTCTCATAGGAAAAGGTTAGGATATTCTGAAGAAAAATAAAAAATACCCGGGTTTAACGGTGATTTTCACCAAACTTGGGTATTAAATGGCGAGTACATAGTATTGGCAGCAAATGCTCTCTGTTTATATTTTTCAAAATTTTCGTATATCAGGGACTTTGCAGGAAATTTTAGCGTTTTGGGGCATTTTATGCAGATTTTTTAGATGATTTGCCGTATACAATGGAAAGAGATTCCCGTTAGAAAATAACAGCGAATTAATTCTTTTTATCAGGGATTTTTATAAAAAAAATATAAAAAGAGGTAATTAAAAATCAGTCTTTTTTAGACATATTTTGCGACATTGATCTTGAAAAACATTCTATTTTAGGCAAACTTTGCACGCTTTTGCAATTTTGCAACCTTGCACAATTATATCGGATAAAAAAGCATATATTTATTACTTTTGTATCCAATTATGGCTGTCATGCGCTTTCATAAAACTATATGCATCAGAAAGAACAGAATTCCATGCTTTTATGAATAATTCTTTATCAATAAATATATCTATCAAAGTTTCAAAATCTTTCTCATTGTCTCTTCGTATAGCAAAACGTAGCTTTCCGTTATTTTTTTGCCAAATAAATAGTTCTTCATGTGAGTAGTATTCAAAGTAAGCCTTGGCATCTTTGCCATCTTTAATATTTTTAAGAAAGCTATCCATAGAAGAAAACAAATGTTTTGTTTCCCAGGCTATATCTGCTATCCTTTCTGGACCGGCTGTAATTGTTAGTGCAATTACGATTACGTCATTACAAACAGGGTCGGCTTTGTTATCCTTACACTCTTGTTCATCTATCTTCCATAAAATCTTGAGTTCATTAGCCTGTTGTGGCTTGGAAGAGAATTCTGTGGGCATTTCATCAGGGGCGCGCCAACATCCATTTTCGAAATCTAAAGTCCAGCCATCATACATGATTATATGGTGGAGATGATGGAAGGTGCGAAAATCGTTCGTAAGCTTCTGATATATATTCCAATCACCATGGCAGATCATTTCCACCTTTTCCACATCAGGATTAGAAATGAAATCCTTTTTTAACTTTTCGTCGGATATCCCACCGTCATAAATTTGCCATCCGGCTTGTCCTTTATATTTAACAGCAAAAGTTTTTGTTTTATATGGAAATTCTTTCATGTTTTAATTCCGTTTTAGGTGTCTGTTAATTATTGGCGATAGAGTAATTCTGCAACACGACTATATAGCCGTCGAATTTCAAACAGTCTGCATCTTTTTCTTAATCATACATCGAGGTTAGCTCAACTGTTTTTGCATAAATTCTATGGACAATTTTATAATTATTAAATTATGGGGAGATGTGGTTTTCATACTGCTTATAAAGAGCCTTAATTTCTTTTACAACTCCTATTATTTTAAATAGCGGCTTTCTGTTATCGTAATGATTTTCGTAATAATAATCTATATCAAAGATAGCATATATAAATTTTCTATTCGTTTTGCAGCACGCCATTTTATATTGTCGCCAATTTTTTAAAGACTTCCCTTAGTTATTGTATTTGCCACTCTTCAACTAAAGCCATACATTTTTTCTTTTTTCAGAATTCATTTACCAATCTGCAATTTATAATATTTCAGTATTTAATAATTGAAGTTCTTTTTTTAATGACCAATTTTTGGTTTTTCCTTCCTTACTTATATACAATATCTTGTTATAAAGTAGGTAATACTTTAATTCAAGGAACTGGCTTAATGGGAATTGTGTGTTTGTAGCCCAATTTCCTCTAAATCCCAAAAGCCCGTATTCTTTAACAATAGCGTCAATTTGTGTTAGAATTACAGCTAAAAAAGCTTTGAAATTTACTATTTTGTCTAAAACTATTTTGTTATATTTTTCTTTTCCACTTTCGTCCTCATATAAACTTTTAATGATTATTCTAAGGTTTCTTCTCCTATGCCGTTCCAAGCTCCACGCGTAACCGCCTGGCTCATCTTCCCATATAAAAACAGAGTCGTCATTTGTAATTTTAGTATTTTTACCTTGTTTTGAAATTATATCCCATTCCGCAATAATACTTAATAGCCCTTCCAATAAATCCGTGATGGGAAAACACAAATAACTTATACTTGGAAAAATAACTTTCGTGTCACCTATTTTAAGATAGGCTTTTGAGCAACCAAACCCTTCAAGTTTATATTTGAATTCTATGTTTGTTTCAGTTTTAATTATAGGTTTTATCTTTTTAATTTTCATAACGAAATTTTATCAAAAAATAAGAAACATTATATTGTAATATTTATACGGCTGTTCTTAATCAGAAGAGAATGAAAAAATGCCAAATATAATACAATATAATCATATGGAAAACATATGAAAAATTTCCACCATGTCTTTATTTTCCCACAAATGATTTGCCACGATTTGTTTTTTGTAAGTTCTTATTATATCCCTTTTATTAAAATAGTAAAAAGACAAGCTTTACAGGAAGAGTTTGACGACGAAATAACCAACTCTAAGATAGCGCCGCCCACAAAAACCGAGCCAAACTAACTCTAACGGCTAAGGACGGCAAAGAAGTAATATTCAATGGAATTGCATCAGATATTTTCGCTTTTTAAATAGGGTCTACAACAGTATTGAAAAATTGTTAAAATACTGCAAAGCTGACACCGGTGTCTTAGGCATAGAAGATTTGGTGCACATTAAGAACAGGATAATAATACTTGAACACACTATGCTTATCATGGAACAAATAAACTCCCTCAATGCCAAAAAGGAATATAGAAGATATATCAGAAATATGCTTAAATGACTATAGATAAATAGAATTAATAAGGCGGGGGAATATGCAAAAAAATATAAATACCAAACAAAATCATATATATATTAAACAAGCTCAAAAAATAAAGGAAAAACTAGGGGATAAACCTTATCGCATAGGCTTGGATTTGGGCGTGGGGTCTATAGGTTTTGCAATAGTTTCCATGGAAGAAAACGATGGTAATGTCTTATTGCCGAAAGAAATAATAATGGTAGGAAGCAGGATTTTCAAAGCGTCCGCCGGGGCGGCAGATAGGAAATTATCACGAGGGCAAAGGAATAATCACAGGCACACCCGAGAAAGAATGCGGTATTTGTGGAAAGTTCTGGCGGAACAAAAATTAGCTTTGCCAGTTCCTGCCGATTTGGATAGGAAAGAAAACTCTTCAGAAGGGGAAACGTCAGCCAAACGATTTTTGGGAGACGTTTTGCAGAAAGATATATATGAGTTGAGAGTAAAATCTCTTGATGAAAGGCTTTCTTTACAGGAACTGGGCTATGTTTTATATCATATTGCAGGGCACAGAGGCTCGTCTGCCATAAGAACTTTTGAGAATGATTCAGAGGAAGCCCAAAAAGAAAATACCGAAAATAAAAAAATAGCAGGAAACATAAAAAGATTGATGGCAAAAAAGAATTATAGAACATACGGCGAGTATCTATATAAAGAATTTTTTGAAAACAAAGAAAAACATAAGCGGGAAAAAATAAGCAACGCAGCGAATAATCATAAATTCTCCCCCACAAGGGATTTGGTGATTAAAGAAGCGGAGGCTATATTAAAAAAACAAGCCGGGAAGGATGGTTTTCATAAAGAATTAACAGAAGAATATATTGAAAAGCTTACAAAAGCAATTGGTTATGAGTCGGAAAAACTAATCCCGGAAAGTGGTTTCTGCCCTTATTTAAAAGACGAAAAACGCTTGCCTGCATCTCATAAATTAAATGAAGAACGCAGACTTTGGGAAACACTAAACAACGCAAGATACTCTGACCCCATAGTTGATATAGTAACGGGCGAAATTACAGGATATTACGAAAAGCAATTCACCAAAGAACAAAAGCAAAAACTGTTTGATTATCTGTTAACCGGGAGTGAACTTACGCCGGCCCAAACAAAAAAACTGCTTGGGCTAAAAAATACAAACTTCGAAGATATCATTTTACAAGGCAGAGATAAAAAAGCACAAAAAATAAAAGGTTATAAATTAATCAAATTGGAAAGCATGCCCTTCTGGGCAAGATTATCTGAGGCGCAGCAAGACAGTTTCCTTTACGATTGGAACTCCTGCCCTGATGAAAAACTGTTGACCGAAAAACTTTCAAACGAATATCACTTAACAGAGGAAGAAATCGATAATGCGTTTAATGAAATTGTATTGTCTTCTTCCTACGCGCCGCTTGGCAAGAGTGCCATGCTCATAATTTTAGAAAAAATTAAAAATGATTTATCTTATACGGAAGCTGTGGAAGAAGCCTTAAAAGAAGGAAAATTAACCAAAGAAAAACAAGCGATAAAAGACAGGCTACCATATTATGGCGCGGTACTCCAGGAAAGCACGCAAAAAATAATTGCAAAAGGCTTCTCCCCGCAATTTAAAGATAAAGGCTATAAAACCCCACATACAAATAAATATGAACTGGAGTATGGGAGGATAGCCAATCCCGTCGTTCACCAAACTTTGAATGAACTTCGCAAATTGGTTAATGAAATTATAGATATTTTAGGGAAGAAACCCTGCGAAATAGGTCTGGAAACCGCCAGAGAACTAAAAAAATCCGCCGAAGACAGGTCGAAACTTAGCCGTGAGCAAAACGATAATGAAAGCAACAGAAATAGAATTTATGAAATTTATATAAGACCTCAGCAGCAGGTGATAATTACAAGAAGAGAAAACCCACGAAATTATATTTTGAAATTTGAATTATTGGAGGAACAAAAAAGCCAATGCCCATTTTGTGGGGGACAAATAAGCCCTAATGATATTATTAATAACCAAGCCGATATAGAACACTTATTCCCCATTGCCGAAAGCGAAGACAACGGCAGGAATAACCTTGTAATTTCCCACAGCGCTTGCAATGCCGATAAGGCAAAACGTTCCCCGTGGGCCGCGTTTGCTTCGGCAGCAAAAGACAGCAAGTATGACTATAACAGAATACTTTCTAATGTAAAAGAAAACATTCCGCATAAAGCATGGCGTTTTAATCAGGGTGCTTTTGAAAAGTTTATAGAAAATAAACCAATGGCTGCCAGGTTTAAAACGGATAACTCTTATATTTCAAAAGTCGCGCATAAATATCTTGCCTGTTTGTTTGAAAAGCCCAATATAATCTGCGTAAAAGGCTCTCTAACAGCGCAGTTACGTATGGCGTGGGGACTGCAGGGGTTAATGATACCTTTTGCCAAACAGCTGATTACCGAGAAAGAGTCGGAGAGCTTTAATAAGGATGTAAACAGCAATAAAAAAATAAGACTGGACAACAGACATCACGCGTTAGACGCTATCGTTATCGCGTACGCTTCGAGAGGATACGGCAATCTGCTAAATAAAATGGCCGGTAAGGATTATAAAATTAATTATAGCGAGCGCAATTGGCTTTCTAAAATTTTATTACCTCCTAATAATATTGTCTGGGAAAATATTGATGCTGATTTAGAAAGTTTTGAGAGTTCGGTAAAAACTGCGCTTAAAAACGCCTTTATCAGTGTTAAACATGACCATAGTGATAACGGCGAGCTTGTAAAAGGAACTATGTATAAAATTTTCTACTCGGAAAGGGGATATACTTTAACAACATATAAAAAATTAAGTGCTTTAAAATTAACAGATCCCCAAAAGAAGAAAACCCCGAAAGATTTTTTAGAAACGGCTCTTTTAAAATTTAAAGGCAGAGAGAGTGAGATGAAAAATGAGAAAATAAAATCTGCCATTGAGAATAATAAAAGATTATTTGATGTTATACAAGATAACTTGGAAAAAGCGAAAAAGCTTCTGGAAGAAGAAAATGAAAAGTCAAAGGCGGAAGGAAAAAAAGAAAAGAATATTAATGATGCGAGTATATATCAAAAAGCTATTTCTTTATCCGGCGATAAATATGTGCAGCTTTCCAAGAAAGAGCCCGGTAAATTTTTTGCTATTTCTAAGCCCACGCCTACAACTACCGGATACGGTTACGATACGGGCGACAGTTTATGCGTGGATTTATATTATGATAATAAAGGCAAACTCTGCGGAGAAATTATAAGGAAAATTGACGCACAGCAAAAGAACCCTTTGAAATATAAAGAACAGGGATTTACTTTGTTTGAAAGGATTTATGGCGGGGATATTTTAGAGGTTGATTTTGATATCCACAGTGATAAAAACTCTTTTAGAAACAATACCGGCTCTGCGCCAGAAAATAGAGTTTTTATTAAAGTGGGAACATTTACCGAAATTACAAATAACAATATTCAAATATGGTTTGGCAATATAATAAAAAGTACCGGCGGGCAGGATGATTCATTTACTATAAACTCAATGCAGCAATACAATCCCCGTAAGCTTATTTTAAGTTCTTGCGGATTTATAAAATATCGTTCGCCGATATTAAAAAATAAAGAAGGTTAAAAATGTGGCGAGTTTTGGATATCCCCGGGGACGGGTACCATTTATGCGTAAAAAACAATAACTTCTCCGCAGTAAAAGACAGAGAGGAAAAACTGCATTGTTTATTTGACGATATAAACAGCATTATACTTTACGGTAATAATATTACCATTTCCAATACTTGCATACAAAAATGTTTAGAGCATAAAGTACCGGTCATCTTCTGCGATAAAACCTATAACCCCGCCGGAATGCTGCTTTCTTCTTTTACCACAAATATTTACGGACGCAGACTCCAGTTACAAATAAATGCCTCAAAACCACAAATAAAACAAGCCTGGCAACAAATAATCACAAGTAAGTTAAACAACCAAGCTGAGGTGTTAAAAAGATTTGACACGCTTAAGGCGGCGGAAACCATTTTTAATATGGCCCGCGAGGTGCGCTCTGGCGATGCTACTTTTAAAGAAGGTGTCGGCGCAAAGGTATATTTTGAAAATTTATTTAATGATTTTCATAGAAATACCGACGATAAGGATATTATAAATTCAGCGTTAAATTATGGCTATGCGATTGTTAGAAGTTCTATTGCGCGGGCGGTTGTTTCCGCCGGATTAAATCCCGCCATCGGTATTTTCCACAGTAAGAACCATAATCCGTTTTGTTTAATAGATGATTTGATAGAACCACTGCGTCCTCTTATAGATTTTATGGTAAAAAATAAATTGGATGTTTTGACGCAAGAGGAAAGTCTGTCGCCTTCGGCTAAAAAATATATGGCAAGCGTGATAGAAAGTAACTTGTATTTTGAGGATGGTGCCTTTAATCTTACGGCCGGGATACAAAAATATATCCAGTCGTATATCGCGTTTTTGGAAGAACGGGAAAACAGGATAATTTTCCCGGCAATTTTAAAATGATTTCACCTTATAAAACAATGTGGATTTTAATAGCCTTTGACCTTCCTGTAAAAACAAAAACCCAAATGAGAATTGCCAATAAATTTAGGCAAACGCTTAAAAATTCCGGTTTTATCATGCTGCAAAAATCTATTTACAGTTACTATGCTTTCAGCAAAGAAAGATGCGACATTATTGAAAAACAAATAAAGCAGATAGTACCCGATAATGGACACATCTGCTTTTTATTTTTTACGGACAGAATGTTTAAAATGACAAAACATTTTTACGGCAGGTTGAAAGTACAGGCCGAGCGGCCAGACTTTTTTGATACTCTTCTTTAAATTGAGGCTGGCTCCAATCGCCTTCTCGCCAATTTTTTAATACTTTACTAAAAAACTTCTTTGAACCAGTAAGCTGGCATTTTACGAAAAAACTCTTATTAGAGTTGCCCATTTTTTAAAAAATTTCTTAAAAATCCCCGAGATTTTAACTATATTTTAGTATTTTTTATAAAAAATAATTTAATTTTTTATACGGAAAATTGAGTTTAATATTCTATAAAATCAATTCTCGGAGGGCAACCCTAACCCTTTATTTCGGAGTACGGTGACACTATAATTCTATAAAATCAATTCTCGGAGGGCAACCCTAACATATTGTCCGCGGCAAAGGCAACCCGGAAAATTCTATAAAATCAATTCTCGGAGGGCAACCCTAACTCTGCTGCTCCTTATACATATCCAAATATTATTCTATAAAATCAATTCTCGGAGGGCAACCCTAACGCAAAAGTGTAATGGTCGCCGGAATTAACCATTCTATAAAATCAATTCTCGGAGGGCAACCCTAACACAATTACAGTATAACATTGACAGAACAACATTCTATAAAATCAATTCTCGGAGGGCAACCCTAACCTCTTATAGCATATATCCCCAACACCACTCATTCTATAAAATCAATTCTCGGAGGGCAACCCTAACAGGAACGAATCCAAAAACAGAACCAGGACTATTCTATAAAATCAATTCTCGGAGGGCAACCCTAACCTTAACGCCGGGCATATATTGTATTTCGTTATTCTATAAAATCAATTCTCGGAGGGCAACCCTAACATTAGTTACTGCATACACAACAGAAGATTTATTCTATAAAATCAATTCTCGGAGGGCAACCCTAACATGTAATCTTCCCTATATCGTCGCTTCAAAATTCTATAAAATCAATTCTCGGAGGGCAACCCTAACTCAAGGCTTAGAGGTATGGGAACTGGTTTTATTCTATAAATTCAATTCTCGGAGGGCAACCCTAACAGGGTATTGCTGTCTAAAGAGAGTGAAGACATTCTATAAAATCAATTCTCGGAGGGCAACCCTAACGAGTCAATAACTTGATATTGTACTCACAACATTCTATAAAATCAATTCTCGGAGGGCAACCCTAACCTTGGTACCGTGCACCGTTAATGAATATAGAATATCTCTTAACCGTTTTCAACGTTTAATAAACTTTCGCTACAGCCTTTAGCAAAAACTTAAGACATGTTAATCGTATGATTTTAGAAAACGGGTCAGACACTCCGCGCTTACAAGGCACTTTTAGAATGCTGTGCAAAACAAGCGTTACTCAAACAATGGTTCGTAGCGTTGACATAAAAGATGCTTCTCTTTATGCAGGGCATGCCAGTAAACAGGTGACAGAAGACATTATTTATCCAAAGAAGTAAGAAAATAGCGTGAAATGAAAGAAAAAAATAAAGCATTTAAAAAGGTAAAAAATAAGTAATATGTCTCCCTTTTTTACCTAAAAAGTCAACCAGCACAAGCCACACAAGGCCGTACAAAGCCATATTTTGCGATGACAAAATACAAAAAAGAGCCTGTCTCATCAAAGAAACAGGCTCTTGTCAATCTACGGAAAGGGAGGGATTCGAACCCTCGATACCTTTAGGGTATACAGTCTTTCCAGGACTGCGCCTTAAACCGCTCGGCCACCTTTCCTTAAATCTATATTATTATATCAAATATTAAGTATTCGTTAAATTTTAACGCCTTTGGAAAAAAATCCTGGCGCTTTTTCCTGCACTATAACTTGTTTAAAACCGGCTGAGGCGTAAAAATATTTCATTTGTTCTGAGGAAGGCAGTAAATCTTTTGATGTTTCTTTCTTTCGTCCATGCATTGAGTTAAGTTCTTCCCTTGTCATGGAGTGCGCCACAACAAAAATTCCGCCGTGTTTTAAAAATTTAAAAGCGTTATAAAAAACCGCCTCTTTGTTAACAAAATGCGGGAAAACATTGTAGGCGATAATATTGTCATAATAATCTTCTTCTAATTTAATGTCTTCAAAATCAGCAAGCAAAGCGTTCGCTTCGGGGTGCTTTCTTTTAAATTCCTCAAGCATTTTAGAAGACAGGTCAATACTTAAAATTTCCCCGGGATTGTATTTTGAAAGGAAAGGGAATAAAACGCCAGTGCCGCAGCCGATATCTAAAATTTTAGCTTTTTGCGTTATCTCACACTTAGCTAATATTTGCTCTATTTTAGCGTAAACTTCGGATCTTTCTTTCGCGTCCCATCCGCAGGCTATGGAATCAAAAAAGGCGGCTATTTGTTTTTTGTCCATATCAACGCTATTAAAGGAAGTAAAACGGCCTGCAAAATAATGCCGGGCAAAGATGTTTGTATAAAAGCAAAAGAAGCGCTGCCCGCCAAAGTATATGCGGTTAAAATATAAACAGCTTTCCCTAAAATCATAGCACCCAATAAGGAGAAAATAAAATTTAATTTTAACTGCTGCCTAAAAGCTCCGGCGGCAAAACCGTATACGGCAAGTTCAAGGGTCATAATCGGTAAAATATGGGCTGGAGGCATACCGCTTAAAGCGAAGCTTGCTAAGGGGGCGGATATGCCTAATGTAAGACCGCTTCTCCATCCGTAAACAAGGCCTGCTAAGAGCACGGGCCAGTGCATCGGCAAAAATACTTTAGTTTGCAAATTTAAGTGGTGACACACCGCAGGTAAAACCAAAGCCGAGGCAAGCAGTAAAACCTGTAAAATAATCGCTTTTTTTGTTTTGTAATCTAAAACGTTTGTTTTTGTTCGCAGGGCTAAAATATTTTGCATATGGAATCCTCTTTTAAGAATATATTACATGATAACAAATTTAATAAAATATAAACATGAGCGTAAAAAACAAAATACTTAATGACTTAAAAAAAATATCTGATAAAGGAAAGGCTGTGCACTTAAGCCGTTTTTTTAAAACAGGCAAAGGCCAGTACGGTGAAGGGGATATTTTTATAGGCGTGATTGTACCTGATAATAGAAAGATTGCAAAAAAATACTTTAAAGAAATATCTTTAGCCGAGACGGAAGAACTTCTCCGTTCCCCCGTGCATGAACATAGGCTTAACGCCCTTATAATTTTACGTTTAAAATTTGAATGGGAAGAAGAAAAAGAAAAAGAAAAAATTGTAAAACTGTACCTTAAAAACACAAAAAATATTAATAATTGGGATTTGGTTGATTTATCCGCCTGTTATATTTTAGGTCCGTGGTATTACAAAAATAAAAATTATTCCCAAATATATAAAATGGCCCGTTCGGGCTTTTTGTGGGAAGAGCGCATCGCCATGCTTACAACTTTTTATTTTATAAGGGAAAAAGACTTTAACCTAACGCTTGAGCTTGCAGAATATTTTTTAACGCATGAACATGATTTAATGCATAAAGCTTGCGGGTGGATGCTTCGTGAAATGGGTAAAAGGGATATTAAACCTTTGCTTGTTTTTTTAGATAAACACGGCGCTAAAATGCCGCGTACAATGCTTCGCTACGCTATAGAAAAACTGCCGCAGCATATAAGGAAAAAATATTTAGCAAGATAATATGATTTATATAAAACTTTTTGCCTCAATACTTTTTTGGAGTTTAACTTTTTATTTTGTAAAAACCGCTTTAGCCGAATGCGGCGTTACAACACTTGTTTTTGCGCGCAGCGTTTTGGGGCTTTTGGTTGTAACTTTATTTTTGCGTGAATTTAAATGGCTTAAAACCTTAACTAAAAAAGACTGGCTGCGTTTTTTCTTTTTAGCCATGGTAGGAGTGGTTATACAACAAAACGTTCAAGGCTACGCTACTATGCACACAAGCACAAACCATGCCGGCTGGCTTGTTGCGTTAAGCCCTATTTTTGTGGCTTTTACAATGGTAGCCTTTTTTAAGGAAAGGCTGCCGAAAGATAAAATGATGGGCTTTATAATTTGTATTTTGGGCGTGCTTCTTATTTTCCTTTCCAAACAGACATTTGTTGACGGCAGTTCAATGAGTACGTTAAAGGGTGATTTGATTTTTGTAGCCACTGCGGTTAACTGGGTTTTTTACGTTGTGCCAATGAGTATTTGGTTTAAAAACATGCCTAATTTAAGGATTACTTTTTGTTTGTTTTTGGCAGCGGTTACGATAATGCTTCCTATAGAAATTGTAAGCGGTTCTTTAAAGGATTTCGCGCATATGGGCCCGAGGGCTTTGTCCGCTCTTGCTTACTTAGGTATTTTTTGCAGCGGATTTGCCTTTATTTTTTATAATGAAGGTATTGAAAAAATCGGCCCTTCTAAAGCAAGCGCTTTTATATACGCGCAGCCTTTGTTTACCATGGTTTTCGGCTATATTCTTTTGGGCGAAGTTATCAGCAAAGAGGCTTTTATAGGAGGCGCGCTTATTTTATGCGGGCTGTACTTAATAAACGTAAGAAGAAAGCGCCTGAAACGGTTTTATATAACTTTAATAAGATATTTTAGAGTTTAGTTACTTAAACCTGCGGATTTGGAAGTCGCTTTTTATAAGGCCCAGCGCCTTTAAAATTAAAACGGGTATAAACAAGATTATAAAAACAACCGCTATTAATACGGACATTAAAAAGCCCGCCGCCAAAACAACTATGGCTTTAAGGATGGTTTCAACCCCTTTGGCTGTTTGGGTGTTAGCGGTTTTTTTAGAGTTAACGGGTCTGCCGTTCTCATCAAGCACTTCGGCTTCTATAATTTCCGTTTCAATGATATCTTTGTTATCCATATCTTAATATTATAAAATATATAAATATAAAGACAGAGGGAAAACCCTAAAAGAGGAGACTTGTATGTTGCCTAAAGCTTACGAACCTAAAGAAGTTGAGGAAAGACTTGTCAAAGAATGGCAGGCAAAAAAAATATTCGCGTCTAATATTGACAAAAATAAGGTTCCCTTTGTTATAGTAATACCGCCGCCTAATATAACGGGCGCGCTTCATATAGGGCACGCGCTTAACTGCACATTGCAAGACGTTTTAATAAGAACGGAGCGTATGCTTGGCAAAGAATCTTTTTGGGTGCCGGGTACAGATCACGGCGGCATAGCAACGCAAAACGTTTTAGAGAAAAAACTTGCCAAAGAGCAAAAAATAACCAGGCATGACCTCGGCCGTGAAAAATTTTTAGAAGAAATGTGGAAGTGGTATAAAGAATGCGGCGGCGCTATTTTAAACCAGTTTGAAAAAATGGGCTGGGCTATAGATCTCTCGCTAGAAAACATACGCTTTACCATGGATGAAAAACGCGCCGCTTCCGTTTACGAATGTTTTAAACAATGGTGGGATAAAAAATATATTTACCGTGGCAAACGCATGATTAACTGGTGCGTGCGTTGCAATACCGCTTTATCAGATATTGAGGTCGATCACGAACAGCAAAAAGGCAAACTTTACCATCTTCACTATAAAGGGGAAGAAAGCTTTGACGGTATTATTATAGCCACCACAAGGCCCGAAACCATTTTTGCCGACGCCGCCATAGCGGTTAACCCTAAGGATGAAAACTACCAGGGTGTTGTAGGCAAAAAAGTAAGAATTCCTTTAACTGACCGCTACATTCCAATAATAGCTGATGAGGACGTTGAAATAGGTTTCGGCAGCGGCGCTTTAAAAATTACGCCCGCGCACGACCCTGTTGACTATGTTATCGGACAGCGCCATAATTTGCCCGTAATATCCGTAATTTCGGATAAAGGCAAACTTATTAACTGCCCCGAAAAATATGTTGGCATGGACCGTGAAGCTGCCCGCAAGGAAGTTGTTAAAGATTTAGAAGAGCAGGGCTTTTTGGTAAAAGAAGAAAAGCATGACAATGCCGTTGGCACCTGTTACCGCTGCGGCAGCGTTATAGAACCATATTTAAGCGAACAATGGTTTGTTAAAATGGAAGAACTTTGCGCTCCCGTAATTGAAGCGGCCGAAAAAGAGGAATTAAAATTTCACCCCGCAAGCTGGAAGCATTCTTTTGTAAACTGGCTTAAAAATATACAGGACTGGTGCATTTCCCGCCAAATTTGGTGGGGTCACAGAATACCCGTTTGGTATTGCACAACCTGCAGTAAAAACGGTTTAACCTATATGGAAACAAAACAAGGCGTAAAGGAAGTAGCCAAAGTATCTTTTGAAGACGGCGCCAAGCCTGTGGTTTCCCATACAAAACCGCATTCCTGCCCGGATTGCGACGGCACGGATTTTGTTCAAGATCCCGATGTTTTAGATACTTGGTTTTCATCCGCCTTATGGCCTATTTCAACCTTAGGCTGGCCAGAAAAAACCAAAGAGCTTGAGTATTTTTACCCAACCTCAACAATGGTTACGGGATATGAAATTTTGTACTTATGGGTTGCCCGCATGGCTATTACCGGCATTGATTTTACGGGCAAACTGCCTTTTAAAGACGTTTTCTTAAACGGTATTATAAGGGATAAAACGGGGAAAAAAATGTCTAAATCCTTAGGCAATGTTATCGACCCGCTTGATATGACGGCCAAATACGGTACCGACGCGGTCAGATTTTCCCTTTTAATGCAGGCCGTGCTTGGTAAAGATATACCTTACGCCGAAGAGTCTATTGTAGGCGCGCGCAATTTTTGTAATAAAATTTATAACGCTTCACGCTTTATATTAATGAATATGGGTGACTTAAAAGGCCCGCTTAAAATGCCCGCAGAACCCAAAGAACTTGCGGACGCGTGGTTAATTGACCGCTATAACACCGCTATTAAAACCGCTAAGGACGCCACTTTAAAATATAATATGGCGGCCGCCGCAAATGTTTTATACCACTTTTTATGGGGCGACTTTTGCGATTGGTACGTTGAACTCGCAAAAGCCAGGTTTGAATCTGACAGAGAGTACGTTATGAGTATTTTAGTTAACGTGCTTTACGGTACTTTAAAAGCGCTTCACCCGATGATGCCTTTTATTACCGAGGAAATATCTTCGGTGCTTAAACCTTATACAGGTGCGGATAAAGAGTTTTTATTGCAAGACTCTTACCCGCTTTGTGATGAAAGCGCTTTAAACCCCGGGGCCGTAGCTAAAATGGACCTTATTAAAGGCATTATTTCGGCGGTGCGCACGGTACGTTCGGAGTTTAACGTTCCGCCCGCGCAAAAGCTTAATGTTTCTTTAAAAGCGGTTGATGATGAAGAACTTAAAACAGTGTCTGATTATGCCGACTACATTAGGCTTTTATGCAAAACAGACAATTTAACCGCTTCCAAAGAAGCAGTTAAAAAACCTATGAGTGCCACGGCAGTATACTCCGCGGTAACGGCTTTTATAGAGCTTGAAGGCATTATTGACGTTGAAAAGGAAAAGGCCAGACTTAGCAAAAATATTGCCGCGGCACGGGCCAATATAGCAAACCGTAAAGCCAGGCTTTCAGATGAACGTTTTGTAAACAATGCTCCTAAAGAGCAGGTTGAAAAAGTAAAGGCGGAGCTTGCCGCCGAGGAAATTAAACTTACCAGCGCCGAGCAGGCTTTGGCTGATTTTGCTTAAGCAAAAAATATTAAAAAACTAAAAAAGCCCGGAATTTAATTCCGGGCTTTTTTAGTTCACTCTGAAATAAAGCCAAAAATATTATATAGTAAAAACAGCTTTGTAAAAAACAGGACCAAGGCCCAAGTTACAGATAGGTCTTTTGGCCCATGAAAATTTTATACGAAGGCTTTAAAGTATTTGTAATACGCTATTTCAATTCCACGCGCAAAATATCTGCTTGCGTTGACACGAGAGGTGCATCAATGAAAATTAAGTTTATAGCGGGGATGTCTGTTCTTTTAGTAATGCTTACCGGAACGTCTGTTTGTGCTCAGGCGCCGGTTACGCTTAAAGATTATCAGGCCCGCACGAAACATGATTTGCAGTTGTTGGAAAAGAAGTTGGGAAAGCCGCTCGATTTAAAAGAAAATAAAGAAAGCGTTTATAATTTGGCAGGAGGGGTAGCTTTATTAGCTTTAACATACCAAATGCCCAAAGCCCTTCTGTCCGCTGCCGGTAAAGCCGAAATCGAACTTTATGAAAAAGTTTTAAGCTACGCGGTTAAGGAAGACGCTTTGTTGTATTCGTATCTTGTAAAAACGGAACCAAGGCATGTTTTATACCATTTAGAATATTGGGGCCTTAAAGAGGAACTTTCGTCAGTTATCCACAGGGGAACCTCACATAAGGGATATATTATTAACTTTGAAAAAGAATATTCCCAACTCAGCGATGAATTGCAGCGCTTTATCCGCAAAACGGAAAGGATGGACAAAAGCCTTTTTGACCACGCCGCGTTTTTAAAAGAAAAACGCGCCGTTTTAGAGCCTTATGTCGTAGGGCGCCAGCATATACATTTTAATTATACGCAGACTTTGGAAACCCGAATCGCCATAAAGAACTTTAAAACAACCTCGAAAGCTGCGGCCAAAGCGGGGCAGATAGCGGTAAACCCGCTTGAAGCAAAAATAACAAGAAAAATTGCGGAAATTAACAAAGCAAGACCTTCCGGCGCCACTCTTACAATTAAAGGCGGTAAAAATATTGCCACGGCAGCTCTTTTAATAGCGGGCAGCGCCATTGTGTTAGATTCTTTTGCTTCCAACCCTGAACTTGGCAGACTGGCCCAAAACCCGGCCCTTTTTACCGATGCGGATGTTAAAATATTAAATGAAGCGGAAAAAAATGATGTTTTAGCCCAAAGCCTTAAAGCCCATTCGGACGCTATTAACTGTATGACTTCTTTAGATAAAGAAGAACTTGAAGAGCTGCTTGGTGAAAGCGATAAACGCGTTGAAACAGTGAAAAAAGCGGTTAAATTCGGGAATAATTCTAAATTAAAAGAAAATCTTAAAAAGTACGGGCTTTCAAAAGGCGTTTTTGAAATGCCCTGATAAAAAGTTAAATAAAAAAGCCTCGTTTTTAATAAAAACGGGGCTTTTTTTGTGTTAATACCTTATAGACAACCCTGGGCGTGAGCTCGGGGAGTTTCATTTTTTTTGCAAAACAGCCAATAGACAACAGTATAAAAAACCTTTATTATCCATAAACAAAAATTTATTTTTTTAAACTATTTTTCAGAAGATAAAAATATGCTTTTTGTTAGGAAGATTAATATTTGCATGTTTTGATAAAAATTACTAAAATTTAAAAGTAGTAAATAAAAAACATTAGGAGATTTTAAATGAAAAAAGTATTAGCATTAGCAGCAGTAGTAGTTATGCTCGCAGCCTGCGCGGCCCCCGCTTCATACATGGGTTTTGCGTTAGTTTCAGAAACATCTGAACCCACACTCGTAACAGCCTCAACAGGTACAAAAACAGGCAAAGCTTGCGCAAAGAACTTCCTTGGTATCTATGCCACAGGTGATATGTCAGTTGAAGCCGCTAAAAAAGCCGGCAACATCAGAACAGTCGCTACAGTTGACAGAGAAGTCAAACACATGGTTATCATTGGTGAAGTTTGCACAGTCGTAACCGGCAACTAATTAAAAGCTTTTAAGCTTTAAAAAAGGCTCCTTCGGGAGCCTTTTTTGTATTTATCGGCTGTTTATCCTTTTAAAAAGTTAAAATATATATATGGCTAAAATATTTACAATAAGTTTGGGATGCTCTAAAAACCTTACGGATACCGAGGAAATGCTTGGTATTTTAAATCATAAAAAACATTACCTCGTGGCTGACGAAAGCGAGGCCGACACCATTTTAATTAATACCTGCGCTTTTATTAAACCGGCAAGGGAGGAAGCAGACAGGGAAATTAAACGCGCTTCAAAACTTAAAGCCCAGGGTAAAATAGAAAAACTGATAGTAGCGGGCTGTTTAACTCAAAAAGAAGGGAAATCCTTACCCAGTAAATACCCGTTAGTTGACGCTTTTATAGGTTTAAAAGGTATTGAAAAAATTGATAATGTCATTAAAAGGCCCAAACACTCGTTTTGTCCCGCGCCAGACTATATTAAAGCGCCCGATTTTAAACTTCAGCTTACAGCGCCCCACAGCGCTTATTTAAAAGTAGCTGACGGCTGCAACAACCGTTGCGCTTATTGCACAATTCCCGCAATAAGGGGGCCTTTCCGCTCAAAAAGTATGGAAGATATTGTTGCCGAAGCTAAAGCCATGGAAAAAAACGGAGTTAAGGAAATTTCTTTAATAGCGCAAGATACCACAGCTTACGGACAGGATATTTTTGGCAAACCTTCTTTAGTTAAACTTTTAAAGAAACTGGTTAAAATAAAGGGTATAGAGTGGTTTAGAATAATGTACGCCTACCCGGAAACGGTTACAAAAGATTTGCTTGATTTTATAGCTTGCGAACCTAAAATATGCCGTTATTTAGATATGCCGCTGCAGCATATATCGGCCCCGGTATTAAAAGCTATGAACAGGCGTTCAACGGAAGATGAAGTAAGAGCAAAAATTAAACTAATACGCCAAATAGTGCCCGGTATGTCTTTAAGAACAAATTTTATAGCCGGCTTTCCCGGTGAAACTGCGGAAGATTTTGAAAAACTTAAAAAATTTATAGCTGAGGCAAAATTTAACAATGTAGGCGTTTTCGCTTACAGTAAAGAAGACGGTACCCCCGCCGCTGTTATGAAACGCCAGGTAGCGGAAAAAATAAAAAAGCAGCGTGTTGAGGAGCTTGTCAGCGCGCAAAGCAGGGTAATTGACTCTATAAACCGTAAACTTAAAGGAAAAACGGTTAAAGTTTTATTAGATAACCTTTTTTGCGGACGCTCGGAAAGCGATTCCCCCGATATTGACGGAAGGGTGGAAGTTAAAGGTAATAAGAAGTATAAAGCAGGTGATTTTGTTAAAGTAAAAATCACTTCCGCCAAAGGTTATAACAGGACAGGCAAAATAATATAAAATTTACAGGACTCACGTTTGGGATTTCTTTTGTTTCAAAGTTTCACTTTGCGATTTCACTCAACAACAAACGGCAACGCCTCCGCTGTAGCAAGGCGGAGGCGTTGTGAAATCAGAGGACTATCCTTCCCCGTCTTACGCTAATGGGTTATTACATACTTTCATAAAATAAAAACCCCGCTTTAAGCGGGGTTTTTATTTGCTTAAATTTAACTATCTTGCGGCTGTTCTAAAGAAATTACCTCTGGTGTTTACCATTTTTGGCGTACCTGTCATTTTATCGGCCGAGATAATAATATTTTTTGAGTTCATTGCATAGGTGCCTTCGGCGGCGCCAAAGATATCGCCCGCTTTTAAAATTCCTAAATTACCGTGGTTGTTGATTTGCACGTCAATTTTAACCTTGCCGTCAACTTCGCCTACCAATAAATCCTTAGTATCTACTTTAAACTGCAAAGGAAAAGTAGGATTGATAATTCTTTTAATAGCTATCGGAACATCAGCCTCATTCTTTATAATAATAGATGCGGTATTGTTCTTTGCCTGTGCGTGCTTAAGAAGTCTTTGCGGCACTTCTACCGTGCCTGAGATTGTAAATTTGCTTTCCTCAGACTTGTTGTAGAATGTGTAAGCGCAAAAAACTAATGCTGTAAGTACTATAAATGTAAAAAAGTTCTTCATATATATATTTTACCAAAAATCAACTTATAAACAATAGGCTATTTTGCTGTTTTTGCTCTGGGCCCCCAAACATAGGCCGAGTATACCCAGCCTTTACAGATGCCTTTGTTTTTATCTGCGGGTTCGTCCTGAACCTGGTACCAGCCGCCATTTTTAGAAATAAACTTTAATGCGTAACCCTTTTCAACAGTGCAAACTATAGGAGCATTTGAACTGGGGCTTTGGCGTATGTTTACGTCTGATGTGGCGGAAAGACCTATTTGTGTGCTTAACAATGTATTGTGAATCCAGCCTGTGTGGCCCTCAAAATCTTTTACCTGAACCCATACTTTATCTTTACTAAGCCCTATCATCTGAAGGGGGGTATATTTCCACGCTTTCCATTTAACGGCGCATTTTGTGCCCGCGCAACTGCGAATGTTTGCTTCGTACGAGCTTACTGTTGCGAATTTAGCCGCGAAGGCGGGAGCCGCGAAAGCGAGTAATAATGTAACAGCCAATATTTTTTTCATGAGGTTCACCTTTATAACTAAAATAAACGACCTTTTTAAATACTTAATAGACAGTATATCAAAATAATATCAAATTTTAGATATATTTTGAAGTAACAGCGGCAAGATATTTGCCGCTGTGGTTAATAAACGCTAAAACGGAAGAGTCCGTAATATTAAGTTCCGTCAGGTAACTTTCGGCCAAATGGCATTTTGCCAATGCATTTCTTAACGCGGTTTCCGTTTCATTGCAACCCGGAAGCTGCGCAGCTGTGTTTTTGCCGCCAAAATCCGAATTTTTTATTACGTCCTCTATACCGGCAAGCGTTGTTAGGTTTAATTCCGCCTTAGCGCCGGAAACTATTTGCATAACGGATAACAGAGAATTTTGTATAAGGTCAATGTTATTATCCTGTGTTTTTAGTTTTACCATTCCCAACGCGGCCATAAAATCCTCCAAATAGGCTAAAACACGCACTCTTAAGTCTGATTTCTTTACGCTTTTTTCACCTATCAGGTCTGTAAGTCCCAAGTCCCCTTTTTTCACTTAGTTTCTCCTAAAATACTATAATATATTATATATTACAAAAAGAGGAAATGATATGCACAGCAAAATTGAAGAAGTTATAGCTAAAATAAAACCCGTTCTCCAAGCTGACGGGGGGGATTTGGAATTTGTTTCTTTTGATGAAAATACGGGAACCGTCTATGTGTCTCTTAAAGGACGCTGCGGCGGCTGTCCTGCGGCCCAAATGACGCTTAAAGCCGTTATTGAAAGAAAAATCATGCAGGAAATTCCCGAAGTTAAAGCGGTTGAAAGAGTTTAATGCCTGTTATAGACCTGCATACACATTCTAAATTTTCGGACGGCACTTCAAAGCCGTCTGAAGTTGTTGTGGCTGCCGTAAAAAAAGGGGTAAAACTTTACGCTCTTACGGACCATGACACTATAGAAGGCGTACCGCAGGCTAAGGAAAAAGCGCAAAGCTATAAAATGAACTTCGTTACAGGCGTTGAAATAAGCACTAATGAAGATGAACATTTGCACTTTTTGGGCTACAAAATAAAAGAAGATTGCGCGGATTTCAAATCTTTTTTAAAAGAAAATTCCGAAAAAAGGGTTTTTAGAATAAAAAAGATAATAAAGCAGCTGCAAGCGGCGGGCCTTGATATTACGCAAGAGGACGTTTTTTCCCGCGCTAAAACAATAGTGTCGCGCGCGCATGTGGCGGACGCTTTGAAAGCCAAAAGAATAGTCGCGGCACGCCAGGAAGGGTTTAGAAGATATTTAGTACCGGGCGCGGTTGGCTACGTTCCTTCTTTGGGCGTAAGCGTTGTTGAAGCTATAAGAAAAATAAGGTCAGCGGGCGGGCTTGCCGTTATAGCGCACCCCGGACTTGTAAAAGAAAAGTGGGATTTTAAAAAATGGACGGACGCGGGGCTTAACGGAATAGAAGTTTTTTACCCTTCGCACAATACGGCCATGATACAGGAACTTTTATCTGTGTCAAGAGAGTACGGCCTGTTTGTTACGGCCGGATCTGATCATCACGGCCCGGCCAGCGGCAGAACCCCTAAAGTAGGTATGGAAATACCTGATATGTATTATGACAAGCTGTTGGAATCCTTTGGTTTTTAATATGAAAATTATAGCACACAGAGGCGCGCCTCTTCTTGCGCCGGAAAATACTTTAAAATCTTTTAGACTCGCTAAAGAAAGCGGACTTGTATATTTTGAGCTTGACGTGCATTTGAGTAAAGACGGGCAGCTTGTTGTTACCCATGACGAAAGTCTTAAACGGGTAACCGGGCGCGATGCTTTTGTTAAAGATTTGGACTATAAAGAAATTTTTTCTTTAGACGCCGGCGAGGGGGAAAAAATACCCCTTTTAGCCGAAGTCATGAAGGTTTTGGGTGAGGATACTGTATTAAATATTGAAATTAAAACAGATATTACCGCTTATCCCGGTATAGAGGAAAAAGTTTTATCATCAGTAAAAACATTGTGGGTCGATTGGAGTGAACGCGTAATAATTTCAAGTTTTAATTTTAATACGCTTATAAATGTGCGGGCTTTAGATGAAACTGTAAAAATAGGTTTGCTTACCAGGGAGTTTAATGCGGAGCAGGCTGAAAGGCTAAAGGCTTTTAGCCTTAATATGAGCTATAAACGCATAACAAAAGATATTGTTAATAAAGCTAAAGAGATGGGGCTTGAAGTTTGGATTTATACTATTAACAACCGTGAAATTTTTGCTCAAATGAAAGAACTTGGAGCGGACGCTGTTTTTACTGATAATCCTTATTTGGTTTAAAAAATTTTCTTAAGTAAATAAAAACCCCCTCCGTTTAAACGGAGGGGGTTTTTATTTGTTAAAATTAATATCCGTCTTCATTAAAATATTCGTCCGCTAAAGCTGAACTATATGAAGATTCGTCATCTGCCGCCGTCGCTGTCGAAGAAGACGAAGAGTCGGAAGATGATGAGTCTGTTTTGTATTCGCCCGGCATATATCTTTTTGGCCTGGTCCACAACCTGCCGGCCTTGTAGTCCGAGGCCGACTTTGTTACATCGTCCAAAGGCATATTTTTTTCATCAAAGAAATAAGTAGACTGCGGAATAAGGCGGAAAAGATAGTTTGATTCATGCATAAGCCTTGCGCCGCGCCTTTCATTTTGCGTTGACTCGTTTAACGAGGCTTCGTATTCGCCTTCTTCAATAAAAAGCATTTTGTTTTCATTTTTTTTGTTTGAAGAAGAGCACGCCGCTATTAAAAAAATGCAACATACTGATAAAACAGGTATCAACTTTTTCATAAATTCTCCGTTAATTATAAAATGCTTTTATAATTTTCTTTCTCCTGATATTATAATGTTTTCAAGCAAACATGCAAGTGTTACCGGCCCTACTCCTCCCGGAACAGGCGTTATTGCGGAGGTTATTTTTTTTACATTTTCAAAATCCACGTCGCCGCAGAACACGCCGTTTTCGTCCTGGTTTGTACCTACGTCAATAACCATGGCGCCTGTTTTTACCATATTTTCAGTTACAAATTTAGCTTTTCCTATGGCGCTTATAACAATGTCGCACTGGCTTAAGGAAGAAGTCAGGCTCGGCGTTTTTGAATGGCATATTTTTACAGTTGCGTCTTTGCAGCTTAGCATGTGGGCAAGGGGTTTTCCTACTGTAGCGCTTCTTCCTAAAACACCTGTTTCCACGCCGGAAAGTTTTATTTTATAAAAATCTAAAAGTTTTATTACGGCCATTGCCGTGGCCGGGGCAAAACCCTGCATGGCCTCAACTTCAGCCCAGTTTTTGCACATAAAAAGCCTGCCCATATTTAAAACGGAAGAACCGTCTATATCTTTTAACGGGTTAAGCGCTTCCCAAATTTCTAAAGTGTTTAAATGCCTTGGCAGCGGTTTGGGCACGATTACAGCGTCAACCGTTTCATCTGTGGAAAGTTTTTTAATGATATTAAGCATTTCTTCATGTGAAGTTTGCTCCGTGATATCAATAACTTCACCTGTTATTCCTGTTTTTTCGGCGGCTTTAATTTCTTTGTCTAAATAAACGTAGGAGGCGTAATCCGCCGCCCAGCCGATGCCTGTCAGTTTTAACGGGCGGCCAAGTTTTGTTTTGCATATCTGCGCGCGCGCGGGCAAATTTTCCCTTATCGCGGCGGCTAAAGTTTTGCCTTCTAGTATCATATGTATATAATACAAAAATTTAATCGAAATATATATCAGAAGCGGGCTTGGTAAGAAAACCATATAAATAGAGCTATATTTTTTTTGAAAAAATAGTACAATCAAAGTATATGAAAAAGGGATTCACGTTGATAGAACTTTTAGTGGTAGTTTTAATTATCGGCATTTTGGCCGCTATTGCGCTGCCCCAATATCTTAAAGCGGTTGAAAAATCACGCGCGGCGGAAGCGTGGGTTATTATAAAAAATATGCATGACGCTTTGGAGCGCACAAGGCTTAACAGCGGCGTGTACGCTAATGATTTTGAAGTTTTAGATATTACCTTTCAAGCTGATGAGGACGCCTCCTTAAAACACAGTGACGACGTTACAAACCCTATAAAAACAAAAACTTTTGTTTTTCATCTTACCAACGAGTGTATTACGGCCGAGCGTGTGCCGGATAGAACCAAATATGCTTTAAGGCAATATCTTACGGAAGGCGCAAACGCTTTAAGAAAAGGCACCAGAGGCTGCGTTGCCTACGATGATAAAAATGCTGAGATTTGTGAATCAATGGCGGGTGATTTAAGCGGCACGGAAAGCGGCGCTTATTATTACATGTTACAGTAAAAACAGTTTTTAACAAAGAAAGCGGGCCGCGTTTTTAAACGCGGCCCGCTTTTTAATTTTTATCAGAGCGTAAAAAAAACTTGCGTAAGCAGGGGAACGGGCAGTTTTGTTTGCTTATAATCTACGCGCTGGCCAGGGTGTTTATTACCGGCTTGCAAACGGAAAGTGAAACTTTAAAGCAAAAGAAACTCCGGGACAGAGCCAGGAGAGTTTTATTTTTTAAATATTTTAACCGAGCGTTTAAAAATGCCGTTTGTGTAAGCTATGGACATACCGTAATTGGTAACCGCAAGGCCGTTTTCTATAGCCGTAAGCAGGCGGTTTTTTAATTGCGTCTGCGTTATCATGCAGCCGCCGCATTGCACGGCAAGTTTATAGCCGGCAAGATTTTCGGGCAATTCCTGAAGCCCGGGTATTATTGTAAATTCTAAATTTTTGCCGCTGTAGTTTTTTATAAGGTTTGGGATTTTTGTTCTGCCTATATCAACGCATTCGTTAACCGTGTGCGTGCAGGATTCCAAAATTAAGATTTTGTCCCCATCTTTTAAAGCGTCTAAAGTTTTTACTCCTTTTAGCATTTGTTCAAACTCTTCTGTCTGTCTTGCCAGTAAAATACTGAAACTTGTAAGGGCTATTTCTTGGGGTACAATGGCGTTAACTTCTTTAAAAGCTTGACTGTCTGTAATAACTAAAGAAGTTTGCGGATTTTGGTTAAGCGCCTGCTTAAGGTCGGACACTTGAACGCCTATGGCCACGGCGTTTAAATCAAGCGCCGCCCTAATCGTTTGTACCTGCGGCAAAATAAGCCTGCCCTGCGGGGCGGACGCGTCTATAGGCATAACAAGTATGATAGTGTCGCCTTTTTTTACAATACCGTCCAAAAGGCCTTTTGGTTTTTTATTTTGTTTATTTAAAACGGTTTTAACTGCTTCTAAAATCGGGGCGGTATTATTATTTTTAGCGGAAAAATCTATAATTTCATGGTCCTCTATTTTTAATTTTAAGGGAGTCAAATCACTTTTATTATGTATAAGTATTACCGGTATTTTTTTGGCTTTAATAGTTTCTAAAAAATCTTGTTCATAAGGGCCGAAATTGTTGTCTGTAAAAACAAGTAAAGCTAAATCTATCTGGTTAACGGCGTTAACGGATTTTAAAACTCTTCTTTCACCGAGTTTTGTGCTTTTATCGTCTATACCGCCGGTATCTAAAAGTACAACGGGGCCAAGCCCTTCAATTTCAATAATAAGCCTGACAGGATCTGTGGTGGTTCCGGGGGTGGAGTCAACAATAGCCTGCGCTCTGCCGGCCAAAGCGTTAAATAAAGAGCTCTTGCCTACGTTCATTTTGCCGAAAATTCCTATATGTGGTCTGTTTATTGACATAGTGTTGGTGTTTTAAATGTATATCTTTAATGATATAATTATTTTATATACAAGTCCAATTAAGGGGAAAAGGAATGAATGAATTTGAAAAATATCTCAAAACAAAAGCAGCGTTTGTAGAAAAAGGGCTTTCAAAATATATTTTAAAAATAGCAAATTCCCCTGAAGTTATTAAAGATTCCATGGCATATTCTTTAGAAGCCGGCGGTAAACGCGTGCGCCCGGTGCTTGTAATGGCCGCGGCTGAAGCTTTTGGCAAAAAAGCGGCTGACGTTATGCCCGCAGCCTGCGCTGTAGAAATGGTGCACACATATTCTTTGATACATGACGATTTACCTTCCATGGATAATGACTCTTTACGCAGGGGGAAACCTACAAACCATAAGGTTTATGGTGAGGATCTTGCCCTTTTAGCGGGCGACGCGTTGCTTACCTACGCTTTTGAGGTTTTTGCCCAAAACGGGGATGTTAAATCTATAGGCCATAAAAACACTTTAAAAGCCTTACAGCTTTTTGCTAACGGCGTAGGCAGCGAAGGTATGGTAGGCGGACAGGTAACCGATATTTACGCCGAGGGGCTTATTGAAGGCAAATTTAAACGTATTACGGCTGTCAAAAAAGAAAGCAAGGCGCTTTCCAAAAAATCTGTTAAATACTTTTTAATGCCCGCTAAACTTAAAGAAGTAAGCGCAGAAACTGTTCTTTCTTATATCCACGCCAATAAAACAGGCGCCTTAATACGTTCAAGCATAGAAGCCGGCGCGGTACTGGCTGGCGCTTCCGAAGCGGACAGGGCCAATATGAGAAAGTACGGTAACGCCATGGGTCTCGCCTTCCAGATCGTGGACGATATTTTAGACGTTACCGTAAGCGAAAAGAAATTAGGCAAAAGCGGCAGCGATAAAGAAAATGCCAAACTTACATTCGTTTCTTTATACGGGCTTGAAGTCAGCCGTAAATACGCTAAAGCCGTTTTAGGGGAAGCCGTAAACGCTTTAAACAAAGTTAAAGCTATCAACAAGAAGAAAGCAGCCCCTCTTTATGAAATGGCTGATTTCTTTTTAACTAGGAGCATGTAATGAAAATCCTTCCGGGTATTAACAAAACGCAAGATTTAAGAAATATAAAAGAAGAACTTCTTCCTGAAATTTGTAAGGAAATACGAGATACAATTTTAAACACTGTAAGCAAAAACGGCGGACATTTGGGCTCAAGCCTTGGCGCTGTTGAACTCATTACCGCGCTTCACTATACTTACAATACGCCTAAAGATAAAATAGTTTTTGACACCGGGCACCAGGCTTACGCCCACAAACTTTTAACCGGCAGATATAAAGATTTTTCTAAAATCAGAACAAAAGGCGGTATCAGCGGTTTTCCAAAACGCTCGGAATCCGAGTATGATACATTCGGCGTGGGGCACGCTTCGACCTCTCTTTCGGCGGCGCTCGGCATGGCTGTGGCCAGGGATTTAAAAAAGGAAGAAAGCAAAGTCATTGCTGTTGTTTCTGACGGCGCTTTAACGGGCGGAATGTCTTACGAGGCTTTGCAAAATATAGGCCAGCTTGCCACAAGCATGCTTGTTGTTTTAAACGATAACCAAATGTTTATTTCACAGCGCGTTGGTTCTTTGGGTAAAATGCTTACAAGGCTGTTAACCAAAAAGTACGTGCAGCTTGCGGAAGAACGTTCAATAAGATTTTTACAGAACTTCAGCAAACTGGGTAATGACGCGGCTAAACTTGCTAAAAGAGCAAGAGCGATTTTATTTCCCGGAACTATTTTTGAGGAAATGGGCTTTAGGTACTTTGGTCCGATTAACGGAAATGATTTAAATGAACTTTTGCCCGTATTAAACGACATTAAAGATACCGCGGGGCCTGTCCTTTTGCATGTTGTTACCAAAAAAGGAAAAGGCTATGATTTGGCTGAGGAAAATCCTACCGATTTTCACGGTCTTGGAATTTTTGATAAAGACACAGGTAAATCCAAGTCTAAAGTTCCGGTCGCGCCCACATTTACAAAAGTATTTGGCGACACTATAGTTAAACTTGCCCAAAAGGACTCAAAAATTGTTGGTATAACAGCCGCCATGCCTGAAGGTACGGGCTTAGATAAATTCAGGGACGCTTTTCCCCACAGATATTTTGACGTAGGCATAGCGGAAGAACACGGCGCCACATTCGCCGCAGGCCTTGCGGCCGCGGGAATGAAGCCCGTATTTGTTTTATATTCTTCTTTCGCGCAAAGATGTTATGATCAGATTTTGCATGATGTTTGTTTACAAAATTTACCGGTTGTTTTCGCGCTTGACCGCGCGGGTGTTGTGGGGGAGGACGGGCCTACGCATCACGGCGTTTTTGACCTTAGTTTTTTAAGAAATATACCCGGGCTTATTATAGCCGCTCCCGCAGATGAAAATGAACTTCAGCATATGTTAAAAACCGCCTTTGATTTAAAAAAACCTGTTGTCGTGCGTTACCCAAGAGGGGCCGGTTTTGGAGTTGAAATGGATAAGGAGTTAAAAACTTTTGAAGTAGGAAAAGGCGTTTTTGAACATAAAGGCAAAGATGTAAATATTTTAGCCGCGGGCAATCGCTACCACCCCGCTTTGGCCGCCGCTGCAATTTTGAAAAAAGAAAATATAGACTGCGGCGTGGCAAATATGCGTTTTGTTAAACCTTTAGATACGGGTATTATAAACGCGGCGCTTAAAAAAACCGCCAACATGGTTACGGTTGAGGATAATATGCTTTCCTGCGGTTTTGGTTCTGCCGCGGCGGAATATATTTCCGATAATAATTTGACATGTAATATGTTAAGACTTGGTATTAAAGACGAATTTGTGGAACATGCCAAATCTTCGGAACTGTATGACAGTATAGGCATATCTCCGGAGAAAATAGCACAAAATATAAAAATATGGTTAAAATCAAAAAAATAGAAGGAAACTTATGAATAAAAAAACAAGCAGCAGACATATACAATCTTATACAAAAGCTTATGAAGATATCTCTTTTTTAAAAAGTAACGGGCTTAGAGCCATAAGATTGCAATTGGAACTTTTAAAACCGGAAATAATGTTAAATGAAAAACAGATAGACTCTACAATAGTCTGCTTTGGCAGTGCCAGGGTTAAACCTGAGGCGGAAATGAAAAAAGATATCGCGGTTACGGAAAAAAAGTTAAAGAAATCTCCTTCTGATAAAAATCTTAAAGAAAAATTACGTGAAGAAAAAGGCCTTTTGGATCTTGCAAGATATTACGACGAAGCGGTTAAATTCGGCGAATATGTTGTTAAAAAAGGTAAAAATAAATTCGCTGTCGCGACAGGCGGCGGTCCCGGTCTTATGGAAGCTTCCAACAGAGGCGCCTATAAAGCGGGCGGCAAAAGCGTGGGTTTTAATATAACGCTTCCGATGGAGCAAAAGCCTAACGACTATATTACTGAAGGTATGGCATTTTTGTTTCACTATTTCGCTATACGCAAAATGCATCTTGTAATCCGCGCGAAAGCCATAGTGGTTTTTCCAGGCGGCTTTGGCACTTTTGATGAAATGTTTGAGGTGCTTACCTTGGTGCAGACAGGTAAAAAATCCAAAATACCAGTGGTGCTTGTAGGCAAACAGTTCTGGACAGAGGTTGTTAACGTTGAAAAACTTGCCCATTACGGTGTTATTTCAATAAACAATTTAAAACTTTATAATATTGTCGATACCGCTGAGGAAGCATGGAACATTATTTCTAAGTTTTATAAACTTAAATAATCTTATTATTTACAACAAAATCCCCGCTTTTTTAAGCGGGGATTTTTTATAAGAGTACGGAGCATCCTCTGCGTAAGCGGGGGGAAGAATAGACCCCTGATTTTACAACGCCTCCGCAGCAGCAAGGCGGAGGCGTTGCTGTTTATTGCTGGGAGAAATCGCAAAGCGAAATTTTGAAACAAAATAAACTCCCCAGGCGTGAGCCTGGAGAGTTTCATGTATAAAAGATTTTTTATTTATTAATTTTTTTCAAGCATATCAAAAATATTAACATAACCCCGTTGTACCGCTATATCGGAAGCTTTTAAACCTTCTTTATTTTTAAACCTGTTGGAGGCTCCTTTTTGCACAAGTGTGCGGCACATGCTGTAGCTGCCTCTTCTTGCTGCGAGCATAAGAGCTGTAGTTCCGTTTTTTGCCTGAGTGTTAACGTTTGCGCCGGCTTCAATAATTTTATTGGCAAGAGTGTAGTTTCCGGTTTGTATAGCCATCATTAAAGGGGTAAAACCGTTAAAGTCGGCCAAATTAACGTCTGCTTTTGCGTCTAGAAGTTTATTTGTTAAAATATCGTCTTTTTTAGATATGGCAAGCAAAAGAGGAGTTACCCCGTTATTATCCTGAACGTTAATATCGGCACCGTTTTCAACAAGAAAATTGATAGTTTTTTCCGACCTTGTTTGGCCTGCCGTATAAAAAAGCGGAGTTCTGCCGTTATTGTCTTTTAAATCAAGGTCTATGCCTTTAAGCGCAAAATTTCTAACAGTATCGGCTTGCAGGTTAGCGGCCGCGACATGCATTACGGACATGCCGTTCTTAAACGTTTGGTTCAAGTCAGCCCCGGTATTTTCAATAAGAAAGTTGATAAAGTGTTCTCTTCCTTCGGCTATAGATTTTTCAAAATCAGGTATTAATGAAGAAACGTCTATATTGTTTTTTACCGCACCTTTATAAATAATCGTAGCAAGCGGAATATTATATGTTTGAAAAGCTAAGGAAAGATAATTGTTTTTATCAGTCGGGTCAATTACAGGGGCCAAACCGTTGTTTAACAAAATTTCGAGTACGGAAATATTATTATGCTTAGCCGCGATGGCAACCAAATCTTCCCCATTTGGTCCTTTTACTTTAAAGTCGGCATTTCGTTCGTTTAAATATTTAACCAACTCGGTATTGTTAGACGCTACCGCCATAAAAACCAGCGTCCAATTAGTGGTGTTAGGTTCGATATATGCCAATAAAGGCTGTTTAATTTCAGAGCGGAAAAGAGGAAAGTTATCTACCATATCTGCCATATTTACGCTAAAATCAGGGGAAACATTTTGTTCTAAAACAGATTTTATGCTTTTAGTGTCGCTTTTCGCCGCCATTAAAAAAAGATATCTTTTTTGCTCTTCAGTAGGCAAAGAAGGAGGCAATTTTGCAACTTCCTCCGCCACGGTTTCCTGAGCTGCTTTTTCCGCAGCTCTTTGTTTGGCTCTTTTTGACATCTTAGGCCCTTTGTTTTTTTGATAGTATTTATAACCTAATATTAAGGCAACCAATACTATCGCTATAATTAATATTTTTTTCATTTGCATACAGTTAACCCCATCTATAATAATTTAAACTGTCAAACCTTCTTTTAAAAGAATAGCAAAATAAGAAGTTTTTATAAATATAAATTGCAAAAAAATATTTTTTTGATATTATAAAAAAAGTAGTAAAAAATGAATAAAAAAGGCTTTACATTAATAGAATTATTAGTTGTTGTGCTTATTATAGGCATACTTGCCGCTATAGCTTTGCCGCAATACAACGCGGCTGTGGCAAAATCACGCTTTACGCAGCTTGTTTTGTTAGCTTCCGCCATAAGAAATTCCGAACAAATATATTTTATGCAAACAGGCACATATACAGATGATTAAACCGCTTTAGATATAGAGCTTCCTTCCGGGGGCGCTTATTCCTCAGGCAACAGTGTATATAAGGTTGGTGATTTCACTGTTTCTGTCATGCTTGTTCCGCACAACACTGTTTGCGTCGGCGGAACAAAAATACCGGTTACTCATTGTAATTATTTTGTCAGTTCCAGAAGAGACTGCCGTGTCTCTCAAGGGGATGCGTTGTCCGCCAAAATATGCAAAAGTTTGGGCGCAAAATTTAATCACACCGACTCTAATAATAAAGATATGTATTTTTTGGAATAGATTAGCGTTGCTGTCTTAACGCTTCAAATAAAACGACTCCGGCGCTGGTGGAAAGATTTAAAGATCTTACCGGCCCTGTCATAGGTATTGTGAACAGCTTTTCTTTATAAGTTTCGTAAATCTCTTTGGGAAAACCGCAGGACTCGCTTCCGAAAATAAGGTAGCTGTCCGGAGGATATTTTATATCCCAAAAACTTTTTTTGCCTTTTGTGGAAAAGAAAAACATGGATTCTTTATTTTCAACGGAAGATAAAAATCCGTCAAAATCTTTGTAAGTTTTATAATCTAAGTTTACCCAATAGTCAAGGCCGCTTCTTCTTATTTCTTTATCTTCTATTTTAAAACCGAGTTTGCCCACAAGATGGAGTTTTGTGCCCGTGGCCACGCAAGAGCGGCCGATATTACCGGTATTAAAAGGAATTTCTGGGTTGATTAAAACGATATTCATAATTTTTTAAATAAGTAAGCGCGGGACAGTGTGTCCCGCGCTTGGCAGAATTTATTTAGTTTTCCCAACTGATATACAAAGGCATATATTGGTTAGGCAGATAAGGAATATTTTGCAATATTCTTAACGCGTAATCCTGTCGGCCGCTGTTTTCCGGTCTTATAACAGTTTCGTAGATTAAGGCGTCTTCTTCCTTGCCTGTCTGCGTCATGTTAATTAATTGGCCTGAAATAAGGTCCCCGGTTGTGCCTCTTACGCCTATCGCGGCTTGCACGTTTACATATTCCGCGGGTATCGCTCCTAAAAACACTCTCGCGCGCAGAGTAATTGTATCGCCTATCTTTGTTTCCGTTTCGAGTTTAGGTGAAATATCCGTAATGTTTACACGGTACCAATTGGCGGCGATAACTTTTCTTCTTTCGCCTATGTCTTGCACTTTTTTATTGTCGGAAAGAATGTTGAAGTGCTTATGCGCGTGTGAGTAAAATCTTTCATAGTATTCGCAAACCATGCGGTGCGTGTTAAAGAAAGGCGCTATTGTTTTAATAGACTGCTTCATATAGCTTACCCATTTTTCAGGCACATTATCTTCATTCCTTTCATAAAATAAAGGGGCTATTTCCTGTTCAATAATGTTATAGATAGCTTCCGATTCCACAAGGTCCCTTTCATCAGGTGTTTTATAATGTTCAATGCCGCCTATTGACCAGCTGAAATCACAGGGACCAACTTCATCCCACCACCCGTCTAATACTGAAAGGGTTAAAGCGCCGTTAGCCGCGGCTTTCATGCCGCTGGTTCCGCTTGCTTCCATAGGTCTTATGGGGTTGTTAAGCCAAACGTCAACACCCTGAACCATGTAGCGGGCCAAATTCATGTTGTAATCCTCAACAAAAATTATTTTGCCCGCGAATCTGGGGTCAGCCTGTATGTTGGATATATATTTAACAAACTCTTTGCCTTCAATATCGGCGGGGTGCGCTTTGCCGGCGAAAACAAATTGTATCGGTTGCTTTGGGTTGTTAATCAATTTATCAAGCCTGTTTAAATCTTTAAATAACAGATTGGCGCGTTTGTAAGTGGCAAAGCGGCGGGCGAAACCTATTGTAAGAACGTCAGGCTTTAATATTTTGGAGGCTTTGTTGATTTGGGTAGCATCAGCGCCATAGCGCTGAAGCTGCTTTTTTAGTCTCAAGCGGGCCATATTTATAAGCTTATCTTTTCTTATATTATGCACATCCCAAAATTCATTGGCGGGAATGGAGTCAACGCCGCTCCATGTATTTCTGTCAGTTATATCAACGCTGTTTATATCTCTATCGTTAAAACTGTATTTTTTATAAAGTTCGCTGTGCTCGTGGCTTAACCAGCTTGATACATGTACCCCGTTGGTAATGCTTGTTATGGGAATTTCTTTTACGGGCAAAGTAGGCCAAATTTTTTGCCACATTTCCCTGGAAATTTCCCCGTGGAGTTTGGAAACGCCGTTATCATAGGCCGAAAGTTTTAACGCAAGTACCGTCATGCAAAATGTAGCGGAGGTTGGTTCATCTTTACCAAGGGATACAAACTCATCCCAGCTTATTCCCATTTTCTGCGCGTAAACTTCCATGTATTTACGTACTAAAGCCGGGTCAAAATGCTCATTGCCGGCGATAACGGGCGTATGCGTTGTAAACACGGAGGTTGACCATACAATGTCGGCCGCTTGGGCAAACTGTAAATTGCGTTCACGCATAATATCGATTATTCTTTGGCAAAGAAGGAAAGCTGAGTGCCCTTCGTTAATATGGAAAACGGTAGGTTTAATGCCCATTGCGGCTAAAGCTTTTACGCCGCCTATACCTAAAACCACTTCCTGGCGGATTCTGTTTTCTCTGTCGCCGCCGTAAAGCTGCTCGGTAATTGTACGGAACTCGTGCGCGTTTTCCTGCAGGTTTGTGTCTAACAGATAAAGCTTTATGCGCCCTACGCTTACAGCCCAAAGAGCGGCGTAAATAATGTCTTTACCAAGTTCAATTGAAACCCTGAGATCCTGGCCTTGAGCGTCTTTAACTTTTTCAACAGGCATATGCGCCCAGTCGTTTTCCGGGTAGGCCTCAGTCTGCCAGCCGTCGCGGTTTAAAACCTGCTGCACATAACCTCTTTGGTAAAACAAACCTACCCCTATTAAAGGTAGTCCGAGATCGCTTGCGCTTTTCATATGATCGCCGGACAGCATGCCTAACCCGCCCGAGTATATGGGGAGGCCTTCGCCAATGCCGTATTCCATTGAAAAATATGCTGTTAAAAAGTTTTCTTCCCCTTCTTTTTTGTTGGAATGGTACCAACCTGATGATTCTTTGTATTTATAAAAATCTTCCTTAACTTTATTTAAATGGTTTACAAATTCGGTATCGTTGCTTATTTCTTCTAATCTTTTTTGGGATATAGCGCCAAGGAACCATTTGGGGTTGCGTTTACTCTTATTCCAAAGGGCGGGGTCTATTTTAAAAAACAGTAAAATAGCCTGCCAATTCCAGCTAAACCACATATTATCCGCTAATTCTTCAAGAAATTTTATATTTTCCGGTAAATTAGGCTGTACGTTAAAAGAATGAATTTTCATTATATCGTCCCCTTTTTTTTCTTTATTTGCTTTTTATTACATTTATTATATAAAAATATATTCATTAAAGCCTGTTTTGAAACCTGCGTTTTACAGCAAACTTTAAAATGTGTTATAATATATCAATAGTTAACAAGATTTTAGCCCAGTTGGCGCAGCGAAAAGCGAGGCAAACTTGCCGAGCGTATTAATAAGTAACGCGCTACAGGTGTTAAAACAATTAAACTATTAGTTTAAGATATATTGAAATTTAAGATTTTTTAGCCCAGTTGGCGCAGCGGTAGCGCGTTCCCTTGACATGGGAAAGGTCAGAGGTTCAATCCCTCTACTGGGCACCATTTTAAAAGCAACCCTCTAATAAATAAAAATAGAGGGTTTTGCTATTTTAAAGGTTGAAAGTGAAGGCTGCTTCTAAGACCTGTTTTTCACTCTATTTTGTAGTTTTTCCCTGTGTTTTTGGCAATACCCTAATTATTGGATTATAAATAAAAGAAACTTTCTCAACAGCAGTAAAATAGTGTACACTATCTTTCCAGTAGATATTTTTACTACAATGTGTATCTATAATTAATTTTACAGGAATTAAATTTATGAACCAAAGCAAATCTTTAAGCCTTATTCCCTCATGCACCGCTCACTTCAGCAAACTTCTGAACAATCGTGCATTTACGCTCATTGAGCTTTTGGTTGTTGTCCTTATCATCGGCATACTTGCCGCTATAGCGCTTCCGATGTACACAAAAGCGGTGGACAAATCTAAAGCTGTCGAAGCTATTGGAATTGTTAAAAATTTTTCCGATGCAAACCAAAGATATCTTTTGGAATACGGAGTATGCGCACCGTCAGCAGATGATTTAGATATTGATTTAAATATCGATACAAACAAATATACCGTAACTTATAGTATTGCTGATCACTGCCGCTTTGAGATAAAAAATAAAAAAAACGGTTTATTAATAATGGCATATGGAGGCTCTTATGCGGCAGCACAGTGCCCAAACGGGGACTGTGTCTATTGTAAAGTAAGCAAAAACTCAACTTATCTTATTTCCTTATGTAAAACATTCGGTCCTTTAGCCACTGAAGGAACTTATTTGTATTATAGAATCAGATAAACAATTGGTTTTGTACTATCATTTTAAATTAATAGCTGTTGTATAGAGTTTTATGTCTTTGCACGGCCTAGAGTAAGCCAGGATATCTTTTATCCGGCTTCCGGTTCTGCTGTCTTAGGGGAGGCGCATGCTTTCGGGTTTTGTTGTTCCGCTCAAGGCCTTGCTTCTCAAGTTTTCAACACCTAGCGATGAAGAGCGGGAAAAAGAAAAGCAATATCGCAGAAGCAATAAGAACCTAAAAACTATTCAACAGTATATGAAGTTCAAAAAAGGCGAAGGTGTGAATAAAATGTTAATGATGGAGGGAATTATTTTCCTTTCAATAGTGTAAAAATAAAGACAGCATTAAAATTGTGATCTTTATAATTTTAGATAGTGTTTGAAAAAACAAGATTTAGTAATATTATTAAGTAAGTTAAAACAAGCTCAAGGGTGCCAAAAATAGGTAAAAAACGGCAAAAAAAGAGGTCGGCAGGTCGGTTGGTAGGATTGAGTTTTTGACAACACAATTTTGAACAAATAAAAATCAATTTTCTCGATATGCAATTTAGAATTAGACCATAAAAATGTGAATTTTGCCTTCACCCTTGACATGGGAAAGGTCAGAGGTTCAATCCCTCTACTGGGCACCATTTTAAAACTCCTCCAATGAGGAGTTTTTTATTAACCTGAAAATATTTATAAACAGTGTTGGAATAAGGTGTTTTGATAATTAAAAATCCCCCGGAACACGGGGGATTTTATTATTTTTGAGCTACTATAGTGCAAACACATGAAGTGTGCTTAATTATCTGCAGCACGTTAAAACCCGTAAATAAAAAATGGTGCATCATTAAAGACAAATCACTCGGGTGCGCGTGATAAAGATCATGGTAAAAACTGTCTTTTAGCTCAGGCCATTTTTTGCCGTAATATTTTTTGCATTCGGCTTCAATCATTTCATGCCTTTCGTCTTTTCTGTGAAGGCCGAAAGAAGTTATTATATCTTGTACAATAAACAAACCGCCCGGTTTAAGCCAGTTGCTTACTTTATTAATTAAAACGCCTTTTTCATGATTGTTCATGCTTCGCAAAACATCTTTAGCCGTAATTTTAGTAAAAGAATTGTTTTCAAACCAAGCGTCTTGCAGCCAGCCTTCAATTAAAGTAATGTTGCCTGTTTTTTGAAGCGCTTTTTGCGCCTCGGTAAGATGTTCGGCGCTGCAGTCAATTCCTGTGGCAAAAGCGGTGGTTTTTGCCGCTGTTTTAAGAAATTCGCCTTTTCCGCACCCGAGGTCAAGCAAAACATCGTTTTTGTTAAGCTCAAACAAGTCAATAAAGCTGTCTGTTTTAACGGTTTTAGCCTTTTTATCCGCAGGTTTTTTCGCGGCGGCTTTTTTTGCCGTTTCTTTTTTTACTGTTTTCTTTTCCGTCATACTTCAACCCCTTTTGTTTTCAGTTTATTCTTATTTAAATATATCATTTATTCCCGGATAATTAAAGAATTGTAAAAAAGAACCTGTTGTTTTAACAGGTTCTTTTTTATTAATATTTTCTAAACGCATACTTAAAAGGATAGATAAGCAGGTATTTTAAAAACCTGGCCGGGTGCATTTGCGGATCCGGGGAGCGGTCAAAAAATCTAAAACGCTGTAAGTTATATTTTTTTATAAATTTAAGCCACGCATGTTCTTTGTCCGGGTGCGGCGCTCCGCCTAGTTCAAGATATTCTTTATAAAATTTTTGCCAGGGGGCATTCCAGGTATATGTCCAAAATCTTACGCCGCCGCCCGCGCAGTGATATATAAGAATGTCTTTTCTGCGTTTGTCTAAATACTTGGGGTTTGAAGGCAGGCAGTTGCAAATATCGGGCAGGACCTCAACCGTAATGCCGAATTCCTGAAACATTACGTTAACAACGCCCTGGTCGGGGCAGACAAGGTTGTCAAGCCATTCGGCGGTTCTTTCATAACACCACATTTTAAGATGTTGTCTGTCTTTTATATTATCGCAAAATAAAGTAACGCCCGCGTTGTAGCAGGGTAGCGTCATATCATACTGCGGCATGGGGTTAACAAAATTTTTGGTAATAAGAGTAAGGCCTTTTTGAGTGTCTTCGCACATGGCAACGCCTGTTTTGTCCCCGTAATTTTCAAAAATATAATTAAGTTCGCCGCCTATCATTACGTCAACGTCAATATAAAGAACTTTTTTATATGTGTCAAGCATGTCAAATATTTCGTAGCGGGCAAAAGTAAGCTGTGAAAAGTGTTTGAAATTAATATGGTCAAAATTTGTTTCCACGGCGAATTTATATTCAAAAAATTTACAGGGAAGGATTTTGTTTAAAAGCGCTTTATCTTGTTCATTAAAACCTTGGTAGAAGACTAATACGTCGCTGTTTTCCAACGCTTTGGGGGAATTTTTTTTAAGGCTTAATAATGCAACCGCTAAAGTAAATAAAAAACGTTGGTTGCAGGCAAAAAATATTGCGTTTCTTTTTTCCATAAAATCTCCAATTTAAATACGTTAAAATTATCATATAAATTAAAACGGTGTTTGTCCATTCTAGAAGCCCGTTTTACGTGAAAGCTATAATTGCCTGTTATTATTTTTATTGTTTTTTTAAATGAGGTATACTATATATATGAATAATAAACCTATAGGAATTTTTGATTCCGGCCTTGGCGGGCTTACTATTTTGCGCGCTTTACAAAATGATTTGCCTAAAGAGAATTTTATTTATTTCGGCGATTCCGCGCGCGTACCTTACGGATCTAAAAGTAAGTCCACGGTTTTGCAGTATTCGCTTGAAATAGCAAAATTTTTAGAAACGCAGAATATTAAATTTTTAGTTGTGGCCTGTAACACAGCGTCCGCTTTTGCGTTAGAAGCTCTTAAAAAAGAATTAAGCATTCCCGTGTTCGGCGTTATTGAGGCGGGCGCTTACGCCGCCGTGACCAAAACAAAAAACAAAAAAGTGGCTGTTATAGGCACAAGCGGTACGGTAAGCAGCGGTTCTTATAAAAAAGTTATAAACGCTTTTGATAAAAAAGTTAAAGTTTTTGAAATCGCCACGCCTCTTTTTGTGCCGTTTATTGAAGAAGGCTGGGCCGATACCCGCGCCGCCAAACTGGTGGCTGAGGAATATCTGTCAGCGGTTAAAAAATCAGGCTCCGACACTTTAATTTTAGGCTGCACTCATTACCCTATAATTAAAACTTTAATAAAAAAAATAATGGGGTCTAAAGTTAATTTAATTGACTCGGCCGAAACAATTTCCAAAGCAACGGCGGGTTTTTTAAAATCTAAAGACATGCTTAAAACAAAAGGCAGCGGCAGCGTTAAAATTTACGCTTCGGACGCGCCCGATTTGTTCGCCAAAAAAGCGGGCGCAATTTTAAAATCAAAAATCAAAAAAGTTTACTTACACAAATTTTAATATGAAAAATATTTTTGCGGATGAACGTCTCCTTTCTTTAGGCGTTGTAAACGGAACTACAGGGCGTGATTTTGGCAGTATGCGCGTGTTTGAAAACCAAAACGCCGTGTTTGCCAAAGTGGGCGTTAATCCGGCGGCTATGCTCCGCTTTCACCAGGTTCACGGCGATAGGGTTGTTGAGATAAATACGGACGCTGATTTTGAAAACGCCAAAAACAGCTTGTTAAACGCCGACGCGTGGCTTATTACAAGGCCTGCTACGGGCGCTGTTATTTTAACTGCCGACTGTGTGCCTTTTTATATATGGGACGGCGAAGTCAAAGTTGTGGGGCTGGCCCATGCGGGCTGGCGCGGCGTGGTGGCTAAACTGCCGCAAAAAATGGCCCGCCTGGTAAAAGAAAAAGGGGGCAAGGATATATGCGCTTTTTTAGGTCCGCATATCCAGGACTGCTGTTTTGAAGTTAAGGATGATGTTGTGGGTAATTTTTTGCCTTCTTCCGTGATAAGAAAGGACGGTAAAATATTTGTTGATTTGCGCGCCGAAGTCAGAGTGCAGCTTTTAGCGGAAGGTTTGCAGCAGGAAAATATTCACACCCCATGCTTTTGCACATGCCATAACAAGGATATGTTTTTTTCCTACAGAAGGGACCATACAAAAGATGCCATTATGTCTTTTGTGTATAAAATAAATTAAGATTTTAATATTAAAAAGCCCGCTTTAGGCGGGCTTTTTTGTTTTATAAGAAACTTGTTCCGTTATTTAATTTGGTAATGCCCAGATATTCGGCCACGGTTTGTCCAAGGTCGGAATAAGTTTCCCGCCCTCCGATAAAACCGTTTTTTACATTTTTGCCAAACATAATTGCGGGCACATTTTCACGGGTATGATCGGTTCCTTTATAAGAAGGGTCACAGCCGTGATCAGCTGTTATAAAAACAAGGTCGCCTTCTTGTAAAATATTTGCCAGCTCTGGCAGTCTTGAATCGAAATATTCAAGGCCGCCAGCGTAACCTTTAAAATCACGCCTGTGGCCCCAAACCATATCAAAATCAACAAAGTTGGTAAATATTATGGAATTACCGGACGCATTCTTGGTTTCTTCAATAGTAGTGTTCCAAAGCTCTTCAAGCCCGCTGGCTTTAACGGCTTTTGTTATTCCCTGTTTGGCGTAAATATCATTAATTTTACCTATTGATATTACATTGCCGCCGTTTTCTTTTAAAAAATCAAGCACTGTTGGTGCGGGCGGTTTAACAGCGTAATCGTGGCGGTTTTTTGTTCTTTTAAACTCGCCTTTGCGCTCCCCTTCAAACGGGCGTGCGATAACGCGCGCTATTTTATAAGGTTTTAAATATTTAAAAGCTATTTCGCAAATAGTATAAAGGCGTTCTAACCCGAAATGTTTTTCATGCGCCGCTATTTGGAACACGCTGTCGGCCGAAGTGTAACAAATTGGCTTACCTGTTTTAATATGCTCTTCCCCAAGTTCTTCAAGTATTTCGGTTCCCGAGGCTGCCTTATTGCCTAAAATTTTGTCAATTCCCGCTTCTTTGCAAATTTGTTCTATAAGCTCTTTTGGGAAGGAAGGATAACCGGGCTTAAAATAACCCCAGTCAAAAAGGACGGGTACGCCCGCCATTTCCCAATGTCCGGAAAGAGTGTCCTTGCCGTGGCTTTGCTCACGCATAAAACCGTATTTGGAAGGGATGTTAACTTGCGCGGGCGGCTGGGGGCCTGTTTCAATTTTTACTCCCGCCGATGCTTCCGCCGCTTTTACAAGGCCTAAAGAAATTAAATTAGGTATTTTTAACCCGTTGTTTAATTTTGCCACGCTGGCTAAGGTGTTCGCGCCTTCATCGCCGAATTTGGCCGCGTCGGCCGCTCCGCCTATGCCGAAAGAGTCCATCATAAGTATAATAACGCGTTTCATAATTGTCCTCCTACTATTAAATATAGCAAAAAAGGTATAATATTTTCTTAATGCATACACCTCTGAAGATAAAAAACCTTTCCTTATATTTTAAAGAAAAAGTGTGTTTTGAAAACTTTAATACTGACATACTTTACGGGGACCGTATTGCCATTATCGGCCGTAACGGAAGCGGTAAATCAAGCCTTATTAAAATTATTTCAGGCCTTATGGAACAAACAGAAGGGGAAGTTTTAAAAGATAAAGGTATTGTTATAGGTTATGTGCCGCAAACGGTAATGGATTATGATAGTTTGAGCGGCGGGCAGCGTTTTAACAAAGCTCTTACCGAGGCGCTTGCCCTTAACCTAGATATCCTTTTATTAGACGAGCCTACCAACCATTTAGATTTGCGTAACAGACGTTCTCTTATGGCCATGTTAAAACATTATTACGGCACGCTTATAATGGTGTCGCACGATGTTGAACTGCTTAATGGTAGCGTTAATACATTATGGCATATAGATAGCGGCCAAATAAACATTTTTAACGGCAAATATGACGACTATTTTAACCAAATGCAAATTAACAGGCATTCGCTTGAAAATGAGCTTGAAAATTTAAAAAAGGAAAAACGCCTTGCCCATAAAGATTTGATGAAGGAGCAAAAAAGGGCTAAATCTAAAAAAGAACATGGCATTAATTTAAACTCTTCAGGAAAATGGGCGCCGATAGTGGCGGGCGGCAAAAAACGACAGGCTGAAAATACGGCGGGCAGGAAAAACAAAGAAATGAAGGAAAGGCAAGATGATGTTAACTCAAAACTTTCTTCTTTATATATAACGGACGTAATTAAGCCAAAGTTTTCCTTAACTTCCGAAGAAGTTGATAAAGGAGCCGTTGTTATTGTTACGGACGGCGCGGTGGGTTATGAAGATATTATTTTACGTGATATAAACTTTTCACTTACAGGCAGTGAGCGTATTGCCATAACGGGGGATAACGCTTCGGGCAAAACAACAATTTTGCGCGCCATTGTAAATGACCCTGCCGTAAAAAAACAGGGTTTTTGGACGGTGCCTAGTAAAAAGGACATAGGTTATTTGGATCAGCATTATAAAAATTTAAATCCTGATAAAACAGTTTTTGAAACCGTTGGAGAACTTTTGCCCGGGTTTACCCATGCGCAAGTGCGTGATTTCTTAAATGATTTTTTATTTAGAAAGCAGGAAGAAGTTAATTCAAAAGTGAGCGTTTTATCGGGAGGGGAAAAGGCAAGGCTGTCACTTGCCGTTATTTCAGCCAAAACGCCGAAACTGCTTATTTTAGACGAAATTACCAATAACGTTGATTTAGAAACAAAAAACCATATCATACAAGCGCTTAACGAATACCCTGCGGCTGTTATAGCTGTTTCTCACGAGCCGGATTTTTTAAACAAAATAGGTATAATAAGATATTACGATATAAGCAAATCCTAAAAATATGAAACATTTTGATATAGCTATTATAGGGCTTGGCCCCGCAGGCGCTACGCTGGCCAGGCTTTTAGACGGCAAATTTTTTAGAGTTGCCGCCATAGATAAAAAGGGCGCAGACTCTTCTTTTCAAAAGCCTTGCGGCGGGCTTTTAGCGCCCGACGCGCAAAAAGAATTAGCCAAATTTAACCTTACTCTTCCGAAAGATATTTTGGTTGACCCGCAGATATTTTCCGTTAAAACAATTGATTTAAAAAATAGAATAACCAAACATTATCAGCGCATGTATTTAAATATAGACAGAAGCAAGTTTGATAGCTGGCTTATTTCTCTTATTCCCAAAAACGTTAAAATTTTTAAAAATTCCATCTGCCAATATATGTTAAAAACGCAGAGAGGGTTTAAAATAGTGTTTGACGAAAACGGGCATAAACAGGAAATAACGGCTGATTATGTTGTAGGCGCGGATGGGGCGGACTCTTTTGTGCGCCGCATGTTTTTTCCTAAATTTAATATAAGAAAATATACCGCCGTGCAGCAATGGTTTAAAGACGAGCACCAAAAACCTTTTTACTCCTGCATTCTTGACCCTGAAAATACGGACTGTTATTCCTGGGCGCTTTCTAAGGACGGGCATTTTATTTTTGGCGGCGCGTATCCCGTATCAAACAGCAGGGAAAAATTTGAAAGACAAAAAGAAAAATTAAGCGAGCTTGGTTTTAAATTCCCGGAGCCCGTAAAAACGGAAGCCTGCATGATTTTGCGTCCTAACAGTTTTACCGAGTTTTGCCTTGGCGGCGGCAATGTTTTTTTAATAGGCGAGGCTGCCGGCTTTATAAGCCCAAGCTCTTTAGAAGGCATAAGCAGCGCTTTTAAAACAGCCAAAATACTGGGTGATATTTTTAATAAACATAAAGAAAATAAGCACCGCGCGTACGCGTCCGCTTCAAGGGGGCTTCGCTTTAAACTCGCCGCCAAACTTATTTTTAAATGTCCTTTTATATACGATTCCGCTTTTAGAAAAGCCGTTATGAACAGCGGCATAAAAACAATTAGAACTGAAGAATGAATCTTACAAGAGAGCAAATTTTTTACTTAAGAATATCTAAATCCGGTCTGTCCGAACCTTTTGACTGCCCGCTTTCCTGCGCGAAAAATTTGCTTGGCATACAGTCACAAGCCCAGCAATTTGGCGAAATAAGCATATTTAACAGAGTAAAAAATTTAAAAGAAGGCGGGCTTACCTCTTTTTTTAAAAATAAAAACCTTATTAAGCTTTGGGGCCAGCGTATGACCGTGCACACATACCACAAAGACGATTGGCGTTTTATTTACAAAATATACGGCGGCGGAAGTGATAGATTAGAATCTTTTTTAAAGTCAGATAATAAACATTTGCAGACAGTGCTTAAAAAAATAGAAAGCAAAGACATTTGGAATAAAAAAGAATTGCAACTTTTAGCTAAGGAAAAGTTCCCCCATATAACGCATTTTTATTTAGACACTGTGCTTATAATGTATGCGTGCTACAAAGGTGTTTTGTTCGCCGTGCCAGAGCGGCCTTACTCTAAAACTTTTCTACTTAGAAAACAAATTGTTTCCGATAAAGAGTTTAAAACCTGGAACGCAGAAAATAAAGAAGACATTATGGCTGACCTTATGCTCCGTTATTTTGCTTGCTACGGGCCCGCAAGTTTTAAAGATTTTTTGCATTGGAGCGGGCTTAGAAAAATGGACGCAGCTAAATCTTTTGAAAAAATAAAAAATGGTCTTGAAGAATTTACTTTTAATAAAACGTCTGTCTATCTTACTAAAAAGGACAAACATTTTGCGGATTTAAAAAAATCAGGTGTAAAAAACGTAATTAAACTGCTTGGCAAGTTTGACCCGCTGTTTGTAGCTTACTCGGATAAAACCTGGGCTATGGATACAAAACATAATAAGCATGTTTGGCGGCCCGCAGCCCATGTGGAAGCTGTTTTACTTATTGGCACTGAAGCCGCCGGAACATGGCTTTATGAAATGAAAGGCAATAATATGAACTTTAATTTTAATTTATTTAAAACAATCACCGCGGAAGATAAATTAAAAATAAAAAAAGAAGCCTCTTTGCTTTGCGCTTTTATGGGTAAAAATTTAGGTCTGTTATCATATAAAAAAGCAAAATAAAACTGCCCGTAAAAACGCAAATTTACGCCGGCTTACGGGCAGTTTTTTTAAGTAATATTTTTTATTTAAATATAGGAATATATTTAAAGTCCTCAATAAGTTTGGGTTTGCGTTTTTTTATTAAAGAAACCGCCTTATTAAGCTGCTTAGCACTGCATTTGCTTACTTCAACGGGTAAAAACCAATCTTCGCCCGATATTATACTTTGCGCTATATTTTCTATATTAACGCCCACATCGCCTATGGCTGTGCCTACGGTGCCTATTACGCCCGGATTATCTTTTGTTTTTATAATTAATAAGTAAGAAGCGGGGTAATCATTAAAATCAGCCTGTTTGTGTTTAATAGGGGCGGTGGATTCTTTAATATCTTTTATGTATCCGTGTTTGGCTATAAAAACAACGTCCGATACAACCGCGCTGCCTGTTTCAATCGAACCCGCGCCCTGGCCTACAAACAAATGTTCGCCCGAGTAATTAGCGTTTATTTTTATGGCGTTTGTAGCGCCGTTTACGTTATATAAAAAATCCTGGTTAGATATTACGGCGGGCTGCACAAAGGAGTAAACTTTATTTTTTTCTTTTATAGCGAAGGCTATAAGTTTAATGGTGCTGTTTAAACTTTTTGCTACCATAAAATCTTCTTTTGTAATTGCGGTAATGCCCTTAACGGGAAAGCTTTGCTCAGTCGCGGGAATGCCGTAAATAAGCTGAATTAAAATTTTTAATTTATTTGCCGCGTCCATACCGTTGATATCCATTGTCGGGTCAAGCTCAGCGTAGCCCAGTTTTTGCGCAAGTTTTAAAGCGTCCTCAAAGGTGCTGCCTTTGGCGTTCATGCGGCTTAAAACAAAGTTGCTTGTTCCGTTAACAATGCCGGTAATGGAGTTAATAAGATCACCGGTAAAACTGTCCTGCACTACTTTTATTAAAGGTATGGCTCCGCAAACGGCGCCTTCAAAACCCACGGATTTATTTTTTTCTTTAGCGTAGTCGAAAATAGTGTTGCCGTGTTTTGCCAGTATCGCTTTATTTGCGGTTACAAGATGCTTGCCGCTTTTTAATATATTTTTGTGCAGGTTGTGTATATGGTTGGTGCTGCCGCCCACGGTTTCAATAACTAAATCTATATCAGGGTCGTTAAGAACATTTTTTATACAAGCGTCGCTTTGCTCTTTTGTTATTTCTTCTTTATCAGAACAAAATAACTCTAAGGGTAACCCGTGGCGCTTTGCCTGGCGGCGGGGGTGCAAGGTAATAATTTTTTTAATTTTTATTTCTTTTCCGCCCGCTCTTTTTTTAAGTTCCGCGGCGGTTTCTTGTATAATTTTTGCCGTGCCGCCGCCTACGTTGCCGCAGCCGATGATTGCAACATTAAAAGTTTTCATTTAACTCTCCTTTCAAATTAATAACATGATTTATTATATTTTTGTAAAACTGCGCCGCTTGCTTTTGCCAGGTGTTAACAGGCTTAAGCGCGGGGTTATTTTCGGGGTAATAATTTTCAGGCAGCGCGGGGTTTTTGCCTGAAGCAAGGTCTCTTAAATATTCAAGGTGTATGGTGTCAGCCTCATATTCCGGATGCCCGGTTATATATAAGTTTTTTTGGTCACTACTTGAAACCACGCTTACTTCGACCCCTGAGCAGAGGTCCGTTATAATATTTTTATTTTTTTTAATGTCCTCTTTTTTTATACCTGTATGGCGTGAATGGGGCATATAAAAACCGTCGGCAATCTCTTTATAAAAAATGGAATCGGGATTTTGCAGACTTTGTTTAAATATGCCGCAGTATTTTTTATCAAATTTATATTTTTGTATTTTGTAAAAATGATAAAGCGCCGCTTGAGCGCCCCAGCATATAAAAATATTAAAAAGGCTGTTTGTTTTTGTAAAATCAAGTATTTTAGTAAGCTCTTGCCAGTATGCAACATCCTCAAATTCCATAAGTTCAACAGGCGCGCCCGTAACAATAAAAATATCAAACTTACGGTTTGTAATATTTTCAAAAGTAATATAATTGGTCCTTAAATAATCTTCCGAAATATTTTTACTTTTATAAGTAGCTGTGGTAAGCCAGGCTATATTAATTTTTTTGCCCGCTGAGTTAAGCAGCGAACTTAACTGCCTTTCGGTAGCTTCTTTTGTGGGCATTAAATTTAATACGCAGGCTTCTATCATATAAGCGCTTTCTCCAAGTCGGCTATAATGTCATCAATATTTTCAATGCCTACGGAAATCCTTATAAGGTCATCGCCTATTGCCGTTTTTTGTTTTTCTTCCTTCGTTAACTGGCTGTGCGTTGTGCTGGCCGGGTGAGTGACTATTGTCCTTACGTCTCCTAAATTTGTGGCGTGCAGGCAAAGGGTTACGTTTTCTATTAGTTTCTTTCCCGCTTCATAACCGCCTTTTAACCCAAAGGAAAAAAGCGACCCGCAACCTTTTTTAAAATATTTTTCAGCCGTTTGTTTAAAAGGATTCCCTTCTACAAGCGGGTATTTTACCCACGCTATTTTGGGATTATTTTTTAAGTAATCAATAAGTTTTAGAGTGTTTTCCAAATGTCTGTCCATACGCACATGAAGAGTTTGTATGCCTTGCAATGTAAGATAAGAGTTAAAAGGGCTTTGGCACGCTCCGATATCTCTTAAAACCTGGGTGCGCAGTTTTACTATAAAAGCGTTTTGTGCAAAATCTTTGGCGTAAACTATATTGTGGTAGCTTGGGTCGGGGTTGCAAAAAGAGGGGAAACGCCCGCTTGTCCAGTCAAAAGTGCCGCAATCCGTTACAGAGCCGCCCATCACCGCCGCGTGGCCCGACAAAAACTTTGTGGTTGAATGTATTATTATATCCGCGCCGAAATCTTTGGGTTTAAAAAGGTATGGGGTCATGCAGGTATTATCAACTATAAAGGGGATTTTATGTTTTTTAGCTATTTTGGAAAGTTGCTCAAAGTCAGGTATCTCACAGCCGGGGTTGCTTATGGACTCAACAAAAATGGCTTTTGTTTTATCCGTTACCAGGTTTTCAAACTCGGCGGGGTTTGAAACATCGGCAAATTTTACTTTTATGCCCAAACGGCGGAGCGAATGGGAAAACATGTTAAATGTGCCGCCGTATAAAGCGTTAGAGGAAATTATTTCGTCGCCCGTTTCGGCAAGGGCGCATATTGTCATAAACTCGGCCGAATGGCCCGAAGCCGTTACCAATGTTCCCGCGCCGCCTTCGAGAGCGTTAATTCTTTCTTCCAAAAAATTGTTTGTCGGGTTGTTTAGCCTTGTGTAAATATAACCCGGGGCTTTGAGGTCAAACAGGTCTTTTGCATGTTTAGCGTCATTAAATTTATAAGCGTTTGAAAGATATAACGGCGGGTTGCTTGATCCCGTTTCGTCAATTTCAAAGCCGTATGATACGGCCAAAGTTTCAATATGTTGTTTTGTCATAAAATCTCCTTTTTAGCGGTTCGGTGCGGCGCCGAAACCATAAAAAATAACCCGCCTGGCTTTTGCCTGACGGGTTATTTTTTTGTTTTTATAAAATTATTTTAAAAATTTATCCGAAAGGCAAAAGAGTGCATGCGCATCATGCTCATCATGGCGCTCATGCTCATCATCATTGCTTTGTTAGATAAATTTTTCTGCATAACCAAATAATAGCATATTTTTTATAAAAAACTATTTTAACTGTTTTTTTACGTCATAAAAAAGCCCTCTTGAAATAGAGGACTTTTTTAAATTTTATTTCTTTTTAGCCTGGTTGGCCACGGCTTCCATAAGTTTTTTTACTTCCTCAGGATCGCCCAAAAAATAATCTCTTGTCATATTAAGATTATCGTCAAACTCGAAAACATAAGGTACCGCTGTAGGTAAATTTAAGTTTACAATATCTTCGTCCGAAATATTTTTTAAATGTTTTATTACGCCTCTTAAACTGTTGCCGTGGGCAACAACAATAAGCTGGTTTGATGTTTTTAACTGCTTCATTATAACATCCGTCCAATAAGGCATAGTGCGGGCTATAGTGTCTTTTAGTGATTCGGTAGCGGGCAAATCCGCGTTCGTTACGTTTTTATAACGTATGTCTTTACGCGGGTTTCTCGGGTCGTCTTCGGGTATCGGATCGGGCGCGATATCAAAACTTCTACGCCATAATTGAACCTGTTCGGCTCCGTATTTTTCGGCTGTTTCGGCTTTGTTTAAACCTTGAAGGGTGCCGTAGTGTTTTTCATTAAGACGCCATGTTTTTTCAACGTTTATCCAATCCAAGTCCATTTTGTCAAGCACACAGTTAAGCGTTTTTACCGCGCGTTTTAAATAAGAAGTATATGCTTTATCAAAAATAAAGCCCTCTTTTTTTAAGATTTCGCCGGCTTTGGCGGCTTCAGCCACACCTTTTTCCGTTAAATCAACGTCAGTCCAGCCTGTGAAGCGGTTTTCTTTGTTCCAGGTGCTCTCGCCATGTCTTAAAAGTACAATTTTTTTCATAATATCCCCCTGTATATTTATTATAGCACTTAACAGGCGGGCTTAAATTTTGTAAAATAATTTATGGAAAGATTAAATCATACAATAAGCATTTTCCGCAAGAGTTCAGGCTTTTGTACTTGTGTGTGGTTAAACGAAATTTAAAAAAGCCCCGTTTTTGCGGGGCTTTTTTGCATATACGAATAAAGAGGAATAAAAATGGATAATAAATTTTCTAAAGAAGCATTAACATTTGATGATGTTCTGCTGGTGCCGCAGCATTCCGAAGTGCTGCCTAAAGACGTTAAAACAAGCACTCATCTTACAAAAAAAATAAAACTTAATATTCCTTTAATGAGCGCCGGCATGGATACGGTTACAGAATCTAAAATGGCAATAGCCATAGCCCGTGAGGGCGGCGTGGGTATAATTCATAAGAACATGTCTATCACCGCGCAGGCCGCTGAAGTTGACAGAGTTAAAAGAAGCGACAACGGCGTTATTTATGACCCGTTTTCCCTTAGAAAAGATAATACTTTAGCTGAAGCTAAAGAGCTTGCCGCCAAATACAAAATTTCAGGCGTGCCGATAATTAACGACAACGGCAAACTTATAGGCATTATCACAAACCGCGATATGCGTTTTGAAACGGATAACAGCGTGCGCATTGGCGATATAATGACAAAAGATAATCTTGTTACCGCTAAAATAGGAACGTCTTTAAAGGAAGCTAAGGAAATTTTAAGAGGCAAAAAAATTGAAAAGCTTCCCCTTGTAGACGATAAGTTTAAATTAAAAGGGCTTATTACTATTAAAGATATTGAAAAAAGTATTCTTTATCCTAACTCGGCAAAAGACGCTAAAGGCAGACTTTTGGCGGGTGCTGCCGTAGGCGTAACTAAAGATATGTTTGCAAGAGCACAGGTTTTAATTGACGCAAATGTTGACGTTATTGTTATCGATACCGCCCATGGGCACAGCCAGGGCGTTATAGAGGCCGTTAAAAAAATGAGAGCCGAGTTTCCTGACTTGCAGATAATAGCGGGCAATGTAGCCACCGCCGCCGCTACGGAAGATTTGATTAAGGCGGGTGTTGACGCGGTTAAAGTAGGTATCGGGCCTGGCGCGATTTGTACGACAAGGGTTATCGCTGGTATAGGCGTGCCGCAGATTACGGCTATTTATGACTGTGCCTTGGTTGCTTCCAAATACGGAGTGCCCGTAATAGCGGATGGCGGCATAAAGTTCTCGGGCGATATAGCAAAGGCTATAGCCGCGGGGGCAAGCGTTTGTATGATGGGCTCACTTTTCGCCGGAACAAACGAATCACCCGGTGAAAATATTATTTACAACGGACGCGCTTTTAAAACTTACAGGGGCATGGGCTCGGCCGGGGCAATGGGCTCCGGCAGCAGCGACAGATATTTTCAGGAAAATTCTAAAAAACTTGTGCCTGAAGGCGTTGAAGGCAGAGTTCCGTATAAAGGCGCGCTTAGCGACACCGTGTACCAGCTTATAGGCGGTTTAAAAGCTGCCATGGGATATTGCGGAGTAAAAACAATTGACGAGCTTAGAGAAAAAGGCCAGTTTGTAAAAATTACGGCCGCCGGCCTTAAAGAAAGCCACCCGCATGATATTTTTATAACAAAAGAAGAAAGTAATTATACGGTTAACAGATAAATATAATAAAAAACCCCGGGCTTAAGCCCGGGGTTTTTTTGTTTTAAAATTTCGCTTTGCGATTCCCCCCAACAACAAACAGCAACACCTCCGCAGCGGCAATACGGAGGTGTTGTGAAATCAGGGAGCTATCCTTCCCTGTCTTATGCAGGGAGTGTTCCGTACTCTCATAAAAAACAGGGCCGAGTTTTTTAAACGCGGCTCTGTTTTTTATTTTATTACTAAATATATTTTTGGGGGTAAGATAGAGAATTTTGTTTGTGTATCACCAAGGCAGTGGTGTTGCTGCGGTTTTGTTGTTTGTCCGCAAAGCGGAACTATGAAAAAAGAACCCCGCGCGTTAACCCGGGACTCTAAAATATATTTTTGCTTAAATTTAATAAATAATTTTTTGAGCAGGATAATTTTATTTCGCAGATATTATTAAATTTTGCCAAACCGTGGAGTATCGTTATTTTAAATATATATAGTAATTCATTTTAGGTTCATGCTCCGCGCGGAACTGATAGGAAAGTAATGTTATTTTAGGCTTTTTTCCCTGAACGCTGCCCGAAGAATACGGAACAACCGCTTTAAAAGTGTTGCTCCAGGCCGGTTTCTTTTTGCCGTAAACCATAACAATGTGCCCGTTTCTGCTGTTGCCCGTATTATATGTTGCTAAAACGGTTTTGCCTTTACGGGCGGCCTCGTAGGCCGAGTCATGATTTAATTTGCCGTTTGATTTGCGCGGTATTTTTTGCCATTTGGGGGAAGTTTTTAAATAATTATCTATCCCGTTGGCTGTTGTGTTGGGCAGATATATACCGCGTTGTTTTGTTAAATCAATAACATGAATATTACATTTTAACTGCCGTCCGCCTGTTGCGCAAGCGGCTAAAATACCGGCCAGCAGAAGCAGTGCTGATATATTAAAAAGTTTTATTCTCGGCATATTTTTATTATAGCAGTAATTTTTAAGTCTTAATATTGTAATATTGGGGTAGGAAAGGTGTATTTTTAGGAGAGTGAGTGTATGAAAAATATAATTAAAATTATGTTTGGCGTTTTATTTTTAGCCGCCTTACCGGCATTTGCAGCGCAGGATTTTTTGAAATACGATATAGGTTCGTATAAGTTTTACGCCATGATAAATAACACGGGCGCTATTTCTGACGTTCTTATAGGAAATAAAGATAAAATTACTTTTGATAAGTATAAAGCGGCGGGCTGGAACGCGAATGCCATAAATTATTTTTTACTTGATACCGGAACGCAAAAAATTCTTTTTGATACGGGGCTCCCTTTAGCACGCGGCGGCAAAGTGCTTGAACGGCTTGAGGCTATTGGCGTTAAACCTCAGGATATTAGTATTATCTGTCTTACTCATATGCATATGGATCATATTGGCGGTATGTTAGATGATGAGGGAAAAAAAGTTTTTCCGAACGCTAAGGTTTTTCTCTCAAAAGAAGAGGCGGAATATTGGAATAATCCAAACAATGATTCTTCCTCCTTTAAATCGGCAAAAAAGGTGTTGGAAGTATACGGTGAAAGTATTATAAAATTTCCCCAAAAACAAAAGATAACTGATGGCGTTACAAGTGTTCCTTTGTTTGGGCATACTCCCGGGCATACAGGGTTTATTATTGAAAATAAAGGAAAGAAACTTGTTATTTTGGGTGATGTTATACACGCCAATATTCAATTTGTTAACCCTGATATTTATTTAACCTATGATGTGGACCCCAAAACCGCTATGAAAACAAGAAAACTTGTTTTGAAAAAGGCGGCCGCCGAAGGCGTGGATATCACAGGTATGCATATTGCTCCGCCCAGTGTCGGCAAAATAAAGAAAACGGGCAAAGGCTATCTTTTTGAAAGACATATTTAACTAATATTAAAATATAGTTAAAAAAATTAAAGGAACCGGAAGAAACTTTCAAAAATTCGCAAATTTAACAAGAAAGAGATTCGTGAATTAAATACTTTTGAATTTTCGGAATTAAGGATAAAAAGTTGAGTTTTGGCTACATAAGAACCCTTTAGAGACTTCTCCAAAGGGTTCTTATATAAATTATGGGGTGCGCCCGTAGACAAATACTTAAACTATATAATAAGATCACACGTCCCAATAAACGCCGCCGCCTTTTTGCAAGATACAGGCGGGCAGCATTTTTACAATAATACGGCAGTCATATTAAGGAACAGCCTGGCATAGATATTATTTGCGTTTTTCAGTTCTTTTTTCGGCATCGTTACTTTCTGAGAAGCTGGTTCCAAGTAGTATTGCAACAAGCCAAAAAGCTGAATATAAAACATAGTTAATCCAAGGCTTAGCAGAAGTAATCGGCGGTATCAGACCCGCTAAAAATTGCAATAACCATATTAAAAAAGCAAGTATTAGTAAGCCTGCAAAATAACCAGGGAAATCTTTTGCCCGAAAGTTTTTTGAGAAAGGAACTCCAAATAAAACTGCCATAAAAGTAAGTATAAAAAGCCAGGCTGCCGACAACATAAGCCAAGGCTGCTTATATGGCGATGGGGTATCACTCTTTTCTATTATTGTGGTGGCAGGTGTTTCTGTGGGCTCACTAGTAGATGTTTGCTGGGGTAATTTGCTAGAACTATCTTTTTTTAGCCAAGAGGGTACATTTAGAGTGCTGAAAAAAGGCTTTCTTTCTAATATTTCTCTCTCTATTTTATTAATATGTTCTAAATATTCTTGAGTATGGGTGTTGCTTTTCTTTAATTCGACTATTGCTTGCAATTGCTTTATTTTTTGATTAGTGGAGTAGTTAAAAGACCATCCCAAGAAATTATTTAACAAAAATAACATTGCAATAGAAAGGATTACTAAAGAGGCTTTTAAGGGAAGCGCGAACCTTTTGTCAGCTAAAAAATTGTATATATGCTCTGCTATTGATTTAAGCATAAAAAGCTCCTTTTGATATGGCGTAACTATTGGTATATTGCGAACTTTCTTGTTAGTCGCAGCAGACACCCTTTAAATAAAGTATATAAAAATACAGCTCTTAATTCTTTTTATGCTAGAATTTAAGTAGTAAAAGCAGTATAAAATTTGATTTTGGACTTGTTTTTAGAGCCGCTGAGAACGGTACGATTTTGCTAAAAGTTAGCAAAGCGGTCTAGAATCTAAAAATGAAGAAGTGGCAACAAAATATATTGAGCAAGAAATATCAAAATTGGGAATAAAAATAGATGTATAAATAAGGATATTATTAAATTCTTTCCATAATATCCAGAGGGGATTTATTAAACCCTCTTTGATGCATATATAGCATCAGTAAAAAGTTCAATAAATCCCCTCTGGGGTGGCTGAGGGGACTCGAACCCCCGGCCCTTGGCTCCACAAACCAATGCTCTAACCAACTGAGCTACAGCCACCAAAAAACTGTTTTACACAAAAATCTACTTTGCAACAGGTTGTCTTAAAAGTCTAAGTATATATATTATAGAATATTTTTTTGCTTTAGCATAATTTTGCTTTGGCTTATTTTTTAGAAGTTGAAAACCTGCATATGGGCGGCTACGTGCATTATATCCACAAAATGTTATATATTATATAAAATACAAGTGTAACACGATTAACTATGAAACTTAAACTTTTTTTACTTTTTATAATAGCTTTTAGTTTGTGTGATGCAAAAACTCACGTTGAAATAGCGGAAGAGTTCAGCCCCAGCGTTGTTACAATTAATGTTGCTAACAGCCGCGGCGGCACATTTAACGGCACAGGTTTTATTGTAAGTCCGGACGGGCTTATAGCCACAAGCAGGCATGTTGTGGACGGCGCTATTTATATGAACGTTACATTTAATACGGGACTTGTGTCGGATGAAGCTGTTTTGATAGCGGTTTCGCCAAAAGTTGATATAGCTTTAATAAAAATAAACGCGAAAGACTTGCCTACTGTGGTTTTGGGTGATTCGGACTATGCTTTACCCGGTTCTATAATAACAGTTATCGGTAACCCGAGAAGGTTGCAAAATACTGTAACGGAAGGCATTATATCCCAAGTCAGATTAATGAAAAAAGGTGTTGTGTGGCACCAAATAAGCGCGCCCATTTCCCCCAGCAGCAGCGGCAGCCCTGTTTTTAATGAAAACGGGGAAGTTATATCCGTTGCTTTTTCAACATACAAAGGTGCCGATAACCAAAATTTAAATTTTGCCATTCCCTCTAATTATCTTGCCGAGCTTATGCTGGAAAAAGGTTATATACCGCCCATGGCGCAAAGAGTGCAAACTAATGAAAATAAATTTGCCTCCTATATCAAGCAATGTTGGGACACTTTAATCAAACTTATATCTTGACTTTTTTGTTTATATAGATATATTTATATATATAGCATACAGTGCTTTCAGGGTTAAAATTCCGTTGAAAGGCTGTAAATACTTGTTTTAATGATATTTGTTTTTTGGGGATTATATGCGTTTAAGAATTAAAAAAAGAAAGGTTTTATTTTTTGTCGCGGGATTAGCGGCGGCGGGATTTCTTTTGCTGCCTGTTATTGATAAAGCTTTTTCTAAAACCATTCCGGGAAGCCTTAAAAAAGCCCAGCCGCAGGTTGCTTCTTCCAACCCGCTTGCTAGAGCTATGGAATTTTTATCCTCTTTTATTGATTTCGGTAATACAAAAAAAGATAAGCAGCCTGTTGTTTCCTCGCCTTCGGTTAACAGCCAAAAGCTTTCAAACTCGCAAAAATTTGCTTTGGGCCTTGCCTCTATTGACACTAATGCCCAAAGGGCCGCTATGTATGACGGTAATATGCCTGATTACGCTGACAGGAATATAAAAATAAATTTTGAGGATTATGGCAGTGCGGAAGTAAAAGATAAAGACGGAAACTGGGTTTTGGTGCAGCAAAAAGAACCCGATGTCTTCAGCCGCGGCATGTACGAGTCTGATTTAAAAAAAGACCCCCTTTCTCTTATTGAGGGCAGAAATATTTCAGATAAAATAGCCCAAGACAACAAAGATAAGGAAGGTTTATACGCTTCCGCTTTACCGTTTAGCAAAATATTCGCGGACGGCGCCAAAAAAGGCATGTCGGCTATCGCTAAAACATTTGACGGTTCTTCAGGCGCAATGCTCGCTTCTTCTGGGCACGGCACCAGGCCTTCAGGTTATCCAACGGTTTCAGGCAGCGGGGGACTTTCTGGCTTTTCAAACGCTGGTTCAGGTGCAAATTTATCTGCTGCGGGCCAAATGGGCTTGCCTAGTTTAGAAAAACTTTTCGCCGACATTAGTGAAAAGGCTTCATCTTCAAACGACAGATACGATTCCAACGGCAGGAAACTTTCCGATAAAGAAAGGGAAGAAACTAAAACAGCCGAAAGAGACGCCGACTATGAAAGGCGCAGAGGGGAAGCTTTTAGACTAGCCGAAGCAAAGGCCATACAAATGCTTGAAGAGTCCGCTAAAGGCCAAAAGGAAGTTGAACTTAGTGAGAAGGATATAACAAGAAACGCTGCCTGTGAGGAAGTTTGTTATGTGGATTCTTACCATCCGAATAAAGACGCGGTTCAAGCAGTACAAAAAGAATCTGTAATAAATATTTTAAACTCGGTGCTTCCTGATTTCAGAGAAGGGTTAAAAAAAGGGAACCCCGCCTATCAGCAATATCTTAATGATTATATTACAGAGACTGAAAAAGATTCAAGTCCTAAAGGTATGCAACCTAAATATGTTTATGTTTTAAAATCCAGTAAGGAAGACGCCGCCGGAACAGCTGAAGTATTAGAGAAAACCGGACGTGGCATAAGAACTGATTCTGCTTTTGATATTAACGCCGGCAGGCAACAGGTAGAAAAAGAAATAGCCTCATGCACGGAGGAAGAGTGTTTTTGGGTGCCTAAAGTGGAAGGGTATTTTAAAGACGCTTCCATAGCGGCCGGCGGTAAAATGCGTGAACTTAATGTAAAGGGATCGGAAAATGACGAAAAAGGCTATCATTTCCTTACCAGAAGCCAATTACAGCAAATAGTGGATTCTGATAGAAATACTGTTTATGTAACAGGGTCGCCTGTTACAAGTTTATCTTTACATAAAAATTTAAATGTTTACGCCTTGCAGACATTTCCTTTAGACACTAAATATTTGACCGGGCAGCAAAAAGGGGAAGAAATAAGCGGTGTTTCAGGGGAAATTAATAAAAAAACAGTAGAAAAAATAGAATTAATGGAAAACGAGTTTACGTCGGCTGAAAGGCAGAGGGTTCAGTCCGCGATTATCGGCCTTATGCAACAAGGCGAAAAGAAACAGAATGGCAGTACAAATAAAAAATAATAAATATAATCTGGGTTTAAAGACGGTAGAATAACAGGATAAAATTTTTGTTTATTATACTTTATTATGTTTAACCAGAGGAACTTATGCGCTTAAGAATAAAGAAAAAGAAAATATTGTTTTTTGTTTTGGTGTTTGCCGTTGCGGGCTTTTTACTTTTACCCGTTATTGACGGCGCGTTATCTAAAGTCCCTGCTTATGCGTCGGCCAAAAAAGCGGTTCCGCAAGCCGCGTCTTCTAATCCTCTTACAAAAGCAATGGAATTTTTATCTTCAATAATTAAGGGCAGGAAAAAAGAAACGGCTTCCGCGCCTGAAAAAACCCTTCGCACTTTTACCGGCGGGCAAAGAGCCGCCTTAAATATAACACAATATGATGAACGCGCAGGTGTTTACCAAGGTATTCATGATGGTAAGGAAATAAGAATTAAACTTGACGGCGACGGGATTTCTGAAATAAAAGACAAAGACGGAAATTGGATTATGGTGCACCAGAAAGAACCCGATGTTTTCAGCCGCGGCATGTATGATTACAATTTAAAAAATGACCCGCTTTCAATAATGGAAGGAAGAAGGATTTCAAACCAAATAGCTGCTGATAATAAAGACGCTAACGGTTTTTACGCTTCCGCTTTACCGTTTAGTAAAATATTTTCTGACGGAGCCAGAAAAGGTATTAACGCTATTTCCAATACTTTTGAAAATCCTGATACCATATTACAGGAAGGAAAAGAATATTACGCCGCTTTGGGAAATCCTTCCGGAAATATTTCAGGTTTCTCAAGAGGTAACGTAAGTATGCCTTCAGAAGGGTATTCTGGGCAGGAGTTAAGCGAAATTTTTGCTAAGGCCCAGCAAAAAGCATTTGATTCTTTGGCTATGTATGACCAAAATGGCAAGCTTTTAAGCGATAGCGATAAGGAGAAAGCCAAAGATAATGAAATGAGAGATACTCAAAGGCAGGCAAGAGGCACCGCATTCTTGGAGTTGCAAAAACAAGCCAGAGAAAAATTGCAGACCGCCGCCCAAAAAGAAATTGAAAAAGGACCCGACAGCTGGATGCTTGATAAAATAGGGGAATATGACAGTATTGCCAAGGAAAAAATGCAAACGGGCAGACTGTCATGCGAGGCTGAAGAAAAAGCTGCATGCGGCTCATATAAACAAATTAATTCAAAAGATGTATATAACAAAGGAAAGGAAAATGCGGCTAAAGTTTTAGGAGCTTGGATACCGGGGTTTAATGATGATAAAGTGTTCTCCCCGGAAGAAAGGGAATCCATTATATACTCCTACCTGTCGGGCAGTGAACATAGTTATAAAGGTGTAAATTGGAACGCGTTAAGACCTTCTTTTTTAGTTGCCGTTCCTGCTAATCCGAAAGGACTTGATTTAACAAAAGAACAACAAAAAGAATTAGGTATTTCAGATAATACCATGGTAAAAATAAAGAAAGAATGCCAAGACGGCGGTTGTTCCTGGCTTGCTTTTTCATATACCGGCGGACAATACAGCCAAATGGGCGAAAGACTTGGGTGGTCATACTCTAACGTCCCAAACAAAGTTCCCCGTATTTACAGTTCGGTAGATTCTGACTGGGATTTGGTGAAAACTTCAGATTTAGAGAAGGAAATTCAAAAAGTTTCATCGGTAAAACCTTCAGATGAAAATTTTGTAATACCTCCATATATCGTTACATCGGCAAGGCAAGGCGTGGAATGGGATAAAAAAAGAGTTTCATATCCTTCCTTAATTTTCCAGTTTGATAAAGGCAGCCATCTTGACAGAAGTATTGTGGGAGAGGTGGTTGAAGGAAACCCGCCTGTGGAACGGGCGTCGGATGAGCTTTTTAATGATTATCTTGCAAGAAACCAGGAATTTGCCGATAAAACAGAGGAATCTATTAAAAAGATTATAGAATCAAAAAGAAATAATACTCCTAAGAATTCAGTTGCAAAAGCGATTATGGATATCAAAAAAGCGGTTTCGGAAAAGTCAAAAAATAAGGAATAAATTAAAAAATACAAATCGGGCGTGGTATTATAAAAAGTAATTTATCTTTTTAAACAAATAATTTTGCTTTTTATAAAACGCCATAAAAATGCTATAAAAACAATATATTTACGCGTGTTTTTGAGGAAAAGTGTTTTTAGACGTATTTTTTAATTAAAAATAGCTATCAGAACCACCTTGATTTTTTTAGAAACTTCACTATACTTTATTATATGCTTTTTGTAAATGCAGTGCCTTCAGGGATATCCGTTGGAGGACTGCAAAGTTTTATTTATCTGTGTTATTCGGGTTTAATTGTTATGTCTGCAACGGAGGCAGTATATGCGGGTAAGGATTAACAGAAAAAAAATAGTGGTTTTGCTTACAATATTTGCTACAGTGGGTTTTTTGCTTTTACCTATAATTGACGGGACTTTAAATAAAAATGCGATATTAAACAGCCTAAACAATAAGAGGGCCGTTCCTCAGGTTGCTTCTGCCAATCCTCTCACAAGGGCGATGCAGTTTATATCTTCTTTATTAGGTATGAACAGAGGCAGAACGCCTGTACTGGCTAAGGCGGAACTTAGTAAAGGTTCACCAAACTCAGATAAACTTACTTCCGCTCAAAGGGCGGCTTTAGGTTTAATACCCGGTGGGGAAGAAGTCAGCGTTCCCAGCAGTTCGGATATGTCTTTTGACGGAAACAGTTCTATTTTTGATTTAGGATCTGAAGTAAAAGATAAAAACGGAAACTGGGTTTCTATAGATAAACACTCTGCAAAAAGAGCATCCGCATCAGATATAAACAAGCAAAAAAATCAAAGCGCGTCCCGTTCAAATAAAAATTCTTATACCTCAAAACACCAATACGCTAATGATTCCTCCGGCGGGCCTTTAACAAAAAGTTTTACGGAAGGCGCCGCGAGAGGTATTTCAACAGGTGCGGGAGCCGCGGGCTCTAAATATTCTTTGGCAAAAGCCAGTATCGGCACTGGCGCTGGCGGAACGTTTTCTGCGTCAACCTCGGGCGCGGTTAATAATTTTTCAAGGGGCGATGTTTCTTTGGGCGGCGGCGCGGACGGGTTATCTCTTCCTAATATAAATAAAGCTTTTTCAAGCGCAACCCAAAAAGTAGCCGAGGCAAATGCTTATAAGGATGAAAACGGAAAGCAGCTGAGCGCTAAAGAAAAAACATCGGTAAGAGAGCAATACTTAAGAGAAAAATATAATGAACACATGAATGAAGCGTGGGATATGGTGGAAGAAGCGGCAAAAAACCGGTTATTTTCCGGCAGAATAGGTCAAGAAGCTGATTTTTATGAAGATGAAATAGTTTCTTCTGATTGTAAAGACGGCAAGTGCGAATATAAAAGCTCCTCTAAATTGATAGCTGAAAGAGAAAAAAATGCCGCCATAAATATTTTAAATGCTGTCGGCGTTAACGGTAACGATGCTCTTATAAGCAGTTATACGGAGGGGAAAGCTTTATCAGAATACAGACCCGATATAGTATATGTTTATATGTCTTTAGATGATATTAGCAACAAAAGCGATAGCGAAGTAGTATCAGCAGTATGGGCAGGTAACACACCGGAAATAGAAGAAACTCAAAAACAAAAAAATGAAAGGAAAAAGCTTGCCGAAGATCTGAGGAAAGATTCTTCTTTATGTAATAAAGGATGTTTTGTGATTTCTAAAAATACGCCTTATTTTGAAGATGTCGCCAAATGCGCGGGCGGGAAAGTTTACGATGTTAAATCAAAAATAAGTAATTCCTCCAAAGATTATATTGTTATTGACGGCAAAAGAGCGGCGGAAGAGTTAAAAAACAAGCGTAATATTACGGTTGTTACCACCTCCAAGGCAACAAGTATAAAAGTTTATGATGTTTTGGGCGTGCCCGCGGCGAATATTATTTCAGCCGATAGAAATGATTTCTTGGGGTCTAAAAATGTTAGCGGAATGCAGCAATTTTCAAATAAAATTAACAGATCAATAGTCAACAAATATTCAATGCTTAACAAAAGCTTTAATGAAAAACAAAAAAATTATTTCGAACGCGAATTAGCTGACAGGACAGAATCGGCCTCAGCTTCAGCGGGAAACGGTGTTAATATAACAAAAACTTCCTCATATTTAAAGAGATAATTCCAAAAATTAAAAAACGGCGTTTTAAACGCCGTTTTTTTTGTGTTTTTAAGGCTTAAACCGCGCGGTAAAATAAATTTGTTGTTAAATTTTTATTTAACGATTATTTTTGCTAAACTTTTAATATGAATTTAGAAGATAAAGATATTGCCGTTTCTTTAAAAAATATAAACAGTTTTTTTACGCATCTCGAAGCGGACGCGGCAGTCCATGCCAAAACTCTCTTTTTTAAAAAACTAAGTTTAAAAGCACATTTATTTTACGGCGGTAAAATGACTACAATGCCTAAGGCTGCGCTGCCTTCGGCGGAATGGTTTAATGTGTGGTATACTCCGGGCGTATCCTCCGTTTCCACTAGTATACGGGATAATAACAAAAATTCTTTTTCCCTTTCAAACAGAAGTAATTTAGTTGCCGTGGTAAGCGATTCAACCAGAGTGCTTGGCGACGGGGATTGTACTTCGCCCGGCGGGCTTGGCGTTATGGAAGGCAAATCTTATTTAATGAAGCTTTTGGCTGATGTTGATGCCACTTCATTATGTATAGACAGCAAAGACGAAACGGGCAAGAATTCAGCCCAAAAAATAATTGATTTTGTTCTTATGGCGCAGCACAGCTTCGGCGCTGTAAATTTAGAAGATATAAGCCAGCCTAATTGTTATAAAGTTTTGGACGAGCTTAGAAAGCGCGCAATAATACCTGTTTGGCATGATGACGCGCAGGGCACCGCCACTATTTTGGCGGCAGGCCTTATAAACGCTTTAGAGCTTGCGTATAAAAAAATGGAAACGGTAAAAATAGTTTTTTTTGGCGCGGGCGCGGCCAATATAACCGCGTGTGATTTAATTATAAAAATGGGTGCTGACCCTAAAAAAATAATTTTAATTGACGAAAAAGGCCCTTTAAATAAAAACCGTAAAGATTTGAAAGGAAGTTCTGATTTTTATAAACAATGGGCTTTTTGCCTTCAGACAAACCCTCTTAACATAAGCGAAGTTGATGAGGCTGTAAAAGGGGCTGATGTCTTAATAGCTTTATCTAAACCGGGGCCGGGCACAATTAAGCCTAAGCAAATAAAGAGTATGAATGATAAGGCCATAGTTTTTACCTGTGCCAATCCCGTACCGGAAATTTACCCGCACGCCGCTAAAAAAGCGGGCGCTTTTATAACTGCAACTGGCAGGGGGGATTTTGATAATCAGTTAAACAACTCGGTTTGTTTCCCGGGGATACTTAAAGGCACGCTTCTTTGCGGAGCCAAAACAATAACGGATAATATGGCTGTCGCGGCGGCGCGCGCTATCGCTGATTTTGCTAAAAAGCGCGGCATTACGTCGGATAATATAGTGCCCAAAATGGAAGAATCTGATATATACCCCACAGTCGCCGCTGCTGTAGCTGAAGCTGCTGTCAAAGAAGGCGTAGCCTCTGTATATTTGGACCCCAAAGCCATTTATGAGAGAACAAAAGCTGATATTGTTAAAACACAAGCAGCTTTTAACCTTTTGCAGGAAAGGAATTTAATAGAGCCTCCTCCTTTGGAAATAATAAAAAGCGCTTTAAAAGAAACACTGGAGGAAATGTGCGCCAAATAAAATCTTCTGATATTACAAAAACGATTGCTTCTTTGTGCAAGCAAGCGAATATTGAACTGCCAAACTCAACGGTTTGCTCATTTGCGGCTTGCGCTAAAAGATGTTCCGGCAGAGAGAAGGAGATTTTTAATATTTATTTAAAAAACGCCTCCATAGCTAAAGGGCAGCTTTTACCAATATGCCAAGATACCGGTATAACAGTTGTTTTTTTAGAAATAGGCGTCGGCGTTCTTATAAAAGGCGATTTATATAAGGCTGTTAACAAAGGTGTTTCTTTAGGCTATAAAAAAAACTTTTTAAGGGCTTCCGTGGTAAAGGATCCGCTTTTCGGGAGGGTAAATACAAAAGATAATACCCCCGCCGTTATATACACAAAAATTGTTAAAGGCAGTAAAATTAAAATAACGGTTGTACCAAAAGGCGCAGGCGCGGAAAATATGAGTGCGTTAAAAATGTTTAACCCTTCCGCCCCGATAGAAGAGATAAAAGATTTTATAGTTAACACCGTTAAACAGGCGGACGCCAATCCCTGCCCTCCCGTTGTTGTGGGTGTGGGAGTAGGCGGTACTTTTGACTATTGCGCTTTTATGGCAAAACACGCTTTAACTAATGAAATAGGCAGGGTAAATAAAGATAAAAATTATGCTTCTTTAGAAAAAGATATTTTAAAGAAAATAAATAAACTTGGCATAGGTCCCCAGGGGTTTGGCGGCAAAAATACAGCTTTAGCCGTATTTATTGAACACGCCCCCTGCCATATGGCAAGCCTTCCCGTAGCGGTTAACATAGGCTGCCATGTGCATAGGCACGCCAAGGCGGTTTTATGATAAAACTTAAAACACCGCTTACTGTTAAAGACTTGAAGAAAATAAAAACGGGAGACAGCGTTTTACTCTCCGGCGTTATATATACAGCCAGGGATAAAGCGCATAAACAACTGTTGGAAGAAAAGGTTTTCCCTTCATTTTTAAAAGGTCAAATTGTTTATTATGCCGGCCCCGCGCCCGCGCCTAAAGGAAAGGTTGTAGGAAGCATAGGGCCGACTACCAGCGGAAGAATGGATAAATTTGTAAAGCAAATACTCTCAAAAAGCGATATAATTGCTACTATAGGGAAGGGCATGCTAAGCGCTGAAGCTAAAGAAGCCATGGTTGGCAAAGCTGTATATTTCGCGGCAATGGGCGGCGCGGGAGCTTTAATAGCTCAATGCGTTAAAAAATGCGAGTGTGTTCTTTACAAAGATTTAGGGGCCGAGGCAATTTATAAACTTGAAGTTGAAAATATGCCTCTTATTATGGCTTTTGATTTATACGGAAGCGATATTTTCTGGAGGAAGTAATGAAAACATTTAAAAAATTCTTGGTTTTCGCTTTATTGGGCGTTATGCTTACCGCCTGCGCCAATAAAAAAGAGGAAGAGCCTTATTACAGAACCGGAAGCAAGCAAGAAATAGAAAATTATTACAGAAACAAGGTTTTTGCACCCTATTTCGGCGAAAATAAATTTTATGCCACATATTCTATGGCAAAAATAATAAAGGAAGCCGATAAGGAAGGATATTACACGGTAAAATTTTTAAACGGCCCTTATGAAGGGCAAACAATAAAAACCAAAGACATCATAAGAAAAACACTTCCCGTTACGGCTGAGGATCTTAAACGGGGCGATGTTGTTTTGAGAGATTTCTGGGTCCCTAGAGATCCTACCAAAAGCGCTAGAGACCGCTGGAATAAAGCGGTGGTATATGACATAAGAAAAATCGACGAAGGCAGGGTGGTTATAGAGTTGCCGCATGACAGTAATGACTTTATTCCCACTAAAGAAACCGTTTATATAAGCGCGTTAAGACATATTGAAGATCCCGTTACAAGAGATCCCAGAAGAATTATACCATAAGGGGGATAGATGAAAAGATTATTTAGTGTTATTTTTTTGTTAGTTTGCGCGGTGTGTGTGCACGCCCAGGATTTAAGAAAGGATTCAATTTTAATTGACGTTCCCACAGCTGAAACGCTTGACCATTATTCCTTGGATTTTAATACAAGGTTTTTCTCACAAAACAGCGTTATGACAAGCGTTGATTTCGGTGTTTATCCGCGTCTTAATATAGGGTTTTCAATAGCGGCACAGGAGCTTATCGGCAATGAAACTCCTATTAAAGTTTTAACCCCTCAGCTTCAGGCTAAGTTTAAAATTTACGACGGCTCTCTATATTTGCCCGCCATAGCCATAGGTTATGACGGAAGAGAATATTTTTATGACCGTCACATAAAAGAATACGCCCATGAAAAAAAGGGCGGTTATCTTGTGCTCAGCCGTGAAATTATAATTCCTAACCTGCAGGTTCACCCTGGTATAAACTTTTCTGATTTTGACAGTTCCGACATTTTCTTTTTTACCGGCGTAAACTTTAATATTGAAGACAAAGTTAATGTTTTGTTTGAATGGGATAATGTTCATAACATAAAGGATTCACGCTTAAACGCGGGTTTAAGAATTTATCTTTTGGCTTCACTTGATTTGGATTTTGCTTTTAGGGATATGGCGCACAAAGACACTTTTGAAAGAATTGTGCAGTTACGATGGAAGGCTAATTTTTAGACGCCGTTTCTTATATCCCGCGCCTTAAAAACGCGGGATATAAAAAAGAGGGGCTTTTATGCAAGATAATAAACAAATGCCGGCACAGCAAACCGTAAAACCCGTATTTAAAAGGCGGATTATCTTTATCAAAAAAGAGATGCAGTTTAAATATATGTTTTTAATAGGGATAAGCGTTATTTTAGGTATAGCTATAATGACTTTTGAAGTTCTTACTACATTGCAAAATATTTACGCTAACTATCCTATGGTGCTGCAGCCTTTATATGATAAATTCATACCTATAAGTTTAACGATAGGTTTGAAAATGGTTATTTTTTTGATTCTTGTTATGCTTGTTTCGGCTATTTTATCACAGAAAATGGCGGGACCTATATACAGGTTTGAAGTTACATGCAAGGAAATAGCCAAAGGCGATTTTTCCAAAAGAGTGAATTTGAGAAAAGGCGATGAATTTGGCGATTTGCAAAAAGATTTTAACAATATGATGGATGTTGTGGAAGCAGAGATAAAGAAGGGTAGAAATGAAAATAAACAATCTTGAAAAAATATCTTTTTTGGCAGTTATATTACTTGTTTCCCCGCATATTTTCGCGGCGGAGTACTTTAGCCGTTTTACTCCTGCGGCGGACGTTACTTTAGAGCAGGCTATAAGGCTTGGTATTGAAAATAATACCAACCTGCTAAGCGTTGAGCAGAGTATAATAATAGCCGAACACAGAGTAAATGAAACTTCGTTTATGCGCTTTCCGCAATTTGACTTAATGGCTTCGGCCACAAAATATGATTTGGAATATCCCACAGTTTTACCTGAAAGTATGGGTTTTAAAGTTTTAAGCCCCCAAAGCGGCCGGAATGATAATTTATACGGCGTAAGAGTGTCTGCCGTGCAATATTTATACTCGGGAGGCAGAATTTCCGGTTCAATAAAACTTGCGAAAGCGCAGCTTAAAGAAGAAAAAAGTAAATATGAAACGGAAAGAAATAATGTTATTTTTAACGTAAAGAATTCTTTTTATAATATGCTTTACGCGCAAAAAAGGCTTGAAACTGCCGAAGAGGGTTTTAAAAGAGCACAAAACTACGCAAAAAAACAACCTTTACAAGGCTGGCGGGGAGTAGCGGTTACCGCGGCGGTTGAAAAGTTCAGAACGGAAGTTTTTGCGGCCAGGCATGAGTTTAAAAAAGCTCATTTGGATTTACTTAAAAATTTAAACAAAGAACTTAACGCCGAAGTTAAAATAAAAGGTGATTTTAAACCTTTTACGTTTGAAAGCGATTTGTCTAAATTGACGCTTTGGGCCATGCAGTTCAGGCCGGAACTTAAAACCGCTCTTTATGAACTTGAAGTTTATAGCATTTACACAAATTTAAGTATAAGCCAAAAATATCCCGATATTATTGTGGGCGCCAGTTTTGAACAGCTTGGGGATTCTTCTTTAGAAGATACCAACAAGCAAATAAGTATGGCGGTGCGTTTGCCCCTTTCATACGGTTTTATAAGCCAGCCCAGGCAAAGAAAAGCACAACAAAAACAAAGCACGCTCAGACGCGCCGATCTTGAAGACAGAATAAGAATACAGGTGTCGGAAAACTTTAGTAATTTGACTTTCTGGCAGGCTGAGGTTGTACAAAGGGAAGCATCTTTGGAAATTCTGTCTAAAGAAATAGCCAAAAATGAAAAACTGGGATCTTTTGGCCAGGAATCTCTTTTAGCGTTGGAAGCTTACCAAACCGCTAAATACTCTTATCTTCAAGCCGTATTTGAAAACCTTAAATCTAAAGCAGGCCTTGAATGGGCGGTAGGCCAAGATTTATAATTGTAAACTATTATGAAAAAATATTGTCTTTTATTCGCTGTTTTTGTAACTGCTTTGCCTCTTTTTTCGGGAGAAATAAAGAAGCAGGACGATATTTTGCGCGAATTTTTGTGGAATGAATTTATTTCAACTCCTGCTGAAGAAAGAACAAAAGTAGGGCTTTCTTTATCAGCCGGCGGAACGCGCGGTTTCGCGCATGTGGGCGTTTTAGAAGTGCTTGAAGACGCCGGCACGCCAATCGATATGCTTACGGGAACTTCTATGGGGGCGGTAATAGGTTCCGCTTACGCCGCCGGGCTTCCGATAAAAGGACTTTGGGAACTTGGCGAAAACATGACTATTAATAAAGTTACCGATGATCTTGGCGTTACCGGTTTATTTAAGCTTATAGTAGGTAAAGAGCTTCCCACTTCACAGCAATTTGAGGTTTTTTTAAACGAAAACCTGGAAAATAAAAATTTTGAGGATTTGAATATTCCTTTTGCCTGCCCTTCAATGGATATTAAAACGGGTGAGAAAGTTTTGTTCACTTCAGGCCCCGTGGCATTAGCGGTGCGCGCCAGTATGAATTTGCCCGGCGTTTTCGAGCCCGTGCAATACAGGCAGCGCCAGTTGGTAGACGGCGGGGTTGTGGACTATTTGCCTGTTGGCGCGGTAAAAGATTTAGGGGCCGAATATGTTATAGCCTCCCTTGCTTTGCAAGATTACAGCGGCGTTGTTCCTAAAACAATAGCGGCGTACCTGTTAAGAATAGGCGATATAAGAGGCGCAATCTTAACGGAGGAAGCCTTGACTAAAGCTAATTTTGCCGTAAAGCCGAAAATAGCAAATATAGAAGTTCTGGCTTTTGAAAAGCTGCCCAAAGCGGGTGAAATAGGTGTTAGGGAAATGTATAAAAATCTTCGCGCTTTACAGGAAGATTTAATACTTTTTAATATGAAAAAATATGCGAAATAAAAAACTTATTATTTTTATTTTATTTTTACTTTGCTGCGCTTTAAGCGCGGAGGCTGCCGTATGGCCTTTTGGAAAAAAACAAAAAAAACTGCTTAATGACGCCAGACAAGATTATTCGGAAGGAAATTATTATTCGGCCATAGATAAGCTCAAAGTTTTTCTTGTTGAAGGTACCGTTAAAAGGCGCGAAAAAAGAGCCTATCTTCTCCTTGGTGAAAGTTATGAAAAAATAGGAGAAATTGATTCAGCTCTTAACACATATCTTGAAGGCGTTGAGTTAAACCCCAAAGATAAAGACCTTTTGTTAAAGCTGGGAGCTCTTTACCAAAGAAACGATTTAATACGGGACAGCATAGAAATTTATGAGCGTATTTTAGCTCTTGATAAAAACAATTCACAGGCTTTTCTGGGGCTTGCCAGGGCATATACAGATGAAGGATTTTTTTCTAAAGCGGAAGGATATTTCCAGCAATATTTAAGGATAACAAAGATAGAGGATTTTGACGGTGATATTTTTTTGGAACATGCCGGCGCTTATTTCAGACAGAGGAAATATAATGAAGCTCTCTTTAACGCGGCCTTATCTATTGACAAGCTTGGCGAAAATAAAGATAACACATTTCTTGTTGCCAAAATAAACAGAATGCAGGGAAATATGGAAGACGCTTACATTTATATAGATAAAGCGATAAATCTTGAAGGTTACGATAATTGTTATACCGCTTTACTTACAAAGGCCCTGTGGCTTACGCAAGATAAAAGATATGAAGAAGCAAAAATAATATCGGACTCCGTTTTATTGGAAAAACCAAATAACAGACTTGCGTTATACGTTAACTTCCTGGCATACAGGGGTAAAGGAAATAAAAATAAAGCGGACGAGTATTTAAAACGCATATCCGCTTATGAGGATAACAGTTTTATATCCCGCGTTGCACGTACGCATCTTAGTGTTGATAATTAAACAAAGTATTTTAAAAATAGTAAAATCTAATTTAACATGGTTAAAAAAAATAATCCTTCCATAGTTTATGGACAAGAGCAAAACGAGGCCTGCCGGACATCCACAAAAACATGCTTATGCGGATCTTGCGTTTACGCTTATGAGCTTGCCTATATGTTGGACAGGGAACATAAATATGCGTTTATGTTCGGCACTTCCGATTCGGACGGAGGCGTTATACATGATTTGGCCTCTTCCATTCACGATAAATACCATAAAATAGCTTTTTCCGGAAAACCTGTAACGTATGAATGGTCATTAGAAAACCATGGCGCTATAAAGCACTACCAAAGCACTTTATTGCCTTTAATTAATAAAAATGAAAAAAACTTTAATGTTTTGGGCGTTGTAAGAGACATAACAAAAATGCTTCCTTCCGGTCGTATCCCCTCGGATATTATAAAAGATTACGGCGCAAAAACTTTCGCACAGGTTTTATTAAAAACCAAAGAGGATGAAAAAAAGAAAATATCCTCCGCTTTGCATGATGAGCTTGGCTCGGCTGCGGTAGTGCTCACTTCAATTTTAAGTGTATTGCAAGAAGATATTAAAGAAGATAAAAAGGAAGACGCTTTAACCCGCACAAAAGAACTTAATGAGGAAATTAAGGAAACTATTGAAAAACTTAAAAATATAGTTGTAATGATGCGTCCGCCAAGTTTGGAGGCTGTAGGCTTAGACGGTGCCATAAAAGAAATCGTGGAAAACTTGAACAAATTTGCTAATGTACGTATAATATATAAGTATGAAGAGAAAGAAAGCGCTGAAATAGATGATGAAGTTAAAATCATGCTGTTTCGGGTAGTACAGGAAGGGCTGAGCAATGTAATTAAGTATTCTAAAGCCACCGAGGCAAAGGTGTTACTGCAGAACCTTAAGAATATTGTCAGATTAGAAGTGTCGGATAATGGAGTTGGCTTTAAACGGACTACAAGTAAAAAGCTGAGTCAATTAGGGTTACTGGGTATGGAAGAAATGGTGAAATACCTGGGTGGAAAGTTTCAAATTAAAACTGCTTTAGGTAAGGGCACGGTTATTAATGTGTCTTGTCCGAAAGTTGTGTATAAGGTGGATATATGATAAGAATACTCCTAGCAGACGATCATGCCCTGGTTCGTGACGGTATAAAGTCAATCCTTGAAAGAAAGGGAAAAAACATTTCTGTCGTAGCGGAAATGGGTAATGGTAAAGAGATGTTGGATTATGCAGTAAAAAACAAAAACATTGACGTATATGTAGTAGATATAGCTATGCCTATACTTAACGGTATAGCTGCAGTACAGAAACTTCTTAAAATCAATCCTGACGCTAAAGTCATTGTTCTAAGTATGTATGATGACAGAGCCTCTGTCGAAAAGGCTTTTAAAGCAGGGGCAAGGGGTTTTGTCGTTAAGGTTTCTTCAGCAGACGAAATTATAGAAGCTATAAAAGAAGTAAGCGCGGGTAGATTTTATCTTTGTTCTAAAGTTTCTAAATTTGTTGTCCAAGGTTTTTTGGGGAAGGCGTCCCCTTCCAAGAAAGACCCCAGCGGTTTAACACCTAAAGAAAAGCAGATTCTTCAGCTCATAGCGGAAGGGTTTAGCAGCAAGGAAATCGCGAAAGAATTTGGTCTTTCTCTAAATACTGTTCATGTGCACAGAAACAATATTATGAGAAAGCTTGATATTCATAAGCAGGCGGAGTTGGTGCGTTACGCTATTAAAGAGGGCATTGCGCATTTATAACTCTTAATTTTAATACCGCCTTGTCTTGTTATTGAGTGTGGTCTATAACGGGCATGGCGGTATGTTTTATTTGTAAAGGAAAAGTATGCGTATTATTGCAGGTACGGCTAAGGGCCGCAAAATATTTTCAGTTTCTAAAAAGATGGCCGTGGTTCCGATATCGGACAGAATCAAGCAATCCGTTTTTGATATCATAAGGCCCAAAATACCCGCTTGTTACTTTTTGGATTTATTTGCCGGCACGGGCAATGTTTCTTTAGAAGCGCTTTCGCGCGGCGCGGCCAAAGCGGTTATGCTTGATAAGGAGGTGGCCTGCGTAAAAAATATAAAACGTAATTTGGAGCATCTTGGCTTTGCCGACAGAGGCATGGTTTTTAAGGGGGATGTTTTAAAAGGAATAGGTTTTTTATCAGCCTACGCGCCCGAAGGTTATGACATTATTTTTATGGGGCCTCCTTACCGTGATATTAATGAAAAGCCTCTTTCCCTTTCCGGCCCGGCTTTGGCTGAAGCGGCAAAATATAATTTACTCGCTAAAGGCGGTTTTATAGTTTTGCAGCATCATAAGCACGAGTTTTTTGACGTGCCCGCCCTTTTTAAAATATACCGTGAGGAAAAATACGGCGATACGCTTGTGCATTTTTTACATTTTAATAAATCTAAAAATCCGCAGCCTTCCAAAAGTGAGGATTTTGAAGGCACCATAGCCAAAAGGAAATTTGTTCACGCTAATTCCGACAAACAACTAAAGGAAATTAAACAATAATGGAATTTGAGCATAAAGTTTACGAACTTAATTATTCTAAGATAAAAACTTATAAAGAATGTCCTCTTTTATATAAATATAAATATGTTGAAGGTAAAAGAGAGGGGCTTGTGCCCGCATCTTCTTTAGGCGTTTCCATACACCGTACTCTTGAGGAATACCACAAATATTCTAATGATCCTTCCGAAATTTTAAATTATTTTAACAACTGTTGGCTGGGCGCGGGCTATACAAGCGCGGGCGAACAGATGGAATATTATTTAAAAGGCAAAAAAATGCTTGAAGCTTACGCCGAAAAAGAATATGAGCGTAAAACTTCGGTAGACAGTACCGAGCGTGAGTTTATTTTTGAGCATGGTATTTGGACAATAAGGGGCAAAATTGACCGCACCGACTTATGGCCGGACGGCAGTTGGGAAGTTATAGATTATAAAACAGGCTCCGAACTTGACGAGAATTTTGACGTAACCCAAAGCCTTCAAATGGGCATATATTCCGTAGGCGCCAGAAGAGCCTGGAATATGAAAAAGGGCAAAGCTTCAATATATAACGTAGCTTTAGGTATTGTATACAGCGCTGATTTTGATTTGTTTAATGAAGATGAAATTTTAAAAACTTTCGTTGAAACAGGTAAAAAAATAGAAGCGTCTTTTTTCCCCGCCAACACCAATCACTGCCAGCATTGTTTGTTTAATAACCGCTGCCCCAGTTCGTCGGTAAAAGAGGCCGCTTAATAAAATCTGTTATAAACAAAATCAGGTATAACTTTTAATATAAAAGCAATAAAACGCCATCTTTTTGTTACATAAACAATCTTTTTCCTTTTGTCTAAAGCGTTAAGTATTTGTTTTGCAGCCTTTTCGGCGGACGCTACCCAAAATAAACCTTTGCCGCCCACTCCTTTTGCCAAAGCGGTATCTACAAAGCCGGGTATTATGGTTGTTACGTAAACAGGCTTTTTTATTTTAACTGACTTTTTTCTAAGACCTTCCAAATAATTGCTTATATAAGCTTTGCTGGCAAAATATGCGGGCGCCGCGTCCGAACCGCTAAAAGACGCTATGCTTGAAACAGCGCTTAACCTTGCGCCTTTACCCGTGCGCTCAAAACGTTCCTCAAAATATTTGTACCCTTCTATAATCCAATCGGTAAAGCCAAGCACGTTTGTGCGCGCTGTATTTAATTCAATATCGTTTTCTAATTTTAAATTTATGTCACCCATTCCCGAACATACTAAAATAGTGTCAATATCGCCCATTTGATTATGTATTTCTTTTATAAGCTCGGACGCTTTTGTTTGTGTTACGTCATTAACAAAAGTAAACACTCTCTCAGGCGCGGTTTGTTTTAGTGAGGCAAGCAGCTCCTGCCTTCTTCCCGTAACGGCAACTTTTGCGCCGAGGGATAAATATTGTAAGGCGACTTCTCTTCCTATACCTGAGGTTGCGCCTATTATAAGTATATTTTTAGATCTTTCCATATATCCCCTTAATTTATAAAAAATGTTTCGGGTTCTTTTCTTAATTTTACTTTTTTAGCAAAACCAATTGCCGCTATTTTAAAAAGAATTCCTTTGAACTTTCTGGCGTGCTGCGGGCATAAAGCAATGCATCTTGCGCAGCTGAAACATTTTTCTTTATCTGTTTTTTTTGGGTTGTCCGCCGGTATTGCTTTAACCGGGCATGCGGCTACGCAAACGCCGCATTTATTACATTTATATGTGCCTGAAGGTTTTAAAGGTATTTTGCCAGGGGTTTTATAAGGGGTGTTTCCTTTTACTTTAAGTTCTTTTGTTATATTTCCGTTTTGGGCCAAAGTAAAAGATTTTTTTATAAATTCAGTAATTTTATTAATATCACTGTTATCAGGCCTTTGTTCGGCAACTTTTGTAAATATGGAATGCCTTGCTATAAAAGCGCCCGCTGAAACCGGCAAAAAGCCGTTTTTGCTTGATATATCTTTAAGCTCAAGCAAAGCGTCGTCATAATCTCTGTTGCCGTAAACAACCATAATAACGGCGGGAGTGTTTTTTCCTTTTATAGTTTTAAAAATATCCGCCGCCATAGCGGGTATTCTGCCTGCGAAAACCGGCGAGGCAAAAACGGCAAAATCCGCCTTACTTAAAGCGATAGGTTCTTTTATCCCTTGCGTTATGTCATGTTCAATTATAGGCAGAGGTATTTGTTTGGCGGCCGCGCATATTATATTTTTTGTGGAAAGCGCGGGGCTGTAATAAATAAGATGTAAATTTTCCATACTTACAATGTAGCACTTTAGCGTATAAAACAAAACCCCGTTTTAAAACGGGGTTTTTAATTTTTAAATAATATTTTTATTTCTCATAGCAGTCCACAATTTCACCGAAGTAAAAATAATGGTAGTCGCCGTTATTATAAAGCGGCTGCAACTCCTGCGGTAAAACTTTGCCGTCTAAAAGCTGGTTATGCGTAAGTTTGCATTCATAATACATGTCGCAGCCTTTAACAACGGGGCTGTTTACTTTTTTTGCGGGTATAAATTCAATCACGTCTGCTTTATTTATATCCGCGCCTGATTTGGTGCCGCATACCGCCAGCTCTTTAGCCATTGTACCGAAAGGAATGCTTATTGTAAAGCTGTCCGCTTTATCAATAATTGTTTTAGTAAACCTTTGCGGTCTTACGCCCACAATAAAATAAGGTTTATGCCAAAAATAACCTATAAAACCCCAAGATACCGTCATTGTATTGGTTTTACCCAAAGCTCTGACTGTTAAAAAAGCTCCCGCGGTGTTATAGTATTTGGCCGCTTGTTCAAAGTTTTTAGCGTAATTCATGTGATACTCCTATTCGTCGGAATAATCTTTAAGCATTTTGGTTCTGCTCGGGTGGCGCAGTTTTCGTATGGCTTTTGCCTCAATTTGTCTTACGCGCTCACGTGTTACGTTAAACATTTTACCCACTTCTTCTAATGTTCTGGGATAGCCCGAGTCAATGCCAAAGCGCAGCCTTATAATTTTTGCCTCACGTTCTGAAAGTGTGTTAAGCACTTCGGATACTTCTTGCTTTCTTAAAAAGTCAGACGCGGTTACCGTGGGGTTAGCGCCCGCTTTATCCTCAATAAAGTCTTCCAGGTTGGAATCTTCATCCTCGCCTACGGGTGTTGATAAAGATATAGGGTCTTGCATTATTTTAAGCACGCCTTTAACTTTTTCCATAGAAAGGCGCAGTGATTTTGAATAATCTTCCAAGCTGGGTTCCCTGCCGTGTTCCTGTCTGAACTTATTTGTAACTTTTGTAAGTTTGGAAACAAGCTCCTTCATATGCACTGGTATGCGTATGGTGTTGGCCTGGTCCGCGATGGCGCGGTTAATGGACTGCCTTATCCACCATGTTGCGTAGGTTGAGAATTTAAAACCTCTTTTATATTCAAACTTTTCCACGGCTTTCATAAGGCCCAAACCGCCTTCCTGGATTAAGTCGGAAAGTTCTAAATTTGAGTTTACGTGCTTTTTGGCGATAGACACAACCAGCCTTAAGTTCGCTTTAATAAGTTTAAGTTTGTCTTGCAAAATCATGTCTTCAAAAAACACAATGCGGTCGTTAAAAGCCAAAAACTCTTTTTCGCTCATGGGAAGAGTGTTTATAAGCTTCTCATGTCTTGAACGTATCATATCGATATTGTTGATGGCGGTTTCAAGTTCTTCATAAGTAAAGCGGGTTTTCTTTTTAAGTTCGGCTTTAGAAATTTTTCCTTTGGAAGCCTGGGTAAAAAGTTTTTTTACTTCGGCGTACTGGCCAAAATATTCGTCAAACCTGTTAAGGTCGTTTCTTGACTCGGCTATTCTCTGCGCCAAACTTTTGATTCTGTTTGTTAAACGCTTAATTTTATTTTGGTTTAAATTAAGTTTTATAATGCTGTCAACAACTTCCTTTTGCTTTTTCTCAAGAGCTTCGGTATATTTGTTAAGCATTTTGTCTGAAATGCTGGGCTCGCGCAATTTTTTCATTAATTCGGTAATTTCACCTTCCCGTTTACCGATAAACTTGGCGGCCTCTTTAAGTTTTTTACGCATGTTGTTAAGTTCGCGCGTTGTTCTTTTGCCTCTGGGCATCAATTCTTTTGTAGTCATTTCTTCTTGGTCTACAAGTTCTTCCCAGTTGCAAATTTCGCGCATTGTGATGGGGGATTCCAACACAAGTTTGCGCAATTCTTTTTCTCTTTCCCTGACGTTACGGGCCAAGGTTATTTCCTCGTCTCTGGAAAGCAGCGGCACTTTGCCCATTTCAGACAAGTACATGCGGATAGAGTTAGAAATATCGGGGTTAGCCATAAACTCTTCGGTATAGGCTTCTTTTTCCGCCATGGCTACGGATTTATATTTTTTACGGTCAACTACCTGTATGCCCAAATCTTCCAATGTGCCCATTAAACCGTCAATATCTTCCGCGCTCATTGAGGAAGATGTAAGCGAACGGTTAATTTCGTCCAAGGTAAGAAAACCGTTTTCTTTACCAACTTCAACTAAATCTTTAAAAGCTTTATTTGCAACGTTTACCATTTTTTGTCCTCTCCGCTGTCCGTGCTTATGCGCGGCCCTAACTATTTTTAATTTGTTTTTGAAGTTCGTTCTGCGCTCTGAGTAACGCCTCAGGCACGCTGCCGACTCCCATTTTTTTTATTTCTGCTTTTAACGCCGCTAATTTTTTTGAAAGGTAGTTTCTTTCAATCTTAGCTGCGCAGTCTCTTATATCGCGGGCCGGGTTAAAGTCCTTCGGCGTCGCGGCCATGCTTATTTTGAGTATAAAGTTTTCGTGCTGTGGTAATTTTTTTATCAGCATCGGAGCTATGTTCTCAGTAGATGGGGTTTGTTTTAATATTTCGTCCATAGTACTGATAATCTCATAACAAGCGCGGCTTGTAAACTTACTTTCGTCAAGCTCTTGGGCTTGCGTTATATGCGCCGGGCTTTTTAAAAGCCAAGCGACCAAATCTTCTTCCTCTACGGGAATATTTGTTTTTTTAACCTGCGGCGCGGGCGGGGTGTTTCTTCTTGTGTTAACAGCCGTTTTTTTAGGCGTTAAAAGGTGTTCCTCCACGCTTAATTTTTCGGAAACAATTTTAATCCACTCGCTTTTTACTATAGGGTCCGGCTGTACGGAAACTATTTCCATAAGCTGCGCGGCTATCTGCGTTTTGTTTTGCGGCGTTAAATTGCCGCCGTGCTGTTTAATAAGCACATCAGCCTGAAAATCAATAATGTCAACCGCGTCCGCTAAAATATTTTCAAATTTTTCCTTTCCGTACTTGTTAATAAACTCGTCCGGGTCAAGGCCTTCTTCGCCCAAAGTGGCTACTTTAACAAATAAACCCTGCTGTATTAAAATTAATGCCGTTCTTAAACTGGCTTTTATGCCCGCGGCGTCGGGGTCAAATAAAATTACGGCGTTTTCACTGTATCTTTTTAAAAGCTTGGCGTGCTCTTCATTAAAACTTGTGCCCAAAGGGGCCACGCAGTTGCCAATGCCGCTTTGCATAACGCCTATTACATCCATATATCCTTCAAGCAAAATGCTGTAATTTGCCTTACGTATTTCAGGCCCGGCAAAATTAAGCCCGTATAAAACCCTGCTTTTGGAAAATAAAATTGTTTCGGGCGAATTTAAATATTTAGGTTCCCCTTCGCCGAATATACGCCCGCCGAAGCCAACAGTTTCACCCCGGTGGTTGATAATGGGAAACATTATTCTTGACCTGAAATAATCCCTAACCCCATACTGCCCCTGGGCGGCAAGCCCCGCGGAACGCAGTAAGTTAGCATTATAGCCGTTTGCCAATGCCGCTTTACTAAGCGCGTCAACCCCCTGGGGGGTAAAACCTATTTCAAATTTTTCAACCGTTTCTTTGGTTAAACTTCTTTTTTTCAAATAGCCCCTGGCTTCATTACCTTGGGAGCTTAACAATGTTTTATTGTAAAAAACTTTGGCGAAATCTAATAATTTCCTTGCCTCCAGACGGTTTTTTTCCTCCTGGGTCAATACTTCCTCTTTTTTCCATTCAAGTCCGGCGCGTTCGGCTAATTTTTTTGCCGCTTCAGAAAAAGACAGGTTTTCTGTCTTCATCAAAAACGCAAAAACGTCGCCCCCGGTCTGACAACCGAAACAATAGAAAAGCCCCCTGTCCTGGCTTACCGTAAAAGAAGGGGTTTTCTCATTATGAAAAGGGCAGCAGCCTTTATATGTTTTACCCGCTCTTTTAAGAGAGGGCACATATTCTCTTACCAGTTCAACAATGTCAACTCTGTCCCTTATTTCTTCTATTATTTTGTCTGACATAAAACCACCAACCGTTTACAGAAAAAGAAGCAATAGCCCTCTTTAAGAGGACTATTGCTTTAAGAACAAACTATTAAAAGCGTTTGCGCTTTGTGCGTCTCATTCTTCTTTGAGCTTCTTGAGACTTTATTTTTCTTTTCACGCTCGGCGGCATGTAGGTTTCACGTCTTTTGATTTCTTTAAGTATGCCGTTTTTTTCGCATTCTCTTTTGAATCTTTTAAGCGCTTCTTCCAAATGCTCTGCGTCTCTAACTTTTACAAAGACCATTTAATTTCTCACCACCTTTACTTGAAAAAGTATAATAGATATCCCCTAAATTACAAGGGGGCTTTTTTAAAACAGTTAAATTTGTGCCTGCCTAAGCGTCAACCCGGAGGCCAAAGCATTCTTCTTCCCGCCAAAAGGTGAAAGTGAAGGTGTCCTACGCTTTGCCCCGCGCCTTTACCGTTATTTGTAACTAAGCGGAAATCCTTAAGCCCGAATTTGTTTGCTATTTCAACAGCGGCTAATTGCAGTTTTCCCAAAAGCTCTAAATCCTGCGCTTTCGCGTCCGATAAGGAAGTTAAGTGTTTTTTAGGTATAATTAAAATATGCGTCGGAGCTTGCGGGTTTAAATCTTTAAAAGCGACAATATCGTCATTTTCAAAAATGATTCTTGTTTCAATCTCTCCGCTGGCTATGCCGCAAAATATACAATCTGCCATAGAGTTATTATATCATTTTAAAAAATAATATAATAGTTTTAAATTACCATAGATTTGGAAGTGATTATGAGCGATATTGAAATAGAAACCACATTAACTGACATTAAACTTTTTATAGAGTCCCTTAAGTCCGACATGCCGGAAGTCTTTGCCAAAGACAAAGTAAAGGAAGATATAGCGGGTAAAGTGCTTTATATGGGCGATATTTATGACGCAGCCATTAATATAACCCCTGAGGAAGAACCAAGCGTTAAATTTGAGGACGGCAAGTTTATTGTTAAAATAAAGTCCGAACAGGACGATGCCGGCGCTTTAGTTGAAACCTGGCTTTGGAACCAGGCGGAAACAGTTTTAAAGGAACGCACCAAAATTTGGGCCGAAAAAATGGGTGTTGAAGTAAACAACGTTGCTATTAAAGACCAACGGACCATGTGGGGAAGCGCGTCCGAAAAGAAAAATATCAATTATTCTTACCGTATAATAAAGATGCCCAATGTTATTATTAACTACCTTGTAATTCATGAGGTTGCGCATCTTGTCCATATGAACCATGCCGATGAATACTGGTCCTTAGTGGCTGTTCATTGCCCCGAGTATAACGAGCATCGCAAGTGGCTTAACGGTAATCGCGCGTATATTATGGCGGATACAAAACTTAAATACGTAAAACCACAGGAAAAACCTGTGGAGGCGGAAACAGACGCTGAACAGCCTGTTGATAGAGAATCTGCGCAGGACCGGGTTTCAGTTGAGGGTGCAAATTTGCAGGAGGAAAGCAATGAACAAATTTAAATTATTGGCGGTTTTATTTTTGCTGCCTGTTATGGCTTTTTCACAACAACAAAAAGAGGAGCGCATTATAATTAATGAAAATGAACACGCATACGTTAATTTCCCTTCTTCCGAAACAAAAACCCAAAGAAACGTGCGTTTTGTTCTGCCCCAAGGATATTTAGAAACAAGGGCCTCTTACCCCGTTGTTTATGTTTTGGGTGAAACAGAACATAAAAAAACTGTTGTTTCTAAAGACGCTATCTTCGTTTTTATAACCCCAGCTGAAAAAGAATTAGATACCGCCGCTTTTACCAGATTTTTACTTAGAGATGTTCTTATTTATACGGATTTAAACTTCCGTACCAAGGCCGAGCCCAGGTACCGCATGTTAGCGGGCAGGAATTTTAACGCCCAATTCGTTGCAAATATCTACCAAAACCAAACGCAAATAGAGAATTTAGCTTTAATTGATGTTAAATTTTTTGACGATTTAAAAACCTTTGCTCCCCAGGGCAGAATTTTGTTAAGCGGCGCTAAAAAAGAAATAAACCGCTTTGTTTTTAACGAAAAGTTTAAATTTGGCGGGAATTTACTTTATTCTTTTAAGGAAGACGTGAGCTTATCATCAATACCTACGGATATGGTTTTTAGTCCGGAAGGTTATGCTAAAGATTTTAAGCTTTTTCTATCTACGGACACAAACGGCGTTCCCCGCGGCTTTAAAGAAGGCGTTGACATGACCGCAACATTAGTTTATAAAAACGGTTTTGAGGCTAATTACCTGCCCTTGCAAAGCGATTTAACCATAAAGCCCTCCTCTGCTTTGATTTGGAATGAGCAGCCCCAGCAGTTTTTTATAACAAAAAGTGCGGCCGAATCGGCAAAAAAGAGAAATGTTAAGGTTAAATTGTCGCTTTTGGGACAGACGTCCGATTTAAAGATAAAATTGTTCTAAAAAATGGTATTTTAGCTCCTAAAAAGGCAAAATATCAACAAAAAATTTGATTTGTCAACAGTTTTTTTTGATAATTTTTAATTAGTTTTATAAACCTCTTTTGTATAGTATGTTTAGACGTGGATTTTTACTTTATCAACAGGGTTTTATCAATAGAGATGCGCTTGTTGGGTTTAAGTTATCCACAGAAAAGCCGAGTTATCCACAATTTTGGGTAAAAGTTAGAAAATTTAATATTTTTTATTAAAATTTTTTTAATTAAATTTAGCAATACAGAAAAGTTATCAACAACTTATCAACAGGGTGTTGATAAATGTGGATAAACTCTAAAATTCAAAAGTTGAAGCTTTTTAAGCGGGCAAAAAGCTTTGCCGGTTATTGAACTTTCGGTTTGTTTTTAATTTAATTGCTATTATTAAAAACAGTAGGAGTAAAACGCTAAAAGCGGTTTGTGAAAAATACAGCGTTTGGGTGTTTTTTGGAATATTGGCAGTTTTTTGTATAATCTAAGTAAAATAGAATTTAATTCTGTACGGATGATATTATGAAATTTATAAAAGTAATTTTAGTTTTAGCTTTGTTTATCGGCGTCGCGGGCTGTTCGAGTGAACCCAAAAGAGACGAAAACGGATACGTTGCGGACCCTATTATTGAAAAAGAAAGAAAGCGAAACGCGAGGCTTGAAAAACAAACCTCCGAAGAAATGTTTGCCTCAAGGCAAATACCTTCCGTTAATTTTGAGTTTGATTCCGTGCATTTAGCGGCTTCGGCCTATCCTATTTTGGATAAAGTAGCTGGATTTATGGTGGGCAGACAGCATATTAAACTTATTGTTGAGGGGCATACGGACAATGTCGGGTCAGACGAATATAATGACTGGCTTAGCGAAGCGCGGGCGATTGCCGTTAAAAGCTATATCGTAAGCCGCGGCGTTCACCCGGATTCAATTAAAGTGTATGGGTTTGGTAAAAGGCGTCCACTTACTTTAGATGACAGTATTGAAGGCCGAGCCACTAACAGAAGAATTGTTTTTACCGTTACTGACAGAACCTGGAACTCAGTTTATTAATTAAATTTTTTTTAAAAGCCCCGCCATATGGCGGGGCTTTTTTTATGAGAGTACGGGTCCCTCTGCGTAAAGCGGGGGATGGTAGTCCCCTGATTTCTCAACGCCTACGCCTTTCCGCTGTGAAGGCGTTGATGTTTATTGTTGAGTGAAATCGCAAAGCTAAGCTTTGAAATAAAAGCCCCCCCGGGCTTGAGCCGGGGGTTTCATTATGGATTTTATAGTTTTCATTTTAGGACAGGGTGTTTTTATTGGCAAATTAATAAATCCTGCTATAGGTCAAAAGGCCTAAAAACATTTAGGCCTTTTGACCCTTGTTGCGGCGGCTTAACGGCGGTAAAATTAATATATACAAGAAAGGCGATTTATGAACAAATACTTTATTAAAGTATCGGCGTTATTTTTATGTTTTAGTTTAATATCTTCCCAAACACGGTTAGCGGTTGGGCAGCCGCTTCTTTTTCTAAATAACGCCGAAAGCAAGGAATTTAAACAGCAGCAAACAGATTTTAAAAAGAAGATGGAAGATTTGCAAAAGCAGGCTGAGTTTTTTGCGAATACAAACCCCGCTTTTGGTAAAAATAATCACGCCGCAAATATTGCCGCCGCTATTGAAAAAGAAAAAAACAGTATTACTGTCAGGCAAGATAATACAAGAGTTGTTTTAAAAAACTTTCCGTTTGAACCGATTGAGTTAAAAGAAAACAAAATTATTTCCTGGGCGCAAAACATAACGGAGGAAAACGGCAGAGGGATTGTTTTACTTAGCCTGCTTAAAGATAAAGAACTTTTATCCCGGCCGGAAGTTTATGAAAAAGACTCCTGTTCCGAAGGATATGAGGGGGAAACGCCTTGTTATTTTGGCCTTATTTTGGAAAGTTTGCCTTATGTGTATTTTAATTATTTTGAGGCCGAAACCTTAACCGATTTTATAATAAAGCAGTTAAAAACCCCTTATGACAGAGACGATAAATACTACAAGGTTTACTATCTCTACACTCTTGTAGCCGCCAGTTTGGTGTCAAATAATTCAACAAGTTCTTTAATGTTGGAAAGACTTTTAGAAGGTGTTAAAACAGGTTATCCGGTAACACAAGTATGGGTGGCTAAAGCTTTGTCGGAAATTGTGTATTTAAAACCTTTCCAGCAAAGAAAAGTGATGCAAGAATTAGAAACCCTGTTACAAAGATACAGTGACAGCCTTAAATTCGCTTATTATGAAAAAAGCACTATACCCGGGTTAAAAATACCTAATCAAACCATGGCTATAAAAAACTTTATGTACAGTGTTTGCTTTTTTGCCGCTAAGGAAGATGACAGTATTTTTAAACTTCTTATAACCACAGGGTCTTTTGTTGACAGGGCGGCATATTTGCAAAACCCCTTGCCCGGTATGGATTGGGATATGTTAGATAAAGGGGCAAAATTTTCCAAAAGCCAGTCCGGTTATAAACATGAAATAGCTTTTAATTTAATTGAAACTCTTTTCAGCACTTACGCTATGGCAGAACGTTACGATAAAATGACAAACTTTATTATAAAATACGCGACTTATAAAGAGGGGTACGGCTTTCTTAATTACTTTTTGTTTGCCATGCTGGGGCTTGAATTCGCTAACGCTTATAACGATATTTTAAATATAGAAGGCTGGACGGTGCAGCATAAAACCTTTCTTGCCGTTTTAAACGAGAAAGTTGTGGAACTTGATCCGCTTGTTTCCGATATGGTTAGAAACCAAATGGCAGCGGAGGTTATTGCCGAATGGGCGACTTTTGCAAGAGTTTTTAAAGTAGTAGGCAAGGGGTTGGGCCTGGCCGGTAAAACAGCCGTAAAATATATGCCGAAGGCAGCTTTTAAAAGCGGGCAGGCTTGGAGGGCTGTTTCTTCTAAAATGCCCGGTATCGCAAAAAAAGCGAAATGGCCGGCCATAGTAGTGGGCGGAGGCATTGCATCTAAAGCGGTTTATCAAAAAATTACTTCCAAAAGCAGGCCTAAAGTACCGGAAATGAGCGACGAAAATATTAGAAAAGCTATAACAGTAAAATAATATTTAAAACCACCCGCCGTACAATGGCGGATTATTTAGCTGCTATCTGTTTGGCCAAAGCGTTATGTGGAACTACTGTATTATTATCTAAATCCACAAGCCATATGCCGCAGTGTATCGGGTAAGGTTTTAAAGAATTTTGAGTCTTACCTCTTTTGGAATCAGACACGCAGGTAACCAAAAACATATTGTCAAACATAGCGCTGTTCCACTCTTTGTCGCCGTTAATCAAAATATATCCTTTTTTGGCGTCTTCACGGTCAAGACGGTAAAGATAATTGTCTATATCGTAACCGAAAAAGCGTTTGACATAATCAATACTTTGTTTTTTATTGTAGTTTAAAGTAAGCGTTGAAATACGTTTCTGCTCCTGTGTTTTAAGCTCAGCTTCTCTGGCGTTTTGTATAATTTTTTTGGCTTCGTAGGCCTCATCTTGTATCGTTTTTTGTTTTTCTAACTGGGAAATGCGGTAAAGATTAGTTTCTTCTTTATATTTAAGTTTTATGGTGCCGTCGCGGCTTATGGCTCCGGCGGGCGTTACCGAGGCTGTTATAACCCCTAAAACTGAGGAATATTTTATTTTTATTCTTATGACGCCGGGCTCATATTTTCTAGAGCGTCCTTTCATGGCAAGGTCTTGCGCGTAATCGCGGTTAAAATCAAGCACCACTTCAGGCATGTCGCTGCGCCAACAGCAGGTTTGGGTACATGAGAATCTTTTATCTAACCTGTTTTTAGCTTCTTCAGGTATGAATTTAAAGTTTAATTTAAAGCAGGAGTCTACCTGTTTACCTTCCCAGTCTTTTTTGTCGCTAACAACTTCCAGCCATTCTTTGTTTGAGGCGTAAGCGGAATCATAAGTCACGTTTCCGGCGCAGGAAAACATAATAAACACCGTTATAAAAAGAATAATGTTTCTCATGGGTTAATTATATAATATAATTGAAAATATGAAACCCATATTTAATCTTCTTGAATATCTGCAAGTGTCTGAATTTTGGGCCTTGCTTTTGGCAAAATTAATAAGTCTTGCCATATTTATTTTTTTGATATGGCTTGCGGGATATATTTTCAGGCTTTTTACGGAAAAATATCTTATAGACAGAATTTTCAAAGGCCGCTTTAAAAAATGGCACACCGCGCTGCAAAAAGGCAACTTTTTTGCCGCTATAGGTTATTTTTTAGCCGGTATTTTAGCGCAGTACGCGGTTGACTTCTTTTTCCCCGGGGAATATGCCAGATTCGCCTCCTTCGGAGTAAAAGTTGTTAACGTGTACTTTCAAATTTGCGTAATTATAATAATTAATAAAGTTATTGATATTATAATTTCCTTCTACGGCAACAACCCCAAACTCCCTGTTAAAGGGTTAATGCAGGCTATAAAAATAGTTATTAACTTTTTGGGCGGTCTTGTCATTTTGGCGTGGATGCTTGGCAAAGAACCGCTTTTCTTTATTTCCGCTTTAGGTTTGGCCGCGTCCGTTTTAATGTTGGTGTTTAAGGACCCTATTTTAGGGTTAACGGCAAGCTTCCAGCTTTCATTTAACGACATGCTCCGCATAGGAGATTGGATTGAAATGCCCAAACACGGCGCCGACGGCGATGTTATAGATATTTCTTTAACAAGCGTGCGCGTGCAAAATTGGGACAAAACTATTGTAAGCATTCCCGCCTATGATTTAATTTCCTCCTCGTTTAAAAATTGGCGCGGAATGAGCGACTCCGGCGGTAGAAGAATAAAAAGAGCCATAAATATCGATGTGCAGACAATTAAATTTATGGATGAGGACCTTTTTAACAGACTTAAAAAAATTGAGTTATTAAAAGAATATCTTACAAAGAAAGGGCAGGAAATAGCCTCATTTAACGAAACTTGCAATGTAAAAGAAAGCATGGTTAACGGCAGGCATTTAACAAACGTGGGCACCTTTCGCGCTTATTGCGAAGCTTATATAGGCAGCCGTGATTATATACATAAAACATATACCTCCATGGTAAGGCAACTTGAGCCCGGCTCACAAGGGCTTCCTTTGGAAATATATTGCTTTACCAATACTACCGCGTGGGTAGCGTATGAGGCGCATATGTCTGATTTATTTGACCATTTGTTCGCGGTTATGAAAGACTTTGATTTAATGCCTTTCCAAAACCCGAGCAGCGGAGATATAAGAAATCTGAGTTTAAAGGCATTGCCCTCCGCGGTTGCCGGCTCTGAAAATAAATAGCTTAGTTTGGTTTACAATAAAAAACCCGCGCGGTTTAAATCGCGCGGGTTTTTTATTGTACTTTATCCGAATATAAAATAAGTTAAAGTTACCGTATTTTTTGAAACGGTTTTATAAATAACTATTGGGTTAGCTTCGTCTTCCTTTTTGGCGGGAATTATATCTTTTAAATATTTAAAATCGGGGTGGTTGGGCAAAATGTTGTTTAAAATAAGCAGCGGGTTGGCGCCGTTTAGAGCGGCGTCGTTAATTATTGTTATTAAAGGTTTTGCTATTTTAGAGCTGTCTGTTTCGTATGTTATGTCAACCCTTAACGATTCGGACGATGTTTTCTCATAAAAAATAACGTTTCCGTCATTAGTGTTTTCCGTATATTGTTTAAACCTGTATTTGGCGGGAAGGTAAAGCGTAATTTCCTTATCTTCTTTTTTATATTTTTTGGGATTAAAATTGCCGATTTGTTTTTGTTTTTTATCTTCCTGCGCGCCCAGAACGGTAAAATCTATTAAAAGCGCCCTGTCTTTTATGTCTATTCCTGTTATCGCTTTTACTTTCCCGTTATGGAGAGACCCTGATATAATAGGCTCGGCCTTTAAAAAAACACCGTGCTGTTCGGATAAGTCAGGATCAAAAGCGTCGTTTATGGTAACGGTAATTCCAGTGTCGGATCTTTTTACCTGTTCTAAAATCTTTTCTTTTAATTTTATTTTTTCATCTTTTATGTTGCGGGGGATTTTAATATCCAAATCCTCCTCAACGCCGGCGCGCGCGCAAACCAGCATTAAAGGCAAAATAAAAAGTATAAAAAACTTTCTCATGATAACTCCATATATACTAATAATAATCAAATAATAAAACCGCCACAAGGGCCAAAAGACCTATATGTACTATGGGCCTTATAACCTTAATTGATTATACAAAAACAAATTTTATTTTTGTAAACAAGTTTAAAAGCGCCGCGAGGGATAATTTAGTTTATTGCGGGGTTGTCAAATCTGCTAAAATATATATAAATAAATTTTAATTAAGCTCCCCTAGCTCAATTGGATAGAGCGACTGTCTTCGGAACAGTAGGCTGTGGGTTCGAGTCCCTCGGGGAGTACTTTTTTTCTTATTTTTTATTAACCTTATTTAAAAATATAAATCTATAATTTTAGGATTTAAAATGCGCGCGGATTTGTTTAAACCTTCATTTTTCGTTTTGCTTTTGGCAGCTTTTGTTTGTGCTTGCTCTTCAAACAGAACGCAGAGTTCGGCTTTCCCGTGGCATGAATATGAAAAGGTTGCGCAGGAACTTACCGTCAGCGGGCAGACGGAAGAGGATTCCAATGCGGAAGTTTGCGCCGTTCCGGGGCGTGTTATAACGCTTACTTTCGCGGGCGATACCACGATGGGAGATTATCCCGAGCAACAGGGTATGACTTTTAACTGGCAGTATAAGCAGCTAAAGGGCGATAAGAAATATTTTTTAAAAAATATGCTGCCTATGTTTACTACGGACGATTTTACAATAGTTAACCTTGAGGGCGCCATTACGGATAACGACGAAGCGCAGGAAAAGGAATTTCGCTTTAAAGGCCCTTACGAATACCTGGATATCCTTAAAGCCGGCAGCGTTGAAATGGTTAATATGGCCAATAACCATACGCATGATTACGGTGTAAAAGGTTACAATGACACAAGGGAAAATCTTAAAAAAGCGGGTATTGCTTTTTTCGGTTATGATGATTTGATAGTAAAAGAACTGCATGAGACAAAGCTTTGTTTCCACGGGTTAAAGGGTTTTGACTGGAACCGGGACAGCAAAATGCTTTTAAAACACTTAAAACATTTTAAAGAAATTAATTGTGATATTATCATAACCACTTTTCACTGGGGTGAGGAAAAAGCTTATGAAAATAACGCCTTGCAGGAACGCCTTGCCCGTTTAGCTGTTGATAACGGAAGCAGTTTAATTATAGGACATCATGCGCATGTGGTGCAAAATATTGCACAATATAAAGGTGTAACCATAGTATACAGTTTGGGAAACTTTGTTTTCGGCGGAAATAAAAACCCGGCAGACAAACGCGCCCTTTTATACCGTGTAAAAATACAAGACGGCAAAATAATAAGCGCGAACCCCGTAAAAATTTTAATATCATCAGAAAAGGCACGCAATAACTACCAGCCGGTTTTTGACGGCGAGTATCAGGATTTATTATAAGGAGCGGCAGTATGGCAGACAATATTTTAGATAAAGTTCCTCCCCAGGCGATAGACGCGGAAATGGCGGTTTTGGGATCAATGTTAATAGAGGCCCAGGCTGTTGAACGCGCTTTTGATATTTTAAAGGCGGAGCACTTTTATAAAGACGCCCATAAGAAAATTTTTTCCGCCATGCGTAATTTAGCTGATAAGAACCAGGCTATTGATACCATTACGTTAACCGAAGAACTTAAAACCACAAACCAGCTTGCCGTAGTAGGGGGGGAAGTATATTTAGCCGAACTTATAGATAAAGTTTCCACCGCCGCCCACGTTGAACATTATGCGGAAATTGTTTATAAAAAGTTTTTGGTGCGAGATTTAATTAAAATTTCCACAACAATTATACAAGAGTCTTACAAACAGGAAGACGAGCCTGAAAAACTTATTGACCTTGCCCAGGAGCAAATTTTTAAAATAAGCCAAAAGCAGGATATTAAAGGCTTTATTGCCGCCAAAGACCTTGCCGAAGAGGTTATGCATCTTATTGAAAAGGCCAGGCTTGATAAAAACCCCGTTAAAGGCGTGCCCACGGGATTTACTGAATTTGATTATAAAACGGGCGGGTTTAGAAAGTCTGATTTAATTATTATAGGCGCGCGCCCTTCGCAGGGTAAAACGGCGCTGGCTTTAAACGTGGCGCATTTCGCAAGCGTGGTTAAAAATATTCCTATAGCTTTTTTCTCTTTAGAAATGGGCAAGAACTCTATTTTTGAGCGTATGCTTTGTTCCGCCGCCATGGCTGACGTGCACCAGGTGCGCAGCGGTATTTTTAAAATGGAAAAATGGCGCGACCTTACCCGTGAAGCGGGCCGCCTTGCGCAGGCGCCTTTCTTTATTGACGATACTCCCGGCATTACTATTACAGAGATACGTATGCGTGCGCGCCGCCTTGCCAATGATTTGGAAAAACAGGGCAAACAGTTAGGCATGATTATGATTGACTATTTGCAGTTAATCCGCAGTACGGGCCGCTTTGAAAGCAGACAGCAAGAAGTGTCCGAAATTTCAAGAATGTTAAAAGAACTTGCCAGAACCTTAGACGTGCCTGTGGTCGCTTTATCACAGCTCAGCCGTAAAAACGAGGACAGAAGCAGAGTAGATAATAAGCCCCAGCTTTCCGATTTAAGGGAATCAGGTTCTATTGAGCAGGACGCGGACGTTGTTGCTTTAATACACCGCGACGGCTATTATAAACGTGATGATGAAAGCCTTAAACGCAAGGCCACATTAATTATAGCCAAACAGCGTAACGGCCCGGTGGGCGACGTTGACCTAAACTTTATAAGCGAACATACTTTATTTACAAACCCCGCTCCTGAAAATATTGAAGTGGGCGAATACGGGGACGTAAGCGTTCCTATGTAAAACGGGCTAGGATATTATGGATAAAATTTTAAGGCCTACAGCCGCCGTGATTGACTTGGAAAATTTAAAACATAATATTAATTATGTTCGTTCCCTTTTAAACCCAAAAACAAAAATGCTTTTTGTTTTAAAAGCAAACGCTTACGGACACGGCGCAGTTAAGCTTGCTAAATACGCCCAGGAAAATAATCTTTGCGATATGCTTGGTACCGCTTCTGTGGAAGAAGGCGTTGAACTTAGAGAAAACGGAATAAAACTGCCTGTTCTGGTTTTGGGAAGCGTCTATCCTTTTGAAGCTTTTGAAACCGCCGCCGCTTATGATTTGGCTATAACAATAGCAAGTTTATCCGCCGCCAAAGCCGTTTGTGAAATAGCTTCTAAAATCAATAAAACCGTTTACTGCCATGTTAAGCAAGATACCGGCATGGGGCGCATAGGCACAAGACGTACCGGCGTAGCTAAAATACTGCAAGAGCTTAAACAAAATAAAAATATTATTATTGAGGGGTTGTACACTCATTTATCTTCCACAGACAGCGACGAAGTTTTTACTTCTTGCCAATTAGGTTATTTTGAAGAAGCCGCCCTTGCCGCAAAAGCTGATAATATTGACGTAGAAATATTTCATGCCTGCGCTACCATGGGTACGCTTTTCGCTCCGCGCGGCAGGTTTGACATGGTGCGTTTGGGACTTGGCGCTTACGGCATGGTAAAAGAGGATAAAAATTTTAAACCTGTTCTTTCTTTAAAATCAAAAATAGTGTTTGTTAAAGATGTTAAAAAAGATTTCGCCATAAGTTACAACCAAAGTTTTATTGCGCCTAAACAAATGCATATAGCTACCGTGCCCGTAGGTTACGGAGACGGGTATATGCGCGCCATGTCCGGCAAGGCGGAGGTTTTGATTGCGGGCAAGAGATGCAAGGTTATTGGCAATATTACCATGGATATGATTATGGTTGACGTCACTGACGTCCAAGAGGCAACCGTAGGCGACGAAGTTGTTTTGATAGGTAAGCAGGGTGATGAGGAAATTACCGCTTGGGAGCTTGCTTCCTGGGCAAACACCATAGCTTATGAGATTACCACACTTATAACCGCCAGAGTGCCTAGATTTTATAAATAATATATTTTTTTCTAACGTAGAAAATTCTTTAAATACAAAAGTAAATTTACCGCAGAAGGTTTTGCCCGTAAAGGACAAAACCTTCTTTTCTTCTGAAAAAAACTATGTATAAATAGTAAAATAATGTTATATAGTATTAAATAGTAACCACAGGAGCGCGTTTAAAACTTATGTTCGCTGTTATCGGGCGGGAAATAATTATATTTTTTAATGAATGCGGCAAAGCGTTTAACATGCTTCGCTCCTGTATGTTTTGGCTTTTCAAAGCGCCTTTTGAATGGGCGCAGGCTATGCAGCAGTCGGTTACAATAGGCATAAACTCTCTTACGGTTACAACTCTTACCAGTATTTTTACCGGCATGGTTCTTGCCTTGCAGGGCGGTAACACTATTTCAAATATTTTAAGCGAGCCTATGTTTGTAGGAACGTTGGTAAGCTTTTCTTTAATACGCGAGCTTGGGCCCGTGCTTACGGCCGTTGTGGTTGTAGGCCGCGCAGGGGCCGCGGTTACGGCTGAAATAGGCACAATGCAGGTAACGGAGCAGATTGACGCTCTTTATACTTTAGGCACAAATCCCGTAAGGCAGCTTGTTTTGCCAAGAATGTTCGCTTTTATGCTTACTGTGCCGATACTTACGCTTTTCGCTAACTTCTCAGGCATATTCGGCGGTTATTTGGTGGCGGTACACGGTTTAGGCGTGCCGGATGTTACCTATTTAGAAGATATTACAAACTATATGAACACGCTTGATTTCATGCACGGTTTTATAAAATCAATTTTCTTTGCTTTTATGGTAGGCACGGTTTGTTGCTATAAAGGTTTGGACACAAAAGGCGGCGCCGAAGGCGTGGGCCGTTCAACCACGATAGCCGTTGTAACAAGCATGGTTTTAATTTTAGTTTTGGATTATTTCTTAACCGCTATATTAACGGCGTTCGGGATATAAGATGATAGAAATTAAAGATTTATACAAAAGCTTTGGTGATAAAAAAGTTCTTAACGGGGTTAATTTAACGGTTAAGGAGGGGGAGGTTGTGTCCGTAATAGGCGGCTCGGGTACGGGCAAAAGCACGCTTATTAAGTGTATTGTGCGTCTTATAAAACCCACAAGCGGCAAAATTTTAATTGATAGTAAAGATTTTACTTATACTGATGATGAATTCCGCCTCGCGGCTATAAGGCGCAAATTCGGCTATTTATTTCAGGAAGGGGCTTTGTTTGATTCTTTAAGCGTAGGCGAGAACGTTGAGTTTGGTTTACGCTATTTAACGGAAGAGCCTAAATCAAAATATAAAGAAATAGTAAAAGACAAACTTGCCTTGGTCGGTTTAAAAGACGTTGAGAATATGCGTCCTTCCGAGTTAAGCGGCGGTATGAAAAAGCGCGTCGCGTTGGCGCGCGTTTTGGCCGTAAGCCCGAGGTATCTTTTGTATGATGAACCCACAAGCGGTCTTGATCCTATAATGTCTGACGTTGTTAACGAACTTATTTTAGATATGAAGAAAAAACTTAATATGACGTCTGTAGTTATCACGCACGACATGAAATCAGCTTACAAGATATCAGACACCATTGTTTTCTTATACGGAGGCAAGGTGCTTATGCAGGGCACGCCGGAAGAATTTAAAAATACTGACAATCCTTATGTAAGGCAGTTTGTGGACGGCACGAGTAACGGACCGATTAAAATAAATTAAAATAGGTAGAATGATACTATGAGAGCAGAAACTAAAGTTGGCATATTCGCGGTGGCGGGGGTAATACTTTTCGGCATTTCGGTATATATGCTTGGCAATATTTCAACAGGCGGCGAATATAAAGTTAACGTAAGATTTAGCGACGTTACCGGACTGCCCGGTAAATCAACGGTTAAACTTAACGGCGTTGACGTGGGTAAAGTGCGCCGCATAAAAATGAACGGAGACCATGTTCTTGTTACGGTTGGTATCAAAGACGGGGTTGAAATTTACCGCGACGCGGCTTTTAAAATTACCACAAGCAGTATAATAGGTTCTAAATTTTTAAGTATAGCGCAGGGAAAGCCGGGCAAAGGCATCCTTAAAAACGGCGATACGATTGACGGCGCTAATGAACCTTCCATGGACCAAATGGTTCAGGAAACCCTTGCAAGCGTAAAACAATTTGTTGACAGTATTAACGGAGATGGCGGCCTTGGTGAGGATTTGAACGCCACTTTATCTAATGTGCGTAATCTTTCCGCCAATTTAAATGAACTGATAGCGAGTTTAAAACCTTATTTAGAAAATTCCGCCCATGATATAAGTTATATGACTGCCGATTTGCGTGATCTTATAGCAAAGGCCGACAGTATTGTTGATAAAATTGACAATGGCGACGGCATGATAGGCGCGCTTATTAATGATCCGGAAGTGAAACAAAATGTTAAAGAATCTTTTGCAGATTTAAAAGAAACTTTAGCCGAAACAAAAACATTTGTGGGTAAAATGTCGCGCTTTAGAGTGTTTTGGGTTTTTGACGGTTATTATAATATGGACGCTGAAGCGCTTGCCGCGCAAGTGGCGCTTAAAGTTTACCCCAGCAATAACTACACATATTACCGCGCGGGTTTTGCCAATATCGGCAATGAGGATGATTTTGTCAGCGATAATGATTATATGGAAAGGAACAAACTGGATTTACGTTTGGGCTTTTACAACAATTACTTTGATTTCTCCGCGGGTTTAGTGTGGGGAGCCGGCGGTGCAGAACTTATTTTGAAACCTTTTTACGGGCACGGTTTTTGGGAACGCCTTACATTGCAGGGCCGTTTTACGGATTTTGGGCGCGACAGGACAATTAATAACCGCGATTTCTCCAAACCTAACGTTCTTTACGGTGTAAATTTTGAAATTAACAGGTTTATTGAAATCGGCGCTGGTATGTCGGACGCGCTTGAAGTTAACCAGCCATATATAAGAGCTATGATCAAGTTCCAAGATAAGGATATTTCCTCCTTCTTTGGGCTTGCGGCTATGGCCAGCAATTAGAAGAAATATAATTATGAGAATATTAAATACTGATGTCCTTGTAATAGGTTCGGGTCTGGCGGGCGCGACATACGCTTTAAAAGCGGCGCGCAATGGGCTTAATGTAATAATGATCTGCGGAGGGGAACTTGCGGAAACCAACAGCGACCTGGCGCAGGGCGGCGTTGTGTTTGAAAATCCCAAAACTGTTAACGGGCTTTTAAAAGATATACAAACGGCGGGTTGCGGGCTTTGTAATATCCCGGCTGCTAAAGATATTTGCGTTAACGGACACAAGGTAATTGAAGAGCTTTTTATTAAAGACCTGGGCGTTCCTTTTGACACGGATAAAAACGGCAAACTTTTACTAACCCGTGAAGGGGCGCACAGTAAAAAACGTATTTTGTATTCAAAAGATACCACCGGCCACGCTATGCTTTCACGCTTGCTTAGGCAGGTTAAAAAAACAAAAAATATAAAGACATTTACCCATAATACCGCGGTTGATTTGTTAACGCTTTCCCACAACTCTTCAGAAACGCTTGACCGCTACTATCCTTTAACCTGCTTCGGCGCTTATATTTTAGATAATAAAAAAAGCGAAGTTTACGCCGTTACCGCTAAAAAAACAGTTTTGGCTACAGGCGGCGCGGGGCAGCTTTACAGACATACTACCAACTCTCCTTCAAGCTTCGGCCACGGCATAGCCATGGCATACCGTGTGGGCGCAAGGGTTATGAATATGGAGTTTATGCAATTTCACCCCACGGTTTTCGGCAAAGGTAAAACGTTTTTAATATCCGAAGCCGTGCGCGGCGAAGGCGCCGTTCTAGTTAACTCCAAAGGGCGTCAGTTTATGAATAAATATCATCCTATGGGCTCTTTAGCTCCGCGAGATGTTGTGGCAAGAGCTATTGAAGAGCAACGCCTGCACGGTGATAAAGTATTTTTAGATTTATCCGCTATTAAGCCTGAGCATGTTAAGGAAAGATTTCCCAATATTTACAGCAAATGTTTAGAACAAGGCGTGGATATCACTAAAGAGAATATACCCGTTGTTCCGGCGGCGCATTATTTTTGCGGCGGAGTTTACGCTGATGTAAATGGCCGGACAAATATTTTAAATCTTAACGCCGTGGGGGAAACCGCCTGCACCGGCCTTCACGGGGCAAACCGCCTTGCAAGCACTTCACTTTTAGAAAGTTTATCTATGGGCGCGGCCTGTGCCAAAAAAGATTTTGAGGATATTAAAAAAACTAAATTTCATATTCCTGTTCCCAGAGAATGGCGCAGTCCCCGCGCTAAACCCGACCTTAATTTAATTAAGCAAGATATTTCCACCCTGCAAAGCACTATGTGGAACTATGTGGGGCTTATAAGAAGTAAAACGCATTTGCAAAGAGCCGAAAAAATTTTAAGGCATTTGCATAATGAAATAGCGGTTTTTTACCAAGACGTTGAACTTACGCCTGAGTTAATTAACCTTCGAAATGGCACACAAACGGGGCTTTTAATTACCTACGCGGCTTTAAAAAACAACAGAAATATAGGCTGCCACTTTATTTCTTAAAAGGATTAAACATGAAAAAAGGTTTTACGTTAATTGAACTTTTAGTTGTTGTTTTAATAATAGGTATTTTAGCGGCTATAGCTTTACCGCAGTATAATAAAGCGGTGGCCCGCAGCCGTTCGGCCGAGATGCTTCTTGCCTTAAAAGCAATTAACACCGCACAAAAAGCGCATGTGCTGGCAACAGGCTCTTTCGCTAAAGATTATGGCGAGCTTTCCATAGAATTCCCGGGCTGTAATTATCAAACTGTTTCCGGGACAATATCTATAAATTATTTAAAGTGTAATAAGTTCACGTCTGTAATTGAAACCACAGGCAGAGCAATTTTTATAGGTCCTTATAATGGAAGTAATATGAGTTTATCTCTAAACGAAAGAAGCACATATATTTTATATACTCCGCTTGCTACGGATGAGGTTATTTGCAGAGACGGCAATATTTTACCCGTAAAACCATCTTGTAAAGATATCGGTTTTACAAAAGCGTATACGGGGAACTCATGTTTTTGGGGTTCTTGCTATACCCAGTAACTTTTAAATACGTAATATATGTAAATCAAAGGAGGGGTGTATGAAATTAAGTTCAAAAGCAAGTTCGTTTTTAGCCTTAACGGGTATACTGTCTTTAGTTTTAGGTATTCTTGTTTTGGTCTATCCTGGGTTAACGCTTGTTACTTTGGCGTTTATTTTGGGTGTAGGAATTTTATGTACGGGCATTGTACAGTTGTCCGGCTATATAACCAATAAGGAAATGCTGACAAAGCCGGGTTGGACGCTTGTTGTAGCTTTGTTAGATATTTTTATAGGTATTTTCCTTCTCGCTAACTTGGGCGGTGCGGCGATGGCAATACCTTTTGTGGTCGGGTTTTGGGCAATGTTTGTAAGTATAACAAAAATTGCCGCGTCGGCTTCATTTAGAGAGTTGGGTTTTAAAAACTGGTGGGTTGTTTTAATATCAGGATTTTTGGGTTTGATTCTGTCATTCTTTATTATGTTCTGCCCGACATTCGGCGCTTTGGTTGTAATCGTTTATATAGGCGTATACTTGATTTTTGTGGGCATAACCGATATAGCAGAAGCTTTTTATGTAAGTAAGTTGAATTAAACACTGTTTTAAAAACGGCGCTTTAAAGACGCCGTTTTTTTTTGTCCTTTTGTGTTTAAAAATATAATTTAGTAAAATATATTTATGCGGTGTTTTTCACCGTTTTAATTTTTTTGGAGAGATGGCCGAGCGGTTTAAGGCGCTTGTCTTGAAAACAAGTGTGGGGGAAACTCCACCGTGGGTTCGAATCCCACTCTCTCCGTAGATTTGCCGTCTAAACAATATAGCTTTTAAGTACCCCTGTTATTTCAGGGGTACAATAAAGTCATCAAACTTTAAAAGGTTTTCTCTTTCTTCTTTTTTCCTTAATATTTTTAGCTTTTTTCTTATTGGTTTGTATTCGTTGTTGTGTTTCTTTTGTATCTCTATGCCGCACATAGGCGCATACCGTTTTTTGCCTGCTTTTTGTGCCTGTCTAGATGTGATATGGCTTGTTGTTGGCAAAAACGCAAAACAGAGTTTTGAAAAAAGCCCCCCGCATAGCGCGGAGGGCTTTTTTATTTAAATATCAATGCGAGTATCTGTCAGCTTAAAAAGCCAAACGGAAGCCTAAATTGCCGCCGAAGGCTTGTATCTTGCTTCCTGTTTCAAAAGTAGCCTGGCCATATACATAGATATCTTTGTTAAACTGATAATTCAGACCCAAGGCCGTTTCAAAAGCGCCGCCTGAAAGGTTTGTTTCGCTAACCGCGCCGGAGTAGCTGACATCGCCCTTTCCCATAAACGTTTGGCTGTAAGCAAGCTCTGCGTAAGGTTGTGTAAAAAGACCTGTTTGCCTTTTATGCATATACGCAAGCATTACCGAGGCTTTTGTTATTATATATGAGGCATTTTCATATTTTAAAGAACCGTTGCCGTTTTCAACATTTGTACTGTCTCCCGAAGCGTTTAAAAATGCCAATTCGGCTTTAGGTTCAACCCGCCACTGTGTACCGCGACAAGACATAATCTGAAACTCTTTACCGAATTCCGCGCTCATAGTAAACAGGTTTCTTCTGGGGGAATATTTAAGCTCGGTTCCTAAAGAAGAATAGTTAACCATATCTAAGTTTGTCCAAAAATTTCTTATGGTTAAATCTAAAAAATATGAAGAAGGGGTTATAAAAGTCATATAAGCGCCTACGCTGGGGGCATCGCCGTTTCCTTTACTGTAAAAACCGTTATCCTGTTTTGTTTTTACATTACCAGCAGTCATATAACCACCCATTAAACCGAGATAAATTCTGTTTTCGTCGCCTTCTCTCATTAAAAAATCATACCCGGCCTCAAAACCAAATATTGACATGTCTGTTTCTATCAGGTCATCTACGGTAATTTGCTTTCCGTATGATCTTGTCCAAACGCCGTGTTGTTTAGATGAGTTGCCGAAATTACGTAAGTCGCCTAAACGTTTTTGAAGGGAATTCATGCCTGTTTGTGCCATAACAACATTAAGCTGCGGTATGTTTAACATTGTTTTAAAAGTGTCTGTCATGGCGTTAGATAAGCGAAGGAAGAAAGACTGATTGTCCGACTGGTCTTTATTTCCCTGTAAAAGGAAATATTTAAAAGCGCCTGTATCAATGCTGCCGCCGTTTAACACAAATGAATTGGCGGAAATGTGCGCGCCGGCCTTAGCCTCTACTATTTTTATTTCAAGAGGGTCCGTACCGGGAAGAGTTGTGCTTGTATCATTTATAAACAAAGTGGTAGAACCGTTAGCTGAGCCGCTTACGGAAATCATATCCGTGCTGCCGCCGTTAACGTCTGTATTTAAATAGATATTGCCATTATGACCCATATAATTTTCAAGCGTCAGAGTATTATAAGCCCCGGACGTTTGAGAACCTATAAAAATATCAGAAGAGCTATTAGTAAGCGAGGTCATATTGGAAGAATTAATCATATTCCACGCGCTGTCCGTAAACGATACATGTGCGGCGGTATCCGCGGCTGTTGTTATAACGCCGCTTAGGAAGGCATCTTTTGCGTTAAACTCAGACTTGCCAACCATTACGCTTGGATCATTATGGTCAGCTATAGCCGTATTAACCAAAAGCGCGCTGTTACCTGTTGCCGTAACATTCTCTATATTATAAACGCCATAACCTATGGTTTGGAACAAAGTATCTTGCGTAAGCATGTTTATGGTTGAATCTTTTATATTAATTTCCGCGCCACCCTCTTGGCTTGATTCGGCTATTGCTAAATCATCATTTTCGGTTTGTATATACATGCCTTCAACATTAACCTGTGATAAAGCCACTTTTGTACCCGCAGACGGCCTGTTAACGTTCCATTGCGCAAAAAGGCCTGATTGCAAATTATCTTTAAAGGATAAAATATTAGATCCGTTACCTTTTATATTCATTGCGCCGCCGCCAAAGGTAGAGGCAATGGCATAGCTGTTATTTTCAAGGTATATATCCATATTGGTTATATTAAAATACTCGCTGCCTTCATACTGCGCGTTCTCCTGGGTAATAAGAGCATAGGTATTGCCGGAACCATATATTGTATGCAACCCCGATGTGCTGTTTATATCAATCGTAGCGCGTGAAGCAAGAATTCCGTTAGCGTTATCGGTAACGATTATATTGGAATCCTTCATTATGGCTTCGCCGTTGTACCAGGCTATTATGCCGAAGTTCTGGTTCTCAATATTTATAACGTTCATATTTTCGGCGTAGAATCTCCCGCCGTGCACGTCCATACCCATAGAGCTGCCGCTTAAACTTTTATCACCGTTATTTCGCAAGCGGATAATGTTAGTGCCTGTTGAGGATATTGCGTTTAAAACACCGCCGCCTGAGACATAAAGTCCTATTGCGCCGTTATCCGTCGCGGTAATATCAGTGTCCGTAACATTAAAAGTTATATTTCTACCTAATGAAAGGCCCGTGCCTGAGTTAGACGTAACCTTTGTGCCGTTATTTGTTAGCACAAGTTCTTTAACGTTAAAAACCAGCGGATCTTCCAAAGATGAGCCGTTTAATACTATGCCTGAAGCGCCGTTGTCTTTTGCTACAAAGCTAAATTCAGAATCGACCTGTGTCTGCCAGTCAATATTACCCGCCAAGCTAAAGCCGGTTCCGCCGTTATTAAAAGCGTTGATCTGCGTAAAGTTTATAAGCTGGGTTGAACCTGTAAATTTTGCGCCGTCTCCGCCGTTGTTTGAAAAGATCATCTTCCCTTCGGTGTTATTACTTTTTAAGGAAAGAGTTCCTCCGCTTGCCAACATTCCCGTTCCGCCGTTGCCGGAAATGTTTATCCCATCGACATTGGCTATTTCTAAATTATCCAGCCTTAAATATACGCCGTGGTTTCCGTTGCCGGTTACGCTTAAATCACCCACGCCGAAGACCCTGCCTGCCGCGTCTATAGATACGCTGCCCGAGTAAACGTGCAGCCCGTATCTGCCGTTATTATTAAGCTGGAGCGAAGCTAAATCCTTAAGCTCCAAATTAGCCGCGCTGGAATATATGCCGTCGCTGGCAGCTCCCGTATTATTGCTTGAACTTATTGAAATCTGCTCACCCGCAATATTTGTTATTGTTGAGTTTACGCCTAAATTAAGCCCTGTACCGCCGTTGCCGTTTGCCTCTATGATTGCAAAATCCTGAATTGTAAAAGAAGTTGACTGTGCAGCGCTTATGCCCGCGCCGATATTATTATTTACGCTTAATTTAGAGGTTAGGCTGCCGCTTCCATCTAAAAGAAGAGAGCCGTTTGCGGATGTGGATATACCGGTAATGTTTCCTTCTGCGGTAATAGTTTCCATGTTATTGAGCTTTAAAGAGCCTGAAGCCGCCTGTATACCGACGCCCCCTGATCCCGTACTGTTTTTATTGCCTGAGGCGCTTAAAGTTGAGTTAAGGCCGCCGTTTATTTCAAGTTCCGCCGTTGCCCCGTTAACCAAAAGCCCCGCTGCAGCCGCCGTAGCAGAAACCCCGTTGCCGTCCAAAGTTACCACACCGTTATCGGTAAGATTCATAGTTGTTTTACCGTTGTTTACGGCAAACCCGTACCTTCCGTTACCGGTGGATTCAAATATATCAACCCTGTCCAAAACAAGATTTGCTGCAGTTGATAAAAAGCCGAAAGTTCCCACGCTTGTATTATTATTTGTTTTTATGGTAAGATTCTGCCCCGCCGCTGTCTCTATAGTGCTTGCGCCTGAGATGACAAAACCGTTGCCGCCGTTGCCGCTGGCTTCAATTTCTCTGAAGTCCTTAATTGTGACAAGCCCCGCAGAAGAAAACCCGGTGCCCGTATTATTGTTGACCGAAAGTTTAGACGCGGCAGATCCGGTGCCCGTTAAATTCAATGTAGTGTTTGCCGCTGTGGTGATACCGCTGGCATTGCCATTTACATTCATTGTTTCTACGCCGCTTATATCTAAAGAAGCCGAAGCGCCCGTAACGGAAACGCCTATATTGCCGTTATTATTAATATTTATAGTCGAAAAACCGCTTATATCCGTACTGCCGCTGTTAATAAGGCCCGTATAAGTGTTGTTGCTTATGCTTAAAGAGGATGTCGCACTGCCGTTGCCTGACAAAGTTAAATTTGTCGATGCCACATTTTGTACGCCGGTATAATTGCCGTTAATATCTACGGACTGCATATTTGTCATTGTTACGGCGGAGCCGGCGGTGCTGATATATATACCTTGCCCAGCGGTAAGGTTGCCTGAACCGTCCTGGCGGCCGTTGCCAGAGGCGGTGAATGTTGTGGTGCCGTCCGCTTTACCGGTAATTGTAATAGAACCGCCGCTTGCAGCCTGCATGCCAATGTTAGTGTTACCGTTAAAAATAATGTTTTGGTAATCCGTTATTGATACCTCTGAGCCAGCGCCGGTAGAAAGAATACCCGTGCCGCCTGTTGTTGTCGCATTTTTATTATTGCTGGAGTTAATCGTATTTGTCCCGCCGCCGATAAAATTGAGTTTAGAACCTGCGGCGTTTGAAATACCGAGAACGCTGCCGCTGATATTTACATCCGCATTGTTTATGTTAAGCGTTGTCGCGCCTGTCAGATTTAACCCCGTACCTGATGTGCCTGCGGCGTTTCTGTTATCCGTTAAATTTATAGCGCCGCCGTTACCGTTAACCGTAACAACCCCGCCGCCTGTAAGCTGAAATCCCTGCGCTGTATTATTAGACGCCGAAATTGTAAAACCGTCAAGGTTCAAAACGCGGTTTGTAACCGAGCTGTTAAAAATAATGCCGGCGGTGCCGCCGTCATAGGCGGAGTTGTCGGTAAGAGTATGGTCCGCCGAGGTCAGTACAAGCTGTGCCGCATTTGCGCCGCTTGATAAGAAAATAAAGATTGCCGTTATTTTAAATATATTTTTCATTTTATCTCTCTTATAAAACAGTCCTATAATCTGTTAGGTTAATATAATTTAACTGCTATTATTAATGTAAATTAAAACTATTATACCTTTTATATTACACCCATTATACCTATTATTTATAATATTTAGTAATTAATTTAAAAAACATAAAACTCTTTATTAAAAGCAGCGCGGAGTTTTAATAAAAAATATTGTTTTAAGTTTAATTAGTAAATAGAATTAAGCATTTTGTATAGTATGTACATGTTCTTTGTCTTAAAAAATTTATGAAATTATAAAACTTCCTATATGGGAAATTTGCTGGATGTAAATTAAAATATGGGGGTATTATCGAAACTGAGGGGTTTTTAGTGTTTTTATATGGAATATTTATTGATACGGCGCAAAGAAGTCTTTATGTTCAAAGCGGTAAATAAAAGGTAAACTTTAATATAAAGATAAAAGTATAAAAATATTTAGTTGTACAATATTTTCATCTATATCTGTATAACAAAAAAAGGAGTAGAAAAATGGATAGTGAAATATTGGAACAATTGAAAAATATAAATACACAATTAGAAAAAATTACAAAACTTCTTGAAGAAAAAAAGGCCTTCCCCCCAAAAAGAGATTTTGGCGACAGAAAACCTTTTGGCGACAGAAAGTCATTTGGCGACAGAAAACCGTTTGGTAAAGGCGGCGGAAGAGATTTTGATCGTAAGCCCCGTTCTTCGGAACAGCGTTTTAACGCGGATGGCAAACCCAGAGTAATTGCCGACGGAAGAGATTTTGGCCCCAAAGGCAATAAAAGAGGCCGTTTTTAAGTCTTAATAAATATTTAAATAAATAACCGGCGTTTATTATAAACGCCGGTTATTTTTTTGTAAGTTAACTGAAAAATTTATTTTCTTACAATAATAACTTCATGTGCGGGTTTTATATGTTTGCCTACTTTGCAGCTTTCAACATTTGTTTTTAATCCGGTCTCATGTTCTTTCGGGAAAGTTTCGGGAATTGTAACAAATACTTTAAAATTGTCCACCATGCCTTCTTTTGTATATGCGGGTTCAATATCAACATTCACGCCTTCCTTGCTAAGGCCGTGCTTATCTAAATAAAAAAGTGCAAATACTGCGGTGCAGGCGGCGAAAGAAGCTAAAAACAAGTCAAAAGGATTCGGCGCGGTATTGTCCCCTTTATGCGCGGCGGGCAAATCCGTATTAACTGTAAAACCCCCTACTTCAACTGCTATTTTCATATTGCCTGTGTATTTTGTTTTTACCATAAAATTCTCCTTATTAATATAAATTAAAGCATATTAAAACTGTAAGTGTAACGCTTAAATCGGTATATGATTTTTTCAAATGTAAAAAAACATAAAAATGCAAAATAAACGCGGCGGGTTGAATATATTTGTATATATTAAAATGTTTCTTATATACAAAAAATTAGGTAGCATATGATAATGAGAGTTAACAGCTATTGGTTTGTTTTTTATAAGAATAATTTGCTCCTTAAAAAGGAAGGGGGCAGATATTCCGTTCCTTTATCTCCGCGCGCGCTGTTAACATGCAACGCTAAGAAAATATATGCCTCAGGCTGTTTAAATAAAACAAACTGCAAAACCTTTGAGGTTAAAAGAAAAATTAATACAGACGGGTTTGAATGGATTGGGTTAAGAGAATGTTTTTTGCTTTTGCCCGAAAAAACTTTTTGGGCGGCGGGTAAAAGTTTTCAATTTTTAACATGGGCGCGCGACAGCCGCTACTGCCCGGCATGCGGCGTTAAAACCAAACCATATTCTTATAACGCCAATATGTGCCCGTTTTGCAAAAAGGAAATTTATCCCAACATAGCGTCCGCCGTTATGGTGCTTGTGCAAAAGGGGGATTCTTTGCTTATGATACGGGGCAAAAATTTTAAAGGCAATCATTACGGGCTTGTGGCGGGATTCTTAGAAGCCGGCGAGAGTTTGGAAGAATGCGCCGCCAGGGAAGTTATGGAAGAAACAAACTTAAAAATAAAAAATTTAAAGTATTTTTCCAGCCAGCCATGGCCTTTCCCAAGCGGATTGATGATTGGTTTTTTTTCTGATTACGCGGGCGGTAAACTTAAGGCAGACCCCGGCGAAGTGGCCGAAGCGGCTTTCTTTACAGTTTCTTCTATGCCTAAACTGCCTTCTAAAATAAGCCTCGCCCGTAAAATGACAGACGCTTGGATTAAGGAACAAAAAAAGCGGTTTTAGCAGGTAAACGGTGTATAAAATGGAACTTTTACGAGAGATTTTACACTTTATTTTTTATTCTTATACAATGGCTGTTGTCTTTCATATAGGCCTTGCGGTATGTGTAACGGTGCATGTTTTGCTTTATAAAACCAATGTGTATTCCTCAATAGGCTGGATAGGCCTTGCCTGGTTTTCACCTGTGTTTGGCGGCATAATTTATATAATTTTCGGCATAAACCGTATTCGCATGAAAGCGGCCGAACTTAAAGAAAATAACGGCAAGGCTTCTTTTAAAATGGTTTCAGAAAAAGAGTTGAAAGAATATTTAAAAACTATTCCGGATTATATTGTTCCTCTGGCCAGGCTCGGCCTTCATGTTCACCCGGTAAGAGAAGTCAGCGGCAATAACATTGAGCTGCTTATTAACGGCGACCAAGCTTACCCCGAAATGGCCGGGGCGATATCAAAGGCCAAAAAAGATGTTTTGCTTTCAAGTTATATTTTTGATTATGATAACGCGGGCAAAATTTTTGTGGACGCGATAAAAAAAGCCTGTTCAAACGGCGCCAAAATTTATATTTTAATTGACGCTGTCGGCAACTCTAAATACAATTCAAAGCTTGGCAGAATATTTAAAAAATTAAAAAATGTTAATTTTGTAAAATTTCTGCCGCCAAATATACCTATCTCTCTTCCTTTTATTAATTTAAGAACCCACCGCAAAATACTTATTGTAGACGGGAATACCGCTTTTTTTGGAGGCATGAATATACGCGGCAAGTGTATGCTTAAAGATAATCCTAAAAATCCCACGCGCGATATAACTTTTAAAGTATCTGGCCCGGTAATTGACCAAATAAGGGAAATTTTTGTTGAGGACTGGTATTTTTCGGCTAAGCAAAATATAAGGCCTTCTTATTATGACGAAAAAGCAAACCCCTCATTTGCTGCGTATGCCCGAGTTATACCGGACGGCCCCGAGAGTGAGGAAGAAAAAATAATGACCGTCTGTTTAGCCGGCCTTAATTACGCTAATAAAAAAATTAACATTATCACGCCTTATTTTCTGCCTACTGAAATTATTTTAAAAGCTATTGAAATGGCCGCAATGCGCGGCGTTGAAGTTAATATTATTTTGCCCCGTAGTTCAAACCACAAAATAATAGAGTGGGGCGGTGAGGCTAACTACGCCAGACTTCTTAAACATAATGTAAATATTTATCTTACGGGCGCGCCTTTTGACCATAGCAAAGCCATGACGGTTGACGGTGTGTGGAGTTTTATAGGTTCTTCTAATTGGGATGAACGCAGTTTTAAACTTAACTTTGAGGCCAATATGGAAGTTGTTTGTTACAAACTGGCAAAGCAGATAGATGATTACCTTAAAGACCGTATAAACAATGCTGAAAAGATTAAATTTACAGATTATGACAAAATGCCTTTGCTTAGGAAGCTAAGAAACAATGCCTGCCGCTTAGCCACTCCTTATTTTTAAATTTGTTCATACGCGAGGGTAAAGTCCTGCGTTTTAAAATTATTAACGCTGTTTTTATCTGTAATAACAATTTTACTTTGCGTATTATAAGGGGCGTTGTAAGCGGAATATGCGTTATAAAAACCTATAGTTTTTATTTTGTATCCCGATGCTATGTGTATTATCGCAGTATCGGGCGTAATTACTAAAGACGAGCGTTTGATAAGTTCAAAAAGCTCAAATACGTTTGCAGTTTTAAATAAAAAGCTGTTTTTAATTTGCGCCCATGTTTTAACACGTTCAATTTGCGCGGGCATACCGGGAATTACAATTTGGGCGTTGGGATTTTTTGTAATAATTTGTTTTGTTATTTTGTCAAAAGTTTCTTGGTTAAAACTTCTTGCTTCTATAGAGCCGAAAAGGTTTAATAAAATATATTCGGATATACCTTTTTCTTCCAACAGGGAATTTATTTTTTGTTCCGTTTCCGGTTCAACGGGCAAATCGTAAGAAGAATCTATATCATGCTTTATTAACAGTTTAGCTATTTCTTTTTCCAGCTCTTGAGCGTGAAAAGGTTTTTTAAAAAAATCCCCGGAAAGGCAGCTTGCGTTAATTTCCCGTCCCCGTCCTGCCAGCAGTTTAAATAGACGCCAGTTAAGAAAATCCTTTGCGGAAGAATCTATAATAAGATCAAAATTTTTAATTCGTAACCTAAGCCCCAGTAAAATAAGTCCTATCCAGCGTTGGTTTGGGCGGATAACACGTCTTGCGGGTATTTTGTATATAACATCTATATATTTGTTGTTTTGCAGATAAGCGGTAGCGGAGCCGTAACACGCGACGGAAATTTTCAACTCAGGGTTCGCTTTTTTATATTCACGGTAACAGCAGGAAGATAAGATAGCGTCGCCCAAAGAGCCTTCGCCTCTTAATATCAATATGTTTTTTAAATTTTTTATGTCGGAAATATTTTTCATTTATTTATGGGGTGCAATAATTTACAGAAGTAAAAAACTAAAACCCTACTCTTTGTTTATTAAATATAATTTATTTTATATTTTTTATTATGGATTGTGTAAAGTTGAAACTCCTTGAATTTGTATTTTTATTAATATATGTTTAATAGTAACGGGGGTAAAAAATATGAATATGCGTGAAATAAAACAAATAGTTCAGGGCACTGCCACAAAAGACGGCGCCGGCGTAAAATTAACAAGGGTTTTAAGCAGACCTAATGTAAAAGATTTTGATCCTTTTTTAATGCTTGACGCTTTTGATTCCCATGATAAGGCGGATTTTATAAAGGGTTTTCCGTGGCATCCGCACAGGGGTATAGAAACGGTTACCTTTATAGTTGAGGGAGATGTGGAACACGGTGATTCAATGGGAAACAAAGGCGCGATTAACGACGGCTGCTGCCAATGGATGACTGCTGGCAGCGGTATTATCCACCAGGAAATGCCTAAGGGAGACAGAATGCTCGGCCTGCAGCTTTGGGTAAATTTACCTAAAAAAAATAAAATGACGCGGCCCGCCTACCGTGATATAAGAAGTGATATGATTCCCGTTGTTAAAGAAGAAGGCGCTCTTATAAAAGTAATGTCAGGCAAATATAATGGCGTAAAAGGACCTGTTGAAGGGGATTATGTTAAAGTTTTATACCTTGACGTTACTTTAAACCCCGGCGCCGTTTGGGAAATAGAAACGGATAAAGAACTTAATATGTTTGCCTATATTTTTAAAGGGGAGGCTGAGTTCGGCGGGGAAAAAAACTATAAAAACTATATCAGCGCCAAAAACGCAGTTTTATTTACCGAAGGGAAAAACCTTGCTGTCAAAGCGGGAAAAGACGGCGCGCATTTTGTGTTAATCGGCGGCAAGCCTTTAAAAGAACCGGTTGAATGGGGCGGGCCTATTGTTATGAACACCCGCGAGGAACTTCATACCGCGTTTGCCGAACTTGAAAACAATACGTTTATTAAGGACAATCACCCTAAAGAAGTTAAGTTTTAATATAAGAAGCCCCGTCGTACGGCGGGGCTTCTTTAAAACTATTTTATTTGGTAACAGTTTCTTCCCCATAAAGTCGTTGTTTTGGAAGAGTCTGCCACTGTTTTACAAACATCTTCCCCGCCGGTGGGATAAAAACAGCAATATTGTTTAGTGGGGTCTTCTAAACTAAGGGCTATTAAAGGTGTACGCCCCCAGTTGGGGTGTCTTCTTACGGATGCTACCCACGATTTATTTTTATCTAAGAATACATCATAATATTTCATTATGGCGTAATGCCCAGCTCCGTGATATTCCTCAGCCAGTTTAAACTGCGTTGCTGGAACGGTAATATCCAGCTCGTCCCAGCTTAAAGCGTAATCACCTGTTTGTAATTTATATATTTGTTGGGAGTTTAGAGCTGCTCTTGAAAGAATAAGCGCTTCGGTTATTCTGCTTCTTTCAACTGTTTTATTATATTGGGGCAATGCTATGGCGGCAAGTATTCCTATAATTAAAACAACTACCAAAAGTTCAATTAATGTAAACCCTTTTTTCATAAAACGATCCTTTTACCTATTTATACAAATTTTATTTAGGGGTATTATAGCATTAATAAGAATTCTATAGGGGCTGGAATTATTCTGTTTAGCAAAATGAATTTTATATATTAAACTTTTTGTCGATTATATAGTTTGGTCTTTGTTTTGTTTCCTTATATATTCTGCCTATATACTCGCCCAAAATTCCAACAGATATCATTTGCAGGGCGCCAAAAAAAAGTATTAATACCGCTAAAGAAGCGTAACCCGGCGTATCTTTGCCCAAAATTAAAGTTTTTGTAATTATAAAAAAAGCGTAAAAGGCTGAAAATATGGCTATGATAGCGCCCAAATAAGTCCATATCCTAAGCGGTAAAGTGGATGCGCTGAAAATGCCGTCCAATGCCAAATTCCATAATTTTTTATATGGTAGCCCAGTGTTGCCGGCATTGCGCTTAGGTCTGTCAAATTCTATGGAATCGGTTTTAAATCCCACCCAGCCAAACAGGCCTTTCATAAACAAATTACGTTCACGGCAGTTTTTTAGGGCCTCAATTACGCTTCTATCCAAAAGCCTGTAATCCCCGGCGTTGTATGGAATAGGGTAATCACTTATCAAATTATAAATTTTATAGAAAAACGAGGAAAGAGTGTTTTTTAAAAAACTGTCTTTACGGATTTTTCTTACCCCGTAAACCATTTGGTTTCCTTCTTCCCATTTTTTTATAAACTCAGGTATTATTTCAGGCGGGTCCTGGAGGTCGGCGTCTATAGGTATGGCCGCCTTTCCCTGGGCATAGTCAAAACCGCATAAAAGCGAGGCTTCTTTACCGAAACTTTTTGAAAGCGATATTATTTTAATTTGAGGAATTGTTTTTGCTTTTTCTTGCAAAATATTAAGAGTGCTGTCTTCACTGCCGCCTTCTATAAACAAATACTCATAGGTTTTTTTGGCCGCGGGCATAATTGCTTCAAGTTTTTCCAAAAGAAGCCCAACATTTTTCTCTTCATTCATTACCGGTATTATTAAGGAAATGTCAGTCATTTTCAATCCTATATTAAAACGCAGCCGAACAATACGGCAAAAAAATGTACCATTGTCCCCGCCAGCACGAACAAATGCCATATGCCGTGGTAAAAGGCTTTGTCTTTCCTTATGTAGAAATAAACGCCGCCCGAATACAGAAGGCCGCCTATAACAATAAAGATCATACCTAAAGACGGTACATTTTGTATAAACGGTTTTATCGCGAAAATAGCAATCCAGCCCATACCCAAATATATAGCCAGGGAAAGTATTTTAAATCTGCCCGTAAAAAATAGTTTCATTATTGTGCCGCCCAAAGCAAGTGCCCACACAATGCCAAACATAACCCAGCCGAAAACGCCGCGCAGGTTAATTAATAAAAAAGGAGTGTAAGTGCCGGCTATTAAAATATAAATTGAAATGTGGTCAAAAATTTTAAGCCTGCGTTTGGCCACGGGACTTATTGCCGCGTGGTAAAGGGTTGACGCCACGTAAAGGGTTATCATTGAAGCTGAAAAAATAGAAACTGAAACTATTTTCCAAGGGTCACCGGTAAGTGCGGCGATGGTTATAAGAACACCTGCCCCGAAACTTACAAAAATTGTTCCTATCCAATGCGTTAAAGCGTGCATAAGTTCTTCGCCTTTTGTATAGGCGTTATGTGAAATTATATTATTACTGTTCATTTGTATTTATCCTTATAAAACAATCCTGTTTTATACATTTTACTTTTGTAAAGGGCGGCAGTCCGCCGAAATTGTTAATGGGTATCCAAACCAAAGCGTTTTTATCATGTTTTTTTAAATAAGAAAGACCTTCGGGTTCGTTTATATTTATAACCTTGGCGCCTGGTACCTTAATATAGTAGCCAAAAACTAACGCTTCCGATTTTTTAGGGTAAAAATTTCTTGAATAAAAATAGAAGTTTTTCGACCCGTTTGAGTTTTGCGTTAAATACTCGGCCGCTGTTTTGCCGCCGGTGTTTACTTTATAGTCAAAAATATTTTGAAGCGATATACAAAGCATGCTTACCAGGATAATAGCATTAACAAACATAAAATACCTGTTTTGTTTTTGCGCGCGGCACATAACAAAAGAAAACAACAAAAATAAGCATGGTAAAAGAGCGGTAAAAAAGCGGCCCATAAAAAACGTAAGTTTAGGTTGTAATAGAAGGCAAAAAAACAGTGTCAAAACTACCGCCGTGAAGGAAAAAGTAACGCTTGTTTCTTTTAACTCCTCAGATGTTTTTTTTGCTTTTAAAAGGACATATATGCCGCTTATTGCTAAAAATACGGCGGGTAGAGTACCCGCGAAAACGTTTATAAAAACGTCATTAAGCAGTTCAGCTAAAACAAGTTCGCTTGTGCCCCACCAGCCGCCGTTGGCGGCTTCAATCTGCGCAAAATAATGCCAAATGAGCCATGGTAAAAACAGCGCTAAAAATAAACCGTAAGCGGCGCAAAAATGCCAGAAATATTTTTTATATTTTAAAGCCGTGCCCGCAAGGATAATAAAGTAAACTCCCGCTACTATGCTGCCAAAATAATGCGTAGCGCTTAAGGCGGCGGTTAAAATAAAATAAAGCGCAAATTCTTTAAAATTTATTTCATTGACATCTTTAATTTTTTGCGCTAAATTAACGCAAAAAAAGGTTAAAAATAAAGACAGCATCAGCATAAAACTGTATGAACGTACTTCAAAGCTGTGCTTTATAACCAGGGGGGAAATACAAATAAGCGTAAAGAAAATAATTTTTTGCGTTTTTGGCAAATATTTGGGAAATAAAAACCACGCGCTTAATATTGAAACTAAGCTAAAAATACCGCTTGGAATAATTGAAGTAGTTTTTGTCATCGCGGGGAAAACATGGTTCCACAAATACAAAGTTAAATTATAAAGCGGCGGGTGCACGTCAGGTATCAAAAAATATTTCAATATATAAAAAACGCCGAAATCCGGCGAAGCGGTTACAACGGTAAACGTTTCATCATAGGTTAGAGGGGCGGGAATATAGGTTATTCTTAACAAAATGCCTGTGGCGGCGCATATAGCGCAAATAAGGAAAAAAACCCTGTTTTTAAGCATATAAAATATTATACAAATTTGAAATTTTGTATTTATGCGTTTATTTAATATAATGGTACTGTAAAGTATTATCTCACTTGAGAAGCAATCAAAACAGGAGCTGCAAAATGGCTAAAACAGTAAAGAAAGCGGCAAAAAAAGCCGCGGTTAAAAAAGCAGTTAAAAGCATGAAAAATGTTTATTACTTTGGCGGCGGCAAAGCCGACGGCAAAGGCTCAATGAAAGAACTGTTGGGCGGCAAGGGGGCAAACCTGGCTGAAATGGCCGGTCTTATGAAACTTCCGGTTCCTCCGGGCTTTACGATTACTACAGAAGTTTGCACATATTATTGGGATAATAAAAAAAATTACCCTTCCTCATTAAAAGCTGAAGTTGAATCTAATCTTAAAAAAGTTGAAAAAGAAACAAAAAAAGTTTTCGGTTCCGTTGATAATCCCCTTTTGCTTTCCGTACGTTCCGGGGCAAGAGCTTCCATGCCGGGTATGATGGAAACTATTTTAAATATCGGTTTGACTGAAAAAACAATTCCCGGTATGATTAAAAAAACGGGTAACGAACGCTTTGTTTATGACGCTTACAGGCGTTTAATAATGATGTATTCCGACGTTGTTATGGAAAAAGCCGCCGGCATTGAACCTAAAGACGACAAAGGCATACGTAAAGTTTTAGATGGTATGCTGCATGACGTTAAATCCAAAAAAGGCGTTAAAGACGATACTGATTTAACGGCGGAAGATTTAAAAACCCTTTGCGCGGAATTTAAGAAAACCGTTAAAAATGTTTTAGGTAAAGAATTCCCCGATAACCCGATGTTGCAGCTTTGGGGCGCCATAGGCGCTGTTTTCTCAAGCTGGAACGGAAAAAGAGCTATCGCTTACAGAAATATTGAAAAAATTCCGCACGAATGGGGAACGGCTGTTAACGTACAGGCCATGGTTTTCGGTAACATGGGGACAGACTCGGCCACCGGCGTAGCTTTCTCAAGAAACCCCGGCAACGGCGATTCACACTTCTATGGCGAATACTTAATTAACGCCCAGGGTGAAGACGTTGTGGCGGGTATCAGAACACCCAGCCCCATGAACAAATGGTCCAAAAATACACATTCCGAACACTTGCCCACATTGGAACAGGTTATGCCTAAAGCTTATAAGGAACTTGACGGCATACAGAAAAAACTTGAAAAACATTTCAGAGATATGTTAGATATTGAGTTTACCATTGAACAAGGTAGACTTTGGATGCTACAGTGCCGCGTAGGAAAAAGAAACGGCACCGCTGCCGTTCAAATGGCTTTAGACATGGTTAAAGAAAAACTTATCAGCCAAAACGAAGCCGTTTTAAGAGTTACAGCCTCTCAACTCGACGAACTTTTGCACCCCGCTATTGACCCTAAAGCGGAGGCTTTGGCTAAAATTGTAGGAAAAGGTTTGCCCGCAGGTCCCGGCGGCGCTTCAGGTAAAGTTGTTTTCACTTCAGAAGCGGCCATGGCGCTTAAAGCCAAAGGCGAAAAAGCTATTTTGGTAAGAGAAGAAACCAACCCCGAAGACGTTGAAGGTATGAGAGCGGCTGAAGCTATTTTAACACAGCGCGGCGGTATGACCTCACACGCGGCGTTAGTAGCCCGCGGCTGGGGTAAATGCTGTATAGTCGGCTGCGGCGAGCTTGAAATTAATTTAAGCAAAAAAACCGCCTCAATCGGCAGCGTTACTTTTAAAGAAGGCGACTTCATTACACTTAACGGCACAAAAGGTTTTGTTTACTTAGGCCAGCTTAAAATGTTAGAAGCGGGCGAAGGCAACAATAACTTAACTAAATTCTTAGATATGTGCGATAAAATAAAACGTCTTGACGTACGCACAAACGCCGACACTCCCGAAGACGCTGTAAGGGCCAAAAAATTCGGCGCTAAGGGTATCGGTTTATTCCGCATTGAACACATGTTCTACGGCACCAACGCCGAAAAACCGCTGTTCATCTTAAGAAAAATGATTGTTTCCAAAACAACCGAGGAAAGAACAAAAGCTGTTAATGAGCTTTTCCCGTTCATGAAAAAGGCCATCAAAGGTACAATTAAAGCCATGGCTGGTTTTGGAGTTACAATCCGCTTGATGGACCCGCCTTTGCATGAGTTTATTCCCCAGCAGAAAGAGGTAAAAGAGCAGGTTTGCAAAGCTATGGGAATTACAATGGAAGAGTTTGATTCCAGAGCCGCTGTCCTTCACGAAGTTAATCCTATGATGGGACACAGAGGCGTGAGGCTTGGCGTTACATATCCCGAAATTACGGAAATGCAGTCCAGAGCAATACTTGAATCCGCGGCCGAACTTATAAAAGAAGGCGTTAAAGCTATGCCTGAAATTATGGTTCCCGTTGTTTGCCATGAAAACGAACTTATTGACCAAAGAGCTATTATTGAACGCGTTTATAAAGAAGTTGTTGCCAAAACAGGCGTTAAGAAATTACCGCTTTCAGTAGGCACCATGATTGAGATTCCCAGAGCGGCTATTATGTCTCACAAAATTGCCGAACAGGCGGATTTCTTCTCCTTCGGTACAAACGACTTAACTCAAATGACGTTCGGCTTCTCAAGAGATGATATCGGCGGTTTTATGGGCGCTTACCTTGAAAAAGGCGTTCTTAAAAACGATCCGTTCCAAACGCTTGACCAGGATGGCGTAGGCTACTTAATCAAGCAAGGCGTTAAGGGCGGCAGAAGCACAAAAGCCAAACTTAAAATCGGCATTTGCGGCGAACACGGCGGCGACGCGAAAAGCGTTGAATTCTGCCACAGGGAAGGATTTAACTATGTTTCCTGCTCACCGTTCAGAGTTCCGATAGCCAGGCTTGCGGCTGCGCAGGCGGTTGCTAAAGAAATAAAAACTAAAAAGAAATAGTTTAATTAAGTAAAAACCCCCGTTTAATAACGGGGGTTTTTTTATTGTGATTTTTGATATAATTTCAAAAAAACATATCAGATTTTGTATATCATTATGTTAGGAGAATATTTATGAAAAAAGGATTTACTTTAATTGAACTGTTGGTCGTTGTGCTTATTATAGGAATACTGGCGGCTATAGCTTTGCCGCAATATAACAAAGCTGTGGAAAAATCCCGCGCGGCTGAAGCTTTTACCATATTAAAAGCGATACATTTGGCCAATGAAAGATTCTTTTTACAAACAGGGGTATATAACGCTACTTTTAACGACCTTGATATTGAAATTCCCGGCGCGGACGCTTTCTACCAAGTAGACAGAAAAGAAACAAAAACCTTTTCTTACGCATTAAGAAATGACCTTTCATGGGTTGTTGCAAGCCGTGTTCCGGTAGCTACAAGATACGCTATAGTTTTTGTGCACGGTACGGGTGAACGCCGCTGCGTAATTTATGATACAAAGTATGCTGAAGTTTGCAAATCCTTAGGAGTTGATACCAGTAAAACGTGTTCTTTTGCGAACGGATGCTTTGTTTTGCAGTAAAAGCGGCTTTTTTACTTGTAGATAAAGACACAATCGGTGAACCTGTCTAAATTTGCTAAAATTTGTAAAGGCATAACCTTTGAAGTATGCATACGGACGGAACACTTGATTATCACAAAATCAATTAAATTGACAGCAAAGTTTGATATTGATATAATTTTAGTGTCCTAAAAAAAGGACATATTGAAATAAATGGCTAGATACGAAAAACAAGAAAAAAAAGATTTTGTTCGCAAAAACGAACAAATCAGAGTGCCCCAGGTTCGTCTTATTGATTCTGACGGTACTATGTTAGGCGTAAAGTCTGTAACCGAGGCTTTATACTTAGCAAAACAACAAGAGCTTGATCTGGTGGAGATTTCACCAACCGCCGAGCCTCCTGTGTGTAAGATATTAGATTACAGCAAATATCTTTACGAACAGGGCAAAAAACTCAAAGACGCTAAAAAGAAAACAGCTAAAACAGCAATGAAAGAGCTGCGCATAAAATCGAGAATAGCGTCCCACGACTTGGAAGTTAAGATTAAGCATATTGAAGACTTTCTTAAAAGGAAAGACATGGTTAGGCTTGTGGTAGTTTTCCACGGGCGCGAAAACCAGCATAGGGATTTGGGCGAACAGATGTTGCATGACGTCGCCAAAAGGTTAGAACCTATTGCCAATGTTGAGGGGGGCCTTCAGGTCACCGGAAACAGAATGTCAATGATTTTTGTTCCTAAAAACTAGGACTTAAATTTCTTTTAAGTTAAAACTGCGTCTTACGCGCTTTTTGGCGCGGGTATGCGGTCAATTTAAACATTAAATTATAGAGGTTATTAGAATTATGCCAAAGTTAAAAAACCACAGCGGCGCGAAAAAGAGATTTGCAAAAACCGCTACAGGTAAATATAAACGCAGAAAAGCCGGCAGAAAGCATTTGCTTACGCCGCAATCGGGCTCACGCAAGAGAGAAATGAGACAGACGGGTATTATTAAACCGGAATCTGCCGAAGGAAAACTCCTTAAAAAATATTTACCGATGGACTAGTGGAGAAAAAGATATATGAGAATTAAATTTAGCGTTGCAAGACATGCAAGAAAGAAAAAAGTTTTAAAAAGAGCCAGCGGTTATTACGGTGATAAATCCCGCCGCTTAAGAATGGCTACCCAACAAGTAGATAAATCACTTGTTCACGCTTATACGGGCAGAAAAGACAAAAAACACCAGTACAGACAACTTTGGATTACCAGAATTAACGCTGCTGTAAGAGAAGAAGGTTTGAACTATTCAAACTTTATCAACGGTTTAGCAAAATCAAACATTACGCTTAACAGAAAAATGTTATCCGAAATGGCGATTCAGGATCCGTTGTCATTTAAAAAGCTTGTGGATGTTGCAAAACAGGCCATAGCCAAATAAGCAAAACTTTATAAAAAAGCCGCCTTTTAAAGGCGGCTTTTTTATTTTGTTGCTTGAGGTAAATTATTGTGGACGTAATTGTTTGATTTTATTAACGTATTATATTTTTATTTATAAATTTAAGTCTATGGGGTCCAAATATATCCTGTTCCGCCGGCAAAAGAGCTGTCTGTTTTAGCGTTCGGGCCCGCCATTGTTTTGCAAAGTGAAACATATTTATCAATACCTCTAGGCAGACAGGCAAACTCGCCTGTTTTGATGTTATACATTGGGTCTTGTGCAAAGCGGTAAGCAATAGTTAACTCTGAAGTGTTTAAACCTGTGGAATTGTAATAGGCCACTACAGTATTTATAGCATCGAAATGATAGGCCCATTTACCCACAACGCAGGTGTTGCCGGTGCAGCTGTCTTTCATAGAAATATCAAGTTCACTAAAATCACGGGTTGCGGAGCCTGTTGCAAGCATATGTCGCTTTTGGGCTTCTCCCAAAATTCTTATATTTGTAATGGCTTCAGCGGCTCTTGAGCGCATAACGGCTTTATTGTATTGAGGCAAGGCTATAGCCGCAAGTATACCTATAATAAGAACAACAACTAACAATTCTATAAGTGTAAAACCTTTGTTTTTAAGGTGTACATCAAATGTCAGATATGGAGTTTTCATATGGAGTCCTTTTTTATTTATTCTACAAAATAGAGCGTAAAATTTAATCTTGTTAAAAATATAACCTGCTAATATAAAATCTCCTTGGCAGGTTATGGTTTTAAATATAAAATTAGCAAATTTTACTTGTTTAACTCGTCGTATAATTCTTTGTTTTTAACATTTTCTCTGGCTTTGCCGAGGCGTACATCGTAAGCGGCGGTATTAATTTGGGGCAAAGCTTTAGCTATGGAGTTTTGTAAATCCCATAATGCCTGCTTTTCGGCGCTGGCACGTTCTACAGGGCAAGCCCTGCCGTTATTAAAATTGTTAAGCCATTCGTAAAGGACAATAGCTTCATCCTCATTAATTTCTATTTTCAATTTTGCCATATTAACATTTAAACCCCTCTATATTTTTTATTTAATACAGTATACTAAAATCCGCTCCCGAGCATAAGGGAGAAATTATTTTCATTGTTTGTTGTGTCTCTTGTATATGTAAGCCCTAAAGGCAACGGAAAACGCCAAAATTTATAGTAAGCGCTTGCGCCAAAGCCGTTTTGCCGTGAACTGCTGTGTTTATCGTCCCAAATAAAAGAAGTTTCGGCAAAAGGCTCAATTGCTAAAATTCCTGTCTTGTTTTTAGCGGCAAGAACTGTTATATAAGCGCCCGCGCCCAAACCTTTTTCACCTCTAAACTCGCGCGAGTATCTGCCTCGTCCCAATAAGTCGGTTGATTTGGTTTGCAGGGCAAAGGGGCCTTCAAAGGTTTCCTGCGCGTTAACTTCTATGCCTATTACATGCCTTGCGGGCAGTTCCAAAGCAGTTCTTGCCGAGGCGGACAATTGAGAAATATTAAAATCCGCGCCTGTATGGCTGCCGCCGTTGTTGTAAGTTGTTTCAAAGTAGTATCCCAGTCTTGGTTTGGGTAGTTTTACAATCTTTTCATCCCTGTCGGACACACCAAGCCCGAATAGGGAGCCGAATGCCGCAGCCGCTCCTTTTGAGGGTTTCATATGTTTAAAATATTTTGCGGAAGCAAAAACTGTGCTGTGATTGCCCGAGTCTTGCGGCGCGTTAACGCCCGAATAGCTTATTCGACTGTAGTTGTATCCCGCGCTTAAGGAAAATATTTCCAAAAAAGATCTTCCATAAACAAAAGTTGCGTTGGTTTCTTTAACGTCAAATTGGCGTACTGTGCCGGCCTTTTTTATACGTGTGGTACTAAAAAGGCTGCTTGGGCTAAAAGAGCCGTTTTCATATTCTCTTTGTTCATAGTCAAGTTTACTAAAAAATATTGCAATATTTTGGTCATTAGCGGATAAACTTGCTCCCGCCATATAGCCGTTGCCGCTTATGCCGGCAAGCAGCATAGCCAGCTCGCCTTGTCTAAACAGATTTGCTTCCATAAGGCTTGCCACAAGCGTTGTGCCGCCTTGTCCGAACCCGGCAAATATTATTGGGAAAACATAGTGCCCGTCTTTGCAGCTTATATTTATGTCTACGGTGTTGTCCGTTTTATCTTCAACTTCTATCTCCATCGATTTAAAAATACGCATGTCATGAAGGGCTTTTCTGGCATAGTCAAAGGCTTCGTATGCAAAGATATCTCCTTCCTTTAACAGGAATTTTTCTTTTACTATGGGAGGTTCTACCCTTACGGTTGATACATTTACCGAAGATATTGTTTTGCCGTTATATTTGGAATATTTATCGAAGTCGCTTTTGTCTTGCGAGTATGAAAACGTGTTTGCCGTCAGTATTATTAAAAAGAAAAACTTTAGCTTATCCATAATATATTCTACATTTATTTGATGTTATTTAAAAATGATGCATATACTTGATAATTATTTAATAGAATATAATGAATATGAAACTTAAGAACATTTTTATATTTACTTTTATAAACCTTGCGATTTGGTGTCTGCTGAGTTTGAAATACTATTTTACAAGCGGATTTTATTGGGATTTTGCGGGACTGATTTTTACTTTAACATTTATTCCCGGGCATTTATTACTTTTTGCTTTAGGGCTTTTTGTTATTTTGTGCCTTGCCAGTATAATAGGCCCTAGGTTTTGCAAAAACTTCGCTATTTTTGCGGGTGCTTTTTTCACTCTTTTCTTTTTAACTGACATAATAGTATATTCCCAATACCGCTTTCATATAAGCCTTTCTATGGCGGAGCTGTTTTTTGGACCCGCCGGGAGGGAAATTTTTGTTTTTCCTATAGGAATGTATTTGCTTATGGCGCTAGGTGTTCTTGTTGTATTAATAGTGCAGGGAATTGCGGTTGCGGTGTCGTGCAACATTAAGGTTCCGAACAGATTAGTAATTTTAGGTTTTATAGCATTAGTTTTTTGTTTTATAGCGTTTAATTCTTTATACGCTTGGGCCAAGTTTGTTTCCGTTCCAAGTATAACGGCGCAAATATCTTATTTGCCGTGGGCAAATCCGTTGAGTGTTAATACAAGGCTTAAAAAAATGGGTTTAAATCCCAGTTCTGAGCCTTTAGTGGCCGCTAAAGGAGAAATGCTTAATTATCCGTTAAATCCTTTAAAGTGCGAAAGCGTAAATCCCAAACTTAACGTTCTTTTTATTTTGGTTGACTCTTTAAGGTCGGACATGTTTACGCGCGAAATAATGCCTAAAACTTACGCTAAATATAAAAACAGCCGCAACGGATTCCATTTTAAAAACCATGTAAGCGGCGGCAACGCCACGCAGGCGGGCGTATTTGCTTTTTTCTACGGGCTTCCTTCAACATACTGGAACGCTTTTTCCTCATATAATATGGAGCCTGTTTTTATGCAGGAAATGAGAACCAGGGGATATGAATTTGGCATATTTTCAAGCGGTAAATTAAACAGTCCGGAATTTCATAAAAATATCTTTTCAGGCATAGATAACTTAAGGATCGAGTCTAAGGGAGATACTAAGTATGAAAGAGATATAGATATGCAGCGCGATTTTGAGGCGTTTTTAGACAACAGAGATAAAAAAAGACCGTTTTTCGCTTTTATGTTTTATGATTCACCGCATGGCTTTGAATACCCTCCGTCATTTAAAGAAAAATTTAAACCCGCAAAAGAGTTAAATTATATTTCACTTACATCTTCTACGGACCCGAAACCCTATCTTAACAAGTATAAAAACTCTATTAACTTTATAGACGGCAAACTGGGCGAAGTTTTTGATATGCTTAAAGACAGAAAAATAAATGCGGAAACCGTTGTTATTATTACAGGCGACCACGGACAGGAAATCAACGATACCGGCAATAATTTTTGGGGACATAACAGTAATTTCGCCAAATATCAAACGCATACCCCTCTAATAATGCTTTGGCCCGATAAAAGAGGCAAAGATATTGAATACAGAACAACGCATTATGATATTGTTCCTACGGTTATGAAAGAAATTTTGGGTTGTGTGAACCCGCCTTCCGATTATAGTATAGGTTATAATTTGTTTGATGATACTCCCAGACCGTACAGCCTTGTTATAAGTTATACAAAAAAGGCGGTTATAGTTGACGACAATGTTTCTGTTATAGATAATTACGGCGCTTTGGAGAATTATGACGACCAGTACCGCCCGTTAAAAGAAAGTGTTGATTCAAAAGCGATATCGGCCGCGTTAAAGGATTTATCAACGTTCTATAAATAAAAAATTGCGGTTTTAAAGATGTTTTATTATAACAATGCCCGTGCTAAAAGCACGGGCATTGTTTTGCTTAAGATAACCCGGCTTGGTATTTACGGGCGTATATTTTTTTGCATTTTTCTGTTGTTTATATTCCCTTTACTTATATTAAGCCCAATAAATTGGGCAAACAAAAACCCCCGCTTTAAAGCGGGGGTTTTTATTATAAACTTATTTAACTCTGTTGGCTGAACCTAAAACACTTTGGTTTTTTTCCTTATACATTGCTATAAGGTCGGTTCTCGCGGGGCCTAAGTATTTGCGCGGGTCAAATTCTTCGGGTTTTGTTACAAATACTTTGCGTACAGCCGCTGTCATTACAAGTCTGCCGTCGGAATCAACGTTGATTTTGCAAACCGCTGATTTGGCCGCTTTTCTAAGCTGGTCTTCAGGTATGCCTACAGCGTTATCAAGTTTGCCGCCGTATTGGTTAATTGTGGCTACGGCTTTTTGGTCAACGCTTGAAGCGCCGTGAAGGACTATAGGGAAGCCCGGAAGTCTATTTGAAACTTCTTCTAAAATATCAAAGCGAAGGGGGGGAACTGATTCACCCGGTTTAACTTTAAATTTATAAGCGCCGTGGCTTGTTCCGATTGAAATAGCTAAAGAATCACAGCCCGTTCTTTTAACAAAATCTTCTACCTGCGCGGGATCCGTATATGTGTGGTGTTCGGCGGAAACTTCGTCTTCAATACCGGCCAAAACGCCGAGTTCCGCTTCTACGGTTACGTCATTTGCGTGGGCGTATTCAACAACTTTCTTCGTTAAAGCGATATTTTCTTCATAAGGGAGGTGTGAACCGTCAATCATGACTGAGGAGAACCCTGAATCAATACAGTCTTTGCAAAGTTCAAAAGAATCACCATGGTCAAGATGTAAAGCTATCGGAACGGGTTTGCCTATATCTTTCATCATTTCTACGGCGCCTCTTGCCATCCATCTTAACATTGTGGCGTTGGCATATTTACGCGCTCCGCTTGAAACCTGTACTATAACGGGTGAGCCTGATTCAACGCAAGCTGTTACAATGGCTTGCAATTGTTCCATATTATTAAAATTGTACGCGGGAACGGCATATCCTTCTTTCATTGCGTTTGCAAACATTTCTTTTGTGTTTACAAAGCCGAGTTCTTTATAAGAAACTGTCATTTTTTAGCCTCCAATAGTATAATCTATACCCTTATTCTACTATTTTGCGCGGCGTTGTGCACAGGCGTTTTTTATGATAGAATCAGACCATGGACATTGAATTATTTAGAAAAATAGCCGAATTGCCGGGTATATCCGGCAGGGAAGAAGCAGTTAGAGCCGCCCTTCTTAAAATGCTTAAAACATGTACCGATGAGCAGCGTGTTGACGCTATGGGCAATATTATTGCCGTTAAAAAGGGTAAAGGCGTAAGAAAGCTTATGCTTGCCGCCCATATGGACGAGATAGGCCTTCTTGTAAGCCATATTGAAAATAACGGTTTTTTACGTTTTGTTCCCGTAGGCGGTATTGACGCAAGAACGCTTATGAGCCAGCGTGTTGTAATACACACATCAAAAGGGCCGATATTCGGCGTTATAGGAACAAAACCGGTACATTTGCTTGACGCCGCTGAAGCTTCAAAAGCGCCTGGTATTAAAAGTTTATTTATTGATACCGGTTTGGACGGATCTGAAATAAATTCAATTGTAAGCATAGGCGACCCTGTTACTTTAGACAGAACTACTGTTGAATTCGGATCTCAAATGATTAACTCCAAAGCTATTGATGACAGAGCAGGCGTTTACGTTTTTATTGAAGCTTTAAAGAAAGTTAAAAAATTTGACTGTGATATTTACGCCGTTTTCAGCGTGCAGGAAGAAGTTGGTTTAAGAGGAGCAGTAACTTCAACCTTCGGGGTGGACCCGGATTTGGCGCTTGTTGTTGACGCTACCGCCGCTAATGATTTGCCCGCCACTCCCCCGCAGGAATTTAACTGCCGTTTAGGGCAAGGCGTAGCCATAACAATTATGGACGGCGGCTCCATTATCAATCCGCAAATAGTTAAAACTTTAAAAAAGCTGGCTTCGGATAAAAACATTAAACACCAGTTTAAAGTTTCGGCCCGCGGTTCTAACGACGCTGCTGCCGTGCAAAAAACAAAAAGCGGCGTTCCCGTAGGGCTGCTTTCAATACCTACGCGTTATATACATTCAAGCATAGAAACGGCTTCAAAAATTGATATAGACGCGGCGGTTGATTTAACAGTGGCTTTTATAGAGAACGCCTGTAAATATAATTTTGATTACTAAAAAAGTTAGGACAAGTCTTTTAACTTTAAGGAGAACCCGATGAGTGATTTTATTTTAGGTAAAAAAAGAGCAAAATATTTTAACGTGGAAACAGGTAAACTTACCCCCATACATAAAATGCCGGAAGAGGAAACAGCTCTTTTTGAGCGTTACGACGTAATTTACCGCGCCTTATGCGCTATTTTATATAACTTTGCTCCTTTATCGGGCCATCCGGGCGGCAGTATTTCAAGCGGAAGATTTGTACAAAATTTAATTTATAATGAAATGGCCTATAAACTTTCCGATCCTAAAGAAAAAAAGGCTGACATAATCTCTTACGCCGCAGGCCACAAGGCCTTAGGTTTATACGCCATGTGGGCATTGCGCAATGAATGCGTTGCCCAGGCCGCGCCTGAACTTCTTGCTAAAGATATACAAAATCAAATGAGATTGGAAGACCTTTTGGGATTTAGGCGCAATGAAGCCACAGCTACTAAATATTTTAAAGAGTTTAAATCAAAACCTTTGGGCGGACACCCCGAACCGGTTGTTCCTTTTGTTAAAACAAGCACCGGCGCAAGCGGAGTTGGCGTAGGCAGCGCTGTAGGCATGGCTTTTGCCGCGGCTGACGCGTATTCAAAAAACAGCCCCGTAATTAATATCATTGAAGGGGAAGGCGGTTTAACAGCGGGCCGCTGCAGTGAAGTTATAGCCATGGCGGCAACGGCTAATATAAATAATTTGGTTTTGCATTTGGATTGGAACCAGGCGTCAATCGATTCGGATAGAGTTACTTCGGACGGGGAAAACCCCGGAGATTATGTGCAATGGACGCCGCTTGAACTTTTTTATATTAATGACTGGAACGTTGTTTTTGTACCCGAAGGCCATAATTACGAACAAATTTACGCCGCGCAAAAATATGCTTTCAACATAAAAAATGGGCAGCCTACAGCAATAATTTACCGTACCGTTAAAGGCTGGAAATACGGGCTTGAAGGCAAAAGCTCACACGGGTCGGGCCATAAATTCGCTTCAGAAGGCTTTCACAATACTCTTAGCGAGTTTGAATCTGTTTTCGGCGTTTCCATGCCAAGATTCTGCGGCGAGCAAACCCCGCAGGGAATTGAGGATTGTTTTTGGGGCAATTTGCAATCAATAAGAGAGGCTCTTAAAAAAGATACCGAGCTGGCGCAATTTATAGCTAAAAAAGTTTTCGCCGCGGCTGAAAGGCTAAACAACAAAAATTCTGAACCTAGCCCGTGGTTGGGCGACGTTGAAAAAGTGTATTCTTTCGACTTCGCTAAACTACCTGCCGAGTTTAATTTTAAACAGGGCGAATCTTACGCCACAAGAACTGTGCTGGGTGATGTCTTGGGTTATATAAATAAAGAAAGCGGCGGCACTTTTCTTGTAGGTTCAGCTGATTTATACGGTTCTACAAACGCTGGTAATATAGCAAAAGCGTATCCTAAAGGTTTTTATAATAAAGCACGCAACCCCGAAAGCAGGCTTGTAGCGGACGGCGGCATTTGTGAGGACGGACTTAACGCGCTGGCTACCGGTATTTCCGCCTACGGTAAACATATAGGCGTGGCCGCTTCTTATGCGGCTTTTGCAAGCTTCGGACATGTGGCGATGAGACTGCACGCCATCGGGCAGGAAGCGAATCATGTTTATAATAAAGAAAACATAAACACGGTTATACAATTTAACGGACATTCCGGGATACCTACGGGTGAGGACGGCCCCACGCACGCGGACCCGCAGGCTTTACAGTTATTTCAGGAAAATTTTCCCAAAGGGCTTTGTATTACGTTAACGCCTTTTGAAGTAGACGAAATTTGGCCCATGGTAACATACGCTTTATCAAAACGTCCGGCGGTATTAGCGCCTTTTGTTATGCGTCCTTCCGAAAAAATGATTGACCGCGCTAAATACGGAGCGGACCCGGCGCACAAAGCCGTAAACGGTATTTACAGGCTTTGCAAAGCTGACGGCAAGGCTGACGTGAATATAATTATTCAAGGTTCGGGCGTGGCGAGGAACTTTATTAACGGAACTTTTGAAAAACTTGCCCAAGAAGGCGTTAAAGCCAATGTTTGGTATGTTTGCAGCAAAGAACTTTTTGATATGCTTCCTTTAGAAGAGCAGGAAAAAATACTGCCTTATGAGGTAAGGCAAAATGCTATGGCTATAACGGACTTTACCGTGCCTACCATAGCCAACCTTCTTTTAAGCGCAAAAGGGCAAAAACATATGCTTTGGCCGCATAAAAACGGCAAGTACCTTGGCAGCGGCAAACACTCTAATGTTTATAAAGAAGCCGGGCTTGACGCAGACGGGCAATTATCTGCTATACTATCTTACATCAAAGATGCAAAATAGCCCGTATATATAAAGATTTAAAAGTAGAATATTAAAACAGATGCGGCGGAGCCCGTGTCACGAGAGGTAATAAAATGGCTGAAGAAAAACCATATTTAACAGGCAGAACGTATATTTTCAGATTGCCGAAAGGCAAAGACCTGCAAGATTCAATTACTGCATTCTGCCATGACAATCAGATAAAATGCGGTATAATTAACGCTATCGGAGCTGTGGAAAACGCAACCGTTTCCTACTATGACCAAGCCAAAAAGAAATATGAAAAAATTGTTTTGGAAGACGAACATGAACTTGTTTCTCTAATAGGTAATGTAAGCATAAAAGATAACAGACCGTTTGTTCATGCGCACGCTATATTGTCAAACAAGAAAGGCGAAGTAAAAGCCGGTCACCTTATGCTTGGCACAAAGATATTTAGCGCAGAGGTTTATATACAAGAACTTGTAGGCGAACCTAAGGTAAGAAAAGAAGATAAAGTTACCAAATTACAACTTTGGGCTTAATTATAAAAAAGAGTGCCGCCGCAGATATCTGCGGCAGCTTTTTTATTTAATTACACATTGGGATGATAATGATGTTGTAGCTTGTATCAATGTTCCGCACATAGCTTTGCAAATTGCAATACCTTAGCTTTTTGAATCATAAGCATAGTAGTCGGGTATTCCTATTTTGTATAGTTTTGGCGGGGATTCAGTGCTGAGCAACCTTTTTGTAATAGTGAAGGTATTTTTGCCTTTTGTATATCGTATTTCTATGTAAGAATTACATTAATAAACGTAGGACATATCATTGCCTAAAGGTATGAAAACATCAAGAACTTCATTCATTTGTGCTTCGGTTGGGTATGCTGTATAAAATCAGAAAACTCGCCGATTTGCAGCCTGTATCTTTCCTAAGCCTGGTATAAGGTGTTAATTTTTGAAAGAGCGTCAGCCGCGCGAGCTTTTAGCACGGCTTTACTATATTGAGGAAGCGCAATGGCGGCAAGTATGCCTATAATTAAAACAACAAGCAACAGTTTAATAAGAATAAAAGCTTTTTTGTTTATAAACACACTTTTATAAAAAGTTATATTAAATAATATATACACAAAAAACAGACTGAATTTTATACAATTAATCAATGACAGATAAAGATTTTAAAAGCGGTTTTGCCGTTATGGCAGGTTTACCAAACGCGGGCAAGTCCACGCTTCTTAACGCTGTGGCGGGGGGGCTGCTCTCGGCGGTTTCGCCAAAGCCGCAAATGACAAGGCAAAATATTATTGCCCTTAGCGAAGGTGAAAAACACCAAATTATTTTTGTTGATACTCCCGGTTTTTTAGAGGCAAAATATAAATTGCAGGAAATTATGAAAGGCTCACTTTCCCAGGCTTTGGAGGAGGACGCCGACGTGGCTGTTTTTGTTTTTGACCCTTTGCAGGAATATTCCGCCCATAAAAAACTTATATCTAAATTACAAAACATTAAATGCCCTTTATTTGTTTTAATAAACAAAGCCGACACCCAGCCTGTTGAAAAACTGCGTAAAATTGAGGAGCAATTAAAAAAAGATTTGCCTGATATTGAAAAAACTTTTTTTATTTCCGCCAAACAAAATAAAGGCGTAGCTGAATTCAAAACGGCAGTGGCGGAAACCCTTCCCTTTAACCCGCCGTATTTCCCGCAAGGCCAGTGGACTGACAGATGGGAAAGATTTTACGTTGCCGAATTTATAAGAGAGCAAATTTTTAATTTGTATGAAAAAGAAGTGCCTTACTGTACTTATGTGGAAGTTGAAACCTTTACCGAAGACCTTGGCCCCAAAAACTATATAAAGGCCAAAATCTATGTTGAGCGTGAAAGCCAAAAACCTATTATTATAGGATCTAAAGGAAGTTCAATAGCTAAACTTAGGGTTTCGGCCCAAAAAAGGATAGAAGAATTTTTAGGCCGCAAATACCGTTTGGAGCTTGAGGTTTCAGTAGAACCGCAATGGAGAAGCAGTAAAAAATGTCTTCAAAAATTCGGTTTTATTACTGAGTAATACCAGCAATTTCTTCATTATTTAGGCCGAAGAAAATTTTACTTACAACATTGTTTCTTGAATCGGCTATATAAACCTCGCCCCTGTTGTTAACCGCCACTCCGGTAGGATAATTCAACCCAGCGTTGTTTGATTTTATTACGCCGTTAACGTCGTCAAAATCGTTGTCCGCTATTATTACGGGAGTTCCGGAAGGAGCGAACTTAATTACCCTGTTGTTACCTGAATCCGCCAAATAAACTATATCGGCCGCGTCTACCGTAAGGCCGTGGGGTTCTTTTAAATGAATATGTTTAGGCCCGCAGCCGGCAAAATTTTCCAAAGTATTATTTGCGTTAAGTTTATACACACAGTTATTATAGCTGTCTGATATAAAGACATCACCGCTTCGGTTAACCGCTAGGGAGGATATTTGGGCTTTTGTTAAATCTTTATTTTTCATGTCACTGTCGATAAAAGAAACTTTGCTTAAATCAAGCTCAATATTTACGCGGCCTCTGTTATTTATTTTAAGTATTACGGTGCCGTCCGCTATAAAGATGTTTCCCTGCCGGTCAGTAGCCACGGCCGTGGGTAAAGAAAGTTGTGTCGTAACGCCAGCGCCGCCGTTTTGCGCAGGAGTTCTGCCTCCGCCCGCCACTGTGCTTATAATGCGGTTGTCATCCATTTTTAAAAGGCGTTTAAAACCGCTGTCAATTATATAAATTGTTCCTTCTGGAGATAATGCTATATCTTGCAAATCTGAAAATCTAAAGTCCTCCGCCACAAGTCCTTCCTGAAACATGCCGCTGCGCCCGTTGCCCGCTAAAGTGGTAATCATACCGTCGGCAAAAACCTTTCTTATTCGTTTATTTCCTTTATCTAATATATATAAAGCGCTTAAATTATCAACCGCTATTGCGCAAGGGTTTGAAAGTGAACTTTGCAAAGCGCCAAGTTGGTCGTCACCGTTAAAACCCGCTATGCCTTTGCCAGCGACAGGCCTTACTATACCGGTTCTTTTTATTAACTGCATTGAAAGCGTTTTTGCCGGGGGAACAAAAGCGTCATTTATGGGGTTATCAGCCTGAGGTTGTACGGTTTTTGTCGCGGGAATGTTTTGTTTAGCAGTCTCTTTTGTGTCAGGTTCCAAGTTTTGGGTAGGGTTGGAAATTTGTGAGACAGCTCTTTCTGTTTCCTTTACTTCAACTTCGTAAGAATCTGCCATCTTTTGCTTTTGGAATTTTGTCCCAAAATTTGCGCCCGCTTTAATGCCGTATAAAGAAACGCATATAAAAGCGCCGATAAAAATAATCATTCCTAAAGAGTGTAAAATTTTTTTATAAGTCCCTTTCATCTTTTGTGTCCTCTGTAGTCCATTTATAGTAATGATACAAAAAAACCCCGCCAAGTTGGCGGGGTTTTAAAAGCTGCAATTATTTATTTTTTACCATTTCCCGATATAAGGTCCCTTACCGCGCCTACCGCGCCTAAAACGCCTGTGGCTTCAAAAGGCATATAAACGAGTTTATTGTCTTTGCCTTCGGTCATTGTTGTTAAGGCTTCAATATATTTAAGGCTTATTAAGTAGTTAGCCGGGTTGGAATACTGGGCAACCGTGTCGCTGATAGTTTTAACAGCGGTGGCTTCGGCTTCCGCAACTCTTATTTTAGCCTGCGCTTGGCCGTCCGCTTCTAAGATTAAGGCCTGGCGGGAACCTTCGGCTCTCTTAATTTCGGCTTCTTTAAAACCTTCCGCCTTTAAGATCTGCGCTTGTTTTAAACCTTCCGCTTCTAAGATGGCGGCGCGTTTGTCGCGTTCGGCCCTCATTTGCTTTTCCATAGCTTCTTTAATTTCCCTGGGGGGAATAATATCTTGCAACTCAACGCGGTTAACTTTAACACCCCATTTGTTGGAGGCGTCGTCCAAAATATGGCGCAGTTTGGAGTTAATTGTTTCACGTGAGGTTAAAGTTTGGTCCAAATCAAGTTCGCCGATAACGTTACGAAGCGTTGTCTGCGTAAGTTTTTCGATAGCTACAGGCAAGCTTGTAATTTCATAGACAACTCTTAAAGGATCTGTCACCTGGAAATAAATAAGCGCGTTAATTTCAATGCTGACGTTATCTCTTGTAATAACGCTTTGACGGGGGAAATCATACACAGTTTCACGCATGTCTATGCGCTCAAGCATTTCTGTATAAGAAACCTGCCTTCCGCCTATCTCGGCCGAGCGTTTCCAGTCAATTCTTCTCGGATTATCAAAAAACGGCACAATAAAGTTAATGCCCGATGTTAATGTGGCATGATACTTACCAAGTCTTTCAATAACCATTACTTCGGCTTGTTGTATAATTCTAATACCTTTGGAAAGCAACATCACGCCAAAAGCGATTAAAATAAGAGCCAATATTAAAAGTCCCATTTTACTCCTCCTTTTTATTAATTAAATGTTTTATTCAAATTCTCTATAATGGTTCCTGCCGTAAAATCTTTTCTCTTCGTTCACGTTCCGCTTTCATTTCCATTTACCGAAATAAAATCCTTTGTGATAAAGAGAATTACGATAATTATTATGAAAATAATAAATATTATAGGCGTTGGGTTTAGATTTTTTTAACCGTTAAAATTATGCCTTCAATTTTTTCAACCGTAACATCGGCGTCTAAGGCAATAACGGAGTCCGACACGGCCTGCCAAACATCTCCGTCTATTTTAACGCGGCCCGTTTTCTTTTCAGCGTTAATTTCTTCCGTTACGTGGGCCTGTTTACCTATTAAAGCGTCAACATTGGTTTTTACGGATTGGTTTTTATGTAAATATTTAAGCGCTATAGGCCTTACCGTTAAGAAAAGTATTATAGCTATTACCGCAAAAAATACCGCCTGTATTAAAAACGAAGCGCCGAAATAAGCGGGAAGCGCCGTAACCAAAAGCGCGGTGCCTATACAAGCTAAAGAAAAATCAAGCGTAAACATTTCCCCTATAATAAACAAAAGGCCTGCTATAAGCCATATGTAGTGAATAGACATTTTTTTCTCCTATATATCAAGTAAGGTCATAAAATCGCGTAAATACGCAAGCCTTCTCTCATCTTTGAATTTTTTATGTATAAAAATTAAATTAGCAAGACATCTTCTTATAATAAGATGTGATGTAAGCGGTTCTAAATATTTATTATCCCAGGTAATTGAGCGTGAAACAATGTATTCCATGCATTCTCGCAGGGTTAAAACTTTCCCTCCGTCAAAAGGGTCAACGTAAAAAGGCTCGTTAAAAGACGGTTCGTTAAACTGCACAAGCAGCCTGCCCGCGAAATCAACAACTGTTATATCAAGCCCCAAACGCTGGCCTGTTACCGCATATAAACAGCAAATCATTATGCCTGCCGCTGAACGGGACTCAAACATTTTGTCAAAAGACATATGCTGCGGGCGTAAGTTTACCGAAACCGGTTTAATGCCCAGCGTGTTAAAAAAGAAAATTTGCATAGCCTGCGCTACGTCTAGGCTGTCTGCGCAGTTTAAAGTCATGGGGTGAAAGCGCGCGGCGACAGCATCTATTTTTTGATTAAAAGTTTTTGTGTCTAAAACAGGGTTTTCAAATTTGGAAATAAGTTCAAGCCCTTCTTCTAAATCAGGGTTAATTTTATTTGAAAAAGTTAAAAAGCTGTCACGCAGCCTGTCAAAGGCCACTTCTTCAATTAAAGTGTGCACGAAAGCGGGCGTGTTATTTTTAAATTCTGCTTCAAGAACCGTTTTAAAAACGGCCGGTTTATTTTTAATTACGCTTGCAAGCTCGGCCTTTAAAAAATCCGCGCTTTCCACCGGTTCTGCCGATATTAAATTAATAAGGGCCTTTATTTGATTTTCATACATATATAAAACATATAAAAATATATAGGCATTTGCAATGAATTTCTTTAGGAATAAACTAAATTCTTGTTTTTATAAAAAATAAAGGGTATAATATACTTAATAAAATAGATTTACCGAACGGTCTGTTTTAAAAAAAGTGGACACATAAAAAAGTTTTTGGTAAAATATTTATGTCAGGGATAAACCTGAATTTATCCCCGGTTGTTTTTTTGACGCAAATTTTTTGTTTTATGCGCCCGTAGCTCAGTGGTAGAGCATCCGCCTTTTAAGCGGGGGGCCGTGAGTTCAAGTCTCACCGGGCGCACTTTTTTAAGTTTTTTGTTTTTGTTTGGCTGCGGTGTTTTTCTTTTTTTGCTAATAATATTTGTCCGGCAGGTAATAAAAACTTAAAAACAGTTTAAAAAAACATAACAAAATTTAAGCCCCCTTCGTCTATCGGTTAGGACGTCGGATTTTCAATCCGAAAAGAGGAGTTCGATTCTCCTAGGGGGCGCCATTTAAAAAGGCTTTCCGTATTTGGAAAGCCTTTTTTATTATAAAAGAACTTATTACCTATTTTATCACTATAACGTATTTTTTATACTATAAATTTATTATTAATTTTTGTCTACAAGCGTGCCTAATACAAAAATACCTTTTGGGTCATCATATTTTAAAACGGCTGTTTGGGCAGAGGTTTTATCCGTATTGGGTATAACTTCAACCGAGGGTAATACTAACGTTTCTCCAGGTTTTACCGTAAAAGCCAAAAATTTAGGGGCGTTGGCGTTTTTATCCCAACCGTTTCTAGAAGTATAATGGCCTTTTTGTGAGACAAAAAACTGGCTTCCCATATTTACCTGAAAAGAGTCTAAAAAATAATATCCCGGGTCAAGCTTAACTGTTGTTACCGAGGCTTTCGGGAAAGGGGCGTTCATTAATAATTTTGCTTGGCTGATACCTACGGCAAAAGGTCATTTTACACTTCCGTCATCATTAAGCTTTTTCCAAAACGTTAAAACAGTTGTTCCCGAGTTACTGAAATTAAAAGAAACATCCGAAGTTTCTTCCGATACATTTTTTACTGTTGCGCAGGCCGACAATAGTAAACTGCTAAACCCAGTGTTAATATTTTTTTTATTTTCCTTTCCTTGTTTGTAAAATAGACTTCTTTATATTAATGATTATACCAATGATTAGAATTGTTTTGCGTAAATATAAAGGCACCCTTGGATTGGTTGTCTATTTAAAAAGATTAGTTGTAAAAATGTGCTTTCCGCTAATTAAAATATTTGTTGCTACGCTTTTGCTTTTGTTAAGTTCTTCTTTTGGCGAATTTTTTTGATGTATATAATCGCGTATTACGTTTTATTCTTTTCTCTAGATTAAAAAAAGACGTAAGCGGGTGAATTTCTTTTATTTAAATAATAAAAGTATTAAAAAATATTATAAAAAGGCCCGCTTAATCTAAGCGGGCCTTTTTTTTTGAAAACGTATGCAATTATTTGATTTCAACGCTGTTTATAATTTGCGTAACAATGTCTTTCATTGGCGCGTGATGGTGTGTAACATCGTCATCATGGAATGTAACGCTGTTGCCTTCCCCAAGATTTCCGTGTACAAAAGATACAGGGTTTTTGGTGTCTATTTGTAATACCCACTGCTGGTTTTTTGTTGTGCATAAAAGAAGGTCATATCTGTTGTCTTCTGTGCTTTTTGTAAAAATGCTGCAATTTTTACCATTAACCTTACGGTCTTCGGTTCTGGTATAGCCTCCTGTCGGTTGGGGGATATTCGCGTCGTCAAAAACATCTGCAGCGGCTTTTGTGTAGGCGTAGGTATAATGAACGTCGGCCGCGTCCCCTTCAGCTTTATAAAGGTAAACTTCCACTTTTTCATTATTATTTTCTATCTCTTGAGTTTCTTCAATAAAAACAAAATCCTCTTCTTCAACAGTTCCTTCTTTAACAGGAAGTTGTAACGTAACTCCGCCCGTAAGGGTATATTGTTTGGAAGGTTGCTGCGCTTCTTTTTTTCCGCAGGATATTAAAAAAATAAGACAAAATACTGTAAATATTGTTTTTTTCATTTTACTCCTCCTTTTTTAGATAATATAAAATAATTAAAAACTATGCTAATTATAAAAAAGGATTAGTTTTCTCTTTCAAAATCAGCGGTTTTTTCCGTAGTTTGCAAACTTTGTTCAGGTTGTAAAAGAGCTTGTTCTTCTTCAGAAGTAATGTCTTGCTGCTGGGAGTAAGCCGTTTCTTCTAAAAATTTAAGTATTTGGGCGTTTGCTTTTTTCTTTCTGGGGATATTAAAACGCAGGCCTATATTAAAACCGTAACTGCTCATTTTAACATCGTTTGCGTTTAGCTGGGTATATTTGGCAAATAAATCCGCCATAACATAATCGTTTATCGGCGTAGATATTCCGAAGTAAAGAGCCCAGGTGAAATCCGAGGGATTTTTTCTTATTCTATTATAGCCGGTTGCTTCACTTGATATTTTAGCTTTATAGTTAGTAACCCCGGCGCCCGCGCCCGCGATATATTGTGTGGTGTCTTTTTCTATAGAGAAAAACGTGTTTGCCATGCCCATTACAATGCTGTCTGTTTCAAGGTCGTATTTATTGCCGTTAACGACAAAATGGTCGCTTATGCTTGTGTAATATGACCCCATTATTTCTGCACGGAAAGCTCCTATATTTGTACCCAGCGCAGCGTTAAAGTTAACTGGATTGTCCCTTGCGGCGGAGGCATCCTTTATTTTTATTTTTACAAGAGACGGTCCCGCGCTTGCCCTAAGGTATGGAGCAAGTTCAAAAGCGTTCACAACGCCCGCTGTAAATATAAAAAATAAAAAGAAAAGTTTTTTCATCAATATATAAATATTAGCAAATATCATAACGCCGTTGGATTTATAACTGCGGGAAAAATTTTTTTAAAATTATAAAATATAAATATGAAAAAAGATGAAGCTATAATATTTGATTTAGACGGTACTATTACCGATACTTTTGCTCCCGCAATAAAATGTCTTAAGGAGGCGTTACGCGAAAGTGTTGGCGGAGAAGTGACTATGCGGGAAATACGCGCCCATTTCGGCCGCACGGAGGAGGCAACCTTCCGCGCGCACTGCGGCGCAAACTGGCGGGAAAGCTACGCCAAATACGAACAGCTTTTTAATAAAAATATAACGGAAGACGTTATTTTCCCCGGCATGAAAGATGTTTTTAACTTTTTAAAGGAAAATAAAATTAAAATGGCTTTAGTAACCGGAAGAGGTAAAACCACTACGGATATAATTCTTAATAAAATAGGAATAAGAGATTATTTTGATTATATAAAAACAGGCTCCGCTTTTGAAAATATAAAAACCAAATCCATGCTTGAAATTTTAGATTTGTGGAAACAAGCGCCTGAAGAAACTTATTATATAGGAGATATACCTAATGATATTATCGATTCCCGCGCCGCGGGAATAAAGCCTTTGGCTGCGGGTTGGTTTAGGGAGGCGGATCCCTCCGCTCAGGCGGCGCAAAATCCTTATAAAATGTTCGCCACGGTGGCTGAGTTTTTTGCTTGGATAAAACAAAATTAGATTTGTTTTTTACGAAGCCCGGCGAAAACGCGGGGCTTTTTTATTACTATGCTTGTGTTGTATAATTGAAATATACTACTAAACCCGAGGTTATATGGCAATAATATTATCTGTAGGAGAAGTTCTTTTAGACGTTTTCCCCGGCGGAGCAAAAATGGGTGGAGCCCCCGCCAACTTTGCCTGGTATTGTTCTCAGTACGGATCAGAGGCGTACATTGTTTCCGCTGTTGGCAATGATACAAATGGAAAAAGAATTTTGCGTGAGCTTAAAGAAAACGGCGTCAGCACAAAATTCGTACAAATATGTAAAAGCCGTCCTACCGGTATAGTAAACGTAACGTTAGATAAAAACTCCGTTCCGCGTTATGACATAGTAAAAAACGTGGCTTGGGATAATATAGAATTTACCCCCGAGTTAAAAAAACTGGCTAAAAAGGCCGATGTTATATGTTTTGGTTCTTTGGCGCAAAGAAGCGCTAAGTCAAGAAAAACAATTGAATCTATTTTAAAAAATGCTAAGAAAAACGCCGTAAAAATATTTGATATTAATATAAGGCAAAACTACTACTCTAAAATGATTATCAAAAGTTCTTTAAAGCAAAGCACGGTTTTAAAAATAAGTTCGGAAGAGCTGCCCGCCGCGGCAAAACTTTTCGGTTTTAAAGGAACTGTTTTTGAAGTTTGTAAGTCTTTTCTTAAAAAATTCAAACTTGATATCGTTGTTCTTACAAAGTCTGAAGAAGGAAGTTCCATTATCACAAAAAATAATGAGTATCCCCACAAGGCGGTTAAAGTAAAAAAACTTGCCGATACCGTAGGCGCGGGGGATTCTTTCAGCGCTACTTTCGCGCATGGTTTTTTAAAAGGCGTTGATTTTGAAAATTTGGGCGCAGCTTCAAATAAGGTAGCCGCGTATATAACCACCAAAAAAGGAGCTATGGTGCGTTTGCCAAAAACTCTTATAAATATATTCGGGGAGGAATAAAAGTGAATAGAAAAGTATTAAAGGTATCTCTTATAGCCGCTTTGGGCGGGCTTTTGTTCGGGTTTGACACAGCGGTTATTTCCGGCACTACTGAAGCGTTGACAAAAGTTTTTTCTTTAACGCCTTCATCTTTAGGTTTTACTGTGGCTATCGCGCTTATAGGCACCATATTAGGCGCGGTTTTTGTGGGTTATCCCGCAAACTCTTACGGCAGGAAAAACACTCTTAAAATGATCGCGCTGTTATATTTCTTTTCTTCTTTAGGCACGGCCATGGCGTGGAATTGGGGCGTTTTTTTAACGTTTAGATTTTTAGGCGGCATAGCTGTAGGTGCTTCAAGCGTTGTGGCTCCTATGTATATTGCGGAAATAGTGCCCGCTTCGTTTAGGGGCCGTATGGTCGCTTTAGCCCAGTTTAACGTGGTGTTTGGTATTTTACTTGCGTTTTTCTCTAACCTTATAATAAGTAATGTAATTACTGGCCCCGCGCAATGGCGCTGTATGTTAGGCATATTGGCGGTTCCTTCTATTATTTTCTTTGGTCTTTTGTATTTGATTCCGTTCAGCCCCCGCTGGCTTGCTTCCAAAGGCAGGGTTGAGGAAGCAGGTTCTATTATAAAATATTTAGCCGGACCAGAAGACAATGCCGAAAAGGCTTTAAAAGAAATTGTGGATTCCATTAAATCAGACAGTCAAAGCAAAAACGAAAAATTGTTTTCCACAAAATACACAAAAGTTATTTTACTTGCTGTTGCCATAGCGGCGTTTAACCAGCTTTCAGGCATTAACGCCGTGCTTTATTACGCGCCGTATATTTTTAAAATGGCCGGCGCGGGCACTAACGCGGCCTTAATTCAGTCTGTTGTTGTGGGCTTTACAAACCTTATATTTACAATGGCGGCATTACTTGTTATTGATAAACTTGGCCGCAGAAAGCTTATGTTAACAGGTTCTTTGGGGTATATAGTAAGTTTAGGTGCGCTTACGGTTATTTTCGCGGCGCAAGGCTCAGTCTTTTCTCCTTTGGGAGGGGCTTTGGTTTTGGCAAGTTTGGTTGTTTTTATAGCTTCACACGCTTTCGGGCAGGGCGCTGTAATTTGGGTGTTTATAAGCGAAATTTTCCCCACTAAGGTACGCGCGCAGGGTTCTGCTTTGGGCAGCTTTACGCACTGGATTATGGCTGCCGTAATAAGCTGGACTTTCCCGATATTTGCCAATATATCCGGCGCTGTTATATTCGGCGTCTATACTTTCTTTATGGTGTTGCAGCTGCTTTGGGTAATTTTCATTATGCCCGAAACAAAAGGTATACCTCTTGAGAAAATGACAAAAGAGCTTGGCATAGAATAAAAAATTATTATTATAAAAAGGCCGCGCTGTTTTAAAGCGCTGCCTTTTTATTTTTGCGACGTTACAGTTAGGCTATTTAATAATTTACAATTGTATGTTTTTTTATGTATAATTCTAGCACTATGAGTGAAGATATTAAATTTAGCACAGCAGGTTTTAGAGCGGTAACCGCCGAAGGCCTTACCGCCGTCAACGTACAAAGGCTTATATACGGCATTTGTGCCCACATTTTTGAGCATCCTTACTATGGTTTTGAGGGCGAAGGCTACAGGCGCTATTGTGCTGAAAAAGGCTTTAAACACAAAAAACCTTTGGTTTTGGTAGGGCACGACACGCGTTTTATGTCCGAGCAGTTTGCTAAAATAGCGGCCAACGCTTTAAGCGCTAACGGCATTACCGTGAAATTTGCCCAATATCCTTTGCCTACGCCTGTGGCTGAATGGGCTGTTATGGACCAGGGTGCTGTAGGCGCGGTGGTTATTACGGGCAGTGAGGCTCCTTATTATATTAACGGCGTTAAATGGATTCCTTTTTACGGCGGTATAGCTAATAATGAAGTTATTGCCGATATTGAAAAAAGAATCCCCGCCGCCTCTTCAAACCTTTTAAAAATGTCCTCTATTGAGTATGATTACTTGAATTCAGCCGTAGGCATTTTTAATTTTAGGGAAGAATATTTAAATTATCTTCAAAAAACTTTAGATGTTAAGGCCATTAAAAAAGCAAAACTTAAAATAGGCATTGACCCGTTTTACGGTACGGCAACTTATTATTTTAGGGATTTTCTTGAGAAAAACGGCGTTGAAATTAATGCGATTCATGAGAATGTTGACCCTTTGTTTGGGGGTAAAACGCCAAACGCCGGGCCAGTTTCTTTAGAAGAACTTTCAAAGCTTATAGTTTCTAAAAGACTTAGCCTCGGTATAGCCTGCAACCCGGATTGTGATAAATTCGGCATCATTGACAGCAGCGGCAAATGGATTTCGCCAAATGAAATAGCTCCTTTGCTGTTAGAACATTTAATGAAGAATAAAAAATCTTCCGGACGCGTTTGCAGAAGCGTAATTACCACACATCTTATAGACGCCGTAGCAAAAGCGCATAATCTTCTTGTGCGTGAAACGCCGGTAGGTTTTAAATATATTGGCGAACTTATGGTAACTGGGCAGTATATATTAGGAGCCGAGGAATCCGGCGGTATATCCGTTAAAGGGCATATACCCGATAAAGACGGTTTGTTTATATGTCTTCTTATGGTTGAACTGCTTGCTGTGGAAGGCAAAAGCCTTATACAGATTTTTAAAGAGTTCTATAAAAAGTATAATGTATATTATGACCAAAAGGTCAGCGTTCCTAAAACGGAACTTGAAATTAATAATATTTTGGAAAACCTTAATATTAGAGCGCCTTTGTCAATAAATAAAATGTCTGTTTGGCGTATAGACCAAACGGAAGGATTTAAGTTTATTCTCAAAGACGGCAGTTGGCTGGCTATAAGGGCTTCAAATACGGAGCGTCTTATAAGATTATACGCGGAGAGCAAAGACGAAAAACTTCCCGCACAGCTGATTACCGAAGGTAAAAAAATTATAGAAAGTTTCAGTAAATAATTTAAAATACCGGCGCTTAAGCGTCGGTATTTTAAAAATATATATACAGGGGGCAGTATGTCAAAGATAAAGCAAGTTATCGCAAGAGAAGTGTTGGATTCACGAGGCTTTCCCACGGTAGAGGCTGACGTTATTTTAACAAGCGGCGTCATGGGGCGTGCGGCTGTGCCGAGCGGCGCTTCAACAGGCTCGCACGAGGCGGTTGAGTTACGTGACGGCGGCGCCAGATATATGGGCAAAGGCGTTTTAAAAGCAGTAGCCAACGTTAACAAAATAGCTAAAAAAATAACCGGGATGGAAGCGTCCGATATCAGACTTATTGATGATACTATGATAGCTTTAGACGGCACCCCCAACAAAGGCAAATTTGGCGCTAACGCTATCTTGGCGGTTTCCATGGCTGTTTTAAGAGCGGGCGCGGCGGACAAGAAAATGCCGCTTTACGATTATATAAGAAAAATTTACGCTATTAAGGAAAAAAACTATCTTCTTCCCGTTCCTATGCTTAACATTATTAACGGCGGCAAACACGCGGACAGCGGCCTTGATGTGCAGGAATTTATGATTGTGCCCAATGTTTCCAAAAGTTTTAAAGAAGGTCTTAGGGAAGCTACAGAAGTTTACCACACGCTTAAAGGCATATTAAAAGCTAAAGGTATGGTAACGGCGGTAGGTGATGAAGGCGGCTTTGCTCCCCACATCACAAAACATGAAGACGTTTTAAAAACAATTATGGACGCGTGCAAAAAAGCGGGGCACTCTCAAATTAAATTAGCCTTAGACTGTGCGGCTAGCGAGTTTTACAAAAACGGCAAATATACTTTTGAGAAAAAACAGGTTTCCAGCAAAGATATGACAAAGGTTTATTCTTCTTGGGTAAAAAAATACCCTATTGTTTCAATCGAAGATCCTTTGCATGAAGATGACTGGGACGGCTGGCTGCATATAACAAAAGAACTTGGCAAAAAAATCAGGCTGGTTGGCGACGATTTGTTTGTAACCAACCCCGAAAGGCTTGAGGAAGGTATTGAAAAGAAAACGGCCAATGCTATTTTAATTAAGCTTAACCAAATAGGTTCCGTATCGGAAACTATTGACGTCATTAACATGGCGCATAAAGCGGGTTACGCTTGCGTTATATCGCACCGTTCCGGTGAAACGGAAGACGCTTTTATAGCGGATCTTGCCGTCGCAACTAACGCGGGCGCGATTAAAACGGGCGCTCCTTGCAGAAGCGAACGCAACGCCAAATACAACAGGCTTTTACAAATTGAGCAGGAACTTGGCAAAAAGGCCTCGTACGCCAAAACAAAAGTTTTTAAAAAGTAAATTTTTATTATGGATAAGTTTATAAATAATGTTAAAAAGAAGTTAAAGCCCAGACATATTATTTTAGCGGCTATGGTGTTGTTTGTGCTTTTTAACGGCAGTTTATACGGGCTTATACATAACAGAATTGAACTTGCAAAACTTAGAAAAAGAAATATTGAGTTGGATAAAGAATTTGCCGAGCTTGAAAAACAGCTCGGCAAACTTGAGAGCGGGGATAAAAAATATCTTGAGGATATTGCCCGCGTAAAATATCATTTATCAAAACCCGGCGAAATTGAGTTCCGCCTGGTTACCCAAAATAAAAAATCCGGTGAATAAAATGGAAGTAAAAACGCTTGTGCTGGGGCCTATGGGCAACTGCACCTATATTGTTAGACAAAAGTCCGAAGCCGTTGTTATAGACCCTTCCTGGGATATGAACGAGATAGAAAAAAATCTTAACGGTCTTAAGGTTGCCGCCGTTTTTTTTACCCACGGGCATTTTGACCATGTTAAAGACGTTGAACCTTTTTTAAGAAAGCTTAGCGTTAAAGCTTTTATTGAAGAAAACGATGTTGTTTTAAGCGGCCTTCCGCGGGATATTTTACAGCCTTTTGAAGGGGACAGTAAAATAAAGGCAGGCGGTTTTGATATGGAAATTTTGCATACTCCCGGGCATAGTGAAGGAAGCGTTTGCATTAAAATAGGCAACAATTTATTTACGGGCGACACTTTGTTCCCCGGCGCCTGCGGTCGTGTTGATTTGCCGCATTCGAATCCGAGAAAAATGAGGCACAGCCTATACAGACTTTCCTCTTTACAGGAAGACACAAATGTATATTCCGGGCACGGTTACGGAGACAATGGCGAGGCGGACACTACTATAGGCAAAGAAAAAGAAAGCAATATTTATATGCGCAACGCGGTAAAAGATTATAAGAAAGGGGCTTAATTATGTACGCCTTGGTAAGTGATTTTGACGGGACCGTAACAACTTTTGATATGGCGCATTCTATAATAGAACATTTCGTTGAGCCGAGTGTTATAAAAAAACTCGCTACCGCCGAACATGAGGACGGCAAAGTGTGGATGAGCCGCCACATGAAAAAAATCAAAGCAAGCAAAGAAGAGTTTGAGTCTTATGTTTTAAAAATGGCTAAACCGCGCGGCGGCCTTTTGGAAACGGCAAAAAAAGCTTTTGAAAATAATATTCCTTTAGAAATAGTAAGCGGCGGTGTTGATATTTATATTAAACCTTTTTTGGCAAAAATGGGGCTAAGCGGTTTTCCTCTTTACTGCGCTAACGGTAAATTTACCTCAGGCGGGATTAAGTTGGACTTTACTCTTTTTGCGGGAATAAAACTTGCCGATTTCAAAGCAATGCGCGTTAGGCATTATAAGGCGTTGGGCTATAAAACAATTTATTGCGGGGACGGCAATTCCGACTATAAGGCCGCGCTTGAGGCGGACATTGTTTTTGCCGCGGGCAATTTGCTTAGCAAATGCCGAAGAAAAAAAATAAAAGCAAATGAACTTGTAAATTTTAAAGACGTTTTTCAAATTATAGGAGTGTAAAAAATGTATCCGGTACTTTTTAAGATAGGAAATTTTAGCATGTCTACTTACGGCCTTATGAATATGCTCGGTTATATAGCCGGTATTTATTATTTGATTTATAACAGAAAAAAAATAGGCATAAGCACTGACACTCTTTGGAATATTTTATTTATTTCCATTATTTGCGCCATTGTTGGCGGTAAGCTTATGTATGTCTTTCTTTCATGGGACGCGCTTGGCTATACTTTCGCCGATAAAATGAGCAATATCTTTTTAAATTTCCGCTACGGGTTTGTGTTTTTCGGAGGCGCGATAGCGGGTATTTTAGGGCTTTTGGTTTATATTAAATATAAAAAAATGCCGCTTTTAAAAACGGGCGACTTTCTTGCCGTGGGGCTTCCTTTAGGCCACGCTATAGGGCGTATAGGATGCTTTTTAGTGGGCTGCTGTTACGGTCGTCATTTTGAAGGCCCTTGGGCCGTTCATTTTACCAACCCGGACAGTCTTGTGCCTACTCATTTGCACGGCGTCGGTTTGCATCCTACGCAACTTTATGAAGTGTTTGCCAATTTATTAATATTCGGTATTTTGCATTTTGCCTATAGGCGCAGGCATAAACACGGTTTTATAATGGCGCTTTATATGATTTGCTACAGCGTGTTAAGGTTTATTATGGAGTTTTTCAGAGGCGATTTCAGAGGCGGGTTTTTGCTGGGTATGTCGCCCTCACAGGTAATTTCCATAGGCATGATTTTAGCCGCCGTAATTTTTTATATGATAGTTTCAAGGAAATCGGAATACAATGTCAAATAAAGAAACTTTAACTTTTAGCGGAACAAGCGCCAGACTTGACCTTTTTTTAAGCGAAAACAAGCCTGATTATTCGCGCGGATTAATACAAAACCTTATTAAGCAGGGGAAAGTTACGGTTAACGGCAAAGAACGTAAACCCGCCTGGCCGCTTGCAGAAGGCGACAACGTTGAAATAGAGTGGCCTTCGGTTGAAAATAAAACTGGTTTAAAAGATTTAATAATTTTTGAAGATAAAAATATGTTTGTAATAAATAAACCCAGCGGCATGCTTGTACACCCGCAAAGCCCCGTTTGGGAAGAAAACCCCGCCGCCGCTTTTATCGGGGAAGAAACTTTAGTTTCCCTTATTTTGGCAAACCCGCCTAAAAATTTTGAAAAAGGCATTACCCGCGCCGGGCTTGTGCACAGGCTTGATAAAGACACAAGCGGCGTTATGATAATTGCTAAAAACTCAAAAACCCAGGACGCTATGGTTGAAATGTTTGCCAACAGGGAAATGCATAAAACCTATGAGGCTATTGTCTGTGGCGTTGTGCCTGACGATAAAGGCATAATAAACGTGCCTATAGGGCGTGTTACGGGCGGTAAAATAAAAGCAAGCGAACTTGGGCGCGAAGCTGTTACCGAATACAGCGTTTTACAAAGAAAAGAAACCGTTTCTTTAATGAAACTTCACCCCGTAACGGGTAGAACAAACCAGTTACGCGTGCATATGAGCTGGCTCGGCTACCCTGTTTTGGGCGACTGGCTTTATAAAGGCGCCACGGCGCCACGGCTTATGTTGCACTCTAAAAGCGCGGAATTTGAACATCCTTTTACTTCCAAACCCGTAAAATTTACGGTAGCGCCGCCTAAAGATTTTAAAGACTCTTGGAAAAACGCCAAATAATAAAGTAAAGTATTGTATATATATCCTTTTGTAGCAGGAGAATAATTATGAAAAAAGGTTTTACATTAATTGAACTGATGGTTGTTGTATTAATTATAGCTATACTTTCCAGCGTGGCTCTTCCGCTTTATACAAGAACGGTTGAACGCGCCAGAGCGGCCGAAGCTATTTCTGTGACTGCTTCTTTGGAAAAGGCTTCGCAAGCTTACTACGCGCAATACAGTCTTTGTGACGCTAAAATAACGGACCTTGCGATAAAACTGCCCGAACTTACAAAAACTACGGTAGGTTCATTGACGGTATTAAAAGGTAAAGATTTTAATTATTATACCGAACCTTCCACAAACTGGTGCTTTGTAGCGGGGGAAAGGACCCTTGCCGATACTGACAGAAATTACAGAATAATAGCTTTTGCCAACGCCGGCCCTGCAGGGCAGCCATATAAAGGTAAAATTATGTGTGAGGCTGACAAATCAAAAAGCGGAGCTAATAAATTTTGCCAGTCAATCACGGGTAAAACGGCCGTTACTTGCGCCCATGCCAGCGGCAAGAACTGTTATATTATAAGCTAAAAGATTATTTTGCGTTTATTTAAATAAGCCCATTTAAAAAAGGGGCTTATTTTTTTATAACCTTTTTGGTTTAGGATATGTTTTAATTTTATTTTTTACCATATGGTATATAAAATTCTATAGATGTTTTTAATAAAAAATTAAATTTTTTTGTTTTCAGCGTCTTCCCAAAGTGATATCATATAAGTGTAAGGAACTTTTATTGCAATTACTTTGGAGGTTGTATGTCTTTTTCTCAAAAACTAAGCAGGGTACCAAACTGGGTAAAAGGGTATACCGGCTTTTTCGCGGCTACATGGTTAGCTTTTTTCTTAATGCGTTTTGTTTTTTTATTTGTTTACCGCGCCGCAATTACTGCTGAAGTTAAAACATATCTTTTACAATCTTTTTACATAGGCGCTAAATTTGACGCGCGTTTAGCCGCTTTTTTGGCTTTGCCGCTGGGACTTTATTTATTTATAAAAAGTATTTTTCCTAAAATACCCGCGGTTTTTAATAAAATCATGGCTTCGTTGTACACTGTTATTTTAACGGGCGCGGGGCTTGTTTACGCCGGAGATTTTGGGCACTATTCTTATTTGGGCCTTAGGGTAAACGCTTCTTTATTTAAATATCTTGAAAACGCTTTTATCTCTTTTGAAATGGTTTGGCAAACATATCCTGTTGTATGGGCTTCTTTAGGTTTTATACTTTTAATGTTTTTGGCCTATAAATACGCGATGTTTTTTATAAAGCTGGGCCAACCCGCTTCAAACGACGGGTGGAAGAAAAAAACATCTTGGTTCCTTATTCTTTTTGTCTTAACGTTTGGCGTTTGCTATGGGCAAATTAACCAATATCCGTTACGTTGGAGCAATGCTTATTTTTCAAGCAATAATTTTATTTCTAATTTAACATTAAACCCGGTCTTAAATATTTATGACACATATAGGTTTGCTAAGGAGGATTCTTATAATATTGAAGCCGTAAAAAAATATTACCCCATTATGGCAGAATATTTAGGCGTTGATAACCCCGATATAAACACGCTTAATTTTAAGCGTGAAGTAAAAGGAAAAGACCTCGGAAGGCAGTTTAACATAGTTGTAATATTTATGGAAAGTTTTGCATGGAACAAAAGTTCTTTTTCAAACACCGGTAAATTTGATACCACGCCTAATGCGAAGGCTTTGGCTGAGCAGTCTATACTATTTACCCAGTTTTATACGCCCACTTCGGCTACGGCGCGCGCGGTATTTGCAGCTTTGTCAAGCATACCTGACGTGAGTTCCTTTAAAACAAGTTCGCGTAATCCGCTTATCGTTAACCAAAATTTAATAGCCAACGAGCTTGAAGGTTATGATAAATTTTTCTTTATAGGCGGCAGCGCAAGCTGGGGTAATATAAGAGGTATTCTTTCCCATAACTTAGACGGGCTTCAACTTTATGAAGAGGAAGATTACGAGTCAAAACGTGTTGACGTTTGGGGTATTTCTGACTGGGATTTGTTTATTGAAGCCGACAAAGTTTTAGCAAAACAGGAAAGGCCTTTCTTTGCGGTAATACAAACGGCAGGGTATCACAGGCCTTATACAATACCTCCGCATGATGAAGGTTTTAAACTTGAAAAAGATATAAGTTATGAAGATCTTGTTAACCACAGTTTCGGCAGCATTGAAGAGTTTAACTCCTTAAGATTTTCTGACTACGCGTTGGGTGAATTTTTCAGACGCGCGAGGAAAAGCCCTTACTATAAAGACACCGTTTTTGTTATTTTCGGCGATCACGGTTTGGACGCGCCCAAGTCTGAAAATATGCCGAGAGGTTATGTTGAATATAATTTAATTAACCACCATGTTCCTCTTATAATCCACGCTCCCGCTTTATCTAAAGGCCGGGTTGTAAATAAAACAGCCAGCCAGGTTGATATAATGCCCACGGTGGCCGGCCTTATAGGCGCGCCGTATGAAACTGTGGCTTTGGGGCGTGATGTTCTTGACCCTAAATACAAAGAAAAAGAAGGTGCGCTTGTTTTCGGATGGTCTAAATATCCACCCACGATTTCTTTTGTGTCAGGAGAATATCTTTACCACGACCAAACCACTCAAAAAGGTCTTTACAAGTTTGGTGCAAAAGATTATAATAAAGACCTGGCGGAAGAAAACCCTGAACTTTATAAAAAAATGGAAGATTTGTCCGCAGGTATTTATGAAACATCCAGATATATGCTTTACAATAATCCAAAGAAGGAGAAGAAATAGATGACTATATCAATGGTATTACTTGCAGTAGTTTTGGCGGCTGTTATATATCTTGCTACAGCTTATAACGGTTTTATTACACTGCGCAACCGCGTAAAAGAAGCGTGGAGCGATATTGAAGTCCAAATGAAAAGACGCTATGACCTTATTCCCAATTTGGTGGAAACGGTTAAGGGTTACGCTTCACACGAAAGGGAAACGCTTGAGAAAGTTGTCGAGGCCCGTAATATGGCTATGAGCGGTCCTAAAGATATGGAAAGCGTGGCTAAGAATGAAAACATTCTTTCCGGTACGCTTAAAAGCCTTTTCGCTTTATCGGAAAGCTATCCTGACTTAAAGGCTAACCAAAACTTTTTACAGCTTCAATCGGAATTAAGAGACACTGAAGATAAAATACAGGCGGCTAGAAGATTTTATAACAGCAATGTCCTTTCTTTAAATACTAAAGTGGAACACTTTCCCAGCAATATCATAGCGGGTATTTTCCATTTTAATAAAGAAAAATTCTTTGAACTTGAAGAAGAAGCGGCAAGACAGCCGGTTCAGGTTAAGTTTTAATTTATCTTTTTATGCCGCTGTTTTCTGTTTTACGCGAACGCCGTTCGCGTAAAATAAATAAAACAGCGGCGTTATTTTTAGAGGAAATAAAATGGCTATACCAAAAACAACTTATGACCATATAGACGATAACAAAAAAAGAACTTTTATTATTCTTGTTTTGTTTCCCATAACATTCGCTGTTTTGGCGTATTTAACAATTTTGCTTATTACTCCTTTTGTAAATGTTAGTGACGGTTCCATTAACTACAGCGCGCAAGGCAGTTTTTACACTCCCCAGGCATGGGCAATGGCCAATACTTACGCCGCCTATATAATTCCGGGCGTGCTCATTTGTCTTGGCATATGGGTTAGCGCCAGTCTTTTTTACGGTGATGACATAATTTTAAATTCCTCAAAAGCGGTTGAGGTTACAAGCCAAACCCAGCGTGAACTTTATAATCTTGTTGATTCTGTTGCCATTACAGCCGGCTTGCCTACCCCTAAAATATATTTAATTGATGATAATAATCTTAACGCCTATGCCACAGGCAGAAAGCCTGAAAACGCTTCTATAGCATTAACTACGGGCCTTGTTAAAAGGCTTAACAGGCAGGAGCTTGAAGGCGTTATAGCGCATGAAATGTCGCACATCGGCAACCGTGACACAAGGCTTATGATTATAGTTGTTGTAGGCATTACGTTTTTTGTGCTTTTAGGGCAGATTGTATTAAGATCGGCCAGACACGCTAAAAAACAAGCGGCTTTGCTTTTATTTTGTTTGGGATTGTTTTTTATGCTTTACGGTTATTTGATAGCGCCTATTTTACGTTTTGCTTTATCAAGAAGGCGTGAATACCAGGCGGACGCCACGGCCGCTTTAATTACCCGTAATCCCGCGGCTTTAGCAAGCGCGCTTGAAAAAATATCGGGCAACAGCGCCGTAAAAAGCCTTAGCGATATGGAAACGGTTTCCCCAATGTGCATAGCTAACCCCATGTCCGGCAACGGAGGTTTGGTGTCGGCCTTGGGAGGAATAACGGCTACCCACCCGCCTATTGAAAAGCGCGTTAAAGCTTTAAGAGAAATGGACGGACGAATTTAAGAATAAAAAAGCCGCCTTGTTAAGCGGCTTTTTTTATTCGGATAAACTTTACGGTCAAATCTATAATCTAAAGCTGCAATAAATTAAAAAGTTCATTTTAGTTGTTTATTTTTTTAATCTTATATCTTCAAGTTTTGTGCCGGGGTAATAATGCGCTACTATTTGCGGATATTTTTGCCCCGCTTCGGCGCGCCCGGCCGAGCCTGTTTGGCAAAAACCCACGCCGTGCCCCCAACCGCCTCCGAAGAAAACAAATTCTTTTACTTCATTTTTAACATATATTGGCTGAACTATAAAGTAGGAACTCCTAAGCATACCTAAAGATAAATTCCTTTTTATACTACTGTCAGAGTTTAATTCAACGCTGCCGTTTTCACCCACAACTTTAACGGATGACAGATATCCGCTTTTTGCTCTAAAAGAAGGAATTATCGCCGTTATGCGGCCGATATCTTTTCTTTGTTTTTTTATAATTTCCCTTATATCTTCTTCACTCACAACTCTTACCCATCTAAACGCTGCAGGGCTTACGTTTTTAGAATAGTTGCCGTAAGCGTCTTGGGGGTGTTGTAAAAGCGTTTTAAACTGGTAAGGCTGCAAATTATCAAAATCAAAATTTTTATAATCGCTTCTAGGCACCAGATAATCTTGCGCGTACCAGCCCGCGTTTTTAGAACTTTGCGTAAACCCGCCGCAGTTTGAGGAAAACACGGCTTCTATAGGCTTGCCTTTATAAGTAAGAACTATGCCCATGGTTCCTTCAACAGCGGCGTTACCCGTAGACGTTTCCATCACTACGCCGCCGTAAACCTGGCAGTGTTGCGTGTCGCATACGTCATAACCCCATTTTTTATGCCTGCCTTTTTTTTGTAAAACATATGTTCTTGCAAGTATTGCCTGCGCTTTCAAAGCTTCCGTGGGAAAGGCCACGGGCATTTCCGAAGCGAGCACGCCGAAAACATATTCCTCAACATTAACCACGTTTATCGGTATAAGCGTTTTTCTTTGTTTGTTAAAAGCTACTTCCATTTCGCCCCGGTATTCTTTATCGTCAATACTGGCCCATGTCATACCCGCGCCTGAAAGAACGCTTTTCAAAATTACCGTAGGAGCCTGTGTTTTAGTTCCCGTTTGTTTTATGGTAATACTTTCGCTAAAAAGTATTTTTTTGTTTTCGGAAGTTACTATATAGGGTTTTCCCGCTATTATGCGTGCGTTCCATGTTTGTTTGGCGGCGCCGCTCGCTAAAAGTTTTTTTGTTTTAGTTTCGTAAATTTTAAAGCTATGGCTGGGGGTAAAGGCCAGCTCTTCACGCTCTGCGGGGCTGCCGTCCGATTTAGCGCCAATGCCAACTCTTATAACAGGTAAAATGCCTACAGTGGAAACTAGGGGTTTTACTTTTGTGTGGGCATGAAGTTCCTTTGGCTGCAAAAGCTCTTTTTCGCTTTTTGTAAGCTGCGGCTGTAAGGCATCCATGGCTTTTTTTACATTCTCATTATTTTTTTCCGCCATATAAACCATGCGGTATTGTTTCCACGCTTCGTTAACATCGCCTATGTCTTCTAGGTTTTTTGCGTAGCGTACTCTCGCTTCTAAAAATTGCGCGTCGTAATCAACCGCTTTTTTGAAAAACTCGGCCGCTTGTTTGGGCTGGGTTTTCCCTTCATAATAAACGCCCAGCATATAGTTTGAATAAGTGGTAAGCGCTTTGCCTTTAGACGCTATTGTAAAGTTTAAAAGGGCAAGCTCCTCCTCGCCCATATTAAGCTGTGATTTGCCTAAGTTGATGTAAAATAAATCTTTTTTATCTTTATTATCTAAAAGAAGAGAGTAAAGTTTCTCCGCCATCAAAAACTGTCCGTCCGCCAAATAAGCGTCGGCTAAAAATTCAATAATCAGATTATCTTTCGGAAAAAATTTTCTGGCCGCGTTCATAACGTCAACCGCTTCTCTAGGTTTGCCCAGCTCCATTGCTATGAAAGCGGCATTAAGATAAGCGTCTTTATTTTTGTGCGCTTTGGAAATTTCTTTATATTCAAGGTAAGATTCTTCGCTTCGGCCGGTAAAATATTTTTCGTTCGCCTGTGTCATTAAAACGTCTAAAGCTTCCTGTGCGAAAGAAGGAATTGCGATACAAAATAAAAGTAAAAGTATAAATTTTCTCATAGTAATCCTATTATCTATTTAATATAATTGTACTTAATATGACAAATCAAATCCCGGATTGGTTAAAAAAACTTGTGGCCGCAAGCAAGGCTTCGCTCCATAATGGCAGTACCGCATGCGTTGATAAAACACTTGAAGAAGGCAAGCTTAACACGGTGTGTCATTCCGCCCGCTGCCCCAACAGGGGGGAATGTTTTAGCAAAGGCGAAACAACTATAATGATTCTTGGCGATATTTGCACAAGGGGTTGTAAATTTTGCGCCGTTAATAAAGCTAAACCCGGCCCCGTTGATTTAGAGGAACCAGCCAAAATAGCCCAAGCCGTAAAACAAATGAATATAAAATATGTTGTGCTTACTTCCCCCACGAGAGATGATTTGCCCGACGGCGGCGCCGCGCATTTTGCCCAAGTTATTACAAAAATTAAAGAACTTAATTACGGCGTTAAAGTTGAGCCGCTTATTCCAGATTTTCAAGGAAGGGCGGATTCTTTAAAAACCGTTTTGGCTGCAAAACCTTCCGTTCTTGCCCATAATATTGAAACCGTGCCTGATTTGTATTCCCGAGTAAGAATTGGGGCGGATTACGGCAGGTCGCTTGCTTTAATAAAAAAATCTAAAGAGCTCGCGCCTGATATTTTTACAAAAAGCGGCATTATGCTTGGCCTTGGCGAAACGGACGCCCAGCTTAAGCAAACTATGAAAGATTTAGCTGCTCATGGGTGCGATCTTCTTACCTTAGGGCAGTATCTGGCGCCTTCAAACGCGCATAATTTAGTTAAACGCTATCCTTTGCCGCAGGAGTATAAAGAATGGGAAGCATACGGCCTTAGCATTGGTTTTAAGGCTATAGCGGCGGGACCTTTGGTCAGAAGCTCCTATAAAGCGGGGGAGCTTTATTCTAAAGCTATTGGACTTTCTTGCTGCGGTTAACAGCCTTAAAAGATAAAAAATACCCACGCCAAATAGCATGGGTTTGGGATACAAAAGCATTATAAAAAAGGTAGAATTTATTATTAAGCAGTTTTAGCGGTAAGGGTTTGGAGAAAGGTAATATGAAAAAAATTTTAGTTTTGTTTTTAGTTTCATTTTTGTTCGCGGCGTGTAACGGAACAACGCCGCCGCAATGGTGGGACCCAAGCGGTAAATATACCGATGAAGGCGCGGCGAAACCGCAATCTCAAAACGAGCAGAAAAAAGCTGTTTCCAACCAGCAGGTTAAAAAAACAACGCCGGCGCCGGCAGTCCAGCCTCCGAGGGTTGACCCTGCTGAAACGTTTACCCCTATAGAACAGGTTGAGGTTGAAATTATTAACCTGCCTATGCCCAGCGTTTTAGACGAATAGTAAAAATTTAAACAAAAAAACGCCCGTTCAAACGAACGGGCGTTTTTTTTTGTAAGAGTACGGAGCACCCGCTGCGTAAGCAGAGGGATATATAACCTTCTGATCTCACAACGCCTCCGTCTTGCCGCTGCGGGGGTGTTGTTGTTGGGTGAAATCTTAAAGCGAAGCATTGAAACAAAAGAAACCCCGGGCGTGAGCCCGGAGAGTTTAGTTTTTTAATATACTCTATATTTAAAAATTATCAGTCAAACAAGTAATAGTCATAAGGAGCGCTGGTGTGCGAGTGGTGCTTTGTTGATTTGCCGGTTAATGTTTTACATACTTTTGCAGAAGGTCCGTAAGTTGTGTTTGCGGCGCACCAGTAAAGGCCTGTTTGCCAGTTTCGTTCAAGAAACCATTTTCCCGGCCTGTGCGCCCCAATAAACGGGCTGCTTGTACCAAAGGTGTATGTGATATTTTTATTTTCACAACTGCCGGAACTGATTACCGTGCACGGAAGTTCAATATCTAATACGTCAAAAGTTGTGGGGTAAGTTCCCGTTTGAAGGAAATATCTTTGTCCCGCGTCATAAAAAGAACGAATGTTAAGCATAGCTTCGGAGGCGCGGGCCTTTTCAACCGCTACGGTATATTGCGGCAAAGCAATAGCCGCAAGTATGCCTATTATCAAAACTACCACTAACAATTCAATTAACGTAAAACCTTTATTTGTTTTACTTAGTGATTTTTTTGCGGAGTTTACTGACATTAAAAAACCTCCTTTTAATAAAACTTTTTAACACTATGGTTTAAATAGGTTTATTTTATTTTTATATGAAGCTCTTTTAACTGGATATCCTCAACAACGTTAGGACTTTCCGTTAACGGGCAGTATGCTGTTGCCGTTTTGGGGAAAGCTATTACTTCTCGTATAGATTCTTCTTTGCATAAAAGGGCGGCTAACCTGTCTAAACCCATACCGAACCCGCCGTGCGGCGGTGCGCCCGCTTCAAGCGCGTTAAGTAGCATGCCAAAGCGTAATGCGGCTTGTTCGGGGCTGTGTTTCATAAGGTTCAAAATCTTTTCCTGCAGGTCGCGCCTGTGGTTGCGTATTGAGCCTGAAGCAAGCTCAACACCGTTAAGCACAAGGTCAAACTGGTAGGATTTTACTTTGCCCGGGTCAGTATCTAATAAAGGAATATCCTTTTCTAAAGGAGCTGTAAACGGGTTATGCGCTGCGTCCCACCTGTTTTCTTCCGGTACAAATTCAAGCAGCGGGAAATGTTTTACCCATAAAAACGCCCATTTTTTATTTGGTTTAAGGCATAAAAGTTTAATAAGTTCTTTTCTTATAGCGCCCATAACGGGTGAAACAACCTTCTCTTTATCAGCACCTATAAAAACCATATCGTCTTTTTCAACGCTAAGAGTATGCTGTAAGGAGGCAAGTTCTTCTTCCGTAAAAAATTTAGCGGAAGGGCCTTCAAATTTATCGTCTGAATATTTAAGCCACACTAAACCTTTGGCGCCGCTTGCTTTGGCAAGATCAGTCAATTTATCGCAGGTTGAGCGGTTAATATGCTTAGCTCCGTATTTTGCTTTAATTGCCCTTACAACGCCGCCGTTGGCTAAAGCGTCTGACACAACTTTAAAATTGCTGTTGGTAAAAATTCCGCCGATATCGGTTATATCAATTTCATATCTTATATCAGGCTTATCCGAACCATACTTTGCCATAACGTCGGCGTATTCCATTTGCTCGAAAGGGGCAGCAGGGGCATCTTCCCCAGCAGCTTTAAAAACCTCAGCTATCATACCTTCACCCGCGGCAAAAACGTCGGCCAAAGTAACAAAAGACATTTCAATATCAATCTGCGTATGTTCGGGCTGTCTGTCGCTTCTTAAATCTTCGTCTCTGAAAGCGCGGGCTATTTGGAAATATCTGTCAACGCCGCTTGCCATAAGCGTTTGTTTAAACATTTGCGGGCTTTGCGGTAAAGCATAGAATTTACCCTCATGCACTCTTGAAGGAACAAGATAGTCCCTCGCGCCTTCAGGTGTAGAGCGGGTTAAAATAGGGGTTTCTATTTCAATAAAACCGTTGTCTGAAAAATATCTGCGCGCCGCCTGCGCTACTTTATGGCGTGTGGTAAGGTTGTGTAGCATAACAGGGTTTCTTAAATCGATATAGCGGTATTTTAAGCGGGTTTCTTCGTTAATTTGCCTGGAATTGTCAGGTTCGAAAGGCAGCTGTATTGAAGTATTTAAAATTTCAACTTCCTGCGCTACAACCTCAATTTCACCTGTAGGGTTATTAGGGTTAATGTGTTCGGTCTGTCTTAATCTTACCAAGCCCGTTACTTTAAGAACATATTCCGTTCTGGCGGTTGAGGCTAACTCAAAATCTTTATTTGTAGGTTCTACAACAACCTGCACCTTGCCCGTTCTGTCCCTTAAATCTAAAAATAATACCCCGCCGTGATCACGGTAACTGTTAACCCAGCCGCATAACACCTGCACGCTGTTAACATAATTTTTGTTTATGTCACCGCAATAATTTGTTCTCATCATAATCTTATTTTACCAACCTTATTTAATATATCGTTAAATTTTATTTCCTGCTGCTCGCCGCTTGAAAGGTCGCGCATGGTAACAACGCCTTTTTCAAACTCGTCAGCCCCAAGGAGTAAAGCGAAGGAGGACTTTGTTCTGTCCGCCTGTTTCATTTGGGCTTTTAAATTTTTGTCAAAAAGGCCGCCGTCGCATATAACGCCTGCTGAACGCAGCAGGGACATTATTTCAAAAGCTTTGGCGTTGCAGTTTTTATCTAAAGAAACAACAAAAATTTTATTTTGTTTATTATCTTTAGTCTCGCCTCGCGCAGCTATGGTGCGTTCAACGCCCATGGCAAAACCTACGGCGGGCATATCCGCGCCGCCCATGGATTTTACCAGGCTATCATATCTTCCTCCGCCGGCTATAGCGTTTTGCGCGCTGTCGCCCGCTTGGAATTCAAACACCGTTCTTGTGTAATAATCAAGTCCGCGTACCAAACTAGGGTCAATAATATAATCAATGCGCCCCTGTAAAAATGTTTTTACTTCATTAAAATGATTCTCACACGCGGCGCAGAGTTTTTGTTTTGGCGCGTTTTCTTTAAATCTGGCGCCGTCAATTTTGCAGTCCAAAACGCGGAGCGGATTTTTTTCCAAACGGTCTTTACATTTTTCGCAAAGAGTATCAAAATCTTTTTTTAAATAGTTAATTAATTCCTGTTTATAGGCGGGTCTGCACTCTTGGCACCCCAAAGAATTAATTTTTACGCCGTAATTTTTTACGCCGAAAGAAGTTACTATATCTTTTATCATTAAAATAATTTCAGCGTCGGCCGCGGGGGAGGGGTTGCCAATATATTCCATGCCTATTTGCTCAAATTCTCTGTAGCGTCCGGCCTGGGGCCTTTCCGCCCTGAACATATTTCCTATATAAAAAAGTTTTTGCACGGGGGCCGTTTGGGCGAAATTATTTTCGATATAAGCCCTTACGGTGCCGGGGGTGCCTTCGGGCCTCATGGCAAGCACGCGGCCGCCGGCGTCTTCAAAAGCGTACATTTCTTTTTGAACAATGTCCGTAGTGTCGCCCGTGGATTTTATAAAAAGTTCTTTAAGTTCTAAGGTTGGTATTCTTACTTCGGTACCGCCCGCTAACGTAAAAACACGTCTTGCGCAGGCCTCAAGCTCAGCGAAGTTATTTGATTCCGGCGCGAAAATATCTCTAAATCCTCTTACTAATTTTGTCATATATATACATTTTATCTTATTTGCCGCTATGCCGTATATAGCGGGCGCAATAAAAAGGGCCTATTTTTTGCCCCTTTATAAACTTTAATTTCTAGCGGTTACACTCTGTTATAAGTTTTTTATAGGCTTGTATTTGGGCGGGATATATATTTTCTATATTCTCGGGCATAGCGTCGAAACGGAACGTCCAATTTTGGTTAGAAACGGTGCCCGGCGTATTAATACGGTCAGCGATGCCCACAATATCTTGTATTGAAAGCATAACTATCGAGGAGCCGCTGTTCATAAGTCTTCTTAAAATTTGTTCCTGAATTTCTTGCGTAAAAGGAATAATTCCATCCGTTTTAACTCCTGAAATCATTTCCCATACGTCCGCGCGGTCAGCAAGGGGTATTGATTCCCACCAGCCTTTAAGCGTTTCCGTATCATGGGTTGAAACAGCGGCTATTGAAATATAAGGGTATTTGGCGGGGTCGCGGTAATAGCCGCTATCCTGTTCCCAGCGCATAATTTTATATCCCGGGATATTAAGGTCAGCCATTATTCTCCTCACATAGTCTGGTATAACGCCCAAATCCTCGCCTACTGACTGTTTACCTCGGGAGGCCTCTTGAATGGCAACTAGAAAATCGTAACCTCTTTTTGCCTGGGCGTCCTCGCCAAGCCAGTCAAACTCGCCCCTGTCTTCCTGCGATTTATAAATATAAGTTCTAAAAAATCCTACAAAATGGTCTAATCTGAAAATGTCAAAAAGTTCGCATGCGCGCCCTACTTTCCTTTTCCAGTATTCATAGCCCGTGGCCTGCATGTGAAGCCAGTTATATCCCGGCATGCCCCAGTGCTGCCCTTCGGTTGAAAACTGGTCCGGCGGCGCGCCCACTTCAACGGCGGTATTAAAATTATCCCTTTCGGCCCAAACGTCAGCGCTGTCAAGGTTTATGCCAAAAGGAATATCGCCGAAAATATACATTTGTTTAGAGGCTGCCAAAGAAGTAACCTGTTTTATTTGTTCCTCAGCTATCCATTGTAAATATTTAAAGAACAAAACCTGTTTAAAATAATCTTTTTCAAAACCCGCTAAAGCGTTTTTGTCCGCGTTTTGAAACTCTTCGGGCCATAAAGTCCAGCTTTGCCATTTAAAATAATCTTTTAAAGCCCTAAATAAAGCGTAGTTATCTAGCCAATGGGCATGCTGCGCTAAGAAGGTTTTAAACTCTTTGGCTCTATCGCTGTCTTTAAGCCATTCATTAGTTAAAAAATAGCCGAACCCGTTCCACAACGCTTTTAGTTTAGCGTCGCGTATGGTAACATAATGCACTCTTTCGGATTTTTGCCAAATATCAACAACCGGGCGTATTGTTTTAATAAAGCTTTGGGCTTCAGGTGAGTTTATGATATCTTGCACTTCCTCAACACAAATATATACCGGGTCAATAGCAAAAGAAGTCATAGCGTTATACGGGCAGCTGTGCTGCGGCGCCATTTCGTTTATCGGAAGGATTTGTAAAACAGATGTTTTTGTGGAAGCTAAATAATTTATCCAGTTTTTCATTGAAGCAAAATCGCCCACGCCCCAGTCTGCCACGCTTCGCATGGCAAACAAAGGCATAACTATACCTACGCTTCTTTTGTTTAAAACCGGTTCCATATTTATTTTTTAGCTATAACTTCAATTTCAATTAAAGCCCCTTTAGGCAAAGCCGATACCTGAACCGTGGTTCTGGCGGGGGGATTTTCTTTAAAAACTCTACCATATACTTCATTTAAATCCGCGAAAGATGTAAGATCTGTCATAAATAAGGTTGATTTTACAACATGTTTAAAATCAAGTTTAGCGGCCTTAAGCACATTTTCCATATTTTTTAAAATTGTTTCTGTCTGGGTTTTTATGTCCCCGCCAACGATTTCACCCGTAACAGGGTCTAAAGGCAGGCAGCCGGACACGAACACAAATCCGCCTATTTCAACAGCTTGGGAATAAGGCCCTATAGCTTTGGGCGCTAGAGGTGATGTTATTACTTTCTTTGCCATATAAACTCCTTGTTTAAAAAACTATAATAATAGTATATTAAATTATTGTAACGCTGGGGCAGCCCGGCTTATTAAAAATATAAAATCCAAGGGGTTAACTTATGTGTATAGCGGCGCCCGGCAAAATAATAAAAATAAACGGTGAAAACGCGGAAGTGGATTTCGGCGGAGTGAGCCGTTTGGTTAACGCCAGCCTTAAACCTGAAGTAAAAAAAGGCCAGTATGTGCTTGTCCACGCGGGTTTTATTATGGAAATACTTGATAAATCCGACGCTAAAGAGCGTCTTGGATTACTAAAAGAAACAGGCCTTATATAATGATAAAAAAATTAAATGATTTAGCTAAAAGGCTGTCGCGTAAGGTTAACATAATGGAAGTTTGCGGCACGCATACAAACTCAATAGCTAAAAACGGTTTAAAAAGCCTCTTAAATGAAAATATTAATTTAATTTCAGGCCCCGGCTGTCCTGTTTGCGTAAGCGCGGACGGTGATATCGAGGCCGCTATAGATTTAGCCTTAAAAAAGGATAATATAATTTTTACTTTTGCCGATATGCTCCGCGTGCCGGGGCGTAACGGCAGTTTGCAGGAAGCTAAAGCTTCGGGTGCGGATGTCAGAGTTATTTACAGCCCTTTAGACGCTTTTTTGGAAACAGGAAAAACAAATAAAACCGTAATTCTTTTAGCAAGCGGTTTTGAGACGACGGCCCCTTTAATAGCCGTTTGTTTAAAAAAAGCGAAAGAAGCGGGGTTTAAAAACTTTTTTGTTTTTCCCGTTTTAAAACTTATTAACCCCGCCATAACAGCGCTTTTAAGTGAAGAAAATAAAATAGACGGGTTTTTGTTGCCCGGGCATGTCAGTTTGGTTATAGGCAAAAAACCTTACAGTTTTATAAGCAAAAAATTTAATAAACCGGGTGTTATAGGCGGTTTTGAAGCGGAGGAAATTGTTGCCGCTCTTATAGAAATAGTTAAACAGCTTTTAGAAGGCAAAGCCCAAATACAAAATGCCTACCCCGCAATAAAAGAAGAAGGCAACCAAACCGCCCTAAAAATGATAGAGGATGTTTTTGAGCCTTACGACGCGGTTTGGAGGGGATTTGGCGTAATTCCTTCCTCAGGGCTTAAAATAAAAAAAGAATTTAGAGAGTTTGACGCTTTAATAAAATTTAACATTAAACCCTGTTACGGCGGTTCTTTAAATAAAGCATGCAAATGCGCGGAAGTTTTAAAGGGTAAAATAAGCCCCGTAAAATGCCCGCTTTTTGGCAAAAAATGCGCGCCCGGCAAACCTTTAGGGCCGTGTATGGTATCAAGCGAGGGGGCATGCAACGCCTTATACAATTATGAAAAATAAAATTACTCTTGCCCACGGGGCGGGCGCGGAAGTTTCGCGCGGGTTTATAAAAAAAACCTTATTAAAATATTTTAAAAGTAAAAGTTTAGCGGAGCTTTCAGACTCGGCTAAAATTAAAATAAACTCAAAGGATATTTTATTTACAACTGACAGTTATGTTGTAAACCCCGTATTTTTCCCCGGCGGCAATATAGGCGATTTGGCAGTTTGCGGTACCGTTAATGATATAAGCGTTAGCGGCGGGGATATTAAATATATTTCTTTAGGACTTATTATTGAGGAAGGGCTGGATTTAAAAGAGCTGGAACAAATTTTAAAAGCGGTAGCTTTACGGGCTAAAGAAGCGGGTGTTGAGATTGTAACCGGCGATACTAAAGTAGTTGAGCGCGGCGGGGCCGATAAAATTTTTATAAACACATCAGGCATAGGCCAGGCAATTGCGGACGCAACTGTTAAAGCCCGAAATATTAAGAAAGGCGACAAAATTATAGTAAGCGGCAATTTGGCCGAGCACGGTATAAGCGTAATGAATGAACGCCACAAACTTGGCCTTAAAGGCTTAAAAAGCGATGTGGCCCCTTTAAATAAAATAACAAAAGCACTGTTTTTAAAATTTGACAAAGACATTCATATGACGCGTGATTTAACAAGGGGCGGCCTTGCCGGCGCGCTTAAAGAAATTGCGGAACAAGCTAAAAAAGATATTGAGTTGGAAGAAAGCCGCGTTCCGCTTTCTAAAGCTGTAAAAGGAGCAGTCAGTATACTCGGCGTAGACCCGCTGCAAACCGCTAACGAAGGTAAATTTGTATGCATAGCGGATGCAAAAAAAGCCGAAAGCGTTTTGAAACTTTTAAAAACTTTTGCTTACGGTAAAGACGCTAAAATTTGCGGAACTGTTTTAAAAACAAGGAAAGGGCGGGTTTATATAAAAACGCCGCTCGGTGCCAGCCGCGCGCTGGCTGAGCATGAGGGCAGTAATTTGCCGCGTATATGTTAAGAAAAAGGATTTTAATAAACGGCGTTGTGCAGGGCGTGGGTTTTAGGCCTTTTATTTATAAAAGCGCTTTAAAATTTAGGCTTAGCGGCTTTGTGCAAAATACTTCGGCGGGTGTTATAACTGAAGCTCAGGGGAGTAAAGAAAATATAAATAAATTTATACTTTTTATAAAACAAAACTGCCCGCCGCAGGCTAAGATAGAAGATCTTAAAATAACGGATATAAAAGAAAAAAAAGAAAAAGGTTTTTTAATTATCGCAAGTAAAAAAGACAATATTCAAACCGTTTTTTTACCGCCTGACTTAGCTATGTGTAAAGATTGCGGCAAGGAAATACTTAACCCCAAAGACCGCCGTTTTTTATACCCGCTTACCAACTGCACCAACTGCGGCCCCAGGCTCAGTATTACAAAAACTTTGCCCTATGACCGCAAGGCAACCACAATGTCAAAGTTTAAAATGTGCCCCGCCTGCCAAAAGGAGTATGAAAGCCCAAACTCCCGCCGTTTTCACGCTCAGCCTAACGCCTGCCCAGTCTGCGGGCCGCAAGTATTTTTCAAATTTAAAAATAAAAATTTTAAAGGTTTAAAAGCCTTAAAAACCGCAGCCGTTTTTTTAGATAAAGGTAAAATCACGGCTGTAAAAAGTATAGGCGGTTATCATTTAGCCTGCGACGCTAAAAATCCTAAAGCTGTCACTTCTCTGAGACTTAGCAAAAAACGCCCCTACAAACCTTTAGCTATAATGTTTAAAGATTTAAAAACCGCCAAAAAATATTGTTTTATAAATAAAATTGAGGCCCGCGCCCTTTTGTCGCCCGCCGCGCCTATAGTAATTGTAAAAAAGAAAAAAGAGCTTAAGCTTATTTCGGATAATCTTAATAATTATGGTATTATGCTGCCTTATACGCCGCTTCATAAAATATTATTTTCCCTCTTAAAAACGGATGTTTTGGTCATGACTTCGGGCAACGCCAAAGGCGGCGCGCTTTGCAGCGGCGATGGGGAAGCTTTTAAAAAACTTTCCAAAATAGCGGATGGCTTTTTATACCACGAGCGTGAAATTTATAATAAGGTTGATGACAGTATTATGTTTGAAGCCTTGGGCAAAATGCGTTTTATAAGGCGGGCCAGAGGCTTTGCCCCGCTGCCCGCCACGCTTGCTAAAAAAGCTAAAAAAAGCATTTTAGCTTTGGGGGCTGATAAAACGGCCGCTTTTTGTTTAGTTAAAGAAAATAAAGCTTATCTAAGTCAGTATATAGGCGATTTGAATAAAAAAGAAAACGGCGGGTTTTATTTAACCGCGCTTGAAAAAAATAAGAGGCTTTTAGGGATAAACCCCCAAGTTACAATTGCCGATTTGCACCCCGGTTATTTTACAAACAAACTGCCTTTTAAGAATGTAAATAAAATACAGCATCACGCTGCGCACGCTTTAAGCGTGGCGGCGGAGCATAATTTAAAAGGCCGTTTTTTAGCGGTAAATCTTGACGGTAGCGGACTGGGAAGCGACGGCGCCATATGGGGCGGGGAGTTTTTGGCTTTTAATAATAAAAATTGGAAAAGGGCCGCTTATTTTGAGCCTTTGCCCTTACCCGCCGGGGATGAAAGCGTAAGCGAAATTTGGCTCCTTACATTAGGCGCTATTAAAAAAATTTATGGCAAGGATTGGACTAACTATAAATATCTTTTTAAAAATGTGCCGCGGCAAAAATTTAGGCTGGCCTTAAAACTTATAGACAACGGTATTAACGTTTATAACTCTAGCAGCGCGGGCCGTGTTTTTGATATTGTAAGCCATATCGCTTTAGGCATTACCAAAACCACATACCAGGCCCAGGCGGCCATGGAGCTTGAGGCAAAATGCCTTAGGCTTAAAAGCCCTTATAAAGTTGTTATGGAAAAACAAAATGGTTGTTACATTATAAAAACAGGGGAGATGTTAAAAGAAATTTTATCTTATTCGAGGAGCGCGGAAGAAATATCGGCAAGATTTCACGCTTACATGGTTTACTCTGTTTTGGAAACGGCAAAAAAACTTAAACTTAAAAATATTTGTTTAAGCGGAGGCGTATTTCAAAATAAAGTTTTATTGAAAGGCACGGTAAATGTTTTAAAACGCGCAGGATTTAATGTGTATTTAAATGAACAAACGCCTTGTAACGACGGGGGGTTGGCTCTCGGACAGGCGTGGAATATGGTTTAAAATAAAACTAAGACATAAAAAAACCCCGCTAAAGCGGGGTTTTTTTAAAACTTAAAAACTATTACCATGTACCGCTGTAAGCGAGACCGGCGATACCGGCTGCTGAAGAATCAGCCTGTGTCGCGCCATCGTTCCACTCTTCACAAATATCAAAGGCTTTACCTGTTGTATCTGCCGTGTAGCAGAACGGTTTTAAGCTGCCTGTTGACGTAAATGATTTTGCCAAAGCATACGGATATGAAGTATTTTCCCTGTTGGCAATAACATGGCCTGTGGTGCCGCTCGCAACAAGTTGCACAATGAAACCGTTTCCGCTTGATTTTGTGCGGAGCGTATCATTGGCGTTTGTTCTTTGCTTAAGGTCGCCGGTAGGCGTTGTGTCAAGCCTTTTCCAGTTGTCCGTATATCTGCCAGTAGACATAAAATATCTCTGCTGGGCAAGTATAGCGTTACCGATAATTGTTTCGGCTTCCGCCATTCTTGATTTTTCTACTGCTTTAAAGTACTGAGGCAACGCAATTGCTGCCAAAATACCGATAATGAGCACCACTACTAAAAGCTCAATTAATGTGAAACCTTTTCTATTCATTTCCTAGCCCTCCTTTAAGGGTTTGCTAATTTTGGTGGTCATGCTTAAGCCACATAGTAAGTCTAATAATATATTTTCAAAAAGTCAATATGATATTTATATATTATATTCTAAATCAAATAATACATAAAAACATTTATTTTAAATGCCAAATCAATGCTTTGAAAGCGTGTAATATTGCATTGCCTCAGATAAATGTTTTTGTATATCGGCTATTCTTTTTGCGTCCGAAGGATGTGTGGAAAGAAATTGCGGTGTGCCCGAAGAGCCCGCGGCACTCATTCTTTGCCAAAAATCAACCGCTTTTCTAGGATCATAACCTGCTTTTGCCATAAGCATAAGGCCTAAATAATCGGCCTCGCTTTCATGTTTGCGGCTGTAAGGAAGCATTACCCCTAAATTTGACGCAAGCCCGTAAGCCGATAAAACGTTTGCGTTGGTTGTTGTTGCGCCTAAAATCTGTCCGCCCATGTTAAGCAAGGAACTTTGGCTCATTCTTTCAGCTCCGTGGCGGGCTAAAGCGTGCGCTATCTCATGCCCCATTACAACGGCAAGCCCGTCGGCGTCTTTTGCTATGGGTAATATGCCCGAATACACGGCTACTTTGCCGCCCGGCAGACAAAACGCGTTTATTTGATTATCTTTTATTAAAACAAATTTCCAGTTGTAATCAACCCCCGCGTGAGTTGCCAAATCACGCCCTACTTTGTTTACTAAATTGGCTTCAGCCGTGCCTGTTATTACCTGTGAACTTGAAAGAACTTCGTTAAAAGACTGCAGCCCCAAAGCCTGCTCCTCTTCGTAAGACATTGTTATAAATTGTTTTCTTCCGGTTCCTGCTACAGTAGCGCAGGCGGCTAAAAACGTAAGCGTTATAAGAATATATAAAGTTTTTTTCATTCCGTTCTCCTACAATAAAAAAAAGCTTGTACCAATATTATAAATAAAAGTACAAGCTTTGTTAAATAAATGCGCAGAGAGGGACTCGAACCCTCAAGCCGTTAGGCATGCGCCCCTCAAACGCACGCGTATACCAATTCCGCCACCTGCGCGTAAATCTGTTTTATTAATTAACCTAAAATACCGGGTCAATTTTCATGAGGGCAAATTTTCAATTTATTTTACAACTAATAAATAATTTTATCAAAAAAACAATAACCTTGCAATTGTCTTAAAAAGTCTGTCAGCGGTTTAAGTATTTTTTTATGCCTTTATAAACCCTTTCAGCCAATACGGCGTAGCCTTCGTTGTTGGGGTGAATCTGGTCCGATTTAAGTTTAGGGTTTGTTAAAATGCCGTCCATAATAGCGGGTACAAAAACAGCGCCTTTTTCTTTAGCTATTTGTTTATAAGCTTTTGTGTACTTGCCCATAAAAGGGTTGCCGCCGGTATCAACTATAACGGCCACCGCGCCTTGGGCTTGCACGGCGTCAACCATTTTTTCTATGGCGGACACGGTTTCTTCAAAAGGCGTTTTTCTTATAAAATCATTGCCGCCGAATTCTATTAAAACCATATAAGGCCTGTGCTTAAAAACATCATTTATCCTTGCTAACCCTTGGGGGGCGGTTTCACCGCTGACGCCAAGATTTACAACGCGCATATTTGTTTTTTGCGCAAGTATGTCCGGGTATGATTTCCCGGGTGAAGCCCCGTGTCCGTATGTAAGGCTGTCGCCGAAAGCCACTATGGTATTACTGTTATTGTTTTGTAGGTTTTTTATTTCCGTTTTTGTAAAACTCTTGTAAGCAAATACCATAGCCGCCGCTATAATGGCGGTTAAAATAACTTTTTTCATACTTTAACTTTACCAAATTAGTAGAATATTGGTAACCGCGCTACCCTTTGAGGAGCGCAGGAGGGTAAAAATGATTCTTACATTAGATGTTGGCAATACACAGATTTTCGGCGGTGTTTATGAAGGTGACAATCTTAAACTTACTTTTAGAAAAACTTCTAAGGGTACATTAACCTCAGATGAACTGGGCCTGTTTTTAAGACAGGTTTTAAGAGAAAACGGCCTGGATCCAAAAAAAATCAGAGAAGTGGGCGTTTCTTCAGTAGTGCCTGATATTAACAGAACAATACATAACAGTTGTATGAAATATTTGGGGCTTGAGCCTTTTATGATAGGCCCCGGCATTAAAACAGGGTTAAACATACGCGGGCGCGACGCAGCCAACCTGGGCGCGGACCGCGTGGCCGACGCTATTGCCGCCATGAATATTTACCCCGATAGAAATTTGCTTATAATTGATTTCGGCACCGCAAACACTTATGACGCTATTTCTAAAAATAAAGAATATAAGGGCGGCGCCATACAGATAGGAGTAAGCACTTCTTTAAACGCTTTAATACAGAACGCGGCTCTTTTATCTAAAGTGGAAATTTTAGATCCCGGCGGAGCGGCCAGCCTTACTACCGAAGGTCAAATACAAGCGGGCCTTTATTATGGTAACTTAGGCGCGATAAAAGAATTTATAACAAGAATTAAAAAAGAATGTTTTGGTAATGAAGAAAGCATTGTTATCGGTACCGGTGGTATGGGCAGGTTGTTTGAATCGGCTAAAGTATTTGACGTTTATTTGCCTGATCTTGTAATACTTGGTATAAAGATAGCATTGGAACAAAACAGGAGCGTGTAAATTATGTCCGTTTGGATTTTAGTTTTAATTATTTTAATTGTGGCGGCGGCCTGCTTTTTTACCGGTTATTTACTGGCTGATAAAAAAGCCGCGTTTAAGACAGCTTCTTTAGAAGTAAAATTAAGCGAACGTGAGCAGAACGAGGAGCGCCTTGTAAACACTTTTAAAGCTCTTTCGGCCGAGGCTCTTAATACAAACAATAAATCCTTTCTTGAACTTGCCAAAACCACCTTGGAAAAATACCAGGAATCCGCCAAAGGCGACCTTGAAAAAAGACAACAGGCCATAAACAGCCTTGTCGAACCCGTAAAAGAAACGCTTGGTAAATTTGAAGTTAAAATAGGCGAAATTGAAAAAGAAAGAAAAGGCGCCTACGAAGGCCTTAAAGAGCAAATGCATATGCTTTTAGGCACTACGCAAACTCTATCAAACGCTTTAACATCCTCCTCGTCACGCGGCAGATGGGGGGAATTGCAGCTTAAAAAAATTGTTGAGCTTGCTGGCATGATGAATCACGCCGATTTTGTTGAACAGTCCTCCGTTTCCACTCAGGACGGACGCTTAAGACCTGACTTAATAGTAAAACTGCCCGGCGGCAGCAATATCGTTGTGGACAGTAAAGCGCCCGTTTCAAAATATCTTGAAGCTGTTGAACTTAAAGATCCTTCCGCCAGGCATGCAAAATTTAAGGAGTTCGCCGCCCAGATAAAAGACCATATTAAAAGTTTAAGCAGCAAGGCTTATTGGGAGCAGTTTAGCCCCACGCCTGATTTTGTTGTGCTTTTTATACCGGGGGATTCTTATTTCGCCGCCGCTTTGGAGGCTGAACCTGCTTTAATTGAAAACGCAGTAAAAGAAAAAGTTATTGTTGCTACGCCGACAACTTTAATAAGTTTGCTTAAGGCTATAGCGTACGGGTGGAGAAATGTGTCTGTCGAACAAGACGCCAAAGAAATTGCCGCTTTGGGTAAAGAACTTTATGAAAGAATAGCCACCATGTCCGAGCATTTTTATAAAATCGGTTCCGGCTTGGAAAACGCCACAAAAAGTTATAACCAAACATTACGCTCTTATGAGTCGCGCGTGCTTGTAAGCGCGAGAAGGTTTAAAGATTTTAAAGTGTCCGATAAAGAAATAGATGTTTCTTCCGAGCATACTATTGACGTGCTTCCAAATTATTCAGAAGACAATAAAAAAGACCTCCTTGACTAAAAGAGGTCTTTTTTATTAAGCGTTTTAAATATAATTATTTATATTCCAGTTTAACAAGCTTATACATTTTTTTGCCTTTGGGAAGCACGGCTTCAAATTCTTCCCCTTCCTTTTTGCCTAAAATTGAAACCGCTAAAGGCGATTGTACCGATAATAAACCTTTTTCGGGATTACTTTCCATAGAGCCTACCAAAGTATAAGTAAAATCAATATCTGCCGAAATATCGTGCACCGTTACGGTTGCGCCAATGCGAGCTTCGCTTTTATCTACCTGGATATCATCGGTAATTTGCGCGTTTCTGAGCTTCTGTTCCAAATCCTGAATTTTAACTAAAGTCTCTTCCTGCCTTGATTTAGCGGCTGCGTACTCGGCGTTTTCCCTTAAATCACCCTGCTGGGCGGCTTCGCCTATTTCAAGGGATAGTTTCGCCTTAATTTCTTTTAAGGCGGTTAAATCCTCTCTTAATTTTTCATAATTTTTACGGCTTAAATAATACTTCTCCATAAACAACTCCTTCTTTTATTGTTCAAAAAGTATAGCAAATTATTTTATGCTTACTTTAGTTTTAATACTAAATCGGCTATGGATTCCAACTGTAAAACCTGCGTTTTATTGTCGGACGGTTCCTCATTTTTACTAATAATTGAGGTAAACACTCTTTTAAAACCAAGGCGGCCAGCTTCCGCTATGCGCCTGTCCGCCAAAGGGACTTTAGCAAGCGGCCCCAAGATGCCTACTTCAGCCAGAAAAACGTCCGTATTAGATATAGGGATATCTTTAACAGAGCTTATTACGGCGGCCGACAGTGCCAAATCAAGCGCAGGATCTTTTATTTTAACTCCGCCGGCAAGGCTTATATAAATATCTTTATTTTCCAAACTTATGCCGGCGTTTTTTTCTATTGAAGCTAATAAAACCTGGCATCTGTTTAAATCTATACCCGTGGAAACGCGCCTGGGAAAAGGATATCTTGTAGGCACAACCAAAGCCTGAACTTCCGTTAAAATAGGCCTGGTGCCTTCTAAAGCTATGGAATAAGCCCTTCCTATTAAAGGCTTGTTTCTTGAGTTTCCTGCGAAATAAACGCTGGCGTCCTCAACAGGCGTAAGCCCGTGCCCCGTCATTTGAAATAAACCTATTTCATGCGTTGAGCCAAAACGGTTTTTATGCGGCCGCAGCAGCCTTAAAATATTATCTTTTTCCGTGTCAAAATATAAAACGGTGTCAACCATATGTTCTAAAACTTTAGGGCCGGCGAGTTCGCCGTCTTTTGTAACGTGTCCTAAAATAAATAAAACAGTTCCTTTGGGTTTGCAAAGTCTTAAAAGTTCGGCGGCGCATTCGCGCACCTGTCCTATTGTTCCGGGTGATGAGGAAAACTCGGGGTGGTAAACCGTTTGAATAGAGTCTATTATAAGAACTTCGGGCTTAACTTTATCTAACGCTTCAATAATATTTTGCATGTTTGTTTCAGACAAAAGGAAAATATTTTTGCCTTCCACGCCAAGCCTTAAAGCGCGCGACGATATTTGGTTTAAACTTTCCTCACCCGAAATATATAAAACTTTTTTACCTTTTGATAAACTTGCCGCAGTTTGAAGCATTAATGTTGATTTGCCTATACCGGGCGCACCTGCTAAAAGAATAAGCTGCCCTTTTACAATGCCGCCGCCCAAAAGCCTGTCCAGCTCGCTGATGCCTGTAAGTTCACGCTCTTCACGCAGGGTTTTAGTGTCGGAAAGATTTATTATCTCAGAGGAAAAACTTGTAAAAGATTTTGATTTGGACGCCGTTTTCGAAGGGGCGGCCTCAACTTCCTCAACCATAGTATTCCATTCCGAGCAGTCAGGGCATTGCCCGGTCCACTTAGGCGCTTTAAAACCGCAGCTTTGGCAAACAAATACTGTTTTTAATTTCATAACAACTCACCTGTAGTAAAAAATCTTTTTTAGCAAAAATACATATAAGCCAAGGCCGTTAAACCTTGCTCTTATATTTGTTTGAAATTTTGGTTTTTAATTATTTATCAAACGTTACTTTCGTGTTCCTGTTATCTTTGGCGACGGCCGTTATTTTGTAAGAGGTTTTTTTGTCTTTTGAAACGCCTATTCTAAAACCCCTTCTGCGAAGGTTACGCTGCATATCGCGCCTGAATTGCACTGGATCGCCGCTTATAAGACCGAGGCGCACAATATCATCCGTATATCTGCCGTACTCTCTAAAGTGAACTTCCTGAAGGTACGCCACCTTTGCTATTTGGGTTTGGGCGTTTAACACAAGCTCTTTTTGCCCCGCGGGAGTGGCTTTAAAAACATAAAAATATGTGCCGGCTGACAGCGCGCCTATTAAAATGGCCGATATAAAGGATATTACAAATGTTTCCGCGTCGCTCTTTTCTCTTGTGCTTACTACTATGCTTCCGCCGATAAAATCATGTAAGGCTCTTTTCCTTTTTGTTATAAACGCCATGGCAAAGCCTAAAAAGAAAGTAAAAAAACTTAAAAAATAACCTAAAGAGCGTAAGAAAGATTTAACTATATTTAAGTTGTTTTCTTCATCCGAGCTTATTACTTTTAAACCAAGCAGCCATTTACCCAATGTGGCTCTTCCGCCAGAATTAAAAATTGTGGTATATAAAACAAAAGCTCCGTAAAAAGCAAGTCCGATATATACATAAAAACTTATGTTAATGTTATACCATGATGTAAAATTAAGCAAATACCAAAATAAAAACTGCGGGGCGATGTAAAACGGTAAAAAATCAACTAAAAAAGCAAGCAAACGGTCCGAAACGGGAGCAATTGTATAAACAGTATCTTTATTGGAATTACCAGCAACAGGGTTAAAGTCTTGCATAACCACTCCTTGTTATATATATATTTGTTTAAATATTAAAACTGCCGGGAGCAAACAACCCTCTCTTAATATAATATAATACAATAAATGACACAATTTTGTTTTTATATTATTGATGCCTCCCGCGGGGGGTATTATTGTGTAAAAGGACGGTTAAGGCAGTATGTCGGTTGACACCATATCAAGCGCTACAGAGATTGTAAAAGAAAAAAATCCATTCAAAGGTAAAACTCTCCAAGGCATTTTGTTTAAATTTTCAGCCCCGGCGGTAGTAGGCATTATAGTAAACGCTTTATATAATGTGGCCGACAGGGCTTTTATAGGGCACGCCATGGGGCCCGACGGCATTGCCGCTATTACAATAAGTTTTCCTTTAATTTTGTTTATTATGGCCTGCTCAATTATGATCGGCGTTGGCGGCAGCGTTTTGTTTTCGATAAGCCTGGGTAAAAAGGGATATAAATTGGCCGAGCGGGTGCTTGGCAATACTTTTGTTTTGTTGTTTATTGTAGTTAGCTTGGTCGTGGGTATTTGGGAACTTTCCATGGACCATATGCTTAAGCTTTTAGGCGCCAGCAAAGCCGTGGCCCCGCTTGCTAAGGCCTACATGCGTATTATCTTAATAGGCGCGCCTATACAGGCCGTCGGCATGGGTATGAACAACTTTTTACGCGCGCAGGGCAGACCTTTACTTGCTATGTTTACCATGCTTATAGGTGCTGTTATAAACTGTATTTTAGGGCCTTTATTTATTTTTTATTACCAATGGGGTATGGAAGGCGCGGCTTGGGGGGTTGTTTTATCCCAGCTTGTTTCTGCCGTTTGGGTATGCTGGCATTTTGTAGGCAAAAAAGCGCGGTTTAAATTAAAATTTAAAAATTTTGTTTTAAAAGCAAAAATAGTTTCCAAAACGCTTACTATAGGCTCCTCCCAATTTGTGCTTAATACTGCGGTTTCCGTGCTTAATGTTATTTTAAACCTTACGCTGGTTGGTTTCGGCGGGGATTTGGCGGTTTCCGCCATGGGCATAGTTTCAAGCGTTAACACTTTAATTATTATGCCCGTTATAGGAATAGGGCAGGGGTTACAGTCTATAATAGGATATTACTACGGCGCTAAATACTATAAAAGAATGCTTCAATTTTTAAAAATGGGTATAAACTGGGCAAGCGGCATAACATTAACCGGTTTTATTATTGTAATGCTTTTTGCTCCTTATATAGTGGCGCTTTTTCACAGAGGTACCCCCGAACTTACGCATTTGGCGTCATACGCTTTAAGGGTTTTTAATATTTGCATTCCCTTAGTAGGGTTCCAAATTGTGGCGAGCACGTTTTTTCAGGCTACGGAGCGCGCGGGCAAAGCTATTATTCTTACCCTTTCAAGGCAGATTTTGCTGCTTATTCCTTTAATATTAATACTTCCAAGAATATTCGGACTTAACGGTATTTTTATATCTGGCCCCGTTTCGGACTTTGCCACTGCGGTTCTTTCTTTTGTCTTCCTAAGACGTGAAATAAAACGATATTTATAATTATAGGCCTTTTTTTTAGCCACAGAAAGAAGATAATTTACTATTATATTTAAGTAAATTAGAGAAACTAACTCGGGGCTTGCGTGCGCGCCGTAACCAAGGTGCGCCACGGTTCCTTAAAGAGAGGGCAGTCATGTCAGATAAACTTATCTATATAGTAGACGTTACCAACCGGGACGGGGTGCAAACTTCAAGGCTCGGTCTTGCTAAGCTGCAAAAAACGCTTGTAAATATTTACTTAGACGAAATGGGGATTACCCAGTCTGAATTTGGTTTTCCTACCACTCAGCATGAAATTAATTACCTTAACGCTAATTTAGACTTGGCTGAACGAGGCGGCATAAAAAAAACCGTTTTAAGCGGCTGGATGCGCGCGCTTGAGAGCGATGTTGTTTTGGCTTTTAAAAACGTTCCTAAATTAAAAACGGTGAACTTATCTATTTCCACTTCAGACCAAATGATACAAGGAAAATTCGGCGGGCGCAAAACAAGAAAGGATATTATAAACCAAATGACCGCCGCCGTAAAAAAAGCTTATGAATGCGGCGCGGAGCTTGTGGGGGTAAACTCGGAAGATGCTTCCAGAACGGACCAGGAATACTTGGTTGAGTTTGCTTTAGCCGCTAAAGCCGCTGGCGCAAAGAGATTAAGATACTGCGACACTTTGGGCTATGATTCGCCAGATGTGGCATATTCCAGATTAAATGATTTGGCGAAAAGAACGTGTTTGGACCTGGAAATGCATTTTCATAATGACCTGGGCATGGCTGTAGCCAACTCCGTACGCGGGGCGCAGGGCGCTATTGATGGCGGCGTTAACGCTTATATAAACACGGCGGTTAACGGCATGGGCGAAAGGTCCGGCAACGCCGATTTGGCATGTTGCGTTTTGGCTGTTTTAAAATCAAGCGGGTTTTCCGGTAAATATAAAATTGACCCTGATATCGATATGTCAAAAATATGGCCGCTTGCCAAATACACATCTTACTCATTTGGCGTACCTATACCTATTAACTACCCCGCGGTGGGTGGCAACGCTTTCGCGCATGAGTCTGGTATTCACGCGGACGGCGCTTTAAAAGACCGGCGTAATTATGAACTTTATGATTATGAGGAGTTAGGCCGCGGCGAACCTGAAGTTATTGAAACAGGCCGCATGATTACCACGGGGGAATACGGCGGTATTAAAGGTTTTAGGGACGTGTATGAAAAACTGTCCATAGAATTTAAAGACGAAAAAGAAGCCAGAAATATTTTGGAACTTGTGCGCTACGCCAACGTTCACACGCAGCTTCCTTTAATGGACAGCGAACTTAGGTTTATTTACAATTACCCGGACTTGGCGGCGCTTATTATGACAACTACGCCGCAGTATGAAAAATAAGGAGTTACCATGCCTCAGACAATTGCAGAAAAAATTATTTCAAACCATTCCGGACGTCGCGTAAAAGCGGGGGAATTTGTTATAGCAGACGTTGATTTAACGGCCGTGCAGGACGGTACCGGCCCTTTAACGGTTGAAGAGCTTAAAAAAGCCGGTTTTACCAAACTGGCAAATCCCGCAAGAACAATATTATTTATTGACCATGCGGCCCCAAGCCCCAGAAAAGAGCTTTCAAACTCACAAGTTGTTTTAAGAAATTTCGCTAAAGAAACGGGCGCGATACTTTCCGAAATTGGCGAAGGAGTTTGCCATCAGCTTTTGGCGGAAAAATACGTAAACCCCGGCGAAATTCTAATCGGCGCTGATTCCCACACCTGTACTGGCGGGGCGCTTGGCGCGTTTGCCACGGGTATGGGTTCAACGGACGTGGCCGTCGGCATGGCTTTAGGTAAAACATGGCTTAAAGCGCCGCAGACTTTTAAAATAGAGGTTGAAGGCGCGTTTAAAAAAGGTGTAGGCGCTAAGGACCTTATTTTGCATTTAATAGGCGTTATCGGCGCGGACGGCGCTACATATAAAGCGCTTGAGTTTCACGGTTCAACAATCAGAAATATGGAAATGGCAGACCGCTTTACCTTAGCCAATATGGCTGTGGAAGCGGGCGCGAAAGCGGGCCTTTTCTTTACTGATGAAAAAACAAGGGCTTACCTTGCCGAACGCGGCAGGGGGGATAATTTTAAACTTATTTCCGCCGATGAAGGCGCTGATTACGAAAAGGTTATTAAAATAGACGCTTCCTCTTTAGAACCTACCGTTTCCTGCCCGCACACGGTTGACAATACAAAAACAGTAGGCGAACTTAAAGACATTAAAGTTAACCAGGTTTTTATAGGCACCTGCACAAACGGACGTATAGAGGATTTAAGAATAGCAGCCGAGATTTTGAAAGATAAAAAAGTTAACCCCGGTACAAGAACTTTTATAACGCCCGCCTCGCGCGACGTTATGTTAGCCGCCTTAAAAGAAGGGCTTATAGAAATTTTTGTTAAGGCGGGCGCCAGCGTGCAAACGCCTGGCTGCGGGCCTTGCGTTGGCGTGCACGGCGGCATTTTGGGCGATGGGGAAGTTTGTTTAGCCACCCAAAACCGCAATTTCCAGGGTCGCATGGGCAATACAAAAGGTTTTATTTATCTTTCCTCGCCCGCAGTAGCCGCTTACAGCGCTTTAAAAGGTTATATTTCCGACCCCAGGGAAATATTAAAATAAAATTTTAAGAGGTTATATATTATGAAAGGAAAAGCTTGGAAATTTGGAGATGATATCAGCACCGACCATATTGCGCCGGGACGTCTGTTTCACCTGCGAAGTAATTTGCCCGAAATGGCAAAACATGTTTTAGAAGATGCGGATTCCGCTTTCGCTTCCTCCATGTCAAAAGGGGATTTTGTTGTGGCGGGCAAAAACTTTGGTTTAGGCTCTTCACGTGAGCACGCGCCTACAATTATTAAACTTTCCGGTGTGAGCGCCGTACTTGCCAAAAGTTTTGCCAGAATATTTTTTAGAAATGCTATTAATATCGGTCTTTTGTTAGTTGAATGTGATACTGACCAAATTAAAGCGGGCGACGAAATTGAACTTGACGTTAAACAAGGAGTAGTAAAAAATTTAACTTCAGGCAAGGACATAAAAATAACTCCTATGCCTGACGTTATGATAAAAATTTTACAAGACGGCGGCCTTATGGCGCACATCCAAAAACACGGCAAATTTGACTTGGTGTAAATTATGAAAAAACAAATTGTACTTTTACCGGGCGACGGCATCGGCCCTGAGATAACAGAATCCGCCTTGCAAATTATAAAATCGGCGGGCATTGATTTAGATTATGTTGTTATGCAGGCTGGAGCGGAAAGCGCAGCCAAAACTGGCGAAACGCTGCCCTCGGAAGTTGTTGAAAATATAAAAAAATATAAAGTGGCTTTAAAAGGCCCGATAACGACTCCTATAGGCACCGGGTTTAGAAGCGTAAACGTAGCTTTAAGAAAGGAACTTAATTTATACGGCGCGGTCAGGCCTTCAAAAAATCTTGAAGGCATAAGGACAAAGTTTGATAATGTTGATTTAGTTATAGTGCGTGAAAATACGGAAGACCTTTACGCCGGAATTGAGCGTATGGTTGATGATGACACGGCCGAATCTATTAAACGTATTACAAGAAGCGCCAGCATGAGAATAGCGGAATTCGCTTTTGATTATGCCGTAAAAAATAACAGAAAAAAAGTTACAGTTGTCACAAAAGCTAATATTTGCAAATTTTCGGACGGGCTTTTTTTAGAATGCGCCAGGCAGACAGCGCAAAAATACCCGCAGATAGAATTTAAAGAAATATTAATTGACAACCTTTGCATGCAGCTTGTTGTGCGCCCGCATGAGTTTGACGTGCTTTTATGCCCCAATCTATACGGCGACATAGTTTCTGATTTAGCCGCCGGTTTAACGGGGGGGCTTGGCATAGCGCCGGGCGCTAATTACGGGGAGGACGGCGCCGCTTTGTTTGAGCCTGTGCACGGCAGTTCACCCGATATCGCGGGTAAAGGAATAGCCAACCCGACAGCCTTAATAAGAAGCGCTGTTTTAATGCTTAACCATTTAGATTACGCAAAAGAGGCGGCAAAAATAGACTCTGCCGTTAACACCGTTATTAAAGAGGGTAAATTTACAACGCCCGATATCGGCGGCAACGCGACAACAAAGGAGTTTACTTCGGCCGTTATTAATAAATTAAAATAAGTTTAAATAAAACGCGCCCCCGCCTTAAGGCTGGGGCGTATTTTTTACTTTAAAATTGCCTTATAATCCTAAAAAAAGTTACCGCAGCGGTAAAAAATATATGCGGGTCCGCCTGTATTACGTGGAAATTTTTTAGTAATCTTATAAAAAAGAGCTGGTTTTTTAACCCGCTCTTTTTTTGTTTGTTAAAGTTTTGCTTATTACTTAGTTTCTTCAGACGCTTGTTTTTCCTTAGCTGTTTTTGCCGCTTTTTTAAGAGCCGCGTTAAAAGATCGCAAAACATTTTCCTTGCCTATCTCAAACACAAAGTTGTATTTTCTGAGCGTTTTGTAAGGCTGGTTAGGCACTTCGGAAAGAATAAGCGTTATATTATCTTTTTTACATCTTAAATATATTTTATTTAAAGCGTGGAAAGCCGTTGCATCCATAGCGGGCACGCTTCGCATACGCAAAATTAAAACTTTGCAGTCCGCGATGTTTTCAAGCGTTTCTAAAAACATATTTGCCGCACCGAAAAAGAAAGGCCCGTTAATTTCATAAACACGCACGTGCTGGGCAATTGTTTTTTTGTCCAAATCGTCGTCTTCCTCAAACTCGTTAACAAGGTCGTCATCGGTTAAGCGCGCGATGTTATATACGTTAACCATACGTTTTATAAAGAGTATCGCGGCAAGAATCATACCTACTTCAATGGCGATAACAAGGTCTTTCATAACTGTAAGCAGGAATGTTGTGAGTAACACCAAAATATCGCTTAAAGGCGCTTTAAATAAAAATACAAAGCTGCGCCATTCGCTCATTCGGTAAGCCACAGTAAAAAGTATAGCCGCTAACGTAGCCATAGGCACAAGGCTTATATAAGGCATAAAAAGAAGCATCATTATAAGAATGCAGACAGCGTGCATTATGCCCGCTATGGGCGTTCTGCCGCCGTTTTCAATATTTGCCGTTGTTCTGGCTATGGCGCCCGTGGCTGGCAACCCGCCGAACGCGGCGGAGACCGTGTTCGCTATACCTTGGGCTATAAGCTCGGTGTTGGATCGGTGGCGTTTGCCTATCATACCGTCCGCAACTACGGCTGAAAGTAAACTTTCAATACCGGCCAAAACGGCTATTACAAAAGCGGGCCTTAAAAGTTTTTGAATCATATCCCAGGTAAGATTGGGCAAATGCGGTTTTGGGAAAGAGTGTCCTATTTCGCCAAAGCGTGAATAAATTGTTTCAATATCTAAATGGAAAAATTTTACAACTAAAGTAGTTATAATAATTGCTGCTAAAGTGCCGGGAATTGCCTTTAGTTTTTTAGGCCAAAACATTATTATCGCTAAAGCGAGCATGCCTATAAATACCGTAGGTAAATCAATATGATTTAAATTTTGGAAATAAACAAGCCATTTATCAAAAAATTCCGAAGGCATGTTTGTTAAATTAAGGCCTAAAAAGTCATTAACCTGCGTGGAAAATAAAACTACGGCTATGCCGCTTGTAAAACCTGTGGTAACGGGATATGGAATATATTGGATTACGCTTCCCAGTTTTAAAAACCCCATTATAATAAGTATTATGCCCGCCATTGCCGTTGCGGCTATAAGCCCGTCGTGCCCGTACTCGGCTGTTATACCTAAAATTATTATTACGAAAGCGGCCGTAGGCCCGCCTATCTGTACTCTGCTGCCTCCAAAAAATGAAATAAGAAAGCCCGCTATCACCGCGGTGGCTAAGCCTATTTCAGGAGTGACGCCGCTTGCTATCGCTAAAGCTATTGAAAGAGGCATCGCTATGAAAGCCACAACCGCGCCCGCGCCGATATCTTTTAATACGCGCCGAGGTGTAAATTCTTCCGGTCTATTTTTGATTAGTGTGAAAAGTTTGGGTCTGAACATATAAATATATTATAGTACTTTTGTTTTGAATGAAAAAAGCCTCCGTCTTAACGGAGGCTTTAAATAAGTTAATTATTATTTAGCTATATTTTTCCAGGCTTCTTTTTCAGCTTTTAAAGAGGCTTTCGCATCTTTAGCCGTTGTTTTAGCTTCGGCTTTTGCATCTTTAGCCGTTGTTTTAGCTTCAGTTTTTGCTGTTTTTGCTGTTGTTTTAGCTTCAGATTTAGCTGTTTTTACAGTTGATTTAGCTTCATCTTTTTTTGCTTTTAAAGCGGCTTTTTGTTCTTCGCTGGCTTTGGCGTTTTCGGCTTTTTTAGCTTCCGCAGCTGCTTTCTGGTCTTCAGAAGCTTTTTTTGCGGAGACTTTAGCATCCGAAGCTGATTTTTTTGCTGAATCGGAGGAAACTTTAACTGATTTTTTAAAGTTGCTTACAGTTTCAGCGCCTGTTGTCTGCGCTTTTGCGAAAGTTACAAGCGCGAATACTGATACTACTGATATTAATATTTTTTTCATACTGTGTTTTACCTCTCTTTAAATCGGGCTGCGCCCGTGTCTAATATATATTACAATTTATTAACACAAAATATTACTTTTTTATTGCACCCTTATGTTTGGAAGATGCCGTAAAAAGCAAAATTTAATAGTAGAATTTACAGAAGTTGAAAGAGGAATCTTATGGATACTTTAAAAAAGAAAAAGAGCATAAGAAAGGGGTTGGTGTTTTTTTTATTCTTGGCGGCGGGATTTTTGGCTTATGACAGGCTGCTTGTCCCATGCCGAAACGCCCAGGACTGTAATTACAGGTGTTATGAAGCTTTAAAACAGGGGCAAAATATAAAAGCTAAAAATCTGTGCTCGTTAGCGATAAAGAAAGATCCTGATTTTACATGGCCTTATAACAACAGAGCTACGGCAAAAAATAATCTTCATGAACATATATCCGCTATAGAGGATGCTGATAAAGCCGTTTCTTTAGATTTTGCTTACGCAAACGCATATAATACCAAGGGTATAGCTAAATATACAATGGGTGATAATGATGGCGCTTTGGCTGATTACGAACAGGCTGTTAAATATAATCCCGGCCATGAAGCCTTGCTCAATATAGGAGTTGTAAAAAACGAGATAAAAGATTTTGACGGCGCTATAGCCGCATATGAAAAAGCCGCTGAAAAGCATATCGCCGCCGCATATGAAGGTATAGGCGCGTCTAAAAGAAATAAAGGCGATTATTTGGGGGCTTTACTCGCTTTTACAAACGGGCTTGAGAAAAACCCCAATTCCAGATTTGCTTTAACAAACCGGGCTAGGATATATATGATTTTTGGCGATTTTGACGCGGCGTGTGAAGATTATAAAAAAACGTCAAACGGATGGTGCGGTTATATAAAAAACATTGAATCTTACATAAAATCCAAACAAAAAGAGATAGCTGAAAACGAAAAAAAGGGCCTTCCTTTAGCTACGCCTTATTTTGAGCTTGGTTTGGTTTATTTTAATAATTTAAACGACTATAAAGGCGCTGTCGGGTTGTATGACAAAGCTATATCCATAACCCCTTCTTATAAATTTTATAATGAGCGCGGCTGGACCAAAACCTTGATTGGAGATTATAAAGGCGCGCTTGAAGACGCTGACGCCGCCATTTCACTTGCTCCTGAAGATGTAAATATAGGTTATATTTATGATACTAAAGCTGTAGCGTTGCGCGGCCTTGGCTTATATGCCGAAGCTCTTAACGCACACGATAAAGCGCTGTCGCTTGATGTTAAGCATTCCGAACTGTTTTTAAACAGAGCGCAAACAAAAGGCGCCGCAGGAGATTATGAAGGCGCGGAAGAAGATTTAAAAATTTCAAAAGGTTATATAGGTATTACAAAGAACGAAAATATTTTTGATTACTTTAAAAACTTTTTTGACGACGGTAAAAAATTTAGGGACAGATGATTTTATTAACCCAAAAAACAGTTTTTAATTTTTTTGCTATAATATATCTAGTCAGCTGGTTTTAAGTTTAATCGCCTGATTAATTGTTTAAGGGCCTGTAGCTCAGCTGGGAGAGCGCTTCGCTGGCAGCGAAGAGGTCGTCGGTTCGATCCCGATCAGGTCCACTTTTTTATAAAAAGCTAAGGGGATTTCCCTTTGAAAAACATTAAATTAAATTTAAAAAAGCATTTAAAACCGCACCACAAAACGGGTGCGGTTTTTGTATAAAATATGCACATATCCCCTTATATTTACGCTTTGCTTTCAAACCTTACATTCGGTATAGGCGCGCAGATTTTTACAAAATTTTCACGCAAAATATCGCCCGTTTGGATGACTGTTTTTAAAGGCTCCTTAGCTTGCCTTTTTTTCTTTTTGTCCGTTATGCTCATGGGCGGGTTTCACCCCATACCTCTTAAATATATGGCGACGTTTATTCTTTCGGGGTTTATAGCGTTGGGACTGGGGGATATCCTTCTTTTAAAAGCTTTCGCGGACATGGGGCCGGGTAGAACTATGATGTTGTTTGCTTTTCAGCCTTTGATAGTGGGCGTTTTTAGTTATTTTTTATTCGGACAGGCGGTAAACGCCGCAAAGTTTTTTAGCATAATATTTTTTATTATTTGTATTTTTATATTCGCTTTTGAAAATTTTAAAAAAAGCGGAAAGTGGAGTTTTACCTCAATGCTTATCGCTTTTTGCGGTATGACTGTGGATGCGGTGGGCATTTTAATAACAAGATATTCTTTTAACGGCAGCAACGCTGCCGCTCTGGAAGGAAATTTTTACCGCGCTTTAGGGGCGGTGTTAAGTTTTATTCTTGTTTGCGGCGTTTTTAAAATAAATTTTTTCGCTAAATTTAAAATCCTTACGAAAAAAGAGATTGCGCTTTCCTCCCTTGGCGTTTTTATGGGCTGCTATTTATGTTTGCTGTTTTATTTGGCGGCTATAAAAACGGGGCATTTAGCCACGCTTTCAAGCATAGCTATAACGGGGGTAATTTTCGCGGGACTTTTTGAGTGTCTATTTGAAAGGAAGCTTCCGTCTAAATATCTCATGACGGCGTTCTTTTTCTTTTGCGCCGGAATGTATATTTTATTAAGATATTAATATGAAAGAAAAAGATTACGGCGTTACTATAGCCAAATCGGCGGGGTTTTGCCCCGGCGTAAAAAAAGCAATTGATAAAGTGCTTGAGTTAGAAAGCTCCGGCAAAAAACCCATTTTTACTTTAGGCCCTTTAATTCATAATAACCAGGTTATAGCCACATTGGAAGAAAAGGGGATAACTTCCATTGGGCATCCTTCCGAAGTGGAAGGCAAAGAAGGTGTGCTTGTTATACGCGCACATGGTATTACGCCCGAATTTCAGCGTGAAGTTGAATCCTGCGGTAAAGAAGTTATTGACGCTACCTGCCCGCTTGTGAAACATGTGCATAATAATATTTCCAAATACGCGGGCGAAGGCTATACAACCGTTATTGTGGGGGACGCCGGACACGCCGAAGTTATAGGCCTTTTAGGCTATACTCAAGGGCGTGGATATGTTGTTGCCGATGAAAGCGAAGTGCTTGCGCTGCCTGATTTTGACAAAGTAAATATAGTAGCGCAGACAACGCAAAAAGAAGCCGCTTTTTATAAACTCGCGGAACTTATTAAACAAAAAGCTAAAGAAGCGGTTGTTTCAAATACTATATGTGAGCCTACCAAGCAGCGCCAATCCGAAACAATTGAATACGCCAAAAACGCTGATTTTGTTATTGTCGTAGGCGGCAAAAACAGCGCTAATACGGCAAGGCTTGCCAAATTATGCGGTGAGCTTGCCCCCAAAGTTTTACATGTTGAAACCGAGGCTGATTTAGAAGGGCATGACCTTAAAACTCCTAAAAAGATTTTTATTACTGCGGGAGCCAGCACTCCCAATTGGCTTATTGACCGTATAAGCGGCGCGGTTAAAAACGCCCGCATGGGCGCTATGGGCCATTTGGCTAACTTCCTTTATAAAATGTGGGCGTTTATTATTAACAGCTCTTTATACACCGCGTTTGCCGCTTTGGGTCTTACATATGTTTGTATGAAGCTGCAGGGCGTTTTGTTCCATGTTCCGCTTTTGGTTCTATCATGGCTTTTTGTTTTCAGTTTAACTGTTATAAACAGAGGGGTTTCCAAAACAGGCCAAACCGAAAAACGCCTTCCTATAACTATTGGAGTTATAGCGGGGGCCGCGGCTTTGGTAATAGCTTTTACTTTAGGCTTTGAAATCTTTATAGCTACGGCTGTGTTTTTGGGCGCGGGCGTTTTATATCCTTTCAGATATATGTTTAAAATTAAAAAGTTTACTTCACTGCCGGCTACTAAAGATTTGTTTACCGCGCTGGGTTGGAGTTTTGTTTGCGCTTATTTGCCCGCCCAAAGTTTAGATATGCCTTTTACCAACGCAAATTACCTTGTTATCTTTTACGCTGTTTTGCTTGTTTTTGTACGTTCGGTAATTTTAGGTATAGGCGCCGCGCATAAAGATATTATGATAGGCAAGGAAAGTTTTTATAAAGCTTTCGGCCTTAAAGTAACGCGCGTGGCTATAATAGCTATAATAGCCGCTGTAGTCGGAGTACTTATCACTTTGCTTATTATGGGGTGGAAAGTAAAATTGGTAACAATGCTTCTTTTAGGTAATATTTATATAATATTCATAGCGGCGTATTACTATCTGCAAAGAAAGCCGAGAAATATAATGGAGGAAACTCTGGTTGACGGGCAGTTTTTGGTGCTTGCCGCGCTATGTTTTTTAGCCAGGTTTATTTAAAATATGACAAATAAAATAAGAAAAATAGGCATACTTACCGCAGGGGGGGACTGCCCGGGACTTAACGCAGTGGTGCGCGCGGTTTCTAAAAACGCTTTAAGACAGGGGATTGAAGTTATAGGTTTTAAAAACGGTTTTGAGGGGTTGGTTAAAAATGAGTTTATTAAAATTAACGATTTTATAGCTTCCGGCATATTGACTTTGGGAGGGACCATACTGGGTACAAGTAATATCGCTAATCCTTTTAAATATATGCAGGAACCTTACGGCACGCCGGAAAACCCTGTCGACGTTTCAAATATAGCGATTAAAAATTTTGAAGACAACAAACTTGACGCTCTTGTAACTATAGGGGGGGACGGCACTTTATCAATGTCGCAGCAATTTGTTGAAAAGGGTATTCCTATAGTAGGGGTGCCTAAAACTATTGATAATGACTTGTCCGCCACGGACCAGACTTTTGGTTTTGACTCCGCTTTAGCGATAGCTACCGAAGCGGTTGACAGGATTCATACCACGGCCCAGTCCCATCACAGAGCTATGATTGTTGAAACCATGGGCAGATACGCCGGCTGGCTTGCTTTACGTTCAGGTATAGCGGGCGGCGGCGATATTATTTTAATACCCGAAATTCCTTACAGCGAGGATGTTATAGTTCAAACTATTGAAACCCGTAAAGCTAAGGGAAAAAATTTCAGTATTATAGTGGTATCCGAAGGCGCAAAAAATGAAAGCGGTGAAATGGTTATAGCAAAAACTATAGCGGGATCAACCGACGCTATCAGACTTGGCGGCGTAGGCCAGCGCATAAGCCAAATGATTGAATGCCGCGCGGGCATTGAAAGCCGCTATTGTATTTTAGGCCATGTGCAGAGGGGCGGTTCCCCCACCGCGTATGACAGATTGCTTTCCACAAGATACGGCGCTAAAGCGCTTGACCTTATAATAGAAGGCAAAACAAAGAACATGGTTTCTTTACAGGGAACCCAAATTAAAGACGTGCTTATTAAAGACGCGGTTTCAAAATTAAAACTTGTTGACCCGCACGGGCAAGAAGTGCATGCAGCCGTTTCAATAGGAACAAGTTTCGGCTCTAAGGAGATTGGTTAATGGCGGATAATTTAGATATTGTTTTCGGCGTTCATGCCGTAACGGAAGTAATTAAAAACAGAAAAAGACGTGTTATACAACTTTATGTGCTTGATAATAAGGCCGGGCACAGAGGCATAGAAGATGCTATTAAAGCGGCTAAACGCAATAATATAAAAATAGACCGTATGGACGTTAAAACTATGGACGCTCTTACCAAAAAAGGCAATCACCAGGGTATAGCGGCCAGGGTTGAACCGGTTAAAATAATGCGCCTTATAGACGCTATTGACGTTTCCCGCGGCAATAAAAAAGACCTTTGGATAGCCGTTGACGAAATGACGGATCCCCAAAATTTAGGTTCTATAATCCGCTCGGCCGCTTGTTTAGGCTTTAGTACAATAATTTTGCCTTCAAGACGTACGGTCGGCCTTACGCCTTCAGTATATAAGGTAGCCAGCGGAGCTACGGAAAAAGTTACCGTGGTTGAAGTTGCTAACCTTGCAACCGCTCTTCTTGACTTAAAAGATGAAGGTTTTTGGATTTACGGCGCTGATATGGGCGGGCAGTCAATTGTAAAAACGGACTACTCTTTCCCCGCTGTGCTTGTGGTCGGCTCCGAAGGTACAGGTATAAGAGAAAAAACTGCTGAACACTGCGACCAGGTTGTAAGTATTCCGCAGGCTCCGGGCAGCGTGGACAGTTTAAACGCCGCCAACGCCGCAAGCATTATCATGTTTGATATGTTTGCAAAAGCCAACCTTAAATAGGTTTAATCAGTTTCTATATTTTGGGTAAATAGCCCGTTTATGGCGCTTAAAAGCGTGTGTAAACATATAAAAGGGCTGTTTTACCCAATTTACTTAAATGTTATAATGTAAACATCTCACTTTATAAGGAAGTTTATGTATTTAAAGGCTATTGAAATCATCGGTTTTAAATCTTTTGCGGACAGACAAAGGCTTGATTTTGAAAAGGGCATAACGTGCGTAGTAGGCCCCAACGGCTGCGGCAAATCAAACGTTGTGGATTCTGTGCGCTGGGCTATAGGTGAAATGAGCTGGAAAAGCCTGCGTTCCGCTTCCATGATTGATATTATCTTTAATGGAACCGCCAGAAGAAGCCCTTTAAACCTTGCCCAGGTTAACATGATTTTTGATAACGAAAGCCGCAAGCTTCCTTTAGATTTTAATGAGATAACCGTTTCCCGCAAAATTTTCCGTTCGGGGGAAAGTGAATATTTTTTAAATAAAGTGCAGTGCCGTTTGCGTGATATCAGGGATTTGTTTTTAGATACCGGTATCGGCGGCGAAGGCTACGCCATTATTGACCAGGGCGGGGTGGAGTCCGTTCTTTCCGCGAGCGCCGAACAAAGACGCGAAATGTTTGAGGAAGTGGCCGGCGTTTCAAAATATAAAGCCAAACGCGAGGAAGCCATAAGAAGGTTAGACCGTGTTGATCTTGATATCGCCAGGCTTTCAGACACCGTTGTACTTCTTGACGAGCAGATTAAAAAACTTGACACCGAGGCAAAAAAAGCCAGGCTTTACCAAAAATACCGTGAAGAACTTAAAGAAAGCGAAATAGCTATTTCACTTGAATCCATAAAAGAATTTGACGCTAATATAGTAAAAGATTCTGCCGAGCTTGAACCTTTAATAAAACAAATTGAGGATTTAAACAACAATACTTCCGCCGTGGAAGGTTCAGTCGCCGCGCTTGACCTTAATTTAACGCACAAACAAAAACAGTTGGGCGAATTTAACGAAAAAATTTCAACCATAAAATACCAAATAGGTGTTTTGGAAGGCGCGGTAAAAAACTGCGAAAACCTGACAATTGAGTTAACCGCGCAGATAACCTATTCCGCCAGCGAAGGACAAAGAGGGCAAAACAGATTAAAAGAAATTACGCCCATAATAAGCGGTTTTAAAGAAAAGCTTAACGCCATTGAAGCGGAACTTCTTCCTTTGCAGAAAAAATATAACGACCAATTTGCTTTAGTTAAAGAAAATGAAGAGGCTTTAAAAAACGTTGACATTACCTCCCAGCAGCTTAATACAAATTTAATGAGAGCCGTACAGGCCGAAATGGAACTTTCAAACAAAATCGCTTTGGAAGAAAGCTCCGCAGCGCATGAGCAGCAAAATTTAATAACTTTAGAAAAAAGCGGCGCCGGCAATAACGAAAATTTAGAAAACCTTAAAAAAACGCTTGAAAATATTTCGGAAAAAATAACCGAAAAACATGCCTCCTTAGAAGGCGTTAAAAACCAGCTTAATGAAGCTGAGGAAAAAACGCGCTCTCTTTCCCGCTCGCGCATCGTTTTAAACGACCAGCTCAGCGCCAGCAAAGCGCAGGCGGCAGCTTTAAACGCCCGTTTGGAAATGATTCAAAGTCAGGGTAAAAACGACCCTTACTGGGTAGGAGCTAAATTAATTGAGGAAGCGGGCATCCCCGGGGTTAAAGGCACTCTTAGAAAAAATATTAAGTTCTCCTCTTCAGACAATTTAATTATTGAGGAAGCTTTCGGCAAATTTTTAGACTCCGTTATCTGCGATACTTTGCAAACGGCTGACTTAGCTCTTGAAAAACTAAAAGCGGCAAATAACGCCAGATGCAAATTTATTATTTTAAGCGAAGTTCCCGAAACTCCCGCCACAGGCGATGTTAAAAATTTAATTAAATATCCTTCCGGGCTTGAAAGGTTAATAAACTGCTTATCTAACTCCAATGTAAGCGGCGGTACGGTAAAAGGCGGTTTTTGGATTTCGGGTGGGGCGCAAAATATTAAAGTGCCCGAGGCCTATTGGGGGGAGGAAGAGTCCGTTAAAGACGAAATAAACTCCGTAAAAGAGAAGGCCGCTTCCATAACCAAGCAAATTGAGGAAAACGCCGCCGATATTAACAACGCGGAAAACAACCTTAAAACATTAAGAACAAGATTTCAGGAAGAAAGTATTTCTTTAAATTCCTTTAAAAATGACCTTGCTTCCAGAGAGCGAGAAATAAAAAACATTGAACAGTCATTGGAAGCTATTTCAAAAAATAAAGAATCTCTTCTTAATAAAGTGTCCGAGCGCAAAAATAAATCCGAAGAGTTAAGAAAACAATTGTCCGAAATTAAAGCCTCCCAGGATAAGATTAAGGCGGAAATTGACGCAGCCAAATCGGCCAAAGCAAAAATTGTGCAAGACGGCGAAGGTTTAAGAACGGAAATAAGCCGCGTAAACGCTGATTTATACGAAGTAAAACTTAAGAAAAATAATATTGAGGTTGACTTAAGAAGTACCGAGTTCGAATACAATAATATTATAGAAGCCGATAAAAAAAGGCAGGACCAGATTACCGCCGGTAATGAAAGGATTAAAGCCTTGTCGGAAGAAAAACTTACCGCACAGGCGCAGCTTTCCACCCAGCGTGAAGATTTAAAAACTTTAGAGCTTGACCAAACCAAACTTGCCTCGGAACTGCAGGCTCTTAAAAAAGATTTTGACGAAAAAAGCACTAAACTTAACGAATATAAAAAACGCCAGTCCGATATGCAGCTGCGCGCGCATGATTTGGAAAACGCTTTAACAAATTACCGCCGCCAGAGAACAACTATAGTTAACCATTTAATGGAGTCATGGAATATCACGCCTGAAGAAGCGGCCATGAAATTTACTAATAAAGAAATTGACCATGAACGCGTTAAGATGATGAGAAAGCGCATTGAGAACATGGGGGCGGTTAACATGACCGCGCCTGAAGAGTACGACGCGCTTAACGAACGCGCCACCTTCCTTAAAAAGCAAATTGAGGATTTGGAAAATGCCAAGCGCGACCTTAAAACCGCAATTAACAAAATTAACGCCACAACAAAAGAGAATTTTAAATATACTTTTGACCATGTGCGCAACCATTTTAAAAATATATACCAAACTCTTTTTAGAGGCGGCGAGGCGGACCTTGTTCTTACCGACCCTGAAAATCTGCTTGAAACGGGTATAGAAATTTACGCGCAGCCGCCGGGTAAAAAACTGCTTAACCTCTCGGCCATGTCCGGCGGGGAAAAAACATTAACGGCATTATCGCTTCTTTTCGCGTTTTTTACGCATAACCCGGCGCCTTTCTGCGTGTTGGACGAAGCGGACGCCGCTTTGGATGAAGCTAACGTTGAGCGTTACGTTAATTTGATTAAAGAGTTTTCAAATACCACGCAGTTTATTGTGGTTACGCACAATAAACGCACTATGGAAGCCGCGCAAATGCTTTACGGTATAACAATGGAAGAAAGCGGCATTTCAAAAGTAATGTCGGTAAATATGAAAGAAGAAAGCGCTAAACTTGACGAGCTTGTTAACGCGTAACCCGTAAATATAAAAACCGGAGTAGGCAAATGAAATACGGCGTATTTTCAGACGTGCATGCTAATCTGCCCGCTTTAGAAGCTGTTCTGGCTGAGTTTGATAAAGCCGGGATAGACCATTTTATATGCTGTGGTGATATTATAGGTTACGGTCCCCACGCGGAAGCCTGCGCTTCTGCTGTGCGTAAACTTCCCAATCTTATAGCGGTTATGGGCAATCACGATAAAGCCCTTTCCGATCCGGATATATTACAGTTTTTCAGCCAGGAATCGGTTATGCCTATAGTAGACGCGAATATGTATCTTTCAAACCAGAATATTCTTTTTTTGTCTGAACTTCCCAATGTTTATCTTTCAGAAACATTTTCTTTAGTCCACGGCACATTTTCCGATCCTTTTAAGGAATATCTTTTAACTCCGGCCCAGTTTAAATTAAATAAAGACGAGTTCCCCGGCTCTTATTGTTTTATAGGGCACAGCCATATACCTTTTATTATGTGCGGACATGATGAGCAGCATGTTTCTGTGGAATTATTTCCCAAAGAAGAAGTTACTATAAAATTTGACCCTAAAAAGAAATATTTTATTAACCCCGGGTCGGTAGGCCAGCCCAGGGACCATAATCCTTTAGCCAGCGCCGGTATTTTTGATTCCGATAACAACACTTTTAAACTTATCCGCGTAGCTTACGATATAAAAAAAGTGCAGGAAGACATGAAGAAAAAAGGCTTTTCCGAGCGTTTGATGAACAGGCTTGGCAAAGGAGTATAGAATAATATGTTGGCGCTAGACAGTGTGGCCGGCCGGTTGCGCGGGTCCAAAAAAGTAATCGCGTGGCTTGTGGCGGTAGCTTTTTTTATGCAGATGTTAGACGGTACTATTCTAAATACAGCTCTTCCAGAAATAGCCAAATCGTTTGGCGAAAACCCTTTAAGAATGCAGTCTGTTGTAATATCCTATATGCTTACCGTGGCGTTTATTTTGCCCATATCCGGCTGGCTGGCGGATTTTCTTGGCACTAAAAGGGTTTTTATAAGCGCTATTTTTATTTTCAGTTTAGGTTCTCTTTGCTGTGCTTTGTCAAACACTCTTACGCAGTTGGTGCTCTCGCGCGTTTTGCAAGGCGTGGGCGGCGCTTTAATGGTGCCCGTGGGCAGGCTTGCCGTAATGAGGATATTTCCTAAAAAAGAACTTGTTTCGGCTTTAAGTTTTATCACAATACCTGCTCTTGTAGGGCCTATTGTCGGGCCTTTCGCGGGTGGTGTTATTGTGCAGTATGTTTCCTGGCATTGGATTTTTTTAATTAATCTGCCCATAGGCGTTGTTTGCGCCGTATTTACTTATATAGCTATGCCTAAAGTAACGCCCGTTAAATTTAAATTTGACTGGATAGGCTACCTTTTATTTAGCGCGGCTGTTATACTTATATCACTTTCATTAGGAAGTGTTGATGAGGCTACGCTCGGCCGCAGGGCCGCGGTATTAATGTTTTTAGCCGGAGCTTTATGCCTTGGCGCTTACGCAAGGCTTTCAATAGCCAAACCATGGAGCGCTTTATTTAAACCAAGGCTTTTTTATGAACGCAGTTTTACCGTGGGTATAATAGCTAATTTATTTATACGCTTTGCCGGCGGCAGTTTGCCTTTTTTAGCTCCTTTATTTTTGCAAACGGCCTTAAATTATTCCCCTTTAAAAGCGGGTGTGGCAATGCTTCCTTTAGGCGTAATGTCCATAGCCGCTAAGACTTTTGTGGAACCAGTGTTAAACAAGTTAGGATACAGGCGTTTAATGACTTATAACGCTATAATCATAGGTATTATGCTTTGTTTTCTTGCGTTCATAGGGCCAAATACAAGCTATTTGTTTATTTTGGTTTATTTGGGCGTGCTAGGCATATTCAACTCTATGCAGTTTACCTCTTTAAACACTCTTACGCTTATTGCGGTTCCGCCAAGGGATTTAAGCCAGGCTAACAGCCTGCTTTCGGCTGTTATGCAAATTTCAATGGGACTGGGCGTATCTTTAGTTTCGGCCGCGCTTGCTTATTTCGGTGCGCATACGGCTAAAATAGGGTCTGAAAATATACTTTATTCCTTCCACGCCACATTTGTTTTTATAGGCGTTATTTCAATACTGGGGGTAATTTTATTTCAAAGCAAATTTGCCCGGGGTATAGTAGATAAGCCTAAAAACATGTAAATAACCATTAAAAAAAGGTAAAATGTCTTATAATACTTTTAAGATTACGCAGAGGTTAATTTTGTTATGAAAAAAAATAAAAAGGCCGCTTTAAAGAAAATTATTAAAAAAACTACAAAAGCAAACACCCCCAAGGAATCAAAAAACGAATCTCCCCTTCTTAAAGAAGTTAAACAAATTTATTCATTTATGCAGTCTGAAAATTTAGGCTCTGTTTCTTATGAGCAAAAAGGCGTTACTGTTAAAATAGTACGCGCGGCCCCCCAGCAGGTAGCGGTACCCGTTGCCGTTGGTGCGGTTGCCACTGGCAGCGCGCAAGCCTGTAGCGCTCCCACGCCGGAATACAAACAGGTTATCAAATCACCTCTTATGGGTATTTTCTTTAGAGGTTCATCACCGAGCGCGGCTCCTTTTATAAGAGAAGGGGAAAAGGTTAAAGCCGGCGATGTTGTGTGCCTTATCGAAGCTATGAAAGTTTTTAACGAAGTAAAAGCCGATGTGGACTGCGTGATAAAAAAAGTTTTAGTAGATAACGGCAAACCGATTAAAGCGGGCGAGCCGCTTTTCGCGATTGAAAAAATTTAACGGTGTTTTATGACAGATAATATTAAAGATACCTCAGCTAAAATATTGGCCTATTTACAGGGTAAGGAAAAAGTAAGTTCCTGGGAGCTTAAACTGCGCCTTCACCTGGCGGGCTCAATGCTTTATATATCTTTAGGCTCTCTTCTCGAACAAGGTAAAATTGAGGTTGAGCAGCACGGTTTGGATTACAATATAAAATTAAAATGAACAAAATAGAAAAAGAAGAAGTTTTATCCGTTTTTAAAGAAAAAGGCGCTTTGCTTGAAGGCCATTTTAAACTTTCAAGCGGCCTGCACAGCGCCAAATATTTGCAATGCGCCAAAGTGCTTCAATATCCCGAAACGGCCGAGCGTTTTTGCAAACAACTGGCCGCCGAACTTAAAACCAAAGGCGTTAAGGTTGACGTGGTTGTAGGGCCCGCTATGGGCGGCGTTATTATAGCCTATGAACTTGCAAGGCAGCTTGGCGTAAGAAGCGTTTTTACGGAAAGAGTTGACGGTAAAGTTCTTTTAAGGCGCGGTTTTGAAATTAATAAAGGCGAAAATTGCGTAATAGCTGAAGACGTTGTTACAACAGGCAAATCAACAAAAGAAGTTATTGATGTCTTAAAAGAGCATGGCGCGAACCTTACGGCCTGCGCTTCTTTAATTGACCGTAGCGGCGGGGAAGCCTCTTTCGGGGTTCCTTTTGTTAATATGGCCCAAGTTGAGGTGGAAACGTTTGAACAGTTCGCCTGTCCTATGTGCAAACAAAATATTCTGGTTGAAAAGCCCGGCTCAAGAAAAGAAATATAATATAAAACACATTAAAATTTTGTATATTAAAAAATAAGTAAAAATATAAAGTCCTTAAAGGAGGAATTATGAAAAAGTTCTTAGTATTGGCAGTATCCGCAGTGGCGCTCTTTGCCTGCGCAAAAAATAAAGTAGAAGATTCCTCCGCAGCCGCTTACAGACAGCAGCAAAAGGCGCTCATCACAGACCAGGAATTTGACAAAGTTTTAGCCCCCAAACTGGATTATGAAACGGAAATAAGCTACGAACAGCAGCTTAGAACCTCGGGTACGTTTGTCAAAGGAACACAAGGTTCTTCTAAAAAGACCTCTGCTAAAAAGAGCAAGTAACATGTCTTCCGATTCAGATATTAAGCAAGAATCAGTGCGTTTATTTAGCGAGCTGAAAAATGTCTCCTTAAGAAAAAATGTTAAGTGGACATTGGAAGACTGCGAAAAAATAGCTCCTTATACCTTAGAAATAAACAAGCTTAAAAAAGAAAAGGACGCTGTTATCTTAGCTCATTCCTACACTAACCCCGAAATAATGTACGGCGTTGCTGATACGATAGGGGACTCTTACGCTTTAAGCATGGAGGCAAGCCGCGTTAAAGCTAAGACAATAATTTTTGCCGGCGTATGGTTCATGGCCGAAACGGCTAAAATAATAAACCCGTCTAAAAATATTTATATTCCCGCCGGCCACGCCGGCTGCACGCTGGCTGATTCCATGACGGGGGAAGACCTTTCTAAATTTAAAGAAAAATATCCCGGCGTTCCGGTAATTTGCTATATCAACAGCTCAGCCGACGTTAAAGCATACAGTGATGTTTGCGTTACGTCCGCCAATGTTTATGATATTGCAGCAAAAATGCCGGGCGATAAACTTATTTTTGTACCTGATGTTTTGATGGCGGATAATCTGCAGGCCGAACTTAAAAGGCGCGGCGTAAGAAAGGAAATTGTTTCTACTGGCGGTTCTTGCTGTGTACATGATAAGTATACAGAGCAAGATGTTGAACATTTACGCTCCGAATACCCGGGCATTAAGGTAATGATACACCCCGAAGCCAGGATAGAAATATGCCGTCTTTGCGATTATGTAGGCGGTACGGGCGGTATGCTTAAATATGTGGCGGAGTCAAAAGATAAAACCTTAGGTCTTCTTACGGAAGTAGGTTTGGTTAACCGCCTTGAGCATGACAACCCGGATAAAAAATTTATATGGAACAAAGGCACTTGCGCTTATATGAAAAGAAATACTCTTCTTAATACTTTAAGCGCCCTGCAAAATCCTTCGTCCGCGCAAACGGTTGTTGTTGAGGAAAATATCTGTAACCGCGCGTCCGAATGTATTGAGAAAATGTTTAAAATGACGGACAGGTGATTTTTATGATAGATAAACTTATTATTCTTGCTTTAGAGGAAGATTTGGGGCTGGGGGACATAACTTCAGACAATATTTTTACCGAGAATGACGAAGCCCTTGCCGAAATAACAGCCAAAGAAGATATGGTAATTTGCGGCATGAACATAGCTAGAGATGTTTTTAATTATGTTGACCCTTCTTTAAAATTTACGCCTTTAAAAAAAGACGGCGATACCGTCAAAAAAGGCGAAACAGTGCTTAAGCTTGACGGTAAAACTTTAAGCATTTTACGGGGTGAACGCACCGCTTTAAACTTTATGCAGCGTATGAGCGGAATTGCGACAGCCTCAAAAGAATTTTCCGAAACAGGCAAAAAATACGGCGTTATGATTGTTGATACAAGAAAAAGCCTCCCTGGTATGCGTAAACTTGATAAATACGCAGTGCGCTGCGGCGGGGCCAAAAACCACCGTATGAGCTTGTCGGACTCGGTTCTTATTAAAGACAACCACATAGCCGCCGCCGGCGGTATAGCCAAAGCTGTGGAAAAAATACGCGCGGCTATAGGCCACACTCCTAAAATTGAGGTTGAAACAACCAATATTGATGAAGTAAAAGAAGCGCTGTCCTCCAAGGCTGATATTATTATGCTTGATAACATGACGCCCGCTCAGGTTACACAAGCTTTAAAAGTAATTAATAAGGCCGCCATAGCGGAAGTATCGGGCGGAGTTAATAAAAACAATTTGGAAGACTACTGTAAAACAGGGGCTGACGTTATTTCTATGGGCGCTTTAACGCATTCTGTTCCTTCTAAAGACTTAAGCCTTAAAATTACAGGATATAAGGAGATTTAATTATGCTAAATTATTCAAATTTATTTTCAGAAGTAACTAAACGCACCAAAGCTTCAGTAATAAGAGAGCTTTTAAAACTTACCGCCAAGCCTGAAATTATTTCTTTCGCGGGCGGATTGCCTGACCCTAAAGAATTTCCCGTTGAAGACGTTAAAAAAATGTTTGATATTATTTTAAACAAATATTCCTCCGCCGCTTTACAGTACGGCGCTACTGAAGGCTGTGCTTCTTTAAAAACAGCTCTTTGCAAATGGCTAAAAGATGTTGAGGATATTGACGTTGCCGATAACCAGATGTTAATTACATCAGCCTCACAGCAGGCGCTTGATATGGTAGCCAGGATTTTTATTAACCCCGGCGACAGGATTATAGTTGCCACCCCGACATATTTAGGGGCGTTACAGTCCTTTCAAACAGCGGGGGCCGATATTAAAGGCGCAGATAGCGATGATGACGGCGTAATACCTGAAAGTTTGGAAAAATGTTTGGAACAAACCAAAGAGGAAGGCAAACAGTGCAAATTTGTTTACCTGGTGCCTGATTTCCAAAATCCTACAGGGGTTACAATACCCCAGGAACGCAGGTTAAAAATATTAGAAACCGCTAAAAAATATAACACCGTAATTGTGGAAGATTCCCCTTATAGACAGGTGCGTTTTGAAGGGGAAGCGCCAAAAACATTTTACAACCTTGATAAAGGGCAGGGTAATGTAATTACATTGTTTACTTTTTCAAAGATTTTTGTTCCCGGTTTCAGGTTAGGCTATATTATCGCCAATGAGGAAGTTATAAGAAAGTTTGTGGTTTTAAAACAGGCTATGGATTTATGCTCACCTTCAATACTCCAGCTTGCCACGGCGGAATATATTAACGGCGGATATCTTGAAAAACATATAAAAAGAGTTGTGGAAGTTTACAGAAAAAAAAGAACAGCCATGCTTGCCGCGCTTGAAAAATATATGCCCGAGGGGGTTAAATGGACCCGTCCCGAAGGCGGTTTATTCTTATGGGTAACATTGCCCAAATATTTAGATACGGAAAAAATGTTCCCCAGCGCTATTGAAAATAATGTGGCGTATGTGGTTGGCTCGGCCTTTTACTATGACGGCAAAACCAAAAATGATATGAGGCTTAATTTTTCTTACGCTACGCCTGAAGAAATTGACGAAGGTATTAAGCGTTTGGCCTTGGCTGTTAAAAAGAATCTTAAATAAAAAAATATATAATAAAGAGCCCCGCTTTTAAGCGGGGCTCTTTGTTTTTTAATTTTAAAATGAATTTATAAGTGAAAGTGTTTTTGCTTTTACATCATTTTAACTTGCTTTTACTATAAAATAGCCAGATGCCTGCCCTGAAGATGTTGTGTCTTTTACCGATTTTCCGGTAATTGATTGGCAAATTTTTTCTGCATTTAAATCTCCGTTGGCAGCCCAACAAATAAAGTGCCCATTATAATATTTTTCAATCTGGACTTTTGTTTTTATGCTGTTACAATAAACCGAATTGTATGAGGATTGCGCATTAGTAAGAAAACATAAAAAATTATTATATTCTATTTTGGCGTCAGTAAGTTTTGTTCCTCCGGCAGGCATTTCAATATCAAGTTCATCAAAAGTCTTAGCGTAGGAGCCTGTGGCAAGGTGATATCTTACTTGTGCCTGTTCGATAGCTCTTACAAGTGGAAAAAGGCCTGTAACACGTGTCTTTTCAACTGCTCTTGTGTATTGTGGCAAGGCGATAGCCGCTAAAATGCCTATAATTAATACAACCACTAAAAGCTCAATAAGAGTAAAACCTTTTTTCATAATTATCCTCTCTATATTTTAAAGTATAACAATTTATAAAATGTAACATCAAATGATTTGTAAATAAAAATACGTTTAAAATGCGGAGAAAAAATAGCTTTTTTAAATAAAAATAAGATAGGAATAATAAAGGCGAAAACTTATTTTAGGGCAAAAAAAAGCCGAGGATGGGGATCGAACCCACGACCTACGGTTTACAAAACCGTTGCTCTACCAGCTGAGCTACCTCGGCGTACAAATAATAAAATTGTAAAATTTAAGTCCGGAAGAACTTCAAAAAATTGCGGGGACAGGATTTGAACCTGTGGTCTCAAGGTTATGGGCCTTGCGAGATACCGGGCTTCTCTACCCCGCAATATTATTATAGCATAATAAAGCGGTTTTTAGAATAATTTTTTATTTTTTACGACGGAAACAAGTCTGTTTTTTTATATGTAAAATTTAGGCCTTGACACTTCCTTTTAAGTTGTTATACTATCTTTACACACCCTGATTGTTGTTATATACACTAACAGGGTAACCAGAAGGCCAGTTATGGCCGTGAGGATGAAAAAGATGAGTTCTGTTCTTTCCGGTTGCTGTGTGATTCGGTGGAGGCACCAATACATAGCGTTAAGACCCGTAAGACAGGACAGTACACAAAAGAGATGGAGTCGTAATGAGTAAACTAACGAACTAAACCCCCGTAATATTAACGGGGGTTTATTATTTGTTAAATAAGCAATAAAAACCAAAAACCCGCGCTATTATATAGGCCCGCCGGGTTTTAAATTAACTAAAATGTTAAGCGTTTAATGTTTTGGGCGCGGGCGGCTGTTAAATAATACCGCGGCGGTTTTATTTAATAATTTGGCGGCTTTTTTTAAGGAATCTTCCTCATTTTTACAAAGAGCGCAAAGTTCAAACACTGCGGTTATTGATTTGTTTTTATAATTTTTTATCTCATTTTTACCGCATATAAAAGCAAGCGGTTTATTATATTTACCGGCAAGTCTTACGGCGTGAAAAGGGGCTTTGCCCATAAAAGTTTGTTCATCTAATTTACCTTCGGTGGTAATAACTAAATCAGCTTTTTTTATTAGATCTTCTATTTTAAATTTATTAAATATGAACTCGGCGCCGTTAATAAACCGGGCGTTTAAAAAAGCAAGCATCCCAGCCGCTATAGCGCCTGCTGCTCCAGTGCCGGGAATAGTACTTATATCTTTTTTAAATTGTTTTGTTAAAACATTATTGTATGTGATAAGAGCTTTTTCTATAACAGCCACTTCGCTTAATTTTTTAGACTTTTGCGGACCGTATACCGCGGCCGAACCTTTTGGCCCCAAAAGCGGGTTAACTACATCCGTAAGCGCAAAAAATTGAAGTCCTTTTACTTTTAAATCTTCTGTGTCAAAACTGTGTAAACTGACAAGGCCTTTTGTAGTGTCTGGGATTTTAATACCTTTGGAATTAAAAAAATTAACGCCCATGGCTCTCGCCATTCCTGCGCCGCCGTCGTTACACGCCACGCCGCCTAATCCGACATAAAAATTTTTAACGCCTTTTTTGGCCGCCTGCATTATCATTTCGCCAACGCCATACGAGGTTGAATCTAACACACGTAAATCTTTTTTAGCTATACCGCCAAGACCGCATATTTTGGCCGTCTCTATAAGCGCGGTTTTTTTGTTTAACAAAACGCAAGGGGCAAAATGTTTTTTGCCGTAAGCGTCGGAAACTTTAAATTTTAATATTTTAAGATTTTTATTGTTTGATAAAAAAGCGTCTATAATGCCGTCGCCGCCGTCGGCAATAACTTTTACGCGCGCGTTTTTAGGTGCATGTTTTTTTATTATTTTACCCGCGGCTGGGGCTGTTAAGCTGCCTTTAAAAGCGTTAGGTAAAATAAGAACTTTCATTATAACATCCAGCTGAATTTTAGTAATGCGGAAAAGTATGTGGAAGGGGAGTCTTTAAAGTCGTTGCTTCTGCTTGCGTTATGAAGTCTTGCCTCAAGGCCGACATAAGTGTCGCCAAATTTTCTTGAAACGCCCAACCCCACTGTTCCTACAAAACCAGATGACGACGCGCTGTTTGTTGAATATGTAGGAGTCGGGTCCGTAGGGCTTACGGGATTATTATAATCGTCTTTTTTAATATTTAAAGAAGCGTGCTCATAACCCGCGGACGCCAATATATAGGTTTTTAATTTTGGGCTTGTGGTAAGGTAGTAATTTGTTATTAGATTAAAATGAAATAACTGGCCCGAAGTTTCGTAAGCTTCCCTGTCCGTAAAACCGGGGGGCCAAATATCAAAGTTAGACTTACGCATGGCAGATACTAAAATGCCTGGGCCTATCCATAAATTGGTTTTTTTTATGCGCCACAAATGCTCAATTTGGGCTGAGGCGCCAAAACCGCCCACATCTTCACCCATAATTTTTAAAGAACTGTCTAAGGCGCCCGCTGATAATGCGAAATATCTTTTTTCATTACTTTTGGAAGAAGCTGTTTTTGGCGTTTTTTCTTTTTTAGGTTTTGGTTCTTTTATGGCCGGCGTTTTTTTATCAGTCGTTAAAGTGGTTTCTTTATAAACTTCTTTTGAAGCCTGTGTTGCCTGTACAAGAGGTGTTGTTTGCGCGGGCGCTGTGCGGACGGGAATATATTCCAAAGCCGGCGCTACGGAGCTTTTAGCTCCGAAAGCTTTTTCTAAATCTTCGTCAATAGCTATACCTGTTTTTTTTATTTCCGTTTCTTTTTTAGCTTCCAGCATATCTTTTTCTTTTTGTTGCTGGTCGGCGTATTTTCTTTCTTCTTCAGCCTGGCCGTAGTCATAAATTTCAATAGAAGCGATTTTAGGCATGTCTATATTGGTGTAACCGTTATCCGTTTTTAAGCGTACGTTAAACTGGTCAATATCTTCAATAACGCCTATTATCTCACCGCCGCCTTTTAAAGAGATTTTATGTTTGTCAGGCATAATTTCAACAATATTTCTTTGTGGCAGAGTAAGAACACCGTATTTTGTTTTTAAATCTAAAGTGTATTCCGTTTGTCCTAAAATAGAGCCTGTTAATATAGTGCCGTTTTTAAGGCGTACGCCTTCCGCGCCGGCGAAAACAGCGGTTAAAAATGTAAAAACTAAAACTAACAAAATTCTATTTTTCATTAAAGACACCTGTTAAGGCAGGGCTTGGAAGCCCTGCCTTAATTAAGTTTATTTTTTGGAATGTTTTTCTTCTTTTTCTTTGCAGGCGCCTTTTACCGCGCATTTAATTTTCTTAAGTGCTTTTGTAATAGTTGCGAATGTGATAAGAGCAAGAGCCACTAATCCGAAGTTGCTTGCTATTGCGAATATCGCGGGCCATCTGGCTTCGATAGGTTCATAGCCGATTGCCGTTCTTACAAAAACGTCATAGGTTTGCACTAATCCGTAAATGACAACTATATAGAACAAAACTACAAATATATAGTACAAAACGTTAAGTTTGAACCAGTTATGCGGAAAAACATATTTAAATTTTTTCAATTTACAGAGACCTTCTTTGCAGCAACAGGCTTTTTTATCTTTCTTTTCTTCTGTCATAATTTCTCCTTAATAGCGAGGCGGCTTATATTTTTATTCCGCCTCTTGTAAAATTTACGCCGTTTCACGGCTGTGTTTAATGAGCTCCTGGGCGTGTTTAAAACCCGCGGAATCCTTGCCGTGCGTACTACCTAACATTCTAGCAATTTCTAAAGTTTTTGCGTCACTGTCGAGTTGTGTTACTGTTACGCGGGTATTTTTTTTATCGCTTGTTTTACTTACGTTAAAATGTTTGTCCCCGTAAACGGCAACTTGCGCCAAATGTGTAACGCAAAGCGTTTGTTTACCTAAAGAAACTTTTTTAAGTTTTTGTCCTACCAAAAGGCCTGTATGTCCGCCTATGCCCGCGTCAATTTCGTCAAATACCATAACAGGCGTGTTACCGGCCAAAACGGTTTTAAGGCCCAGCATAACGCGGCTCATTTCTCCGCCGGAAGCTATGTTTTTTAAAGGTCTAAGGCTTTGCCCCGGGTTTGGCGAGAATAAAAACTCAACTATATTGGCGCCTTTAGGACCCAAAGACTCTTCCTCAAAAATAATATCCGTTTTAAATTTAACGTCATTAAATCCCAACTTGCTTATTTCTAAGGTAATCAAAGAATCCAGCTTTGATGCTGCCGTTACGCGCGATTCATGCAAAACCATACAGCCTTTCATAAGCTTTTCTTTTACTTCGGCAAGTTCCTGTTGTAATTCCTGCTCCTTTTCTTCTGAGTAGGACAGGCTTTCAATTTGTTTTAAAAATATTTCGGCGTTATTCAAAATATCCTGTATTTCAGGGCCGTACTTTAATTTAAGATTGTTAATTTTTTGCTGTCTGCTCAGCATAGCATCCAATATCGAGGGGTCCGCCTCAATGTTTTCATTATAAGTGTAAAGCGTTTGGGCAGCGTCTTCCAAATTGCGCAGAGATGATGTTACCTCTTCCAGTACAGGGGCTAAAGCCTCGTCCAGTTCGGACATTTCTGAAATGTTTTTTTCCGCCTTGGATATTAAATCTATACCCGCGGTTTCGCCTTCATACAGCAGGTTATAAGCATCTTTAGCCAATTCTTTTAATTTGCCGGAGTGTTTAAGCTTTGGCAAAGCGTTGTCGATTTCAATATCTTCACCTGGTTTAAGGTTAACGTCCATAATTTCTTTATATTGGAACCTATAAAGATCAAGAAGCTTTTCTTTTTGCGTTTTGCTCATATGAAGAGCTTCTATTTTAGACATTATGTCGCGCATTTTATTATAGTAAAGCGCAATGCCTTCCAAATGTTTATGGTTTTTTGCAAACTTATCTAGCAAATCTAAATGTGTGGAGGTTTTTAAAAGCGTATGATGGTCGTGCTGGCCGTGAAAGTCAACTAAAAATTCGCCCAATTCAGCCAAGGCGCCGGCAGGAACTACGGTATTGTTAATCCATCCTTTGCCTTTGCCTTTTATGTCGAGTTCTCTTTTAATGTTAATCACCGGGCCACATATATTATATTTAGCGGCCACATTTTTGGGTATAAAAGATGAATCAAAAGACGCGGAAACCGACATTTTGCCCGCGCCCTCTTTAATTAAACTGCTTCCTCCGCGCGCGCCCAAGACAAAACCCAAAGCTTCTATAATAATTGATTTGCCCGCGCCTGTTTCACCGCTAAACACATTCAGGCCGGGCGCCGGTTCTAAATTAATATCATCTAAAATAGCGAAATTTTTTATACTTAAATTTTTTAACACTATCTGTTACCCCACTTAAGTTTGCTGTTTAAAGTTTTTAAAAAGTCGTAATTTTCAACCTGTAAAAGTTTTAATTTAGTGGGACTTGTGGATATTAAAACGCTGTCGCCCGTTTCAATAATGTAGGTTATTTGCCCGTCTATGTTTACGGTGGCGTAATCGCCATCTCTCTTAAATTGGGGGGTAAAAACCAACTGTGAACTGCCTTGCATAACAAGCGGACGCTGCGTTAAAGTGTGCGGGCATATCGGGGTAATTAAAATTACGTCAACCTCAGGCGCTATTACGGGGCCTCCGGCGGCTAAAGAATAAGCGGTAGAGCCTGTGGGGGTGGAAGCTATAATTCCGTCGCCAAAGTATTTCTGGGTTTCTTTGCCTAAAGAGGACATTTCAATAGTAAAAGCCCTTGCCCCGCCTGTTTTTATAACGCAGTCATTAAAGGCGGGCTGTTCTTTCGTTATATATTTGCCGTTTTTAAATATGCTTACCGTTAGAAGAGATAAATCATGCCCGCTGTATTTACCTCTTATTATTTGAGAAAGGATTTCTTTGTAATTGATTAAATCCGCGCTTGTCAAAAAGCCGAGGTTGCCGGCGTTAATGCCAAAAAGTTTAACCTTCTTTTTTAAGGCCGCTCTTCCCGCCTGTAAAACAGTGCCATCCCCGCCTATGGTTATTAAAAGTTCAATTTCAGCGAGCATATGGGTAAAATCCGAATTATCAAAAATGGTTGTTTTTGCCCCTTGTTCCTGTAAAAAGGAGGCTACCGCCTCAGCCACGGCGCGATTATGTGTTTTTTCCTTATTATAATATAGCCCGATATTCTTAAATATAATCATATAGAAATTCTATCATAAAATTAAAACAAATCTCCGCGCGGGTTTAGAGGCTAAGGCCCGGAAGGTAAGACCTATTTGACGTATAGGTCTTTTGACCCTGGAAAACGGGCTCCCCAAAAACTAAACTTTTAATATGGGAAATAATATAAGAAAAATGTTTTTTGCATTTTTATTTTTATATGTTGCCGCTTTTGTTTTTGGGCAAAGCGCAGCGGAGCCTTCTTTAAAAGCTGTTGAAATGTCTATAACCGCCTATCAAAATGACGCTATGGCTTTTGCCGTTAAGGACGGGTTTAATAAAACTAAAAGCCTTAGAGTTCCTAGAGAAGACCCTTCCATCGACAAGCTGACTTTTGAAATAAACGCTTTTTTAGGTGATAGAAATAACGGCGGGTATATTAAAAATAAAGGGGCAAAAATTGATTATGCCAAAGAGTTGCCCAAGGTAAAAGTAATTTTGGCGGGGGAAATTCATTTTTTTAATTCAGAGGAGCAGGTTGAAGGCATTTTAAAATCATTTAAGAACCCATATTTAGCTTCCGAATTTTTCTCAACGGATATGGAGGATGAAATTGAAGTTTACAGGCTGACTAAGGATGATTTTTATATCCCTTCTTACGCACCCGAGCTAAAAGAATTAAGGGCAAAACTTATAAAACTGGCTGGAAACTCGCACATTATAGCTTTGGAAAACGGACGTATGTACGAACCAAAGAAAATAGCCGAAAAAATAAACGAAGCGGATGATTATATAATGGCTTCATTAATCGCTTCAAGTTCATTTGAGTTTCATAAAACGGTTGTCGGTTTGGGATACAGAAACGGATTTTGGCTTGATCGTTTGTCAGATATTATAAAAGATGATAACACGATAGTCGTTTACGGCGGCATGGGGCATATGCTCTACGGAGCGGAGTCAGGTTCTTTGTCAGACAGGCTTGCCGCAGAAAATATTGAAACGGCTGTTATATTTTTAATTTCAAAACAAAGGCTTGATGTACGGGTCGCCCAAGGTTTGGGTCCGGGGCTTACTTTAGTAAAAATGCCCGAACCTGAAAAATACGGTTTTGATTTTATGGTGATTCACGATTAAAAAACCGGGGATTTTTATATGAAAAAAGCAATTATAACTTTAGTTTTAATCTTAATGGTTTCTGTTTGCCAGGCGCAAAATTCTGCCACCGCTTTTGTCTATCCTGGGCATGAAAGAATTGAAGAGAAATTAAAAATTTACCAGAAAGAATTTGAACTTTCAAGTTATACTGACCCGTTTATACGTAAAGATATTGACACAAAGGCTACGGCGGAAACAGACTCCCTTATTAATGGCTTTCTACGTTCCTCTTTGACTTCTAAAAACATAAAACATATTCCGTACGGTATAGATTATTCAAAATTTATTCCTAAAGACACAAAAGTTGTGTTAGTGGGAGAGACGCATGGTTATGGCTTTGAAACCCATATGGAAAGCATAATAAAGAGTTTGAGATCTGCCGGGAAAAACCCTTATTTCGCCACAGAATTTCTTTCCTCGGAGGCTAATGCCTGGCTTGCCGCGGCCAAAAAAGAAAAAAATAAAAATTATTTAGATTTTGTTGCAATTTCTGAGGAGGCCTTCCCCATTCTGGAAGCTTTTGATGATTTAACCGTTATCGGGCTTGAAGTGCCGGAAATTTTTAATGACAGACAAATGATAAACGCTTTTTGTATACACGCCGCTCTTTTTTGCGCGCTACATGAAGGCGAGATTGCCGACACAAAGGCTGACCTTGCCTGTGTTATAAGCGCGGCTGAAGCCACTGCGTATCGCAACAGGCACTGGATTAACGTGCTTGACCCTTACCTGCGTAACAGCGAACCTGTTGTAATCTACGGGGGTATAGGGCATATGTATTATGGCGAGCCTTCCGGTTCTTTGGCGGACAGGCTTGTAGCGCGCGACATAAAGACTGTTGTTATATATATGTTCTCAAAAAAACAGTTGGACCAAGATTTAAAAGAAAAATTTAAACAAGAAGCTGTTGTCAAAATCCCGTCAGGACGGAAATCCGAACTTGGAATTGATTATGTTATTATTATTGACTAAAAGGCAAAAAACATAATTGTTTTGTCTTTACGACTTGCTGAGGTTAATTTATAAATTTCTATTATGAAACATATTAATATTTTTTTACTTTTAATTTTACTTATAAGCTATGCGCACGGCGCTCGGGATTATCTTAAAACATCTGAAGGAAACGGATACCCCAAAAAACTTTTGGCTTATATAGAAAATTACAGGGCCGAAACCGAGGCCGACCCATATATCCTTGCGAACTCCGATAGAAACGATATTACAGCGGGTGACAATTCTAAAATATTTGACTTTATAGCAAATCAGGATAATGACGCATATATAAAATATTATGGTAAAACCATAAATTATAATGAGTTTATAAGTTCCGGTATAAAAGCGCTGCTTGTGGGAGAAACGCATAACTTTGATTTGGAAAAAGAAGTTGTTAAAATAGTGGAAAATTTTAAAAAACACAGGCATATGCCATATTTTGCATCCGAGTTTATGGCTTCAGACGCCAATGATTTGATTGCCTTATGCCAAAGTTCGGGTGATAAAAATATATTAAACGGTAAACAGGTAAGAAAAGAAGTCAAACCTTTTATAGAAGAGTTTTCTGAATTAAAAATAATCGGGCTTGAGCCTCCTGAAATTTTTAACGCCCCTTTTCCGTTTGTGTGCGACTATAGCCGCGCTGTCTTATATTACCGAGCGAAAGCAGATGACGATGTGCGCCTTGCCGTGCTGTCGCCCGAGGCTGTTGCCTACCGCAACAGACATTGGGTTAAAATGCTTACGCCTTATTTATCTGATAATAATATCATTGTCGTTTACGGCGGCGCGGGACATATGTTTTATGGTGACCCTTCCGGCTCAATAGCGGACAGGCTGATGGGGCAGAATATAAACACGGCGGTTATGTTTTTGCTTTCAAAAAAGCAGTTTAAAACTAAAGGCGGGGAATATAAAAATCTTGAAAAAAAGTTTTCAAAAGGCAAAGCCGTTGTCAAAATACCCGATAGTGAGAAAAAGATTTTTCCTTTTGACTATCTTGTTATCACCGATTAAAAAAGCGCCCGAACATCAGGGGGCTTTTTTTATTGTAAAAGCGTCCTTTTGTGTTTATCTTGTTAACATGGTTTTGTTGGCTCCTTCCCAAAGTTAGAGATTATGTTATTTATACAAAAAATGCCTAAATAATGATTAGATTACAGTTTGTTTTTGTATGTTTGAGGTAATATCTGTTGTTAATGATAATTTTATATATTAGTACAAGGTGTTAATAACCTAAGTAAAAGGAGTTCACTTGCAAAAGTATAGTCGCCAGTTACGGGCATAACCTCTGCGGCTACTGTTACTCTTAGCCTGTTGAGGAAGTAGAGTTAGGGCCAAACCACTTTAAAGGATTCTTATTTTATTGTGAACTTACAAAGGATAAAGTTAAATATAAACAAAGAAATATAATCTGTTGCGCCAAACCGTAATGGAGTGTGTTTGCTTGATTAGTGTTATTAATGCCGCAAAACGCGGACTCAGATAAGTATCTTAATTCGTAAACTAAAAAATGCTCTTTTATAAAGCGTTTATTTAGAAAATCACAGTCCTTTTTAACGGCTGTGATTTTTTTGCCTAAAGCAAAACTAAAAGATAATTTCCTTCTGGTAAAACATAAAAAGCATTTTATTAAATATAGCGTGATGTTTATGGAAAAACTGCGGCTCTTATTTTTGTGCTTTGCATACGCGCGGTATTTTAAAGCCGCTAATATATATTCTTTCCATGGTCTGTGTATTAGAGCAGATAAAACAAATAAAACCCCCGGGTTTTAACCCGGGGGTTTTATTTGTTAAAACAATTTGCCTGAGGGCAGCTTTTCATATTTTTTTATTCTAAACATTTTAAGCCTGTCCTCATCAATGCCTGTACGGCTGAAAAAAACGTGCTCAATAGCGCTTGCGGGCATAATATAATTGCCTCTTTTAACGCCTTTAGGGTCAGACTTTATATCAAGCCATACAGACCATGTGTTTAAATCCGTAAAGTCTTTTTCTTCAAGTTCCGCCGCCGCTCGGTAAAGCTTTTTAAGTTCCGGTGAAGACGGGTCCGTAATAACAACGGCGCTGTGGTAACCGTTTTCTTTAGCGGCCACAATATCTTTATAAGTATCACCCACTATATAAACATTTTCAGGGGTGAATTTGTTTTTAAAAAACTTTTCCGCATTTTTTACGCCTTCAGCCAGCATTTTTGCCCTGTCAATGCAATTGTCGCCAAAACCGCCTGTTTTAAAATATTTACCCAGACCCGAAGGTTCAAGCTTTATGTAAGCGGCTTTTTCAAAATTACCGGTGCCTAAACCTAAACAAATATCTTTTTGTTTAGAAAGCAACGTTAAAAATTTTTCAATGCCTTTAATATTTTTTATTTTTTTAATTTTTTGGTTTTTCTTAACCATTTGAGGTAAAACTTTTAAATACTCTTCCTTTAATTTTTTAAATTCCGCAGGTTTAATTTTTCGGCCTTTAACAAGCTCAAAAATCATACCGAAGTTTTTAGAATCGGTGTTCCCCGTAATAAGCTGCAGGGAATATTGCGGTTTTTTACCCGTGATATTTTCCAAAGCGGTATCAAGGCCTTCTTTGCCACACATACCCGAAGTAATTAAAGTACCGTCTAAATCAAATAAAACTAACTTTTTCATTAACTTTCCTTCTCCTTCTTATTTTGCTTTTTAACAATCATTGTAATCCAGTAAGCGCCGCCGAAAGCCAGCGCCAAACCCATACCTTGGTACAGATGTATCTTCTCAAGCCCGAAAATGGCCGAAATTGTAAACGTAAGTATAGGGTAAGATAATATTATAGCAGTTGCTTTGCTCAAATCCATACCTCTTATGGCTTTATACCACAAGGGCTGCGCCGCGCCGTAATAAATTGTTCCCATAAAAAACAACATCAAATAACTTTTTGGCGTGTTTGTAAAATATAAACCGCCTTTAACGGCGAAAAATAAGAGTATTGGCAAAATTGTAATACCAGCGTAAATTACCCTTGCGCCGGATATGAAAACGGGGCTTAAATCCGCAGGAAGTTTTTTTGCCGCTATATGGCTTACCTGAAACATCCATGGGGTTAACAACACAATAATATCGCCTGTCCAGCGGGGGGTAAAATGTTCATTAAGTAAAATTATAACAACGCCCGATATAACCAAAACGCTTCCACCCAGTTGCCCCAGTGTAGGTTTTTCCTTTAAAAAAACAAAAGCTAAAATAAGTGAATATAAAATTTCAACCTGGTTTAATATAGCCGCGTTTGAAGGAGTAGTGTACCTTAAAGCGAAAAACATTGAAGTAAAAGGCAAAGCCGTACCGAACATACCTAAAACCAAAAGATATGGCCAAACGCCTTTTTGAAAAAGTTTGCCCCAAAGTTTTTGTTTGGTAAATATTGGCGCGAAATAAAGCATTGAAAATACGCATGCCAAAAACACCATAAGAGCGGGCGCCATTAAAGCCGCCCCCTGTTTGCCCGCTATAGGCCATAAACCTGTTACAAACCAATTTGTCCAAAGCGCCGCTAAAGGCGTCATAAATCCTGTTCTCCGTTTTACGGCTATGCCAAAATACGGTAAAGCCGTTTAGTAAATATTAAATTGTTTCTTCTATGCTTTCTAAATTTTCTTTTTTAGCGTTTTGTTTTTTTACAACATGCGTTACCCAATATGCGCCCGCGAAAGTGAGAACCAGCCCTATTATTTGATATGTTTGCGGTTTTTCAAAACCTAACAGCACCGATAAAATAAAAGATAAAGCCGGGTAAGATAAAATAATTGCCGTTACTTTACTTAAATCAAGGTTTCTTATGGCTGTGTACCAAAGCAGCATTGCTATACCGTATTTAAAAATACCCGTGGCTCCTATAACGGCCGCTGCCTGAAAACCGGGTTTAAAATAAAGTGTGCCCGTGGGCCACATAAATAAAATTAAAATTATTGTGGCAGGCAAAGCCCAAAAACTTCTTGCCGCGGATATTAAAGTGTAATCTAAACCTTCGGGTAATTTTTTTGCCGCTATATGGCTTATTTGAAACAACCAAACGCTGCCTATAATAATTAAATCGCCTTTCCAACGGGGGGTAAAATGTTCGTTAAGCAAAATGGCCGCCACGCCTAAAATAACTAAAAAACTGCCGCCTAACTGGCCGAGCGACGGGCGTTCTTTAAGTAAAATTGATGTTAATATTAAGGAATAAATTATTTCCGTTTGGTTAAGTATGGCTGCGTTAGCGGGCGTTGTGTAGTTAAGCGCGAACAGCATTATTGAAAACGGCAGCGCCGTGCCGAAAGTTCCCATCACCAAATAAAGCCCTAAAGTTTTTTTATCAAAGAGCTTGCCCCAAAGCTTCTTTTTAGTCATTGCGGGGGCAAAATAAATGACAGCAAGTATGCTGCCTGAGAAAACCACTAAAACCGGGTGCGCTACGGGCATTGCGTATTTGCCTATAATGGGCGAAAACGCCGTAATAACCCAGCACAGCCAAAGCGCTGCAAGAGGATTCATATTTTCAAGTCTCCTTAGTACATGCTTATTAAAGTCATGTCTTTATATATTGTATCATTTAAAAAAAATGAATAGAATTTAACTATGAAAAAAATAATTTATATATTTTTACTTTTGCCTTTTATTTTTGCCTGTTCGGAAACAACGGATTTAGGGCGTGAGGATAATGTGCCCCCCGCTTTAGAGTCTGTTTTTAAATCCGCCAAAAAAGGCGATGCTGAGGCGCAGCTTAAAATTGCCAAAGCGTATTTTGACGGGCTGGAAGGCATGCCGTTAAATTATGAAAAAGGGTTTTATTGGGCGCAGAAATCAGCCAAAGGCGGTAATAATGACGCTTTACGCGAGGTTGGCTTTTCCTATCTGAACGCGCGCGGCGTAAAAAGGGATTTTAGAACCGCGCTTAAACATCTTACCAACGCGGCTGACTCTGGTAACGTTCAGGCAATGTTAGATATAGCGGCTTTATATTACGATTTAAAAAAGCCTAGAGAAGAGTATGAGTGGTATGAAAAAGCGGCCGCTTCAGGCGCGGAGGCGGGTATGCAAATTTTAGTTGACCGCTACTGCTACGCCGCAAGGAAAGACGGGGAAAAATGTTTAATTTGGCTTACAAAATTAGCTGACGGCGGCTCTATTGAAGCTATGAAACAGCTGGCACAAATTTATGAAAAAGGCGAAATTACCGCCAAAACGCTTGAAAAAACAGAGTATTGGTATGAACGCGCCGCCCAAGCGGGGGACGTTGAGGCTATGAGCTTGGTAGGCCAGGCGTACGCTTTGGGCAGCATGCACACAAAAGATGCTAAACTCGCTTTTAAATGGAATTTAGAGGCCGCCAAGCAGGGTAATGAAAAAGCAATTTTCGCTTTATGCAGTTCGTATATTTACGGGCAGTTTACCTCTAAAGACATGAAAAAAGCCGTGGAATGGTGCACAAAAGCGGCTGAAAAAAACAGCGTTAAAGCCATGTATTATTTAGGCATAATTTATGAAAGGCCCTACGCTCCCGTAAAAAAAGATCTTCCTAAGGCCGTATCCTGGTTTACCAAAGCTGCACAAGCGGGGGACGGCTCTTCCATAGGGGAGCTGAGTCTTTATTATTTAAAAGCAAAAAATTATGATAAAGCCTTTGAGTGGGCTTCCAAAGGGGCATTGCTTGATAATGAACAGTCGGCCTATGTTTTGGGCCATCTTTACATGCATGGACTAGGCGTAAAAAAGGATTTGGCACAGGCTTTAAAATGGAATACTAAAGTGGTTTCTTTAAATAAAGAAAATTTTTTATATATGTATAACCTGGCTGAAGTTTACACTGCGCAGCGTAAATATTCAAACGCTTTTACGTGGTATTTGCGCGCCGCGAAAGCCGGGCATGAACCTTCCATGAAAGAACTTGTTGTTATGTATGTAGCCGGCAGAGGTACGGAAAAAAACCTTGACGCTGCCCGCTATTGGCAAAAAAAGATTGAAGGAAAATAAACTATTCTTAATAATATTAACAAAGGGGGTGTTTTGCCCCCTTATTTTTTTGTTATAATAGTTTACCAGTCAACTAACTGGAATATGCGTTTTATTATGATAAAATATATAAAAGGGGGGCAAAGTGTTTTGCCCTGAAAGATTATGGCAGATATTTTAAAAGTCGGTTTAGACATAGGGTCAACCACCGCGAAAATTGTTGTTATTAGCACGGATAATGAAATTTTGTATTCCGATTACAAAAGGCATCACCTTGAGCTGGGCAAAACAATTCTTGCGTTGGTAAGGGATGTGATGTTAAAATATCCCGAGCAGAAGGTAAAAATAGCTATAACGGGCTCGGGCGCTATAAAACTTTCCCAAGAAGCGGGCATACAATTTGTTCAAGAGGTTGTGGCCTGCACACTTGCCATAAAAACTTATATTCCTCAAACCGAAGTCGCCATAGAAATCGGCGGCGAAGACGCTAAAATTACTTTTTTTGACTCATCAGTCGAGCAGCGCATGAATGAAACCTGCGCGGGCGGCACGGGCGCTTTTATAGACCAAATGGCCGCTGTGCTGCGTGTTGAACCCATGGGCTTAAACGAGCTTGCCAAAAACTACAAAACAATTTACCCTATTGCCGCCCGCTGCGGCGTGTTTGCAAAAACGGACGTTATGCCGCTTTTAAACGACGGCGCTCCCAGGGAAGATATAGCGGCCAGCATTTTACAAAGCGTGGTTAACCAAACAATAGGCGGCCTTGCCTGCGGCAGAACCATCCGCGGCAACGTTGCTTTTTTGGGCGGGCCTTTATACTTTTTTTCGGAACTGCGCAAACGTTTTATTGAAACCTTAAAACTGCCTGATGAAAATATTGTTTTTCCCAAAAACCCGCATTTTTTTGTGGCTATGGGTGCGGCTTTAAGCGCAGCGGAAACGGAAATAGATCTAAAAGAGCTTTACGGAAGGATAGAAAAATACACAAAACAGCATTCGGCGGAGGAAACGTCTTTCCTTCCTCCTTTGTTTAACTCAGATGAAGAAATAGCACAGTTTAAAAAACGCCATTCCGAAGCTGTGCCCAAATACGCTGAAATGAAAGACGCCCAAGGTCCTTTATTTTTAGGCCTTGACGCGGGCTCCACCACAACAAAAGCCGTTGTTATAGATGAAAACAGCAATATCCTTTACACCCACTACGGCTCCAATGAAGGCAGCCCTTTAGATTCGGCGGTAAAAGTTATTAAAGATATATATGATAAACTGCCCAAAAACGCTTTTATACAAAATGGTTGCGTTACCGGTTACGGCGAGGCGCTTTTAAAAGCGGCTTTGGGTTTTGACGGAGGTGAAGTTGAAACCATTGCCCACTATAAGGCTGCGCGTTATTTTGTGCCGCAAGTGTCTTTTATTTTAGACATAGGCGGGCAGGATATGAAGTGTATTTACGTTGATAACGGAGTAATCGATAAAATAGTTTTAAATGAGGCATGTTCCAGCGGGTGCGGCTCTTTTATAGAAAATTTTGCCCTTTCTTTAGGCACTACCGTGCAGGAATTTGCCGAGGCGGCTTTAACTTCAAAAAAACCGGTGGACCTTGGGTCAAGATGCACGGTTTTTATGAACTCAAAGGTTAAGCAGGCTCTTAAAGAAGGCAGCGGTTCATCGGACATTTCGGCGGGCCTTTCATACTCGGTAATACGAAACGCTTTATATAAAGTAATAAAAGTAAAATCACCGGAAGACTTAGGTCAAAACATTGTTGTTCAGGGTGGTACGTTTTTTAATAATGCAGTTTTAAGAGCCACGGAACTTTTGGTAAGCGGCAAAGTAACACGCCCCACGATATCGGGCGTTATGGGGGCTTTCGGCGCGGCTTTAATAGCTTTGGAAGAAAGAGTCCTGCGCAAAAGCACTTTGCTTAGCAAAGAAGAATTGAATAATTTTACCTGTACAAATAAAAACGCGCGCTGTAAAGGCTGTTCAAACAACTGTCTTTTAACAATAAGTAAATTCGGCAGCGGCAAAACATTTATTTCCGGCAACAGGTGTGAAAAAGGTTTGGGTTTGGAAAGCGCGGGCAAAGAATCCGCCGTTAATATGTATGAATATAAATACAAACGTCTTTTTGACCACTATAAACCGTTAGACTCCGCAAACGCCTCCCGGGGGGAAATAGGCATGCCGCGCGTTCTTAATATGTATGAGAATTACCCGTTTTGGTTTACTTTGTTTACCGAACTCGGTTTTAGAGTTGTGTTGTCTGACAAATCAAGCGTAAAACTTTTTAATTCGGGTTTGGATACAATACCTTCCCAAACAATTTGTTATCCCGCTAAAATGGTGCACGGGCATATTATTAATTTAACGGAAAAGGGCGTAAAAACTATTTTTTATCCCTGCCTTCCTTTTGAGCAAAAAGAATTTTCCGATGCCAACAACCATTATAACTGCCCGGTGGTGGGCAGTTACCCCGAAGTCGTGCGCCTTAATATGGACGTGCTTGAAAAAGAGAAAATAAAATTCCTCCAGCCATTTTTACCTATAGACAGTTTTACCCGTTTAGAAAAGCGTTTGCTTACCGAACTTAAGGATTTTAATATAGAAAAAAAGGAACTGCGCCGCGCTTTAAAACGCGCCAGGGGCGCTCAAAACCTGTTTAAAAAAGATATACGCAAACAGGGCGCTAAAATTATTGAAGATATTAAAAAGGGCGGAAGCGCGGGCATAATTTTAGCGGGCAGGCCGTATCATTTGGACCCCGCAATAAACCACGGTATACCGGAATTTATAGCCGCTTGCGGAGTTGCCGTTCTTACGGAAGACAGCGTTGCCCATTTAGGAGGCAGGCTGCCGTTTGTTTTAAATGTTATTGACCAGTGGACCTATCATTCCCGTCTGTACCGCGCGGCGCATTTGGCTACCAGTATAAAAGGGTTAGAAGTAGTTCAGCTTAATTCCTTCGGCTGCGGTTTGGACGCTATTACAACTGAGCAAGTTGAGGATATTTTGCGTGCAGCTGGCAAAGTTTACACTGTTTTAAAAATTGACGAAGGCTCCAATTTAGGAACTATAAAAATAAGGGTTCGCTCTCTTTTAGCGTCTGTCAAAGAACGCCCGGGGGTTGAGTTTGACAGCGCCGAAATATGGCATCACAAACACCCTGTTTTTACAAAAGAAATGCGTAAGGACTACACAATTTTGTGCCCTCAAATGTCGCCTGTGCACTTTTCTCTTTTAGCTTCGGCGGTTAACAGGCACGGATATAATTTAGAAGTGCTTCCCAACTTGTCAAAAGAAGACGTTGAGGAAGGCTTGAAATATGTTAATAACGACGCCTGCTACCCCGCCATAGTTGTTGTGGGGCAGCTAATTAACGCTTTAAAAAGCGGTAAATATAACACAGATAAAACGGCGTTAATAATTTCCCAAACGGGCGGCGGCTGCAGGGCCACAAACTACGTAAGCTTTTTAAGAAGCGCGGCCGCTAAAGCCGGTTTTAAAAATGTACCCGTTATAGCTTTTGCTTTCGGGGGAGACAAACACCCCGGGTTTAATATAACCGTTCCCATGTTTAAAGATATTTTAGCCGCTTTCTTACTTGGCGACCTTGTTATGCGTATGGCAAACCGTTTAAGACCTTACGAGATTGAGCCTGGCTCCGTTAATAAATTGGTTGAAGAAACATTGTCCTATATCTCAAAAGAGGTAATAGGCAAATCCCCTTTTAAAATAAACAGGGAAGCCGCAAAGATAGTAAAAACTTTTGATGCTTTCCCCATTAAAGAAGAACGCAGGCCGCGCGTTGGTATCGTGGGCGAGATTTTAGTTAAATTCCACCCTGACGCTAACAACAGGCTTGTTGATGTTATCGAGTCCGAAGGAGGTGAGGCCATTGTACCTGATCTTATGGACTTTGTTAACTATTGTCTTATGGACGATACTTACAGGCATAAATATCTTTCCGGCAAACTGATTAACAGGGTAGTGTCTAATTTAATAGCTGCTTATATAGAGTTTTGCAGAAAACCTTTAAGAAAAATGCTTGAAAAAAGTTTGCGCTTTAATTCCTACAAACCCACAAGATACCTTGCAAAAAAAGTTGAGGATATTGTTTCCGTCTGCAACCAAACGGGCGAGGGCTGGCTTCTTACGGCCGAGATGCTTGAGCTTATGGAAGAAGGCGCAAACAACATTGTCTGCGTGCAGCCCTTTGGCTGCCTGCCCAACCATATTACAGGTAAAGGCGTTACTAAAGAATTAAAACGCAGATATAAAGACCTTAACATGGTAGCCATAGATTATGACCCCGGCGCCAGCGAGGTCAACCAGCTTAACAGAATTAAGCTTATGATGTCCGTAGCGCATTCCAAAAAATAGAATTTTAAGATGTAAAATTTAACGGTAAAAACTTTTTTCTCCCTAGTATTTCAACAACTGTTGAACTAGTTTTAAAAAACATGCTATAATATAATAGTAACGCAAAGGGATATGTAAATAGCCTGCGTTGCTGATAATGGAGAGATTATTATGTGGGATTATACAGACAAAGTAAAAGAATATTTTAAAAACCCTAAAAACGTGGGGGAAGTTGAAAATGCAGACGGCACCGGCCAGGTAGGCAGCATGGTTTGCGGGGACGCTTTAAAATTAACTTTAAAAATTGATAAAGAAACTGAAAAAATTACGGACGCTAAATTCCAAACCTTCGGCTGTGCGAGCGCCATAGCTTCCAGCTCCATTTTAACGGAAATGGTTAAAGGTAAAACTTTGGAAGAAGCCTCAAAAATCACGAATGTGGAGATAGCAGAGGAACTTGGCTCTTTGCCTGAGGAAAAAATGCATTGCTCGGTAATGGGTATGGAAGCGTTGGAAGCGGCCATTAAATCCTACCGCCAGGGCGGCAACCCCGTTGTGTTTGAGGAAGACGCTCACAACGTTGTATGTAAATGTTTTAACGTAACCGAAGAAACAATTATAAAAGCCGTAAGAAACAATAATTTACACAGCGTGGAAGATGTTACCCACTTTACAAAAGCGGGCGGAGCCTGCGGCAAATGCAAAGGTGACATACAAAAAATTATAGATAAAGTTTATTCCTGCGAAGTATCCGAACCCGAAGAACAGCAGCCCGTTGTTTTTGAGAATATGTCAATAGTGGCAAAAGTAAAAGCTGTTGAAGCCGTGCTTGAAAAAGACGTAAGGCCCAAACTTAATATGGACGGCGGCTCTGTAGAGCTTGTTGATATAGAAGGCACCAATGTTAAAGTTAAACTGCTTGGGGCATGCAGGGGTTGCATGGGTGCACAGGGCACAATTAAAATGATTATTGAAAGCGCTTTAAAAGATAAGATATCGCCAAACATTACCGTAACGGGGGTTTAATATGAAGGTAATTTATCTTGACAATAACGCAACAACGCGTACAGCACCTGAAGTTGTTAAGGAAATGCTTCCTTATTTTTCCGAACATTACGGCAATGCTTCAAGCATGCATACTTTTGGCGGGGAAAATAAAAAAGTTATCGAGGACGCCAGAAAAAAAATGGCCGCCCTTATAGGCGCCCAATATCCGGACGAAATTATTATTACCGCGGGCGGCACGGAAGCGGACAATACGGCAATAATGTCTGCCATAAATTCTTTTCCCGATAAAAAACATATTATTACCTCAGCTGTGGAACACCCGGCCGTTTTGGAAGTTTTTAAAAACCTGCAGGCCAAAGGATATAAGGTTGATTATATAGGCGTTGATAAAAACGGCAGGTTTAATATGGACGAATTTAAAGCAGCCGTTAATGAAAACACGGCCTTAGTTTCCATAATGTGGGCCAACAGCGAAACGGGCACAATTTTCCCTATAGAAGAAATAGCAAAAATAACCAAAGAGGCGGGCAGCGTTTTTCATACAGACGCTGTGCAAGCTGTCGGTAAAATACCCGTTAACGTGGCGGATACGGATATAAACATGCTTTCTTTTTCGGCTCACAAGTTTCACGGGCCTAAAGGTATAGGCGCTTTATATGTAAAACGCAGAACACGCTTTATGCCTTTTATAATAGGCGGACACCAGGAAAAAGGGCACAGGGCAGGCACGGAAAATGTGCCCGCTATAGCGGGTTTCGGCAAAGCGTGTGAAATGGCGTTGGAGAATTTAAAAAACACTTCTAAAACAGCCGTTTTAAGGGACAGGCTTGAAAAGGGTCTCCTTGCAAAAATTTCTCATTCAAAAGTTAACGGTGATGTTGAAAACAGGCTTCCTAATACGTCAAATATAAGTTTTGGCTATATTGAAGGGGAATCAATACTTTTACATTTAAACGATTACGGCATTTGCGCTTCTTCAGGTTCGGCCTGCACGTCCGGAAGTTTGGAGCCGAGCCACGTTTTAAGAGCAATGTGCGTTGATTTTAATTTTGCGCACGGTTCGGTAAGGTTTTCTTTAAGCGATGAAAATACAGAACAGGAAATTGATTTTGTTATAGAAAAACTGCCGCCCATAATCGAGACGCTTCGCCAAATATCACCTTTCGGCCGCCGGAGCTAGATATGGATAATATAAAAAAGATTTCCGCAGTTTTAAGCGAAAATATTTTTTCTAAAGACAGTCCTTTGCATACGGTAAAAGGCAAGGAATGTTTTTTCCCGTCTCATAAAAATATTATAGACGCTTTTAGAAATGTAAAACAAGCACTATTTGTTAATATTTTTTCGCACAAAAGGCTTACTCCCGAGCAGGCTGACGCCAATACCCAAAAACTTCTCAGTGACGCGCACGCCCTTTTAACGGCTGAAATAAATAATACTTTTTGCTTGTTTTCGGACGCGGTTTGCTTTGCCTCTAAAAACAAAAAAAACGCTAAGGAAATAGTTGATAATTTTATTTTTCACCTTCCCGAAATACAAAAACTTTTGCTTACTGATATCAAGGCCGCCTTTAACGGCGACCCGGCCGCTTTGGACCCGTACCAAATAGTGCTTTGTTATCCTGGTCTTCGCGCTGTCTGTTACCAGCGTATGGCGCATTTTTTTTATAAAGAAGGCGTGCAGCTTATTCCCAGGATTATTACGGAATACGCGCATTCTAAAACAGGCATAGATATTCACCCTGGCGCAAAAATAGGGCACAGTTTTTTTATTGATCACGGCACAGGCGTTGTTATCGGCGAAACTTGCGAAATAGGTAATAACGTAAAAATTTACCAAGGCGTTACATTGGGGGCAAAAAGCATTCCTTTAGATGAAAACGGTAACTCCGTTAAAGGCGTTAAAAGGCACCCTAATTTGAAAGATAATGTTACAGTTTACGCCAACGCCACGATTTTAGGAAATATAACGGTTGGTCGAGGGGCGGTAATCCCGGGCAACAGTTGGGTAATCAAAGACATTCCCCCTAAAAAATAATTTAGCAATGTTAAAAAGCCCCCATTTAAAATATGGGGGCTTTTTTAATGTTTTTCAGATATATTTGAAATAATAAATCGGCTATTAAAATGTTGCCTATAAATGTTAAAATGTATATATGCAACGTAAAGGCTATTATTTGTATAAGAAAAAGACTAAAAAACAAAGACGCCAGCAGAAGAACACAACCAATGTTTTTGTGTTTTTGTTTTGGGCGCTTGCTTTTGCCTTATGTGCTTGGCTGTTTTTTATACAATGGTTTAACGTGTCAAAAGGCCCCTACGGCGAAAGGGTCGCAGCATTCTTTTTTACTTACCTGGGCCACAGCGCTTATTTAGTTCCCATATTTTTCTTTTATTGGTTAATACGCTGTATCAAACATAAAAGCGTTAACATTTTTACGTTTTTGGTGGGCATGTGCGTATCTTTATTTTCAATTGCCTCTGTTATGACAGGGCTTCGTTATATTTTTAAAGGATCCTACATTGAAGGCGGCTCCATAGGAAGGGAAGTGTTTTTCTTCCTGCAGGGGCTGGTAGGCTCGGCGGGTGCGGTTTTATTTTCACTTGCCATTCTTCTTACCGGCGTGCATCTTTTATTTGCCATACCGTGGGTTTCAACCGCTAAATATTTAATGGAACTTCTTAAAGAGGACTACCACTCCTGGCACGACGCCAGGGCCGAACTTAAAACAAAAATAAGGGAAGCTAAAGAAGCCGAATCTAAAACAACCAAAACCGTTATTGAAAATAAACAAGATGAGCCTGCCGTCGCGGCAATTCGCTCCAAACCGGAAATACGCCGCCCCGTGGCTGAAATTATAAGGGCGCCCAAACCTTATGACAAGCAGGAAAACTCCGCTAAAAAAGAAGCGGCGGAAAATATTGTAATGCCTTCTAAAAAAGCTGATATGAAGGATTTTAAATTGCCGCCTGTTTCTATTTTAAACGACCCTAAAAATGAGGGTATTTTAGGCCCTTCGGACGAAGAAATCGCCATGGCAACAGCTTTACTTGAAAACACTTTAAAAAGTTTTGAAATAGGCGCGACTGTAACAGGAGTGTCCCCGGGGCCTGTTGTTACCCGTTATGAAATTAAGCCTGACCCGGGTGTGCGAATAAGCAATATCGTGGCAATTGCCAACGATATCGCCCTTGCCATGAAGGCGCGCGGCATACGCGTTGAAGCGCCTATCCCCGGTAAAGACGCCATAGGTTTTGAAATACCTAATGATCACGCCATGATGGTTACCGTAAAAGAAATTTTGCAAGACCCTAAATTTACCGAGTCCAAAGCTGTAATGCCTATAGCTTTAGGCCGCTACGCGGACGGCCTTCCCGCCACAACCGCTTTGGAAAAAACACCCCATCTTTTAATCGCAGGGGCTACAAACTCGGGTAAAAGTATTTGTCTTCACACAATTATAATGTCAATACTTTATACCAAAAAGCCCGACGAAGTTAAATTTTTAATGATTGATCCCAAACGCCTTGAACTTACTTTGTATGAGGGCATACCCCATCTTTATGACCCCAAAACAACCTGTGAGGACGTTAACGTTATTACGGACGCGCATGGCGCGGTAAAATCCTTACAAACCCTTGTTAAAGTAATGGAAAAGCGCACCAAAATTATGGAGCTTGCCAAAGTAAAAAATATAGAAGGTTATAATAAATGGGCCGAGCAAAACAGCGAGGAAAAAATGTTTTACGTTGTTGTAATTATTGACGAACTTGCCGACCTTATGCTTCAAACAAGGGCCGCTATTGAGGATTCTATCCAACGTCTTGCCCAAATGGCAAGAGCGGTCGGTATCCACTTGGTTTTATGCACGCAGCGTCCTTCGGTAAACGTTATTACCGGCGTAATTAAAGCCAACTTACCTTCCAGGATTGCTTTGCAGGTGGCTTCCAAAACAGATTCCAGGGTTATTTTAGATTCTTTAGGGGCAGACGCTCTTTTAGGTAAAGGCGATATGCTTTACCAAGGCACTTCTGACCAAAAACCGCACCGGATACAGGGTGCGTATGTGTCTGAAACGGAAATATCCTCCGTGGCGGATTTCCTGCGTGAGCAGGGCGGGCCGGATTATCCTTTGCAAATAGCGCAGGAACAGCAAAACGGAGGCAGACCGCAAGACGGCCTTGGCGCCAGTGCGGAAGAAATGACGCAGGCCTTAACTCTTATTTTGGAAAGGAGAAGAGTTTCACAAGATTTGCTTAAGGCGCATTTCGGCTCCAGCGCGAGGGCCACAAACATTTTAAGCGTACTTGAGATGAAGGGTTATATAACAAAACCGGAAGGCTCTAACAGATGGGAAATACATTTTGACCTTATCGAAACGGGCCTTGCCGAACTTAAAGAAAAAAGCGGCGGCAATGAACCGCTGTATGAAACCGTTTATAAGTAAAGGACTATTTATGAAAAATTTTTTAACCGTGGTATTTTTGTTCTCTTTCGTTTTATCCTACGGGGAAATTATTGACCCAGCACCCGCTTTGGGCAAAGCCCCCACGCTTGAAAAAGCGCCCGTTGTTTCCGCCGCGCCTTATGTAGCGCCCGCGCCATATACGGCTCCTTCAGTTTCATTGGGCAAAGCTCCTTATGTAAGCGCTGCGCCGAAGGTTTCATCTTCCGTTAAAGCAAAAAAAATTGTTTCAGTTTCGGCTGCGCAAAAAGCTGCTCCTGCGCCTAAAATTGAGCAAAGCGCCGAAAGCGGTAATATAATACAAATCGGGCAAAACACAAATATACCTGAAGGCACCATGCAGATAAACGTTTTGTCCGCTTCGGAGGAACAATTTCCTCCTGGTGTAAAATCTCCTTTTAAAACAAATGCAGCGGCCGATAAAAATACCGCTGTGGCAAAATTAAAGGAATGGGACGCAAAACTTAAAAATTTACAGACTGATTTTGAACAAGATACTTCTTACGAAGGTATTTTAGTGTCTAAATCGGGCGGAAAACTTTATTTCAGCGCGCCTAATCTTATACGTTTAGAACAGCGCAGCCAAGACGGCGTAGTATCCCAAGTAGCTCTTACAAACAAAAAAGATATTAAAATTTTTGACGCTGATATGAAGCTTGTAACCTCTTTTAAATGGAAAGACTGGCTTGACAGCCAGCCTAATAAAGCTTTATTTGATTTCGGCAAATATACAGAGTTGGTTAACAACCACAATATTGAAAGTTTTGAAGTGAAAAATGACAACATGTATCTTCTTACGCTTACTCCTAAAATAAAAACGGACGAAAAATACAGACTTAGGATTGTAATGTCGGCCGCGGATTTTTTTCCGGTAAGCATAGGGCTTGAAGTTGACGGGCTTTTAACAAACGCCGTACTTAAAAACACACAAAAAAACATGGGTTTAAAGGCTGATGTTTTTAAAGGAATATAACTATGAGTAAAACGGAAATGACGCTTGCAAATAAAATCACGTTATCCCGCGCTCTTTTGGCGATGATAATGTTTTTCGCTATTTTGATACCTGAGTATGTAACAAGGCTGACGGCCACTCTAATTTTTATTTTTGCCGCCGCTACAGACTGGGTGGACGGCAAAATAGCCAGGGCTACAAACACATATACGCCGTTTGGCGCTATAGTTGATCCTTTTGTCGACAAAATTTTGGTTTGTTCCGCTTTATTTGCTTTTACCGCTATCCCGCAGTTAAACGTGCCTGTCTGGGCGGTGTTTTTAATTATTTTACGCGAACTCACCGTTTCAACGCTGCGGGTTATAGCCGCTTTGGACGGTTCTGTATTAGCGGCGGAAAGATGGGGAAAATTTAAAACCGTGGTTCAAATGTCCACAGTAGGTTTAATATTTTTTGTTTTAAACTGTTATCACCTTTCTTTAATTACCTCAGGTAAAGCAAGTTTTGTTTTCGGAGTGCTTTTTAACCTGGGCAGACATTTGGATTATGCCGCAACGGTGGTTGCTGTTATTGTTACCTGGGGCAGCATGGCAAGTTATTTAAGCAATAACTGGAAAATTCTTGAAAAATCATGGGCGCTCCCCGTTCAGAAAAATAAAGAGGAAAACAAGTGAAAGCTTTTTGGAATTTTTTAGCCTCCGGGTTTGGCGTAAGTTTGCTGCCCGCAACAATTTTAAAAGGACATAAAAACACGGGCGCGGGTTTTTGGGGCACATTGGTCGCCGTGCCTTTTGCGTGGTGGATTTTAATGCCTTTGGCTTGGTGGGCGCAGTTAATCTTTATAATTTTATTTACGTTTTTCGCTGTTTATGTTACAAAAAAAGCATCTTTTGAAGGGCATGACAGCCCCAAAATTGTTATTGATGAAATGGCGGGTTACTTTTTTGCGGTGTTTTATATGCCGAGAACGGCTTTTTTTGTAGTAGCCGCGTTCGTTTTGTTTAGAATTTTTGATTGGCTTAAACCGTTGTTTATCAAATATTTCGATAATATGCAAACAGCTTCGGGCGTTGTTCTTGACGATGTGGCCAGCGGCGTTTTAGCCAATGTGATTTTATGGGCGGTTTTTTGGGCATGCGTGGGACTTGGTTTAATGTAAAACGTGCTTTTAAATTTTGTTTAAAAGCGTTGTAATAATTTTTATTAATAAACTTTAAAAAAAGCGGTAAGACAGATAATATTTGTTATTAACAGGAGAGGAAAATGGATTTTAGCAATATAACCAACATTGAGGAACTTTTAAAGGCAGGCGGGCCGGTGCTTATTTTTCTTATATTTTTATCCATTGTTTCGCTTACTATAATTTTGGAAAGATTTTTTACTTTAAGAAAGCAAATTAAAATGAGCCGCAAGCTTATCGCGTACGCTAAATACCAGTTGCAAGCCGGGCAGATTGATAAAATTATTGAAGCTTGTGGCCGTGATATAGCCAAAAATACCCCCGCTGGAAGGCTTATAAAAACCTTGTTAACCTCAAACAGGCAGGGTGCAAATTTAAAAGATTATTCGGATGAAGTTATTGATTGGGAAGTTACGCTTTTACATAAGAAACTGCCTGTTTTAGCCACATTAGGCAGCACTACGCCTTTTATAGGTTTGTTTGGTACCGTATTAGGCGTTATGCGCGCTTTCGCGGATTTAGCCGCTATGACGGCCGCTACGGCCGGACCTTCTGTTGTGGCAAAAGGTATTGCGGAAGCTCTTATTAACACCGCTGCGGGCTTGTTTGTCGCTGTTCCTGCTGTTATAGCGTATAACTATTTTACTACGCAAATTAATTTTTTTGAACGTGAACTTGAAAATATAGCGAGCGAGATTACACATGCCAGGTAGAGTAAAAAAGCAAATAATGGGCGATATCAACATGGTGCCTTTTATAGACATCGCGCTGATACTGCTTATCATTTTTATGGTTATGTCCCCTTTTTTGGTACAGATGCAGCTTAACGTAGATTTACCTAAAAGCAGCTCCGTCAACGCGGTTGTGGAAGATGATTTGATAAGAATTGAAGTTTTAAAAGATGGCACTATTATTGTTCAGGAGCAAAAAGTTACAATGTCGGAATTGCAGCGCGAGCTTACCCTTAGAATGGGCAAAGCCAACAAAAAGGCCATTCTTGTTCAGGCTGATAAAGACGTGCCCGTTCAAATAGTAGTTGACGTATTTGATATAGCCAAAGAGCTTGGCGCGGCTAAATTAGGCATAGGCGTTTTAGAAAGAAAATAAAGGGCGGAAATGTTTAACAGGTATTTTTTTATATCGGGCGTTTTGCACGCGTTAATGGCGGGATTTTTATTCTTTGTCATTATGCCTGCTTCCGTAAAAAAACCTTTAGCTACTTACACTATTGATTTTTTAGGCGCGTCTTTCCAAGCTCCTGCGGACGGCTCGGACTCTAAAAAAAGCGACGAACCGACTCCGACGCCTGCCGCTCCTAAGGAAGAGGCCAAAAAAGAAGAAATAAAAAAACCCGAAACTCCCGTGGCCGATAAAAAAGCTTACGCCGCTAAAAGCCAGATAACAACCAAGCCCCAGCCCGCGCCAAAAAAGAAGATTGTTTTAGGAACTCCCAGCATTTTGGCCGACAATGAAAAAGAAAAAAAAGCCGAGGCGGCTAAAACATCCGCTAAAGCAGGTTCAAGCCAAGGCGAGGGGGATGGCGTAGGAGGCATAAAAACAGATTTCCCTAATTTTCCGTTTCCGTGGTATATAACACAGGTTAGAAACGCTCTTTGGACAGAATGGGAAAAACGTAAACCAAAACAGGCTAATGTGGCTGCGCTGGTTACTTTCGCTATTCAAAGAGACGGGAGTATAAAAAATTTAAAAGTTTCAAAGGCTTCAGGCAACGAGCTTTACGATTACGCGGCAAAAACAAGTGTGGACGCCGCGGCCCCGTTTCCGCCGTTACCGGCGGAGTTTGAGAAAAGCGAACTTACCGTTACCGTTGAGTTTAAGGACGAAAATTAGTAGTTTTATAAAGTAGGGTTTAATTTTTTTTAAATAACAGCAACAGGAGTGCTTTATGACTATAAGAAGAGTATTTTTTGTAGCTTTAATCCATTTCGCCGTAATGGTTTTCTTTCCTTATTACGGCCAGGGCGGATTTTCCTTCGGTGTAATGTCTTGTCTTTTATGGGCGGGCGGCGCCATTCTTTTAGGCGTTTTAGTCACAATTTTAGGCATGGAAAATTGGAAAAAGCTTAACGCCTTGTTAACCTGCGTTTTATTAATAGCATGCGCGGTTTTCCTTTTACAGCGTTTCCCGCAGGAAGATAAAGTTTCTCCTTTAAAAAAATTAGCTTACGGCGATTTGCCTAAACAGGAAGATATGAAAAAAGGTCTTTCCGCTTTCGGCATAAACATAGGCGCCGCTAAAGAATGGGTTGAAGACGCTAAAGATGGCGCGAAAAGCCTTAAAAGAGGCGACGATAAGTTGGACGGCGCTTTAAAAAGGCTGGAGTAATTTTATGAAGTTTGCCATAACGGGCGGAGCCGGTTTTATAGGCGGCGCGCTTACAAAAAAATTAAATTCTATGGGCCACAGCGTTCGTATATTAACAAGGGGCTCGGGCCGTAAATCAGCTGATCCGCAAGTAGAATACATTACCGCGAAGTACACGGATGTTGATTCTTTAGCTAATGCGTTGGAAGGATGTGACGGCGTTTTTCATTTAGCCGCGGCGATATTTGCTTTTAATTATAAAGAATTTGAAGCAGCTAATGTCCTTACCACCCGTAATTTAGTTGACGCCGCGGCTAAAACAAACAGCGTAAAATATTTTACCTATATGTCAAGCCAGGCGGCGGGAGGATACAGCGCTGATTTGGAACATATAAGAACCGAAGACGATAAACCTAAACCCGCTTCAGATTACGGACGTACAAAATTAGGGGGGGAAAACGCCGTTGAGTCCCTTCCCGCGCGTATAAAAAAAATAATATTTCGCCCGCCAATAGTCTATGGTAAAAATGATTCAGGCGTAAGCAAAATAGCCGATTGGGTAAAAATGGGCATAATGGTTAACACCTCTAAGGGGGACGCGTATTTTAACTTTATTCATGTGGACGATTTGGTTAATGCAATAGTTAAACCTATTGAAGACGAATCTTTATTCGGCGGCATTTACTATGTATGCGAAAATAAACCTTATAATTGGAAATTTTTTATATATTCAATGGCGGACGCAATGAAAGTCAAACGCCCTTTTATGTTTACGGCGCCATTATTTGTTTTACACATTGTGGCGTTTTTATATGAAATTATAGCCAAGCTTTTTAATATAGCCCCTGCTTTAAATTACGATAAAGTAAAGGAGGCCTCTATAAAAGGGCATTGGGTAAGCAGCAGTAAAAAATGGATTGACCGCACAGGCCAGCAGTTTACCTCTTTAGAGGACGGACTTAGAAAAAGTTTTTAGGGAAATGTTATGGAAGGATACGTTTGTTCAGCTTTGTTTTTAAGTTTTTTGGCCGGAAGCGCCACGTTAATAGGCGGCTTTGTCGCTTTTTTTGTTAAAAAGCATGATTTAACAGTTTTATCTATAGGCATGGGCTTTTCCGCAGGGGTGATGATATATGTTTCTTTTATGGAGCTTTTACCCGTTGCCATAGAATATATCTCCGCCTCATACAGCGGTAATACCGCTAAATGGATTATGGGCGGCGGTTTTTTTACCGGTATTTTAATAGCCGCTATAATTGACCAGCTTATACCCGAACACCATTTAGAAGAACATGAAGTGGAAGAGGCTTCCCTTGATCCGCATTCTAATTCAAATAAAATAAAAAGAGTCGGTCTTGTAACCGCGATAGCTTTGGCCATACATAATTTCCCCGAAGGCCTGGCCACTTTCATGAGCGCTTTGGAAAGCACGCAGCTTGGTATTTCAATAGCGGTTGCCGTCGCGATACATAATATACCCGAAGGCATTGCCGTTGCTTTGCCCGTTTATAATGCCACAGGAAGCAGAAAAAAGGCTATACTGTATTCCGGCCTTTCGGGCATGGCTGAGCCGGTCGGCGCGATTATAGGCTATTTGTTTTTAGCCAGGTTTCTTAATACAACAGGTTTTGGAATATTATTTGCGGTTGTGGCTGGCATAATGATTTATATTTCTTTTGACGAGCTTTTACCTACAGCCAATGAATATGGAGACGGGCATAAAGAAATTTGGGGTCTGCTTTTCGGCATGCTCGTTATGTTTATAAGTTTACAGTTATTCTAGGATAAGATATGAAAAAAGGGTTTACGCTTATTGAACTTTTGGTAGTTGTTTTAATTATAGGTATATTAGCGGCGATAGCATTGCCCCAGTATAACCTGGCGGTTGAAAAGTCCCGCGCGGCGGAAGCCTTTACCGTTTTAAAATCGCTTTCCCAAGCGGCTGAAATTTACAGGCTTGAAACAGGCTCTTACCCTACTGTTAATGATTGGGACAATTTATCCGTTGATATGCCTGCCGGCAACAGAGTGCACTATACTTCCATCGGAGGGGACGCCTGGGTAGTGTCAAGCGGCAAATGGCGCTATTACTTGGGTTATGGTAACGGAATTTGGGCCAACAGGGGTGCTTCAGGCAGCGCGTATAATATACAATACAGATTTTCGGATAACAGATATTATTGCCAGGCCTATTTAGGCAAATCAGAGGTCTATAGAAAAGTTTGCCTAAATCTTTGCGCGGGCAATGCCTTTACGGCTAAAAGCGATAGGGAAGAATGTCTTATTAAAAACTAAATAATATAAAAACATCTTTCTGCCTAACGCGGATTTAAGATTATTTTTAGTGAAGTAAAAATTTGATATAATAACTCTTGTAGTTTTCTTAAAAGTCAAATCAAAAACGTTTTTGGAGAGGTGGCTGAGTGGTCGAAAGCGGCGGTTTGCTAAACCGTTATACTGGTTAATTCCGGTATCAAGGGTTCGAATCCCTTCCTCTCCGTTTTCTAGTGTAAATTGATTGTATAAAATCCTCGTTAGGCAATTTGCCCGACGAGGATTTTATTGTTAGCGAACACATAGCATGCTGTTTAAAGGACTCTTTCTGATTTATAAAAAAATAAAAAACGCATGCTCTCTTATAAAAAATTTTAGTTCACTTCTTTTTATATCGGAAGCTCAGAGCAAAAAAACGAATATCTCCTGTATCTAGTTTAAGTAACAAAAAGCTATTTTGAAATATTATTTTTAATGTCCTGTAGGAAGAATTATTGATAAAGGGGCTCTTCTACCTTGAGTTTGAATTACTAATTTTCCTTATTCTAATATTAATAATAGAGCACCCCCCGTTTGGCATTAACTCCGCCGGGAATTTTTTTTTATTTCTGAATCGATAGCATTGTTTTTATGGAGTATAGGGGCATTCTACGATAAAGGCAACATGCCAACGCTCTTTTTTTAAGTTTTTTACCCTGTTGTTTTTTAGGGAAAAATGCCTGGTTTTTAGTGCTTGGTATAGGAGTGGATATCGGTAAAATCGAATAATTTGACCAGTAAAGTTGTGTAAATTTTATTATAGTTTACAGCTAATATTAAAATTTAGATTGACGAAATGCCTGCTATGATGTAAAATTAAACATATTTTGTTATGTAATAAGAATCCAACGATATAGGATTTATGAGTAAAAAAAGGAAAGGAGGATATGTTATGAAAAAAATATTAGTAATGTTATTTGCTTTTTTGATTGTGAGCAGCGCAGCTTTTGCCGTTACCGGTACGGGTTCTGCCCAGGCTGAGATAATAGCGCCTTTGTCAGTAACCGGCGTTGTGACGCTTGACTTCGGAAAGATAGTACAACCCACTGGAGCTGAAGTCGTTACGCTTACAACTGCAGGTGTAATAAGCGGTGCGACGGCAGGGCATGTCAGCGGTACTCAAACTGTAGGGGAATTTGAAATTATCGGCGCGCCCAATCAAGATGTAACATTTTCTGTTGCGGACACTACGCTTACCGGCGTCGGGCCCGCAATGGTTCTTAAAAATTATACATTTGATAAAGCCTTAACCCACCCGCTTGATGCAACAGGCAACAGCTCTGTAAAAATAGGTGGAGAGCTTGAAGTAGCTGCAAATCAGGATGCAGGGATGTACATCGGTAACTACACTGTTACAGTAAACTATTAATAAGTATCGCATAAGCTCCTGCCTATATATGGCAGGGGCTTATGCTTAGTAGCGGTTTTAAGCGTTAAAAGTTGTACTTTTGTTTTTAAAAAATTGTAGGAATTATGAAACTATCTCAAGTCTTATCTCTAATAATCATTGTATTTTCTCCAGGGGTTTTATATGCCGGCAACATGTCTTCCGGTATAATTAACTTTGGCACTATTACATTGTTAACCTCTGCGGGCGGTACGGTTACACTAAACGCATCAACCGGTGCGGCTACTCCAAGCGCCAATGTGAGCGTAACTGGTGCGGCGCGCGGCTATGCCAGATACCAAGTTGCCGGCGATGAGTGTAAGTGCTCTCTATCATGGAGCGGCCTTCCCTCCACCTTAAATCTTACCGGCCCCGGTACATTACAACTTACCAATTTTACTTTCAATGCAGGATCTGATTATGTCGTGGACGGCAGCTGCGGCGGCGCAGCTCAATATACCACTAACCCTGTTATAGGGTTTTGGTATAATCCTCCTTACGGCACTTATTACATAGGTGCTACAGCCAATATAACAACTTCTACCAAGCCTGGTACATACACAGGCTCTTTTACTATAAACTCCAGTGGTACAAAAAGATTCGAAGCAGCTATAGGCAGCAACAGATGCACTATGTGGCCCGGCAGTGAGCCTGCGGAAAACTTAAACACTACCGTTAATGTTACTGCTACTGTAGAGTGGCCTTTAAGTGTTGAGGAAACCGCTCTGCTGGACTTCGGAAAGATAATAAGACCGACGGCGAACTGTACGGCTGTGGTTGCAACAAACGGCTCTTCAGGCGGTACGTGTTCTACTCTTACCGGCACTACGGCGGCGGGCCGCGTCAAAGTTAAAGGCATAGGCGGCAGCCCCATCTCTTATTCAATAGCGGCCTCCACCCTTGGCTCAATGACGCTGGATACTTTTACTACATCCCCTTCAGGCCTCACTACGATTGGCGCCAACGGAGAGGTGGAGGTTTCTGTAGGGGCGACATTGCATGTGCCTGCAGATAAAGCGCCGGGCGTTTATACGGGCACCTATACAATAGAGGTAAATTACCAATGATTATGAAAAGGATACTCTTATCAACAATTTTTTTATTTGCCGTAAACTGTGCTGTAGCAAGCATTTCTATACATCCCTATTCTCTTGAGTTTGAAATGTCATCCAAAAAACGTATGCACAGCGTTCGTATTATAAACAATTCGCAGGAAGAAAAGACATACCGCGTCAGTTTTGTAAACTACGTGCAGAGGGAGGACGGCTCCTACCGCGAACCGATGCCGCAAGAGGTCTTAAACACGGCGGACGCGTACTTGTATTTTTCCCCGCGCCAATTTACTCTTAAACCGGGCAAAATGCAGACTGTAAATGTTATCCGCCGCCCCACGGCGGAACTGCCTGACGGGGAATATGTTTCCCATCTAAAAGTGGCTGAGGTGGATATCCCGGTATCGCGCGAGCAGGCCGCTGAAAAACAGCAAAAAAATGAGCCGGGAGCTTTGCAGTTTCAGCTAAAGGCCCTCTATGCGGTAACCATACCTGTTACTTTGCAAAAAGGTAATTTGGAAAGTAAATTTGAAATAAGCAATGCACAGTTGTCCGTGCGAGATGCAGTGACCGTAATGGAGGTTGTTTTACAGGCTACGGGCACAAAATCCGCGCGCGGGGATATTTCCATACGGGACAGTAAGAAAAAAGTTATAGGCCAGTTAAATAATGTGCGTATTTTCCCTTATAATAAAGAGCGCCGCTTGGCAATACCCCTGTCCAAAACAGAGCAGGAACTGGTGGGTGAAACCCTCACCGTAATTTTGAAGAATAAAGAAACGGGGAAAAATGTTTCCGAAAAGAAAATATCTATCTAAAATTGCAGCCTTTGGAAGCAGCATTTTGTTAATGCTAATTTTGCCCTGTTGTTACCTTTTTGCCGAAAGCTACAACGACCCTCTTATTGTGACGCCTGTTTTGCAGAGTTACCCGCAGGAAGATTTTATTTTCATATATGAGAACCAGGGCGATAAATACATTCCGTTTTACCCTTTTGCCGCTGTGGTTGGTTTTTCCGTTACTAAAAATGACGGCGTGCGCATTGAAGGCTTTGCGGGCGAACAGCGCAATAATTTTTTCATTGATTTCCAACATAAAAAAGCTTTTTTTGGCGGGCGGGAAATCCCGTTTTCCCCAAATGACATAGTGCGAATAGAAGATCAAATATCCTTTAAAACAGGCTTTTTGGAAGATCTCTTTAATATTAAAACAGACCTCGATGAGATGGCCCTTCTTCTTAACATAAACGCGGATTATAAATTGCCTAAAACCGTTAAAGAAGAGGCGCTGCGCAAAAGAGCAAATACATCTTTATACCAAGGCAATAAGGATTACTGGTCCGACTACGAGTTTGATGAACGCTCCTGGGCCTTGCCTGTTGTGGATTTAAGCGTTACCGCAGGCCTTTTTGCCGCAGATGATACCGATACTAAGTATTCCCAGAATTACGGTTTAAATATAGCCGCCCTTACCGCCGGGCTAGATAGCAATTTATACCTGTTTGGCGATAGTCATAGCGATTTTGAAACCAAGGCGCGCTTTACCACCGGCAGGGTATTTTTGAGGGATGAATACAAATTCCCAAATCTTACTGTTTTTGAGGCGGGGGATATAACAGGCACAGGTTCCTCTTTTTTTGAATCCAATACCTCAGGGCGCGGCGTAACTTTAAGTTCTTTCAAAAACTATGTTATTTCTGCGGATAAGACAATCACCATTACCGGGATTTTGCAGGACGGCTGGGATGTTGAACTGCACTTAAATTCACAGCTTTTAGGCTTCCGCCAACCTTCCATAGGCGGCCGCTATGTGTTTGATAATGTTCCGGTAAGTTACGGCCTTAATGTTTTTAAATTGGTTTTCTACGGCCCTTTCGGTGAGATACGTACAGAAGAAAGGCGCTATTATTCAGGCACCTCTCCTGTTGCCAAAGGGGAAGTGGGCTATATTTTAAATGCGTACCAGCCGCAACGTTATCTTATTGAGGTTAATGAACCTTATGTTTCCAAAAGCGATATTCCTGTTGTTGATTTTATAGGTTTTTACGGCTTATCGGAGCACCTAACGTTAATGGGCGGGTTTACAAACTCTCAAGATGCGCTGGATAACTTAAAAGAGCGCCGCTTTGCTATGGCTGGCGCGCAGCTGTTGTTTAGCGGGGCATCGTTGCAGTATAACCTTTCCCAAGATTTGCAAAGCGGTGAAATAGGCCACCGCGCCGAGGTGCAAGGCAATATTTATATAGGGGATATTTTCTCCCGCTATGAATATTACGGCGATATACAATCCCCAATATCTTTTGTGGGCAATAAATACTTAAAAGAACTTTTTGAAACGCGCTTAAGCGGTATTATTACCCCGCTTGACAATACGCCGTACTTTATAAATTTTACACATACGCTAGATCATCAAAACTATTCCGAAGACGCTTTAAATATAAGGCTTTCACGCCAACTCTTCAGATATTATAATTTGTCTCTTGAGAATTTTTGGCAATCCGCCTCTTATAATAAAAATACGGCGACAAATGATGTTTCTCTTTTGGCACAGGCTAACTTTGGCCCTTTCGGTATTTATACGGGGGCTTTCTACAGGACTTATCCGTCAACATTTCTCTCCGAATTAAATGCAATGGTTGATTACCGCTGGGACCGCAGAACTTATCTTGCGCTGCAATACCGCCGCGGGCAAAGATATTATGAAAAAATGAATATGTACGATGTTTTTTTCCTTACGGGCAGCAGGATGTTTCCTTTTGGCGGCATAAGCGTTGCATTGTCAACATCTTCATATAATAACTTAACTGCATCTCTTACTTATAATATAAGCTTCGGCCCGAAGGCGGACAGTGGAATATTTACCGATACAAAATCAAAATTAAGCGAATACGGGTCCGTTTTTGTCCGCGTGCAGGAAGAAGACGGAACCCCTCTGGAAAATGTTATAGTATCCGTAAGCGGGGCAGAAAAGGGCTTCCAAACCGATAAAAAGGGGGAGGCGGTAATTACCTATATCCCGCCTTATGAAAAAGTTGTTTTAGATTTAGACCTCTCGGAAGTTGAGGATCCTTCTTTATCTCTGCTGGAGAGTAATTACAAATATATACTGCGCCCCGGTACAGTGCGTAATATTATGCTGCCGATGGCCCGCAAGGGTACGGTTGAGGGAAAGTTAATACATAATCTTGCGGATCAATTCCTCAGCGGTTATGAAATTAAAATTTACAACGAAGCAGGCGCTGAAGCCTCTTTCACTTTCACCGATTTATTCGGTTTCTTTGTATTGGATAACCTTCCGTTTGGGAACTACTCCCTTACTATAGCGAAGGAAGGGCGGGAAGTCACCAGAGTGGAGGACATAAAATTGGATACCTTTTCAATATATCTTGAGCCTCACATTAACGCGCCGGAGCAGCCTTACATTAATTTGCCGGATACCATAGTGGCACAGGCGCAGGAGGGATTCTCGGAGCCGCTTGCCCGCAAGCTTGACGCTATACAGTTTAACAGCAGGGATATGGAATACCAATTTAATTCCTGCGAACTGACGGAAAAACAAAAAAATATTATAAGGGAAAAATGCGCCGCCTTAAAAGATTTCCCTTATACAAAAATAATAGTCACGGGCAATACGGATAATATAGGCTCTTATGGGGTAAATAAAAGCATATCGCTAAGGCGTGCTAATGCTGCGGCAAAAATTTTAATTGAAGAAGGCTTAAACCCGGATACCATAGAAATAATGGGTGTGGCGTATGATAACCCTGTAACCGGCAATTTGACAAGAGAAGGCCGGGCAATGAACAGAAGGACGGATATACTGATTTTGTAATTATTTAGATAAAAACCGCTACTCTGTTCATTTTTTTAATATAAATAAAATTTGGGTTAAATGAGTTCCCTGTAAAGGTTTTCTATGCCTTAAGTTCTTTTGCGGAACTCCTGCTTTATCTAGTATAATTCCATCTGGTTTTCACTTCCTACCCACGGCTTTTATTATAAATAATCTTTAGAACAGCATGTAACTAATAGTATAATTTAATATCTGTCCGAAACGCCTGGCCGCAAAGGTTCTGTAATAGCGTATAAATTTCAATAGTATAGAATTTCTTTAGGCGAAAAAGGCTTTTCCTGTAGAGAAAGCCTTTTGAGCGCGGCTGCGGGCGCCCACAGCGCTGATTTGGAATATACACTTAATAAATTTATTTTGTTGAGTGTCGCTATGAAAATTACATACAACGTATTTGTTCCGTCTAAACAATAAAGTTTTTAAGTATCCCTAATATTTTAGGTGTATAATAAAATCATAAATCTCCAAAATATTTTTTCTTTCTTTATATTATAGAACCGTCAATTTTTAAAGAATATTGACGGTTTCGCTATTAAATCTGTAAATTAAGGAGGTATTGATAATTCGCCTTAATTCTTTAACCGATAAAAGGATAATTATATGACTTTTTGTAATTGTGCCGCTGTTTAAATATTATTATAAAATATGCTTATATAAACAGGCAGTGCCACTGTGGCGGATAAAATAACTCCACCTGTATAAAAACAAATAATTTTTAATTTAAGATTATTAAAGCTATTTAATAATAAGGAATATGAAATGAATAAAAAAATCTTTAAGCTTGTTAAATATACGGTTATAATTTTTATAGTATTGTTTTTTCTGTTGCTTGCAGGAGTTGCTTTACGTCTGCATTATGTGCCTGATTTGCAGCCGTGGCATACATTTGCGCCTAATGAACTGACCGTCAAGGAATTGGAAAAAGCCACATGGCAAGATTACACCGCCCGTGAAAACAAAATATTTGAAGAAGTTCATAAGAACGTAATTTTAAAAACGCCCGAAAGCGAGCAAAACCAAATCAACCGTTATTTCAAAGGCAGTAAAATATATCCCGGCAATTTTAAGCAAGACTGGAACCGTTCTTATCTTTTAATACCGGAAAATCCTAAAGGGGCGGTTGTTTTAATACACGGCCTTACGGATACTCCTTACAGCCTGCGTCATATAGCGGAGATATATTATAAAAAAGGCTTTGTTGCGGTGGGGTTAAGGGTTCCCGGGCACGGTACGGTGCCTGGCGCGCTTACCAAAAGCGTTTGGCAGGATTGGGCCGCTGCTACCAAATTCGCGGTAAAGGAAGCCAAAAAGCTTACGCCGGAGGGGGCGCCTCTTCACATAGCGGGTTTTTCACAAGGCGGCGCGCTTGCCGTAAAATACGCGTTGGACGCGCTTGAGGATGACTCTCTTATAAGGCCTGACAGACTGGTTCTAATTTCTCCCATGATAGGTATTACAAGGCTTTCCAAACTGGCCGAGATACTTGCCATTCCATCAATGCTTCCAGGGTTTGAAAAAGCCGCGTGGATCAGTATTATTCCCGAGTTTAACCCTTTTAAATACAACTCTTTTCCTGTTAATGCGGTTAAACAGGCCCGTCTTTTAATTGCGGATGTGAAAAGGCAAGCCATAAGGCTTGGGCAAAAAGATATGTTAAAGGAGCTTCCGCCTATAATTACATTTCAGTCAATAGCGGATTACACGGTCAGTACTCCCGCTATTATAAATGACCTTTATAGCAATCTGCCGGAAAATGAAAGTGAGTTGGTTTTGTTTGATATTAACCGCGATACAGCGTTTTTACCGTTGGTGCGTCCTGTTTTTGTTAATATGATGTCAATAATGTTACCGGGATTTCCGCAAAAATATAAGATAACTGTAATAGGCAACTCCGGCCCCAATGATTCAGGCGCGGTAGAGCGCAGCGTCGAGCCCGGCGGAGTGGATTTTAAAACAAGAGCGTTGGGTCTGGTTTATCCTAAAGAGTTGTTTTCTCTTTCTCATATTTCGCTTCCTTTTCCGGAAACTGACCCGTTATACGGCTCTATTCCTGACCCGGAAATAAAAGATGCTTTTGGCATAAATCTGGGCCTTATATCAAACGCGCAGGGAGAACGCGGCGTTTTGGGAATAAACACCAATTTATTTTTCAGAGTTTCATCAAACCCTTTGTTTTCCTATATTACCGCACGCATAGAAGACATTATTGACACCTTTCCCCAGGAGACGGAAAAGACATCCGCAGGGGCGTCTGCTTCTAAATCTAAAATTACGCAAAAACAATACGGCGATATTATGAAAGCCGCTGATTATAAAGATGAGCCTTTTTAAAAAACAGTTATATAAAACAGTGTTTATTTTGTTTTTGTAAAGCAACAAAAAACCGTTCTTTTTTCAAAGGACGGTTTTTTATTGTCTCTTAATTTTTAAAGAAGTTTTTTTACGGCAGTCACACGGCCTAGAATTTCAACTTTATTTTTTGGGATGCGTTTTGTTTTGCCCGCTATGGAAAGATTTATATCATTGCCTAAAACTGTGCATTTATAAATTAACTGCTCATCTTTTATTTCAACAATATAATATTTTCCATTATATTCGGGTTCAATTTCTTTTGTTGTAATTATTTCTAAAGTATCAGTTTTTTCAAAATCGGGAGAAAGGGAATTGTCCTTTACGTTAAAAAATAATTTTTGGGGCGGGATAGTTTTGTTTTTTGAGTTAGAGATGTCGTCATCTTCAAAAAATATAGCGGCGCCTTTTTTAAAGACTCCCGCGAATTTTATTTCATTTTTCGTTTCATCACTATGAAAAGAAAAAATGTTTTCATTATCGCGGATTTCACCTTTTGCTTTTTTAAATACGGTAAATATATCTTCTTGGGTTTCGTAAAAATATTTATATTCTCTGCCTAGAGCTTTAGACAATTTTTCAATATTTTTAGGGGAAGGGCTAAACGAATCCGTTTCCCAACGCGCAATTGTACTTCCTGGCAAACCTATTTTTTGGGCAAGTTCTTTTTGCGTTAAATTAAGTTCTCGTCTTGCTTGTAGAATTTTTTTTCCGATACTCATAAATCTCTTATTTATAACAAAAAACACATATTAGTGTTGACATTATGTGTGTTTAGTGATATAATTTTAATATATTAGTGATAAGCTAAGGTATTATTGTTATATACCATAGCGGTTGTGGGCATAAAAAAACCCGGAAGTAACGGAAACAAATTTTTACAATTTCTACATTATATGCGGTTTAGGCATATGATGCAGAGTGTTACCGTAAACAACCGATAGCGGCATATTAAAACATGCCAAACTCAGGCAAAGAGGCTATCGGTTTAATTTTACCATAAAAACGAGTTTTTGTGATTAGGTGTGAAATATGGCTGTAAGAAAAACAGAAGAAATTTTAAAGCGACAGGCCGAATATATTATGGATGGAAGAGTTAAACTCAGCCCGAAAGAATATGTTAAAGCCCGTAATAACTGTTTTTCAAACGGCAGATTGCGGGTAATACAGGAAAAATGTAAGAATAGGCAGCTTTATTTCACTTCTGAAGGGGGCCGGTATTTTTTTTATTTCACAGATGTTCTTTTAAATCTTAAAGATGGGCTTTAACAAAAAATATAAAAATATATCTAATAATTTCATAGAATATCGATTAACCGGAATATCCCCCAACGCGCTAACAAGAAAATTAAAGCATTATGATAGTTACTATATATTAAATAACGCAATTCGGTTTTATATTTTGCTAAAGGAATATTATGGGCTGTTATACAAACAAGGCTAAATGTTTTGTATTGTTTTTTGCTTTTTTATATCTTTGTGTATATTCACACTCAACTTGTGTAGAATTGACTGCCGGCAACTTTGTCTGCGATTATAACGAAGGCGAAACAGACATATTTTCTGACAGTATTTCCGCAGATACGTTGCGCATGACGCTGCTGGCGCGTTAGGCACGTGGGTAGGGAGTGAAAACTTAAGTACAGAGCAAAAGCTGATATTGGGTTTAAGGATTGGTAATGGAGTATTGGGAGCAGTAACAGGGCCATTATCAGGAGTGAGCCTGCTTAGAACGGGAAGTAATGCTTTAGGAACGACTACAACAGGAACGGGTTATCGTGTTATTGAATCAAAATATGCTCAATCTACACTAGAATCAGGTACGTTCTATCAATCAGGTGCTGCTGGTCGTATAGGCAATGATGGCACTTATATCAATAACACAATTGAAGGAGCAATAAAGGAATTTATATATCACAAGCCCAATACACCGTTTACAGTGTTTGAAGTAAATTATCCTATTACTCCCTCTCTCAATATATCAAGTCCGCCAAGTAATTATATAAACCAACCATTATCGTTTACTGGAGATGTAAATATTTTGACTACGCCGTCATTGCGTGCGCCCGGCACTACCAATCTTTTAATTAGAGAGGGGGCTGTGCCTATAAAAATTATTAAGCCGTGATGAACTATTAAAACAACATTTTTATTAAGAGGAAGATAATTTATGAACAAGGTTCAAGTAAGATGTTATCGTGGATATGCTGTAGTAGATGGGGAATACAACGTAGAAGTTGAGTATACATTGCCCGACTTTGGCTATTATACGGAATTATACACTGATTTAAGAACAGGAGAGATTTATGCCTTAGAAATTGGAGATAAAAATACCGCATCAAAAACCATTGATGAAATTGTGGCAGGTATAAAATGCCCGATAACTGGACGGTCCTTGGCAGGCCACTTGACAAAATATCCTCAAAGTTTTTTATATAAAGATAAAATAGGCCATTTTGAACCAGACAAGCGATATCCAAATGATGAGGATAGTTCTATTCGTGAGTTTTGGGAAATATAATATTGAGTATTATTAAAAAACTAACCGTTGTTTATTTAGTGGTAATCTTAGTATTGCCGCTAAACGCGTTTGTGCCCAGTGGCAGCGGTTTTAGCGTAGGCGGCGGAATAGGCGGCGGAGTTAGCGGAAATTTTGGTTTAAATAACTCAAGCGGTTATACGGATATGGCTTGGGTAAATAACCAAACCAGTATAATAGGCACAAACAGCGTCAATATAGAGGCGGATAAAACGCATATAGCAGGCGCGGTAATAGCTAATGTAACAGATTCTGACCAGGCAATGTTGACAAGCTTTCATGAAGGGGTAGCGCACCAAGGTATAGAAGTAGGCATGTTTAAAGGGCAAGACGGAGTGGTTCTAAGAGGTTCACAACGTGCAGTTGAAGAAACAGGCAAATCAAGCGGCATACATGAACAAATAGCTTTTTATATGGAAATAAGATTGCAAGAACGTTTAGCAACGTTTAGAAGAAAATAGAGAGGTGTTTTATGTATATAAAGAATGTAATTTTTGTGATGTTAATACCAATATTTCTTTATGGGTGTACTTTATATCATAAAGATGGAGAAAAAACAAGATACTATCATATAATAAGTATGCAACCAGTTTCTATGGATGGGGATAAAAAAATTTTTGATAAAGAAACAATCAAGTATCAAGGTTATATAACTTTTAGCTTTATATCCCCATCTGCAGGATGTGTTTTGTGTGAATCAAATAATTTGCGAAATGCATTGTTTGACTACGCACAGGAAGGATTCGCGTTTAAAAAGTTTTATTTAGAAAAGCCTGAGCCTAAACTACCATGGTTTAAAGTGTATGAGGGTAAAAATAAAAGGGGTGTTAGCGGTTGGTATGTAGAAGGTATTTTATACCCAGGAGAGTGCGGGTATTGGGACATTTTTGAAAAAATACCATTAGATTTTGATGGTAAATACTATAGAATTATAAAATATGCAACAGGAAGAAAATATTTATTAGAAAGAATAGATGCTGTTCGGGAAGGGCGAGCTATTCCAGCAGAAAATAAAGATAAATTTGCGAAATCAGTTAAACTTTTAAAAGGTGAAAGTTTTGCAAAATAAAAAATACCGCCGTTGATAATTCAGCGGCGGTATTGGGAAAAACGGGAGGAGCGTTATTTGTAGGAGGGGTAGGTGTAGTAAGCAGCGGATACGCTGCGCATGACGCTGCTGACGCGTTAGGCACGTGGGTAGGGAGTGAAAACTTAAGTACAGAGCAAAAGCTGGTATTGGGTTTAAGGATTGGTAATGGAGTATTGGGAGCTGTAACAGGGCCATTATCAGGAGTGAGCCTGCTTAGAACAGGAAATAGATTAATAAGCGCATCCTCATCTAATTTGAAAACTGGATACTTGGAATTTGATTCATATTCCGCTTTTAAAAGGGAGTTGGGGATAGCAGGAACAAATAGAGCATGGCATCACATAGTAGAGCAGACGCCTTCAAACAAACTGCTGTTTGGGGAAAGAGCATTACAAAATACAGATAATATAGTTCCCATAAATCATGGTGTTGGGAGCATACATCAAAAAATATCTTCCTATTATAGTTCAAAACAGGAATTTACAGGAAATAAAACTGTGCGACAATGGCTTAGTACTCAGAGCTATGAACAACAATATGATTTTGGGTTAAAAATATTAGATAAATCAAACAAGGGGATGTTGCCATGAGAGAAAATGATATAGATAAAATATTAATAGATTTTAAACATGCCGCTATTGAAAACTGGACAGCGCAAAAAAATTGCGATTCCAAAAAAGCTAATAAATATGCGGATAAACTTATAAAAATTAAAGAGAAATTAAAGAAAATAGGGAAATTAATCGTTTTAAAGGAATTGTTAGTAGAATCTTCTCCCATAGTACGTTCTTGGGCAGCAACATACTTATTGGCAGAAGATGAAAATCTTGCAATAAAAGCATTAGAAAAATTAATTGCAGAGCGGGGAGAAAAATCATTTGCGGCAGAGATGGTCCTAAATGAATGGCGTAATGGAAAACTCAATCCTTAAATATTAGTAGAAGATTATGGAAAATATTTTTGAATATTACAATGGAAGAGAAATATCTTATAAAAGGAAAGCATTTTATATTTCGCTAAATGTAAATTCTAAAAAAGAATTGCTAAAAGAATTTGCGGAAAAGTTGAAATTTCCTGATTATTTTGGATATAACTGGGATGCATTAGACGAATGTTTAAAGGATTTAGATTGGTTAAATGCAACGGATATAATCATACATCATGAAAAGAATATAATCATAAATGAGATTGATTTTAAGATATATATAGAGATTTTAGCGGATGCGGTTTTATATTGGAACAATGACGGTGCATGTACGTTGATTGTTGGATTCCCAATAGAATACAAAGAAAAAATAGAAAAATATTTGCATAAAGAACCCGGGAAAATATAGTGCGCAAGAAGTAGCGCAAGCAGAAGCCATAAGAGATAGTTATTATAAAACCTATGGTGTATCAGGCAAAGATTATAAAGCGGTTGTGTATGCCAAGTCAGAAGGAGAAACGTATATTATAAAAGATGCGGGCGGCAATGAGGTAGAAGTATACCGACAAGGCGGCTACATAAAAGAAGCAGGCATAGGCGGAACTAACCTGATAGGAGCGGATGGCAATATAATAGACGGTAAAACCATGAAATCTGTTGGAGTAGAGGAAGGCTTTCATGGTTTGGGATTTAGTGACCCGTATGCGGGGCTCATGGGTGAATATGCGGCAGACAGGAACGGATTATTTACAATATTTGGCAGTGGTTTTGGCAGCAGTGATATAAGTGCGAATGATTGGTTAAAGGGGGGAAGCAACAACTATAGTGATAAAAGCTTTATGGGAGGGTTGTATAGCGGGCCTTTGGGATATACTGGCGGTGCAGTAAGCAATGCAGATTATTTAGCAAATACAAACGGATTGTATACAACATACGGGCCGCAGGATACAGAGAATTCTGCCATAGTATTAACTCCTGCGGGAATGCTGGGCACGGCAGTATTGATAGGGGGTATGCTATACTTTGCAAAGAAAGCGTCAGATGATTTGGCAAAAGGAATACAGCAATCATCTGGAAGCGGGTCAAAAAAGGGGGAGGGGAAACAGGAACAGAGTTCACCAGCAACCCCGCCGCCGCCTAAAATGCCGGAAGAGCCTAAAGGAGATAAGAAAGAAAAGAAACAAGGTGAAAGTTCTGAATATAAAGATAGTACAAATAAGGATTCTATAGAAAACAGATTAACTAACAGAACTCATAAAGAAATAAGTGATACCTTGCAAGAAAATGGATATGAGAAAAGTTTTTCAAAAGATGGAAAAGTGGAAATTTACAAAAAATCAGGAGAAAATATAAGTTATACATTTAGGAATTTTTCTACATCAGGCAACAAAGAGCCTACTTTAGAAGTTTTAAAGAATGGTAAAATTTTTAAAAAAATAAGGTTAATACAATGAAAAATAAAATAGAAGATATATTCGAATGTAAAGAAGTTGACTATGGGGATTCTAAAGGTAAATGGATTGTTTTTAAAGAAGATTTCTTGCAAGCTAAGAAAGATTTTATAGTTTTCGTTTTATTTCAAAAACCTAAGATTTTTCAGAAAATACTTTTTTCTTTATGTAAAGATAAATCAATTAAATGGATTGAAAATTTTAATAAAAACTTAGCATTTTCAGAATCGCGCAAGTTGGAAATAAATAACGAAGCTGAATTTAGTAAATTTTACAATGAATTTAGATTGAATTATTATGAATATAATTTATTTTATTCGGAGGATGAAGAATTATATATATTGATGGATGATGATGATAATTTTCATGTTTTGTGTCACAAGGACACACTAAGGAAAGTCTTTGATCTTGAATTCATATTTGCAAATGATGCTATGTTATATGAAACATTTAATACTTTTAAAGGATATCATCAAATAGTCTTAAATCTATATAGTAAATATTTCTTTAGCAAGAGGATAACAATAGATGATTTTAGAATAATAGATAAAAGAGAATAAAGATATATCAACTATGTAATAAAAGCGAAAGGGAGGATATCTATTTCCTATATTAATTGTTGGTAAGTGAGGTTCAGCCTTAATGCCCGGTGCGGCAGTGGCGGTATGTGACAGTGTTAAATTTAAAGATGTTAATGATAAATATCAACCCAAAACAGATATTCCAATAGTAAAAGAATATTGGGATAACCAAAAGAAAATAATACAAGAGTCAAATAAAAAATATTTGAAATATCTTCGTTTGAATCCAAAACTAAATTCTGAGGAAAAAAGATTGAAAATGTATGAAATAAAATGGGAAACAGAGCTGAAATATTTGCCGGAAGAATATAAATTGATGTGTTGTACTAAGTTATCAGAATAAAATATGTAAAATTCTTAAGAAGTTTATATTAAGCCGCCGCTAAGAACTCAGCGGCGGTATTTTTTGCAGCATACACAGGTTTGAAAAAAATTGCTTAGATATAAATATATATACAGGAGGGAAAAATGAATAAATACTTTATTTATACAGCGATTTTTTTAACAGTGTTTTGCATTCAGGCTAAATCCGAGAATGTTGATAATATTGTAACAAAAGGGGGTAAAACTTTTATATCCTCTTACTATGATACGGAAGTTTTTAAAAGTATAGAAATTAAAGGAACTTCAATTGATGTGGAGATCCTGCCTGCCGAATCTTATAAAATCCATACAAAAGTTATGGATAAAAGAAATATAGACTGGACTTTGGCTGACGGTAAGCTTGTTATAACGCAGTTACCGCAATATCATATGGACTGCAAAAGCAAAATGCGCGCCACCCACAGAAAATGTATTAACGATGAAATTAAAATTTTTGTGCCGACTTCTTTTACATGCCAACAAATAACTTCAACTCTTACAAGCGGAGATATTGAAATAAAAGGAATTGCCTGTAAAGAATTTTACGCTAAAACAGAATCCGGCGACATTGATTTGGAAAGATTTTCCGCAGTCAGAGGGGATATCTTCTCAATAAATGGAGAAATATCAATAGAGGATTCTTCTTTTGACATGCTTAAAGCGTTTTTATCTTCCGGAGATATAAAAGTTGAAAGAAGCGTTTTAAATGATGTCGACATTAATACCATAAGCGGTGGTATAAAAATTAAAGGCGAGGTAAAAGGAATTGCAAAAATAGAGACTAAAACAGGGAATATTGAATTAAGAACATCCTTAAAAGAAAGTGAATATAATAAAATAATAACAGCTAAAAAAGGAGAAATTACTGTAAACAGCTTTGCTTTAAAATCATACAATGAATCTAAAAAACCAGATGTTGCCAATGAACTTAACATTCTTTCCGCAAACGGTAATATTAAACTAAGATTTGCTGAATAATTTTTATTTAAGTTTTTTTAACTTTTTTGCGGGCGCGGCTTTTCTAAGCCGGCGCCCGCAAAACTGTAAAAACCCCGCGATAAAAAGAATATATAATATAGTAAGTTTGGAGGTTTGGGGTTATGGAAATAAAGAATATAATATTTGATGTCGGTAATGTTTTAGTATGTTGGGATCCGTACGCTGTTTTTAAAAATTATTTTAAAAACAGGGCGGAAGTTGAATCGTTTTTAAAAGAAATTGATTTTGAAAATGTAAACCTGGCCATGGACAAGGGACTTTCTTTTAAAGAAGCTATAGGCGGATTAGTAAAAAAGTTTCCTCAATATAAAGAAGCTATAGAAGCTTATGATAAAAACTGGCTTTCTTCAATAACAGGTGAAGTGGAAGGCAGTTTAAACTTGATTAAAGAGCTAAAAAAAGCAAAATATAATATTTACGGCTTGACAAATTTTTCAAGGGAAAAATTTGATATCTGCACACAAAAATACCCCTTTGCCGACAGTTTTGACGGCCTTGTAGTTTCAGCCGATGTAAATGAAATTAAACCTTCGGAAAAAATATATAAAATACTTTTATCAAAATACAATTTAAAGCCGGAAGAAAGCGTTTTTATAGATGACAAAAAGGAGAATGTTGACGCGGCGCAACATCTTGGCGTTAACACAATTCTTTTTGAAAATACGTTGCAGGCGCGTGGAGCGCTTAAAAAAATGGGAGTAAAAATATAGCTAAATTAAAGGGGTATTAATATGAATAATTTCAGGTTCTATAGTCCTACGGAAATAATTTTTGGCCGCGGTGTTCAAAAAGAAACGGGCAAAAATATTAAAAAGTATTCTTCAAAAATATTATTTCACTATGGCGGCGGAAGTATTAAAAAAAGCGGTTTATATGAGGAAATAATAACATCATTAAAAGAAGCGGGCGTTGACTTTGTTGAGTTGGGAGGCGTGCAGCCTAACCCGCGCCTTTCTTTGGTGCGCGAAGGCATAAAACTTTGCAGAGAACATGATATCGGCTTTATTTTAGCCGCGGGCGGAGGCAGTGTTATAGACAGCGCCAAAGCAATTGCCATGGGCGTGGGATATGAGGGTGATGTTTGGGACTTTTTTATGAGAAAAACAACTCTTACAAAATCTTTACCTGTTGCCGCTGTTTTAACAATACCCGCGGCCGGCAGTGAAAGCAGCCAAGGCACGGTTATTACTAATGAAGAAACCCAAATGAAAATAGGTTTCAACTCTCCTTTATTAAGGCCCGTTTTTAGTATTTTAAACCCGGAACTTTGTTTTACTTTACCTCAAAATCAAATGGCTTACGGAGTTTGTGATATGATGGCCCATATTTTTGAACGATATTTTACAAATGTCAAAAATAACGATCTTACCGATAATCTTTGCGAAGCTACTTTAAAAGCTATTATCAAAAATGCGCCTAAACTTTTAAAAGATAATAAAGATTACAACGTCTGGGCCGAAATAATGTTTAGCGGCAATTTGGCGCATAACGGCTTGCTTGGAATGGGCAGAGAGGAGGATTGGGCATCCCACGCTATAGAACATTCTTTAAGTGCGGTTTATGACATCGCCCACGGCGCGGGGTTGGCAATAATTTTCCCGGCATGGATGAAGTATGTATATAAGCATAATACGGGTTTATTTGCGCAATTCGCCGTAAATGTTTGGGGTGAAAAACCTGAAGATACGGAAGAAACCCTTGCCGTTAAAGGAATAAAAAGGACTGAGGAATTTTTTAAGTCATTGGGGCTGCCTACAAGGATAAAAGATATTCTTAATCCCACAGAGCAGGATTTGCTGCTTATGTCGGGTAAGGCAACAGCTTTCGGATCGCTGGGCAACTTTATTAAACTTGACGCTAATGCTGTTTTGGATGTTTATAAACTGGCTTTATAGTTTATTACTGTTAACTTTTAAAAATGTTTCTATTTAGCCGAAGGGCCTATAAAAAGACCTATCTTTTTATAGGCCTTTTGACTCATGTGTTCTAAATATATAATTCCTAAAATTTATATATGTTAAACACTATTAAAAAATTTATCTCTTTATTATTGATTATTATTTTAAACATGCAAACGACTTTGGTTTACGGTCAAAGCCGTGGCGCGGATAATTACCGTAAATTAACACAAGCTCCTCCTTTAGAAGACTTTGTAATTAAAAGAGATGCAATTAGAAGCCAAATGGAAACCGACAACCGCTATAAACAAATGCTTGACACTTATGCAAGGGATTTGCACTTGGCGGAATTTATTTTAGATATTTCCATGAAAGAAATAGAAAAATCGGCCGAATCTGGCAATGAAGCCTTGTTTTGGGAACACGTAAACGCATTTAACGGTATGTTAATATCTTATATTAATAAAGAAGGCAACGCCAATGTGCAGGCATTGGGCGCAATGACGCTCGTAAACCAGTTAAAAGAAAATCTTATTACGGCCGAAGACGCCGAGAGAGCTTACAAAAGATTTGAATATGTTTTAAAAACACAAAACAAATGTTCTGGCATATATTGTGAATTTCTTTCCGCCTCCGCAATAGGGCTTTCCTACAGCAAAAACAAATATGTTGTTAATTTGGGGGAAGCTGTTAACAACACGCTTTCTGAAGTTCTTTACAGAGGGTCGCCTTTAGCGGTAAGAAAAGAAAGACTTTCTTTAATAAAAAATTTAGCCGGCAATGATTACGGCTCGGAAGAATCTAACGCTATTTTAACAAGAGGTCTAGTTATAGCTGTTTCTATTTTGGGTGGTATAAAAGAAGTTGAACAATTAACAGATAAAATAATGCACGGTAAAGAAGGGCTTTTTAATCAAAATAAAAACCACCGTTCCTATTTTTCACCAAATGCGCAAACTCAGATAGCGGCGTTGGACACCTTGTCGGAATTAGGTACACCGGTGCTCCCTTTGCTTAAAAAATACGCTTTTAATAAATACAGTTTAGTTTCGCATATTCACGCTAATATCAATCTGGCTTACGTTAATGGGCTTTCGGAAACTGAAACAAGGATAAATAAAGACAATTTAAAAAGTTACTATTGTAACTACGGCAGGTACCTTTCCGCGCAGGAAGATTTTGAATTAAAGAAAAAGCTTGCCTACGCTTACGGAAGGGGTTTAGCGCAGTCTTATCTTACAAAAACAGGCAGTAATGAATGTCTTGTTATTGTACCGCTTGAACCTGATCCTCGTAAAGCAGCCAAAGATATTTCCGACGCTGTCGGCATGGAAATTGCTTTTATGGTAGCTTTTGCAGGTTTCGGTACGGCTTTTAACGTTGTAAAAAACGGCGCCAGAATATTAAGGCATATTAATAAAATTAAATATGTAGCTAACAAACGCAATATGAGTTTGGGTAAATTTTTCGCCTCAGGACAGCTTAGCACTTTACCTAAATTTAAAGCACCTTCCACAGTAACGGCAGGCGCGCGAAGCGCGCAAGCGGTGGCGCCTAAAGCCCAATTTGTTACTCCGCAAAAAAAAGTTAAAACCGATCTTTCTTCTTTGCATCCCGCTTCCGGGCAAGTGGTTAAACCGCAAAAAAATATTACTGTTTACGCGGAAAGAAGTTCCTCCGTTACGGAAAACGCGATAAAACCTTATGAACCGGGTTCCATATTAATGCAACAGAAAGTTACGGTTAACCCGGTTTCTTTGCGTCCCGCTGTTCCTACAGCCCAATTTCAGCATGTTGCGCTAAAAAACCCTATTAACCGCAAATACCCTTCCGGCCTGCACGATGAAGCCGGCATTATAAATAAATGGATGGATTATTACAGGAACGGTTATTTCCATCCGCGCAACCAAATAGAGGCTATTGAAGGCATGTCGCCTGCTAAAGTTAATAATTTGACGGAGTATTTTTTCCATATGTCAATGAAGGACGCCGAACAGGCAATTTTAAACCCTATCAAAACAAAGGGGAGGCTGCCTGATTTTATGTATGACAAAACTCTTATTCCCGGTACAAAGCGTCTTCCCGCGGCGTATTATAAGAAAAAGTTTAACGCCAATGTTGAAAAACTTGTAAATCTTGCCGACGGTGAAGGTACTCTTGTAACCAATAATGTGGAATTAGCTGAAATCATAACAAGCATGAAGGATTATACTTTTAAACAAGGCTTCAGCTATAAAAATAATGAAGCGATGACGCACGGTCTTAAGAAAAATTGGACAAAAATGGTTGATGAAATTACAGAAAAAAGTTACAGAGCGAACCGTGAAAGAGTTAATGAACTTTGGGTTAGAAAGATTGAAGCGGCCGACGGGCGTCAAGTTTCATTACGCGATTATTTTACTCAAAAAAGAATAAGTGTATATAAAGAAGTTGATAAAACGCCAGAATTCTTTTTAAACAGTCCCAAATGGGTATCTTGGGAAAATGAAAGGCGCAACCTTGCGGCTAAAGAATATATAAAAAATACTATTACCCCTTCTAATCCTTTAGATAAAGTGCAGGATATGCTTGTTTTGGGCAATAGAAAAAACTATCTTTCTTTAGATGAATTTGGCGATATTATGATTACGCAATACCGCTCTATTCCTAAGTATGATAAAAGTTACCTTGCGTGGGAAGAAATGGTTAAAACTGATGCATTCCCCACAACAACAAGAATAAGGATTAACTGCCATGAAGGCCGCGCCTGCCAGGCTTCTTTCGGCGAAAGCGCAGGCGGCGCGGTTCCTAAAAATTACGACGGCACCCGCATGGTAAACCGTTTTGCTTTAGAATCCCAAAGCAATGTTAAAGCGATTGTTTTTGACGAGTCTTTCAAACCGCGCGTAGTTACTTTAAAAAATGTTCCTTATGTTAAAGATATTAAAGAGGTTGACATTGACCTTGTAAGAGCAAGCAACATCGTTGCCGACGGGTTGGACGCCACGCGTGATTTGTTAACCGTACAAAAAGCTGAAATGGCTTTAAGAAAAGTGCCGGATTTAAAGGCCACAATTTTACCGCAAAACCGTATTGTAGGCCAGCCTATTCCGGAGCATTTGGGTAAAGGCGCAAGCGGGTATTTATCTCTTTTTACAAGAGATTTTTACCCTGTAAAAACAGTGTACCGCGTACGTTTTAACGGTTTAAAACCTTATGTTAAAACAGAGTACTTTATACGCAAAGAAATTCCTTCTTTTGCCGGTATGGCGCACAGGGAAAGAATTACATTTTTAGACCAGGTTGCTGAAAGGGTTGTAAAATAATTCATTTTTACCATAAAAAACCCTCCGGCAATCAAGCGGGTTTTTTTATTATTTATTAACAGAAAATCTCCTCCATAAAGCGGGGAGTTTTATTTATAAATTTATATTCGCTTTTTTTGCCTGTTTGTGCTGCAGTTTTTTATCTATTTTATAAAGTTTACCGTCTTTCAAAAACCTGGCGCCTGTTTGTTTAAAGATAAATGAAATACCGACTTTAGCGCATTGTTTTCTTATATCAAGCACCCAGTTATAATCGCATATTCTGGTCTCTAACCCAGATTCACCGCCGGCTATAATCTGGCTTACCCACGTTCCTAAATGTTTTGAAAGGTTTATTGGGCCTAAAAGAGGTTCACATATAATAATTCTTTCATTTTTTATCGGCGCGTTTTTGTATATAGGAATGCGATAATCGGCCATTTCTTGGTTTTCGGCAGTGCAGGCTATTGTAACATTGGAGTATCCTTCACCCCAATCCGGGGGGACAACGCTTTCAAGACGATGTATTCTTTTAGTAATAAAAAAGAAATTTAAATCGCTTCTTATTTTCATCATTTCCCAAGCTTCTTTACGCCACTCGTCGGCTTCTTCAAGCAGGAAGTCTGAGGTAAAACAGGTAAAAACAGTTTGCCCGGAGGGTATTTTGTAACTGCGGCTGCGGTCGCGCCTTACGGGAAGGTTAAAGAGGGATGTTTTTTTTACTAAGGAAGCGTCCCTGCCGTGCATAGCGTCAATACGGTATACATAGCAATGTTTGCAGCCTTCGCTTATTTTACGGCAGCCGTGCCAGGGGTTCCAGGTTGTTTTCATTTCTGTTTAGAAATTTCTGCCGCGCTTATAAGAGGGTGGCGGTATCTGTCTTGGTATTTTGAGAAAGCAAAACGTATTTGTATCACTTTTTCCGGACAATAATTTATGCAGGCCATGCATTGCAGGCATTTATGCCGCCATTCGGGGCCGTTATCATTAATTATAATGTTGTCCGCGGGGCATACGGCGGCGCATACGCCGCACTTTGTGCAGCCGGGGTTTACAAAAAATTTTTTATCTTTATTTGCTGTTTTGGCGTGTGAAAAATCAAAAACTTTTTTTGCCAGTTTATTTATTGTAAAAGGGCCGTTTGTAAAACCGTTTTTTACATTATCTATATAGGCGTCAATGTCTTTATCGGCTTTTTCTAGTTTTTTTGCCGATTTTTCGGCGCTTTTAACACTTATAAAAGGTATATAATTTGAAGGCATTTTGATGCCGACGGCATAATCTAAATTTTTGCCTTTTTCTTCAAGCAATTTTGCCGTTATGCCAAACACGGCCCCATAGCTACTTCCGGCGTTTGCGAGTACGGAAATGTAACGGGCGTTTGGCATTTGAAGTTTTTTAATAAATTCAAGCACCTTTACCGGAGGGCCCCAATAGTATACAGGGAACGAAAAAACAACGCGTTCAGCATTACAAACAAAGCCGTCCGTTTTAAGCTCATGTGTTATAAATTTAACTTCGCTCAAAAGAGCTTTGGCTGTTTTAGCGGCCGCGTAAACACTGTTGCCTGTGCCTGAAAAACAATACACTATGGTTTTCATTTTTTTCCCTTATATCTTATATATTTATAATACTAAAAATATATGCATGAATCTTATTTTCTGATAGAATATTAATTAGATTATGTTAATTATATTTTAAATAAACATATATCGTTAAACAAGTGGGAAAATAGTGATTTTATGAAAAAAGCTATAGTTTTATTTGTGTTTTTATCCGCCTGTGTTTTAGGCCGCGCAGACCAAGCTTTTACTGATTCTACCGGAAGGGCGGCGCATAACCAAACCCTTTCCTAAACATGGCCAGTCAGTGGTTCGCTTTCTTATAAGCCAAGGCATAGATGAAAATAAAATCACTTTGAAGGTTTTGGCGCTGATAAGCCTGTGGCGGCAAATGATACTAAAGAAGGAAGGGCTTTAAACAGAAGAATAAAACTTGAAGTAATACAATAAAAACAAAACACCGGATAAAAGCGGAGCTTTTGTTTATTTCTATTTAAAATGCTACGCTGTTCTATATGATTTTAATTAAATGATAGATTATCATTGTGTACGGGGGATTTTATGCTAAAGAAAATGTTTGTAATTACCTTTGTTGTTTTAGGAGTAATTATGTTAGCTTCCTGCGCTGCTAACAGAAGCTACGACTCTTACACTAAGCTAACAAGTTATCCTTCGGTTAAAGAAAGTCAGGAAATATCGGAACTTTATTTTAACCCTTCAGAAAATCCTGATGAAAACGCCACGGCTAAAAAAATTGTTTCCAGCGCGGAAAACGGCAACCCCGTTGCCCTGTATTTGCTGGGGGACGCGTTTTACGAAGGGGAGGAATATAAAGAAGCGGCGAAAACATTAAGAAAATCAGCCGTGAAAGGCTTTTCGACCGCGCAATATAAATATGCTTTGGCAAATATGAGAATTAAAGGTAAAAAAACGGAAACTTACGCATTTCTGTTGTTGTCTTGTAAAAGCGGAATAAAAGAAATACGCGTAGCGGCAACAAAACTTTTGGTGACAATTGAAATAAAAGAGAAGGATAAAGAAAAAGCGCAAACTCTTGCCGCCGCTATTGAAAACACTTACTTGCCCGAATTTAAAAAGCAGATTGATGAAACCGAGAAAAATTTTTATACCGCTAAAAGAAAGTATTTATAAAGTTTGCAGCAGTATAAGAAGGTAAGCTGCGTTACTTAGTGACCTTCCCGTTAATACAAATATCAGAAACAATAAAACGCCCCCGCTGTAAAGCGGGGGCGTTTTATTGTTACAAAACTAGTTTAAGTCGTATCTTATCCAACTCGGAAATGTGGGGCTGCCGGTTGTGCCGGTTTGAACTCCGCCCAGGGATTTGCATATGTTTTGGTGTCTTGAGCTTGAAGGATCAGCCCAGCATTCGCGGTTGCCTGGGCGTGTGGTTGATTTGTTAAGCCATACTACATAAGCTATTTTCCTATCAGCGTTTCTATTTATATAACCTATGATGTTTTTTGAGGAGGAATCATATAAATCAATATCATATTTGGGGCTGGTAGCGTGGTGGGGGTTGCTTAAGTCAACAGTCCAGTCGCCCGGGATATCTATATCCAAATCACCCCATGTCGGCGGATAAACACTTTCTGAAAGATAATATCTTTCGGCTGAATCAGCTATAGCCTTGCAAAGCGTAAAAAGCTGCGTATAACGGGCTTTTTCAACAGCCGTATTATATTGGGGCAACGCTATAGCGGCTAAAATGCCTATAATCAGAACTACCACTAAAAGCTCTATTAGTGTAAATCCTTGTTTCATAAATAGTTCCTTTGGTATTTTTTGATTTAATAAAAAAATGGCGTATTTAAAATATATTTTAATTTTAAGATATTAAAAAAATATTTGAATCTTATTATTTATATTTTTTAAATTCTCCGCCCATATCGGCTCTTTCCTGCTCCGGCGTTTTACCGCTGGCTGAAGCTTCTATAATTCTTAAAGCATGGTCAGCCATTCTTTCAAAACGGCTTAGAATATCGGAATAATGCGTTGAAGAAATAGGCGTTATGGAAGAGTCCTGTTTCATTCTTAAATTTCTTTCGTCTCTTAATCTGTGCCTTAAATCGTTAATTTCCATTTCCCGTTCAAAAGCTTTTCTTAAGGCTTCTTTTGATACGCTGCTCTTTACTGATTCGGTTCTTAACAAGCCTTCTCTCGCGTCTTTAACAGCCTGTTTAACTTTAAGGGCTATTTCCTCAATATTATCTTTATCAGTTTGGGAAAATTCTTTATCTTTTCTAGTAATTTCAATAATTTTGGCTATTTTTTGCCCGCCGTCACCCATACGTTCAATAGTATTAATAATGTCTATTAAAGCCATAGTTTCATCTAAAACTTCAGTTGAAATCCTTTCATGCAAAAGTTTTACTAAATATGTGTTGATTTTGTATTCAAGGATGTCGGTGCTTTCTTCTAAAGTATAAACGTCTTTAATAAGCTGCTCAAACATGGCGTCGTCATCAACTTTTAAAGCGTGTATAAGTTTGCTTATTATTTTGCTTACCGAGGCTGCCATTCTTTCAATTTCTTTGCGGGCAGCTTCAACGGCGAGTTCCGGCGCTACGGTAAAACGCGGGTCTATAAAAACAAGGCCGGCGGGCTTTTCCTCACGTTTTGAGTGGGGTATAATTATTGTTGTAAGCCTGCCCAGCGGTTTAATAAAAAACAGCATTATAACCGTGTTAAAAACGTTAAAAATGGTATGAAACGCGCTTATGTGAAAAGGAATATACAGCATTAAAGTTTTGTTGTCCGTTCCGTACGGGGAGCCAGGCATAACCCAGTTAACAAAATCCACAAAGTATTTAAATATACATATAACCCATACTACTCCTAAGAAGTTAAAAAGAAAATGCGCAAGCGCGGCTCTTTTCGCTGTGCGGGAAGAGCCTATGGCCGAAAGATTTGCCGTAATTGTTGTGCCGATATTTTCACCCAAAACAAGAGCGGCCGCTGTAGGAAAATCAAAAAAGCCTTTGGCTGCAAGGGTAATGGTAAGCGCTATTACAGCCGTAGAAGATTCCAAAACGGCGGTAAGAGCGGTGCCTATGGATATCAACAGTAAAAGGGAGCCTAGCGTATCGGGCCTGAGCTGGGCGAACCACTGCGCTACCTGCGGAGCCTGTGTGAAATCAGGTACGGTTATCTGTATTATATAAAGGCCCAAAAACATGAAACCGAAGCCTACCATAACTTCACCAAGACGATGAAGAGTTTTCCACTTAACCGCATAAAGTATAAAAAACCCTGCGGCTATGACAGGCAGTAAAAATAATGAAAGTTGTAATTTAAAACCGAAAAAGCTTATAATCCATACCGTAACAGTGGTGCCTATATTCGCGCCGAAAATTACGCCCATCGCCTGGGTAAGACTTAAAATCCCGGCGCTGCTAAAGCCGACTACCATAACAGTAGTTGCGCTTGAAGACTGTATTATTGAAGTTACTATTATACCGGTTAAAGTTGCTGTAACTCTGTTTTTGGGGGCTGTAGCGAGTAGTTTTCGCATTGAGTTGCCGGCTATTTTTTGCATGCCGTCGCTCATTAATTTCATACCGTATAAAAATACGGCTAACCCGCCTAATATGTTTAAAATAATAAAAAAGGTTTTCATGTCCTATCCTTTAACTGGTATATTTTTTTAAGTCCCTATATTCTATATTTTGATTAACATAAGGTCAATATACCCATTTGAGGATATGTTCTTAAAAAGATATAATATGACTGTATGATAAAAAGAAAGATTAACAATTCGGAACACTTGAAAAGAGAAGTACTTGTAGAAATAGCAGCAATGTTTTTTCACGGTAACCTTGAAAAAGATATACACAAAATTCCTTATAACATAATACCAACAGGCTCGGAAGCGCAATTCAGATGCTGCGTTTATAAAGAACGCTCAATATTGAAATTCCGCGTTTTGGCCGCGTTGGGCTACTCCGTAAACGAAGTTGACGAAGCTGAACATTTAAATAACTTTGTAGAGCAGAAAGATTTAAACAATAAAGAAGGTAAACTTTTAACCGTTTTAGATTCAGCCTGCAAAGCTTGTATGAGAAGTAATTATATGGTGACGGAAGTCTGCCAGGGCTGCGTGGCCAGGCAGTGTATTTACGACTGTCCTTTTAACGCTATAAGCATGCAAAACGGACGTGCTTACATAGAGCCGGCAAAATGCAAAAACTGCGGTAAATGTAAGTCAGCCTGTCCTTACGGAGCTATTTTAAAATTAAACGTGCCTTGTGAGGAAGCTTGTCCCGTTAACGCTATTAAAAAAGACCAAAAAGGCCGCGCTATAATTGACCACAGCATGTGTATAAGCTGCGGCAGATGTATGAAGGTTTGCCCTTTTGGCGCTATTATGGAGCGCAGCCAAATACTTAATGTTTTAAAAGCCTTTAACAGTGATAAAAAAGTTGTGGCAATGGTGGCCCCTGCTATAGCAGGCCAGTTTGACGCAAGTATGGGCGTGCTTACAACAGCTTTAAAAAAAATCGGGTTTGACTACGTCTATGAAGTCGCAAAAGGCGCGGAAGTTACCGCTTCTAACGAAGCCGCTGAGTTTAAAGAGCGCGTTATTGAAAAAAGGCAAAAGTTTATGACAAGCTCCTGCTGTTTCGCTTACACAAAGCTTGTGCAAAAGCATGTGCCGGAACTTCAGCAGTATATTTCGCATACCAAAACGCCTATGCACTACACCGCTGAAATAGTAAGACGTGAACTGCCTGGCGCGGTTACGGTGTTTATAGGCCCTTGTTTATCAAAAAGAAAAGAAGGCCAGCAAAGCGGTTTGGTTGACTTTGTTCTTAATTTTGAAGAACTTTACGCCATTTTAACCGCCAAAGGTATAAATTTGCTTCAGTGCGAGGAAGAAAAGCTTGAAAACAGGCCCAGCGGCGCGGCAATGAGATTTCCTTTAGCGGGCGGCGTTACAAAGGCTGTAAGAGCCGCGTCTAAAGAAGATCTTGGCATTAAGGCGGAGCTTATTAACGGCTTAGACCAAAAAGTTATTTACAAACTTAAAGCTTACTGCAACGGCAACTGTCCGCATAACTTTTTAGAAGTTATGACTTGTTTGGGCGGCTGCGTAGGCGGGCCCGACGCTATAAGAGATAAAATTAAAGCCGCTGTAGACGTTGAAAAATACTCGGCCCAAAACGATTAAAATAAAAGCCCCGCCGTTTGGCGGGGCTTTTTATTTTAAGATTTGTTAAAATCTTGCGTTAACAAGAGGGGAAACTATTAAAAATCCTTCCGGACTTACGTTTATGGCGCCGATCTGCACGCCTTTTTCCATCCTGCCAGCGTAGTTAATAATACCAAGTTGTACGCCGTTTTTTAATAAATCTATTTTATTAATACAGCCTATTTGCAGCCCGTTTATTTCATCTGCTCCGCTGTTAATAAGGCCCGCCTGCAAACCTTTTACGGCTTTATTGAAGTTTACCGCGCCTAATTGCAAGCCTTGTACTTTACCCCAGTTAAACGGAGCAGCCTGTAAACCGTAAATAGTGCATTCTTTGCCGCACATAGCCGCTAACGGCGATAATTGGAATCCTCTTCCGCCTTTTTCAGAGTAGGTAAGCGCTGATATCAAAATTCCGTTAAATTTTGTGTTAACGCTTATTAAACCGGAAACGCTTATTCCGTTTAAGTCCCTTGTAAGCGTAAACATGGGAGAAATCTGCACCCCGTTAAAATCGTTTCCAAACGCGTATACCGGTGCGGCATGAAGGCCGTAATGCTTTGTTTTTTCCAAAAGTTCAAACGTGCCCGAACCGAGTAAACCTAAATCAAGTATATATATCGTGGTAGCGTCGGGCGGAACGGCCCAGCTGTTCCAGATTGAAAGCTTAAAGGGCGTGGTATAGCCTTCCTGCTCAAATACGGGTTCGGCTTGAAACACCTGTTCCGTCTGCGCGAAAACGACTGGGGCTGACGCTGCCATCAATAAAAAAATAATAAGAAATTTTAAATTTCGCATAATTTTATAATACATTTTTTTTGAGGTAGAAAAACAATTTTTTTTAAGCTATACTGGGGTTACGGATATTAAAATAAATAAGGGGAGGCATTATGACAGGGAAAATTAAAGTAGCGCAGTACGGCTGCGGTAAAATGGCAGTTTATACCATGAGATATATTTATGAGAAAGGCGGCGAAGTCATTGCCGCGTTTGACGTTAACCCAAAAGTTATAGGCAAAGATATAGGGGAAATAATGGGGGGCGGCAAAAAAGGCGTTATTGTTAAGGACGCTAAGGAAGCAGACGCTGTTTTAGCCCAACTAAAACCAAACGCATGTATTATTGAAACGATGAGTTTGTTTAAAGATGTTTATGACGCTTTTTACGCCTGTGCCAAAAACGGCGTTAACGCTATATCAACTTGTGAGGAGGCTTTCTTTCCGCAAAACTCAAGCCCTAAAATGACGGCTGAACTTGACGCGTTGGCTAAAAAAACAAACTGTACTCTTTGCGGCAGCGGATACCAGGACGTATTTTGGGGCAATCTGATAACAACGCTTGCAGGGGCCACGCATTCGATTAAAAAAATTAAAGGCAAATCAAGTTATAACGTTGAAGATTACGGTATAGCTCTAGCCAAAGCGCACGGAGCAGGACTTGATTTAGATGCTTTTGCTAAGGAAGTTTCTTCGGCGGATAATATTCCCGAAGAGGAAAGAAAAAGGCTTATAGACTCGGGCGAATTTTTGCCTTCTTATATGTGGAACGTAAACGGCTGGTTATGCTCAAGCCTTGGACTTACGGTTGTAAGCCAAACGCAAAAAACAGTTCCCCAAACATATAAGAATGATTTGCAAAGCTCAACCTTAAACATGACAATCCCGGCGGGTCACGCCACGGGCATGTCTGCGGTGGTTACAACAAAGACTAAAGAAGGTATTGTTTTGGAAACTGAGTGCATAGGAAAAGTTTACGCGCCCGAAGAGTTTGACCAAAACGACTGGATTATTGAAGGCGAACCCAAAACCCAGGTAACAATCAACAGGCCTAATACCGTTGAGCTTACCTGCGCTACAGTAGTTAACCGTTTACCTGATTTAATAAGCGCGGAACCGGGTTATACAACTACGGAAAAAATGCCCGTAAATAAATACAGGGTAAAACCGCTTAATGAGTATTTGAAATAAAAAAAGCCCCGCTTTACGGCGGGGCTTTTTTAATGTTTATTTAGCGAGGGTCTTCAATTCCTTTGCCTTCAAAGGTTTTGCCGCCTTTTTCAAAGATGCAGTTCTTTATAATAAAATGGCTGCCTTCGGGCGTTTCAAGTTTAATTTCGGCTCCTTTATGGACGGCGGGGTCAATTTCTTTATCTGCGTTGCCTTTAAAATAAGTATCTACGCCTTTATCTATAGCTTCGACTTCATGTATGGCTATTTCCTCATTTCCAGCTTTTAATATTCCCTTATACATAATACAACCCCCGGAATTATAGAATTAAACACATTTGCATCTGCGTTTATGTTTTTATGGTAGCATAATAGTAATGTTTTGTAACTATGAAAACTTTTTAAATAAATGTATTAAAAAAGGTCTATTCTAAGGTTTTTTATTTTGTGAGTATACACAGCCGCAGTATTTTTGGGAATATAGATTTTCCTGTTTAATAAGCTCGCGTCTTCTTTCTTCAAGGCCGTTTTTGCGCCAGTTGGTATCGTCAAACAGTATGTCGAATTCTTTGCTCAAAAGAACGGAAATTTGATTAACATCCTCAAGCTTTTTATATTTTGACACTCCTAAAACGGAAGTAAAAGAATCAAAATTGTTTTCTTTAGCGTAAATAGCCGCTTTTTTTAGACGAAAAAGAAAGCATTTTTTGCATCTTTCTCCGCGTTCGGGTTCTCTCTCAAGGCCTTTTATAAATTCATGCCAGGCGGCGTTGTCGTAGTGCAATTCTATAAAATTAATATTATATTTCCGGCAAAGTTTTTTATTTTCTTCTTTCCTTTTTTCATACTCCTCAAAAGGGGCGATATTGGGGTTATAAAACAGGACGGAAAAAGCTTTCTTTTCCAAGGTCAGTTTTTCTATAACCGCGGCCGAACACGGCGCGCAGCAGGAAAGCAAAAGTGTTTTTTTCATATTTACATTGTATAAAAAGCGAACCCCGCTAAAAAACGCGGGGTTTTGCGAAAGCGTAAAATTTTGTTAACTCCAAATAAAAGCACCGCCGTTTGTAAATCCGCTAGATACCTCAATGGCTCCCGCTCCGGCAAGTGATTTGCAAACTTTTATAAATTCCGGCTTACTCCTGTGAATACAGGCGATTTGGTTGTGTTTTACTGGATATTTTGATGTTTCGGTACTGTACCGTTTTAAAAGAGTAAGCGTTTCTGTAGTGATACCGCCTCTTAAATAAAAAGCTACAGCGTTACCGTCCACTTGCAATTCATATTTAAACTGTGAGGTTAAACAAATATTTTCGCTGCAGTTTGAGCCAATCGTAATGTCAAGCTCGTCAAAAGAAGCTGCAAAAGAGCCTGTAGCAAGGAAAAACCTTTCCTGCGCGTCAGCGAGCGCTCGTATATTTAAAAAAGCCTCCGCTGTTCTTGATTTTAAAACCGCGGCGTTATATTGCGGTAAAGCTATAGCCGCAAGTATTCCTATAATTAACACAACTACCAAAAGTTCTATAAGTGTAAATGCTTTTTTCATACATACCATATTATTTTAATATTTGAATGTAGTCAACATGTATATCAAAATACTATAATTGTTATTATGGTATAAAAATGTGTAATATTTATGAATATTCTACATTGACAATCCTTAAAATGTATTTATATTATATTTATAACTTTTATTTTATACAAAATAATCATTTTTTTTCAAATAATCTGACCGTTTTTCAATGTTGTTTTATAGTTTATTGTACGCATAGATAATAATATTACATTTTTTAGGCATGTATCTTAAATGGAGGATAAAATGAAGAAACGAGGATTCACCTTAATAGAAATAGCTGTAGTAGTTTTAGTAATAGCTATTTTAGCTGCGGCAGCTTTGCCGCAGTACAGAAAGTCGTTAGAACGCTCAAGAGCTGCCGAAGCTTTTGACATCCTTACAGAGATAAGGAATAAACAAGAAGCCAGGGATTTACTTGGCACGGGGACGGCCAAAGGCTATACTGTAAAGTTTAGCGATTTGGGGGAAGTAATAGCGGGTAAAAATTCCACAACAAACACATTAGACACAAGCCTGTTTACTTATACGCTTTCAAATAACCCATATCCGCAGGCATATGCCAAAAGGAAGGATATGGATTATTCGATAGTTCAGACAAAGGGGTATCAAGACAGTGCGTTATGTTGTTTGGGAAGGGATTGTAAAGTTGTAGACAGCGTTTTAAAAGGGTGTGAGAAGACAGCGTGCCTTACAACATGCGCAACGGGATATAAAAAAACGGGGTACTTTTTTTCGGAGGACGGGCCTTGCTGTGAAGCAAAAACGTCGTGTCCGACAACATGTCCTACGGGACAAAAGAGAAGTAGCGTGCAGTATACGGAAGACGGAGCGTGCTGCGTAGCCAAAACATCATGCCCGACAACATGTCCTACAGGCCAGCAGAGGACAAGCGTACAATATAGTGAAGACGGAGCATGCTGCGTATCAAAAACGTCGTGTCCCGCAACATGTCCTGCAGGGCAAAAAAGAAGCAGCGTGCAGTATACGGAAGACGGAGCGTGCTGCGTAGCCAAAACATCATGCCCGACAACATGTCCCGCAGGTGAAGAAAGAACTTCTTCCCAGTATTATGAGGACGGAGCTTGTTGTAAAACAGCTACTGTATATACATGTTCGGGCGCAAGCAGCCAGGCTTGCGGCAACTGCGGAACGCAGACAAGAACATGTGATACTTCAACCGGCACATGGAGCGCGTGGAGTTCATGCTCGGGAGAAGGCGTTTGCAGCCCTGGTGCGACGCAAAGTTGTACAGGCGGCACGCAAACATGTTCAAGCACTTGCGCGTGGGGCAGTTGTGAAGTAGTATCAAAAAGTTGTTCGGGCGCGTCCACGCAAACTTGCGGTAAATGCGGCACGCAGACAAGAACGTGTGATACCACAACAGGAGTATGGAGCGATTGGGGCAGTTGTTCGGGAGAAGGTGAATGTATACCCGGTGAAAAGAGAGATTACGGTTGCGGCTCTAAATCAGGAACAAACTGGGCTGTTTGCGGCTCAGACTGTAAAATGGGTGAGCCTGAAAACAAATGCTCAGCCTGTGAAGGAAAGAGCACCCAGTCTTGTACTTGCAACGGAATCCAAACACGTACATGCAATGAATCAACAGGAACATGGAGTGCGTGGGGAGCATGTGAAGGAGGACAAAACCCTTCCAATACGGCTTCCACAACAACAAAATGCTCGTTTAATAAAACTATCCGATACTCTTATGGTGATATGTACAGTAGCAGTACAGGGGTAGCTTATACTATTAATGGCACTAAAACCAAAAGCTGGAATAAATATACTTGTCAGTGGCAGGAAAGTAAATGCAGCGGTATGATTTGGGTTTCTTTAGGCCAGCCTGCGGCCGTAGGCCAGGGCGCGCTTTGCCGAAGTACGCAGGCCTGTTCCGCTCCCGGAACGGGGTGGACTTACGTGGGCGGTTCGTGCAACGGAAGCAGTTTGTTAAGATGTTCGTCAAGCCCTAGTGATTCATGTTATTTGTATAATTGCCAAAATGTATCCCAATAAATAAAACAAATAAAAACCCCCGCTTAAAAGGCGGGGGTTTTTTGTTATAAAAAAAGCTAAATGCAATAAATATCATATATTAAACGTTTAATTATAGTTAGGTGAAGTTTAAATAACAAAAACAATATTGTTCGCGGCGTTTGTTTTTTTATATCGAAATTTTTTTATTATTTTGTTATTTTATTTTTAAATTGCGCTAAAAGCGGCAGCAATATTAAAAAGGCGTTTATAATATGCTTTAAAAGGTATAATATTTAGCATATAATAAACAGCTTAAGAATTGTTTGTATAAATAGAAATAAATGCAGTGGCTTTGTATTATGCGTGGAATATTCATTTTAGGGTTGCTTATAATATCGGTAAAATGAAACAGGCCTTGAATTTTAATGGAAAACTGCTATTCTAAACATAATTTACTTATAATTATTTATTGATTTTTTAAATAGGACAATAATATATGAAAAATACCTTTGTTGTACTTGTATCGGCAGTGTTATTTTTGAGCGGCAACATTTGGGCGGCGGAATCCATGGAAATGGTTACCTATTATCCCACGCCTTACGCGTCTTATTCCAATGTTCAGGTTAACGACGCTAAAGTCAATCCTGCGGATGCCGCAGGCGCTAAAGTTAAACTTAAAACAGCAGATATAGGCGTTTTGCAAGTTAATGAAAATTTAACTTCGGATATTAAAAAAGTACAGGCCCAGGCTACAAAAACAGGTAAAAGCGCCGCAGCGACGGGTACATTGCAAGTTGAAGGCGAATACCTTAAAATAGCTTCGGGCGGTATACCGCAGGCGCAGGCTGTAAATATAACAAACTCAGCCACGGGCAATGCTTACGCGGCAAATACAATTATGTTAGGCACGGGAACAGGGGCTAAGGTATTTCCTTACGCTAAGGCTGCTGTACCGGGCGCTTCCAACATGGTATGGAGGAGTATTACTTATTATATTGACCCTTCTGACCCTTCAAAAGGCAAAGACACCAAAACATTTTTAGTTATTGACCAGGGGGATGTTACCGGCGACTGTAAAGAAAGTTACGGAAATTGGATAACAACAACATCTTCCACGGTAGATACATGTAACGGTAAAACTGCCGAACAATATACCTGTGCAGGTACGGCAAAGAGCAATTGCGTTGACGTTTTTTCTTCCATAGTTGATTCGACAACTGATTTCACATATTCCACGCCTGTTTTAAAAGGTTTACAAACGCTGGAAGTTGGACAGCCAAGCGATTCGGCTATATATTTTAATAACGCATGCACTGCTTTGCATTCCTCTATAACAAATGATGGAGACCCTGCCGGCTTAATGACAACGACTTTTCTTAAACTTTACAAAATGCAAGGCGGCACATCTTATGACGATATAACCATTTCAACAAGCGAAGTTTGGAGTAAAATGAAGTCTAAAGGTGCGCAGGCGGCTTGTGAATTGATAGCCGGAGGGAGTATGGCTATGGAAATTCCCACACCGTCTACGGCAAATTCCGTATGCGCCATTTTACAACACCGGGAAACATACATAGGCGGAACCAAAACATATTACGCGGACATTCTTTATTGCCACTACGAAACAAAAAAGACTTCTGTTAAAGAAACGATTTACAAAGCCCGTAACATTACCTGTTGCGCATCGGCTTCATGTTCAGCTCCTCAAGTGGACGTAAACGGAACTTGTAAAACGCCGTGCTCAAATTTTTGGACTACCACAACAGACTGGCGCGGTGTGGTAAAAACAACGTGTAAGTTTGATTTGGATGCTACTCCCAACCTATCGTGCAAATACGAAGAGGACTGCGCGTGCTGTAATGCACCGGACATTTGTAATGCGGACAGAACTATAGTCAGCGCCTCTGCGGTATGTTCGAAATACGGTTCGGGCAGTGCGCAATGTATATGCGCAAACGGCAACCAAAAACAATGCGCAGGAATTATTTATCCAAGCGGTGCGGATGAAACAAAATGCATACAAAGCGGCTATTACTCTCCTTACTGCAGTTGTTCTAATTTTAATGATTATTGGTCTCCTTCCAGGCCTAACTGGCAGGATATGGCTTGCATAGGCCTGCCGGCGAGGTGTACTTCTGAAGGAACAAATGGTTAGCGCGTTAAATTTGATATAAAAGTACCGCCGTTTTTATAACGGCGGTATTTTTTTGCCAAGCCGTAGACTTACCCCCTGCGTATGACGGGTTAGTTTTGTTATTGTGATAAAAACTATTAACATTTTATTTTTTAGAATGAAGGTTTGTTAAAAATTTAATTTAATGCCTTAACGTTACATGGGCGCCGCGCTGCAATAATGGCATATGCCCTTTAGAGAATACGGTAGACGAAAATAATAATTGTAATAGATGTGCGGGCGGGCAGATATACAGTTTTAAAAAGAAAATATACCAATGTCTTGTTAATGCAATATGGAACAACACCTTAAACAAATGCATGGCTTATTAAAGCTTTTGCCTTAATTAAAAACACCTTTGTTTTAAAAACAAAGGTGTTTTTAATTAAGGAGTGTTTTTTTTTGGCTAAAGTTAGCAGTCTTGTGTTTTATTTGCTAAATATGATACAATTTATTAATCTTATAGATACTTTGGGGTGTGTGCCCGGGAGTGAAAGTAAGAAAATTTTAACAAATTTACACCTTAATTTTTTTGCCGCATAAAGCGGTAAAAAATATACAGGGGGAATAAATGATAGCAGAAAATAAAGATTATGTAAAACCGGATGTTAATACGCTGCCTGCGGTTCTTCCGGCGGTTGCGATAAGGGACGTTGTTATGTTCCCCGGTATGTCGCTGCCATTATCCGTAAGCAGGTCCAAAAGCATAGCGGCTATAAACCTTGCGCTTGATTCAAATAAATATGTTGTTGCGGTAGCGCAAAAAGAAGCCGAAGTTGAAGACCCTAAGGCGGAAGATATTTACCGTTTCGGCGTGCTTAGCGAAATTACGCAAAGCCTTAAAATGCCCGACGGCAGCATAAAAGTTTTTTTACAAGGCATTGCCAGGGTTAAAATTGAGCACCTGGATTTTAACAATATCGCCAATTCATGGTTCGCGAGCGTTTTTTACCCCGCGGATGAAAAAGTATCCGGCCCTGAAGTTACCGCGCTTATGCGCCAGCTTCTTGATGAGTTTGAGGAATACGCAACAGTTTCACGCCGCATAGCGGTTGAAGGCGTTTCGTTTTTCAGACAAATTGAGGATCCTTCCCGCCTGGCTGATACCATAGCCAGCAATATTATAGTAAAAACATCCGACAGGCAGGACGTGCTTGAAGCAGTTAACCCTAAAGACAGGCTTGAACTGCTTATAAAAATTTTAGCTAATGAAGTGGAAATAATTTCTTTAGAGGAAAAAATCCATTCAAAAGTACGCGCTCAGATAGAAAAAAACCAAAAAGAATATTATCTTAACGAGCAAATGAAAGCAATTCAAAAAGAGCTTAGCCAAAAAGATGATTTCCAAAAAGAAATTGACGAGCTTCGCTCTAAAATTAAGAAAAACGGTCTTCCCAAAAACGCTAAAGAGTCCGCCGAAAAAGAATTGGACAGGCTTGCCAAAATGGCGCCTTTTTCACCTGAGTCAACTGTTTCACGCACATATTTGGACTGGCTTGTTAACATGCCGTGGAATTCAAGCACCAATGATATTTTGGACCTTAAAAAGGCCAAAGAAGTCATGGACGCCGACCACTACGGTTTAGATAAACCAAAAGAACGTATTTTGGAATATTTGGCTGTAAGCAAACTTACAAACAGCCTTAAAGGCCCTATACTTTGTTTCGCGGGTCCTCCGGGCGTGGGTAAAACATCTTTAGCAAAATCCATAGCAAGCGCAGTGGGCCGCAAGTTTGTGCGCATGTCTTTAGGAGGCGTAAGGGACGAAAGTGAAATAAGAGGCCACCGTAGAACTTACATAGGTTCAATGCCGGGCCGCATTATCCAAGGCATCAGCAAAGCCAAAAGCAATAACCCCGTTTTCCTGCTTGACGAAATAGATAAAATGGGTTCTGACTGGAGGGGCGATCCCGCCGCCGCGCTTTTGGAACTTTTAGATCCCGAGCAAAACAAAGATTTTTCCGATCATTACCTTGACGTTCCATTTGACGTAAGCAAAGTAATGTTTATTACTACGGCAAACTCTTTATCTTCAATACCTGTAACTTTGCGCGACAGGCTTGAGATTATAGACTTTTCGGGTTATACAGAATATGAAAAAGAAGCTATTGCCCAAAATCACCTTATACCCAGGCAGATGAAAGAGCACGGACTTAAAGAAGGTAGTCTTGAAATCGGGCTCCCCGCGGTTAAACTTATTATGCGTGATTATGTGAGGGAAGCCGGCGTAAGAAATTTTGAGCGTGAAATAAGCACAATTTGCCGTAAAGCTGCAAAGATGTATGTTGAAAACTGCGGAAAAACGGTAACCGTAACTAAAGATAATTTGCATGACTTCTTGGGCGTGCCGCGTTATACTAACTTTACCACGGAAGAAAACGGCGTCGGTATATCAACCGGGCTTGCCTGGACAAGCGTAGGAGGGGAAACCCTTTCTATAGAAGCAAGCGAAATATCCGATGGTAAAGGCAGAATTATGCTTACCGGCAAACTTGGCGACGTTATGAAAGAATCCGTTCACGCGGCTTTAACTTACGCGAGGTCAAAAGGTTACGGGAAAGGTATTGATTTTAATAAAACTGACTTTCACATACACTTCCCCGAAGGGGCGGTTCCTAAAGACGGGCCCAGCGCAGGCACGGCGGTAACAACGGCTTTAATAAGCTTGCTTACCAAAAACCCCGTTAAAAAGAACCTTGCCATGACGGGTGAAGTTACAATTACCGGGCGTGTGCTTCCTATAGGCGGAGTTAAGGAAAAGTTTATGGCCGCTTACAGGGAAGGGGTTAAAACCATCCTTTATCCCCACACTAACGAAAAAGACGTTTCGGAAGTGCCGGAGGTTATAAGAAAGCAATTAAAATTAATCCCTGTCAAGCATATGGATGAGATTGTAAAAATAGCTTTTGAAAAAGGGGAGCCTAAATCGTCTTTTAAAAAAAGCAAAACCGCGCCTAAAAAAGAGTCCGCTAAAAAAGCGGCTAAGTCGAAAAAGCCGGCGGTTAAGAAACCGGCTGTCAAAAAAACTAAACAGGTAAAAAAAACCGCTAAGAAAAAGAAATAAGTTTAAGCCCCCGCTAAAACGGGGGCTTTTTTATTTTAATCGTATTTTTTTAATAAAAAAGACGTTTAAACCCCCATAAAATAAGTATAATTTTTATATGAAAAAACATTTTATATTGGTAAATATTCTCTTATCTTTATCTTGCTTTGCGTCCGCCCAAATGGTTTCAACGGGATATACCCGCAAGCCGGAAATAAAACTTAATGAAACGCGTATAAGGAAATCCTCTTTTGAATACGTTAAATCCCCCAAAATTATAGAGGCCTCAAAATTATGCGCGCAAGGCAAATGGGACGAATGTATAAGCGGGCTTGCCAAAATTTCCTCCTCAGGTGAGGGAAACCTTATTTCCGCCGAGGCTGAAACTGAACTTGCTTTTGTACACCTTTCTTTGGGTAACTTGCAAAAAGCGCTTGAACATATTGACGCCGCCCAAATGTTTGATTCTGAAAATCCTTTTATATTTTTAGCTAAATCTTGGATTTTGGTAAGCATGGGCAAATATAAAGAAAGTAAAGAAGAGCTTGAAAGAATGCTGTATCTAACCGCCGATTTTGAATATGTTTACTCCGCCCGTTTGGCAAACGCTATAGCCGGTATGATTAGTAAAGACGGTAAATCCCAGGAACAGTTTGCTTATATTTACTCAACAAACCCGTATCTTATAGGCTTATCGGCATACATGATAGCGCTTGAAAGTTTTAATAAAGGCGGTAAAAAAAATATCCAAACGGCCGAAATCTTTGCCGAGCAGGCTTTAACGCATGATTCTTCCAACTTTCCTGCGGCCAGGCTTTTGGCGGAAATTAAATATCAACAAAAAGATTATGACTCGGCATGGAAATACTACGGCAGTGTTTACGGTAAAGACGTAACTGATAAAAAAGCCGCTAAAAGAATTAAAAAATTATCTAAAAAAGAAATAAAAAACAGGGATTTGTTTATAACTAAATTAGATAAACCTATAGTAAGAAGTTATGAGCAAACGCCTTCCTCCCAACAGCTTAGAATAGCGCTTTTTGCCGACAAAAAATTAAGCCCCGTTAAACTGCAAAGTTTTGAAATTGTAAGCAGCGGCGGGCTTACAGTTTATGACGAAAAACTTGGAGAGGTTTTTAAAAGCGGCGCAGGAATTGTTGAAACAATTTCTTTTATTCCCCAAACCGGCGGACTTATAATTAAAGACAGTTATGGAAACACTAAATTCGCCACAAAAAGAAACATCTCCTTAGTGCCTGAAAAGGGCCGCACAATACTTGTTAAAAATCCGAAAGGGAAAGACCTTTATGAGGCGGATTTCAGCGACAGGGAACTTAAAGGAGTTATAGAAGTTAACCCTTCTGAAGAAGGAATGTTAATAGTTAACACCGCCGTTTTAGAGGATGTGCTTCCCGCTCTTATGGCGCAGGGCGCGTCCTCAATGACGCGCAGGACAGAAGCAATGAAAGCGTTCGCCATTGTTTTACGCAGCCGCCTTGCTAACGCTATTTTTTCAAGAGCGGATGAGCACTATCATATTACCGATATGGAAGAAGGTATGCAGTTTTTAGGCGTTAACATGCAGTCCGATGAGGCCGTAAAAGCGGTTGAAGCCACAAGGCATGTTTATATAACAGATTCTTCGGTTGATTTTTATTCTTCCTGCTTTATATTTAATGAGGAAGGAATTTCTAACAGTGCTTCCGCTAAAAAATTCGCGTATACGCCTTCTAATATCTTTAGATATATAATTTCCAACCCGCCTTTGGATTTGCTGTCCGCGCCGCAGGATGCCACTGAATGGGCAGGAATAAAATGGGCTTATTATTATGACGTGGCCGATATACAAAGGCGCGCCAACTCCATTAAAAAAATAGGAAATATAACAGGCATTGAGGTTTCTTCGGTATCGGATAAAGGCCGTGTAAATCATTTAACAATAAAAGGTAAAAAGGATAATTTGGAAATTAAAGATTATGGTTTGATAACTTATGTTTTGGGCGCCGGTTCAACACGTTCAAACTCTTTTGTTGTAATTCCTTTTTATAAAGGCAAAAAATTTAAAAACATCCTGCTTTTAGGCGTGGATACCGGCAAAGGCAGCGGGTTTTGTCTCGCGGGAGCGGAAGGCCTTGAAAAGAAAGGGGAAACATATTTAAACATTTTAAAATATTATTATCCCGGCTCAGGTTTAGTGGCCGACACTGCGCCTGCGGAAAAAGTTTCCTCCCCAAACGGAAATAAAACTATTAATGAAGAATAGAGATAACAGAGTAAAAATTTTATATATAATTACGCGTTTGGACGCCGGCGGCGCCCAAAAAAGCGTGTTGTATTCCGCCGCCAATCTGTCTAAAAATAAATTTAAAGTTTTCTTAGCGGCAGGACCGGGCGGAGTGCTGGATCCTTTCGCAAAAAAACTTCTTAAAAATAAATATTTTTATATCAATAGCCTTAGGCAGCGCGTTTGCTTTTATAACCTTTTTTATGATTTGGTATCTTTATTTCAAACGGCCTGGCTTATAATAAAAATCAGGCCGCATATAATTCATACAAACTGTCCTAAGGCGGGTGTAGTAGGGCGAGCGGCGGCTTTTTTAACCGCTCCTAAAACAAAGGTTATACACACTTATCATGGCTTAGGTTTTAGCGTCTATGGCGGTATAAAAAGATATTTATTTTATTCTAAAATTGAAAAATATTTTTCTTTTATAACGGACCAGTTGGTTTTTGTATCAAATTCAAATATGCAAGAAGCGCTTACGCTTGGCATAGGCAACGTAAAAAAAAATATTCTTATTTATCCCGGAGCTGAGTTTGAAAAGTTAAAACCATCTTTTGATTATAATGCCAAACTTGAATCGCTGCGTATTCCTAAAGGGGCAAAGGTCATATTAAGCATAGGTAATTTTAAACCTTTAAAAAACGCCCGCGATTTTGTGCTTGTGGCTAAACATGTTTTAAAAAAAATTCCCGGAGCATATTTTCTTTACGCTGGCTGTGGAGGGATGGAAGAACGCAAAGTAAAAACGCTTGCTAAAAAATCAGGACTTAAAAATCATTTGTTTTTTTTAGGAATGCGGCATGATACCCGTGAATTGTTGGCTGTAAGCGATTTGTATGTTTCAACTTCTCTGCGTGAAGGCATGCCTGTTGCTTTGCTTGAAGCTTTGGGCGCGGGCGTGCCGGCTGTTTGTTATGAGGCTGACGGCACCGCCGAGGTTTTGATAAACGGCAAAAACGGTTTTATTTTAGGCCAGCGAAACAAAGAAGGAATGTCAGATAAAATAATTGAGATTTTAAAAAACGATAAAATTTATTTCACTATCAAACAAGGCGTAAAAAGTTTTGATAAAAATCTTTTTAGCGCGGTTTCCACCGTCAGAAAGCAAGAAGAATTGTATAATAAAATACTGCTTAAAAACCCGGGTTCTTAAAAAAACAATATCAACTTTTTATAAAAATAGTATAATATTTATGTAGCTAACTTTTTTAGTTTTTAATTTAAAAAAAGTATGATAAAAAATATTAACCTAAATATTATTCGTATTGCGAAAGAAGTTCGTTCAATTATGAGCGCGCTTTTTTATGTTATGTTTAAACGCAATGCGGAGGCGATAGGTTAATAAAAACAATTTTTTGTTGTTATAAAAACTATAAACCTCCGATAAAAAATCGGAGGTTTTTTATTTTAACGGGCTATTTTTTGGCGGCGGTTTAACTCTTAGTAGACGCTGCCTTGTAAAAAAGACCCATTTTAAGACCTACCGTACGGTAGGTCTTAAGACCCTGGCGACGGAACTACGAAGATACTAAAATTTTATTAATGTATTTTACGAGTGAATTTTAGCGAAACGAGAAAGAATGAAAATAACAGAAACTGTAACCAAAATAATAAGCGCTGTCTTAATAGCAAGCATACTTCAAAGTGTTGTGCCCGCTGAGGTTTATGCGCAGGTACGTGTTGAAAAAAAAGCTACGAACATAAGCACAAAAAATCCAATAATAAATTCCAAGAACATAAAGAACTCCGGCTACATGATAAAGAGCGAAAAAGGATTAATAGGTCGAGAGATAAGTGAGGAGTTGGGGAAGGTATGGGGGAAGAGTTTTGCTGTGGAGAGTGTGAGGGTTGAGAGGGTATATGAAGAAGAGCGTGTAAAGATAGCGATTGAGAGCGGGAGTCGTGAGAGGAGGGTATATGAGGTAATGGGAGAGGATTATTATAAAGCGTTGGAGTATTTTGCCGAGCAGGGGGGTGTTAGGTTGGGATATGGGAACGATGTAGAAGGAGAGAGTGTAGAGGAGGGAGGTTTATTAAACAGTGCGGACAGGGTATACAGTGCGTATAAGAGGACGTTGCAGAACAGTGATTCGAGGAAGGTAGGGAAGGGAGTGATAGAGTTAAGGTATGATTTGATAAGAAAGGATAGCAGGAAGAAGTTGGAGATGGATATAGATGAAGCTACTGGAGCGATGTTAAAGGTATTGGTGGACATATTGTTGTATTCGAAGAGGGGAATACAGGAAAGGTACGCGCCGTTGGTGACGGAGGTATTGGTAGGGATGAGGCGATTAGATTTAGGGGGAAAGACAGCGGGCAGTATGAGGGCATATTATAAAGAGGTATTGGATGTAAAGAAGAGTAAGGGAGTTTGTGAGAGCAGGATTACGGACGGGTATGTGAGGGGTTTGGGGGAGGCGCAGAAGAGTTGTATAGATATAACGAGTGCGATGACGGGGCTTGGGTTGATAGGAGGAGGGGAGGAGGAGATATACAAATTTGGGAAGGAGTATTGGAGTGAGGGGCGGGTATCGTCTGTAATAATGAGCAGGGCGGCGCACGGGTTGATATTAAGCGGAGAAAAGGGGATTGTATTGTTAGGAGAATTGATAAGGGAAACGGTAAGGAGCGGGTATCCTAGGAACGCGGTGAAGTGGGCGTGGGACAAATTTGGGGCTGTATTTACGCCGTCGGAGTATGTTGACGGGTATTATAATCATGTGAGTAAAAAGGCGTTGTATTTGAATGAAGTGACGAGGCGGTTTGAGTATATAGATGAGGAGAAGGCAAGGGAGTGGGGTTTTAGTGTTAGAGATATAAAGATGTGTCAGGAGGTAGAGGTAAAGAGGGGAAGTGATGCGTGTTTAATGATGCCAATGAGGAATGTATTTACGGATATAGGGGAGGATTTGGCGTATTTAGGGGGAGCTGGAGGAAAGCGTGAGATAAGGAAATTATTAAGAGAAGAGCGGAATTTGCATTGGCCGTTTATAGTTGGAGTATTGGGTAGTGGGGCGTATGAAGGGGATGGAGGGGCTAACGAGATAAGGAAGGTGATAGCGGGTACGACGTATATGGATGTGACGTCTGGAACGGACAGGAAGATAAAGGAAGCGGTGGGATTGAAGATAGGAGGGTTTAACGCTGACCAGTTAAAGAGGGCGAGGGAGTATTATAATGAGAAGAGATTAGCGTATGTATTAGATATAGTTGTGATGATAGCGTTGATAGGAAACCTGGCGAAGAGTATGAGCACGTTTAGGGTACCTAGGAGCGTAGAGAACTGTTGGAGGAGTTTGAGGGGGGCAGGGAATGCTGGGAAGGAAGTTTCGGTAAGAGGGGTAAGGAGTGTAAAGGTAGCGGAGCAGGCGGCGGCGATGGAGCGTGTAAATGCGGTAAAGAAGGTTAGCGGTGGGGTAAAGGGGGGAGTGATAGAATTTGGTTTAGAGGGTGTGGGAGGAGAGTTAAAGGTAGTGAAGGGTCGGATAGGAGGGAAGTTAAAGATAAGTCCGGTGTTAGAGGGAACGTTGAAGGTAGAGACGAAGGTAAAGGATTTGGGCTTAAGCGTAGGCGGGTCTGGAGGGGGAGGCACGTTTAGCGCGAGGCCTGTTGTGGGGAAAGGAATAATAGAGGGAGGGAAGGGAATAAGTTTGGAGAGTAAAGTTACCGGTGCGTTTAGAGTTATGGAGGGGAATAAAGTAGCGGGTGGAGTGGTGGAGGGTGAAAAGGTTATTGTTGCTGCGAGAGGAACGGGAAGTGGGGTTGGCAGGATTGGCAGAGTGATGGGTAGGGCGAAGAATAGTTTTGTACATGCGAAGAACAAGGCTGTGGTATACAGTATGATGGTAATGTTGCCAATGGGGAGCATGACGGAGGCTGGAAGCGCGGTAAAGAATATAAGTAATGTAGGGAAGCAGATAAGCGTGATGGCGGAAGCAGGGGGGGTAGGAGTAAGGACGATAGAGGGTGGAAAGTTAATAAGGGGAGTAATCGCGGCTGGCGAGGTAAGCAAAGCAATGAGGAGCGCGGAGGTTGTATCGGGAGTAAGTAAGGGATTGGATAGAGCGGGGAGAATAGGTAAGGCGTCGAAGTTGGGAGGGATTGGAGCAAAGCGAGTAGGTGATACGGCAAAGTTATTTGGGATAGGAAGTATAATAGGAAGGCCGGCAGAGGCGGAGGGAGGCAGCGGGCCGTCGTCTGGAACATTGGAGCGGGTATACGCGCAGTTGGTGGGGGTAAGAGCGCCAGTAAGTAAAGAGGTAAGCACGAAGGAGTTTATCAAGCAAGAGTTGATAAACATGAGCGGGATAGGTTTTGTAGCGATGCTTGCGGAAGAGTTAAAGATAGGAAGGGAGATAAGAAGGGAGTATGGGAAAGAAGGGATAACGGCGGAGAGCATGAAGAAGCAGTGGGCTGCTGTGGAGATGACGAGGGCAGAGGCGGTGTTGGATAGAGCGGTGGAAGAAGGGAGAGAGCTGACGGATTTAGAGAACAGCGCGGTAGCCGGGTATATAAGTAATATACATGTAAACAACCAGGGTTATGTAGAAGGCGAAAAAGGGGAATGGAGTTTGTCAAATACGCCGATAGCGAAGGCTGCGGATGATTATATAAAAAATAAATATGGGTATGAATATAAGCAAGACGTTGAGAGCTATAAGAGGGTAAACGGGGAAGGAAAAGAAGAGACGGTAAGCAGGATAATAAACAAAAGAGTAGAAAAAATAACCCCCGCGCAAGAAGCCTTAGAAGGAACAGCGGCGCATCATGTAACCGGGCAGGTATACTCCTCAGCAAGACCTGTGGTAACAGGAGTCTTAGAACATACCTTAGGATCAGCAAGCGAGGCAGCGGTAAACGCTAAAGCAAGCGCGGCGGAATTTGGGATGCAGGTAAGGCCTATAGTGAAAAACCAGTCTGTTAGTACGATAGCTGCCAGCTTTTTTGGGGTATTGCCCGAGAAATTAAAAGCCGTATTAACCAACACTTTAACATCTGATGAAGCCGAATCATTACAGAACGCGTTAGACTCCGCTTACAATAAAGCCATTTTGGAATTTATTGTAAAACATGGGGACAGCGCCGCCGCGAAAGTCGGTGATAAAACGGTAAGAACTTACCCCGCGTTTCAAATTATATTAGAAAATAATATAAATAACGCTTTTAAAACAGTTAATATAAACAGGACTTCGCTTGAGGCTATAAGGGCGGAGCTTGGGTCTGTTATATTTATAAACGATGCTGAGTTAGCGGCATTAGATAAAGCAGACGTTTTTGACTCTGAACAAAGAAAAATAAACACGCAAGCCGCGCAAAAAGCTTTTGAGCAAAAACAGGCGGATGGCAGCGTTGTAAATATTACGGAAGACGGTTTTGAAATATTAAATCCTGCCACAGATAAAGTGGAATATACAAAAGGGTTTTTAGGAATCGGCAAAAAGCCTAAGATTTCTGTTAACAGTTCAACTAAAGATAATCAACCTTTAAGCATAGAAAATAAAATAGAACAAAAATACCAGGTAAACGCGGCTATAGAAAAACCTGACGGCAGTATTAAAATTTCGGAGCTGCATAGTATTAAGATAAAAGTTATCGCGTCGGTAAAAGATATTATTAAATTTAAGCAGCATATTTACGGAAATTATGTTCCTTTTATTAATAATGAAGGTAACCTGATTTTTTTAAATACCAAAACAGGTAAAAAAGACAGTTCTATTTCTGTTCACGCTACAAACGGAGTTTCTTTTCAATCCATTGCCGAGAAAATAGAAAACGGCGTGGCGTCAACCTCTTTACCTGTGGTGGAAACTTCCATGAGGCATTCCAACTCCTGGACGCTGGCTCTTTATTTAACCTCTATAATTAATGGTTTTATAATTTTGTTCAGCGGTTCAAACGTTATACAGTTTGCCGATAAAATGGATTTATCTAATACGCAGCAGGCTCTTTTTAGCAGCGTTACGTTTATACTTGCCATACCGGTGCCTTATTTAGCTACAATCGCTAAAGCAAAATTAGGCAAAGCAAAAACATTAAAATTAGGCGTTTCGGCCGTCTTACTTGGCGGCGTTATGAGCGCGGCTTTCGGGCTTGGGCATTTTAGCGTTTGGGAAAATGTGGGTTTGCAATACGCGGGGCTTCTTGCTTCGGCTTTCATTACAGGTATAGGAGTGTTTACAACAACGGTAACTACTTCGCCGATAATGTCTAACATAACAGGCGATCCTGATTTGAGAATGAAAAAAACAGCCAGACTGCAAATGCTTATGTCTTTAGGGGTTATGTTGGCTACTACATCCGCATGGATGCTTAGCAAAGCGGGCATTGACCCTACTTCGGCTATACCGTTGCTTGCTATCGGTATGTCAGGCGCTACTCTTGCGGCTTTACATAAGACAAATATTCCCAACTTTAAATATAATGGTTTTACTAAAAACGCCGAAGAAACGGTTGTTAAAGAAAAAGTATCTTTCTCGGAAAAGAAGATTAAAGCCGCCACCGCTTTTAAAAATTTTGTAAACGCTCATAAAACAGCTTTAGGTAATTTTACGCATGGTAATTTTAAACAAGGCGCAGACTCTTTAAAATACGGTTGGAATATTATCTTTAACGATGGTGAAGCGTGGAAGCTTATTCCCAGTGCGTTTTTATTAAACGGCGCGGAAGTTGGATTTATGGTAAGTATGCCTATTATGATTTTAGCTATAATGCCCGGCGCTAATGAACTTGTAAGCGGACTTGCGTTTTTATATTCCTCTGCTCCTTTTATATTGGGAAGACTTACTGCCAAAACCTTAATTAATAAATTTGGCATGTTTGGCAGTAAAATGCTTGCCACAGGCTTAACTGTTGTTGGCGTTACGTCCGCAATAGGAATGGGAATGAGCGCCGGCGTAGTGCCGCTTGTCGCGGCTATAGGTGTTGGGGAATACGGCATATCAAGCTTTTTTGCTTTATTTAATATAGGCCTTGCCGCTACCCCTAAAAGAGAGGCTAAACTTGTTCATTGGATATCAATTTCAACTTTAGGCTGCGCTATTTTCCCGGCTATGTTTGCCGCTATGGCTGACACCGCTAAAATAAGGTATATGGCACAAGGGTTAAGCGAACAACTTGCCAATGTTGAAGCTACCACAACCTTTTATCTTATGGCTCCTTTAGCGTTAATAGGCGTGTCGTTTGCTCTTATGGCGGCCCAAAAAGGCGCGGCAAAAGAATTGATAAACGGTTTTGTGAAAATAGCCAAAAATTTACATGCAGCCCTTTTTGCCACTACGCCCAAAGCATTTGCCAGTGAGAAAGAAAGAACGCAACATGAATCATCAAGAGTAAAATTTTTCTCAAAAAATAAAAAAGACGATACAAGCAAAGGTTCCGGTACTCTTAATTTCGGCGTTAACCCCACGGAACTTGCTAAAGGAATTAAAAAAATATTTACGGTTAATTCCCAGGTTGTGGAAGGAAACGGAAAAGTTATAATACAAGAAAGAAATTTTACACTTGACCTGCCTATACAAGAGGGGGAAGAATTCAGCTATAAAAATTACCAGGAAAGGGTTGCCGTACCTTTTACAATATCACACGCTAATGAAAGCGATGTTATTAATTTTTATAAATTTCTCATGAATCATAAAGCGTATGTAACTAAAGACGGTGAAATAGCTTATGAAAACAGAGTTTCAAAAACACTTAAATCCCATTATGTATTAAATAGCGGAAAACCTTTAAACATAATGCAAAAAATACAAGATATTAAAGAAGGCAAAAATATTACTCCTATAAATATTGATAAAATAAATCCTTCTTCCCAATTCTTAAGTCCTTTATATTTAACATCCGCGCTTATGGCTATGGAGTTTGCGGTTTCGCCTTTGATTACCAACATACAGGAAACCTTAGGATACAGCGATGGTAAAATAACTGTTTTAGTAGCCACTACAACGTTGGCCGCTATTTTCTTGCCCTTCTTTTCTTCTCCGTTCGCGGGTAAATTTGGCAGGAAGACAGCTCTTAACGTGGGGCTTTCCGGTATTTTGATAGGGTCTTTAGCGTCATACCTTTTTGGTTTTGGGAATATAGCTACGCCTTCGGTATTCGGCCCCGCTTTACAGTTTGCGGGCATTCTTCTTTCAATTTTTGCTATAGGCGTTGGTAAGGATTTTATTAATAATTCGGCCGCGCCCATGATGTCTTCCATTACCACGGAAGAAAGAGTAAGGACAAGAAAAAGTATTAATATACAGAAAAGCATGGGGGTAGGTATTACCGTAATGTACGCGGCTCCTATACTTTTTGCACAATATTTTGGCGACGCGACAGGCTCAATACCTTTTATAGGAGTGCCGGCGGCTTTGGCTGGATTAATTTGGCTTAACCTTTCCGGTATACCTAACACGAAAAGTCAGCTTGATACGGAGAAAAAAGTTTCTTTAAAGCAGGAACTTGCGGCAAAATGGAATTATTTTAAAAACGATATCGCTTCAAGAAAAATAGTAGGCGGGCTTACTCTTTTAAACATGGTTGAGGCAGGCTCGGCTATAGTAGGTCCTCTTATATTCGGCCGATTGTATTCCGAAACTACCGCTCAAATGTTTGCTGTGCTTACATATCCGTTGCCATTTTTAGCGGGCAGATTTTTGGCCGACAAAATAATAAACCGCTTTGGCGTTGCCGGGGCAACCGGTTTTGGTTTGGTATCCATTACGGCGGGAAGCGTAGCCAGCATTGCCGTAACCCACGCGGCGCCTTTACTGCTTGTAGCCAGTTTTGCGGTAGTTGAATTTGGTATATCTTTGGTTTTTACCGTAACTTACGGCGCTTTATCAAAAAACAGAGAACGGGAAATAATGACGCTGCCTTTTGTAATAGTTTCCGTGGCGGGTTTTAGCGTAGGCTCTATTTTATGGGGCGGCGTTTCAGACTTTACAAAATACGCGGCGGAAAGTATTTTCGCTTTATCCCCGACGGATGCTTTAAATTTAGGTTCTTTTGTTGGATTTATACTTTTGCCGCCGGTATTAATGTTACCTGTTTTTAAACTTTTTAACCGAAAAGGGATGTTTAAGAAAAATGAGAAATCCGTCCCTATACAAGCCGCGGCATCTTTGCCCGAGGTAGAACAAAAAGCGGCACCATCGCTTTCCTTTTTTGGCAAAATTTTTGCCGCAATAAAGAAATTCTTTTCACCTAAAGACATTATTGATAACAGTTCTTTTTCAATAGGTTTAACAAACAACAAAAAAGAACTTTTAGAAGAACTTAAAAGCTTTTACAATGTTAAGGAAGAGGAAGATGTTTGGCAAAATATAAATAATGATTTCTTTATCCAGTTTCCCCAATATAATTCGGACAAATATATTTTTAGAGGGCTATTTTTTGAAGACAAAAAATATTTTTCCGAAATTAAGGAAAATGGTATGGATATCAATTATGTGCGCCCTAAAACATACCCTGTTTCTGTAGATATGATGCATATGCATCGAGGAGAAGAAACTTCCGGCATGTGTTTCGGTGAAGAACCTTCCGGCGCGGCGTCTTACGCTTTTGGCGCTAATATGTGGAAACGCGGCGGCAAGGGGTATGTGGCGATGATAGTTGTTAAAAAACCCCAAGATATAGTAAATTCCGGCGGAACGCTGCTTTCAAGAAGAAGTATCGGAGCCGAGGAAATTGAAGAAGTTTTAATTTTTGATATTAAAAATAAAAAATGGGTTCCAGTCGAATCGTTAACCGAAATCGGAGAGCCGCTTTCTTTTGCGCGCCAAGAAAATATTTTCGGTTTTGCTTTAGAATATTTGACAGTTTAAAATAAATAATTTTTAAATAAAAAAGTCCTCTTTTTTAAGAGGACTTTTTTGTTATTATCTAATATAAATTTAATATAATAAACTAAGTCTGTTTTAATTTGCGCATATTTAAGAAAAATGTTTAAAGGGTTGGTTATGAAAAAAGAAAACATACAAGACATGGAAAAATGGTATTCGGAAGACGTAGGGGAAATTCTTTCAAAATTACAGGTAACACCGGAAGAAGGGCTTTTTGAGGAAGACGCTAAAATACGCCTTTCGGAATTTGGCGCTAATGTTTTGCCACAGGCAAAAAGGAAAAGCGCATTAGTACGTTTTATTTCCCACTTTAATGATATTTTAGTTTATGTTCTTATTGTGGCGGCTATAGTAACCGCCGTTTTCGGATATTATATTGATACAGCGGTAATACTGCTTGTAGCGTTCGTCAACGCAAGCATAGGCTTTTTTCAGGAAAGTAAGGCCGAACGCGCCATAGAAAACATTAAAAAGATGCTCTCCCCCAAGGCTCAGGTTATCCGCGAGGGCGTAAGATTGGAAATTGACGCTTCAACTCTTACAATAGGGGATATTGTTATTTTAAGCCCAGGCGATAAAGTACCTGCTGATTTAAGGCTTATCAGGGCTGAAAATTTGAAAATAGAAGAATCCGCCTTGACCGGGGAATCTTTACCTACAAATAAGAAACCCGATATGCTTTCCACAGACACTATGTTGGGCGACAGAAAAAACATGGCGTTTTCCAGCACGAGCGTACGTTCGGGTAAAGGGCTTGGCGTGGTTGTAGCCGTAGGGCAAGATACAGAAATAGGTAAAATTAACCAATTACTTTCCGAGGTGGAAAAAGCAACCACTCCGTTAATAAGACAGACGGCCCAGTTTGGTAAATTTGTTTCAACCGTCATAATTGTTGTATCTGTTTTTATTTTCGCGTTCGGCTACTTTTTTAGAGATTATGAAAAAGCGGATCTTTTGCTTTCCGTTATAGGTTTAGCCATAGCCGCGATACCTGAAGGTTTAACGGCTATCTTATCAATTATTCTCGCCATAGGCGTGCAAACCATGGCTAAAAAGAACGCCATTGTGCGCAGTCTTCCTTCTGTGGAAACATTAGGTTCCGTTTCAGTAATTTGTTCTGATAAAACGGGCACTCTTACAAAAAATGAAATGACTGTGCAGACGGTGCAAACGCGCGAACAGGTTTTTGAGGTAACGGGCACGGGCTATTCCCCCGAAGGTGCAATAACTATTGACGGCAAGACGCCTGTTAATTTTAGAGAAAATGTTGTAATGGACACTCTTATTAATTGTTTTAACGTTTGTAATGATTCCGCCTTAGGCAAAGATAAAGACAGGCATTGGAATGTTAAAGGTGACCCTACCGAAGGCGCTCTTATTACGCTTTACCAAAAAGCAGTATTAATAGAGCATAAGAATTTTCCCCGTATTTCCACGGTGCCTTTTGATTCCGAATACAAATATATGGCCACTCTTATAGAATGGGAAAATGATAAAAATATTATTCTTATTAAAGGCGCTCCCGACAGGCTTATGTCCATTGCGGACAAGGAACTTACCCAAAAAGGGGAACAGCCTTTTGATAAACAATTTTGGGAAGATAAAATCAATGAACTTGCTAACAAGGGCCAGCGTATTATAGGCGCGGCCTACAAATTAGTGCCCAGGACAGTAAAGGAAATCCACCACGAGGATATTTATAATGAAGCCAATTCGGAGGGGATAGTGTTTCTCGGCCTTGCCGGTATGATAGACCCGCCCAGGGAAGAAGCTATTGAAGCTATCGAGGTATGCGCAAAAGCGGGTATTACCGTAAAAATGATTACGGGCGACCATGTTGAAACCGCTAAAACAATCGGCAGGCAAATGGGTATAGAGAACAGTGACAAAGCCCTTCAAGGTAAAGATTTAGATCATATGACCGAGGAGGAGTTTGTTTCCGCGGCAAATGAATATAATATTTTTGCAAGAACCAGCCCCGAACATAAACTTAGAATTGTGCACGCGCTGCAGTCTAAAGGTAAAATATGCGCCATGACGGGCGACGGCGTTAACGACGCTCCAGCTTTAAAACAGGCGGACGTGGGCGTTGCTATGGGCATAAAAGGAACGGACGTAACCAAAGACGCCGCGGAAATTGTTTTGGCGGACGATAACTTTGCCACAATAGTATCAGCCGTTAAAGAAGGCCGCAGAGTGTATGATAACCTTAAAAAGAGTATTTTGTTTATCTTGCCGACAAATGGCGCGGAAAGTTTTTTAATTATGGCCAGTATTATCTTTTCAACCGTAAAGCCTTTAACACCGGTGCAGATACTTTGGGTTAACATGATAACCTCTGTCACTATATCTTTGGCTTTAGCTTTTGAAAAAGCCGAGCCGGGTGTTATGAACCGTCCGCCCCGTTCGCCCAAAACACCTTTGTTAGACGCTTATTTTATTTGGAGGATATGTTTCCTTTCCGTATTTATAGGCGGCGGCAGTTTGTTTATGAACGTTGTTCTTTTGGGTTACGGCGTAAGCGAGCAGCTTGTAAGAACTGTTACTCTGCAGACAATTGTTTTGGCGCAAGCTTTCCATTTGTTTAACAGCCGCAATATAAGAGGATTTGCTTTTAATAAGGATTTCTTTGGCAACAAATATGTGTTTATAGTTTGTTTTGTTATGATGTTTCTTCAATTAAGCGTAACTTATATACCTTTTATGAACTCCACGTTCGGCACGGTGCCGCTTGCATTGGGGGATTGGAAGTATCCCTTCATATTCGGTATCATAGTGTTTATTGTTGTTGAAATAGAAAAAGCCGTAATGCGCCAGATTGATAAAATTAAAGCAGCTAAATAAAAATAAGCCCGCCATATGGCGGGCTTATTTTTGTCCCTACGGTAATAAGATTGTTTTTGGCGCGGCGGGTTAGTAAAATGTACTTTTAAACAATAAATATACGTCTGTAAAAGACAATTCCTTTTATACCCAAATTATATTAGAATATATGATATATGAAATTTAAAAATTCTTTTTTAAAGCTTTTTGTTCTTATCCTACTTGCTTTTTTTATAGGCTGCCACCAGGTTTTTAAAAAGCAGGAAGTTATAAGCATGATTGACCAAAGCCAGGACCCTAAAGAGGTTTTTGTCTATAATAATGATCTTTACATTTCCTATTATTACAGCGGCGTATATTTCTTTTTATCGGGGCATTTGCCAAAAGAAGGCAAAACCAATAAAAAATACAAATATTTAGACGTCGAAGTAGTAAAAAAGCTTGAAACTGAAATACCCGCCTCCCAAAAGCGGGAAGTTGTTTTGGTAAAAGGCGTGCTGGAACGCGTTGTTAAAGAAGTTTCAAACGAACTCGCGCCTCGAAAAGCGGGCAACGGCTATTTGCTTTTAACGGACTACAAGGACGTTGTTGTATACCGTGATTTTAACGGTAAAATTGTTATCGCCGCTCCCGGTGATATTCCTAAAGAAATAGAAATGGTTAAAAAAGTAAAAAATACCGTTATAAGGGAATTGGCGCAAAAACACTTTCTTTCTATTTTAAAAGCTGAGTATCCTAATAAGAGAAGGTTACTTGTGGAAGTATCCCAAATTCCGCAGGTGCCCTATTTGTTTTTAGATATGAAAACAGGCTATATGGCCGCTGTAAGAATACCGGACTTATATGAGTTGCAAAAAGATGTATCGCCCGTGGGAATCTCTGTCGGTATGGTGTATTCCTTTTTTATTAAAAGTAATTTTATAGGCATTATAAAAGCGCCGGTTACAAGCGCGCATATTGTTCTTGCCGGCAGCGACGCCTTTATAAAAAATATTTTCTCCCCAAAGGTGCGTAACCTAAAAACTGATTTTGTGCCTTTATATGAAGGCGACGAAATGATGGACCTTGAATCTTTTAATAAGTTTTTAGATAGAAACACACGTAAGGAGATTTATAAAGCCAGAACGACCCTTCTTATAGGAGGGGAGGAATTTTTTGCCCATTTTATAAAAGCGGCGGGCAACGCGCGAAGTTCCATAGACATAAGGCTTTATATTTTTAAAGTTGACCCATACAGCCTAAGCCTTGCTGATATTTTAAAAAACAAATCTAACGAAGGCGTTGAAACAAGGGTGCTGGTTGATGAAATTAACACTGTAATTAATTTAATGAAAGCGCCTAAAATGCCGCATGAGCCTGATTATGTGATGCCAAAAATTAAAAAATATATGACGGAAGATTCTTCGGTTAAATTCCGTACGCATCCTAACATACTTGGCATAGTGGACCATACCAAAGTTATTATTATAGACGATAAACTGGCCTATACCGGCGGTATGAACTTTGGTGAGGAATACCGCTATAAATGGCATGACCTTATGATAGCTTTAGAGGGACCTATAGTACAAAAACTTAAAAATAATTTTAACCATTCGTGGACGTTCTCCGGCCTCGGAGGTGATTTGGGCACCGGCGCTGTTATTGCGAACGAAGAATGTGACGAATGTTTTAAAAATAATTACGACACGGATATGATTGACGTGCGCCCCTTATACACTAAGCCAAGCAGGCCTGATATTTTAAAGGCTCAGTTGGAAGCTATTAAACGCTCTAAAAAAAGGATTTATATACAAAACGCCTATTTTTCGGATAATAGGATAGTAAAAGAACTTATTATGGCAAGAAGGCGCGGCGTTGACGTGCGCGTAATACTTCCTTCTGAAAATGACATTGGTTTAATGCATTCAAATAATAAAGTAAAAGCCAATATTATGTTAAGAAATAATATAAGGGTTTACTTTTATCCGACAATGTCGCATATAAAGGCGGCTATTTATGATAATTGGGCTTGTATCGGGTCGGCCAATTTTGATAAGCTGAGTCTGTTTGTAAACGGTGAAATGAACTTCGGTATAGATGACGCCGCTTTTGTGCAGGAACTTAATGAACGTTTGTTTGAAAAAGATTTTGCCGATTCCGAAGAAATAATCGAGCCTTTTGAACTTACCACGGCGGACTATATTTTGGCGGCGCTTTCTTTGCAGGCTTAAAAGCGGTTTAAATATCTTTTTTAGTAGAATATTTTCGGTTAAATGTTAATGAACACAGAAAATAAAGTTTATGATACAGCTGTAATAGGCGCGGGGGCATCAGGGCTTGCCGCGGCTGTTGTTTTGGCGCGCGGGGGTAAAAGTGTTTTGGTATTGGAAGCGGGCAAAACAGCCGCGCGTAAAATTTTGGTAAGCGGCAACGGCAGGTGCAACGTTACAAATAAAAATATGTCTGAGAATTGTTATTTTGGCGAAAAGGATTTTATTAAAAACGTGCTTAAAAGCTTTTCTTTTAAAGAAAGTGTTGAATTTTTTAAATCTATTGGCGTTTTATTAAAAGAAGAAGATGACGGGCGCTATTTCCCTGTAACTGATAAGGCAACAGCCGTGGCCGGCGCTTTAACGCTTGCTTTAGAGGAAAACGACGGCGTTTTATTAACAGAGCATAAAATAAAAGAGATTTCCCGAAATTCCGTTTTTATCGTTACCGCCGAAAACGGCAAAATATTTAAAGCGAAAAAATTAATGCTTGCCTGCGGTTCAAAAGCGTACCCGCAATGCGGCGGTACGGACAGCGGTTATACTTTGGCCCAAGGCTTTGGTCATAGCGTAGTTGAAACAGCGCCTGCTTTAAGCCCCGTTGTTTTAGAGCAAAACCCGCTTGCCAAATTACAAGGCGTAAGGATAGATGCGGAAGTTTCTGTTATTTTGGAAAAGAAAACATTAATAAGTTCAAAGGGCGAAGTTATGTTTACTAAAAACGGGCTCAACGGCATACCTGTTATGAATGTAAGCAGGGTTTTGGCCCGTAACCCCGGCGCAAAAATAAGTTTAAATTTACTGCCTTTTGTTAACCGGGCTGATTTTAAAATTTATATGGAGCAAAGGCGGGCCGAATACAAGAACCGCAAAATAAAAGATTTTTTTACAGGCATACTGCATGAAACCATTGCTGAGCAATTAATTTTACTTTCAGGTATAGAAAAAACTGTTTTGGCCGGCAGAATGAAGGACGATGTTTTCTGTAATCTGGCGGACGTTTTACAAAACTGGGTTTTTGCACCGGGCCGGCCTGCTAAGTGGGAGGATTCCTACGCCGCGGCGGGAGGTGTTGACGTTAAAGAAATAAACCCGAACACCCTGGAATCAAAAAAATGTGCTAATGTATATATTTTAGGGGAAATGTTAGATGTTGACGGTAAAAGCGGCGGTTTTAATTTACATTTTGCTTTTGGCTGCGGCTATAAAGCCGCAAAAGCTGTTTTGGAGGATTTATGAGCGTTGAAGAAAAGGTTATTGTGAGAAAGCTTGCTCCTTTAGGCTCGGGTAAAAAGGGGTACTTGCGCAAATATTATTTAGATAATAAAAAAATAGCTACCGAAACTTTAAACGAAAGTATGGATACCGTCAGCATGGACGGTACTATCCCCGATGGTATGGTTAAAGAATTTTATAACAGCGGCAGGATTTACTTTGAATGCCCTTTTGTTAATGGGGTAAGAAACGGCGTAAGCCGCACCTATCTTGAAAGCGGCGTGGTTAACCTTGAAAAAACTTATAAAGACGGCCTTTTAAACGGCGTTGTGCGCGTATACCAGCCCAGCGGATCTTTACAGAAAGAAATTTTTTATGAGCATGACGTTCAGCACGGCAAGCAAATAAAATATTACGCCAGCGGAAGGCTTTTGGAAGTAGCTACTTTTAAAAACGGCTTTTTAGACGGCGAGGTTGTAACATACAGCGAAAGTGGTTTTGTGCACGCTGAATGCACATATAAAAAGGATAAACTTGTGGGCGATAAAATAATTTATCATGACAACGGCGCTATAGCGTTGGTTTCTTCTTATAAAGACGGCAAAGCGCACGGTATAACAAAAAAGTATTCGGCTGACGGAGTGTTAACTGAGGAGTGGCACTTCGAGAACGGCGCTTTACAGTTTAAAAAAATGTTTTAGGAAACCTAAGTCTTTAAAAACTTAAAAAAATTGTTGCAAAAATAAATTTTTATGCTACAATAATTATAAGGTTTGAAATAATAACCTTAATCACATTAGTAAGGAAGTAAATGTAAATGGCAAAAGGAAAAGTAAAATGGTTTAACGACCAAAAAGGTTACGGCTTCGTAACCCCCGAAGATGGCTCAAAAGACCTCTTTGTACACTATCAGGAAATCAAAGGGGAAGGTTTTAAAACCCTCTCTGAAGGTCAAGAAGTTGAGTTCGACATTGTGGAATCTGATAAAGGTCCCAAAGCCGTCAACGTTAGAAAATAATTTGACTTTTATTCTGAAAAGCAATCCCAAGCCTCTAACAGGGCGGGGGATTGCTTTTTTTAAAGGGAAAAATAAGTGGGAAACGCAAAAAAATCTAAATCTTTAATAAAGGAAATTTGGCTTGTAGCTTATCCTTTAATTATTACAAACGCCTCTATAGTTACAATGCAGTTTGTTGACAGGATTTTTTTGTCCCGCTATTCGCCGGACGCTTTGGCGGCCTGCGTACCCGGCGGATCTTTGGCTTTTACTTTTGTAGCTTTGTTTATGGGTATAGCCGCCTATACGGGCGTTTTTGTGGCGCAGTATGATGGGCAGAAAAAAAGGGCCAATATATCCGTTTCTTTATGGCAGGGGATAATAATATCCTTATTTTCAGGTATAATTATAGCGTTGCTTACGCCCGTCGGTTTTTGGGTTATTGACCTTTTTGACCATGCCCCCGAAGTTGTTGTTTTGGAAAAACAATATTTCGGCATTCTTAACCTTTTCGGCGGGGTAATTATTTTAACTAACGCCCTTTCCGCTTTTTTTATAGGCCGCGGCAAAACCACGGTTCCGATGTCCGTTACAATTATAGGTAATATAATAAACATGTTTTTCGCCTACGCTATGATTTTTGGACATTTCGGTTTTCCCGAAATGGGGATAAAGGGCGCGGGGGTTGCTTATATCATTGGTAACGCGGGCATGGTTTTTTGCTATATATTATTTATTTTTAACCATAAAAATGAAAGGAAATACAGGATTGCCAAACTTGCCGGTTTTAATAAGCTGGCGTTTATGCGTCTTGTAAGGTACGGCGTGCCAAACGGCTTCGGCTTTTTTACGGATATTCTTTCCTTTACCATATTTACTTTTTTTGTAGGCCATTTGGATATGTTTTCTTTAGCTGCGCATAATATAGCTATAAGCATGCAAACATTATCTTTTATGCCGATACTTGGTTTGGGGCTTGGCGTTCAAATAGTTGTAGGCCGATATATGGGTATGAAAAAGCCCGATAAAGTTGTGGAAGTTGTAAAAAACGCCTGCAAAATGGGTTTGGCGTACGCGGGCACTTTAGCGGCTTTATTTATACTTGTTCCTAATATTTTTATAGGTTTGTTTTTACAGACAGGGGCCGAAGGTACGGCAGAGATAACCAAATTAGCGCTGCCTCTTATAAAAATAGTTTCTTTTTTCGTATTTGCGGACTGTATATATTTAATTTTTGGCGATACTTTGCGCGGCGCGGGTGATACAAAATTTCATATGGTAGCTATGCTTGCCAGCGGCTGGCTTATTTTGGTGCCAGGCACATATATTTTTGTTTATATACTTAAAAAAGACGTTTTGTTTATATGGGGCTGGCTTACATTTTACGCGGTAGTAACAGCCGTTCTTATGACTGTAAGATTCTTTATGGGCAGATGGCGTACAATTGATATAACCGCCAAATAGCGCTTTATTTTATAAAACAGGCTTTAGTTGGAGTGCCTGCGACTTCATTGGAAAGAGAACTGCAAAAACTTTTGCAGACATTTTGCCCTGCGAGATCGAATGAGTTTTGTGTGTCATACGCCCAACAGGACAAAGTGCCCGGCCTGTGAGATTGTATTGTTGTGTTGGGATTTTCAGACAGTCCTTTTGATATTGTAAATCTTACCGAGGCGGTATTATAATTAATACCGAAATACGAGTGCGGATAATAAAAAATTGCTGTGTTTTTTGGCAAAGATATTTCAATGTCAAGGTATTCGTTAATTTCCGCCGCCGATGGAAAATTGCTCATTGTAGACGGGTATTGGCCCGTTGCCAGTTTGTATCTTTCCAAAGCGCCGTAAATAGCGTTTACTATAATCATAGATTCGGTAGCGCGGCTTTTTAAAACCGCTTTATTATATTGCGGCACCGCTATAGCGGCCAAAATTCCTATTATTAAAACAACCACTAAAAGTTCAATCAATGTAAACGCTTTTTTCATTTGGCAGTTCCCTCTTTTTTTCAGTATATAAAATTTTAATCTCAATTGACATAATAAATAAAGTCTGGTATTCTTTTATATAAGAGACGGGAGGAATGGTATGAGTGAAATTATTTTAACAGATGACAATTTTAAAACTGAAATAGAGAATTCTAAAGGCGTGGCTTTGGTTGATTTTTGGGCAACATGGTGCGGCCCTTGCAAAATGTTCGCCCCCATTTTTGAAGAAACGGCCAAAGAATATGAAGGAAAAGCGAAATTCGGCAAAGTTAATACGGACGACGCCCCCGGCGTAAGTTCAAATTACAGGATTTCGTCTATTCCTACCGTAATAGTTTTTAAAGACGGTAAACCCGCGCAGGTTCTTATAGGTTTGCAAAGCAAGGAATCACTTAAAAAAACTATTGACGCACTAATTTAATTCTACTATCATATATTTGTTCTAAGTTTTATCCGCCCGTTTTAAAACGGGCGGATAAAAAATCTAAAATACTTACCAAAATAAAATCAACTTTAAATTTATGTCAGCTGACAAAAAAACTATTTATATAGCAGACGCGCACAACTTCCTGCACAGGAATTACCACGCTTTGCCTAAACTTTCAACCTCACAAGGATTGGAAGTGGGCGCGCTTTACGGTTTTGTCAGGTGGCTGGTTAAATTAGTGGAAGAAAAAAAACCCCACTACGTTGCCGTATGTTTTGACAGCAGGGGCGGCAGTACAAAAAGGAAGAAAATGTTTTCCGACTACAAAGCCCACCGCAAACCTGTTGATGAAGCCCTTTTAACACAATTGCAGCTTGCCAGGGAAGTTGTGTCCGGAATGGGACTTAAAGTTTTTGCCGTTCAGGGGATTGAGGCCGACGATATTATAGGTTTTATAGCTAAAAAAAGCGTTGCCGAAGGCGCGGACGCTGTCTTAGCTACTTCCGATAAAGACGCTTTACAACTACTTAACGAACATATTAAACTTTGGCCCGCAGGCGCGGCTAAAGAATCTTTAAAAGGCCCGGATTACGTAAAAGAAAAATTTAATATAGCCCAAAAATATTTAACCGATTACCTTGCCATTGTGGGGGATTCTTCCGACAATGTGCCCGGGGTGGCCGGGCTGGGGCCCAAAACCGCCGCCGAACTTATTAATAATTTCGGATATCTTGAAGATATTATAAAAGAGGCCAAAGCCGGCAACCCGAAAATAAAAAAGGGCGCCGCGCAAAAAATTATAGATAACGAAGCTGTTGCTATACTTTCAAAACAGCTTGTTACTTTAGATGAAAATATTCCTATGGATTTTACTTTAGAAGATGCTGTTTTTTCACCGCCTGCGCCGGCTAAACTGTCTGAATTATTTGCAAAGTACGAATTTAAAAATCTTCTAAGCGCTTTTGATAGCGCGCGTCCAAAAAACACCCCGGAGGGGGAACTGTTTTCACAAGATACTGAAATTAAACAGGGGATATCCTTTAATGAAGTCGTAAATAAAATAAAAGATAAGATGTTTATACAGACCGATGAAAACTTTGTTTTAATATCCGCTGATTCGCAAACCTGCTGCCTTGAAGAATTAGATAACCTGACCCAAGAAGAACTTTTAAAAATAGAAGAGCTTGCTAACAATAAACAAATTTTAAAAATAAGTTATGACGTGAAATTTACTTTAAGGGCTTTAGATGTAACTCCTAAAGAAATTATTAACTGTTTTGACGTGCGTCTTGCGGCATATTCTTTAAATCCGGGGGCTGATATCGGGTTTAAAGCTCTTGCAGCGCAGTATTTGGACGTTATTATAGAACCTAAAGACGAAAAAGAATTTTTAACTCTCCAAAACCAATATATATGGTCTTTAAAAGAAGTCCTGGAGCGTGATCTTAAGGAAAAAGACCAATTTAAAATTTTTAATGAGCTTGAGCTTCCTTTAATAACCGTGCTTTTGGCTATGGAAGAGATAGGCGTTTTGGTTGATAAAGCCTGGCTTGAAAACTTTTCAAAAACATTAGAAGGTGAAATCGCGGCCATACAAAATGATATTAATAAAGACGCGCAGAGGGAAATTAACGTTAATTCCCCCAAACAGCTTGGCGCGCTTCTTTTTGACCAACTTAAACTGCCTTCAGTTAAAAAAACAAAAACGGGTTATTCCACTGATGAAGAAGTTTTGCAGCAGTTGGTTAACCTTCACCCTATAGTAAAAAAAATTCTGGAATACCGCTCTAACGCCAAACTTAAGTCAACTTATGTTGACAATCTTATTATGCTGGCGGACGGCAATTCCCGCGTGCACACTTATTTAGACCAAACGGGCACGGTGACAGGCAGGCTTTCAAGTTCAAGCCCAAATTTACAAAATATTCCGATACGCACTCCTAAAGGGCGCATGTTAAGGCGCGCTTTTGTGGCGGAAGGCGGCAAAACATTGTTAAGCGTGGACTATTCGCAAATAGATTTAAGACTGCTCGCGCATGAATCGCAAGATTCTGTTTTGGTAAACGCTTTTAAAGAAGGAGGGGATATTCACACCAAAACTGCGGCCGAAGTTTTCGGCGTTATGCGTGAAATGGTGTCTGACGAAATGCGCTCCTCGGCCAAGGCTATTAACTTTGGCATTATTTACGGGCAGGGGCCGATGGGCCTTTCCCAAAATTTAAACATTTCCGTGCGTGAAGCCAAGGAATATATTGATAATTATTTTGCCGTTTACAAAGGCGTGCGTGAGTGGATTGATAAAAATATTGCCCTAGCCAGGGAAAGAGGATACGTTAAAACGCTTTTGGGGCATATACGCTATTTGCCGGAATTTAAAATGGGCAGCGGACATATGGCTTCTTTCGCGCAAAGGGCGGCTATTAACACTATTGTTCAAGGCGGCAGCGCGGACGTTATCAAAAAAGCCATGGCTGATATTTTTAATCATTATAAAGGGACGGAAGTAAAAATGCTTTTACAGGTGCATGACGAACTTATTTTTGAACTGCCCGAAAAGAACCTGCTTAAAGAAGCTGCCGTTATTAAAAATAAAATGGAACACACTATAGAACTTAAAGTTCCGTTGCTTGCGGAAGCCAAAACCGGTGTAAACTGGTATGAGATGGAGAAGCTAAAGCTATGAGTAATTGTCAAGTTAAAATAGGACTTACAGGCACCATATTAAGCGGCAAAAGCGCTGCTTTGGATATATTTAAAAAATTTGGCGCTTTTACCATAAGTTCAGACGAAATAGTGCGCGAACTGCAGCAGCGTGAAAATATAAAAAAAGAAATATTTAAAATTTTTAAAACTACAGATAAAGAAGTCCTTGCCAAACAAATTTTTACAAATTCCGCAAAAAGAAAACAGCTTGAACGTATTTTACATCCCAGAGTTATGAGAGAAGCTTTTGCGAGAGTTAAAAAAACAAAAAATAAAATTATAGTTTTTGAGGTGCCTCTTCTTTTTGAAGCAGGCTTTGAAAAATATTTTGACTTAACTTTATGCGTAACTTCCTCAAACAAAGCTTTAGCGGAGCGTGTTAAAAAAAGAGGCATAAGCGCTAATGATTTTAAGCTGCGCGCAAAAGCGCAAATGAGTGGGGAAGAAAAAGCAAAAAGGGCGGATATGGTTATTTTAAATGACGGTTCATTAAAAGAATTAGAAGTGAAAATAAAAAAAATATATAAAGCAATAAAATAAAAAAGGCCTTTTTAACGGCCCTTAATCGGAGTGTTATGACAGAAAAAAGTCTTGAAGAAAATAAAGAAAAAGTTACGACTAAAGAAGTCTCCAAAGAAGTTAAAGAAATAAAAGATGTAAAGGAAAGCAAAGAGGCTAAAGAAGTCAAAGAACCTAAGGAAACAAAAGAGGTTAAAGACGCTTCCGCGTCCAAAACACAGCAGCGTCCTTTTACTCGCAACGGCAACGGTTACCAGCAACAACAGGTGCGCACGCCTAACGGCGCAAAAGTTATGGACGCGCGTGAATTAGGCAAATTAAGCGTGGCTGAACTTACTAAACTTGCGGTCAACTTAAATATTGAAGAAACTTCAGGCTTAAAAAAACAGGCTTTAATAGGCAAAATTATAGCAGTGCAAGCTAAACAAAACGGTTCTATTTACGGCGGCGGCGTTTTGGAAATTTTGCCCGACGGTTTCGGCTTTCTCCGCTCCGAGGATAATAATTACTTAGCCGGGCCGGAAGATATTTATGTTTCGCCTTCGCAAATTAAACGTTTTGGTTTAAGAAAGGGCGATACTATTGAAGGCCTTATCCGCCCGCCAAAAGACGGTGAAAGATTTTTTGCCATGTTGCAGGTGCAAAAAGTTAATGACATAGAGGTTGAAAAAATTTATAACAGGCCTTTGTTTGACAACTTAACGCCGCTGCATCCTAATAAACGCTTTACTCTTGAATTAGATAAAAACGATATAACCCAGCGTATTATTGACCTTATGGCCCCCATAGGCCGCGGGCAGAGGGCTCTTATAGTGGCGCCTCCAAAAACCGGTAAAACTATGATGATGCAAAGCATAGCAAACTCAATAACAAACAATTATAAAGAAGTAAAACTTATAGTTTTGTTAATTGACGAAAGGCCCGAAGAAGTTACCGACATGAGCCGCAGCGTTAAGGGCGAGGTTATTGCCAGCACTTTTGACGAAGCCCCGGACAGACACGTACAAGTGGCCGAAATGGCTTTGGAAAGAGCAAAAAGACTTGTTGAGCAAGGCACAGACGTTGTGATTTTGCTTGACTCTATTACACGTCTTGCTCGCGCTTACAACACGGTTACGCCTTCAAGCGGACGTGTTCTTACCGGCGGTTTGGAAGCGACCTCCTTACAGCGCCCTAAAAGATTTTTAGGCGCGGCAAGAAATATGGAAGAGGGCGGTTCTCTTACAATTATAGCTACGGCTCTTGTTGAAACGGGCAGCAGAATGGACGAAGTTATTTTCGAAGAATTTAAAGGCACGGGCAACAGTGAAATATGTTTGGACAGAAAACTTTCCGACAGACGTCTTTTCCCCGCTATTGATTTAAACAGAAGTTCAACCAGAAAGGAGGATTTGCTTCTTTCCGAAGATGAACTTAACAAAGTGTGGATTATACGCAAAGTTCTTGCTCCTTTAACCTCAGTTGACGCCATGACGCTTCTTAGAGATAAAATTGTGGCCAGTAAGTCTAATAAGGACTTTTTAAAACAAATGGAAGTTTCAAGCTTATAATAAAAAATCCCGCCGGCAGGCGGGATTTTTATAAATACACTGCACCACATCACCGCCGTAAGGATGTGGTGTTTTGTGACCTGGCGGTTAACATTAAAAGCACATATTTTTAAGGCGCAAAAAAGCAGCTTTTATAAAGCAGTCTTTTTAGCGCCTTTTTTATTATAATAAATGTATGGAAGAAGAAATAATATCAATAGGCATAGGCAAAAAAAAGCTTTATTATAAAGCTGTTCTCGTCGCGCAGGAACTTTTGGACGAAAACGGCTATGTCATTCGTAAAAACGGCAAAATACCCGACGGTAAGGTAACGGAATACCTTTCTAATATGCAAACTGTAAAGAATTACAAAAGGGGCATATTGGAAGGCAAACTTGAGGTTATTGACATTATTACGGGCAAAGTAACAATGACGGAAGAGTATAAAGACGGTGAGCTTAAAAATATTATAGATACCGCTACAATAGCGCCTATATCTCCCAAAAATAAAAATAAAGAAGAAGATTTTCCTGTTGCCAAACCCGGCGACAAAGGGCTTTGTTGTGAAAAAGTAAAAGATAATATCGTTTTTTATGAGAACGGCAGTGAAATAGCCAAATGTTCTGTTATTGACGGTGCGTTAGTTTCGGGTAATATAAAGAACGGTGTTTACAAAGAATATTATGAAACCGGTGAAATTAAATCTGAAGCCTGTTACCAAAACGGAGTGCTTGAAGGGCCGTTTGTTAAATATGACGAGTTATCGCGTATTATTTTAAAAGAAGTTTATTCCAATGGCAGGCTTGAAGGGCCTGCGGCTTATTATATTTACCGCGGTGAAGAAAGAATAACCGAGCAGGCTTTTTATAAGGATGCCAAACTTCACGGAACGCGGCTTACAGTTTTTCCTAACGGACGCCCCGCCATAAGTGAAAATTATGATGAGAACAAACTTGACGGCAAGCGTGAAGTTTATTTTGAAAACGGTATTTTAAGCATTGAAGAGAATTATAAAAAAGGCCGTCTTAACGGCCCCAGGATTTTTTATTATTACAACGGCGCGGTTTGGTATAAAGAAATGTACGTAAACGCTCAGTTGGAGGGGGAGAGAATAGCCTATTTCCCTTCCGGCGAACTTTATTTAAAAGAACATTACAAACATGGTTTACTGGAAGGGGAAAGAGTTGTGTATGATAAGAATGGCACAATATTATTCTCCGAAATGTACAGCTACGGCCTGCCTGTTAAGAAAAAGAGATAAACATGAACGAAGCTTCCTTAAAGATATTCTGTCCCGCTAAAATAAATTTATTTTTAGAGATAGTTTCCAAACTGCCTAACGGTTACCATGAACTGCAAACAATTTTTGCAAAGTTAGATTTTGGGGATAATATTTTACTAACCCTTTCTCCGTCAGATAAGACGGAAATCAACCTTAAAATAACAGGCCCCTACGGGCATGCCATAACGGCCGACGCGGATAACCTTGTTTATAAGGCGGCTCAGCGTTTTTTTGAATTTACAGGCATAAGCGCCAAATGCGATATATCGCTTGAAAAAAATATTCCGACAGGCGCGGGGTTGGGGGGCGGCTCTTCGGATGCAGGATGCCTCCTTCGCACTTTTTGCAACCATTATAAGACAGATTTTACAATGCTTGTTCCTTTGGCTGCTAAACTCGGCGCGGACGTAGCGTTGTTTCTATATGACGAACCTGTTTTAAAAGGAGAAGGCATAGGTGAAAAACTTACGCCTTTAAAAATTAAAGACGCACTGCCTTATGTGGTGTTGTCTTACCCAGATACGCACATATCTACTAAAGATGTTTTTGATAGGCTGAAGGTTGGAAGTAAAGAAGAAATATTGACAAACTTGGCTAAGCTTGATAAAATTATAGCTGGTCTTACAGAAGGAAGTGCGTGGGAAAAATACATATATAACAGATTAGAAGATTATGTATTACCTTTCAGTAAGCCTGTTTTGGAGTTAAAGAAGTTAATGCAAACCCTAGGAGCCAAAAATATTATGATGTCCGGTTCCGGTTCAACAGTTTTTAGTTTATTTGATAGTTCCAGTGATGCCTGTGCATTTGCTGAAAAATTAATAAATCGGGGTTGTGTTGCAGTAAAAACGCAACTTTGGAGGGGTTTGTATAATGAAAATTACTGAAATAAGAATTCACCTAATGGGTGAAGAGCGTTTAAAGGCGTTTGCGAGCGTTACATTTGATGACTCTTTTGTAGTCAGAAACATGAAGGTTGTTGAAGGCACAAAAGGTGTTTTCTTATGTATGCCGTCAAGAAAGCTTCCTGATGGTTCCCATAAAGATATGGTTCATCCTATCAACCAGGAATTTAGGGAGTATCTTGAAACTAACGTTTTAAAAGCTTATACGGAAGAGCTTGCTAAAAACCCTGACGGCGCTAAAAAAACATCGCACGAAGAAGAATAGAACATATTAAATTTTATTCCGGATGGTGAAATGGTATCACTAGCGGTTTTGGTCCGCTCATTCTAGGTTCGAATCCTAGTCCGGAAACCATTTAATAAAACCCCTGTGTATAATATATTTGTACACAGGGGTTTTATGTTATAGCGGCCTCGCAAAAGCTCGTTTTTAATTGTTTTTATAAAGAAATTTAAGCTTGTTTCCGTATCCGATAATTGTTAGAAAATTATTTTAACCGCGAATTTTAATATTAAAAATATGTGGCGGGTTATTAATAAAAATTTATCGTAAAAACCCCCGCGTTTTCGCGGGGGTTTTTACGATAAATTTATTTTTTTTGTTGCGTTTGCGGCTGGCTAAAGTTAAAGGTGTTTTGAAGTTTAACATTATTTAAAATATTATTATATTTGTAAAGTTCAAAAGAATTTTGCGCGGGTGCTGTATAATTTCTGTTTTCTCTTGCCGGCATGTCCGGGTATCTGTTAAACGACGGGTCAGGTTCTGACTCAAGGAGCGAGTTAATATTTTTTTTCGCTTCTTTATACATGTTGCCGCCGTTGCCTTGCATAACATTTGCGATAATAGCTGAAATACTTACAATAAAATCAAAAGCGAAAAGGAAACTTTCATTTGTAACATCCTCAATACTTGTAGATGTTTTATAAAGATTTTCAGCAGCGTTATATCTGTAATGATATTGGTGCCCGAAATCGGTTATCATAGTGTCTTGCGAAGGTTTTTCTCTTTGGGGTAATTTCTTTTTACCTAATTTAGAAGGCTCAATACCTATCACACCGGCTGTGTTACCTGTCAGTTGTGACATAACGGCGTGTATTTGCTGTTTTGCTTTAGCTACCTGCTTTTGGTTGCCCTCAACATTTACGTACATAGTGTAAAGCCTGAAATACAAATCGTTAAGAAGCTGGTGAAGTCGTTTTGCTTCCACTTCGGGCAAACCTTTTATTCTTAAGATCATGGGTGAATTAGTGTCTTTATCGGTGGTTATATAATATCTTGACATTTTATACTCGTAGTCAGGATATTCTTTTCTTAAGTTTTGCGCGTATATTGAAGCGTAATTTACCAAAGCTGCCGTTTTAGCGCTGGGGTGAAATTTTTCACTGTATTTAAAAGTCGTTTTGTCCTTAGGGAAATCGGCGTTCATATATTTCCTAAGCACTATCATGGCGGAATTTTGGTCTCTGCCGCTTAAATTATTTACTAAGTTAAACGCTCGGTTTATAAGAACATATCCTTCTCCTAAAGAGCTATATCTGTCCGTTTCTAAAAAACCGTCCCAGGAACTTCTTCCTAAATTATATTTTTTAATTAAAACTCTTATGGCTTCATCGAGGTTTTGGATAGCCTTTCTTGCCTGCATTAAAGTAATGTTTTCAACAGTCTTGCCTTGGGTTGTTGTGGACACTATTGCCTGCAACGTAAAAAACCCTCTTATTGTATTGGCGTGGTCATTACCGTATTCATCGCCGAGTTCACGGTAAAGCTGCAAAAGATCCTTTTCTCCCGCTAAGGCCAAAGTGTACGATGCAAGGCCCGAGCCCATGCATAAAACCCCAGGTGAACCTATAGTTCCTTCCAAATTATAACCGTCTAATAATGAAAAGACTTGTTGTTTATCCCCCCAGGCACTTGCTTCAGGGTCAAAAGTGTTTTGCATAAAAGCAAAAACTTCGTCAATATATTCGCGAGTGGAGGTACCCCTTCTTTCCATAATAGCGTAACTGTTGCTAAATGTAGGCCGGCGCATTGCCATTGCTATATATCTTGTTGAGTTTTTTTGCTCAACGCCTTTTTGCTTTGCTACAAAACTATGGTCACATTTTGTTATGGCGCTTATTTTTTTTAATTCGTAAATAATTGCCGCTCTTTTAGCCTGCGTAAGAAAAGGCGTTATAAACATGCCCGCTGGGTTTTCCGTATCGGGGTTTAAAATATAATCATACAAAAAACTCATTATATATATTTTATCTTCCATAGTTCCGTACTTAAGCGCGTTTATGGCGGTATCAATAAATTCGTTAGCGGCGGTTTTTAAAAGTTTTGTATGGTTGGCGTTGTTTTCCGTGTTGATAAGAATGTTTATAAAATTTTCAAGCTCCGCCTTCCATTGAACTGGAAAAGGCGCGGAATCATGGTTAAAAGCCAAAGCGTAAAAAACGGGGTTTAATATTTTTGTCGGGCCGCCTTCCATAGGGGATATTACTGTAAGCTGCCCTTCTACGTAGATGCTGCCGTTTTCATCGTATTGAACGGCGATATTTCTGTATTTGCCGTAATAAAACACATGGTCGGGCTCATATTTTTGGTTAAACGCTTTAAGAAATTCTTTTTGTTTTTCTTTGCTTGCGTTTGTGAAAGACTTTGCTAACTTGGCGTTTTGCAATTCAATATCATTTTGAGATAAGGCAAGATTCTCTAAAATGTTAACGGAATTTTGTATAGGAGCGTCCGTTTTCGGTTTTTTGGGCGGCTGTGTGCGGGTTTCATTTATAAGTTCTATAGGAACATGCTTTACCACTCTTAAATTATCAATTTTATTTACAGACTGTCTGTTTTTGCGTTCTAAAGCGTAGGGGGCAACCGGCAAGTGCTGTGCGAAAGCGGTTGAAGTTAAACTAAGTACAAGTAAAGCTGATATAAATTTTTTAATCATAATTAAACCCTCTGTAATTATAATAAAAATATTACTTCTGTTTGCCCAGGGTCTTTGGGCCTATTCTTGCATAGGCCCTAAGACCTATATGAATTAAACATAATAAAAATGTAAAATGAATATATGATAGGTTACTTAAAGGGGCAAATTTTATCTTTATCGGAAGACAGCGTTCTGATACTAGTAAACGGGGTGGGCTATGAAGTTAATTGCGCGCCCGTGGCAGTATCGGCCTTAGAAGAGGGGCAGGAAACCGCCCTTTATATAGCCGAGTCAATTTCTCCCTATGACGGAACCGTGCTATACGGTTTTTTAACTAAAGAAGACAAACAGCTTTGGGCCATTTTTAAAACATCTATTCCCAATACAGGCGCTAAAAAGGCGCTTGAATATTTAAATAAAGCGCTTAGAAGCGTGGCAGATTTTCATAACGCTATAGTAAAAAAAGATCCTAAAATTTTAACGGGTATTTTCGGTTTTACGGCTAAAACGGCTGAAAAACTTATCCATTCTTTAGACGGCAAGATGGATGCCGTTACAATAGCCGGCGTTCCTAAAATAAAAATAGAGGGTGAAGCGCCTTTTATGTCAGAAGTTATGATGGCGTTAACCGCTTTGGGCTACAGCCCTATGGAAGCCAGGAAAGCTATTGACCAACTTTACAAAACAGGTCTTGCCAATGACAGCGTTGAAAATATTATCAGGGCGGCATTAAGGATATTAAAGAAATGAGCAGCTATAACGAAGTGCTGGACTTAAACCCCAGCAGTGAAGAAAAGAACGGGCTTGACGCGGCTTTAAGGCCGTCGTCTTTGCGTGAGTTTGTGGGCCAGGCCAGTTTAAAGGAAAACCTGCATGTTTTTTTAACAGCCGCTAAAAAACGCGGCGAAGCGCTTGACCATACTCTTTTTTACTCTCCTCCCGGCTTAGGTAAAACTACTCTTGCCAATATTTTAGCTAAAGAAATGGGCGTAAATATTAAAACAACTTCAGGCCCTGTGCTTTCACGACCCGGCGATTTGGCGGCCATGCTTACTACCGAAATTTCCGAAGGGGATATTTTGTTTGTGGATGAAATTCACCGCCTTAACCCGGCGGTTGAGGAAGCGCTTTACCCAGCTATGGAAGATTTTAACTTTTTTATTAATACGGGCAAAGGGGCGGGATCAACAACTTTAAAACTTTCGGTTCCCAAATTTACTTTAGTAGGCGCCACAACACGCTCAGGCCTTTTAACGGGGCCTTTGCGCGACAGGTTTGGCATTGTTTTTAATCTTAACTTTTATGAAATAACCGAAATCGCTGATATTTTGGAACGTTCGGCCAAGCTTTTAAATATTGAAGCCGACAGGCGTGGTTTGGAAGCGCTGGCCGCCCGTTCACGAGGCACGCCCCGTATAGCTAACAGACTTTTAAGAAGAGCGCGCGATTTCGCGCAGGTAAAAGGCGACGGCGTAATAACTTGCGATATAGCGGACATTGCCATGCAATCCTTAGATATTGACGCCGAAGGCTTGGACACTATGGATAAACGCATACTTGAGGCGCTTATTGAAAAATTCGGCGGCGGCCCAGTAGGCGTTGAGAACCTTGCCATAGCGGTAAGCGAAAGCATTGACACTTTAACCGACGTTATAGAACCGTACCTTATTAAAGCAGGTTTTATAGCCAGAACTCCGCGCGGAAGAGTGGCTACTAAAAAAGCCTATGACCACCTTGGCAGAAAATCACCGGAAGGAATGCTTTTTTAATGAAGAAAATAATTTTAACTTTAACCGTTTTGTTGTTTGGCGTAAACAGCTTTGCGCTTAAGGTTTTAATTGTGCAAAATTCCTCTAAACAAGATATCACGGCAAGCGGCGCTTTTACTATTACAGACAAGGCTTCCAACAAAAAATACAAACTTAAAACAGGAGGCACGTTTAAAGTAACAATAAGTAACGGTACTTTAAAAGTGGGGTCTGTTTCCACAAGCGGCGAAGTTTTAATAACGCCTTTAAAGAACACAATTTTTACAATAGGCGGTAACGGTTATACCGGTAAAATAATAATTTCGCCTGAGAAAAATGTTTTTAATATTATTGAGGAAACCGATATTGAAAATTATTTGTACGGTGTTTTACCTTATGAGATGAGTTACTCCTGGCATATAGAGGCGCTTAAAGCCCAAGCGGTGGCCGCGCGCACATATACGGCTAAAACCTTAGAATCACCGGTAAACAAAAAATTTGATTTATATTCAGACGTAAGAAGCCAAATGTACAAAGGCTCGGCAAAGGTTTACCCGTCTGTAAAAGAAGCGGTTGATGATACTAAAAATGAAGTTTTAAAATATGACGGCAAACTTTTTTACACTTACTACCACGCCAATTGCGGCGGGCATACGGACCCGCTTCCGTGGGGCGGGGCGGAAAACAAAATTAAACCCTTAAGCGGCGCTAAATGCGCGGCCTGCGGGCACAGCAAAAACGCCACGTGGAGTAATGTTATAGCGCAAAACTCTATTGATAAATTTGCCGAAAAGAAAGATTTAAAAGGCGGTGTAACCGCCATAAGCATAGTTAAAAAAACTTCCAATGGAAGGGCGGTTCAATTACAGCTTAAAACAAAAAACGGCAAGAAAAATGTTTCCTGCAACGATTTTAGAATAGCCGTGGGATCAACAAAATTTAAAAGCTGTCATTTAACGGATATTAAAAAAGTTTCTTCCGGCTTTAGTTTTGCCGGGCGCGGCTACGGCCACGGTACCGGCCTTTGCCAGGACGGCGCGCACGGTATGGCAAAAAAGGGGGAGAAATATAAAGAAATTCTGCAAAACTTCTACCCTGGTTCAAAACTTTCCAAAATTTAATAACCTAAAATTTATTTGCAAGAGAAAATAATGTTTGAAAGATTTCATAATTTAAAAATTAATATCGCCCGCACTCCAGCTACTCCAAGAGACAGCGCTAAACTTATGGTTCTTAACCGTGACGGACAGAAAATAGAACATAGGATATTTAGAGATATTTCCCAGTATTTTACCCCCGGCGACTGTCTTGTAATTAATGACACGAAAGTATTTCCCGCTAAATTATTCGCTAAAAAGCCCACGGGCGGCAAAGTGGAAGTTTTGCTCGTGCGCCCGTTAGAAAAACCTAATGAATGGACGGCCTTAATGCGTGATTATAAAGAAGGCATTGAACTTTCTTTTTCTGAGGATTTAAAAGCGGTAATGGATTTTCGCAATGAAAACGGTGAGGTTATTTTAAAATTTAATAATGATGATGTGCTTGGTTACGCTTGTGAAAACGGGCTTATGCCTTTGCCGCAGTATATTGAAAAAGCAAGAAAGCATGACGGCCTTAGCGCCAGTATTGAAACTGATAAAGAGCGTTATCAAACGGTTTATGCCCAATTTCAAGGTTCTATAGCGGCGCCTACTGCGGGCTTTCATTTTACGCCAGAACTTCTGAAAAAAATTGAGGATAAGGGCGTTAAAATAGCGCGGGTGACTTTACATATCGGCTGGGGCACGTTTAAGCCTTTAAAGACTGACCCTAAAGAACATAAAATGCTTGCCGAATACGGCACTGTAAGTGAGGAAGCCTCAAAAAAAATTAATGAAGCCAGAGCTTCGGGCGGCAGAATATTTTCCGTGGGTACAACCAGCACAAGAACTTTGGAAAGTTTTACCGAAAACGGCATAACAAAAAGCGGGGGGAGATGGACAGATTTATTTATTTACCCGGGATACAAATTTAAAGCTATAGATTGCCTTATAACAAACTTCCACTTTCCCGATTCCACGCCCTTATGTATGGCAAGCGCGTTCGCGTCTGAAGATTTTATTTTTAAAGCGTATAACGAGGCGGTTGAAAATAATTATCGTTTCTATTCTTTTGGAGATTCAATGTTAATATTATGACAAAACTTATAAGTCCTTTTAAAATTTTAGCTAGAGATGAAAATTCAAAAGCCCGCACGGGTATTCTATATACCAAACACGGTATGGTTCGTACGCCTGTTTTTATGCCTGTGGCCACACAGGCCTGCGTTAAAGCGCTTACTGAAGAGGATTTAAATTATGTGGGCGCTGAATGCCTGCTTTCTAATACTTACCATTTATATCTGCGTCCAGGTACCGAGGCTTTAAAAAAACTTGGCGGACTGCATAATTTTATGCGCTGGAATAAAAGTATTTTAACTGATTCGGGCGGGTTTCAAGTGCACAGCCTTTCGCATTTAAGGAAAATTACCGAAGACGGCATTTGGTTTAAATCGCATCATGACGGCAGTAAGCATTTTTTCTCGCCTGAAAGTGTAATAGAGTCTGAGGCGGCCATAGGTTCGGACATATGGACTTGTTTAGACGTTCTTATGCCTAACTCCGCGCATAAAGCGGATTTAAGGCGCGCGCTTGCTACTACAAAACTTTGGGCGGAACGCGCCGCTGCTCATTATAAAAAAATAGTGCCGGAGCAAAACATACAGCAAAATGAAGACGGTAGTTTTAGCGTCGGACACAGTATTTTATTTGGTATTATACAAGGTTCAATTTACCCCGATTTGCGTGAAGAAGCCGCCAAGCATATGGCCCGGCAAGACGTGCACGGTTTTTGTATCGGCGGTTTAAGCGTGGGCGAAACTTTGCAGGAAATGAATACCGCCGTTGAAGCCACCATACCGCATTTACCTGAAGGAAAACCGCGCTACTTAATGGGGTTGGGCACGCCGATAGAAATTCTTGAATGTATTGAACGCGGCGTTGATATGTTTGACTGTGTTTGGCCTACAAGAGTTGCGCGCAACGGACAGGCCATGACCAGTGAAGGAAAGGTTAATATTAAAAATAACGCGCACAGACTTTCAGAGGAACCTTTGGATAAAAATTGCGATTGCTGGGTTTGCAAACGTTATACAAGGGCGTATCTTTCGCACTTGTATAGAGCGGGCGAGCTTACCAGCCACAGGCTTATATCAATACATAATATAAGGTTCTTAATAAAGACTATGGAACGTGTAAGAGCGGCCATTTTAGACGGTACATTCAGACAGCTTAAAAAAGAAATTATTGAAAAATACAAATAGGTCTTTTGGGTACTTTTTACTTAGGCCTAAATTACCATTGGCTGGGTCTTGATAATTGTAATTTTTATTTATATCCTAATAGTATACAGATATAAGCGGTTTATATAGGCGGTTTATATAAAATCCGTAAGATATGGAGAATGTTTATGAAAAAAATAGCAGGTTTATTACTTGTCTTTTTACTTCCTATGGTTGTTTTTGCTCAGCTAACAGATGAGCAAAAGTTTTATAATGCTAAACTCCCTTATGACAAGAAATTTGAAGATTATATTAAAAAGTACCATATAGATGAATATTTGGAAACGGTTCTTTTAGACCACAATGATCTTTTAGCTGTTGCTAAAAGAGAAGGGTATAAACAATATTTTTTTGAATTGTTTAAAATAGATTCCTATAGTATAATTGAGAAAAAAGATATAAAAAGGTATAAAGTTAATAACGAATATGTTGATACTCCTTATAAGTACGCGGATTTTGAAAGAAAATATTTTAACATTACTCTTGATAAAACAGGAGGACTACCCAGGCATTATAAGGATCAAATAGGATACGCAGTAATGCATTGGGCTTATAAGGAAATGTACGAAATATCTAGAAACTATGATACCACGGCAGACAGGACGGCAGAGTACGCGGCTTATCATATGGCTATCTTTTATATGCTGCAAACAACCTATGAATATGAGGATTTTTTAAAAGAGAATAACTATCCCATTCCTACATTTACCAAAGCGGAGCAAGATGTTATAGAGTTTTTCTTATTGGAAAAAAATGATATAGAAGAAGATTATTAGTAAAAGTTTACAGTAAAAAATCCGCCGGTTTTACCGGCGGATTTTTTTGTTTGGCAATAATACCCCGAATTCTGTTTCCTCGGCGAACCTCGGATAAAGACCATTTCTCTAAGCGGCCTACTCTGTGTCTGATGCGGGCAGCATATGCACAAATTTGGCCTTGCTCCCTGCGGGGTTTGCATAGCCATCAGCGTTGCCGCTGATGCGGTGCGCTCTTACCACACCCTTTCACCCTTACCGTAAGCAAGCTTGCGGCGGTATACTTTCTGTTGCACTTTCCGTGGTTTGGATTTTAGCCCAAACCCCCGCCCTTTCAAGCGGCGCGGTGCCCTGTGGAGTTCGGAAGTTCCTCTATAATATTAACATTACAGCGGCCTTTTAATTGCCAAATATATTGTATAAAATTTAACGCTTTTTACGTATTTTAAATATGTTTATAATAAGCGGTAACAAGTTTTTGTTTTAGAAAAAGTAAAGCTTGCTCATTTGATTATAAAGCTTCAGTTTGTTTTAAAGGCAGTTCTATAATAAATACCGTTCCGTGGCCTACGCCATTGCTTATAGCGCCGATATCGCCGTGGTGGGATTTAATAATTTCACATGATATTGCAAGGCCCAAGCCCCAACCTTGCCTTCTGGATCGTTTGTCTAAAGAGGAGCTTTGGTGAAACTTTTCAAAAATTTTTTGCAGTTCCGAATGTTCAATGCCCGGGCCGTTATCTTTAATAAAAACTTTGGCTACTGTATCTTCAAGATTAAATCTTATTTCAATTCGCCCGCCCTGCGGCGTAAATTTAATGGCGTTGCTTAGCAGGTTATTTAAAACCTGCGAAATTCTAAACCTGTCGGCCTGTATTACAATGGGTTCCGGATAGTCATATCTTATTATGTTTATGCCTTTTTTTTGCGCGTTTATATGCTGCATGGCGTAAATATCGTTAATAAGGCCGTTAAGTTCAAACTCTTTAAAATCCATTTTAAATTTACCGGCTTCAATCATGCTGATGTCCATTAAGTCGCTCATCAGCATATTCATATTATCGGTGGCTTTTAAAATGTTATTTAATGCCTGCTGGTCGCCAACTCCGCCCCCGGCTACGCCGTCTAACATAAGTACGGACGTTAAACCTTGTATAGAAGAAAGAGGCTGCTTTAAGTCATGCGCCACAATGGACATAAACTTTGATTTAATTTCGCTAAGGCGGTTAAGTTCCTGATTGGAAAGGGTGAGCTTTTCAACCATGTTTTCAAGCATTTCCACTTTTGTAGAAAGTTGCTGTTGCAAAGTTCCGATTTGCTGTTGGTAGTTATGTTCGGCTTTAACGATTGTACGGTGCATTTTTTTAAGGGCTATTTTTTTTGTAAGAAAAACAGTTAAAAATACCGCCAGTCCTAATAAAATCAGAACGAGCACCCCTATAAAAACAAAATCGTTAAGTATTGCGATGTCCATTAAAAGATATTAGCATTTTCAGCGAAAAAATTTAATACATCTTTTTCTTTAATGCCGCCCTCTCTAAAAATTTTAAAAGGTTCAAGGCTTAAAACCGTGGAAGACTCGCTGCTAAACTGACCGCCTGTAAAAATATAATCTACTTTACCGTTAAATTCTTTTATAAGTTCCTCTTGGCTGTTAATAACCGGTTTAGAATGCAAATTCGCGCTGCTTGCGGCCGCCACCCCGCCAAAAGCATTTAATAAATTAGCAATAAAATCATTTTTAGGTACCCTTATGCCCAGGGTGTCAAAACCGCGCAGGTATTTTTTACCTTCTTTGCTGGGGGGAACTATTATCGTAAGCGGACCGGGCCAGTATTTTTCCGCCAGCAGCGTGGCCTTGGGTGAAAACAGCGCAATACGCTTAGCGTATTTTATGTCAGAGGCAAGATATTGTAAAGGCACATCTGAAGGCTTTTGTTTTATTTCGCACATTCTTTTAACAGCTTGGGGGTTAAGAGCGTCAGCCATAATGCCGTAAACGGTGTCTGTAGGCGCAATTATAACGGCACCGTTTTTTAAATCATTAACGGCTTGAAGCATTATTTCTTTTGTAACCTCTTCAATTTTAAAAATCCGCGTCTTCATCATTTTCTTCTTTTGCGGGGCGGTCAATTATTAAAACAAATTCGCCCAAAATTTTATTTTTCTTGTTAAGCGCCGCTATAATTTCGCTTACCGGGCCTCTTAGCCATTCCTCATAAACTTTTGTAAGTTCTCTTGCCGCTATTATCGGTGTTTGGGGGCCCAAAACACCGGAAATAATTTCTAAAAGTTTAACTATCCGGTATGGGGATTCGTAAATGACAATCGGTTTTTCAAGCTCATAAGCCGCGGCAATAAGTTTAGAAATTTTCCCCGTTTTTCTTGGCATAAAACCTAAAAATGTAAAAGCGCCGCCCGTTATACCGGCGCCTGACAGCGCGCAGGTTAAAGCGCTTGGTCCCGGCAGCGGCACCACCTTAATTCCTTTGGACAGACATTCTTTTACAAGCTTCCACCCCGGGTCTGAAATACAAGGTGTTCCGCCGTCGCATACAAGGGCGCAGTTTTTATGCATAGCCATATTTAAGCAGTGGCTGACGCTGTGCGGGTCATTTTCATTGTAACGTATTAAAGGTTTATCAATTAAGAAATGCGAAAGAAGTGTTTTAGACCTTCTTGTATCTTCGGCGAAAACGACGTCAACGGTTTTAAGCGTTTCTAACGCGCGTAGTGTAATGTCGGCTAAATTGCCTATGGGGGTTGGAACAATATATAACATATATACTAATATACAAAAAATAAGCGCGTCCGTATGGAGGCGCTTATTTTTTTTTGAAAATCTAAACTACCAGGTTAAAGCTTCTTTCCAGGCTTTCTTTTCCGCTTCGGCTTGTTTTTTTGCTTCGTCAGCTTTTTGTTTGGCTGTTTCTTTTGCTGTCGCTGAAGCGTTTGAAGATGATGAGCTTGAGCTTGCGGCTGTTTTAGCCGTGTTATATGTTTCTTTTGCTTCGGTAACTTTATTTCTTGCGTCTGTAGAAGCCTGCTGTACATCAGCCGCTGTAACTACTTTTGCTGTGCCGTCAGGTTGTGTAGTTGTGCATGCGCAGAGTGATAAAACTGCCGCAGATACTGCTAATACTGCTAATTTTTTCATGTTTAAATCCTCCAAAGGGTTTATAAATAAATTGTATAAAAAAAATAGGATTTTAGGTATGTAATTATTATAAGTAGTTTGCAATAGTTAATATAATTTGTAAAATAAATTTAAAGATGAATAACAGCCAAATAAACCTTCCTTTACTAAAAAAAGGAAAAGTTAGAGACGTTTACGACGCAGGCAAAATGCTTCTTATTGTCGCATCGGACCGTGTTTCCGTATTTGACTGTGTGCTTCCTTCACAGATTCCCGATAAAGGTAAAATACTTACTCAAATAAGCAATTTTTGGTTTGCAAAAACAATTTCTATTGTGCCGAATCATATGATTTCGTCGGATATTAATGAAATTAATATAATTTTAAAACTTGGTTTGGACCCACAGTACTACAGCGGGCGCACCGTTTTGGTTAAAAAATGCGAAAGGATTGATTTTGAGTGTGTTGTAAGAGGGTATATAACAGGCTCAGCTTGGAAAGAATACCAAAAATCAGGCACCGTCTGCGGCGAAAAAATAAAAGAAGGTCTCAAAGAGGCCCAAAAATTTCCAGAACCTATTTTTACCCCGGCAAGTAAAGCTGATACAGGACATGATGAAAATGTTTCTTTTGCTTATATGCTGTCTCATATGGATAAAAACCTGGCATATAAAATTAAAGATACCAGCATTAAACTTTATAACTTCGCGGAAGAATATCTTAAAAATTGCGGAATAATTTTGGCCGACACTAAATTTGAATTCGGACTAATTGACGGCGATCTTATTTTGATTGATGAAATCCTTACGCCTGATTCCTCGCGTTTTTGGGACGCGGCGTTATATAAAACGGGCACAAACCCACCCGGTTTTGATAAACAATTTGTAAGAGATTATATGGAGCAGACAGGCTGGGATAAAAACCCGCCTCCGCCTGCCATGCCGCAGTCCATAGCGTTGGCTGCCGCAAAAAAATATAAAGAGGCTTTGTCTAGAATAGAAAAAGGCAGCGTATAAAATCGCTGCTTTTTTATTTGACTTTAAGGAGAGAAGATGAAATATTTTGTAGAAGTTTTTCATAAACGTGATTACGGCAGTCATAAAGAAAACGGTATAAAAAACCGTTTGTCCAGCGTCGGCTTAAAAGGGATTGAGAATGTTAATTCTTATACCATATATTCTGTTGAAGGCGTTTACAGTAAAAAACAAATAGAAAGTATAGCTAAGGATTTGCTTTGCGATCCTGTGCTTGAAAAATATTCGGTTTCTTCCTCCAAGCCGCAAAAAGGCGTTTTTAAAATAGAAGTTTGGATAAGGGATTCCTCTACCGACGTTGTGGGTGAAGGTGTAAAAGACGCCGTTGCCGCTTTAGGATTTGAAAAGCCCGCTTCCGTAAGGGTAGCGGCGGCTTTTAATATTTCCGGCAAATTTACCGAAAAAGAATTAGACGCGGCTGTTAAAAAAACATTCGTTAACCAGGTAGTAAACAAATATTTAATTACAAAGGGTGCTTAAAATGGAAGAAAATTTGAGAAATTTTGACAAGTTGTCTAAGAAAGAACTTTTTGATTTACAGGCCCGCGCGGGCTGGAGCCTTGTTACGGAAGAAATGGTAGCCGCGCAGGATTATTTTAAATCCATAGGCCGCGCTCCAACCCAGGCGGAGCTTGAAACAATAGCCCAAACCTGGTCCGAACATTGCAAGCACAAAACTTTTAACGGCCCCGTTACAATGGTTAAAGACGGCAAAAAAGAAGTTATTAAAGACGGTCTTTTTAAAACAACAATTTATAAAGCCACTAAAAAATTAAATAAGAAATGGTGCCTTTCCGTTTTTAAAGATAATGCCGGCGTAGTTGAATTCGGGCAAGGGAAAAAATGGGCTTTAGCTTTTAAGGCCGAAACGCACAACCACCCTTGCGCGGTTGAGCCTTACGGCGGTGCGGAAACGGGCGTAGGCGGCGTTATACGTGATATTTTAGGCGTGGGCCTTGGCGCTAAACCTGTGGTTAATACGGATATTTTTTGCTTTGCCGACCCTGATTATAAAGCTAAACTTCCCGCCGCAGCGCTGCACCCAAAGCGTATTTTCAGGGGGGTAGTTGACGGCGTAAGAGATTACGGCAACCGCATGGGTATACCTACCGCCTCAGGCGCTATTTGGTTTGACGACCGCTACGCCTTAAACCCTTTGGTTTTTGTAGGAACCATAGGCATTATGCCTACGTGGGCTATAGAAAAATCCGTTAAAGCGGGTGATTTGGTTGTGTCCATCGGCGGAAGGACCGGGCGCGACGGCTTACACGGAGCTACGTTTTCCTCAGCTAATATTGAGGACGCGAGCGAAGTTTCCGCCGTGCAGATAGGCCACGCTATTAACGAGAAAAAAGTTTTAGATGCTATGCTCCGGCTTAGAGATAAACGTCTTTACAGAGGATGCACCGACTGCGGCGCGGGCGGGTTTTCTTCCGCCATAGGCGAACTTGGCGGGGAAACCGGCGTGCGTGTTGACTTAAGCAAAGCTGTTTTAAAAGAAAGCAAAATAAAACCTTGGGAAATATGGGTGTCCGAATCACAGGAAAGAATGATACTCTCCGTCCCGCCCAAAAACTTAAAAGAAGTTAAAAAAATACTTGAGGCCGAGGATTGTGAGTATAGCGTAATGGGTGAATTTACAAATACCGGCAGGCTGGAAGTTTACTTCGGTAAGGAAAAAATTGTGGATCTTAGCAATGATTTTCTACACGGCGGCGTTCCTAAAATGATGAGAAAAGCCGTATGGAATACACCAAAAACAAAACCTTCCAGAATTAAAGAGATGAAAAACTACGGAGCGGTTTTACATAAAACTCTTGCCCATTTAAACACTTGCTCAAGGGAAGACGTTATAAGACAATATGACCATGAGGTGCAATCGGGTACAGTGGTAAAACCTTTACAAGGCGTTACGCATGACGGCCCGGGCGACGCTACCGTAATTTGGCCCGCCAGCGCCACGGGTAATTTAAAAGATTATAACGGTTTTGCGGTAACGCATGGGCTTAACCCTGCTATAGGTAAAATTGACCCTTACCAAATGGCTCTTAACTGCTGTGACGAAGCGGTAAGGAACCTGCTTTGCGTAGGCGCGGACATTAATAAAACCGCTTTCTTAGATAACTTTTGCTGGGGCAGCCCCGAAAACCCCAAACTTCTTGGGGAACTTGTGCTTTGCGCTAAAGGCTGTTATGACGGCGCCATGGCTTACTCGGCCCCTTTTATATCGGGTAAAGACAGTTTTTACAATCAAAGTAAAGACGCTAAAGGCAACGATGTGGCCATACCCTCAACAATATTAATATCGGCTACAGCGCCTGTTCATGATATAAGAAAATCTGTTACCATGGACTTTAAGGAGGCTGCTTCAAGCGTTTATGTTGTGGGCGTAACTAAAGATGAGTTCGGCGGCAGCGTAACGGCCGATATTTTGGGACTTAAAAATATTGCGGCGCCAAAAGTTGACGCTAAAGCGGCTTTAAAAACTTACCAAAAAGTTTACAAAGTTATTTCGGGCGGTTTAGTAAACGCAGCGCATGATATCAGCCAGGGCGGCTTAGCCGCCGCGCTTTCGGAAATGTGTTTCAGCGGCGCTTATGGCGCTGAGATTAACCTTAAAAAGGTTTTAACCGAAGGCAAACTCTCCGACGGACAAATTTTATTTAGCGAATCGGCCTGCCGTTTGGTGCTTGAAGTTAACTCTGAAAATGAAAAAGCTTTTTTAAAGGCTTTAAAAGGCGTTAAGCTTTCTAAAATAGGGCAGACAAATTCAACCCCCAGCCTTATAATTAAAGGACAAAAAGGCGCGGAAGTTATTAGTGAAAAACTTTCCAAACTTAAAAAGAGCTGGCGCGATACTTTAAAAGGAGTTTTATAATTATGAATAAAAAAATTATTTCTTTGTTTTTGTTTGCAACATTTACTGCTAATGTTTTTGCATTATCGTTGCCTGATTGCCAAACGGCGTTAAAAAACGCACAGGCTAACGCTGCTTTTAAGTTTGATTTTGAAGGCGATAAAAAGGAAGAGTTTTTCCTTTTATGTAAAGAGGACGAGCAGGTAAGCTCTAAAATAGTTAAAGGTAAAAAAGTTTTAAGCTCCGCTAAACTTAGTGTAAAAGACGGGCAGTTTGATATTGTCAAGGCTATACCTGTTAATTATGATTACGGCGCGGGTAAAAAAATTGTTATGGTTGAATTCGCTTACTTGGGCGTTTTGTGTAAGGAACAGCGTTCCATTTATCTTTTTGTAAATAAAGGTAAAATAGAAAGCCAAATTTCCGCTCCGTATAACATAGGCTGCGTTAATGAAAAAACAGAATCACAGGTTATTTTTAACACTAACCAAAAAACTGTTATGGTTTACCAAACTTATGAAAAACACGCTCCGCTTGAAAATTCGGTAATACTTGCCGAGCAGTATAAAAAACTTCAGTCCGTGGCGGATTGGAATAAAGATTTTAAAATAGTTTTTGAGGGTAAATAAAATGAAGAAAAAAGCAAAAGCTATAGTTGTGCGCACAGCGGGCATAAACTGCGATATTGAAAGCGTTAACGCTTTGAAAATGGTGGGCGTGCAAACGGATTTAGCACACACTAATGAAATTGTGTCGGGCAAAGTAAAACTTACAAATTGTGATATTTTGGTTTTCCCCGGCGGGTTTTCTTACGGGGATGATATCGCCGGTGGTAAAATATGGTCCGTTCACATGTCCAAAGTGTTTAAAGATATTTCTACGGTAATAGATTCCGGCCGTCCGGTTATGGGTATTTGTAACGGTTTTCAAGTTTTAACAAAACTTGGGTTTTTGCCGACAAACAAGGAACATAAACAGGTTGCCAGTTTAACCTTTAACGACAGCGGCGTTTTTATAGATAAATGGGTAAAACTTAAAGTTAATAAAAGCAGCCCGTGTATTTTTACCAAAGGGCTTGACGATGTTATTGAACTTCCCATAGCGCACGGCGAAGGTAAAATTATTATTGACGATAAAAAGGTTTTGCAAAATATTGTCGCCGCCAACGCGGTTGCGCTTACTTATGAAGATAACCCCAACGGCAGTGTGCTTGATATAGCGGGGCTTTGCAATGATAAAGGAAACTGTTTCGGCCTTATGCCTCACCCCGAAAGATATGCCGAGCCTTTTCACCACCCCGCGTGGACAAGAAAAGAGATGCGAGACGCTAAAGCCGCGGGGCTTATGATATTTAAAAACGCTGTGAAATATTTGTAATTTTATAATAGAAAAGGAGAGTTTTTTATGGGTGGAATTATAGGTTTGCAGGGAACGCAGGACGCGGCGCAAATGATACACGTTGGGCTTTTGACTCTTCAGCACAGAGGGCAGGAAAGCAGCGGCATAGCCGTTGAAAAAGAAGACGGGGATTTTTTTAATTATCATATGTCAGACGGGCTTGTAATGGGGAAATACACTCCCGCTATTTTAGAAACCCTAAAAGGCACTAGCGCGATAGGCCATGTCAGATATCCTACAACAGGTATAAAAAGCGGACTTACTGACGCACAACCGTTTTTATTTAAATGTGCCCACGGCAGCATAGCCATAGCTTTAAGCGGCAATATAGTTAATACTGAGGCTTTGCGCGCCAAATTAGCTAAAGAAGGCTCCATTTTCCAACATTCCTCCGAAACTGAACTTATAGTACACCTTATAGCGCGCGAAAAGTTACCCATTGAAAACGCCTTAAAAAAGGCTCTTAACAAAATAGAAGGCGGTTACGGCGGTATAATGCTTTTTAAAGGCAAATTAATAGCGTTCCGCGATCCGTACGGAATAAGGCCTTTGGTGCTTGGCAAAATAGGCAAAAATTTTATGGTAGCTTCCGAAACTTCCGCCATTGAAGTGCTTGGCGGTAAGTATATAAGAGATGTGGAACCAGCCGAAATCCTGGTTATAGAAAAAGGCAAACTTTCAAGCGGCTTTTTTACGCAGCCTAAAAAAGAAAATAATTGTATTTTTGAGCAGGTCTATTTTTCCAGGCCGGACAGCATTGTAAGGGGATTTTCCGTGGCTGAGGCTAGAATGTCCATGGGACGCAAACTTGCGCAGCAAATGAAGGATATAAAGGCTGATATTGTTATGCCGGTGCCGGATTCGGGCTTTTTCGCGGCTTTGGGTTTTGCCAAAGAATCGGGCATTCCTTTTGAAATGGGTTTGGTAAGGAACCATTATATGGGGCGTTCCTTTATCAAATCAACACAGCATATGCGCGAAGTAGTGGCAAAGCTTAAATTATTTCCCATAGGCGGTATAGTAAAAGGTAAAAACATTATTTTAATAGACGATTCGATAGTGCGCGGCACAACGGCTAAAAAGATGATCAATATGCTTAAAGAGCACGGCGTTAAAAATATTCATTTTGCAGTAACGTCGCCTCCTATCATAGCGCCTTGCTTTTACGGTATAAATACACCAAGCAAAAGTGAGCTGATATATTGTAATATGTCTCATGAGCAGATTGTAAAAGAAATAGGCGTTACAAGCTTGCATTTAATAACAATTAAAAACGCGGCGGACGCCTGCGGCGGCATAAGCGGTTGCCAAGGCTTTTGCAGCGCTTGTTTTACGGACAAATATCCTACAAAAATATCAAAGTCAACAAGGGAGGCAAGATGAAAGTATTAGTCATAGGGTCAGGCGGACGAGAGCACGCCATAGCGTGGAAACTCCTTAACAGTTTAAAAACTTCCGTAATATATTCCACCGTTCAGGCGGCGGAAGAAGGGAAAATACAATATGTTAAAGAAGATATTTCCGATAAAAATAAAATTTTAAATTTTTGTGAAAGTAAAAATATTGACCTTGTAGTTATCGGGCCCGAAGCTCCTTTAGCGGAAGGCTTGGCTGATTTATTAAGGGAAAATAATATTAAAGTTTTCGGTCCGGTGCTCGCCGGCGCTAAATTGGAAAACTCTAAAGAATTTTCCAAAGAGTTTATGGTTAAATATTCTATTCCCACGGCTAAATACACAGTTTGCAAAAGCTCGGAAGAGGCAAAAAAACTGGTGGCTGAACACCCGCTTCCTTTAGTTGTAAAGGCCGACGGCCTTGCCGCGGGTAAAGGCGTGCGCATTTGCATAACCCGTGAGGAAGCTGTTGAAGCCGTTGTTGATTTTATGGATAAAAAGATATTCGGCAACGCTGGATGCTGCGTTGTTATAGAAGAATATCTTTTAGGGCCCGAACTCAGCGTAATGGGTTTTGTTGACGGTGAACATTATCTTCTTATGCCTATAAGCCGTGATTACAAAAGGCTTGGCGAAGATAACCGCGGCCCCAACACAGGCGGCATGGGCGCGTATTGTCCCGTAACGGAAATTAAAAAAGAAGATATCGATTTTATTAAAAAGAATGTTTTTGATAAAGTTGTAACCGGTTTAAAAGCGGAAAAAATAGATTTTTGCGGCATTATTTACGCGGGCATAATGATAACGGCTGATGGCCCGAAAGTGCTTGAATTTAACTGCCGCTTAGGCGACCCGGAGGCAGAGGCTATTTTACCTATGATTAAAACAGATTTCTTGGATATTTTGCTTGCCTGCGTAGATAAAAAGCTTGACACTATTAAAATGGAAACCTTTGAAGGTTCCTCAATTTGCGTTATACTTGCCAGTGAAGGTTACCCCACTAACCCTAAAATAGGAAGGGAAATTACCGGCCTTGAAAATGTAAAAGGCATTGTTTTTCACTCCGGCACAAGGGTTGAGGGTAATAAATATTACACTAACGGCGGACGTGTGTTAGCGGTAGTTGAAACAGGTGCTAATTTAGAAGAAGTAAGAAACAAAGTTTATTATGAAATAGAAAAAATACGCTTTGAAGGCATGCAGTTTAGAAAAGATGTCGGGATTAAAAAATGACAAAAGTCCTTATTTTAATGGGCAGCCAGAGCGATTTAAAAACTATGCAAAAAGCATCAGACTTTCTTAAGGAGTTTGGAGTTAAGCACTCCCTTAAGATATGTTCGGCGCACCGTTCGCCAAAATACTTGCACAAATTAATGGAAGAATATGAAGAGGCTGATGTTTTTATAGCCGGCGCCGGTATGGCGGCCCATTTAGCGGGCGTTGTTGCTAGTTTAACCGTTAAACCCGTTATAGGCGTGCCTTTAAGCGGCGGGGCGTTAAACGGCATTGACGCTTTATATTCCACGGTTCAAATGCCGCCGGGTATGCCGGTAGCCACGGTAGCGGTGGACGGGGCTAAAAACGCGGCCGTGCTGGCGGTACAAATTTTAGCTCTTAAGGATAAGGCTTTAAACGAAAAACTTGTGCAGGGCAGGATTTTGCAGGAAAAAGAAATTATTGAAAAAAATAAACAGGATAAAAAATGAGCACGTATAAAAAAGCAGGCGTTGATATCGTAGCAGGTGATAAGTTTGTTGATTTTATAGCCACAAAAACAAAAGGCATAGGCGGTTTTGCGGGACTTATGAAAAACCCCGCCAACAAAGAATACAGCATGGTAGCTTCTACGGACGGTGTAGGAACAAAGCTTAAACTTGCTTTTATGTTAGGCAAGCATGATACAATAGGGATTGACCTTGTTGCCATGTGCGTTAACGACCTTGTGGTTTGCGGCGCTACTCCTTTATTTTTCTTAGATTATTATGCTACAGGTAAAATAGATTTAAAAACATCCAAACAAATTATTGAAGGTATTTTAGAAGGCTGCAGGCAGGCGAACTGCGCTCTTTTAGGGGGCGAAACCGCCGAAATGCCGGGCTTTTATCAAGCGGGCGAATATGACCTGGCCGGGTTTTCGGTAGGCATGGTAAAAAATAAAGAAATTATTGACGGCAAAAAAATTAAAGAAGGCGATATTTTGCTTGCTCTTCCTTCAAGCGGCTTTCATTCAAACGGATATTCTTTGGTGCGTCACATTTTTGGCAAAGAGCTTAAAAAATACGCTGAGCAGCTTTTAACGCCTACCAAAATTTACGTTCAGGAAGTTTTAAAACTTAAAACCGCGCTTGAAAAAGCCAAAATGCCCATATTGGGAATGGCGCATATTACGGGCAGCGGCCTTCCGGGCAATGTGCCTAGGTTTTTGCCCTCGGGTGTTGGCGCTTATTTAGACACAAGCAAATGGCAAGTGCCCGAGATAATGAATATTTTGCAAAAAAAGGGCAAAATTTCCGCAAAAGAAATGTATAACACGTTTAATATGGGGCTTGGCATGGTTATTTGCGTTCGCCCGCAGGCTGTTAAAGCCGCTAAAAAAGCGTTGCCGCAATTATTAGAAGTAGGCGTTATTGTTAAAGGCGGCGATAAGGTTATTTTAGATTAAACATCAAATCTTGTTTTTAATTATTCTGATTTTGGAGCAGGTATGAGCGGTAAAAAAATTGTTGTGTTTGCCAGCGGCGGAGGTAGTAATTTTCAAGCTCTTTACTACGCGTCCCAAAACAAAATTTTTAACGCGGATATTGTGCTTTTAGTAGCTTCCAAAGAAGGTATTGGAGCGGTTGAAAAAGCAAAAAAAATGGGGATAGACGTTTTTGTAGAAAATCAAAACACTTCCACGGCGTCCGTTATTAAAAAATATAAGCCTGATTTAATATGTCTGGCGGGTTATCTTAAAATGATACCGCAGGAAATTTTAGATATTTGCCCGGTTATAAATATTCACCCCGCGCTTTTGCCTGAGTTCGGCGGCAAAGGCATGTACGGACACCATGTACATGAGGCGGTTATAAAAGCGGGTGCGGCAAAAAGCGGCGCGACGGTGCATTTTGTAAACGCTGAATATGATGACGGCCCCATAATTTTGCAGGAAAATATTTTGGTTGAAAAAAATATGGACGCTAAGGCTTTAGCGTCCGCTGTTTTAAAAGTTGAGCATAAAATTTACCCGCTTGCGGTTAAGAAATTTTTTGAGGAGAATATAACGTGACTCAGGAACGCAAAATTAAAAGGGCTTTAATTTCAGTATCAGATAAAACAGGGCTTGAGGTTTTTGCTAAAGGCCTTCATAAATTAGGCGTTGAACTTGTTTCAACGAGCGGCACGGCTAAATTTTTAAAAGCCGCGGGCCTTCCCGTTCGTGATTTAAGCGACCTTACCGGATTTCCCGAAATATTAGACGGACGTGTTAAAACCCTTCATCCCCGTGTTCACGGCGCTATTTTATATAAACGGGACGATGATGCCCATTGCAAGGTAATTAAAGATATGGGCATTGAAGATATTGATATGCTTGTTGTTAATCTCTATCCTTTTAGGGAAACCGCCGCTAAAGCCAAACACAGTTTTGACGCCGAGGTTATTGAAAATATTGATATAGGCGGGCCTTCAATGTTAAGAAGCGCGGCTAAAAATTTTGCCCACGTGGCGGTACTTTGCCGTCCCAAAGATTATGAAGTAGTTTTAAGTGAGATGGCGGCTTCTCAGGGGGCGCTTTCTTACGCTACAAGGCAGCGTCTTTGCGTGGAAGCTTTTACCCATACGGCTGAGTATGACGCCGCCATAAGCGAAGAATTTAAAAAAGGCTTAAATCATGAATTTCCCGAAAGTAAAATTGTTGTTTTACATAAAACACAGGATTTGAGATACGGCGAAAATCCGCACCAGAAAGCGGTCCTTTATTCACAAAAAAAAGATTTTTCTTTCGAACAATTGCATGGCAAAGAACTTTCTTATAATAATATTTTAGACGCTTTTGGCACTTGGGACGCTGTTTGCGATTTTGATTTGCCCGCCTGCGTTATATTTAAACACGTTACGCCTTGCGGCATAGGAACGGGGAAAGTTTTAACCGAAGCCTTTAATAACGCCTGGGCGTGTGATCCTAAATCCGCCTTTGGCGGTATTATAGCTTTAAATAAACCTATGCAGCGTGATATAGCAGAGGCTATAAGCAAAGTGTTTATTGAGGCTGTCTGCGCGCCAGATTACGACTTGGAATCTTTGGAAATTTTAAAACAGAAAAAGAATATCCGCATATTAAAAAGAAACTCACCTTTAAGCGCGGCTTACCAGCTTAAATCGGTTGGCGACGAAGTGCTTTTACAGCAGCCCGACAGAACGCTTCTTCTTGACAACAAATGGGACTGCGTTACAAAACGTAAACCCACCGAGGAAGAGGATAAGGCTTTAAAATTCGCCTGGGCCTCGGTAAAACACGTTAAATCAAACGCTGTTATTTTAACTTCCGAAAGCGCCTCCGTAGGTATCGGCGCGGGGCAGATGAGCAGGGTGGACAGCGTTAAAATGGCCGGTATGAAATTTGAAGAATATTTGCAGGAAAATAAGAAGCCTAAAGTTTTAGTAATAGGGTCGGACGCGTTTTTCCCATTCCGGGACGGCGTTGACGCGGCCGCCAAACTTGGAGTAAGCGCAATAGTTCAGCCCGGCGGATCAGTACGGGACGAGGAAGCCATTGCCGCTGCCGATGAGCACGGCATAGCCATGATTTTTACTGGCTTAAGGCACTTTAGACATTAATAAAAGTTTAGGAATTTTTTTGAATTTTAGTAAAAGATATCTATGCTTTTTAAACATAATAAGAATAAGCGAAAGGAAAAGTTGTTGTATTGGTTATAGGAATTTTGGCTGCCATAGCTTTACCGCAGTATCAGCGGGCTGTTATTAAGTTCCGCACTTCTCAGGCAGTTGTTATGTTAAATAAAAGACGCACAAGAAAGATATTATTTGGAAACAGGCGCTTACACAGCCAATATAGCGGATTTGGATATTGAAGTCCCTTCCGGGCTAATAGCCTCAACGTGGGTCGGAACGAACAGATAGAGGCCGAATGTTTATTTATTTTTTTGTCGGTCTACGCCAACCAAAAAAACCTGCGTGGCTAATGCTCACAGTACAAACATGCTTATTGTGGAATTTACTATGTATCATAATCAAGCCGCGCCCGGAAAACTGTGGTGTGAAATTTACAAATAAAAGCGCCGATGCGGCAGCAGTTTGCAGGTCTTTAGGCAAACAGGAAGGCAATAACTCTAATTTAGGGTCGCTTTACGCCAACTATTATTTAATGAATTAAAAGATTAAAACTTTATTTTATTTTTAAAATCTTTTTCCATTTCTCTTGATAAATCACGCTTTTTAATAGCGTCTCTTTTATCAAAAAGTTGTTTGCCTTTGCCAAGCCCCACTTTTATTTTAGCCCAGCCGTTTTTAAAATATACTTCCAAAGGGATAATAGTGTGTCCTTTAATTTCCGCGTGGCCTTTAAGTTTGTTTATTTCTTTTTTGTTAAGCAACAGCCTTCTTTGGCGTAAAGGTTCAACCTCGGTAACGGTATTATATTTGTAAGGGTTGATATGCATATTAAAGACATAGGCCTGCATGCCTTCAATACGCACAAAAGCGCCGTCCAGGCTTACTTCCTTTTTCCGTATGGATTTAACCTCGCTGCCTAAAAGTTCTATACCCGCTTCATAAGTATCCAAGATATGATAGTTGTGATAAGCTTTGCGGTTTGTAGCGGCCACCAAAGGCCCGTTGTCTTTTTTTGCCATAATATATTTTAACTTATTTGCGGTCTGTTTACCCCTAAAAAACTTGACAAAACTTAAAAAGTTAGGTTTACTGAACTTATGAACAAAGAAAATCTTATTAATAAAGAACATCTTACAATGAGTATGGAAGATTATTTGGAAGCCATTTCGATAGCTTCCAAACAGCACGGCGTAGCCAGGGTAAAGGACATAAGGGATTTAATGAATGTTAAAACCCCCAGTGTTACAGGCGCGCTTACGGTGCTTGCTAAAATGGGTTATGTATTGCATGAAAAATACGGTTATGTGGAGCTTACTCCAAAAGGTGTAAAAGCGGCCGATGAAGTTAAACAGCGCCATGTTCTTTTAACGCAGTTTTTAACGGATATTTTGGGCGTTTCGCAAAGCGCCGCGGATATTGACGCTTGCAAAATGGAGCACGTTATCAGCAAAGAAACTTTTGACAAACTTACCAATTTTGTAAAAAAACAAAAAGCCGCGGTTAAGAAAAAAGCTAAATGAGGCTGATTAAATTTTTATGACATAAATATTTAGGAAAAAAGGGTTTACGTTAATTGAATTATTGGTAGTTGTTTTGATTATAGGCATACTTGCCGCTATCGCTTTGCCGCAATATACAAACGCGGTAAATAAAAGCCGCGCCGTTCAATTATATTTAGTTGCAAAAGATATGCGCCAAGCGCAAGACCGTTACTTTTTGCAGCACGGGATTTATTCCGACAGTTTTGATAACTTTGATATTGATATCCCCGGCTCAAATATTGCTTGTACGGACGGCGCCTCCGAATGCAGAAAAGACGGACGCTACCTTTATAGGATTTGGGGGCCTTCAAGCTTGGTGCAAGCTACTCTTTTGTCAAACTCTAACAACGATGGAAGCGGAGCAAACAGAATTATTACATTAGAATTTTATCCCGCGGGTTATACTCATGAAAAGAATTGTGTAACTGATGGACCCGACAAAACCCAAGCAAGAAAGCTGTGTCTTTCTTTAGGGGGTAAAGAGCGCAGTGACGCTCCGGGTTATTTTAAACTTTAAGATAAATTATTTAGCCGTCTTATAAAGCTATTATAATCAGAAGCATAAAAAAGCCCCGCTCAGTTAAAGAGCGGGGCTTTTTTTGTGTACATTAAACTAAACCTTGCTCAATCATAGCGGTGGCGACTTTCTTAAAGCCAGCTATATTAGCGCCCGCTACATAATTGCCTTTCATGCCGTATTCAGCGGCGGCGGCTAAAGCAGTGTCATGAATATTTTTCATGATTTTTTGAAGTTCGGCGTCCACCTGCTCTCTAGGCCAATAAAGCCTTACGCTGTTTTGGGACATTTCCAAACCTGATACGGAAACTCCGCCCGCGTTAGCGGCTTTGCCGGGGGCGTATAAAATGCCCGCTTTTTCAAAAGCGGATACAGCTTCCGGCGTGCAAGGCATGTTGGCTCCTTCCGAAACGCATTCGCAGCCGTTTTTAAGTAATGTCTTCGCGTCTGTAACGTCAAGTTCGTTTTCGGCTGCTGTTGGGAAAGCTGCAAAACAAGGTATATCCCATGTTTTTTTACCTGAGGGTAAAACAACCGCTTTTGAATATTTTTTAGCGTATTCCGTAATAGCTCCTCTTTTTACGAATACTAAATCTTTTAAGTAATTTAACTTCTCATCATCAACACCATCTTTGTCGTGGATAGCTGCTTCGGCCGTGGCGAAAGCCACTACTTTGCCGCCTAAATGGTTGATTTTTTCAATAGCGTAAATACCTACGTTGCCCGCCCCGGATATTACGCAGGTTTTTGATTTTAAAGAATCACCTTTTGTGGCAAGCATGTTTTGGGCAAAGTATACAGTTCCGTAGCCCGTAGCTTCCGGGCGCACTAAACTTCCGCCCCAGGTAATGGATTTACCTGTAAAAGTACCCGTAAACTCATTTGTTAATCTTTTATATTGCCCGTAAAGATAACCTATTTCCCTTGCGCCTACGCCAAGGTCACCCGCAGGAACGTCCGTATTAGGGCCGATGTGCCTAAAAAGTTCCGTCATGAAGGACTGGCAAAAACGCATAACCTCAGCGTCGCTTTTGCCTTTAACGTCAAAGTCCGAGCCGCCCTTTCCACCACCCATGGGAAGGGTTGTTAAGGCGTTTTTAAAGGTTTGTTCAAAACCTAAAAACTTAAGCATGCCTACTGAAACGTTGGGTCTGAACCTTAAACCGCCTTTATAAGGGCCTATGGCGCTGTTAAACTGTACCCTTATGCCTCTGTTAACGTGCACTTCACCTTTGTCGTCTTGCCAGGGCACGCGGAAAGTTATAAGCCTTTCCGGCTCTATCATTCTTTCTAAAATTTTTTGTTTAATGTATTCTGGATTTCTTTCCAAAACCGGGGTGAGAGAGTGTGCTACTTCCGCCACGGCTTGATGGAATGTAAGCTGGTCAGGATCTTTTGCTACAACATTGGCCACGATCTGGTCAATGTGATTTTTGATGTTCATAAAAAAGCCTCCGGAATATATGTTAATTCATTAAAATAAGTCTATCAAAGCAATGTGCAAGTGTCAATTTTAAAAAAGGCCTAACGGTATTATACCGGGGGCCGAACAGCGTTTTTGCGCCATAGTCGTAAAATAAAAAAAGGACCCCTCATTTCTGTGCGGAGAAATGAGGGGGGAGAGTTTGGGCGTTTTTGCCCGAGTTTGTGTAGATAAAATTTGTAGTAAGGTTTGGTTAATAAAATTAGTTAAACCTAACTTTATTAATATGATATAACTTTTTTTATGTTTTGTAAAGTCTTTTTTTTATTCTTTTTTTACGACGTGAGTTATATTATTTTTTTGGAATAGTCAAAGTCCGCGTGCAAATCCAAGCCTAAAAATTTAACGGCGTTTTGCAGCTTTTCAGATTCTGAAAACTTTTCGCATCCGCAAGCCGTTTGTGAGTAAAAATCGCCGGCTTGCATAAGCGCTTCTTTAGGTATAAGGCCTATAAGTTCGCTTCCTTTGACTTCAATATTCATAAGGCCCGCTTCATGCTTAACTGTTTCAAACACGGTGTGGACGGACGTTTTGTGAAAATTTGTTATGTTGCAAGATACCTGCGCCGCCTCATACGCGGGAAGATACCAGCCTATGGCTTTTACTCCCGGCAGTTTGCGGCCGCCGCCCGATTGCCTTATTTTTCTAGCCAAAATTTCGGCCAATTTGGCGGATTTTGTGTTAAGCGTTATATTATAAGCTATTAAAAATTCCCTCGCACCTATTGTTATTGCGCCGCCTTTTTTTACTTTGGGAGTGATTTCATGAGGGCCGAAATCAGGGGGAAGGTTTTTAAGTTTTTCTTCCAAAGTTTCATAGCCGCCTTTTCTTATTACGGCTAAGTTGCGGCGGGATTCGTCGGCCGCGCTGTTTTCATATAAATAAACGGGCAGGCCTAAGTTGCACGCTACTTTTTTAGCAGTTGATTTTGAAATGTCCACACAGTCTTGCATTGTGGCGCCCGAAAGCGGAATAAAAGGGCAGACGTCCACAACGCCTTGGCGCGGATGTCTGCCCTTATGTTTTGACATATCAATAAGTTCGTAAGCTTTTTCTATGCAGGCGTAAGCAGCCGCGCCTATATTTTCTTTAAGCCCCGCGAATGTAATTACGGTACGGTTTGCGTCCTCGCCCGGTTCAACGCTCAGTATTTTAACATTATGTTTTTTAACGGCTTCTGTTATTTGATAGATAACAGCCTCATTTTTGCCTTCTGATATGTTGGGCACGCATTCTATCATAGCCATACCGTACTATTTTACTTCGACTATCTTTAATATAAACTTGCAAGCTATAGCCATAGCGTCTAAAGAAGCCCATTCATACGGTCCGTGCGGCTGTGAATAGCCGGCAAAAATATTTGGCGTCGGCAAACCCATAAAAGAAAGCCTGGCCCCGTCGGTGCCGCCCCTTATTTGGCTTATTTTATATTTAATACCCATATCTTCTAAAGCGCTTAAAAGTTTATTCATGGCTTCGGGGTTTTTTGCAAGTACGTCTTTCATATTTCTGTATTGCTCGCTTATTGTTAACTTAATCTGCGCTCCTTTAAATTTAGCTTTAGTATCTTCAATAATTTTTTTAAGAGAGTCTTCTAAATCCGTAAGTTTTTTTAAATCATGCTCCCTTATAATACCGCCTATTTCGGTTTTTTCGATATTCCCTTTTAATGTGTTAAAAAGTATAAAGCCTTCCTCTCCTTCCGTGGTTTCAGGCAGTTTGCTTTCAGGCCAGCGGTTTATTAAATCAGCCGCTACTCTCACGGGGTTGACCATAACGTCTTTAGCCGTGCCGGGGTGGCAGTTAACGCCGGTTATTTCAATTTTAAACTTATCGGCGTTAAAGTTGCCGTTTTCTATTTCACCCATAACGCTGCCGTCAACGGTGTAAGCGAAGTCAGCCTTAAAGTCCGCGACATCAAAATCCAAAATGCCCGTGCCTATTTCCTCATCAGGTGTAAAAGCTATTTTTACGGGTCCGTGTTTAAAGGATGGATTATTCTTTAAATATTGGGCCATTGTCATTATAATAGCTATACCCGCTTTATCATCCGCGCCTAAAAGGCTATTTCCATCGGTTGTTATAATGTCGTGGCCTGTTACGTCATTAAGAATTTTGTCCATTTCAGGCGAAATTGACATATTTTTATCTTTATTTATAACAATAGCTCCGCCCGCGTAATTTTTATGTATTTGCGGATTAACGTTTTTACCGTTAAAATCGGGGGATGTATCTATATGCGCTATAAACCCTATTGTAGGCGCTTTGGCGTCATTATTTGCGGGTATGGAACCGGTTAAATGCCCTGTTTTAGATATTTTTATATCTTTAATACCCAGGGTTTCCATTTCTTTGGCAAGTACAGCCGCGAATTCAAGCTGGGTTTTTGTTGAAGGTTTTGATGATGATTCCGTATCGGAAGTGGTTTCTGTTTTTACATATCTCAAAAATTTCTCTAAAATATTTTGTTTAAAGTCCATTGTATTCTCCTTAATAGTATAGGCATTTTCTTCTGTTAATTTTATTATAGAACTTTTTTAGAGAAGTTTTTAGTATAATATTTGCATGAATAAAAAGTTAGTTATTTTAATTTCCTTATTAATCTTTTCTTTCGCTTGCACCGGCCTTCAGGAAAACTACAATATGGTCAAGTGCAAGTACGACCTTGTTAAGGTGGAACCTGCGGATTTTAATATAAACACAATCAGCATGAATGTGGCTATTTCAATCCAAAACACAAGCAGGACGACGGCTGCAGCTATTAAAAGGTTTGACGGCAACTTTTATGTAAACGATAACAGCGTGTCTGAAATCGTTTTTAAGGATGTGCGCGTTGAACCGGGCGAAACAAAAACCGCGAAATCTACTTTAGAAATACCTATTAATAAATTGGGTAAAACGTTAACCGGTCTTGTAAGCATGGGCAGCGTTTCAGTGGATTACCAGGTAAGGGGTACAATGTATTTTGAAACGCCCCTTGGCGACATCCCGTTTCCTGTTACTATTTACCAAAGCAAAAAATTTTAAAATAGAGCCCCTTAAGGGGTCTTTTTTTTAGGCAAGACTAACATTGGGATTTTATATCTTAATGTGCTTTTGCAATATATAAAGGAGAATGTTTTATGTCAGACACTGTCAACACCGCAGCGCCGAAAATTGATTTAAAAAAAATTACGGACAAATGGCAGGGAAAACAAGGCAGTCTTATCATGATTTTGCATGAGATACAAGACACCTTGGGCTATGTTCCCAGAGAGATTTCCTTAGAACTGTCACAGCTTATAAATGTGCCTTTAGCGCAGATATATGAAGTACTTTCGTTTTATCACTTTTTTAAACTTACGCCGCCCGCTAAATACAGAATATCCGTTTGCACGGGTACGGCCTGTTATTTAAAAGGTGCTCCTGAAATTATTAAAGAGTTTACAAGACTTTTAGGTATAAAAGAAGGGGAGCAGACCAAAGACAGCAACTTTTCCCTTACAGGGGTACGTTGTGTGGGATGCTGCGGTTTAGCGCCGGTGGTATCCGTTAACGGCAAAATTTTTGGGGCTGTGAAAGCCACTGAAGTTAAGAATATCGTTCAGGAATACAAGGGGCAAAATAATGGCTAAAATTAACATTGAGGCTGTTTCAGCCAAATATAAAGAAAATTATAAAAACATTAACCAGCGTATTATAGTTTGCGGCGGTACAGGCTGTATAGCGGGCGGTTCATTAGAAGTTTTGGAAGCGTTTAAAAAAGAACTTTCCGCCAAAGGTCTTAACGTGTGCACGCAAATTACCGACGGTTGCCGCGGCACATATTTAAGCAAAAGCGGCTGCCAAGGTTTTTGCGCGGCAGGCCCGTTGGTCAGCGTAGGTGATATCTTTTACACCAAAGTAAAAGAGTCCGACGTTTCTGAAATTGTTGAAAAAACCGTTATTGCCGGCGAAATTGTTGAAAGGCTTTTATACACAGATCCCGGACACGGGCAGAAATGCAAAACAATTAATGACGTTCCTTTTTACAGAAAACAGCACAGAATTTTACTTAAAGACTGCGGTAAAATTAACCCCGAAGATATTAATGAATATATTTCACACGGCGGTTACAGCGCTTTGGCCAAATGTCTTAATGAACTTAAAGAAGAAGGTACTATTGAAGAAATTAAGAAAAGCGGCCTCAGAGGCAGAGGGGGCGGAGGTTTTCCAACAGGTTTGAAATGGCAGTTTACAAGGGCCAGTAAAGGCAAACAAAAATATATGATTTGTAACGGCGACGAGGGTGACCCGGGCGCGTATATGGACCGTTCTTTATTAGAAGGCAACCCGCACGCTGTTATCGAAGGCATGATTATCGGCGGTTTTGCCACCGGCGCAAGCAAAGGCTTGTTTTATATCAGGGCGGAATATCCGTTGGCTATTTCCCGCGTGCAGGCCGCTATTGATGCCGCTTATAAGGCAGGGCTGCTCGGTAAAAATATTTTAGGCTCAAAATTCAGCTATGATTTGGAAATCAGATACGGCGCGGGCGCTTTTGTATGCGGTGAGGAAACCGCTTTAATGCGCTCTATTGAAGGCCAGCGCGGCACACCTACTCCAAAACCTCCTTTCCCGTCTGTAAAAGGTTTGTGGGGCTGTCCTACTTCTATTAACAACGTTGAAACTTTGGCCAATATACCTTTAATTATTTATAACGGAAGTGAATGGTTTAGCAAAATAGGTTCGGGCAAAAGCACTGGCACAAAAGTGTTTGCCATGACGGGTAAGGTTAAATCGTCAGGCCTTATTGAAGTGCCTATGGGCATAACAATTAAAGAAGTTGTTTTTGATATTGGCGAAGGCGCTTACGACGGCCGCGTTATTAAAGCGGTGCAGACAGGGGGCCCCAGCGGCGGTGTTATCCCGGCGGAAAAATTTGACATGCCTATTACTTATGAATCTTTAATTGAAGCGGGTTCAATGATGGGCTCAGGCGGATTAATTGTTATGGATAACAGCGATTGTATGGTTGATATCGCTAAATTTTATCTTGAGTTCTGCGTAGAGGAGTCCTGCGGTAAATGCGTTCCTTGCAGAATCGGTGGTTACCAGCTTTTAAAAATTCTTAAAGATATCAGCGAAGGTAAAGAGGTTGGCGATTATAAAGAGAAAATCGGCAATCTTGCGCTCACAATGCAAAAAGCATCGCTTTGCGCTTTAGGGCAAACGGCGCCTAACCCGGTGTTGTCATGTTTAAAAAGTTTCGGGCATGAGTTCGATGAACATGTTAAAGAAAAGCATTGCCCCACAGGCAAATGCAGTTCTTTAGTGCGTTACAGCGTTATTGAAGAAAAATGCGTGGGCTGCACCGCGTGTAAACGCGCCTGCCCCGTCGGTGCTATCACAGGGGAAGTTAAACAAAAGCATTTTGTACACCAGGAAAAATGTATTAAGTGCGGACAGTGCTTTAGCGCTTGTAAATTTTCTGCGATTAAAAAGGATTAGTGATTATGGTAAAAGCTATTATTAACGGTACGGAAATTCAGGTAAAAGAAGGAACCACGATATTAGAGGCCGCCAGGCTTGTTAATATAAATATTCCTACTCTTTGCAAACATCCCGATTTAGTCGCTGACGCGGGCTGTGGCATTTGTGTGGTAAGGGTACAGGGCACAGGCAAAATGTTAAGAGCATGCTGCACTGCTTTGGAAGAAGGTATGAAAATTACCACCCACGATCCCGAAATTGTTAAAGTGCGCAAAAACGTGCTTGAACTTATTTTATCTAACCACCCGAAGGATTGTTTAATATGCGCCAGAAACAATGACTGTGAGCTTCAAAGGCTTTCTTCCGAGTTTGGCATAAGAGACGCCTACTATCCTTTAATTGTCGGCAGAAAGAAACATAAGCATGATGAATCAACCAAAACTATAGATATTGAAGGTTCAAAATGTATTTTGTGCGGACGCTGTGTGCAGGTCTGCCAGAAAAACCAAAATGTTTGGGCGTTATCTTTCTTAGGCCGCGGTATTAATACGGTGCTTTCCCCCGCGGGCGAAATTGAACTTAATGATTCACCCTGCGTGAAATGCGGGCAGTGTTCCAACCATTGTCCCGTGGGAGCTATAGTAGAACATGACGAAACCCAAAAAGTTTGGGACGCGTTAAGCAACCCCGATCTTTTTCCCGTGGTGCAAATCGCGCCTGCGGTACGCGTTTCAATAGGGGAAGCATTCGGCTACCCTATAGGAACAAATCTTACGGGTAAACTTATAAGCTCTTTAAAGAAACTTGGGTTTAAAGGCGTTTTTGACACAAACATGGGCGCCGACATGACTATTATGGAAGAAGGCAACGAGTTTGTGCATCGCTTTAAGAAAAAAGACAATATGCCTTTGATAACATCTTGTTGCCCTGCCTGGGTTGACTTTTTGGAAAAGTTCCACTCCGATATGCTTGATAACTTTTCAACATGCAAAAGCCCGCATGAAATAATAGGAGTTTTGTCCAAAACATATTACGCTAAAAAGCATAATGTTGACCCTTCTAAAATTTTTATGGTTTCAATTATGCCTTGCACGGCTAAAAAATATGAAATCCACAGAAGTGAGGAAATGTTTGCTTCAGGACACCAGGATATTGACATTTCGCTCACAACGCGCGAACTTGCCCGCATGATTAAACAAAGCGGTATTGATTTTAAAAATATTGAGGACCAGAAAGCCGATTCAATACTTGGCGCCTATTCCGGGGCAGGCACCATTTTTGGCGCTACCGGCGGAGTTATGGAAGCCGCTTTGAGAACCGCCTACCATGTTATTACCGGCAAAGAACTCTCTAAAGTGGAGTTTAAGCAAGTACGTGGCCTTAAAGGTATTAAAGAAGCCAATATTGATATAGATGGTACAACAGTAAGAGTTGCCATAGCGCACGGTCTTGCCAATGTTGACCATCTTTTAAAAGAGATTGAAAAAACCAAAGCAGAAGGAAAGCCTTCGCCATATGATTTCGTTGAAGTTATGGCTTGCGAGGGCGGCTGCGTAGGCGGCGGCGGGCAGCCTTACGGCGTTACGGACGAGCTTCGCAAAAAACGAGCGGCGGGTTTATATAAAGATGACGAAAGCTCCAAAGTGCGTTGTTCTCATTTAAATCCCGCGGTCATACAGGTTTATAAAGAGTTTGTAGGCGAACCTTTAGGCCCGCAGGCTCATAAGCTGTTCCATAACAAATACACTAAGAGAAAGACTTACAAAAAATAACCAAAAACCCCGCCGTACGGCGGGGTTTTTTATTTAATGGTTATTTAGAAAAGTCCTATTTAAGACCTATATGCCGAGTAGGACTTTAGACCCTGGTTCTTTAAAATATATTTCAATAAAATATAAGTAACGGAGATTTAATAATATGAAAAAAATAATTATAGCCATAATGTTTATTGCTTTAACGGCGCCGGCGGTTTTGGCGCAAGAGCCTTTTGCTTCAAATGATATTGATAAACTCATTAAAGAGTCCAAAGGTACAAAAAAGGCGGCGTTAATTGCCGCTAAAATCGGTGCGAATGCGGCAAATTACGCGCTTAACGTAAAAAAAGTTACTTTAGTTAAAGATTATAAAAAGGAAGCCGAAAAAACAAAAAGAGATTTTGATAATATCGGACAAGCGGCGGTTTACAACAAAATATTTGATAAAGAAATGCTTAAAAACCTTGACACTAAGAAAACTTTTGTAGTTGCCGAACAGGCAATTGAAACAAAAGTGATGGAAGATTTAGTAGGCGGAAACTGTTCTTTTGACCTTAAAGTTGAATATTATAACGCTAAAAAATATACAAAATTTCCAGAACCTGAGGTGGAAGACGAATCTTGGCAGCCTGTTTTAGAAAACTATGATAAGGCTGTTATTACAGTCAGCTCTCCTTCTGTTAAACACGTCGGTCAGAAACCTTGCGAACACCTTGGTATTTCAAATGTTACAAGAGGGGAAGTAAAAGCTGATTTCTTTTACTCTATTAAACCGTCATTAACTGCAATGGTTACGGCTTATACCGGCGCGGACACGGACAATTTTGTAACTATAGATTAAAATAATTTCTATTCAGTTCCGGCTCCCGGCGAAAAGCCGGGGCCCCTTTTTATTATTACAATCATTATTGACACTAGAAGTCATAAATTATATCGTATAAATTAGTTTTTTTATATTATGTGTAAAGGAATAAAAGAGATGAAAAAAGGGTTCACCTTAATAGAAATAGCTGTGGTAGTTTTAGTAATAGCTATTTTAGCGGCTATAGCTTTGCCGCAGTACAGAAAGTCGTTAGAACGCTCAAGAGCTGCCGAAGCTTTTGACATCCTTACAGAGATAAGGAACAAACAAGAAGCAAGAGACTTGCTTGGCACCGGCACCGCCAAAGGCTATACTATAAAGTTTAGCGATTTGGGGGAAGTAATAGCGGGCAAAACCTCCACAACAAACACGTTAGACACAAAACTTTTTTCATATGTTCTTTCAGACAACCCCTACCCTCAGGCGTACGCCAAAAGAAAAGATTTAGATTATTCAATAGTTCAAACCAAAGGCTACCAAGACAGCGCATTGTGTTGTATAGGTAAAGACTGCGATATGGTAGATAATGTTTTAAAAGGGTGTGAGAAGACAGCGTGTCCTACAACATGCGCGGCTGGATATAAAAGAACAGGGTACTTTTTTTCAGAAGACGGGCCTTGCTGTGAAGCCAAAACGTCGTGCCCGACAACATGTCCTACGGGACAAAAAAGAAGCAGCGTGCAGTATACGGAAGATGGAGCGTGCTGCGTAGCCAAAACATCATGCCCGACAACATGTCCTACAGGCCAGCAGAGGACAAGCGTACAATATAGTGAAGACGGAGCATGCTGCGTATCAAAAACGTCGTGTCCCGCAACATGTCCTACAGGTCAAAAGAGGACAAGCGTACAATACAGTGAAGACGGAGCATGTTGCACGGCTAAAACGGCTTGTCCCGCATCATGTCCTGCCGGAGAAGAAAGAACAAGCGTGCAATACAGTGAAGACGGAGCGTGTTGCACAGCTGTAAAATGTGCTGATGATAATAAAAGTCTTTACTTAAACTCTTCAAACGGTTTTTGGTCTGATACACTTTGTAAAGGTATTTGCTGCGGGGTGGGGTATTATCCCGTTGATAAAGGAACATATTTAACTTGTTATAACGGAGTTATGTACGGCAGTGAGGCGGTTTGCGAAGATAACCCAATACCTTGCGGCAGCGGGCAAATACTTGTTGGTGGAGTGTGTAAAACGGCGTGCCCTTCTACGTGTCCCACAGGCCAAAAGAGAACAAGTTCCCAGTATTCTGAAGACGGAGCGTGCTGCGTGGCTAAAACAGCGTGTCCCGCCACATGTCCCACGGGCCAGGAAAGAACAAGCGTGCAATACAGTGAAGACGGAGCGTGCTGCCAAACAAAAGCATGTCCCACAGGACAAACCCTTGTTGGGGGAGTATGCAAAACAGCGTGTCCTGCGACATGTCCTACGGGCCAGGAAAGAACATCCATGCAATACAGTGAAGACGGAGCGTGCTGCCAAACAAAAACATGTCCCACAGGACAAACCCTTGTTGGTGGAGTATGTAAAACAGCGTGTCCCGCCACATGTCCCACGGGCCAGGAAAGGACATCCGCGCAATACAGTGAAGACGGAGCGTGCTGCAAAGCAAAAACATGTCCCACAGGGCAAACGCTTGTCGGAACTGTTTGTAAAACCAATTGCCCGTCAGCCTGTCCGACAGGTTATGCAAGAAGTTTGGTTAATTATACTGAAGACGGCGCCTGCTGTAAGCCTCAGGTAGTGGCATATAATTGCCAACCTGTTCCGGGAGCCGGTTTAACTGGCGGACCCGGTGACATTTGGATAGGAGCCACTATGGCAAACAATGGAACAGCTACTTCAAGTCATGTTGTTTCAACCAGAGTTGATTACCAAACAGGCTCCGGTTATTCAGGCTCAGCATATCAGGATATTGTAATACCCCAGGGAGCTAAGTACGGAATTTTGGAATTTTCTGCTTACACGCCTTCAGGAGACACGGGTGTTACAAATTGTACAGTTACTGTGATTTCAGTTAACTAGTTTATTTTTTAAAACACCGCCTGCTTTTAATGAGCGGGCGGTGTTTTTTATGAACACCTCACGCCATGCGTAAGCCGGGAAAAAGATATTTTCTTGATTTCACAACGTCTCTGCAGTACAAGGCGGAGGCGTTATTGTTTGTTGTTAAGTGAAATCGAAAAGCGAAGCTTTGAAACAAAAGAAATCCCGGGCGTGAGCTTGGGGAGTTTCCTTGCGTCTTATAGTATTGACATTATTAAAAAGAAGATATAAACTTCAAAGCAAGGAGTATATTTTGCTTTTTTCGCTTCTAAATATCTCACGCTTTAATACCAATACTAAGTAGAAATTATTTTTTTACGGCAACCTTTCTAGCATATTTGCATAAAGCAAAATATAGCCTTATTTTTAAAACGGAAAGGTAAAAAATGAAGAAACGAGGATTCACCTTAATAGAAATAGCTGTAGTAGTTTTAGTAATAGCTATTTTAGCTGCGGCAGCTTTGCCGCAGTACAGAAAGTCGTTAGAACGCTCAAGAGCTGCCGAAGCTTTTGACATCCTTACAGAGATAAGGAATAAACAAGAAGCCAGGGATTTACTTGGCACGGGGACGGCCAAAGGCTATACTGTAAAGTTTAGCGATTTGGGGGAAGTAATAGCGGGTAAAAATTCCACAACAAACACATTAGACACAAGCCTGTTTACTTATACGCTTTCAAATAACCCATATCCGCAGGCATATGCCAAAAGGAAGGATATGGATTATTCGATAGTTCAGACAAAGGGGTATCAAGACAGTGCGTTATGTTGTTTGGGAAGGGATTGTAAAGTTGTAGACAGCGTTTTAAAAGGGTGTGAGAAGACAGCGTGCCTTACAACATGCGCAACGGGATATAAAAAAACGGGGTACTTTTTTTCGGAGGACGGGCCTTGCTGTGAAGCAAAAACGTCGTGTCCGACAACATGTCCCGCAGGGCAGCAGAGAACAAGTGCACAATATAGCGAAGACGGAGCGTGTTGCGTATCAAAAACGTCGTGTCCCGCAACATGTCCTACGGGGCAGAAGAGGACAAGCGTACAATATTATGAAGACGGAGCTTGTTGCACGGGTAAAACAGCCTGTCCTACAACGTGTCCTACAGGCCAGCAGAGGACAAGCGTACAATATAGTGAAGATGGAGCCTGCTGCGTAACAAAAACAGCGTGTCCTGCCACATGTCCCACAGGTCAGGAAAGAACATCCATGCAATACAGTGAAGACGGAGCGTGCTGTCAGTCAAAATCTTGCGGTAGCGGACAAACCCTTGTAGGCGGGGTATGTAAAACAGCGTGTCCCGCAACATGCCCTTCCGGTCAGGAAAGAACCTCAAGCGGGTATTCTGAAGACGGCGTTTGTTGCCAAACAAAAACATGTACCACTGGTCAGACGCTTGTTAACGGAGTATGTAAAACAGCGTGTCCCGCAACATGCCCCTCCGGTCAGGAAAGAACCTCAAGCGGATATTCTGAGGACGGAGCGTGCTGTAAAACAAAATCATGTCCTTCTGGCCAATATTTAACAAACGGTATATGCTGTCTTAACGCACAGGTGTCTAAAGACGGTAAAACATGTATATATCTTTATAAACCCGAGGTTATTAAAGTGGGTATACTGGTTGACTGTCATAACAATTACAGCTTTGTAGATAAAAAGAAAACACAATGTTACAGGACTGGGGCCCCCAGATACTTTGAGGGGGGGAAATTGCCGTACGTAGCCGCAGGCGGCGGATGCACCGCTCATTATTCATACTATAATGGCGGTAATTGGTGGGAAGGCGGAATAGCGCACGGTACGCCGTCAGACTGTAATAACAGTATTTCCGACCAACAGGCTTGCGATAATAACTGCAAAGGCGCGACATGTTCCTTTAAATGTATTAAAACCAAGTCTTACGGGGACAGGTGCGGCACATATAAATGTTCCAACGGTATGCATTGCGATAATGCGGAAGGTTCGGGTACTATGCTAAGGTGTGTAAGGAAATAAAAAGTATTTTTATGTGTAATGAAAAATCCCCCGTAATAAGCGGGGGATTTTTATAAAAAGAAAGCCGAGAATGGGAGTCGAACCCACGACCTACCGCTTACGAAGCGGTTGCTCTACCAGCTGAGCTATCTCGGCAAAAAACAATCAGATAAATAATTATAGCAATTTTGTTTAAATATTGGTATATTATCTCTTAAAATTTACGTCTAAAATGTTATAATAATACCATGGAAAATAATAAAACAGGCACCTATAAATATGACGCCAAAACAGGTAAAGTTATAAAAATTTCTTCCGATATTCCTAAAAAGAATAATACTGAAGAAGGCTTTTCCTGCCCGCACGCGCATGTTTGCGGCTCGCATTGTAAGCATTAACGCGTATGGCAGAATTACAAGTTAAAAACGGGGCGGGCAATTCAAATACCCCAAACAAACTGTTTAACGTAGTTCCCGTTTTCGCAAGCCATTTGGCTTCTGTGATTTTACCCTACACTATAGGTGCCGCAGGCATTTTTTTTATTACTTTTTATATTGTTTCAAACTCAGGCGGGGTTAACGCCATTCCTCACTTTTTTATATTTGCTTTTCTGTTTTTGTTTTTTGGGCCGTTTTTATTTATTTACAGTTTGCTTATTGCCGGAGTGCACACACTAAAAACATTAGCCGGCGTTATAGAGGATTTTGTAAATGAATTCGCGGACGAAGTTAAATCTTCCGCAGAAAAGCGTGTAAACTCTATGGAAGAAGGACTTCCTAAGACGCAGGCTAAAATAATTTTAAACGCAAGTATAAAGGAAGTTTCCGCAGCTTATAAAGAAAACAGAAAAAGCTCATTGGCTAAGGCGTTTGCGGTATTTATTCTTTCTTTTGTTGTTTACGCGGCAAGAATAGTGCTTTTTGGTAAAGTAAAAAACGCTTCCGGCGTGGAGATATCTTTAAGCACTGTTTTTGGCGGTAAAGCGGCTCTTGCGGGCGTTATATTTTTTAATTTAAAATTGATAATGACAATTCTTTTGACTTTGGGCTATATATTGGGTTTAATACTATTAGCGGCACAAATAGCTTTTATGGTTTGGTTATAATTATGAAAAAGTGGTTACTGGTTTTAATTGTTGTTTTGCTTTCTTCACAGGCGCTTTTTGCCCAGAAGGCGGCCGTTACCGCGTTTAACCAGGGCCGAAAAGCTAAAGATAATACGGAAAAACTTAAGTATTTTGACCGCGCTGTTTTACTTAAAAACAACTATGCGGACGCTTACCATTACCGTGGCGACGTTTATAAAGAAATGAATAAAATAAGCCGCGCCACGGCAGACTATACCAAGGCCATAAAATTTGCGCCGAAAGACCCTTTTAAATATTACAGCAGAGCTGTTTTGTATATAGATCAGAAAAAATATCTGCCTGCTATTGACGACCTTACAAAAGCGATTTCCCTTAAGCCTGATTTTTTAGATTTTTATCTGAAGCGGGGCCAGGTGTATTTAAAGCGCGATAATTTTGATTTGGCGGTAAAGGATTTTGAAAAATACTCTTCCAAAAGAAAAAAGCCCAACAGCTTTTACCTTGAGTTAGGGCGTTCTTATTTGGGGAATTATAATTATGACAAGGCCCACAAACAATTTGAAACATTTATAGCCTTAGAACCGAAAAACCATGAAGGCTACTTTTATTTAGGAAGGGTTGAGTACGCCAGGGGAAATTATGACGAAGCGATTTCTCTTTTCAGTAAAGCCGTAAACCGTAACGAAAACTACGCTCCGGCCTACAGACTCCGCGGTACGGTTTTTAAAGATATTGGGGATTTCGAATCCGCGGTGGAAGATTTTACAAAACTTATTGAACTGCTGCCTGATTATTCTTATTACAACAGGCGCGGCCTTGTTTATGAAGAGCTTGGCAATCTGAAAGCCGCCGCGGAGGATTACGGTAAGACTATTGAACTTAACCCCAAATGGGCCGTAGCTTATAATAACAGGGGATTTGTATATTTAAAACTAAAAGAATATGCTTTAGCCAGAGCAGATTTGGAAACAGCCATTAAGTTAGAACCGCAGATGTTTTTGCCTTATGTTAATATTGCCGGCGGCTATTGGCTTAATAAAAAAGACAAAAAGAACGCGCTTGATAATTTAGATAAAGCCGTAAAACGCGGGTTTAAAGACTTTGAAAGCCTTTACGACGAACATAAAAAAGGCTGGATGTTTAAGAATCTCAATAATACCTCTGAATTCAGGGCTATTATTTATAATTGAAAATGAGAAATAAAAATCTTGTATATTATAAAAAAACACAGCCTCCCGAGGTTAAACGCAAAAGGACAAATCGTCCTAATATTATCCGTCCGGTAATAATACTTGTCGTTTTATTTTTGCTGGCAGGATCTGTGTGTTACACCGTGTATAAGGCGGCGCCTCGCGTCAAAGCTAAAATAATAAATTTTCAGGTGGAAGGCTATTCAAACTGGCATTATAAAACGCTTGAGGTTTCCGGTCTGGACGCGGCACATGCCGCTTTATTTACCGACGCGGTTTCTTTTAAGGCGGGCGATAAAGTCAGTACCGACGACTGCCGTAAACTGGAAAAAAGGCTTTCTAATTTATTTGTTGACGTTAAAGACATAAAGGTAAAAAGAGGTTTGTTTACCGGCAAATTAAGGATTTCAGCTAAACAAAGAAAGGGTGTTGCTGTTTTATCAGGCCCGTGGGCTGTTTTGAAAGTAATAGCTTCCGACGGTATGGTTTACCCCGTTTTTGAGGCGCAGTCAGCCGCTTCTTTGCCCGTGGTTGTTATACCCGATATAAACGAAGGAGAAGACCTTTCAAAAGTAAGCAAAGAATTTGTACAATTAGTAGACGGCATAAACGCCGTTAAGAAAGATATAGATTTTAAAACTCTTTATATTGATAAAGAAGCGCGGAGCGCGAAGGTTCTTTTAGAAGGCGGTAATATTATTGATTTCGGCAAGGCTGATAACCTGGCTGAAAAAGCAAAAATATCTTCTAAAATACTTGATTATGGCAATGGTAAAGTTAAAGGGCCTTTTACAGTAAATTTAGAATATTATTCCGGCGGGAAAGCATATTTGGTCCCGCAAAAAAATTAATTTTGGCAGGTAACTATGTCTAAGACAAATATTATAGCAGGGCTTGACGTCGGCAGCGGTAAAATGACTTGCGTGGCTGCCGTACAGGATTTTGAAACAAATACATTAAGGGTTGAGGCGGCAAATTCCATTTCCTGTAAAGGATTAAGGGCCGGCGTTGTTTTAGATATACGCGAAACTTCCGCCGCCGCGGTTTCTTTGCTTACCGGTTTGGAAAGAGAATGCGGCAAAGATATAGGCGCTTTATTTTTAGGCGTGCGAGGCAGCCATTTGGAAAGTTTTACAAACCACGGCACTTACAATATTTCCCGCGCGGATAAAGAAATTACTATTAACGACATGCAGCTTGCCATTGAAAACGCCAAAGCCATACCGATAAAAAACGATAACGAAATTATTAACGTAATACCGCAAAGTTTCGCTATCGATAAAGAAAAAGGCATTATTAACCCGGAAGGAATGGAAGGCTCTTTATTAGAGGTTGACGTTCACGTTACCACGGGTTCTTCCACACATTTAAACAATTTAGTCAAATCAATACAAAAGCCGGGTTTTAGAATAGACGGAACTTTTTACGGGCTTGTTCCTTTAGCGGATATGGTTCTTACCCAGGAAGAAAAGGAAATAGGCTCCATGCTTATCGATTTAGGCGGCGAAACAATGAGTGTCGGTATTTATATTGACGGTGTGCTCAGATTTTCGCGCGACATTCCTTTCGGCTGTGATTTAATTACTTCCGATTTGGCAAGGCTTTTACACACGCCCAGGCAAAGCGCTAAAGAAATTAAGGAACGTTATGGCGTGGCTTTCCCCACGTTTTTAGAGGACGAGGGTGAAATACCCGTGCCTACTTTAGACGGGCGTTCCATGCATAATGTTAAAAAAAGTTTTATTTTAGACATAATACAACCCCGTGTTGAGGAGCTTTTTGAAGAAGTTAAAAAAGTTGTTGACCGCTCGGGCTATAAAGATTTTCCTGTCGTGGGCGTATTAAGCGGCGGCGGCAGTTTAATGCCGGGCGTTACAAACGTTTGCGTTAATACCTTGGGCCTTAGGGAAGTAAGGACAGGCATGGTGTCAAGGGAAGCCATTATAGGCGACGAACAGTTTTTTGACCCCAAATACAGTACAGCCCTTGCTTTAGTCGCTTATGCTTCCCAGCGCGGTATGTATGAGGAATACAACAGGGCCAGTTTTGAACAAAAAACAGGGCTTTTTAGCAAAATAGGAAAGATTTTTAAAGGCGTTGATATCTTTGGCAGCTAAACGATTTTAGAGGATTTTTTATGACAATGGACGATATTTTTGCCTCGGCCGAAAGCTTTGAAACCAAAAAAGCAAAAATAAAGGTTGTGGGCGTTGGCGGCGGCGGCGGCAACGCTATTAACCACATGGTTGAAGCGGGCATAGAAGACGTGGATTTCGTTGCTATTAATACCGACGCGCAGGATTTAAAACGCAATAAAGCCCCGTATCTCGTGCAGGTGGGCGAGCGTACCACCGGCGGTTTGGGTGTTGGCGGCGACCCTAAAAGAGGTAAAGAAGCCGCTAAAGAAAGCGCGGAAAAACTTAAGCATATTATCGCCGATACCGATTTGCTTTTTATCACAGCGGGCATGGGCGGCGGCACAGGCACCGGCGTGGCGCCTACTCTAGCCAGGCTGGCTAAAGAAACATACGGTAATGATATTTTAGTTATAGGTGTTGTTACAAGGCCTTTTAGCTTTGAAGGTTTTGTGCGTGAGAAGCAAGCCGACGAAGGCATAAAAGAACTGCAAGACGCCGTAGACTCAATGATTATTATCCCTAACGACAGGCTTTTTGAAACAATAGATGCGCAGACCTCTTCAAAAGAGGCGTATAAAAGAGTAGACGACGTTTTGCTTCAGGCCGTAAAAGGTATTTCGGAAGTTATTACAAAACCGGGTGAAGTAAATATCGATTTTAACGATGTAAAAAAAGTTATGGCGGGCAGCGGACGTGCTTTGATAGGTATTGGCGAAGGCAGCGGCCACGGCAGGCATTTAACGGCGGTAAGGCAGGCAATTTCTTCACCGCTTTTAGAAAATGCCGATATAACCGGAGCAAAAGGTTTTATAGTCCATTTTTTAGCCGGTGAAGGCCTTACCCTTTTAGAACAAGGCGAAGTTATGAATCTTGTTAAGCAATACGGCAGTAAAGATTCAATAGTAATGTTCGGGCATACTTACGATAAAAGCCTTGATAACACAATAAAAGTTACCGTGATAGCGACAGGCTTTTCTAAAGAGAAGGGGCATCTGGCGTCCCGTAAACCGGCGTTCAGGCCGCAAGATACTAAATCAGAAGGCAAACAAAATCCAAAAAATATTTTGTTTAACGCGGTTGATGAAGAGTCTGAAGATAATATTTTAATTCCCGCGTATTTAAGAAGAAAAAAAAATAATTTATAATTGTCCTCCGCGTTTAAAAGCGGCGGGCTGTATTTGATTTTAATACGGCGGGAAAGACGCAAAATAGCAGCGTAATTATTGTATATTTCCAATTAAGAGCGAGGTGTTTTTATGGCGGTAGGGTTAACCAGTTTACTTAAAACGGTTGTTGATAACAAAGCCAGCGGTTTACATTTGAGGGGAAATTCCTTTTCCTTCGTGCGTTTAAACAGGCAAATAAAGCAAATTGAAGACAGCTTTTTATCTAACGACGAAGTCCGTAAAATAGCTTACGCTTGCATGAGCGACAGGGAAAAAAAGATTTTTGAGGAAAACGGCACCGTTGACTTTTCCTTAGACGCTAAAGAAAACGGGCGTTTCCGTTTTAACGTATACCGCCAAAGCGGCAAAGTTTGTATTTCTATAAGACATATTCCCCTTAAAATACCCACATTTGCAGATCTTAACCTGCCCGGCGACGTGCTTGAAAAAATTACCGAAAACAGAAGAGGTTTAGTTCTTGTTACAGGTATGACAGGGTCAGGCAAAAGCAGCACCTTGGCAGCAATGCTTGGTTATATTAACCGCGCAAGAAGAGGCCACATTCTAACTATTGAAGACCCTATAGAATTTGTTCACACTGAAGAAAAATGTATTGTCAGCCAGTTGGCCTTGGGTTTAGATACGCATTCTTATATGGCGGCTTTAAGGGCGTCAATGCGCCAAGATCCCGACGTTATTATGATAGGCGAGTTAAGAGACTCCGACGTTGTGCGCGCTGCTATTGCCGCGGCTGAAACGGGCCACTTAGTTTTTACAACCGTACATACGGTTGACGCAGTTCAAACCTTAAACAGGCTTATACAGTCTTTTCCTTTTGAGCAGCAGGCGCAGGTAAAAGTGCAGCTTGCCGAATTAATTAAGGGCATAGTTTCGCAGCGTTTACTGCCTGATTTAAAAGGCGGCATGATACCCGCTGTTGAAGTTATGGTAGACACTCCTCAAATTAAAAAACTTATTACCGACGGTAAAATTGACGAGGTCTCCAGGCATATCGGTATGGGTGAATATTACGGCATGCAGACATTTGACCAGTCTTTAGTAGAACTTTACAGAGCCGGCAAAGCGGGGCTTGAGGAAATAATTGCCTATTCCACCAGTCCGGACACAATTATGCTTGCTCTTAAAGGTATAGGCGAAGACAGAAAGGGGCTTGAATAATGCGGGCTAAAGGATTGCTCATAGCTATGGACGGTACTGCGGGTACGGGCAAAAGCTCGGTAGGAATGCTTGCCGCCAAAGAGCTGGGCTACGATTTTTTAAGCACCGGTGAAATGTACCGCGCTTTGGGTTATAAAACCATTGAAAAAAAGATAGCTGTGGACGACGTCCAAAAAGTAACCGAAATTGCAAAAAATATAAAATTTACCTTTGAACGCGGCACAGACGCCTCTCTAAAAATGTTTGTAGACGGGGAATATTTGGGCAACAAACTTCACTCGGAAAAAGTTGGCGAAGCGGCAAGTAAAACATCAGCAATTCCTTCTGCCCGCGCGGTATTAACGGATAAAATGCGTGAAATAGGGCGCGGCGGCGGTATTATAATGGAAGGGCGTGATATCGGCACCGTTGTGTTTCCCGACGCGGAAATAAAATTTTACATTGACGCTACTCCTGAAGAAAGGGCTAAAAGGCGTTTTAACCAATTAATCCAACGCGGCGAAAAAGCTGATTATGAAACTATTTTAGAATGTATACGAGCACGTGATTTGCGAGATAGCACCCGCACGGTAGCTCCTTTAAAACCCGCCGAGGACGCTTTTATTATTGACACTTCTTCTATGGCGCTTGAGCAGGTTGTCGAGCATATTTTATCCGTAATAAAAGAAAAAATAAAAAATAATTTTTAAGGAATGTAACAAAGATGCTTCTTAATTTGATAAAATTTACTTTCAGATGGTTCTTGATAATTTTTTATAACGCGAAAGTCGAAGGTTTGGAAAATATTCCCAAAACAGGCCGGCTTATAATAGTAAGCAATCACCGCTCTAATGTAGATCCGCCGCTTTTAGGCGGTTTCGCCGGGTTGGTAAGGGATTCGAGGTACGTTATAAAAAAACAGCTTATGAGTTTACCTTTATTGGGCAGGTTGTTTAAGTCATACGGGTTTATTCCGGTAGACCGTCAGGCCGGCAAAGACATGGGCGCTTTTAAGGCTATTATGTCCTCGCTTAAGAAAGAAGAAAGCGTAGTCATTTTTCCCGAAGGCACCAGATCAAAAACCGGTAAGCCTTTAAAACCGAAAGCGGGCGTAAGTTTTGTGGCTCATAAAACAAATTCGCCAGTTTTAATATGCAGGGTTTTTAATACGTTTGGTTTTCCCTGGGTAAGAAATTTACGTGTGGTATATTCACACACAATCAAATTTGAAGAAGTGGAAGGTGTTGATCTTAAAGTTCAATACCAGCAGTTTGCAGATAAAATAATGTCGGAAATTGAAAAAGTTAAATAATCGGAGGATTACGCAGTATGGCTTTAGGCCTTACTGTAATAAGCTATTTATGACCAACGCAGAAGAAAATAAAATTGATTCAAAGCAAGAAGCAATTCAAGTTGAGGCGGCGCCCGAGCAGGAAATGACGATGGACCAGCTTTTTGCCGAGCAGGAAGAATTAGTAAACAAACTTAATAAAAGGGAAATAGTGCAAGTTACCGTAGTGCAGGTTGGTAAGGATAGCGTGCTCGTTGACACGGGCGACAAGAAGGAAGGATACATTCCTTTATCTGATTTTGAGGGAAAAGCCGTTCCTGAAGCGGGGGAAAAGGTTTCCGCGGTATTAGTTAAAAAAGGTTCTGATGAAAGACACGCTGTTTTATCTTTCAAAAAAGCCCAGGAATATTTGGGTTGGGAAATAGCCAAAAAAGCTTTTGATAATAAAGAAAGAGTGCGCGGTACAATAGTGTCTTGCGTAAAGGGCGGTTATATTGTTGACGTTTTCGGCGTTAGCGGTTTTATGCCTTTATCTCTTTCAGAACTTCATACGGCCTACAAGCATTATCTTCCCGCAGGCGCCAAGGTAAAATGCGTTGTGGTTGAATTTTCCAAAGAAAAAAACAAACTTATAGTTTCACGCAAACAGGTTTTGGAAGAAGATGAAGCCGTAAGAAGAGACGGCGTTTTAGCCCAGGTAAAAGAGGGTGAAGTTTTAAGAGTTGTTGTCGCCAAAGCCGATAAAGACAAACTTTATTTACGCTTCCACGGCATTGAAGGCGTTGTTACTTTAGATAACGTAGCCTGGCAAGACACTGAAAAAGCGATTACTTCTTTTAGAAGAGGGCAAAGACTTAAAGCTAAATTACTTAAAATTGATAAAGAAACAGGTAAACTTGAATTTGGCTTAAAACAGCTTTTCTTAAACCCGGCTGACGCTTTAAGAAGGAAATTCCCTTATAAAAGCACAACAAAAGGCAAAATTGTTGCTATTACCGAAGAAGGCGTTGAAGTTTCTTTAGGTAAAAATAATACAAAAGGTTTTATAAGCCAATTTGAAATGGGCAGAGATTTTGATGGTAATGTTGACGACGTTATTAACGTTATGGTTATCGGCATTAATCCGGATGACTGCAGCGTCAACTTATCAGTTAAAAAGTATGACCAGGTTCAAAACAAAAAATTTGTTGCCCAGTATATGAAGCAAGCCCCCAGACCCACTTTGGGACAGCTTTTGCAAGACTCGTTGGAAGAATCTGAAAATAAATAAGATAATTATTTAATTTTAAAAGCCGCGGTTTACACCGCGGCTTTTTTTTATAAAAAATTGTTTTTTATTCTTAAAAAAATTCTACAATAAAAATGTAATGTTAAACTTAACTTAAAGGAGACAGTAATGAAGAAATTACTTGGATTACTTCTGGTCCTTGCTTTAGTAGTACCTGCTAAAGCAGATATACTTAAAAACTTAAAATCAACCGGTGAGATACAAGTCATCGGCGATTCCGTTAACAGAGAATTTATGGGCCCCGGCGGTTCATACAGCAATATTACACTCAGAGTTCTCTATGGTCTTAATTTTGACCTGGCTGAAGATGTTAAAGCTAACTTAACAATGGCATACTACAATATGTGGGGCCAAAACACGGGCAATGGTTTTATGAGTACATACCATACAGGCCGCCCGTTTCAGGATTATCTTAACGAAGTTGACCTTATTGAAGCAAATGTCGTTTTAAGCAACCTTTTTGACTGTTTGGAAGCCAAGGTAGGCCGCCAGTTTTATGGTGATGAAGACAGCGCCATAATATATTTGGGTCCTAATCACTACAATACAAGACAGTTGGATTACAGGCAGGCTAAGTCAGTTGACGCGGCTGTAATCTCCTACGCGGGTGAAATGGTGTCATGGGGCTTTATCTATTCTAAAGTTAATGAATTAGATACTGCTGCGAATTTGGACGCTACCATTCTCGGTTTAGATGTGAAAGCAAACGTAAATGATAACTTTAAAGCCCAAGGTTACTTTTATAATTTCAGAAATGACGATAGCTCTAGCTTTAGCAGTGGTACTACTGAAAAATATTTAGGCATTTACGGCGCGAAAGGCACATTTAACGCTGATATATTCACCTTATCAGCGGAATACGCCAGAAACGTAGGCGGGGAAGATGCTTTTGATCATGATAAAGGCAGCTTACTTAAAATTGATGCTTCCGTTGATCTCGGCGCGTTTACGCCCAGAGGCACAATCGTTCGTGCTGAAAACTTCAGATCATACGGTAACTACAGACCTGGTATTATTGTAGGCCAGGAAATTGAAAGCACTACTACAATGCCACAGGATTTATTTTTTGAAGATATTTTTGTAGGCAACTTAGGCGTTGACATGAAATTCGCGGCTTTAGATAAATTTGTATTCTCGATAGACGGTTTTGCTTTTAATGACAGAAATATTAAAGACTCAACCTCCTATGAAGCGAATGCTATGGCGAAATACAATATGAACCCTAACGTTGAACTTCATGTAGCTGTAGGCGGCTTCCATGAACATTCAATAGATAATGTTTATAAAGCGCAAGGCGGCATGCTGATAAGATTCTAATTTTAGCTTAAGTTTTAAAACTAAAGCCCGTTTCTCAGAAACGGGCTTTTTATAGTCATCGTTTGGGTATTTGGCTTTATTAAAATAACAACCTTCAGTAAAACATCCGTTTACCTATATCTGCAATATTGTCAGCGCGGCAAAATACGGTTTATGCTAAAGTTTTAATGTAGCCGTTTTCAAATAACGTTAATGTTTATGTAAAATGTTTAACATAACCTGCAAACTTTAATACGCAATGTTTTGTGGTATATCAATACCTAATACCAGTATTGGGAAAAACTCAAATAATCTTTTAAAGTGTATGCCTATGAGATAATATGATAATCCTAATTATTGCAATATAAATTATTTACAATAAATAGTATAATTATTTTAAATCAGTTGATAAAAGGTGAAATAATGAAAAAAGGGTTTACTTTAATAGAGTTGTTAGTAGTGGTTTTAATTATAGGGATACTTGCGGCAATAGCTTTACCCCAATATACGAGAAGTGTGGAAAAAGCGAAAGCGAGCCGAATACTTCCTATAATGTCTTCTTTAAAGCAAGCTGTTAGAGTTTGTCTTATGGAAACAGGCGGCGTACAGTGTGATATTGATCAACTAAATATTACTATTAATAACGCCAGCGGCACTCCTATCACCAGAGCTAATGTTTCAACAAGCAATCAAACTCCTACTCCTATAAATAACGAATGGGGTATAGCTTATAATCATGCTTCAGGGGAAATTTTTCTTGTCCGTATTCCTTACGCAGGCAAATTCTTTTGGGATATTATTTTAAGCACAAAAGACGGCAGTTGCTATGTGCGCGGCAACACAAGTCATCCCGACGGTATGAAAGTGATAGAAAGTTTAGGTTTTACAAAAAGCGCCGGAACCAGCGGCTGGATAACTTACAGATGCGACTGATAAGCATTTTTCATCAGCAACTTATAATAACACCCCTATCGTAAGATATGGGTGTTATTTGTTATGTATTTTTAGCGTAAAATATTTTAAGTTTTTTGTAACAGGAATAAAACGCCAGTAATATTTTGTTCTAAATCGGCTTGTTTGTTTTGAATGTTTTGTATGTAAGAGTCAAGCAATTCCTTTTTTTGAGGGTGTTTTACCAAAATCTCGGCCGCTCGCGTTTTAATAAGGGCAAAATTGTCTGCAAATTTAATATCGGTTTTTGTTTCAACCGGTTTAAGCCCTTCAAGCGTAAATAATGTTTTCCATGAGGAAAGTGATATATAATCATTTTTAAATTTAATATCGTTTAAATCGGACGAAGGGTTTAGGTAAGCGTCGCCTATAATTATAAGCCCGCCCGTTACTATTGTTTGTTTAAGCTTTGGAACGGATTGCACGGGGTTACCTAAAACGCCGCCCGCCCAGTCAAGTATAACGCAGTTGTACCCTTTGTGTGTGTTTACGGAAGTGTTAATGTCATTGACTTCAAAAGCGCACAAATCCCCAACGTTGTTCTCAACCGCTTTCTTTTTGGCGTAATCAATAAACTGCGGCATAATATCTATGCCTTTGACGTTTAAGCCCAGTTCTTTTGCAATTTTTACGGCGGCGGCGCCTTTTCCGCAGGCAAGGTCAAGTATTTTAGCTTCGCCGGGCAGGCGGTCTTTTAAAAGCTGCGCGATATCCGCGCACGGGCTGCCCAGTTCCCAAATATCCTGAAGCAGATAGGGAAGAAACATATTAAGTTCTTCGGTTTGAGCTGTAAGTGATTTGGCTAAATTATCTTTTATTTTTTGATTATCAATCATATAAAATTATTCTACAAAAAATAACCTTTGACAAAACAAAAAGAAAAATGCTATTGTTTCTATATGTAGAAACACCAAGGGGTTATATATGTCAAAATTTACTTCTAAGATGCAACGCCAGAGCGTAAAGTCTTTCGCTAATTCCGTTCTTACCATTAAGGACGGGGAACGCGCGCGATTGTTTTTAGAAGAAATATTTACTCCCGCGGAAATTAAAAAAATCTCTCTTCGTTGGCGACTCGTGGAAATGCTCTCTGCCGGCCATAGTCAGAGGAGTATAGCAAACCATCTTGGTATAAGTTTATGCAAGATAACGCGTGGCGCCAAAATATTAAACAAAAAAAATTCAATAACAAAACAATTATTAGAAGAGAGAGGCTTTTATGACAATGTTAAACCCAAAAAAACAGATATCAAAACCCAACACATTAATTCCTAACGAACACGGTTTTTACGGCATTTACGGCGGCGTGTTTGTGCCTAAAGAACTTATCGTCCCGCTTGCCGAAATAGCGGACTGCTTTAACAACACAGCTTTTACCAAAGAATTTCAAGACGAACTTTTTTATTACTATAAAAACTATGTGGGGCGGCCTTCTCCTTTATATTACGCGGCTAATATTTCTTGCGGCGGCGCTAAAATATATTTAAAAAGGGAAGATCTTAACCACACGGGCGCGCATAAAATAAACCATTGCATAGGAGAGGTATTGCTAGCCAAAAAAATGGGTAAAAAAAGAGTTATAGCTGAAACGGGCGCCGGGCAGCATGGCATAGCCATTGCAACGGCGGCGGCCTTATTAGGTATTGAGTGTGTAATTTATATGGGCGAGCAGGATGTTAAAAAAGAATATCCCAATGTGCTTAAAATAAAAACCTTGGGAGCTAAAGTTGTTTGCGTAGGCTCAGGCGCTAAAGGATTAAAAGAAGCTGTCGACGCCGCTTTTGATGACTATTTAAAAGATCCCGAAACACAAATGTACGCTATAGGCTCCGTTGTGGGGCCGCACCCTTTTCCTTTAATGGTGGCGTCTTTCCAAAGCATTGTCGGTAAAGAAGCCAGAGAGCAGTTTTTAGAGCAGGAAGGAAGGCTGCCCGATAATGTTGTGGCGTGTGTAGGGGGGGGGTCTAACTCAATGGGTATTTTCAGTGGGTTTTTTGCTGATAAAACCGTAAAACTTACAGGCGTAGAGCCCGCGGGTAAAGGTTTGGAAACAGGCCTTCACGCGGCGCCGCTTGCCAAAGGCAGGGTTGGCGTAGTGCACGGTTTTAAATGCTATTTTATGCAAGATGATAAAGGTAACCCCATGGGTACGCACAGCGTAGCAAGCGGACTTGATTACCTGGGTGTCGGGCCGCAGCATTGTTATTTAAAAGACTCGGGCCGGGTTACTTACCGGTCCGCTTGTGATGATGAGGCTGTTGACGCGTTTTTTATGCTTTCAAGAAAGGAAGGCATTATACCCGCTTTGGAAAGCGCGCACGCCGTTGCTTACGCTTTAAAACTTTCCAAAGAATTAGGCAAAGACAAATCAATTCTTGTTAATCTTTCCGGCAGGGGGGAAAAGGATTTGGATTATGTATTATCTCTTTACGGCAAAAAATACGGCGTTGATATATAATCAATACCTCCGGCTCAGACAAGTAAAATAAGTGAAAAATATAAAAATAAAACAAATAAAAAACGCCCCGTTCATATGAACGGGGCGTTTTTTATTTGTTTAAGCTATCACCTTATGCTCTTGCAGCATTTCTTTTGCGTTTTTAAATACTTCATCAACGCTTATGTCATTCATGCATTTGAAATGGCCGGCAGGGCATCTTTTACCCCCGTGTAAAGCGCACGGGCGGCATTTAAGGTCCTTTACCTCAATAACTCTGTGTCCTTTACCATAAGGGAAAAAGCCCAATTCTTTTGTTGTGGGGCCGAATATGGCAAGCGTGGGAACGCTGTAAGCCGTTGCTATATGCATTGGACCTGAATCGTTTGTAATAAAAAGTTTAAAGTTAGGCATTAAAGACATGAGGTCTGTTAAACTGGTTTTACCGGCTAAATTAGCTGTTGTGCCTTTAGATACGCGGCGTATCCTTTCGCCCAGTTCGCTGTCTTTCGCGCCGCCTACTAAAACGCAGGTCACGCTAAGCTCGTTTTGCAGTTTGCTTATAAGCTCGGTAAACTTTTCCTCGGGCCAGCATTTTGTGGCCCAGGCTGAACCGGGGTGAATACCTATAAGGGTTTTGCCTTCAAGGTGGTATTCCTTCATAAGTCTTGCTATATTTTCAGCGGGAGTAGGAACCGATTTAAGGTTAAGTTCCTCGGCCTGAAAATTTTCCTTAACAATGCCGTGAAGCAGGTTTAAGTTGCGTTCCGCGTCGTGAATCATCCATGAGAAAGGCACGGTTTTGGTATATAAAAACCAACCTTCGCTTGAGGAAAACCCTATTCTTATAGGAACTTTGCTTAACCAGGCTATTAAGGCGCTTCTGAAACTTCTGTGCGGAACCAAAAGTATATCAATGCCGCTTTGTTTAATTTCTTTGGCTGTTTTAAAAATACCTGTTATTTTTTTAAGCCCCTTCTTTTCATTTAAAATAATTTGGGAAACTTCCGGCATGTGTTTAAAAATTGATTCGGTTTCCGGGCGTGTGATAACAACTATTTTTGCGTCAGGAAACATTTTTGCCGTTTTGGATACAAGCGGCGTTGTTAAAACGCTGTCACCTATAAAGGAAGTTTGGAATATGCCTATTTTTCTTATTTTCTTTTTATCCGCAGCGCCGTCTGAAGTGTTGTAACACCAATCGCCCAGCTGGGGTTCTTTATAAATTATGGGTACGTCCCAAGAGGTTAAAGCGTCAAGATATTTTTCCAAAGTATGCTTTTCAAGTTCGGGGCTTTGGCGGCGGTATTTAACAAACATTCGCCTTGCCACGGAGCTTTTGTTGTATTTAACTTTGTTGGGTATGCCGGATAAAGCTGTTATTATTATGCTTCTAGAATTGGAGTGCAGGTCAAGTAAGTGGGTAAAGTTCCTGCTTTTAATTTCATGCACCGTTTCTAAATTTGTTCTCTTTAAGGTAAGGATTTCATCTATATCCGGATGGCAGGAAAGCACGTCGGCAAATTGTTTTTTTACAAGCAATGTTATATGGCAGTTTGGCCATTTTGCTTTAAGGTTTTTGTATACCGGGGAGGAAAGAACTATATCGCCTAAAGAAGAAAGTCTTATAACTAAAATCTTAGGGGACTTTTCCGAATTTTCATTGTTCATACTTTTTTATTAACTCCATTATTTTTCCGGTCGCACCTTGGAAAGAGACTGCGGTTTTCTTGGCTGCTGCTGACATTCCGCTAATTTTCTGCTTATCCTTAGATAAACCGGTAATCACTTCTGCAAAATTGTTTTTGTTAACGCTTATACCGCCGTTATTTTTAATAAGTTCTTCCGCCGTGTCGGGCGTATTATAAACATAAGGGCCGAATATCACGGGCTTGGCTAAAATAGCGGGTTCAAGTAAATTGTGTCCGCCTTTTTTGGCTATTGTGCCGCCTACAAAAGCTATATCTCCCGCGTTATAAAACGAAGTAAGCCAACCCATTGAGTCTGCAAACAAAATTTCCGGATCTTTAATATTTAAAGGATGGCTTGAAATGGTAGAGCTTACTTTGTTTCTATTAAGGTCCTGGATGATGGCCGATTTCCTTTCCAAATGTCTGGGGGCTATAACTATGCGTATGTTTTCTTTATAAAGTTGTTTGGCGCAGGCCATAAGCATAGATTCTTCCTCAATATGCGTGCTGCCGCAGACTAAAACGGTTTTGCCTTCCCAGCCGAGCTTTTTAAATAAATCTTTAACTTCTTCTGTACGGGGGGGATTGGTTTTAAGGCTATCATACTTAACGTTGCCTGGCACGAAGGCGGTTTCCGCTCTAAGGCCTAAGGAAAGATACCTTTGTTTAATTTCCTCGCTCTGCAAAGCGGCAAAGGAAACATTTTTAAAAATTAAACTGAAAAGAGAATAAAGCAGACGGTATTTTTTTGCGCTTCTTTCAGACATACGTCCGTTTATTATGCAAACGGGTACGCCGTTATTTATGCAGGCCATAATATTGTTGGGCCAGGTTTCGCCCTCCACAATAAACATGCGGTGCGGTTTAACCAAACGTACGAATTTACGGGTAAAAGGATAAAAATCAAAAGGAAGTAAAAGCGCGTTATCCACATGAGGGTTTTTAAAAGCGGCTGTTCTGCCCGCCCAGGTGTTTGTTGTTACTAAAACGGGTTTTTGGTACAGATCTTTAAGCTGGGGTATAAGGCCCGCCATGGAATTTACTTCGCCTACGCTGGCGCAATGTATCCAGATAGGGTTAGTTAAAAGTTCAGTATACGGGTATAATACAAAACGTTCCCGCAATTCTTCTTTTAATTTTTTTAGGAGTTTTCTTCTGGGAGATAGGAAAAAAAATATAAGCACGGCAAGCGCGCCTATAGGGGAAAGACAATTTATAATAAACAGCAAAAAGTAGCCCATGTATTAATTATATAATTTAAATATATATCTATGCAAATGCCGCATAGAGAACAAGTTAATGTTTTCCCGTGCTGCCAAAGCCGCCCGCCCCGCGCGATGTTTCGCAAAGCTCGGCAGATTCTTCAAAACCGGGGTAAAAAGTAGGCATAATCACAAGCTGCGCTACTTTTTGGCCCTTTTCAAAAATAAAAGGCGTTTCATTTAAGTTATACATGCAAATTATAATTTCGCCCCTGTAAGGATGGTCGATAAGGCCGGCCATAACTTTAACGCCGCCGCTTTCAACGGAGCTTTTGCCCCAGATTAAGCCTGAAGTGTTATCAGGCAATTCCACGGCAATTCCCGTACGCACTTTCGCTATACCGCGGGGGGGGAGCACAGTTTTTTCTAAGGCAAATAAATCAGCCCCTGAATCGGTGGAGTGCGCTCGGCATGGAAGTTTAGCGTCAGTATGAAGCTTTTTTACTTTAATGTTTTGCATAAATTATCCTTTATTAAAAATCGAGAAGATATTTTTTTTATCTTTTGGAGAGTTTTTTGTCTGTTGCGTAATTACACCTATTAAAATATTTTTTTCGTTAATTACGGGCAGCTCCGTTAAAGAACTGTTGTGTAAAATTTCTAAAGCTTGTTCGGCTTTTTCACCGGGATTTGTTTTGTCAAAATCTGTTTGCATTATTGAGCCTGCCATAGCTTCCTGCTGGTAAAAAACCAAATCTATTGTTCTTATTACCCCTGCCAGCCTGCCTGACTTATCCAAAACATAGGTTTGCATGGGAACTTTTTTGCGAGGCATATTTTTAAATTTTTTGACTATTGATTCTACGGAGGAATCTGTTTTAAAAACAGTAAAATCACTTGTCATTATCTCTCCCGCGCTGCCTTTAGGATAGCTGAGCGCGTCCTTAAGTTCCTGGGCGAAAGCCTTTGGTAATTCATTTTCAATTTTAGATTTGTGGTGCGGCGGCAATGCTGCAAGCGCGCGCGCGGCAAAGTTTATGTTAAAAGAACTTGTTATATGGGCAGCTTGTTTCAAAGGCAGTCTGCGCAAAATAGGCGCGGCTTTTGCCGGCTCCATATTTTCAAGAACAATGGTTATATGCTGGGCCTTAAGGCCGCTTAAAAACTGCAGCGTTTCATGCGTGGCAAGCGTTTCAAAAAACTTAGCTGCCTGTTCCGGAGCCGCGGCAATAAATTTTTCAGCCATATTTAAAGTAACTTGTTCTTTTGCCTGTATGTACATGTTTTTATTATAGTAATTTTCAAGCCCGGTAAAAAATGATAATGAGATTAATCATTTTTTTAGGTAGTTTTTTTGTTTATGCCAGAATCGGAATAAAAATCATTTCATAATTATTTTTAATTATTTTAAAATAGGTCTAAAAATATATTTGTATAGGTCTTTTAGCCCTTGTAAAATAAACTTCAAAAGAATATACTTAAAATAATAAAGATATTCTGTTACAGAGGTAAAAAAATGAAAAAAATAATACTTTTTGTTGTTTCTATTTTTGCTTTTAACGCGTTTTCTTTTGCGCAGAGCGACGCAGATAACGTTTTTAACCTGAGAAAGGCGTTAAGCAATGTTTTGTTGAGTTTAGGCCATTCCGATACCAATAAGGGCGGCGCCGGGCTTTTGGGTAAAAGTGAAATTTGTAATGTAGCTTTAGTATCACAGTCTTGCGTAGTATTACCTAAAAATTGCAACCCTTCACACACTAAACCTAATTCTTACCGTTTTGTAGACGCAGTGTATACTTTTAACAAGGTGGAAGACGGCAAAGTAAAATCCGTAAAGGTTTTAAGAGATTATCAAAATTACTGGCACACGGGTCAGATAACGCCTGTAGAAGAAGGTGATAAAAACTTTGAATATTTGGTTATGAATTTGCAAGCCAAAGACAAAGGCTCCGTTCCTAACGCGCCTGTAAAAATAATGGTGTTTAATGATGATTCCAGAAAAGACGCTTTCTTAAAAAATTATGCCGGCGAAGTTAGTGAAAAAGAATATGGCGTTACTATAAAAGGCAAAAACAATGAGGTAGTAATAGTTGCGCTTAATACTTATGAAAAAGGCAGCGCGAAAAATAAATATAAAGTAAGCCACGTTTCAAAAGCTTTGGCCTATAAACTTCAGGAAAATTGCGGTGTTAAGCTGGTGGGCACGTCATTAAATGAGGTTAAAGTTGTTACGGAAGATTATAAAAACTATTATATGGCTGACCCTAAGACAGGCAAAAAAGTTCTTGCACAAAACGAAGAATACGATAAATATAAAAATGATATCACGCTTGATGTTGACAGGCTTATTTCTTAAAAGAAAACTGTGTTAAATTTAAAAGCCTTCCCTTTTTAAAAGGGAAGGCTTTTTTAATAAATAACAAAAACTTTTAGTGCGCGGAACTTTCTTAATATAATACCGCGCGTATAAACAATTAAGACATTGCGCGTTTTCTTTTTATTTATTACATTAAAGAGGTAGCCGTGCGGCGGCAAGGGGTAATAAATGTTGTTTAATAAACCTATTCACGAAATAACTTTTGAAGACGTAGTTAAATTTTGCGAGAAAATGGTTCCCGAGGGAAAACAACTCGACTATAAATATTTCCTTCCTAAAAATAATGAAAAATTCGCAAAAAGTATAGCTTCTTTTGCCAATGCTATGGGCGGAACTATTATTATAGGCGTTAAAGACGATAAAAATGATTCGCCCACGCCGCCTTTTACCGGAATTCCTTTTCAATATAAAATAAGAAATAAAATTGAAGATATTATTCAGACTTATATAGACCCGGTTGTATTTGTGGATATTAATGTTTGTGGCAATTCGCACGGGCAGATGTTTGTTGTGGTTAATATACCGCAAAGTAATTTAACGCCGCACCTTGTCGGCAAAATGAAGCGGGCCTATATAAGAACGGGGCAGAGCTCAAGGCCAGAAATAATAGTCCACCCCGATAAACTTCCCTGGCTTTTGGACCACCGTAAAAAATCTGAAGCGTTGCGTCATATATTATTAGATAAGGCGGGCAAACATTTTGATAACTACATCAAATCTTTAAGCTTACGTTCCGACAGCCAAAAAGCGGTTTTAGCCGTTTCTTTAATCCCAATGTACCCGCAGGAACCTTTGCTTGATTATCATGATTTGCGCCCTGTCATGGAAGGCTTATTCCCGGGAGGGCAAACCAAAACTGTGCAAGACGGTATAACAAAGCTGGGTGATAAAGATATAAGCATGCTGGAACTTAACTCCTACGGGTTAATATATTTTAAAAAAGTGCTTGTGCCCAACGCGGATAACGCCGTTTTAAATTTTGCTGATTTAGAACAAGATATAAGAGTTTTTTTTAAAACGGCGACCAATTTTAACAGGCATATTGCTTTTGGCGGACCGTTGAGTTTTAGGTTTACAATTACCAATGCCCGCGGTGTCGAAGTGTTTTATAATGATAAACGCGCCAGCGTGCTTGAGGATTTTATAAGAACGGACTGCATATACACATCTTCAAAGATAGAACTTGATATGGATAATATTTCCGAACAAATACTAAACAAGACAGCCTGGGCCCTTGATATAGGCAAATAACTCACTTAATATAAAAATTTTTAAGACATATCCTTCCTAAAATTCTATAATGTATATTAGAAGAATTTGAGTTTATTTACTGCCGTTTGCTTTTTTATTATACCAGAGGGAGAAATATGTCCAGTCTTAAAAATAAAGGTTTTTGTAAAATTGTAGCAACATTAGGTCCTAACACAAGCACAGAAGAAATGATTGACCGTTTAGTAATGTCAGGCGTATCTGTTTTCCGTTTTAACTGCAGCCATGGCTCACTTGAGGAATACCAGCAAAGAATAAAGGGTATAAGAGCGGCTGAAAAAAAATATAACTGTAATATCGGTATTTTGTTTGACCTTCAGGGGCCTAAACTCCGTATCGGAAGATTTAAAGACAGTGCCGTTATAACGCTTAAAGAAGGCGATAAATTTAGAGTTGATTTATCACCCGAACCCGGGGATAAAACCAGGGTATCGCTTCCGCATCCCGAAATATTTCAGGCAATGCAGGAAGGGCTTGAACTTTTAATTAACGACGGTATTGTAAGAGTCCGTGTTGATTCTTTTACCGCTGACAGCGCCGAAACAACCGTTATAGCCGGCGGTCAAATATCCGACCGTAAAGGCGTTAACGTTCCCGGCGCCCACTTGCCTATTTCAGCTTTAACCGAAAAAGATTTAAAAGATTTAAAAATGGCTGAAGACCTTGGTGCTGATTTTGTAGCTTTGTCATTTGTTCAAAAAGCTGAAGATATTATTTATTTAAGAAGTTTAATGCGCTCGCAAGCGGGTGTAATCGCTAAAATCGAAAAACCTAAAGCTGTTGAAGATTTAGATAAAATTTTAGAAGTAACGGACGTTATTATGGTTGCCCGCGGCGATCTTGGCGTTGAAATGAATTCCGAACGCGTGCCCGTTATACAAAGAAGAATGATAAACGCCTGCCGCAAAGCCGGCAAGCCTGTTATCGTTGCAACGCAGATGTTAGAATCAATGGTAAATAATGTAACCCCTACCCGCGCGGAAGCGTCCGACGTTGCTACCGCTGTTTATGAAGGGGCCGACGCTGTTATGTTATCAGCCGAAACTGCTAACGGTAAACATCCTATTGAAGCGGTTTCAACAATGAGGCGTATTATAACAACCGTGGAACGTGAAATTAAAATACAGGAACCGCCCGTTTCTTTCAAAGTGGCGGACAATCCCGAACAGGCCATCATAGCGGCTGCAGGTATGTCCGCAAAAACAATGGCTATGGCAAGCTTAATTATTAACTTTACTGATTCCGGCACTACAACAAAAAGGACAGCTAAAGAAAGACCTTATGTTCCGATACTTTCTTTAACGCCCTATGAGGATATTGCAAGACGCATGACTTTGGTTTGGGGCGTTACGTCCATGAAAGTAAAAAACCTTGAGTCTTTTGACGATATTTTAAGAGAAGCCCGCGCTGCGGCTTTAGCTTCCGGTATGGCTAAAGAAGGCGACAAAGCTGTTATTACTGCGGGTGTTCCTTTCGGACACTCCGGCGATACAAACCTGCTTTATATAGTTTCAATATAAAAAGTTATTTATTAAAAAATAAAAAAGCCCTCGATTTTGAGGGCTTTTTTGCGTAGACTTATAATATAGGAAAAAATTATGAGAAAAGGTTTTACTCTAATTGAACTTTTGGTTGCAGTTCTTTAGGGATATTGGCTGCGATTGCTGTTCCGCAATACAATGCTGCTGTTATGAAAGCCAGGTGCAGCAAAGCCATTATTTGGACAAAACGCGTTAAAGACACAATGGAAAAATATTATATGGCGCATGACGTTTACGCCACTGATTTTAGCCAGCTTGACGTTGAAATATCTAATGTAAAACCCTGCGGGATAAACGCTATCTTTGATATTTATGAAGGAGGAAAATCTGTCGGGGATATATGGTATTTTTCTTCAGTCGGAAGGATGTTGGAAATGTTTTTTACCGAAGATACGCGTTTTGGTGAATTACAATATTATATGATGTTAGATAACTCCGATTATAAAGGAGAAAGATATTGCGGTTTTTACGGAAATACTACTGCCGCTAAAGAAAAAGCGGGTAAAATTTTTAGCACAAGTTTAGGCGGTAAACCCGCGCCGGCTATTGCGGGTTATTCAACTTTGCATGTAAGATATTTATTACCTTAATAAACAAGTAAAAACCTCCGCTAAACCTTATAATAAACAATAAGTTTTAGCGGAGGTTTTTACTGTATGATTGAAGTTTTTTTTATTAAAATATTGCAGTTCTTTTTAACTTTTTATACCTTGTGTTAAGGATAAAAGCTTAAGAAACCAGTTGCTCCGCTTTTAATGTAGCGGCGTTAAGTTCAAGTTCAAGTTTTAATTTAATTTGCGCTTTATCATCTTCTTTCGAAACATGAATCATGTTGCCGTAAACTAACGCGCATTTTCCGAACGGGAGGGGGATTCTCATTTTATCCCAGGATCTGACCGTAAATTTGTTGCTGAGGCCTGCGCCTACCGGCACAATGGGAAGACCTGTTTTTAAAGCCAGGTAAATTACGCCCTGCTGCACTTTGTAAATGGGGCCTCTGGGACCGTCGGGCGTTATCATCGGGTGGTAGCCTGCCTGTGATAAATCTATTAAGTTTCTTAAAGCGTTGGCGCCGCCTTTGCTTGTGGAACCTCGTACAGCTTTCATTTTAAATTTAGGAAGCACTCTTGCAATATATTCCCCATCTTTACTAAGGCTTATAAGCACGCAAATTCTTTGCCCTCTGTAAGGGTATAAAAGAAAGGCCTGTTGGTTATGCCAAATAGCGTAAATATAATTCTTGCCCGATTTGTCCCACTCTTCAAATTCTTTTGTTTTGTGAAATTTTGTTCTGGTAGTCCAACCCATAAAACAGGAAGCTAAATAAATGAAATAAGATACAATTACATATTTCATCGAGCGATGGGGGCTTTTTATAGATGTTTTTGTGGAGCTTATTTTTCTCATGCGAGTCTCTTTTTAATTAAATTGTTATTTATTGTACTATTAACAGGAAAAAAAGTATAGGATTATTTTCTTTTTTTCTTTTTCTTGTTCCACGGTACTAAAAAAGCGACTGTTGCTTTAGGAGTTATAATGCCTTCTTCAAATTTTACGCCTATTTTTTCAGTATTAAGGGAGTTAAATATTACAGGTATCGCTTTAAGCGCGATATCACGGTCTATCCTGGGAGCTTCCTGTAAAAATTTAGGCTCTTGGGCATAGGCGAAAATGGGTGTGTATAAAACTTCTATACCTTGAGTTTCAAACTCTTCTTTTTCGGCTTGCTCTTTAATTAGGTCATTAACAAACTGTACTGCGTTTTTTAAAAATTCAAATAAAACGATGTTTGCGGCCGTGGTAAGCGTTATATTATCGTCAAATTCCTTAATTTTTTCCTCAATAACGGGGCCTAAGTTTACAACACAGGCCGAAAACATATCTTTATGTTCAATTCCAATACTTTCAAGTTCTAAAGATTTTTCTTCAAAAAGTTTATAAACGACCCCCGGGTTGAGGGCGGCATATAAACGGACAATAAACTTGTCCAGTTCAAATTCGTCGGAAATCCCCGCCGCTTTAAGATCCAGGTTGGACCTTAAAATTCGGCGGGCAATTTCTTTACGTCTTAAAGATATTTTGAACTTTTTAATTTTGTTCATTCTTATCTGTGTTTCTTTTTATTATGTTTTTTAGCGGTTTTTATCTCGGCCGCCAAGGCTACATCCTGGTTGCCCACGGTTTTGGCGAAGTTATCCGAATCTTTTGCCCAATCATAAACTATAGGCGTGGCGATAAAAAGCGTGGAATATGTGCCCACAATAACGCCGATAAGCATTATTAAAGAGAAGTTTTTTAACACTTCGCCGCCAAAGAAATAAATTATGACAAGCACTATTAAAACTGTTGAGCCTGTGATAACCGTTCTTGACAATGTTTCGTTAAGACTGCGGTTAACGATATTGTAAAAAGATTCTTTGGGGTTTTCTTTAATGTTTTCTCTCATGCGGTCGAAAATGACGATATTATCGTTAATAGAATAACCTACCGCAGTTAAAAGCGCGGCTACGATAACAAGGTCAAACTCTTTTTGCAGGAAAGCGAAAGCCGCTACCATGAAAAACGCGTCGTGTATCAAGGCTATTACGCCCGCCGTGCCCCAAATAATGTTTTGGAAGCGGAACGCTATGTAAAGAACCATAAATACTAAAGACAATGCTAAAGCCCACAGTGCTCTTTCACCAAGATCTTTACCTACCGTGGGACCTACGAAGTCCGTAGCCACTACGGTAAACTTAAGTTTGGCGGCTGTTAATGAGGTTTCAACATCGCTTCTTACTTCATTAACATTTTCCTGTGAGCCTTTTATCTTAATCATGTAGGTGTTTTTGCCTACGTAGGACTGTATTTCGGGGTTATATTTTTCAACGGCTGATCTTACCTGATCAATGGTGATGCTTTCTGTAAACTGAACCTGAACCATTGTACCGCCTTTAAAATCAATACCCATGTTAAGCCCGCGGGTTAAAATACAAATTAAACCGGCTATTAAAATAATAGCTGAGACGGCGTAAAAGTATTTTCTTATTTTTAAGAAGTCGAAGTTTGTTTTAGGAATTAAATTCATCATAAGCTTATATCCTTGGGGTTAGCCGTAAGAAGAAGGTCGTAAATAGCCCTTGTTACGAAAACTGACGTAAACACGCCTATTAAAAGACCTAATGTGAGCGTAACGGCAAAACCTTTAACCGGGCCTGAACCGAACTGGAAGAGGAACAAAGCCACGATCCATGAAGTGAAGTTAGAATCAAAAATAGCGCTCCATGCTTTAGTGTATCCGAGGTCAATCATTTCGTATAAGGACCTTCCTCTTAATTTTTCCTCACGCATACGTTCCAAAATAAGAACGTTGGCGTCGATAGCCATAGCGAGTGAAAGTATAATACCTGCTATACCCGGCATTGTAAGCGTAGCGTTAAACGCCGCCATAGCCGCTAAAAGGAAAACTAAGTTCAGGATAAGCGCGATGTTTGAGATAATACCGCCGGATTTATAATAAATAGCCATTAAAATAAGGATTATTACAATGCCGTATAAAGAAGCTCTTACGCCTGACTTAATAGAGTCTTCACCCAAGCTGGGGCCGATTGTGCGCTTTTCAATAATTTTTACCGGTGCGGGTAAGGCGCCTGCTCTTAAAGTAATGGCGAGGCGTCTTGCTTCGTCCATGGTAAATCTGCCTGAAATGCGGCCGTCTCTTGTGATTCTGCTTTGTATTGAAGGGGCTGATTGAACGGTGTTATCTAAAACAATGGCAAGTTGCTTGCCTATGTTTGAACCCGTTAAAGAACCAAACTTTTTTGCGCCTTCGGCAGAAAAAGTAAAAGACACTTCGGGGTAGCCGTAGTCTCCGCCCACGTTAACTTGAGCGTTTTCAAGATCGGCGCCCGTTACTTTTACTTCTTTTTCTAAAAAGGAAAATCCGCCTTCTTTATTTTTTAAAACAATAGTATCCGCGGGAAGGAGTTTTGCGAGTGAAGGTATTAAATTGCCGTCTTCGTCCCAAGGCTCTTCTGTGTCCTCTATTTTAGCGGCGGCTTTATCTAAAGCCGAAGTCTGGGGCTTTACTATCCTAAACTCAAGCATTGCCGTTTTGCCGATTAAGGCTTCCGCCTGAGCGGGGTTTGCTATGCCGGGAAGTTGGACGGAAATCCATTTTTCGCCTTGTCTTGTTATAGGCGTTTCCGCTACGCCGTATTGGTCAATACGGTTTCTGATAATTTCAATGGCCCTGCTCACTGCGTCATTGCGTGCCGCAGGAGTGTTATCAGGTAATTTTGTAACATCAAGTTCGAGGAGCAAACTGCTGCCGCCTCTGAGGTCAAGGCCTAAGTTAAGAATATTTTTAGGTCTGTCGCCGGATGCTTCAAGCTTTGCGCGGTCTTCGTTTGATAAGCTGTACCATTTGTAAACAGGGTAAAGCAAATAAACTGACGCGAACAAAGCAACAAGAATCACAGCCCATTTAACTAGTACTTTGTTGGACATCTGGAACTCCTTGGTTATTTGTTGATTGCTTTTACAATGCTTGTTTTAAGCACCGTTATTTTATTAGTTTCCGAAAGTTTTACTTCAACCATATCGTCTTTAAATCCGGCTATGGTTCCCACAATACCGCCAAAGATAACAACTTTATCGTCTTTTTTAAGGGCGTCAATCATTTCTCTTTGGACCTGGGCTCTTTTTTTATCGCCGCGGCTTGACATTACCATCATAATAAGAAATAACGCCGCCACAAAAATCATTATTAAGTTTAGTGCGCTTCCTCCGCCTGCTGCTTCCATATTTGCTCCTCCGTTTAACTTCAGATTAACATTTTAATTTTAACATATTAGGGAGCTGTTGGCTCCAAAAAAGTATTAACAAGCGCGGTGATACCGCTTCTTTCATCATTTTTTATAGGGTATAAATTAGTTTCTTCCGGCGTTTTTACGATAATATAATCTTCTTTTATATCAAATGCTGCGCGGGGGGCTTCCTCAAACAGGCTTTTACCGAACATTCCTTTTGGGATATCAAAACCCGTAAGAGCAAGCACCGTAGGCGCAATATCTATTTGTGAAGCTAAAGGATTTTCAGTTAAAGGCGCTTTAATCGGTTTTTTTGAAATCAGTAAAAAAGGTAAATTGTTAAAATCATCTTTAAAAGGCGTTACAAGGCTTGTAAAACTTATGTTTGAAAAAAACGGATGGTCGCCCGAAACGATAAGCAAAGTTCTATCGTCAAAAAGGCCTTCTTTTTCTAACTTTTTAACAAACAAACCAAGGTCGTGGTCATGCTTCCAAAAAGCGCGCACCATATTGGGGGAGCGGTAAAGATGGTTGTCCGGCTCGCCGGGATATTCTTGGCCCAGATAATCTTCCCTGCCTTTAGGTACGTGTGTGTCAACAGTAAGCATTTGAATAAAAACTTTTTTGTCTTTATTTTCTTTTAAATATTCCACTGCAAAATCAAAAAGTTTGCGGTCCGTAAGGCCCCACCATTCGATGTCGCCTTTATATTTTGGCAGTTTTGAAAAGTGGTTCGCGCCGTAAACTTCCTCAAAGCCGGCCTGGTTAAACAAAACATTTTCATCCATATAAAATTCATTTGCGCCGCGTATAAAAGCGGTTTTAAAGCCGTTTTCTTTTAATATCCGCACAAAGGAAATGGGGTATTTATTTTCAAAACTTAATTTTGCGTTCGGATGGCCTGAAAATATAATGCTTAGCCCGTATAGTGTGGAAAGCGCCCCCGCCTGTAAAGAAGCGTAAGGGTATTTTGCTATTAAAGAGTCAAGCGAAGGGGAAGCGTCCGCCGGTAAATTAGGATTTCGGGCGCGTATAAATTTGTTTGATAAAGATTCCGTTGAAAGGAAAATAACACGGTCAAACTTAGGCAGGTCTTTTTGTTGGGAATGTTCAAATAAATTATATTTTTTTGCCAGTTCTTCCGTTTTTGGAGTAAGCTTGGGTATGACATTTTGTTTTTTAGCCAAAAGACCTTTAATTATATAAATAGGCGTGGGGGTAAGAAGATATTTTGAGTAAAAAGTTTTTTGCGCAGGCAGCAAATTATAAAAAGGTATAAATAAAAAAAGTAAAAATAAAATAAAGGCTTTCCAAATTCTGTCGGCCGCCTGAGGTTTGGAAACAGGCTTTAAAAGTTTTAACACAGCCGTCACGGAATAGATTATTAAAAATAAAACATAACCGATTACGCGGTAATCCGTCATAAAACCGTAATCCGCGCCTTCAACGGTTTGAAGATATTTCGCGCCAAAGCGTTCCTTAAAATACATAAGGAGCGTAATATCGCAGGAAACTATTACAAAATAAAGAAATAAAACAACTATGTAAAACCATTTTTTGCGTATGCCTATTAAATGGAAAAAATATAAAAATATAGCGAGGAAAAAGAATTCGACGGCGAATTTTTGCAACCCGCCTATAATAACAGTGCCGGGGCTTAAAACGCCAAGTTGGTAAAATCCGTATAAGGAAACAAAAAGCCCAAGTATTGATATTACTGCCAAAAAAGCAAAATCACGTTTAAAGGAAAGATAAAAATCTTCAAATATAAGTTTTATTGTCTTCATTTTTGCAGGTTTTCACATTATTTAATTTGATATAATTTATTATATCTTTTTTGCTTAAGTTACAGAGGAACTTTTTATGTCAAATACTGATTTGCAAACCGCAAGGCACTCGCTTTCCCATATTATGGCTCAGGCCGTGCAGGAATTATTTCCGGGCACGCGTTTAGGCATAGGTCCCGCGATTGAAAATGGGTTTTATTATGATTTTGAGTCGGACCATAAATTTGTGCCCGAGGATTTAAAAGCCATTGAAGCTAAAATGAAGGAAATTATTAAAGCCAAACAGCCGTTTGCTTGTAAAAACATGCCAAAGGCTGAGGCGGTTAAATTCTTTTCAGACAAGGGCGAACACTTTAAAGTAGAACTTATTAACGAACTTGAGGACGGCAGCATTTCCGTTTATACAAACGGGGATTTTGTTGACCTCTGCAAAGGCCCGCACGTTGAGCACACGGGTAAAATAAACAATTTTAAACTTACCCATATCGCAGGAGCTTACTGGAAAGGCGATGAAAAACGCCCCATGCTTCAGCGCATTTACGGCCTTGCTTTTGAAACTAAAGACAAGCTTAACGAATATATTAAACAACAAGAAGAAGCCGCCAAACGCGACCACCGCAAATTAGGCATTGAACTTGATTTGTTCAGCATCAGTGAAGACATAGGCCCCGGTTTAATTTTAATGCATCCTAAAGGTGGTATGTTAAGAAAGGTTGTTGAAGACTGGATTAGAGACGAAAATATTAAACACGGTTATGACTTGGTTTATTCGCCCCATATCGCAAGGCTGCACCTTTGGCAAAAAAGCGGACACGCCAATTTCTATTCCGAAAATATGTTTCAGCCTATAGAAGTTGACGACCAGCAGTACCAGCTTAAACCTATGAACTGTCCTTTCCATATAGCTATTTATGAGTCGCACTTAAGGTCATACCGTGATTTACCAGTAAGGCTTGCCGAACTGGGTACGGTTTACAGATATGAACGCAGCGGCGTTGTTCACGGTCTTTTGCGTGTAAGAGGTTTTACGCAAGACGACGCGCACATTTTCTGCACTCCCGAACAAATGAACGGCGAAATTGAGGATTGCTTTAACTTTGCCATGTTGGTTATGAAAACATTTGGTTTTGAAAAATTCTCGGTAGAGCTTTCCACCTGGGATGAAACCAAACCTGAAAATTACACCGGTGGCAAAAAAGACTGGGAGGAGGCGCAAAACGCCCTTGAAAGCGTGTTAAAGAAGAACAATGTGCCTTTTACCGTACATGCGGGTGAAGCTGCTTTTTACGGTCCCAAAATCGATATTAAAGTTATGGACGCTATAGGAAGATATTGGCAGCTTTCCACAATTCAGTTTGACTTTAACCTGCCCCAGAAATTTGAGCTTGAATATGTTTCGCCCGAAGGCAGAAAAAGACCTCTTATGGTGCACAGGGCTTTACTAGGCTCAATTGAAAGGTTTTTAGGCGTTTTAATTGAACATTACGCGGGCTTATTTCCGTTATGGCTTGCGCCTGTGCAGGTAAAACTTTTAACTCTTACGGACGACCAGTTTGACTTTGCCAAAGACGTTGTTAAACAAATGAAGCTTGCAGGTTTAAGGGCAGAGCTTGACTCCAGGCCTGAAAAACTTGGCCTTAAAATAAGGGAGGCGCATGTTGAAAAGATACCCTACTCCATAGTGATAGGCGCTAAAGAAGCGGAAAACAAAACGCTTACACTTAGGTTAAGAAGCGGCAAAAATGTTGAAGGCCTTAGCGTTGGGGATGTTATAGCAAAACTTAAGGAAGAGGCCGATACAAAGAGTTTAAAACCTTTGTTTGAATAATTAAAGATATAAAGTATTTAAAAAAATTCCCGCTTTAAGGCGGGAATTTTTTTATGAGAGTGCAAAGCACCGCCAGTGTGAGCCGGGGGACGGATAGTATCTTGATTTCATAACGCCTCTGCTTTACTGGCGCGGAGAGGTTGCTGTTTGTTGTTGGGTGAAATCGCCAAGCGAGGCTTTGAAACAAAAGAAACCCCGGGTGTGAGCCTGGAAAGTTTTGTTTTTCTAATTTTAAAAAAATACAAATTTATTATAATTTTATATACTATAAACCAATATAATTTATATAAAGGACTTTATATGAAAAAAGGATTTACTTTAATAGAATTACTTGTAGTTGTTCTTATTATAGGCATACTTGCCGCTATAGCGTTGCCTCAATATACCAAAGCGGTTGAAAAAAGCCGTTGGTCTGAGGCAAAGATAATGGTAAAAGCTTTAAAGGACGCGCAGGACAGATATTTTTTGGCGACAGGCGAGTATACCTCCAACCTTACTGATTTAGATATTGAAGTCCCCTCATCAACAAAATATTTTACCTATATTATGCACACTTCTCCGTTACTACATATTGAGGCTAATCGTACGGGGCAAAGCATATGGATGGTAAAATACGCCGGCACTGAGGAAATATTTTGCGCCGCGGCAAACGGCTCGGAAGAAAACAAAAAACTGTGTAAAACAATAACAAGCAGAGAAGGCATTGCCTGCCCGGAGCCGGGATATACCTGTTTCCCGATATAAAAATAAAATAAATTTCGCGAAACTGCGGGGATTGTTTGAATATTTACAGAAGATAGTATTTTTTCGTTTTTGATTCGCCCGTCGCGTGTAAATTTTATACTATTGCAGTCTTAAAAAGTATTTTACAAATCCTAAAACTTCAACATCTTCAAGATTTGCTTTTATTTCTTTTTTTCCGCTTTTTAGTACTATTTCCTTATCGTTAAAAATAATTTTTTTTATACAATATTTTTTGTTAAATTTTACAAGAGCGGTTTTCCCGGTTATAGCTTTATCGGCAGGCATAATTACGGCGTATTCGCCTTCTTTAGCGTATGCGTAAACCTCTCCGCTTTCTATTTTTAATGCAAAAGGCGTTTTATCATCAGGGCTGTCTATAAGCATGGGCAAATACTCATCTACCGAAGAATAGCTTGGGTAAATAAAAAATTCTTCTTTCGCCTCTCCCGTAACGGCTATATGTTTTGGCATAAAAACGTCTATTTTTGTTTTATTTGATAAAGAGCTGGTAGAATACTCTTCCTGTTCGTCGCTGACGCCAAAACTCATTTTTTTTGTAATACTTTCTATGGCGTATAAAAGCGCGCGGGTTTTTTCTTCTAAATTTTCACCGGTTTCAATGTCATCATCAAGCTCTTGGACGGTTATTCCGAATTCTGAGGCAAGTTTTTCCAAATTTTCCGGTAAGGGCCTGGTTTTTCCTTTTACCCACTGTGATATAGCGCTTGAATCCGAAATCCCTATTCTTTCTGCAAGTTTAACTTTTGTTATTTTCAGCCTTTTGATATTAGCGGCTATTTTTTCTCCCATTTTCATAGAAGCTCCTGGTTTTTTATATGGCACATTAATCTCTGCTTAATCAAATCGTATCAATATTTTAGCATATTTTAGGTCTGAAAATTGACAATTTAAGACAAATCTGATACAATCGTATCAGATTTGATTCAGCTAAAAGCTGATATTCAAGTTAAATCAAAGGGTCTTTTGCAGGCCAAGCTGTTATAAAGCAAATTTATACCGGCGAGACGGCTCTCCTAACCTCCGGGACATCCCGGAAGCCGCGAAAAAGGCGGTATCTCCCTGCAAAAGCCCCTTAATAAGAGGGTAACAATGGGGGGAAAACAAAAAAACCAAAATACCGCTATAGGTGCGGACTTATATTTCAGCCTTTATAAATTGCTTAAAAGAAGGCATGCTCTTTTACCGTTGGTTAAAGAGTTTGAACAAATAGACAGCACCATAAAAACTTATTTTGCAGGCGTGCCTAGAATTGTTATCGGAGATTACAGTGTAGAAGGACAATGGGAAGAGGAGCCTGAAGGGAGTTTTGTTAATAAGGCAAAAAATGATATAAAACGGCAAAAAATTTGGACGGTTAATATTAAACAGGTTAAATAGAGGGGGAAAGATGGATTATTTAACAGCAAGATGGTTCTTAGTAAAACAAATGCCTAAAAATAAGCTTAACGCTTTTCATTTGATGGAAAAATCGGTTTATAACTATAGTTTTGACAGTTATAAATTATTTAAAGAAAGTAAGGTTGTGGCACCGTTGTGGTGGCAAAGCGCAACAGCTTTTTTAAGTAAGGAAAATGAGGGTTTTTGGCGTATTTGTTCAAATCGGGAAAAGCGTTTGGAAATAGAAGAATTTGCTTTAACGGTAAGAAGCATTTTAAGAAATAAAAAAATAGACGCGGCGGAACTTTTTAACAATATTAAACTTATGCATGAGTGTGATTTGCTTATCAATAACATATCTTTAGCTGATCCTTTACCTTCCTTATCCTGCCTTACATTACCCTCCTAGTCACGGGCATAAGAACAGGGCCGCTTTTTAAAGGGGCCCTGTTTTTTTTATTGTTTTAAGTTTTATTTAAAAATTCCAAACGCCGCTTGTGCCGGAATCTTTTCCCCCGGCGGAAAGGCAAAGTTTTTTACCTTTATCGCTAAAAGTGTTTATTATACCCGCGTGTATGTTGCATGTTCTGGAATTTTTAGTCATATCCCACCAAATATAATAATCAACTTTCTCTCCCGCGCTGTTAAGGCGGAAAATTCTTATAGCGGGAACAATGGCATTTTTACCGTCAAGCTGCATTGTAAAGTTGTTACTTGTGGCCCAGGCGCCGTTTATTGTATATCCGCCCGGAACTTCAATGTCAAGTTCATCAAAAGATGTAGGGTATTCGCCCGTTTGGAGGAAATATCTTTGGCTTGCGTCAACAAAATTTTTGCCTACTATTAACGCTTCGGACATACGGGATTTTTCCACGGCGTTTGTATATTGCGGCAACGCTATGGCGGCAAGTATGCCTATAATTAAGACTACCACTAAAAGTTCTATTAAAGTAAATCCTTTTTTCATATTTATCGCTTAATTAGATAATACAAAATTTAAGTTAAATGTTCTTCAAGTTTATTGGAGAGTTCAAGCCATTTTTCTTCGGCTTTATCAATATCTTTTATTTTGTAAGCGAGCTCTTTAGATTTTTGCTGGTCAAATTTTTTAATAAGTTCACCCTCCAACACCGCGCGTTCCTGCTGCATTTGAGAAATGCTTCTTTCAAGTTCTTTAAGCTCTTTTCTTAAAGGTGCGGCGGCAAGCCTTTTTTGCGCGTCCTGCCTTCTTTTTTCCGCTCGGCTGCGTTCCTCGGAGTTGGCGTCGTCTTGCGCGGCAAATTCGTCAAAATATTCAAGAGTGCCGTTTAAAATTTTTTGTTTGTAATCCTCAACGTCGCCTTCAAAATTGCGTACGCCGCCGCCCGCTATTAAAATTAGCCTCTCACAAACAAGTTCTATCATATGTAAGTCATGCGTGATCAAAATAACGGCGCCTTCATATTGGTTAAGCGCATCTAAAAGAGCGCTGCGCGAAACAATGTCAAGGTGGTTGGTAGGCTCGTCTAAAATAAGCAGGTGGGGCTTATCTTTTGTAATTAAAGAAAGCATTAACCTGGCTTTTTCTCCGCCGGAAAGTTTGCCTATTTTAGTATCAGCCTTTTTTTTATTTAGGCCAAAACCGCCCAGCTGAGTGTAAACCGCCGTCATGGGAACAAAGCCCATTGCGTCTGACATAACTTCAAAAGCGGTTTTATCTAAAGGCAGTTCTTCAGTTTGGTGCTGGGCAAAATAAGCGGTGCGCAGTTTGCGTGATTTTTTCACTTTGCCCGATAGTAATCTTAACCTTTCAGCCAATACTTTGGCTAAAGTTGATTTGCCGTTTCCGTTAGCGCCTAAAAAGGCAATTCTGTCATCTTGACTAACGGTAAGGTTAAAATTTTTTAAAACAACCTTTTCGCTGTAATTAAAATCTTCGTCATTAATATAACCGGCAACGCCGTCTTCTATGCTTATTAAATAAGGCGGCAGCTGTTCCGGCTGCGGGAAGCGGAATTGCACTTCAGCGTCCACGGGAACGGGGGGAGCATCACCCAAACGCTCAAGCATTTTTATTCTGCTTTGCGCCTGTTTGGCTTTACTTGCTTTGTAACGGAATCTGTCAACAAAGGATTGCAAATGCGCTCTTGTAAGTTCATGCTGTTTGGCGGCAGCGGCGGCGTTTTCTTTTTCAATATTTCTGCTTCTTTCAAAAATATCATAATTGCCGTTGTATGATTTTAATTTGCTTTCATCCATTAAAATAATGCGGTCACAAAGTTTGTTTAAAATATTGCGGTCATGGCTTATTATAATTATGGTGCGGTCCATTTTAGCTAAATGGTTTTCAAGCCAGATAGTGGTTTCCAAATCCAAGTGGTTGGTGGGCTCGTCTAAAAGTAAAATGTCCGAAGGGGCGAATAATGTGGCCGCAAGCGCGGCGCGCATACGCCAACCGCCTGAAAATTCTTTTAAAGAGCGTTCAAAATCGCTGTTTTTAAAACCCAGGCCCGTTAAAATAGCGGCCGCTCTCGCGCTTGCACTGTGAATGCCTAAAGTATTAAGCTGGTCGTGTATTTCAGCTATCTTTCTGCCGTCGGTTTCGATTTCCAAATCATGCTGTAAAGTTTTTAAGCGTATGTCTGAGTTGAGTATTGAATTTAACAGCGTTTCGGAAGTGTCCTCAATTTCCTGTTTAACAGTGGCTACGCGCACTTCGGAAGGAATATTAATTTCACCGCTTTCGGGGTGAAGCTTGCCTAAAATTAGATTAAATAAAGTTGTTTTACCACAGCCGTTTAAACCCACAAGGCCCGCTTTTTGGCCTCTGGCTATAAAGGCGTTCGCGCTGTTAAGAAGAGTGCGTAACCCTATGCTGTAAGATAAGTTTTTTATTTCTAACATAACTTTATTTTTTAAGTTGAAACGGAGCGGATATAATCCCGCCCCGTTTTATTTTACAAACCAATTTTTGTGTTAATTATGCTTCAACTTCAACAGTATCGGTTTTTTCAAAACGTTTGCGTTCATTAAAATCCAATATCTTTTTGCGCATGCGTATGGCAACGGGCGTAATTTCAACAAGTTCGTCGGGCGCTATGTATTCGATAGCTTGCTCAAGCGTAAACTCGCGTTTGGGACTTAAAGTGTAAGCTTCATCTGTCGCTTTGCTTCTCATGTTACTCAATTTCTTGGCTTTGTTGGGGTTTACAACCAAGTCGTTTTCTCTCGAATTTTGGCCCACAATCATTCCGGCGTAAACTTTTTCACCGGGGCCTACAAAGAATTGTCCGCCGTCTGATAAAGCGAAAATGGCGTAGACTGTTGTTTCACCCGGCTCTTTTGCGATAAATACGCCGTTTCTTCTAAGAGGGGAAAGGTTTTGCTTAGGGTAATAACCGTGAAAGCTGTGGTGCATAATACCTTTGCCTCTTGTAGAGGTTAAAAATTCATTTTTAAAACCCAGTAAAGCGCGCGACGCTACGGAGTACTCAAGTCTTAATCTATTTTCACCTTCTGAAACCATGTTTTCAAGCTTTGCTCCGCGCGTGCCTAACATTTCAAACACAACGCCTTGGAATTCGGATGGAATGTCAAGGATTAAGTATTCAAAAGGTTCGGTTACCACGCCGTTTTCTTCTTTATAAATAACCTGCGGTGAAGATACCGCAAGCTCAAAACCTTCGCGTCTCATAGTTTCAATTAATATAGTTAAGTGCAATTCGCCGCGGCCCGAAACTTTAAATTTCCCTTCGCCTTCCATTTGCTCAACAATTAAACCCACGTTGGTGTGGGCTTCTTTTTCAAGTCTGGCTTTAATGTGGCGGCTTGTTAAAAATTTACCCTCTCTGCCCGCGAAAGGCGAGTCATTAACAAAAAATTCCATTGATATGGTAGGTTCGTCAAAAGATAAGGCCGGCATAGGAAGCGGCGCCTCAGGCTGGCAGACCGTGTCTCCCACATTAACGCCTTCAAGCCCGGCTATTGAAACAATGTCGCCCGCTTCGGCCGATTGTACTTCCTGCCTTATTAATCCTAAAAATCTTTCAATTTTAAGAGCTTTAACATTTTTTGTCTCGCCGTTAGGTTTAACTAAAATAACCGTTTGCCCTTTGGATATATTGCCGCTGTAAATCCTGCCCGTGCCTATGCTTCCTAAGAAATTACTGTAGTCAAGCATGGTAATTTGCATTTGTAAAGGCTTGTCCAAATGGGCGATAGGCGGGGGAACCTGTTTTAAAATTGATTCAAATAAAGGCGTGATATCAGTGCCTCTTATTGCTGCGTTTTCACTTGCCCAGCCTTCTTTACCGCTTGCGTAAAGAATAGGAAAGTCAAGCTGTTCGTCCGTAGCGCCGAGTTCTATGAAAAGGTTAAAAACATCGTCAACTACTCTGTGGGGGTCAGCGTTTAACCTGTCCATTTTATTAATAACGACAATCGGTCTTATTCCTAAAGATAAAGCCTTTCTCAAAACGAACCTTGTTTGCGGCATGGGGCCGTCAACAGCGTCAACCATTAATATCGCGCCGTCAACCATTTTAAGAACGCGCTCAACTTCGCTGCCGAAGTCCGCGTGTCCCGGGGTGTCAACAATATTTATAATATGGTTTTTGTACGGCACGGAAGTGCATTTCGCTAAAATTGTGATGCCTCTTTCACGTTCGAGAGGATTAGAGTCCAAAACCGTGTCTTGGGCGGCGTCTTCTTTTATATTAAATTCTCCTGTAATTTTAAGCATGGAGTCAACAATTGTGGTTTTGCCATGATCTACGTGAGCGATAATGGCTATGTTTCTTACGTCTTCGCGATGGTTCATATATACCTTTGATTTGCGGGCTATTAAAACGCCCCGGATTAACAGTGTTACAGCAGATTGTCGGAAACTGAGTAAGTTTTGAAAAGTGTAATTACGTTTAGCGTTTTTTACAGCATTTTTATAACCGCTCAGTTTTTTCCAACTGGACAAAAGTCTGAAAAACTGATTAATTATATTTTATAATATATTTATTATTTCGTAAAAGTATTTTTTGATATTTACAAATATTAATAAATTGATATAATCAAAAGGTCAAAATTTTTGTATCATATTTAGTGAATTTATCTTTCTTGTAAAAAAAGGAGCTTAGCATGCTTAAAAAGAAATTAGTTCTTTTGATGGCGATTTTTGTTTTTATTCTTGCAGGTTGTACTATGCAAAACACGTCGTCCGCAAAACAACTTGAACAGGGTAAAAAATATTATGAAGAAGGAAACTACGACGCAGCCAGAGATAACTTTATAGACGTGATGATGCACGGTACCCCGCAGGAATACGCCGAAGCAAACATGTATGTTAACAAAATACATAACCAGCTTGGTAATGTTGAGCCTCCTAAATTTATACCCGATACTGACGCTGAAAAGGCTAAAGCGGCGCAAACAGTTACGGACGCAAAAACCCAGGCGGAAGCTGAAGCCCAGGCTATAATTGATAAAGCTAACGCGGAAGCTGAAGCAATAAGAACAGCCGCCGCAGGAACAACCCAAGCAAAAGAAGAGGTTGCCGCCGCTAAAGAAGAGGCCGCGCCAACGGGCGTGGTTGTTGAAGAAGCTAAACCCTATGATCCTTTTGAATATTACGCCAGGCTTGACCCTAACAGCTATGAAGCCCAGGCAAAAAGAGAACAAGTCGCTGCTAATACTTTAATTAACTTAAGGCAACAAGCAGTTGACTCATTATCCGCCAGAAAAGGCGTTAAAATTTATTTCAGAAATAACGATATCGACGCTATTGATATAGAATCTGCGGCAATTTTTGACAAAAGCGGGCAGTATTCTGATAACGGCTTAAAAATTCTTGAAGACTTGTATACTTTAATGGTTTTAAGCCCTACGCCGTCATTTGTTATCTTGCCTCCGGGTTCTTATACGGATGATGTTAACTTATCCGGTGTTAAACAAGCTGTGGCTTTAAGCTCTTACCTTATATATAAAGGCATTTCTCCCGCGAAGTTAAGCTACAACATGGGCTTATATAATGAAGAGCCCCCGGCAAAGTTCAGCAATTTGGACGGCTTGTCAATTGTTTTTGATTTTGACGCATTGCCTGTGTTGCAAATGCCCGAATCGGGCGAAAAACTGCCTATTATGAGTTTGGCAATGGCTCCTATAAGCCAGCAGCTTAACCGTGGCGGGGAAGACGGCGTTTTCCTTGACTACTCCGTTATAGAAACAAAAAATCCCATAACAAGATGGACAATGCAAATCGTACAGCATAACACGGACGGTAAATATTATATTATCAGACAGGTTGAAGGTTCTGGTCCTGTTTATTACCAAACATTTTGGAACGCAAGGAAAAACTTTTTCGGCGAACCTCTGCCCGCGGGCAAATACACCGCTGTTTTAACCGCGGTTGACAGCAAAAACCAAACAAAAATTTTAAAAAGAAGAATAACTGTTCTTCCCAGCGTTGAAGAGCTTAAAAAAGCTAAAGCAACCGCCGCTAAAAAAGCCGCTGCATCTGTAAATTATAAAGCTAAATATTTATGGACAAGGCCCGGCAGAACGGATGTTAATATCGACCCTTCTACTATAGAAGAAATGCCGTCTGCGGCGGAAAACAATTTCCCCAGCGAAGAGCCTTATTACGAAGGTGACATGTCTCAGTATGACAGCTCCGTCCCCGCTACAGGAGGCGCTTCTGCGGTTCCTCAGCCGGGTTCCGTACAATCAGGTACGGGCTATTATCCGGAAGATAATTATGATTACGGAGATTACGGCGACTACGGGCAGTAATTGAGAAGTTTAATTTAACAACGTTAAGGGTTAACTAATGAATAGGTTTGTTACAAAAATATTGGGCGTTGAAAAAGAGATAGAAGAAGATTGTTTGGGTTTATATATAAGCCCGACAGATATTTTCATAGCCCAGACAACAAGGAAAAATAACAACACGGTTATAGAAGGTCTTATAAGGGTGGCGGTACCTCCTTTTGATAAGAGTATTCTTAAACCGCTTGATTTAAATGAAAACTTTTTCACTAATTCCGAAATATGGCTTACGCCTTTAAAAAATATAATGGAAAAAAAGAAGTGGAAAACAAAAAGAGTTGTTGTTTCTTTATCTTCAAGTTTTTCCATTTTGAGGCATTTTGTAATGCCGGATATAGAAAGGAAATATTGGAAACAATCTATTCCTTTGCAGGCAAGAAAGTATATACATTATCCTTTTGAAAAAGGTTCTTACTCCTATTATGTATATAATGTAGAGACAGCCATTACCAAACAAAAAAAACTTGGCGTTGTTTTTGCTATGACAGGCAAAAAAATAGTTGATTCCATAAAAGACGGTTTAAAAAATATAGGCTATGAAGCTATAGCCATAGAACTTTCCGCTTTTTCAGTTGAAAGGGCTTACCACGCTATGGATAAAGAAGCCGTTGAGGGCAAAGGCAGGATTTATTCTTTCTTTGGCGTTGATACTGCCGAACTCCTGTTTGTAAATGGTAATGTTCCGTTACTTTTAAGGGGATTGGATATTTCAGGTCCTTTGCCTATTGAAAGAAGAAGGCTTGAAATAAGTAACTATACTGATTTTATTTCCAAGCAGCTTGAGAGAGACCCTTTTGAGGAAGCCGTAATCATGGGGCATAATACCTATGAGTGGACGCATGTTTTAGAAGCTGATGCCAGAAAACCGGTACGCTTTTGGAATATGAAAGAAGGTTTGGGAATTGAACCTAAAACAATAGGCGAAGTTTCCGCTATAGGCGCATGTTCTAAGTTTATTGATGATACCTTGCCAGATGTCGACGTAAGTGGTAAAAAACGTATTAACAAACAGGAAGTATCGGCAGTACTTACAATGTGGAAAATAGCCATTTTTGCGGTTATTTGCTTTATAGGTTTAAATATATGGGGTAAATATCAGGTAATACAGGTAAACGAAGCCTTAAAAAAGGCGCAGCAAAGCGCCATCCATAACGTCGATTTTGCCGGTATGGATGCGGGCAGCATTTTATCTTTATCTGAAAGTATGGAAAGAAAAATAACGGAATATAACAAGGTTCTTAATTCTTTCACCTTTACTCCTGTTTTTGAAGCTCTTGCGAAAATTACGCCTCCCGAAATATGGATATCAAAATTTACATATAGGGAACCATACAGCATTAAAGACGGAGCACAACCGCCAAATATAGAGATGGAAGGTTATATCTCTTCGCCCCAGGGGGAATGGAAATATGACATTGATCTTGGCAATAAGTTTAAGGATTTGATTGCTTCAGCGCCTGCTTTTGCCCCAATGTGTAAGGCCGGGCCGGGGAATAAAGGGGTGGAAATATCATTTCCCGTGGAGACGAACGTTTCCGGCGGCGGCGGAATTGAAAGTAAAGGTACCAGATTTATTTTAAGATGCCAAAATCAAGCGGGGGCAAGAAGATAATGGATTTGAAGAATTTATTTCCCAAAAAGCCTAAAGCTAAGGTAACCCAAGCCGGAAATCCCGGGCTTGAACTTACTCCTGTAACGTTAAAACCTAAAAAAGAAAATCCATTAGTGGTTTCTTTAAAAGAAGGTTTTAAAAATATAAACGTTGTGGCCGCGGAAGGCAACTATAAAGTTTTTGCTAAGCCGGTATTGTTTGGCGTTATAGTTTGTTTCGCGCTTTATTATTATAACGGCGGAAATGCCGCTATAATAAACCAGAAAAATGCTCTAATATCATCTTTAAGAACACAGAAAGAAAAAATGGTAAGTTACGAACAAAATAAAGAGAAGATATTGGAAGTTGAAGGGTTTTTCCCAGATATTGCGGGTAAAAACGAATGGCTTATTACTGAAATTATTGACGTTTTCGACAGAAATAATATGAGGCAGACTTTTACCGGCCCCCAACAGGAAGAAGCGGGTGATATTTTAACTGCCGCCGCGATGGGTGTTTCTTTAAAAGGGTCTTATTACAATATAGGCAAACTGGTTTCAGATATTGAAAACAGAAAAAATTTAATGAAAGTGCAGGAACTTAATCTTATCAAAGATGATAAAGATTTGGGTCTTAACAACGTTACTATGAAAATCGGCACTATATTTCCCAAAGAAAGGATTGCCGCTAAAAAAGGCGAGGGGAAATAATATATGAATAAGAAAATAATAGGTATATTAGCTTTTATAATCGTCGCTGCCGGCGCATGGTACGGGTATGATAAATGGTCCGAAGGCCAAAAGCAGCAAAAGCGGCGTGCCGTAGCCGAGGCTAAGCAAAATGAGCTTGACGCTATGCCTACATCGAGTGAGACATCTCTTTCCTCAATGAATTTAGGCGCTTTTGCCCCCAAAATTGAAGAGCCCGCCGCTATGCCCAGCGATGATCCCGCCGCAGCTATTTCACAAGATTTTGAAACGCAAAGGGAAACCATGGATCCTACAGGAGCGCCTCAGCTTCCGCCGCCTCCCGGTATTATTCCGGATACGCTGGTTGCTCCCTCCCAAATAGCTAAAAACGCTTCGGTTTCGGCAGCGATTGCGGCAAATAATATTAAAGATGAAGAACCCGCAAAGGTAGCTGATATTTTGTTGGGTAAAAAAAGTATGCAATATACCGCCATGTACAATCAGGACCCGACCCTTTCAAAATATGACAGGGATATCGCGGAAGCTAACAGACTTGCCAGAATCAGAACTGAAGAGAATGCCAGAAAAGCCAGGCTTGAGGCCGAACGTCAGGCAAGACTTAGAAGAGAGGCGGAAGAAAGAGCCAGGCAGGAATTGTTAAAAGATCCCAGCAGGGCTATAAGAAATAAAATAAAAATACAGGGCCTTGTAGGACAGGAAGTTTTTATTAATAATAAAATATACACGGTAGGTTCGACTATATTGGGCGCCAAAATCGTCTATATAGGAGAAGACAGCGTAAGATTTAGTTATAAAGGACAGACTTTTACTAAAAAAGTTGACGTTAAATAGGAGGAAGTGAATGAAAAGGAGTTTAATTGCTGTTTGGGCTTTTGCAGCGGCGCTTTGTTTGACAAGCGCAAGTATAGCATGGGCTCAAAATGTTAATTTGGAGTTACCTAAGGATGAACCCGCCCCTAAATCCGGCGGTTTCGCCGCCGCTAATGCGGAGTCATCTCTGTATAAAGATACAGAGGCCAACTCACCGTTAGACAGAAAAGTTTCTATCAGAGTGGCAAGCGTTCCGATAGCTACGTTTCTTAACAGTATTTCAGCGCAGGCTAAAATAAACTTTATTATGAGTGAGGAATTTGCCAATAAAAAAGTTACAGCTTCACTTAATAATATTACAGTGAGAGAGGCGCTTGACACATTACTTCGCGTGCAGGGACTTACTTACCAGCGTATAGGTAAAAGCGACAGCTATGTCGTTACCAAACGTTCAAGTGATTCACCTAACACAATTACAAAAGTTTATACATTAAACTATATTTCACTTCAAGGCAGCAACAGCACCGGCAATACAAACTCGCCACAATCAACTTTTGCCTCCAGCCTTAACGTCAACCCCAATGAACAAAGAAGCGACATGGAAAACCTTGCCGAAATGGTTACAGACAGCGCGAGAAAAGGCGCCACCGGCAGCGATTTCTTAACAATCATTCAAAGTGTAATGTCCTCACAGGGTAAAATAGCTATTGACCCGAGAACAAATAAACTTATTGTTACCGATATTCCTGAAATTTTTCCGCAGTTGGAAAACATTTTAGCTGAACTTGATATCAAACCTCCGCAGGTTTTGATTGAAGCGCAAATTATTGAAGTAAACAAATCAAGCGGTTTGGAAATAGGTTTAAGCTACGGCGGTACGGACGGCACAATATTTAAATTTACAGGTCCCGCAAGAGGCGTTGATATTGATTATGTTAAAGGTAACGGCGTAAGCGGCTGGGGTTATATTTTCCCTCCCGCAGGTACGGGTACGGGCGGTAGCTCCGGCGGCGACAGCGGTGGTGGAAGCACTGACGGCAGCGGCGGCAACAGCAACTCCCCTAAAGACGCTTTCTTAGATTTTTCTTCATTTTCAATCGTGCTTAAATCACTTTTGACAAGAGGCGAAGCAAAGTACCTTGGTAAGCCTAAAGTTGTTACAATAAACAACCAACCCGCGGTTATCGAATCAACAAGAGACGCGGCTGTGGGTTTCGCAAGTAATTTGTCAGGCAACACAGGCAGCACAAACGTTGTAAGCCAGACAGCTGAAAGAAAAACTGTGGGTTTAACCCTTAAAGTTACGCCCCAGGTTAACAAAGAGGGGTATATTACCCTTCTTATCGAACCTTCTTATTCTTCAGTCGCAAACTCTGCCGTAAGTGATGGTACGAAAGATACGCTTAACAGAAGCGCAAGCACTCTTGTACGCGTTAAAAACGGACAGACAGTTGTATTGGGCGGCTTATTGTCTTCAAGAGAAATCTTAGAAGACAGGAAAGTTCCTTTACTTGGTGATATTCCTTTAATAGGTTGGTTATTTACACAAAGATCAACAACTAAAGAAACAACCGATATGGTTATTTTTGTAACGCCTACAATCTTGGCGGACTAAAATTTAAGAGGGGCGCGTTAACCCGCGCCCCTTTAAATGTAAAAAAGTTCTTTTTTGATTGTCTTACGGGGCAAATTAAAAATAATTTTTTAAATATTATTCGGGGCGGTATAACATGAGCAGAAAACTAGATGATATTTTAATCGATTCCGGCATTATAAACGCTGAGCAGCTTAAAAAGGCCACATTGTACGCCAACCAAAACAATGTTTCTTTGGGCGACGCTACTATTAAACTCGGCTTCGCTACGGAAGAGCAAATAACAATTGCGCTCTCAAAACACTTTTCCGTTCCTTACGCTTCCAAAGAAAATAACATTTTAATACCTGAAAAGGAACAAAACCTGCAAGATGTTGTAAATGAAAAATTTGCCAGGGAAAACATGGTTCTTCCTTTATTTTTGGAAGAAGGCGTTTTGGCTATAGCAATGTATGACCCTTCAAACGTTTTTTTAGTTGATAACGTAAAAATGATGACCGGCTATGATATCCAACCGTTTATCGCCAGTAAATCCCAAATTTTAACCGCTATTGACGTTTTTTACGGTGGTAAAGACTTAATTGAAGAAGTTGTTGTAGGCAACGCCGCCGTTAAAGAGGAAGAAGGGGACGACATTGAAGTTATTTCCGTAGAAGGAAAGCTTGACTTAGATACTTTAAAAGGCAGCGGATCGCACTACATTAAACTTGTTAACGCTATTTTAAAGCAAGCTATTTCGGAAAGAACTTCCGATATTCACTTGGAAATGTTTGACGAAATGGTCAGCTTGCGTTTCAGAATCGACGGCGCGCTTTATGAAAGAACCCCGCCTCCTAAGGAAAGCGTTGCGGCTATTATTTCCCGTATTAAAATTTTATCTAAGTTAGACATTGCCGAAAAGCGTTTACCGCAAGACGGCAGCTTCGCCATAAAGTACCAGAACAGAACCATTGAAGTCCGTGTTTCGGTTTGTCCCACGGTGTTTGGCGAAAAGCTGGTTCTTCGTATTTTGGATAAAGGTACCAGCGTTCTTACTATTGAAAGGCTTGGCTTTGAGCCCAGACAAAGGGAAGACTTTTTATCTGCGGCTAACTTACCGCACGGGTTGATATTTCTTACAGGGCCTACAGGTTCGGGTAAATCAACCACGCTTAACGCCGTTTTATCAACAATTAAAACCACTGAACTTAACTTTATGACGCTGGAAGATCCTGTAGAATATAAACTTCAGGGTATAAGCCAGGTGCAGGTTAAACCACAAATCGGTTTAACTTTTGCCGCGGGCCTGCGTTCTTTTCTCCGCCAAGATCCTGACGTTATCTTGGTAGGTGAAGTCCGCGATAATGAAACGGCCGAATCATGTTTAAAAGCCGCTCTTACAGGCCACTTAGTGCTTTCAACGCTGCACACTAACGAAGCTTTGGGTGCGATTCCGCGTCTTATTGATATGGGTATGGAGGCGTTCTTGCTTTCCAGCTCTTTAGCTTTAGTGGCGGCGCAGCGTCTTATCAGAAAGCTTTGTCCGCATTGCAGGCGTCCTTTTACGCCTTCACCTGAGCTTGTTGAACAGGCTTTAAGGGAATCAAAGCTTCCTCCCGGGGATAAAGACACGTGGACTTTTTACCAAAAGGTAGGCTGTCCCAAATGCAGCGAAACCGGGTATTTAGGCCGTATGGCTATTTATGAAGTTTTTAAAATCAATGAGGAAATGAGAAATATTATTTATAAAACGCAGGACCTTATTGACCTTAACCGGGCTGCTGAAAGGTCCGGCGCGTGGAACCTTCGCGCGAGCGGTTGGAGAAAGGCCGTTAAAGGGTTAACAACACATGAGGAAATTTTATCCGTCACCACGTTGGAAGAATAGATTTGTTACGCAATAACAAAAAAATAAAATATTAAGGCAGGGTTTATGGCTAAATATTCATATGTAGTTAAAGATCATACAGGCAAATCTTTTAAAGGCAGCCTTCAGGCTGACTCAAGGGATAAAGCCGTAGGTATATTACAGGAGCACGGGTATATTATTCTTGAAGTTAAAGAAGCGGGCGGAAAAGGGGCTCTCTTCGGTGGAACAAAACCCCAAAAAGGCAAAGGAACTAACAGTAAGGTTAAATCGCACATTTTGGCCTTTTTCGCTGAACAACTTTCAACTCTTATTTCCGGCGGCGTACCATTGGTAAGAGCTATTACGCTTTTGGGTGAACACGCTTCAGACCCTAACTTGGGTTACGTTTTACAGCAAATAGCTAAAGATATTGCCTCAGGCTCTTCTTTTTATACCGCTTTGGAAAAACACCCCAAAACGTTTGACCATATTTGGCTTTCCCTGGTGCAGGCGGGTGAAGTAGGCGGACAGCTTGCCGGCACATTGATGCAGATTGCGGTTTATATTAAAACGCAGGACGCTGTCAGAAGTAAAATTATTACGGCTGTTTCCTACCCGGCGATTTTGTTTATCATGTCGGTAGGCGTATTAATTTACTTTATCGTTTTTATCGTCCCTACGTTTGCCACTATTTTTGCAGAGTCAAACATGGAACTTCCCGCCATTACTCAGGCGGTACTTTTAATTTCACATTTAATTACACACAGATTACCTTGGATTATAGGCACATTGGTTGTGGCTATCGTAGCGTTTAACGTTTACATACGCGGTGACGCGGGTAAAAAGAACTGGCACTCATTTCTTCTTAATATACCTTTATTAGGCGCATTTTTAAAGAACATGTATTATGAGCGTATGCTTTCCACTCTTTCCACGCTTTTAAAAAGCGGTGTTACAATTCTTAACTCCATTACGGTTCTTGAAAACGCTTTTGCCGGCAACATCATAATAAGAAACGCTTTAAGAGAGGCCAAAAAAGACGTTTCCGAAGGCAAGTCTATTTCGGATTCTTTTAAAGACACAGGTGTTTTCCCTGGTATGATGACCGAGATGATGAGAATGGGTGAGGAATCCGGACGTTTACCTAATATTATTGACACTTTGGCCAAGTTTTATAATGACCACGTTAACCAGTTTATAGCCCGTTTTTCGGCGGTTATTGACCCTATACTTATTATCGGCGTAGGCGTTATTATAGGTATAGTTGTTATGTCAATTTTCATGCCTATATTTAAAATGTCTCAAATGGGCAGCAACATGTAACAAAAGGGAATTTTTTCCCTTTTAAGGAGTTTTATTATGATTAAGAAAAACGGGTTTACATTAGTTGAGCTCTTGGTTGTTGTCGTTATAGTTACGCTTGCGGTTGTCATAGCGGTGCCTTCTTTTAGGAACGCGCAGGAAAATACCCGCAACCAGCGGGCCCAGGCGGTTTTAATTGAAATAGCTTCCGCCGTGCAGACTTTCAGAATGTATGACAGCAATAATATAAGCGGGCAGGTAACCAGAGATACTTTGGCTGCCGCTTGTATCGCAGGTTCTGTGGGATGCCTTGCTAAACATAATCTTTTAAAAGACATAGCGTGGGATGATGCTACGGGAAAAACTTACCAGGGGTATAGTTTTTTCGTTTGCCCTAAAACAGGTTCAGGCGTCCAATGCTGTGATAATAACAATAAATTGGCTTGCATGAAAAGCGGCAAAACATCCGGGCGTTATAAGTCAACAAAAAGCGCTTGGGTTGATAAATTTAGCGTCTATGATAATAACTATGATTTAACTGAAGAGGTTAATTAAGGGGGGAAAATATGGGTAAAATTACTAATATACTTAATAAAAAAATAACGCCTCTTAACGGTAGTTCCGGTTTTACGATGATGGAGCTTTTGGTTATTTTTATTCTTGTGGCTGTTTTAGCGCAGATAGCGATAGTAGCTTACAGGCGTTCCGTGGAAGACGCTAAACTGGACCGCGCTAAAGCTATTTTTGAAGAAGTTATGCTTGGGCACCAAAAGTTTATGATTGATAATCCTTCGGCTAGGCTAAACTCCGGCCCTCTTAACCTTGTTACAAAGGGCAGTTGTGATCTGGGTAACAGATATACGGGTTTCGGCGGCACAATATTTTCCCCTAACGTGCTTATTAACTGCGGTTATGTTCAGGCAAGAAATTGGGCCGAGGCTGACTTTATTTTTAATATTTGCGGAGTATCAAGTTTTAATAACTGCGCTACCGGTATAGGCGGAACTATGGTGGGTAAAGAAAGCGCCGGCAGATATAAAGATAAAGTTTTTCTTTATTATACTTCTCAAGGGGTGGTGGCTAAATGATGAAAACAAATAAAAAAGGGTTTACGTTGGTTGAACTTTTGGTTGTTATTTTAATTATAGGCATTTTAGCTTCCTTGGCCGTTGTTTCCTACCGCGACAGCTTAAAAGACAGCAGGCTTAATGAAGCAAAAATAGCCCTTGGCAAAATAGGGCAGGCTAATTATAATTTTATTAAAGATTATCCCGTTATAGCCAGGAACATTCCCATAGGCGGGCATGTAACGAACGCGGTCACAAATTCAGGGGATGCGCTTTGTGAAGTAAACCTTGGCAATACAAGCGTGCTTACAAGGTGCGGTTATATAAATAAAGACAATTGGGACAGGCTTGCATATAATATTTATGTTTGCAATCTGGCTACAGGCGCAGGCGGCGGCTGCTGTAATGTGAACAGGCTGGCTACCATGAAACAAAAAGGGGTTACAAATACTTATTGCGCCTGGCTTAACGCTTCAACTTTAGAAATTGAAGAAGAAAATAAGGATAAATTACAATGAAATTACTAAATAAAAAAGGTTTAACAATTGCAGAAGCCGTTATATCAATGGTTCTTTTGGCTACCGTTACAATGGGTATTTACGGGGTTATTATGGTTTCTTTACGTTCGGCCAAGAACCCGGATATGCGCGAAGAAATGATGTACGCGCTTGAAAGAGCATCCGCAAAGATGAAAACTTTAGTTGAGGCGGATTTATGCGCTGCCGACGGGTTTTCCTGCACTCTTAACAGCACTACAAATGAATATGACTGCAAATGCGTAAAATATGTCAGTCAGGAAACAGACCCGGCAAAAAAACCTATGAGAAGGGATATTTGCGACAATATAATATTGGACGATACTTACAGCCCCTTTTTGACAGGCAGAAAGCACAGCGTTTCATGTTTGCTTCCGGAAATGTGTGATAGTTTTAACTCAAGTTTTTATTATGAGGTAAGCAATATAGGTTTACCGTCAGACCCGGCTAAGCAGCAATACCAGATATACTTTACCCTTATCTGTAACGGACAAGTATTATGATTAATAAAAATAAAAAAGGTTTTACTCTTATTGAGATTTTGGTAGCTTTGTTTTTAACCGGTCTTGTAATGGCAGGGCTTGTAGGGTTGTGGGTTGCGACATCTAATTTCGCTTCGTCAAGTCGTGAGGAGCTTTTGTATAAAAATGCTTTTTCAATAGCTTCTAAAAGAATACAAAAAGATATAAGCGAATCTACTGACGTCGGTTTTAATAGTTTTACCTGTAATTCGGAAGCTCACAAACAGGTTTTTATGCAGGTATATAAAAATTTTATACCGGGCGCGAACGCGCGTTGTGTTAAAACGGATATTCCCGCAAGCATTGTTATTTTTTGTTACAACACAAAAAACCAGACTATATACAGAAGAGAAAATGCAATATCTTGCAGCGGCGGCGCGGTAAGCATGGTTTGTGACTGCGACGATTTAAGCAGCTATGACGACTTTTTGGTCCGTAACGTAACTTCAATACCCGTGGCTTCGCAGTCAACAACTATAAACGGTGTTAATTTAAGATTTACAAGCGAGGTAAAAGTTGGTAAAAACAGACGTCCGATAAGTCTTGTTTTCGATAAATCTTTTGCCTATCTTAAATCATGGTAGGGGGGATAGCTATGTTTAATAAAAAAGGTTCGGCTTTAATGCAGGTTTTGCTTGTTACGGTAATTATAGCAACGATTGCCACCATGATTTTGCGTATGAGTTTGGCAAGGACAACAACTGCCGCGCGCGTAGCCAGGTCAATTACGGCTAAATCAGTTTTAGACGCGTGTAACGCAGAAATACAGGCCAAGCTTGTAAGGGGCGAAAACGTTTCTGTAGGTTTTGAATGCAACGTAGGCGCGGAAAGGAACTCCGCAGGTGTGGTTACTGTTAACGGTATACGTGTGACCGTAACGCAGGTTACCACTGCAGACGGAGTTACCAGGTTTGTTTATACAATAAGAGATGAAGACTTAATTAAATTATAATACCTGCGTTTTAATTTTAAAACCCCGCTTTACGGCGGGTTTTTTTATGAATACCTTGCAGAACATCCCTACCATAAAGAGGGAGTGTTTCATTTATTCTGGTAAAATATGTAAAAAATATGTACCCTATAATAAAAATAATAGCGGACGGCTGACTATGTATAAGAAAATGTTTTGCGTTTTCCTTTTTTTTGCGGCGGTATTATTATCATTCGCGCAAAATAATGCCCAAAAGGAAATAACTAAGGAGCAAATAGACTCCGCCCTTGCGATCACTTTAGGCGAACAGCAGTATGAAGATATTTCCTCCATGGTAAAACCTGCTTTGCCGGGTTATCAGGCCGAAACTGCCCCCAAGCCGCGTCCGCAGGTAAGCGCGCCTTCTCCCGCAGCCGGTTATAAACCGGTTACAAGTTCGCAAAGGCCTAAAGTTACCTCAGTCCAGCCAGCGAAAACGGAGCAAACGCAGGCGGATTTAAATGTGTATGACCAACCGCACTCCGCACAATCTTATAAAGAAGACTCAACATTCTCTTTAATTAACTCAAACGGCAATATTACTAAAGATGTTGTTTCAATAAATACAAAGCCTGCGCCTTCAAAGCCGCTTCAAACGGCAAGCGCTACTGCGCTTAAACCTAAACCTGCGCAGCCGCCCGCGCAGCCTCGTAAAAAAGATTATTCAAAACCATCTCCTAAGGATTGGTCGGCTTCCGCCTCAACAAATTTTAATATTTTTTTAAATAAAACAAGTTTCGGAATGTATACGCCAAATATAGCGATGACTTTAGAAGGCGCCCACTCAACACTTAAAATGAATCTTCCTCAAAAAATGCCTCCTAAGACCAATGTTTATATTTACAAAAACCAGGCGGATTACTTAAAAGGCGAGTTTAAACCTTTCGAGTGGTCCGAAGCTGTATTTTTACCTTCGGAAGCGACTATAGTGCTTTATAACACTTTGGGCGACCGGAATGAACTTAAAAGAAAGTTTATGCATGAATTTACGCACATGATCAACGACGCTTATTTTAACCCTACCGGCAAAGGACCTTTAACTCCTTTATGGTTAGATGAGGGCATGGCTGTTAATATGGAGGATATAAGCTCCAACACGGCCGGTGGAGAATGGGCCAATGATTTATTGGTTTTGGATATTTATCCTTCGGCGCCCGCTTATGGGCAAAGCGCTTTAAGACCCGCTTCAGACCCAAGGCTTGAAGCGGCCAGAAGTGCTACCGGCAGAAAGTATTTTGCTCCTTTCGGCGTTTTTATGCTTGAAGATTCTTTAGACGTTTATACAAAAGCTGGCAGAACCCAGGACTGGTATTTGCAGGCTTACGCCATGGTACGTTTTTTGTGGAAGCCTTATAATTCAGCCACGCCTGAGAACCAGATCAAATTCCGCCAGTTTCTTTCTTTAATGGCCGAGGGGGAGCTTGCGCGCGACAATAAAACCAATATGCCTATTAAGGACGCGCAAGGTAAAAACATATATAGAAAATATAATACTCAAGAAGCGCTTTACAAAGCTTACGGTTTTCGCAATTCCGATGATTTCGAAAAAGCTTTTTGGAATTGGTATAACAGTTTGAAAAAGAGGGGAAAATCATCTTCTTCCTACTCAAGTTCTTTGGGGCAAAACGGATATAATACACAAATAAAAATTTAACAAAATAGTTTTCTGCCGTAAACAAATTTGCAGAAATGTTAAAGGATTAAAAAATCCCCTGTGTTTATACAGGGGATTTTAATTTTATTGTTAGTAAAAACTACATTTTAAAATCTTCGCCCAGATAAAGCTTGCGCGCGTTGGAGTCATTAAGCAGTGTATCTTGATCGCCTTCCACAAGTATTTGTCCGTCGTAAATAAGGTAAGCTCTCTCGGTTAGAGGCAAAGTTTCGCGTACGTTATGGTCTGTAATAAGAACGCCTATTCCTTTATCTTTAAGTTTAAAAATCATTTGCCTTAAATCTGAAACGGTAATCGGGTCGATGCCAACAAACGGTTCGTCAAGTAAAATAATTTTAGGGTCGCTTATCATACATCTTGCTATTTCCATACGTCTTTTTTCACCGCCGGATAATGTCCATGCCTTTTGTTTTGTGAGTTTTGTAAGCCCAAATTCCTCAAGCAGGCCGGCTACGCGTTCTTTTCTTTTATTAACGTCCGGTTCAATTCGTTCAAGCACCGCAAGAAGGTTTTCCTCAACGGTTAAACCTTTAAATATTGTAGGCTCCTGCGCTAAATAGCCAAGCCCGTGCCTGGCGCGTTCAAACATAGGAAGCTGGGTAACGTCCGTATCGTCTATAAACACTTGCCCGGCGGTAGGTTCTATAAAACCCACAAGCATATAAAAACTTGTTGTTTTGCCGGCGCCGTTGGGACCTAAAAGACCAACAATTTCACCTGATTTAACATTTATATCAACGCCTTTAACAACGCGTCTTTGTTTATAAACTTTTTCTATGGCTTTAGAACGTAATTGCATTTTTTATTCCATGTTTTAAATTTTTTTATTAAATTAACCAATATATTATATAAATTAATTTGAAGGGGCAACCCAGCCGCTTACCCGCCCCCGCGCGTGGACTTTTTTTGTAAGTGTGTTTATTTTTATAAAATCACTTTGAAGCGCGCCCGTTATGTCCTCGTTTGCGGCAAGAATTAAAGGATAGTTCCTTTCAATAGTAATTTCATTTTTAGAGCCTTCATAAGAAACTTTGCCCGCGTATAAAGTATATTCCGTATTATCAAACTCAACAGAACCTTCAAAAACGGCGTTTCTGTTAGCTCTGTCTATAAAAGCGCTGTCGGCATATCCTAAAATAAAACTTGCAGGGGTTGTATATTTGATTTTTACGTCTTCTTTTAAGTTAATGGTGCTTTTTATTCCGTCAATATGAGCGTAGTTTGACAATATGTCTAATTTATATTCTTCGGGCATTTGGTAAATAATATTAACCGGGTTTTGCACTTTAGAGGCGGAACCTTTTCTGTTTTTTGTGTTAAATAAAATTTTATCGGAAAAAAGTTCTATAGTTTCACCGGTTTTAAGTCTGTTAAAAAGGTAAGCGTTACCTATGATAGAAACTGTATTATTTTTGCGGTTTGATATAACTTTGTCCGCATTAAGTTTATACATGCCGCTGTCAAAACGCACGTTGCCTGTAAATATTTCCTGCTGTAAATCTCTTTTTATTACCCATGAATCGCTTTTTAACATCCCTCCCAAAAGTTCGGCGGGTATTTCCTGCGCGTTAAGAGCGCAGGAGAACAAAAGAACGCAAAAAAATATTTTTAAAATTTTATTCATGTTCAGGTAATGTCGTTGTTTGGTTTTTAATTTCTATCTCGGAAAAATCGCCGTTTGCCCTTAACCCTTGGCCTGTTACCGTAACGCCGTTTCTTTTTATTTCAACTTTTCGTTCAGTCCAAATTTTACGCTCGTTTATATCATAGTTAAGAAGCGTTGTTCTTAACTCCGCGTTTTGCGATATAGACTTTCCGAAAACATTTCCTTTTAAAACAATTAATCCTTGTTCCATGGAAATGGTGCCCTCGTCGCCTTTAATAATGCTTAAAGTATCGTCCCCTTCTTTAAACGATAATTGCGGGTTAATAAGAACGGCATTTTCGGAATTTTCGTGAAATTTTGCCTGAGTTGTGCTGAGTATCCAGTTTTGTTTAGCCTGTTGTGATTCGTATATCACGGCGTTTTCAACCGTCTGCACGCCGAGTTCGTCGTCAGTTTCCGACTGGGAATTATTTCCGCAGCCCAAAGCAAAACATAATAAAACCGAAAGAATTAATTTTTTCATTTAACCTTTAATTTTTGTCTATTAACGCTATAAAATCTATTAAGTCGCTTTTATCTAATATGCCCACTACTTTACCTTTTTTGTCAATTACGGGAACGTTGTCAATTCTGCGTTCGCTTATTATTTTAGCGGCTTCAACAGCGGGTGTATCTTGCAAAACGGCAGTAGGTTTTTTTGTCATTATAGCGGATACTTTTTTATCTAAAATATTGTGGTCAGCCTGAAGCGCGCGGCGAAGGTCCCCGTCGGTAAAAAAGCCTAAAAGCTTTCCGTTTTTATCAACCACGCTTGTCGCGCCCGCTTTAGTTTTTGTCATAACAAACAAAGCGTCTTTTACAAGTTTATCGCCCGTTACAACAGGGTTCATATTACCGGTGCTCATTAAGTCGGAAACATTGTTTGTTAAAAGCTTGCCCAATGATCCGCCGGGGTGAAAAACCGCAAAATCTTTTTTCTCAAAATGTTTAAGACGCATTAAGCAAATGGCCAAGGCGTCGCCCAAAGCAAGCATTACGGTTGTTGAGGATGTAGGCGCTAAATTATAAGGGCAGGCTTCTTTAGAAACATGCATTTTTATATGAACGTCCGATAATTTTGCCAATTTGGAATTTTCATTACCGGTCATGGAAATTACGGGCAGTTTTCTTTTTGAAATTAAAGGAATTAGTTTGCTTATTTCTTCTGTATTGCCTGAAAAGGACAACGCCAAAATAGCGTCTGATGTTTGTATCATACCTAAATCGCCGTGCAACGCTTCAACAGGGTGCATAAATAAAGCTGGCGTTCCCGTTGAGGCTAAAGTAGCCGCTATTTTGCGGCCTATAATTCCGCTTTTTCCTATGCCCAAAACCACAACTCTGCCTGAAATAGAATTTATTATATTAACAGATTTTATAAAATTGCCGTCTATGCTTTTGTGTGATTTGGCAAGCTCGTTGTTTTCAACCTCTAAAACTTCTTTTGCTGTTTTTTTAATTTCATCAGAATTATTTTTCATATTATTTCCATTGTTTTACTTGCGAGGGGATTTCTCTTTCATCATAAGGATACGGCATTTTTTTTGCCGCCGTATTTAACAAAAAAACAAATGCGGTTACCGCAATAAAAATTATAAGCAGTACCGTAAGATGCCGCTTATAATTAAAAATGTTTTTTACTTTTTCTTCACTCATTTAAACTTTTTTACCAGTTTATCAATTTGTGTTGTTTGGCTTATCATTTTTTTAAGCTCTTCATAACGAAGTGAGTTCGGCCCGTCGGAAAGGGCGCATTCCGGATTTGGGTGCGCTTCAAAAAATATGCCCGCTATTCCGATTGCTGTGGCCGCTTTGGCAAGTATCGGAGCGAATTTGGAGTCCCCGCCAGTGGCATTACCCAAACCGCCGGGTTTTTGCACGGAGTGTGTGGCGTCTAATATAACGGGGTAGCCAAAGGTTTTCATTATTGCTAAAGAGCGCATATCAACAACTAAATCGCCGTAACCGAAAGAGAAACCTCTTTCGGTAAGCATAATATTTTTGTTGCCTGTTGACTCAATTTTTTTAATAATATTTTCTACGCCGCCGGGAGCTAAAAACTGGCCTTTTTTTACGTTGATAACGCGGCCGGTTTCACCGCAGGCCAGAAGCAAGTCGGTCTGTCTGCATAAAAAAGCGGGTATTTGCAAAATGTCCGCCACTTCCGCAACCGTTTCGGCCTGCCAGGGTTCATGAACGTCAACAATTACGGGCACGTTTAAATCTTTTTTCACTTTTGCCAAAATTTCAAGCCCGTCGTTAATTCCGGGGCCTCTGAAAGCTTTTAAAGAAGTTCTGTTCGCTTTATCAAAGGAAGCTTTTAAAACATAGTTTTTGCTGTACGCATTAACTATTTTTTTAATGTCTTTTGCCGCTTGGGCGTAGTGTTTTTCGCTTTCTATAATACAGGTGCCGCCCATAAAAACAAGCGGGTGATTGTTTGAAATTTTAATGCCTTTTAAATTGATAACTTTATTCATAAATATATAATAGCAAATTTTATTTTTTATAGTAAATTAAGCGGATTTAAATATATTAAATGTAAATCTTATTAATTGCCTGGTTTTTTGAGTTAAAAGTTATAAAGAGGTTATAATCTTTTAAAAGTAAGGGTAGTTTATTTTATAAATTAGTATAATATTATGTATTTACCGTACGCGCATAATAATATTATTATAATAATGTTCACCCCTTGACAAAAAGGCACAATACAACTATACTTGTATTAGCGCTAAGGTTAGCGCTTAAGTTTAAGCTCCGTGTTTGAGCGAATCTTTACGTCTTAGAATTAAGACATTTAAGGTTCGGGTCATCAGGAGCCAGAATTTTTGTTATTGCTTAATTATTTGTTTAGCTTGTTGTTTGGATTTAAAGATATAGTTTAATAGGAGGCTATTATGGCCGAGAAAAAAGACAGCTTCACGTTTAGTGATAAGCTCAAGGACAGCAAACCTGCCCCTGCGCCTTTTTCTAAACGTTTTTCCGCCTCTAAATTAGGAACGGACGGAAAGCCTAGAAAAACTTTTTTTGAAAGGACCAAAAGAGACGCGCCCTTCTTTATAGCGGCGTTAATTGTTCTCTTACTTTTACCTTTCTTTGTAAAGTTTACTGGGCCCGGAGGTTCGGATATAAACGATACCCCCGTTATAAAGGATGCTATAGCTTGGGGTGACCCGGTTTATGACACCTGTTTTGACGAATTTGGTAATGAAATAGACAATTGTTTATTACCGCAGGCAGGCAGAAGTTCCTTTGATTTGATTCCCAGGGACGCAGCGTCTGAAACTGCGGACGCTTTTGACGTTGACTATACTCCCTATAAAGGTGATTCCACGGATTCCTACAGAGAATCAGGTTCAAGATATACCGAGCCTGTGGTTGCTGACGCGCGCAGAGCGATGTCCGGCGCGGTCAGAAGGACTCCTACCCAAATCGGTAATTTTAGGCCTGGCTCTGCAGTTACTGCCAGAGGCCGCGTTGGCACCGGTTGGAGCGGTATTTCCGCTCAGGCCGCTAAAACAGGCCCCGGAGAAGTTGCAAGGGCTGCCAAACCTATTTCACTCCAGCCGCTTACCGCGGCAAATAAACTTGGCCGTTCAATGACGGGTGAGGCTGCTTTGGCTGAAGCCGAAAGGTCATTAGGCGCCATGAATAAACGTGAAGCCATGCAGGCTTTAATGGACTCCCAGCTTGCTCCCACCGTTGTAGGCCGCGGCGGTTTAACCCCGGGCAGACAAGGCGCGGGCGTTGGTGGCGGCGGTATGCCCAGCAACAAATGGTCATACAAGGGTATGAAGCCCTGGTGGTGGGATTTGGAACAGAAAAAAGCTTGGGCCAAGTGGGAATACTGGTTTAAACTTTGGGCCGATCCTTTAAAAGCCATTGTTGACGCTTTCGTACCCAAGTTCGGCTGCTGTATCCTTACAGGCCAAGATGATTGCGAAGTTGATAAATTTTGGGGCACAAGAGCCGGTGATGGAACTGTAGGACAATGTAATGGTATTCCTAGTGACAAATGGGCGACATTATATGAGGAATGTTCAAAAAAATTAGGTACCCCCGACGCATGTAAAGATCCCTATCCCAGGAGATCTAAATTCCCTTCAAAAGCAAACTGTTGCAGGGATTCTTTGGGTGTTGTTAAGCAAGGTGAAACATGTAACTATCAAGAAGCCAAAGCTCCTACAAATGATTCTAACTTCTTACAAGTAAGATTTAGAGATTGTTTTGGCTGGCAATCTAAGGGGGCGGGCTTAACATTAAAATGTTCAGCTGAAGGTGTTGATGATCCTTCCAAAGATCCTGAAATCGCGACATATGCGCAGCCCAGCGGCAAAGCCGAAAAATGGAATATCTACCAATATGTTGTTGTACAAAATATAACTATTGACGGCAAACCGTTGTGCGGTTCATTAGGGGCGGAAGCTTCTTCTGCGCCTGATAAAGCTGGCCTTAATACTGACAGCAGTGGAGGAGAATACCTTGACCAAGGTAATGACGCGCAGACCTCTAATCAAAAAGCTACAGTGTCTGCTACCGAAAACATTGTAGCCGGGCCGCAGTATGTTAAAGTTTCGCAGGATAAAAACTTAAAGACTAAAATGACAAAAGAAGATGCCGCGAGATTGTCAGCACTTGCTCAAGGTTCGGGCCAGGCCGCAAGTAAAGAACATACTACAAGAGGAGTTGTTTTTGGCGAAGCCGGTAAGGATCTTACAAGCAATGACTGCGTAATATTTGTACGCGGCGGGCGCGATACCGTAAATGAGCATTGGATATTTAGGATTATGAAGGGTCAGCAGTCTAACCAGGGCAGAATATTTAGGGAAAATATGTTAAGGCAATACTTGCTTAACGATTTACTGCCCAGATTGTACGGCTGCAGCCCCGACGTTGAGTTTGATACAACTGGCTCGGATAATAAAGTTGAAGCTGCCGGTGATTTTGGAAGACAGCTTTCAACAAAAGAAGGTACTAAGAATAGAACTAACTTTGGTAAAGGTACTTGCCGTGACTACTTAGGAAATATATTTGTTAAACATATAGGCGCGCTTGCTATGGAGCAGCCTTTAGCGGTTAACAGAACTGATATTAACGCTGCTTCAGGCGATTCTGTTAAAAACTCTTATATTCCTGACTTGCCTTTAACTTTTGTGGATTTCCACCAAAGGTTTGTATTACAAGAAGGTAATGACTTTAGAAAAACTGTTCCTACTGTTACTAATATAACAAGAAAGAACGGTACAGCCATTACTTCGGAATGGTGTGAAATTAACAGAACCTTGGCTGCTTATAACGCCGCTGACTATTGTGAAGATGCTTCAAACAATCTTTACATGAAAGCTCCTGACGGTACCGCAGGTAATAAAGTGGAACCTAAAGAAAAATCCCAAGCTATAAGAGCAGCTTTAGCCGGTAAAACTATAGAAAAATGTATTACACATATATCTTTCTATCCGGAAAAATATCAGGACCTTAAATGGAAGTTTGAAAGGGAAAATTACCCTCGGTTAACGGAAGGTACTGATAATCCTGAAAACATTGGCAAATGTTGCTTAAAAGGTGAAGACTTAGTTGAGTTTAACATATACAACAAACAAGGCATGTTAGTTTTTGGCCCTAGAGTGCATAATAAAAAATCAGAATCCGAGTCCGAGCATATTAAGAAAATATGCGGCACTGATAACATAACTAACCTTTGCCCCGGCGGTGAGTTTGATTATACGTTGCACAACTATAATGACAGGGCAAAACCCTTAGGATTACCTTTGGTTCGTATAGTCAACTTTGCCTCGCGCACAGCACCTGAACCTTTTACATTTGAGATTACAGAGACAAAGAATACAAATAAAGGTTTTTGTTGTCTTGATTCAACAGATAATAAAGTTAAACTGCGTGTTGAAACTTCTACTGGCGAAGCAGTGATTGACAATTATGCAGTGTCCGAAGCTGAACTCTCTATAGCTTGTGGCGGACAACAGGTAGAAATATGCAACGCGTTGGATTACCAACTTTTTACAATAGACCAAGAAGGTAAACCGCAGGGTCCTTTAGGCAAATTTGTTAAATATAAGCTGGAAAGCTCTATGCCTAAATTTATTACAACATTCCCCGGTCCTTCTCCGAAAAAAGGAACCTGTTGTAAGGATTCAAAAACCGATGTTGTTCAACTTATGATTGAAAACGTTTCCTATACGTTGAACAGCGATAAAGGTTATAGTGCACAGGATGTGGCAAATTTATGCCAAGGTCAAGAGAATACAACTTGCCCGTTCCAGGCTATTGAAGTTGACACTGTTCTTAATACCGGGTTTACATTAAACAAATGGGAATTTAACAGGGGTCAAGGTTTAGTAACAAACTTTACTAAAGCACTTGTCCTTGCTGAATACCAAGCACAGACCGCAGGTAAGAACTTTGTTACCAGCCTTACTATAGAGGGACATACTGACTGGGCCGGTACTTATAAGTATAATATAGGTAAATTATCTGAAAACAGAGTTCAGGCTGTTAAGGATTTAATGAACCAAACTATTGCGGATAATTTTGTTAGAGATAATCCGCCTAACAGCTCTATAACTGTTGAAGAGTGGAATAAAGTTGTTGATATCGCTAATAATTATATTAGAGGTATAATCCTGTCCGCAACGGCAGTGCCTGTTGGTCCTGTTTATTGCCAGCAAGGCCTACCGCGTACTGTACAATTATCTGACTTTGTACAGCAAGGAGACGGCAGGTTGAGATTATCCTCTTCAAAGGTAACAGATGCTCTTAGAGGTTCTGAAGATACTCGTTGTGAAGGCGATCATGCCTCTATGTCGGAATGTCAAAATTGTAAACAGTCCGTTATTTTAATTAACGGTAAATTCGGGCAGAAATTACAACTTGATTTATCACCCCTTGTTTCTGCTTTAGATATAAGAACTACTGGGATTAGACAAGTAACAAGAACCAAATAGTCAGTAGAAAAGCATTAAAAATTACCCCCGGGCTTAAACCCGGGGGTTTTTTTTGGGACACCGCCCCCGGCCCCTTGTCCCAAAACTTGTTATATTGTAATATTGGGTATGCCTAGAAAATTAAGAGAAGTAAGCAAAACATCTGTTTACCATGTTATGATACGCGGTGTTAACCGTCAAAATATTTTTGAAGAAGAAAGTGATTATGTTAAATTTTTAAATATTTTAAAAGATATTCAGGCGGCAAATAATTTTGTTGTTTACGCGTATTGTTTTATGCCTAATCATTTGCATATGTTAATAAAAGATGATTCTTTAAGTAAAACTATGCAGGTTTTATTAGGAAAGTACGCTTCTTTTTATAATTTAAAATATGACAGAACAGGTTATTTGTTTCAGGACAGGTTTAAAAGCGAAGCCGTTGAAAATGATTCTTACTTTTTAACGGTATTAAGATATATACACCAAAATCCCGTGTCCGCAGGTCTTGCGCAGGATGTTACCTCCTACCGTTGGAGCAGTATGTATGAATACATGTCAAAGCCGTTTATTGTATCGGCAAGTCACACTCTTAAAATGTTTAAAAATAATATTTCATCATTCATTTCTTTTAATAAGGAAAAGAGGGAAGTTAAATCGCCGCATTTAAAAATAAAGAAAGAACAAAAAATATCAGATTCCAATATACAAAAATTTATTAAGAACGAATTAAATATTAGCGCGGGTGAAATAAAAAGTTTAGATATTGAAAAATTGGCAAAAACATTAAAACAACTTAGTGAAAAAGGGGCAAGCGTACGCCAGCTTCAACGTGTAACGGGTATATCCAAATCATCCGTAGCCCGCTTTTTGGGACAAGGGGCCGGGGGCAGTGTCCCAAAATAGTTATTTCATTTCTTCTTTTAAATATTTACCCGTGTAAGAGTTTTTTGCTTTGCTAATATCTTGAGGTGTGCCTTCCGCCACCAAATAACCGCCTTTATCGCCGCCTTCGGGGCCGAGGTCTATAATCCAGTCGGCTGTTTTAATAATATCAAGGTTATGTTCTATAACCAAAATAGTATTACCTGCGCCTGAAAGCCTGTGTAGTACGCTTAAAAGTTTGTCAATATCTGCAAAATGGAGGCCTGTGGTGGGTTCGTCTAAAATATATAAAGTTTTGCCCGTGGCCCTGCGGCTTAGCTCGTGGGCAAGTTTAACGCGCTGCGCCTCACCGCCGGATAATGTTGTGGCGCTTTGTCCCAGTTTAATATAACCTAAACCAACATCGTCAAGCGTTTGTATAACTTTTTTGATTTTAGGGATAGTGTCAAAAAATTCCAAAGCCTGGCTTACGCTCATTTCCAGCACATCGGCTATACTTTTTCCTTTATAATGCACTGCAAGAGTATCCTCATTAAAACGTTTGCCGTTGCATTCCTCGCACTTTACGTAAATGTCGGGCAAAAACTGCATTTGAATTTTTATAATGCCGTCGCCCTCGCATTTTTCGCACCTGCCGCCTTTTACGTTAAAGGAAAACCTGCCCTGCGCAAAACCGCGGCGTTTTGCCTCAGGCATTTCGGCAAATAATTCCCTTATATGCGTAAAAACGCCCGTGTATGTGGCGGGGTTGGAGCGAGGGGTTTTGCCAATGGGGGTTTGGTCTACAATAACAACTTTGTCAATATTTTCCAACCCTTTTATGTTTTTGTGCTTACCCGGTAAATCCTTGGCGTGGTAAAATTTTTGGGCTATTTCTTTATAAAGGATTTGGTGTATTAATGTTGACTTGCCCGAGCCCGACACCCCCGTCACGCAAACAAATAAACCTAAAGGTATTTTAACGTTGATATTTTTTAGGTTAAATTGTTCCGCGCCCGAAATTTCAATATATTTGCCGTTTGGCTTTTTCGGGTTAAGGTTAGGGGCTATTTTAAGCTCGCCGCTTAAATATTTAGCGGTTATTGCGTTTTTATCTTTTAAAAATTCTTTCAAACTTCCTTCAGCTACAATTTTGCCGCCGTGCTCACCCGCCTTGGGGCCAATTTCAATAACATGGTCGGCCGCTAAAATAGTGTCTTTATCATGTTCAACAATAATAAGAGTGTTGTCTAAATCGCGCAGATTTTTAAGCGTTTCGATAAGTTTGTCATTATCACGGCTGTGAAGGCCTATTGTAGGCTCGTCAAGCACATAAAGCACACCCGTCAGCCCGCTGCCTATTTGCGTGGCTAAGTGTATACGCTGAGATTCCCCGCCCGAGAGTGTTTGGCTTTTACGGTTAAGCGTAAGGTAGCTTAAACCCACGCTGTTTAAAAAGCCAAGCCTGCTTTTAATTTCTTTAATAACGTCTTTTGAAATTATTTTTTCCTTATCATTAAACTCAAGTCCGGCAATCCATTTAATGGCTTCGCCCACTTGCATTTCCGTTACTTTAGATATATTTAGCCCGCCTACATGCACGGCAAGCGCTTCAGCCTTTAATCTGGCGCCGTGGCATACGGGGCAGGTAACCTCACGCATATATCTGTTGTAAATTTCTTCACGCACAAAGTCTGATTCCGACTCCGCGTGCCTTCTGTTTAAATTGCCTATAACGCCTTCAAACTCACTTTCATTTGTAGCCCAGGAGGCTTTATAGGTAGTGCCGTTGCCGCCGTAAAGAACAATGTTTCTTTGCGCTTTTGTAAGCTTATTCCACGGTACGCCCATGGGTATTTTGTTTTTGCGGCAAACCTGTTTTAAAATATCATAATAATAACCAGCCCAGCCGTTTTTCCAACGGTTGGTGCGTGTTGTAACGGGGGAGTCCCAGGCGGCGATAGCGCCTTCGTTTAAAGTAAGCGAAGGGTCCGGCACTACAAGGTCCTCGGCTACTTCGATTTTAATGCCTAAACCGTTACATTCGGGGCAGGCGCCGTAAGGCGTGTTAAAGGAAAATAATCTTGGTTCCAATTCGCTAAAACCTATACCGCATTTTGCGCAGGCGTTATTTTCACTGTAAGTAAAGTGTTGTTTTGCGTCCGCGTTAAAAACCGATACCAACCCTTTTGAATATTTTACGGCGGTTTCTATAGAGTCTGTTAAACGTTCCTTTTCAAGCGCGTCGACAAAAACTTCGTCCACAACAATTTCAATAGTGTGTTTTTTGTATCTTTCTAATACGGGCGCCGTGTCTAATTTAGAAATAACGCCATTAACCCGTACTTTTACAAAGCCGTCTTTTTTGAGTTTTGCAAAAAGTTCCTCATAAGTTCCTGTTCTGCCCTGTACTATGGGGGAAAGTATAAAAACGGTTTGGTTATTAAACTTTTTTAAAATATCAGAAGTTATAGCGTGCACGCTCCAGGATTCAACTTCCTGCCCGCACTGCGGGCAATGGCGGTGGCCCACGCGCGCGTAAAGCAGGCGCAGATAGTCATAAATTTCCGTTACTGTTGATACTGTGGAACGCGGGTTTTTGCTTGGGTTACGCTGCTCAATAGATATAGCGGGGGAAAGGCCGTCAATGTGTTCCACGTCGGGCTTTTCCATAAGATCCAAAAATTGCCTGGCGTAAGCGGACATGGATTCAACATATCTTCTTTGCCCCTCGGCGTAAATTGTGTCAAACGCAAGTGAACTTTTACCCGAACCCGAGAGTCCTGTTATTACAACCATTTTTCCGCGCGGAATATCTACCGAAATGTTTTTTAAGTTATGGCTTTTGGCGCCTTTTATTTTTATAAATTGCATATTTCTCCGAATTGTTTTGTAAGTAAAAAGTTTTTATATTTTGTAAATTTTAAATGAAGTATAAAAGAAGTGTTCAATATCTCTTTATTAAATTATATAATTTATATATGAAAAAGTTTCTGGCTTCGCTTGTAAAAAACAAATACGCGCTGTATGCTGCGGGGGGCGTTATCTCCGCGGCGCTGGTAATAGGCATATTTATATACAATAAAGACGCTTTTATAAAAATTTGGACCGAAGTTGGCACCGGCTATCTGTTTTTATGCACTTTTTGCGCTGCTGCCATATATGTTTCTATGGGCCTGTCTCTTTGGGAAGTGCTGCGCGCCATGGGCAGAAGAATTAATATAGGCAGCGTTATAGGTATAGCCTTGGTTTCAACTACGGTTAATTATTTAGTCTCCTCATTTGGCGTAAGCGGTTTTGCTTTGCGCGCGCATCTTTTGGGACGTAAAAAAATACCTTTGGGAATGAGCGTAACCGCCAGCATAGTACTTACGGTTATTATATATTTTGTTCTTGCCATTATTATTTTACAAGGTTCTATTTTAATGTTTTTAAACTCTAACGCCACGCCAAAAGAGTTTGCGCAAAATTTCCTTCTTATTATAGGAATGACGGCTGTTTGCGGTTTTATTACCGTATTTTTGTTTAATAATGACTTTCGTATCACCTGGGTAAGGAAAATATTCAGGTTTGTTAACAGACTTTCCTATAAACTTTTTTCGGCTATTATTCCCAAAGCCAGGTTTGACAATTTTTCCCAAAATCTTGAAACGGGTATAAACTTTATACAGCAAAAAAAAGGCCGTCTTACAAAAGCGGTGCTTTATGTTTGCGCTGACTGGCTTTTTACTATTTTAGTTTTGTATTTCGCTTTCAGAGCGGTTGGAGTTTCAGTTCCCGCGGGTGTTTTGGTAACGGGTTTTGCCATAGGTATGGCAACTACTTTAATACCTATACTTCCGGGGGGTATAGGCGCTATGGAAATCGCTATGACGGCCGTATTCGCAAAGGCGGGTATAGCTTGGGAAGCTGCGCTCAGCGCTACTTTGATTTACAGGTTTATGTACTATATTTTACCCGGTCTTGTAAGTGTTTTTATATATTGGGGGTTGCAGATTTCAAATGGCAAGTCCGATAGGGTAGACAGCTTTAAAAAAAGCCTGGAAAACGTGGCTCACCATAAAATTGAACCGACCGACGGGGAGGACCTATGCGGGAAAAATTAAAAGAAAAAGCGCCGTTTGTAAACTCCACGGCTTATGTTCATAAAACAGCCGTAATCATGGGCGATGTTAAAGTAGGGGAAAATGTTTCTATATGGCCCGGAGCTGTTTTACGCGGGGATATTGCCGCTATTGAAGTGGCTGATAACGCCAATATACAAGATAACGCTGTTATCCATGTTAATTATGATTTCCCTTCCATAATAGGCAAAGGCACTACTTTGGGGCACAATGCTATAGTACACGGGGGGAAAATAGGCGCCAACTGTTTAATAGGCATGGGCGCGATTGTTTTAGAAAGCGAAGTCGGCGATAATTGCATAATAGGCGCGGGCAGCGTTGTTACGGCCGGCAAAAAGATTCCGCCCGGCAGTTTGGTGCTTGGCTCACCGGCTAAAATAGTGCGCGAACTTACTGAGGATGAAGTTAACGGTATAATAAAAAACGCCAAAGAATATATTGAGCTCGGCAAACATTACAAAGAGTATGCGGAAGAAGTTTAATTTTTTGTATGTTATAAACGGCTAATAAAAAGGGGTTTTATATGGGTAAAGTTTTAGTTATTGAAGATTCCAAAGTAATAGCGCCCGCTTTAATGGGCGCGCTTAAATTAAAAGGCGTTGAATGTATTTGGGCTAAAGACGGCGTGCAGGGTATTGAAATGGCAAAAAGGGAAAAACCTGTTTTAATTTTGCTTGACCTTATGCTTCCCAGAGTAAGCGGTTTTGAAGTATGCCGTACTCTTAAAACGGATGATTCCACCTGGCGCATACCTATAATAATAATGTCTACTTTGGTTGACGCTGAAAATAAAGATAAAGCGCGTGAAGCAGGGGCGGACCATTTTATTGAAAAGCCTTACAGCATGGCGCAGACTGTTGAGGAAATTTTAAAATATTTACCTAAGGTGAAATAATGATTGAAAAGTTAGAACAGCTTTTGGACGCGGGAAACCATTCCGAAGTTATTAAAAAAACAAAAAATTATAAAGGCAAAGACGGAGCCGTCTATTTCATGATAGGCGAAGCCCGGCGTATGCTTGGCGCTTTTATGCCTGCTATAGCTACATATAAAAAAGCCGCCAAACTTACTAATGACGCGGCGCTTAAAATGGATATTTTATTATCTTTAGCTTCCTGCGAACGCACTCTTGGCAACGCGGAGCAGGCTTTTAAAACCGCATCCGCCGTATATGAGTTTGCCGACGGACTTGATTATGAAGATTATAAAATAGCCGCTTTGCAGGAAGCGGGCATGGCCCAGCGCGCCTGGGGCAGATTAGATGATGCTTTAGACTCATTAAATGAAGTTCTTGCCCATTATACGGCCGAAAAAGACCACGCGGGCATTAGTTTTATTTTATGGGCAAAGGGCGGCATTTTCCGTCTGCAGGGCAAATTTGCCGAAGGTATAAAATCTTTTAAAGATTCTCTTAAACACGCCGTAAAAGCCAAAGATAAAATTAACCAGGCTTACGCTTACTGCGGGTTAGCCGGTATAGCCAGAATAAGCGGCGACATAAACGCCTGCGTAAATAATTACAAACTGGCGGATAAAATTTTTGTTAAAACGCAGGACACTTTCGGCAAAGCTTATACAAACTGCGGTATGGCCAACGGTTTAAGACAGCAGGGCAAACTTGACGAAGCCTTAAAAAGATATAAAAATGCGGACGAACTTTACACTATTATCGGAGATAAAGTTGACCTGGGTTTTGTTAAATGGGGCCGTGCGGATGTGTTAAAAAGGAAAAACAAACTGCAGCAATCCCTTTTGGAACTTAAAGAGGCCGAAAAACTTTTTGACGGTTCTGACGAAAAACGCGGGCAGATTTTAACGCGGTTAAGCATGGCGCAGGTTTTATACGCTTTAGGGCAAAAAGATACCGCCGTTGAAATGTTTGACGCCGCGGTAGCAAAGGCTAAACATGAAGGCCTTAACACATATTTGGAAATTTATACATAACGGAGAAAGTATGAGAGCATTTGTTTATTTTTTGTTAATAGTAGTGTTGGGCGCAGTTTTCGGCGTTTTAATTGAAAAATTGGCCGAAGCGGTTTTATCAGGCCAGGGGCTTTTATTTTTTGTAAAAGTTTACAGCGGTATAGGCGTGCACCCTATTTCACTTAACTTAACCGTATCAGGCGTTTTAGGGCTGGTACTCTCTTATTTCTTAATTACAAAATTCGTAAAAAAATAATGAAATTAATTTTAGCTTCAAAATCACCCAGGAGAATAGAACTTTTAACCCAAGCGGGTTATAAGTTTGAAATTATTCCCGCCCAAAAGGATGAAAAAACCGCCTACAAAACGCCGCACCGCATGGTAAAAGACCTTGCCTTAAAAAAAGCTTTTGAGGTGGCGGCAAAATACCCGGCTTCAACCGTGGTAGGAGCGGATACGCTTGTTTATTGCAAAGGCCGTGTTATAGGCAAACCTAAAGATAAGGCTGACGCTCTTAAAATTTTACATTTGTTAAATAATTCCTGGCAGACTGTTTATACAGGCGTGGCTATTGTTAACATAAATAAGAAAAAACTTTTTACCGGTTACGCCGCCACTAAATGCAAAGCCAGGAAACTTTCCGACACGGAACTTAAATTAATTTCAGGCAAGCATATGGATAAAGCGGGCGCTTACGCCATGCAAGATAAAGACGATATGCTTATAGAACGTGTTGAAGGGAGTTTAACAAATGTTATAGGTATGCCTATGGAGCTTTTTAATAAAATGATTAAAGAGTTTGGTTTTTAAGGAGTTTTTATGCAAACATCAGACATAATTGTAATAGGTAACGGCCCCGCGGGGGTAACAGCCGCTATTTACGGCGTTAGAGCTGCGCTGGATGTTTTGGTTTTCGCGGGCCCGATTTCGGGCGGGCAGATTTTACAAACTAATGATATGGAAAACTATCCGGGGTTTATTGAGCCTGTAAGCGGTTATGAACTTATGGATAAAATGCACAAACAGGCCGAAAGGCTTGGCGCTAAAGTTGTTCATACTGAAATATCTTCTATAGATACCTCTTCCAAACCTTTTAAATTAACCGCGACTGACGGAAATATATACGCTGCCAAAACAATTGTAATAGCCTCAGGAGTAAAACCCCGTTGGACAGAAGCCGACGGCGAAGATAAATATAAAGGGCGCGGGATATCATCTTGCGCTACTTGCGACGGCATGTTTTTTAAAAATAAAGACGTTGTTGTTATCGGCGGCGGCAACACCGCTTTTGAAGATGTTTTGTATTTAAGCAAAATTTGTAATAAAGTTTATTTGGTGCACAGGCGCGAAGGTTTCAGAGCGGCGCAGAAGACCGTTGAAAAGGTTAAAGCCTGTCCTAATGTTGAAATGGTTTTAAATTATACAGCTGAAAGTTTTGAAGGAGACTCTTTGGGACTTAATGCTTTAAAAGTAAAAAACCTTAATGACCAAACGGTGCGTGAGCTGCCTTGCCAAGGCGTTTTTGTAGCCATAGGGGGCGTGCCGCAGACTGCGTTTTTAAAAAACAGCGGTGTTGAACTTGAAGAAGACGGAATTATTAAAATAGATGAGTCCGGCAAAACTAATATTGAAGGTATTTTCGCGGCCGGAGACTGCACTACCGAGCAGCAGTTCCGCCAGGTTGTTATCGCGGCAGGCGCGGGAGCAAAGGCTGCGGTTGAAGCCATAAATTATATTAACTTAAATTAAAATTAAAAAAACCCGCTTTAAAATGCGGGTTTTTTTTGATTTTTTAAAATGGCTGTAAAATTATTTTTATAAAACCTACGGGGCTAAAAACGCGGAGGTTTTATTTTTTTGTTTAAAAATTGTTTAGCGTAAAAACTTAAGTTCCCGGATACGGAACGAAAATCATAAGGAATATAAAGTAAACAACCATTAAGGAAAATGCCAAAGGCACGCCTATTTTAGCCCATTCTTTGCTGCCTATATTAAGCTTGGAAGCGCAGATAATGTTGGGAATGTTTGCGGGAATAAGCATAGCACCGCATGCTATTAAGCTTACAAGCAGGTACTCAAGTTTAACTACCGACATTTCGGGTACTATCTCTATGGCCGCGAGAGTGGCGTTGTCAAGAGCCACGGAAACCATATTAACCCAATATAAAACGGGAGGGGAAAGATGGAATATCGTTTTATAAGCAAGCGGTTTGAGCCCTTCCCCCAAAAAGGTTAGGGCTGCAACAAATATATAAACTTTTAATGTGCGGACTACAATTTCTTTAAACGAGTGGAAGGCTTCCTGCGCACTTTCTTCAATTTTAATATCTTTGCGGCCTATTCTGAAAGCGAGTATTGATAAAAATAAAATGCCTGAAAGAATGTAAGGCCAAAGCAGTTTAAGGATAAAAAAAGAATCCGCGTAATGAGGCGGACCTTTTAATTTGTTAATAACAATAGTGCCAAGAGGTTCGCCGATTGGGGTTAATACCGCACCGAAGCTTATGGCGAAGCAGCAGTAAACGACAAGTTTAACCTGGTCGCTCCTTTCAAGGTCAAGCGTTGAGGCTATTTCAGATAAAATAAGCGCCGCTACTATAGCGGTAATTATGCTTGATACAAGCCCCAGCACGGCCACTACCAAAAACAGCGTCATGCTTAAGCCGAAGGTTTTAATAGTTTTGTATAAAACTACGCGTGTGTATTGATGATACCTTTTGAAAAGCAACCCTACCAAAAAAACCGCCGAAGATATGTGAAGAGGCTCTTTAACAGCGTCTAAAACAAGTTCTTTATGCCAAATACCCGAAATTGTGGCCGCCGTAATACCGCATAATAGAAGGAAGACTTCCAGGTTTTCCTCCACTTTTCTTATTGTGAGAGGTAAAGCCAAGACTATCAATAATAATATTGAGAGTAAGACCATTTGCGTCATGTATACTACTTCCTGTTTTCATAGGGGTGTTTTTGTTTTTACCTTACCTTAGGCATAACCATTTTTTATAACGGATTATACACTAAATCTGTTCATATTTTATCATTTAATAGTTACATGGTCAAAAAAATCTTTTTTAACATAAACTATCTTAAAAGCGATAAGCGGGAAAAGGATTAGAATTACAATTTTTGCCGTTAATGTATTAAAATAACAGTTTGCCGCGATAGCCAAAGTGCCCGTCAGGGCAAGAGCTAAAAGTTTATTGTATTGGTAAGGAATAGGGTAGTTTTTTTGCGTGAAAATAAACATTGTTACGGCCATGCTTATATAACTTAGCATTATTGCCGACCCCGCGCCCAAAAGCCCCACTTTCGGCACTAAAAAAATGTTTGTAGCAACGCTTACAATAGCTCCCAATATTGTCGCGTACATCAAAATACCGGTTTTCTTTGTTATTACAGGCGCCACTATAAAGTTTATATAAATGCCGTAAAAAAAATAACCCGCCATTACAAACGGTATTATGTTAAGACCGTACCAGTAATTCGGGTGTATAAAATAATGTCCGAATATCGGCGTTCTTATAATAACGGGCATTAAGAACCCGAGTCCCAAAGCTACCCACATGGAAAATGCCGTAAAATAATTTAATACCTGCGCGAACAAAGGTTTTGCATAAGGCTCTTTTGCATGTTGTAAAAAAAACGGCCTCCACGCCTGGTCAAACATGGAAACTATAAGCATCATAAACACGCCTATTTTAAAGTTGGCCTGATAAACGCCCACGGCGCTTAATCCAGTTAAAAAAACGAGCAGCGGTTTATCAATAACATTTACTAATATGCTTGCCATGCCTGAAGGAACAAAAGGCCAGGCGAATTTAAGCATTTTACGCAAAAGTTCTTTAGAGAATTTTAACCGCAGATCTTCTTTAATTACAGGTAAAAGAAGTAATAACGCCGCGCTTGAGGCTATAATAGATGCGTAAAAAATGCCCTTCACGCCATAACTTGTTGTTGCAAGGAAATAAATATTAAATGCCACGTTTGTTACTATGGCGGTTGTTCTTACGGTTACAAAGCGCCATGCCCTGTGCTGTAAGCGTAGTTTGGCAAAAGGAATAACGGTTAATGCGTCAAGAAAAAGCACTGCCGCGCTTAATTTTATAAGGTAGGAAAAATACGGGCCTATTCCTATAAGTTTTGCCCATAAAGGCGCGGTGCAAACTATAAGTAAAGAGAGTAAAACGGAAGTGCATAATACCGAAAAATAAGCGGTTGAAAAACTTTCTTCTTTGTCCTGCTGATGATCAGAAGTAAAGCGCAGGTAAGCCTGGTCCATACCGTATTGGTAAATAACGTTAAATAAAGCTAAAAAAGAAAATACAGCCGCAACTATACCGTATTCGGAAGTTACTAAAAAATAGGTATAAAGAGGCACAAGGCAAAAGTTAAGTAACCTTGCTATTATAGTGGAGGTACCGTATATTAGAGTTTCTTGTCCTAATTTCTTTATAAGCTTCATTTTTTACCGGACTAAACAATTTTTATAAATGCGCGTTTAGTAATAATATTCTATCATTTTATTAGAAAAACACGATTTTTCGGTATTTTGCGGACCAAAAGTCCTACTTCAGTTATAGGTCTAAAGACCCTGGAAAAAATTTTGCATAACAGGTATCATAATTATATAAGAAACACAATTTAACAAATATATGCCCGTATCCTTTAAACCCCAACCGCTGTAGTCTAAACCCTACTACAGCGGTTCCCTTTTTTATAGATTTCAATTTTTTATTGCCGTCTGTCATGACTTAATCAAAAACAAATCATTAATCATAATCATTGTTTTTTTTGTTAAAATATTGGGAATAAAAGGACGGGGAGAATTATGAAAAAAGGTTTTACTTTAATAGAATTATTGGTAGTTGTTTTGATAATAGGAATTTTAGCCGCCATAGCTTTGCCGCAATATAACATGGCTGTTGAAAAAAGCCGCGCTACAGAAGCATTAATATGGATGAGAGCCGCAGCCGATGCGGAGGAAAGATTTTTCCTTTCCACGGGGAGTTATACTACGGATTGGGAATCGCTTGATATAAGCGCCCCCATTTCCAAAAAGTATGAAATAAGTTTAGACAATTCTACATATAATATTAGGGTTAAAAACAAAGATGGCAAGGCTTATCACTTAAGGTATTTTATGGAAAATATAAGTCAAAACAGTTATCCAAGCAGGATTCTGTGTTTACATCCTGTTGATGATGATACATATAAAAAACTTTGCCTGTCTTTAGGGGGGAAGAATCCTCATGTATATAAACATATGTCCGGTACACAAATGGCTTATTATTTAAATTAATTCGTGGCAACAAAAATAAAAAAGTTATCTTATAATAAAAAGCAGCCGCGTTTTTAACGCGGCTGCTTTTTATTTTATCTCAGATAAAAATCCAAATTTTTGGGACACTGCCCCCGGCCCCTTGTCCCATAAATTGATATGTTATGGTATTTTGAAAGTTTTATTTGTTAAGTTCTTTTAAAAACTTGTCTAAAGCCTTGTCACCTTCGGGCGTTTGCTTAAAAACGCCGCAGCATTCTAAGACTTTTGCGAATACTTTACCGGTTTCTTCCCGTAAAATATTTTCAGCGTTTTTTGCCGTAAACTTATGTTTGAAATAAATTTCTTTCGCCCATTCATAATGGTTTTCAATAGAGGGGGATTTTTTTATTTTTTCCAAATTTCCGTTAATTAGGCAATCGCCAATTTCTTTAAGAGCTTCTTTTAAACGGCCCGGCAAAATGGCCATGCCCATGACCTCAATAAGGCCTATATTTTCACGTTTTATATGGTGAAATTCAGGGCACGAGTGAAAAATACCGTCAGGATATTTGGCCGAAGTGCGGTTATTTCTTAAGGCTAGATCCATTTGCAATTTTTTGCCGTTCATTTTTGCCATTGGCGTAACGGTATTATGCCTTTTTTTGCCTGTGTGCGATTTTATTTTGGCGTTTTCGTCAGAATACTTTATCCATTTATCAAAAATATGTTTTGAGGCGGCTAAAACATCTTTTTTATTTCCTGTAAGCCTTATCACGCTTAAAGGCCAGTTAAGCGTGGCGCATTTTAAAGAAGGCCACTTTTTTAATTTAAAGGTTTTGCGTTCTTTTGCCTTATGCATGGGGAAAGTGTATAAACCGCCCTGGTAGTGGTCATGGTTTAGTATAGAGCCGCCCACTATAGGTAAATCAGCGTTTGAACCTATAAAATAATGCGGAAACTTGGAAAGAAAGTCGCCCAAGCGTTCAAACGTTTTATGGTCTATTAACATATTTTCATGTTTCTGCCCTAGTACTATGCAGTGCTGGTTATAATAAACGTAGGGAGAGTATTGGAGGTACCAGGTTTCGCCGGAAAGGTTAAGCGGAATTAAACGGATATTTTGCCTTGCCGGGTGGTTTAAACGCCCTGCGTAACCTTCATTTTCATAACACAAAAGACATTTGGGATAAATATGGGTGTGCAAAGCCGCCGCGCCCATTGTTTTAAGAAGGGCTATTTCTTTAGGGTCCTTTTCCGGTTTTGATAAATTAACCGTTATATCAAGCGCTCCGTATTTTGTGCGTGTTTTCCAGGAAAGATTTTTTGCCACTCTTTCCGTTTTAATATAGTTGGCCTGTTCCTGTTTTTTATACATCCAGTCCGTGGCGGCTTTAATACCGCGCTGTTTTTTTATTTTATTAAAAGAAATAATAAAATCAGAAGGACGCTGTATTAAAATGCCCATTATTTTAGTTTCAAGCATTTCACGGTAAACAGGTAAATCCTGAATTAGTTTTTGCGTAACAGCCCAGTCGGAAATTTCAGCCAAAATCTTACCCGGATATTTTGGCAAAGCCGTTTTTACTTTCTGAGGTTCAAAACTGTCCAAATTTAAAACGGCGGCAATTTGGTTGGCAGCCCAAACTTTATCTTCCTTGGAGATAAGGCCGTTTTGCCCGGCGTAATTGAGTAAGATTTGAATATGTTTATTAATATCAGTCATTAATATTTCCTTTTGCGTTCCCATTTTGCCACGGTTTTTATGATTTCTTTTAAATTAAACTGAGGTTCCCATTTAAGGTCCTGTTTAGCTTTTGCCGAATCCGCCACCAGCACGGCGGGGTCGCCCGCTCTTCTGGGTGCGTTTTCCACTTTAAAATCAAGGCCTGTTACTTCTTTTACGGTTTCTATAATTTCCTTTACGCTGTAACCGCTGCCGCTGCCTAAGTTATACCAGGCGCTTTTATTTTCTTTTGCCATTTTTTCAAGCGCCAAAATATGCGCCGAGGCCAAATCATTAACATGAATATAATCTCTTACAGCCGTACCGTCAGGCGTGGGATAATCATTACCAAAAACTTTTATGCTTTCCCTTTTCCCTAAAGCCGCTTGGAAAACCAAGGGTATTAAATGTGTTTCGGGGTCGTGCGATTCACCTGTTTTACCGTCGGGCGAGGCTCCGCACGCGTTAAAATATCTTAAACAAACGCTTTTTAGTCCGTAGGAATGGTCATAATCTTTTAAAATATTTTCAACCATAAGCTTAGTTCTGCCATAGGGGTTAATAGGGTTTTGCGGGTGTGTTTCGTCAATAAGTTCTTTAACCGGTTCCCCAAAAGTTGCGGCAGTTGAGGAAAATACAAAATAATTTATGCCTGATTCAACCATAGCGTCAAGCAGATTTAAAACTTTTGCCACATTGTTTTCATAATATTTGGCGGGAGTGATAACACTTTCGCCAACTTCGGTAAAAGCGGCAAAGTGCATAACGGCGTCTATTTTAAACTTACTAAAAACTGTTTTTAATTTCTTTTTATCTCCAAGATCTCCTTTAATAAAAGGTATGCCCCGCACCGCTTTTTTATGTCCTTTTGAAAGGTTGTCATATACTATAGGCGAGTAGCCTTTGATTTCTAAAACACGCACGGTGTTTGAGCCTATATATCCGGCGCCGCCTACAACTAAAATGTTTTTCATAGTTTTTACCTGTTAGTTTGTTTTTTGCTTAGTTAAATCTATTTTAAAAAATATATAGCGTTATGTCACATAAAAAAAGAAGAATAATTTAAAATTATTCTTCTTTTTTTATAATTATAATTTAATCAAGTTTACCGGCGCCTCTCGCTATTTTGGCTACATAAAACTCGGGTTTAAGTTTGGTCGCTTTTTCATAACCCGTGCCGACGTTTTTTATAAAACTGTCAACACCGTCGTTTTTAACAATGCATACGCAGCAGCCGCCGAATCCTGCGCCCGTCATGCGTGCGCCTATGGCGCCCGGCTGTTGGGCGGCAAGGTCAACCATAGTGTCAAGTTCAAAAACGGTTACCTCGTAATCGTCTCTTAAAGAATAGTGTGAGTCAAACATAAGTTTGCCAAAGGAATTTATATCGCCGAGTTCCAAAAGCCCTACCGCGGCGAGTGTGCGGTAATTTTCCCTAACTGCGTGTTTGGCGCGTTTTAAGGCTATAGGGTCGGTTATTAAATCTTTATATCGGTCAAACTGGTCCGGTGTTAAGTCGCACAGCGTTTCGATTTTAAGTTTTTTGGTAAGCATAGCGAGCGCGGCTTCGCACTCGGCCCTTCTTTCATTGTATTTAGAACCTGCCAGCTCGCGCCTTTTATTTGTGTTGCAAATAACTATGGACGCGTCCTCCAATTCTAAAGGGACATGTTTGTATTGAAGCGTATTTGTGTTTAACAAAATGGCGTGGTCCCTTTTACCGTTGGCTGAAGCGAATTGGTCCATAATACCAGAGTTAAGGCCTATAAACTCATTTTCCGTTTTTTGGCCTATAAGAGCAATATCTGTGGAGGAAAGTTTTAAATCAAAAAAATCATTAAGCAAAACACCGGTGCATACTTCCAAAGAAGCTGAAGAGGACAACCCCGCCCCATTAGGAATATTGCCTATTATAGCCACGTCAAAACCCGTGTCTAATTTAATGCCTTTTCTCTTCATTACGTCAATTACGCCTTTGGGGTAGTTTGTCCAATTATCCTCTTTTTTATAGGCTATGTTATTTATATCAACCTCTATAACTCCGAGGTCCTCAAAATTTTTAGAAAAAAATCTTATTTTGCTGTCGTTTCTTTTAGCCGCAGCCGCGTATGTGCCCAAAGAAAGCGCGCACGGAAAAACATACCCGCCGTTATAATCAATATGTTCGCCTATAAGGTTAACCCTGCCTGGGGCGAAAAAAACGGACTGCGGTTTATAATTAAAAACTTTTTCAAACTCTTTAGTAACAGTATCTTTCATATTAAACACCCTTTTTTTGTATAAATGAAACACGGCGCAAATAAAATTGCGCCGTGTTTGTAAAATTACTTTGCTATGCCGATAGGGGAAAGCAGAATATATATTCCCACAACCGCCGCGAAAATAATAAAGCTTATTACATAAACCAAGCTCCAGGGTTTCATGTCGATAACTTTTTTATCATTGTGTATGTCAAACTTAACGTCCGTAGGCCAAAAGTGCCCTGTGATAAGCATGAAAGCCGCGCATATAAAGAACAATATGGCCAAAATATGCAAGAAATGCAAATGAACAAACCAATGTAAAAAACCCGGTAAGGCGGATGCGTATACGCCGCCTTTTATCATGGGCAGCAGCTGCGTAAAGCTGTACACTATAATAAAGCCGATTAACACTGTTTTTGCCGCCCATGCAGGCGCTTTTTTATTAAACATACCTACAAGTATTAAGGTAAAGATAGGCACGTTATAAAGGCCGTTTGCCGTTTGCAGATATTGGAATAATCCTTTAGGAGCAAAGGAAATAAGCGGCGCCACGCACATTGAAAAAAGAACCAAAATAATGGCCGCCATTTTGCCTTTTTTTACGATATCGGCGTCCGTAGCGTCCTTTTTAGCGAAGAACGGTTTATAAACATTAAGCGTAAATAATGTTGAAGTTGAGTTTATAGCCCCGCTGAACGCGCTTAAAATAGCGCCGAAAAGCACCGCCGCGAACAACCCTACCAAAAGAGGATTATGTAAAACGGTTCTTACCAAAGATGAGTACGCCATATCCATTGTGTTTAAAGGATTGTCTTTAAATATGTGATACGCTATTATGCCCGGCAATACCAAAAATAACGGACCCATAAGTTTGAAAACTGCGCATATTAAAACGCCCTTTTGGCCTTCTTTTAAGTTTTTAGCGGCCAAAGCTCTTTGTATAATAACCTGGTTTGTGCCCCAGTAAAAAAGGTTAACAAGAAACATACCCGTAAATATTGTGGCAAAAGGCACGGGGTCGGTTGCTTTGCCTATGGAGTTAAACTTTTCGGGATTTTCGGTTATTAAAATATTAAGGCCCGTAATAAGGTTGCCGTCGCCGATAAACATAAGCCCTAAAATAGGAATCATAAGGCCTCCTACCAAAAGGCCTATGCCGTTAAAAGTGTCCGCCCAGGCTATAATGCGCAGCCCGCCGAAATAGTTATAAATGCAGCCCAAAATGCCTATGGCTACAACAACCACGGCTATCATGGCAAAGTCGCTTTGAAAACCGAAAACTTCTTTTAGGTTAAATATGCCTCCCATACCAACAGCGCCGGCATAAAGAATTATGGGAAAAAGAATAAACACATAGCCCAGTAAAAACAAACCGTTAATCATGTGTTTTGTGGCCGCGTCGTATCTGTCTGCCGCGAAATCGGGCACGGTGGCGTAACCTTGTTTTAAGTAGCGGGGTAGAAAATAAAGCGCGACTATGATTAAAGCTGCCGCTGCCGTTACTTCCCAAGCCATTACGGACATATTAAATCCGTATCCCTGGCCGTTAAGTCCGACCATTTGCTCACATGATAAGTTGGTAAGCAATAAAGAGGCCGCTATAACCCAACCTGTTAGTCCGCGGCCCGCCAGGAAATATCCTTCTTCAGTTCCCGTATTGGCGTTTTTGGTCTTATAATAAGCAAGACCTAAAACCGCCATTGTAAATGCAAAAAATGCCACAAATGTAATAGCCATAATTCTCCTTATAATAATTTTTTTTTTACTTGATGATTACTGCGTTTTGAGCTTACGAAACAACCATTTTAAACTGCCATGAATATTCCCCGTGAGGTGGAATTTTAGACAGTTTTTTTATCTTGTCCGCCACGTACAAATCGTCATACACGCCGGTGCACGGTTCAAGCGCGATATTATAATCACCCCTGTAGCCGCCCTGCGTTTTCCAAACGCCCAGGTAGGGCACCTTGTCCGCATCATATTTATAAACAAGTTTATCGCCAGTGTCTTGGTGTTCCACTCCGCACCAGCCCTCGGTATTTTGTTTTAAAAAATAAAATTTTTCACAAGAGTTTGATTCTTTGGATTCAGTGGCGGATAAATCTATTTTTTTATTGTCTGTTGAAAGAGCGTAAGGATAATTATGTATGGTTCCCCAGGGGCCTAAAGTTTTTGTCGAGTGTTCTACCGTCATAACTTTAGTCAAATCTTCAGGAGTAAGAAGCCTTGTTTGGGGGCTGCAGGCAAGCAGACAGTGAAGGGCCCAAATAAATTTAAATTCTTCTTTATCCGATGTGTTTGTTACTGTGTAGTTAAACGTTATTTCATTATCTTTTATTATTGTTTCTCTTGTAAAGATATAAGGAAGAGTTTTACTTTTAACAGAGGCTTTAAAGCCGTTATCCGTAATTTCGCCTATTTCCCAGCTCATGGCCCAAACTTCGCCGTGATCGGGGATAATTACGCCCGCGTAAGAACCGCTTGGGTAAGGGCAACGGTCAATGGAGGGGAAAACCTCGTCAAATCCGCTTGAGTCATATTCGCTAAACGGCGCCGAGTAAGGAGGTATTTTTAAAGCTGGCAAATCAGACTGGAATAAAAACTCTTTATCAGTTTTTTTATTTTGCAGACTAACCATTTTAGCCGCGTAATCGGGCAGAAATTCCGCCCTTATATTGCCATTTTCAAAGACAATGCTGTTTAAGCCTTTATAGATTGATTTTTTCATATTTTTAAATTTGTAAAAAAGTAATAAAAGTCAACTTATCCTAAATATACTATATTTTTCAAAAATATAATCAAATTTGGATTTTTATGTTAAAATTTAAAATAATACAATTAATATTAAGGACATTATAAATGCAAAAAGGATTTACTTTAATTGAACTTTTGGTTGTCGTTTTGATAATAGGCATTTTGGCCGCGATAGCTTTACCCCAATATCAAAACGCCGTATATAAAACACGTATGCAAAATTATATAGCAATGTCCGAAGGTATACGTAAAGCGCAGGAAATTTATTATTTGCATACGGGTGATTATGTAGCGGATTTAAATTACTTAGATATTGATTATATAGCTGCTTGCCCCGCGCGCAGCGCGGGCGATCAAACTATTATAGACTGTAAAGACGCGGAAATTGACAACTTTTCGGGAGTTCAGGCTACCGGGGAAAGGAATGTAAGGGTTTTCTTCTGCCCAGGTTATACAGGCACTGAGTGCCGCTCAAATCTTGTAGCGACTTATATTTCTTATTTTGAAAACGCGCCCAATAACGCAGGGCAGAGAAGTTGTGTGGGGAACACTGATAAAGGAATTAGACTTTGTAAATCTTTAGGATATTGATATAAAGGGAGTTTGTATGAAAAAAGGTTTTACCTTAATAGAGCTTTTGGTAGTAGTTTTAATAATAGGTATTTTGGCGGCGATAGCTTTGCCCCAGTACCAAAAGTCCGTAGATAAAGCCCGTATGTCCGAAGCTATGATGGTGCTCCGTTCAATAAAAGACGCGTCGGACAGATATAAGCTGGCTAATGACGTGCAGCCTACAAGTTTTGACGATTTAGATATTGATATTTCGTTAGACTGCACCGCGGATAAAACGCAATGCAGTACGACAAACTTTCGTTACGCATTTAATTCCGGCACATGCTTAACTTGTATGTACGCTTTTAGTAAAAATAACTCGGGTTTCTTTCTTGAAAGAAATACCACAACAAATAACTTTTGGTGTGCCGCTCCTATAACGGATGGTTCTAAAAACAGTGTTTGCAAATCAATAAGCGGTACAAACACTCCGCACCATTCAGGCGCGTCTACACATTATTATCTTATATCAGGTTCTGGAAATAATAATTAATAATTTAATTTAAATAAAAAATCCCCGTTTATTGTAACGGGGACTTTTTATTGCAAGCATTTATTTTTTTGCTTTCTTTCTTTTTATAGCGTACTGCCATAAATACCGCGCCGACCGCGGTAATAAAACCCAAAATAATACCAAGCAGAGGGTATGCGCTGTCGATAGCATGGGGGGCTATTATATAAAGTGCCAGTCTTGCAATAGTGGCTAATGTTATAATTACGCTTAAAACTATAAATTTTGTACTGTTTTTCATATTTATATAATTATTTTTTTATATTATTTTCCCATATCGCTGTTATTTCCCCAAACACGTATTTGCGGTAATCGGAAGGATTTTTATAAGCTTCGGTTAGATAATCCCTGGCTTCCTGTGAGTAAAAATCATTTGGGTGCGGCATTGTAATTTGCGTCAGTTTACACTCAATAATTAATTTAGCTTCTTTAAAAGTTATATTTCCGGACGGGGTTTGAACGCTTGTCAATTTAACTTCTTTCATTTTATCGGTGCCCCGTCCTGTTTTGTTTCCTAAAAATATCAGCTGGTCTTTGTATTCGTCGGTAAAATAAGAAAGGGTGTAAGTTTTTTCTTTTTGTATTAATTCAAGAGTATATCTGTCCGAGCGTATAACGCACCAGGTAGACGGAGTTCTAAATAGCATGCCAAAGCCGCCTCCGCTGCCTGTCATTGAGTTGTAATTATCCTTATTACCCGAGGTAATAAGAAAAAAGTCATTTCCCACTAATTTAAAAATATCAAAACCCGCGCAAATATCCTTAGTGGAAATTTGTTTAAATAAATCACTAAATTGCATTTTTTTATCCTTTTACTGTCTTATTTCAAAGCATAAATATTTTATCATACTTAGTTTAATATAAATAAAAAACCCGCCTTTAAGCGGGTTTTTTATGTTTTAAACTTTCAGTTTATTTGGCAAGCGCCGTTAACCCGGGAAGTTCTTTGCCTTCAACAAACTCCATGCTGGCTCCGCCGCCTGTAGAGCAGTGGCTTAAAAGGTCCGTTTTAATTTTGGCTTTCTTTAAAACGTTAAGGCTGTCTCCGCCGCCGATGATTGTTGTCGCGCCTAATTTGGTGGCTTCAACCATTGAAGAGGCTATCGCAAAGCTGCCTTTTTCAAAGTTGCTCATTTCAAAAACGCCCACGGGGCCGTTCCAAAAAATTGTTTTGCATTCCAAAAGTTTTTTGTCAAACAAAGCAATTGTTTTAGGCCCGATATCAAGGCCCATTTGGCCTTCGGGGATATTGGCGTTTTCGGTTGTCATTACGGGGCTTTCGTTAGAAAACTCTGTTGAGCAAACATGGTCAACTGGAAGAAGTATTTCAACGCCTTTTTCTTTTGCCGTGGCTAAAATTTTGTTGGCTTCTTCAACTTTATCTTCTTCTAAAAGTGACTTGCCTGTTGTGTAGCCCTGGGCTTTTAAGAACGTATATGCCATACCGCCGCCGATAACCAAAACGTTAACTTTACTAAGAAGAGTGTTTAAAACCATAATTTTATCAGACACTTTTGCCCCGCCTATAATAGCGGCGAAAGGCCTGTTAGGTTTTGCTAAAGCGTCGCCAAGGAATTGTACTTCTTTTTGTACTAAGTAGCCGATACCGCCGTTAAGAAATTTGGTAACGGCGCTGGTTGAGGCGTGCGCTCTGTGTACGGTGCCGAAAGCTTCCTGCACAAAAACTTCGCCGTTTTTAGCAAGCTGCGCGGCAAAAGTTTCATCATTTTTTTCTTCTTCGGGGTGAAAGCGGAGGTTTTCTAATAAAACTATTTCGCCGTTTTTGGCTTCAGCTATAGTTTTTGCAGCGGGCTCGCCAATACAGTCTGAGGCGAAATGTACTTTAACTCCAAAAACATTGGCAACTTCAGTTGCTACGGGCGCTAATGAAAATTCGGACGCTACTTTGCCTTTAGGTCTGCCCAAGTGGGACATTAACACAACTTTGCAGTTGTTATCAAGTAAATATTTTACTGTTTTTTCTGAGGCGACAATACGTTTATTATTGTCAACTTTGCCGTCTTTTAAAGGAACGTTGTAGTCAACGCGGACTAAAACTGTTTTGCCTTTAACGTCTAAATCCTGCAGTTTTTTAATATTTTCTAATTGCATTTAATTTACCTCTTGATGATTATGTTTGCCTTACCCTTTTAAAACCAAACAAATAAGAAGGCGATTAACAACTTATCAACCATATTATATCAAAATAGGAAGGGGGAGATTGAAGAGAAAATCTTTTGTATAAGAGCTTGCAGACAGGCTAGTTTTATTTCTAGTATTGCGTAGCGCATAAACTAAGAGCAGCTATTATTAAAACAGCTGCTCTTAGTCTCAAAATTTTGTTAGTTTAAATCATAGTAAGTTGTTGTGCCGTGGCTTATTCTTGTAGATAATTTGCCGCCCATGGAAAGGCACATTGACTTTGCTTTTTCATTACTTGTTGTGGCGCGGCACCACCTTGCGCCGTGATATAAAGGCGTTGTAGGAGCGCCGTGGTCGGTATGAAATTCAAAACTATATCCGTTAAACTTTACCGGAGTGGCCGATACGTATCTGCCGGTACCCGACTCAATACCAAATGTAAAGTTTTTAGTAGTGGCGGGGACATCTATGTCTAAATCATCAATACTTTTAGCGTAAAAACCGTTTGCCAAATAATATCTTTCTTGCGCGTCAACCATTGCTTTTAATATCAACACCGCTTCGGAGGCGCGGGCTCTGTCAACAGCTTTTGTATATTGCGGCAGCGCAATAGCGGCAAGTATACCGATAATTAGAACAACCACTAAAAGTTCTATTAAAGTAAATCCTTTTTTCATATAACCCTTTTAAATATTTTCTATTTATATAAAGTATATAAAAAACCGCAGCTTTTGCAACTGCGGTTTTTTGTTTAAACCATTTAATTGTTAGGGTTAAAATAAACTTATTTGCCGTTGACTTCTGCCATTTTGGCAATTAAGTCTAAGCATTTTGTTGAATAACCCATTTCATTATCGTACCAGGCAACTACTTTAACGAAAGTGTCTGTTAAAGCGATACCGGCTTTAGCGTCAAAAATTGACGTGCGGGGATCGCCGATGAAGTCTGAGGAAACAACCGCTTCTTCCGTATAACCTAAAACGCCTTTGAGTTCGTTTTCGGAAGCGCGTTTCATTTCTTTGCAGATTTCTTCATATTTAGCGGGTTTGGCGAGGTTAACGGTTAAGTCAACTACTGAAACGTCCAATGTTGGAACGCGCATTGACATACCTGTTAATTTGCCGTTAAGAGCGGGTATAACTTTACCCACAGCTTTGGCCGCGCCTGTTGAGGAAGGAATAATATTTCCGCTTGCGGCTCTGCCGCCTCTCCAGTCTTTGGCACTCGGGCCGTCAACTGTTTTCTGTGTGGCTGTTGTGGCGTGGACTGTTGTCATTAAACCGTCCGTAATACCCCATTTGTCATTTAAAACTTTGGCGATAGGAGCTAAACAGTTTGTTGTGCAAGATGCGTTGGAAACAAACTGTGTGCCTTTTACGTATTTGTCATCGTTTACGCCGGTAACAAACATCGGTGTATCATCTTTGGAAGGAGCTGACATAACCACATATTTCGCGCCGGCTTTAATGTGAGCTTCGGCTTTTTCTTTAGAAAGGAATAAACCCGTTGATTCTAAAACATATTCAGCGCCAACTTCATTCCATTTAAGATTTGCGGGATCTTTTTCCGCTGTTACGCGTATAGCTTTGCCGTTAACGATAAGTTTGCTGTTAGCTAAATCGACTTCAATTGTACCGTCGAATTTACCATGGACTGTATCATATTTAAGCATGTAAGCCAAATAATCAACCGTACCTAAGTCGTTGATGCCAACGATTTCAATATCATTGCGTTTCATTGCGGCTCTGAAAACTAAGCGGCCAATGCGGCCAAAGCCGTTAATACCAACTTTAATTGCCATAAATATACTTCCTCCGTTTAATATTACATATCTGTTAATAAGATTCTACAAAATTTGAAGTGACCGCGCTTGCTTATCTTCTTTGCAATTTGCCGAGCAATCTTAATATTTCCAAATACATCCATATTAAGGTAATAAGCAGGCCGAAAGCGGCATACCATTCCATATATTTAGGCATATTATAACGCGCCGCGTTTTCTATAAAATCAAAATCCAAAAGCAGGTTGAACGCGGCTATAAGGCAGACAACAACGCTTACGCCTATGCTTAACGGAGTGGCTGATAAATAAAACCAATTGGCGCCAAAAAGCATCATTATCATTCCTATTATGTAAAACACGGCCACGCCGGCGGTAGCGGCGACTATTACGCTTTTTACCATACTGGTAACTTTTATTATGCGTGTTTTATATAAAACAAGCATAATAAAAAACACAGTCATTGAAACGCCTAAAGCCTGGTAAACAATACCCGCGTACTGTTGCGCGTAAGCTAAAGATATTAAACCTACCGCGATACCTTGTCCGAAAGCATATATAGGCGCTAACATAGGGGCCGTTCTTTTGTTGAAAATTACAATCATGGCTATTACAAAAGCGCCTATAGATATAGGCCAAATCCAGGGTAAAAGCGGTTCCGGCCTTGACCAGCTGAGTAATGCTCCTATAAAACAAATAAAAAGTAATGTGAAAGATTTGTTAACCGCCCCAGATATTGTCATGGGTTGTGTTGAGGCGGCTTGCATTTCGGCCGCTTTTTTAAACCCTTCTTCATTAAAAATAGGATTGCTTGATTTCATTTATTTCTCCTCTTTGATATTAAATATTTATTGGCTGCCGATTTTTTCCATGTAAAAATAAGCCAGGCGTAAAAATGGCAGTTATATTTCTTTTATATTGTATCAAATCGAAAGTTATTTAAAAAACGTAAAGAAACGTTTTTTATGTTTTTTTGCAGGAAATCTTAATATGTTTTATAATCTTGAAAGAGTGTCCTGTAACACATTTGTAAATTAACATATGAAACATTTGTGAAATTCGGATTTAAATTATGTAGAATTTCTTATAATATTTGACAGGCGGTTCTTATGGATTTAGAAAAAACAAGAGATAATTTAAAAAACAATGTTTTCGGGCGGTTTTTTTTATATGTGCTTTCAAAAGGATATGAGCTCGGAACCATAGTTAATAAATTTTTATATGAAAACGGCTGGCGTAAAAGTTACAGCGTAAACACGCGTGTTGTTTGTGTGGGTAATATTACAGCGGGCGGCACCGGTAAAACCACGGCGGTGCTTCTTGCCGCGCGTACTTTGGCTGAGGCGGGTATAAGAACCGCAATAATTTCCCGTGGGTATAAAAGAGATAAAAAAAATAAAAATCCCGTAGTCTTGTTTGACGATGAGCTTGAAAACAACTGGGTAACCGCCGGCGATGAACCTTTTATGATGAGCCGCGCATTGGCTGACGTAAAAGTGCCCATAGTAATTCACGAGGACAGGCACCTTGCCGCTACCGAAGCTCTAAAAAGATTTAAAAGCCAGGTTTTACTTCTTGACGACGGGTTTCAGCACTTCCGTTTAAAAAGGGATGCTAACATTGTTCTTATTGACGCCAGAAATCCTTTTGGAGGGGGGCAGCTGCTCCCGTACGGTACTTTAAGAGAGGGGCTCTCAGGTTTAAAAAGAGCCAATCTTGTTTTATTAACGCACAGCAATCAGGCTGACCAGCGTAAAAAAGAAGATATAAAGGACCAGATACGCCTTCAAAACGAGGATATTGAGATTTTGGAAGCAGTGCACCAGCCTGAGCATTATTTTGATATCTGCAATTCCGTAAAGGTGCCTTTAAACCATTTAAAAGGCGAAGCGGGGGTATTTTCAGCCATAGGAGAACCCGGCGGCTTTGAAGATACGTTAAAAGATTTGGGACTTAAACTTGTTAAAGTCTGGCGTTATCCCGACCACAGAAGATATACTGAAGAAGATCTTAAAACTTTTGTTGATTTGGCGGGGGAAAACCCTTTGGTTACCACTTTTAAGGATTTTGTTAAATTTCCGGAAAACTGGCGGGATATTTTAAAGAAAAACGTGTATGTTCTTTCCGTCAGCATGAAAATAAAAGGTAAAAAAGAATTTGATATTTTTGCCGAAGCGCTATATCCCAAATTTACAAATTTGAATGTTAAAAAGGAAAGCAAAAGCCGCAAATAGCGGAGCTAATATAAAACATGGTAAACAAAAAAACTGATTTGGTAAATATGTCTTTAGGTTCTTTTTTGGCGTCTTCTTTCAGGACGGCTTTAGCCAGCTTTTGGGCTGCTTTGGGAGTAAACATTCTAATTGCTTTTATTATCTTTCTGACAATTGTAGCGATATATCTCCTGGCAAGAATGAACCCTCTTATAACAGCCGGCATAATGGCTTTTTTATACGTTATTATAATTGCCGCAAGGTTTCTTGCTTTTTACCCCATTACGGAAAGCCGTATAATTAAAAAAGAAATGGGTGTTTTTGCTGCTGTAAATATAGCAGGCTCGAGAGCGGTTTATTTTATTTTGGGCGCTCTTATTATGTCCGTTCCTGTAAGTTTGGTAAGTCTTGCGCTTCATTTTGCAGGGGTCACAAGTTATATTCCTGTAATAATAGCGAATATAATTAATTTGTTTTTTCTTTTGTTTTTATCTTTTATGGCCCCCGCAGTGGTTTTGAGAGAAAAAGGCCCTATAGATTGCTTGAAATACAGTTTTTACCTTGTAAAAGGCAGTTATTTTAAAACTTTGGGGTATATGCTTTTTACCATTTTAGTAGCTTTTGCTATTTATGCTGTTGTTTATATTCCTGTTATTTTTTCTTCTCTTTCGTTTCACCTTTTACAAAATTATCTTTCCCGGTACATTTTTATAGGAGGAATTCTTATTGCGGCGGCATCCTTGTTTATTTACGCGTTAACGCTGTTTATTGAAACGTTTTTCTTTTCAGCCCATACGCTTTTATTTTTACATTTAGAAAAAGGGATATTAAAAGGGCTGGAGCAAGAAAAAGAAGAAAAACTTAATGAAATACAAGCGGCTTTGAGCGCGCCGGCATCTTTACCCGAAGGCATTGATGATGATGAGAGTACATTAAGCGGTACGGACAAGTTCTATAAAAGCTTATTTAAGGACGATGTGAATGAAAAAAGCGGGGAGATGCCTACCATCATGGTTGATTTTGACACTGACGACCCGGACCAGATTAAACAGATAATACAGGACCGTTTTAAAGAAGCTGAGGAAAATCAAAAACTTGAAGAGGTTTTTGAGGCTACTATTCCTCCTTCTGAGGTAAGAGATTTTGATTTAACTATTGAGCATACCGAGTTTTTGCCCGAGCAAAAAGCTAAAAGCGCGGATAAAAAAGGTTATAAAGATCCTTTGGAAGAAACAAAAAGAACTGTCGACCCTCTTCCGCCGCCTAAACCTTCGGGCCCTAAACTTAAAGTGGTTAGTATGCCGCCGTTACCGCCTGATTTGTTGGATAAAGATAAAAATAAAGGAGAAGAATGATGGATCTTTTGAAAAGGTTTTATGATGCTTTTGATCTTATAAGTGAAAGCGTAAATATTTTTATAAAAAATATTTGGAAGCTTTGCTTGTTTCAATTAATTTTATTTGGAGCCGCCTTGGTTGTTTTTGTGCCGTGTTTTATAGCCGCGCTAGCTCTTGTGGCATTAAGACTTCCTGGCTTTAATCCCAATATGACGGAAGAAGTTATGGTTCAGATGATAGCGTCCGATCCGGTGCTCATTGTAAGTTTGGTAATATTGTTGGTTATTACGGCTGCGGGTACTATAGCCGCCGGAGTTATTAAAAAAGCTGCTGTTTCCAGATTTATTGTTTCAAAAATATGCGGTGTTGATATAACAATAAAAGAGGCGTTTAAACAAAGTTTTTCACGCGCATGGCCTTTGTTTATGTTAACTTTGGTCATAATTCTTTTCTTTGTAACTTTTCTTACGTTGGGCTCTTTACTGATTGCTGTTTTTGCAAGTATGGGCTATAACGCGTTAGCGGTTTTTTTCGGATTTATTGTTTTTGCCGCTATAGTGTTTTTAGCTGTTTGCTTTTTGGTTTACCTGTCCCCGTTAACCGCTGTTGTGGTTATTAAGAAAAAAAATATGTTTGACGCCGTGAAATACAGTTATTCTCTTGTTAAAGGGTTCTTCTCTTCTACATTCGGTTATATGATTTTGGCGGTTCTTATAAGTTTTGGTTTTAGTATGGCCGCCGGTTTTATTAATATGTTTATACAAGGAATAGGCGCTGTTTTAATTGCAATATTTAACGGGATAACAGTTTTACAGCTTGTGATTGGTATTTTTATGCTAATTTGCATTGTAGCCGTTAACCTTATCGCGCAAACCTATTCTGATGTTCCCACCGCTTTGTTATATGTTAACAGAGAGGCTGTTTTAGGGGATAAAAGCGGAGAAATAGCGGATTTGGCGGCCAAGTATCAAGATGAAGAAGACGTAAATGTTCTCCCTTCCGATCCTGTGCCTTTTAATAAAACGCCCCGCCCTCCTGAACCCCCTTCACAAGATATATAATTTTGAACCCCGCTTAAAAGCGGGGTTTTTCATATTCTATTATGGAAAAAATTGTTTTATTTATATTAGAAATTTTTATGTGTTTTAATTTATAATTTTCCAAGTTTTGTATTATTTAAATACCAGTACATATTGTAATTTGCACTATTGTATATTTAATAATAATTATTATAATATGAGTATCATATATTTTTGTTTTGAAGAGAATTTAAGGGGTGCTATATGAAAAATAAAATTACTGTCGTGTTAGGGGTATTCTTTTGCCTAGCTTGTGATATTTGGGCGGCGGAATCCATGGAAATGGTTACCTATTATCCCACGCCTTACGCGTCTTATTCCAATGTTCAGGTTAACGACGCTAAAGTCAATCCTGCGGATGCCGCAGGCGCTAAAGTTAAACTTAAAACAGCAGATATAGGCGTTTTGCAAGTTAATGAAAATTTAACTTCGGATATTAAAAAAGTACAGGCCCAGGCTACAAAAACAGGTAAAAGCGCCGCAGCGACGGGTACATTGCAAGTTGAAGGCGAATACCTTAAAATAGCTTCGGGCGGTATACCGCAGGCGCAGGCTGTAAATATAACAAACTCAGCCACGGGCAATGCTTACGCGGCAAATACAATTATGTTAGGCACGGGAACAGGGGCTAAGGTATTTCCTTACGCTAAGGCTGCTGTACCGGGCGCTTCCAACATGGTATGGAGGAGTATTACTTATTATATTGACCCTTCGGACCCTTCAAAAGGCAAGGACACCAAAACATTTTTAGTTATTGACCAGGGGGATGTTGCGCCTACAATATGTGTTGACAAAATTGAAAATGTAAGGGTTTGGGACGGCGTTGCCAAACACCCGCTTTGTCCTGGTGATAACGGAGTAAGCACGTATTACTGCGGTAAGGATAAACAGTTTGTAGGAACGTGTACAAACGTCTTTAAAACCGTTTCCGATGTTGTCCGCTCAAGAGACTCTTTGGGCAATGGTGTGGACACCCTTGACGGAGACAGGGAAAAAAAATATGTTTGTTCCGAATCTAAATGGGGGTATGACGTTTACAGGGAAAACGGTAATTTGGTAAGAGATTATGTAGGCTGTGCTTCGAGTTCAGATTCTATAGTTATGGCAAGGGATGTTACCTGCTGTGATGACGGTACCTGCCAACATGAATACTCAACTTGGAATACCGTAGCGGACGGCGGAACTCCTTCCGCTGATACTTGCGACGGCAACAAAAACGCTGAATTTACCTGCGGACAAAACGGAAATTTCCCCAAAACATGTTATGACTTTAACGGGACAAAACAGGTTCCCGTAGGAATACCCGTTACTACAGGCACGCTTCTTGCTAATCAATACACAACGCTAAGTAGTCCCAGTTTTGCATCTATGGCCAGTTATCATTCCAAAGGCCAGCCTTATGATTTAGAAGAATATGCCATTTACAATACAGATCATACTAAAAACCCATATTTAAAACAATTAGTGGATTTAATCAATGATTATGTATGGTATAAAAATGATTTGGATAGGTTTTGCAGCGAATATTGCCAAATAAAAATGGCTAGCCATCCTTCCACGCAAAGAGATAAACACGGTAATCTCGCATGCGGCGATCCAGAAATGAAGTTTATCGGTTTTATTGATAAGCGATGGACAAATAATTATGCCACATGGGAATATTCGGGCGTTTTGGTAAGGTGTGAAAGCACTTCCGAAAAAAGGACCGATCACAAATACAGAACAGTAAAATGCTGTAACAAATAAACGGGCGGATAAAGTATTGTTTTGCTTTAGTTGTATAAATAAAATAAGTAATAAGAAATATAATTATACCCCCCTGCCGTAAGGCGGGGGGTATTTAAATAAATAATAAAAAAATCCCCGCTTTTAGAGAGGAGGGTTTATTAATATGCAATAAAAAAGCCATTTTTGCGTTTAATATTAGATAATATTTTGATATGATGTCATTAGCTGTAATGTGTAATTTGTAAATTTCACAAAAGAAGGAAAGTTTTTTTATTTTAGTTATGCTTATTAATGTTAAAAAACATTTGTATAAAAGTGATTCAAGGTAATAAGTTTTTGATCCTAAGAAAAAGGATAATAAATATGAAAAATAAAGTAGCTGCATTTATATCAGCAGGGTTATTGTTAAGCGGTAACATTTGGGCGGCGGAATCCATGGAAATGGTTACCTATTATCCCACACCTTACGCTGCTTATTCTAACGTTCAGGTTAACGACACTAAAGTTAACCCTTCTAACGCTTCAGGCGCTAAAGTTAAACTTAAAACAGCCGATATAGGCGTTTTAAAAGTTAATGAAAATTTAACTTCGGATATTAAAAAAGTACAGGCCCAGGCTACAAAAACAGGTAAAAGCACATCCTCAACAGGTACATTGCAAGTTGAAGGCGAATACCTTAAAATAGCTTCGGGCGGTATACCGCAGGCGCAGGCTGTAAATATAACAAACTCAGCCACGGGCAATGCTTACGCGGCAAATACAATTATGTTAGGCACGGGAACAGGGGCTAAGGTATTTCCTTACGCTAAGGCTGCTGTACCGGGCGCTTCCAACATGGTATGGAGGAGTATTACTTATTATATTGACCCTTCTGACCCTTCAAAAGGCAAAGACACCAAAACATTTTTAGTTATTGACCAGGGGGCCGTAACCGTTTGTCAGGAAAATTATGGCGCCGAGCAGTCGCTACCCTCCGCAGGGACAGATACTTGTGACGGTAATAATACATCTAAATTTACTTGCGCCGGCACAGGCAAAGATAATTGTACTGATGTTTACAAAGCCTCTTATGTAGCAAAAAGGATAAATATCGGCGTTTTGCTTAACTGCCATTATTCACCGGTATTTTATTCCCGCCCCGCTTGTAACGGTGATTATAACCAGGACTGTTACGAAGGTAATTTAACAAATAACGGCTGGAACCCTGTAACATATGCTTCCGCAGGAGAATCACAGCGTTATGTAAAGTGCAATCCTATTTCGCATGAATATTATGAAGGCGGTTCATTTAATTTACAACCACAGGCAGATACGGCCGAGGCGAGATATTTATGGTGGGACGGCGGCAAAAGGCTTGGCGGTGAGGTTGTGGGCTATCCCAACGCGTCTTCTGATAATCCAATATACCTGCAGCCCGGAGAGTACGGGTATACTCCAAATCCTGAGGATGATTGGGGATATGGTGACAATTGGTATAGATTTGGCAAAACACCTACGTGCGACACTTCAAAAACAGACCAACAGATATGTGATTCTAACTGTAGCGGCAGTTCATGCAACTATAAATGTATAGTGAATAAAACTGTACCTAGTTGTCCTTCTGCAAGGTACAAATACTGTTGGGGAAAATGCTCCCCCACAAGATTTACATGCCAAAATTCAGCCGGCAGCGGGGTTATGTTAACTTGTTCAGCTGGTTCGGGCAGCGGATATTATTCCAGGAAAGTTACTTGTTGCGGTTCGGCTTCATGTTCCGCCCCTCAGGTGGATGTAAGCGGAGTATGCAAAACACCGTGCGGTTCAACATGCCCTTCAGGCCAAAAAAAATCAGGGATGCAATATTCTGAAGACGGAGCCTGTTGTGTAGCTAAAACAGCTTGCCCTGCTACCTGCCCTTCCGGACAGGATAGGACAGGCGTTGCTTACACTGAAGACGGCGCCTGCTGTCAGGCTAAAAAATTAAAAGTATCTCATGGCGTTACTGAAGGCATACAAACCTGCGCTACTGATGAAATAGTCAATACGTCTATGTGCAGCAACACAGTTATAAAAATATGTAACGGCACTGTTTCAGAAGGGCTGCCCCGTTTTGCAAGCGGCGATATAAAAGCTAAAGCCTGCACAGCCCGTACAAACGCGGAATGCAGCAACGCACGTTATTACCAAGGGCAGGTTTCGGATGTTTGTAACGGCTATTTATCCTCTTTATATCCGCCGTGTTCTTCAGATTTCAGCACTATGTGCGATAATAAATATGAAGGATACAGATGCACAGAAAGTACTTCTTTGCAAAACCAAAACGGCGTGTGGATGCAGCAATGCGCTATTAACGGATCATGTATAAATACCCCTTATGGATATATAGATATGTATTCATACGGTGAAAACAGAGTAGGTATATGGTACGCTGAGTGCGTGTATTAACAAGCGGTATAAAGAATAATAAGTTTTATAAACAACAACATCCCCCGACTATGCCGGGGGATGTTGTTGTTTTAGTTTTAAAAAGCTTTGTTTAATTTTGCTTTAACCCAGGCAAAATAATGTTTTCTTTCAATAGTTATTCTTTTTATAGGAGCTTCTGTATTAAGCGGCAGTTCATTAATGCCCGGAACTCCGCAAAATAAAAATTTGTAGCCTGATTTAAAAACAAGTTCCCGCGTGCGCGCGCTTGGCTGTGTTTCGCCGGGGGGGAGAAAGGCGTAAATTTCTTTGCCGAACTTTTGCTCAAACCTGAACTTGCTTTCTTTTATTTCATGTTCAGCTTCTTCGTAGGAAGCGTTTTTTAAATTCTTATGCGATAACGAGTGTGACCCAAACCCTACTAAACCTGATTCTAAAAGTTCTTTTATTTGCGTGGAGGTAAGCATATCTTGCCATAATTCTTTGGACGAGTTTTGCCATAAGTTGTATTTATCAATAGCGTCAAAAACAAAAAATATATTCGCTTTAGCTTTTTTTTGTTTAAGAATATCAAGAAGCAGGCAATTGTTTTTAAGGCCGTCATTAAAGGTTATTAACAGCGGTTTTGAAGGCATTTGTGCTGCGCCGTTTTGTATTTCATTCAAATCGTCAAACGTAAGCGTAGTATAGCCTTGCGATAAAATATAATCAAGCTGTTTTTCAAAAACTTCTTTTTCTGTCCAGTTTTGTTTAAATTTTGATTTTTTAGGAGGTTTGCCTATATTATGGTAGCTTAAAACAAGAAGGCCCGTTTTTTTCTTTTCCCACCATTTAAAACGCAGCGTATAGCAAAATGCGGAGGCGGTTATAAAAATTAAAATATAAGCGTATATTGGCATAAATTAAGGTGCTGTATGTATTGAATGCAACAGTCTTTCAAAATTTTCAAAAGCTCTTTGCGGCGTTATTAAAGCCATGCATTCAGGCGTGCAGCCTTTCTCATTAACAGGGCAAAGCCTTTCATCGTGCGGTGTAAGCACGGCGTGGCCTTTGCCGTAAGGCGCCCAGCGTTCGGGCAGGCAGCCTTTTGTATTAGGGTAAAAAGAAAGGGTTTTCTTGCCCAGTGCCGTGGCTATATGCAAAGGACCTGTTGAATTTGAAATAAAAATTTTACACTGGTTTATAACGGCTATAAATTGTGAAAGCGTAATATCGTCCGTCAAAACCAAAGGCTTAAAAGGTTTACATAAACCGGCGGTTTCAGTAAGCAGTTCCTGCTCTGCGGCGGCGCCGGTAAGCATAACCTTTACTTCGGGGTGTTTTGCCATAATTTCACGCACCAGCATTGCATAATTGGGTAAAGGCCATCTAGCGGCCGAGCCTTTTGATCCCGGGTGCACCATGACGGTTATGTCCCTTCTGCCTATGCCGAATTTTTCCTGCAAATAATCTTTGGCTTTAATATCATCTTTTCTGGGTACATAAATTTTGGGCTTTGCGGGATGGTAATAAACAAATAAAGGTTTTAAAAGGTCAAGGTTATATTCCGCCTCGTGCTTTAAATCTTTGGAGCGGTGCTGCCTTATCCTTTTTGTTAAAAGTACAGCCCATATTTTAGATACGGGGCCTATTCTTACCGATATTCTGGCTAAAAATGTAAGCCAGGCGACAAAAGTGTTAAGGAAAAAAATTATGGCGACGTCAAATTTTTTAGCTCTTATTTCGGCTAAAGTTTTAAAAAAAGATTTTACTGTTATAATTTCGTCTATTTCGGGATTGTTTTTTATAACATCCGCCGCATAAGCGGAAACAAGCACGGCGATATACGCATGCGGGAAATTTTTCCTAAGCACGGAGATCGACGGGGTTATTGAAATTAAATCGCCTATTCGGTCAGTTCTTATAAGCAAAAACTTTTTTTGCATAATGAAATTATTTTACCATTTTTAATACGCCGCTGCTTTAACGTACGGCATATTTACCCAGCGGGGATTGTATGTTTTTAATTAAATACGGGGCTTTGCCGCTAAAGCCCCGTAAAAGGTGATAAGGTTTTAGTGTGATTATTAAAATTCCGGATCTTTTGTTACCATAACTTCCATCATTTTATGTCTGCGGAATTTGCGCGGTTCCATTATCATGCCGTCGGCCAAAATCCGGTCGTTGGTAAATATAGGGCGGCCGAGTTTCTTTTTGGCCCATTCCTCAACAGTAATTTCGTAAGGCATATTAGCCGACGCTATTAAATCAAGCTCTTCGTAAATATCTCTCATTTTTGAAGTCGCGCTTGCCACTATACCGCTGCCGAACTTGCGTATATAGGAGGGGAAGTAATCGTACTCATCCTCAATTTCGCCTACAAGCTCCTCAAAAATATCCTCAAGCGTGATTATGCCCGTAATAGTTTTATCCGCCTGTTCATTATCATCAATAACAAGGCTTATATGCTGGTGCTCGCGCGTCATTCTTTGCAGTGCGGTTGAAATCATTGTGTCGCCGTCTAAACGCATGATGGGGCGCATGATTGAACGGGCTGTTGTTTCTTTTCCGCTCGAAATTTTTGTTGAAAAGAAAATATCTTTAAAATTTAAATATCCTATTATAGTTTGCCTGTCGTCTTCAACATCGCATACGGGAAACCTGGTATGCATATCCAAATGCGCTTTTATAAGAGTTTGGGAAATATTATCATTAGCGTATAAAACGTAAACCTGGTCTATAGGCAGTTGTATTTCTTTAATTTTGCGCACGTTAAACATGGCCGACGCAAGCACTATTTTTTCCTCGGTTTTGCCGAATAATCTTGAGGATGATGCTATCGCGGTAGCCGCCCTTAAATCTTCCATAGCGGCTTTTTGCACGGCTTTAGGGTCATTGGCGGAGTGATGGGAAATACTTTTCTTAGTTAAACGCCCGACAATAGCTTCCATAAGCCTTACTAACGGAAACATTATTTTGTAAGCCACTCTCATTACCGGTGAAAGGGTTAAAACCACAAATTCTTTGTTTTTAATAGCGAATGTTTTTGGCGTAAGCTCCGCGAAGACAATGGTTACAAAACTTAAAGGAATAACAACTAAAAGTACGGACAAGGAGTCCGCCAAACGTTTAGATATGTTAAATGCGTTTTGGAGTATGGGGGATAAAGCCTCATCAGAGCTGGCCCCGCCCGCAGCCGCAGCTAAAGCGCCTACAAGCGTTATGCCTATCTGTACTACGGCGAAGCTGCCTTCAATGTGGTCCTTCATAAAAAGGGCCGAGGCCGCGCCTTTTCTGTTTTCCTGCGCTAAAATTGATAATTTTGTTCTTGAAACGGAAGCCAAGGCCATTTCATACGCAGCTAGAAGGGCGTTTAAGATTAACATCAGTATTATTACTATTAGGACCATATATATATAATACCAAAAAATAAAAGATTATTTAGGCGCGGAGGGTGTTTGTCCGAGCGCTTAAATTTTATATCATTACTTTATGAATGAACTGCAACGCTTTGATTGTGAGATACTGCAAAAAAATTCCTGCGCTTTAATAGGCATTGATGAAGCAGGCCGCGGCCCGCTTGCCGGCCCGGTGGTTGCGTGCGCCGTATGTGCGCCTAAAGAAATTTACCATTTATTTGAAGACGTTAACGACAGCAAAAAACTTACCGATGTTAAAAGAGAAAAGATTTATGCCCGTATTAACGGGTATAAAATAGCTTATGGCGTAGGGTTCGCCTCGGCCAAAGAAATAGACGAAATAAATATTTTACAGGCTACATTTTTAGCTATGAGAAGGGCCTGCCAAAAGTTTTTAGATATTAATGAAGCTCTTGCTTTGGTTGACGGCAACCATAAAATAAAAGATTTTCTTTTGCCGCAGCAGACGGTAATTGACGGCGACGCAAAATCCTTTAGCATAGCCATGGCAAGCGTTATAGCCAAAGTTCACAGGGACAGATATATGCGTAAAGCGCATGAACTTTACCCCGTTTACGGTTTTGACGGGCACAAAGGTTACGGCAGCGGTAAACATATAGCCGCAATTAAAGAGCATGGCCCGTGTAAAGAACATCGTATGACTTTTGCTCCTTTAAAAAATTTAAACCAGTTAGAGTTTCTATGAATAAACTTGGCGTTGAATCGGAAAATGCTGCTGCGAATTTCCTTAAAAAAAACGGTTATAAAATAATAGCCCGTAATTATGCCGTACAAACAGGCGAGGTTGACATAATAGCTTCGCAAGGCGGTTTATTAAAACAAAAAACGCTTGTGTTTATTGAGGTAAAAGGGCGCGCTTATAAGGCGTATGGCGGGCCTTTGGCAGCGGTAACAAAAGCTAAGCAAAATAAAATAATTTCCGCGGCGACTATATATGTTAAAGAAAATTTCCCAAAATTTGATAGTATAAGGTTTGACGTTGTAACTGTAGTAGACGGAAAAATTGAGCATATAGAAAATGCTTTTATACCACAGAGAGGAACTTTATGAGCCAATTAGCCAAAGTGAGAAAGATAACAGCGTTTATTAACAAAAAAACAAAAAATTTTAAACCCGAAATAGCTTTAATTACAGGCAGCGGGCTTGCGGGCAGCGTGCCTGAACTTAAAAACAAAACAGTAATTCCTTATAAAAATATACCTGATTTTTTAAACAGCACCGTTTCGGGCCACAGCGGCAATTTAATTTTCGGTACATATAAAGGCAAAAAATTAATGGTTATGCAGGGCCGTTTTCACTATTACGAAGGACATTGTATTAAAGATATAGCCTTAGCTCCGCGCGTAATGGGCATGCTCGGCGTTAAAACTTTAATGGTATCGGCGGCGGTAGGGTCAATTAACGCTAAACTTACGCCAGGTTCTTTAGCAGTGTTATCTGACCATATTAACCTTATGGCAACAAACCCGCTTATCGGTAATTATGACCCGGCTTTCGGGCAGATGTTTGTTGATTTAAGTGAAGCGTATGATAAAAAACTTGTTAAATTAATTTCGTCAAAAGCTAAAAAATTAAAAATTAATAACGCCCCCGCCGTTTATATCGCGGTTACGGGCCCTAATTTTGAAACCCCTTCCGAAATTAAAGCTTTTAGAACTTTAGGCGCCGATGTCGTAGGTATGTCCGTTGTGCATGAGGTTATAGCCTCCAGGCAGGCGGGCATAAAAGTTTGCGGTTGCGCCTGGGTAACAAACCTGGCAAGCGGAATAAGTAAAACGCCGCTCAGCCACGCGGAAACGCTTTCGGAAACTAAAAAAATTGAAGGCAAATTTAAAACCCTTCTTGAAAACGTTATACCTGAAATGTAGGAGATTTTATGAAAAAACTTATAATATTTTTATCCGTTTGTATATTGGGGGCGTGCGCTTCTTTACCGCTGCCCACTTCAAGCGAATATGTGGCCAGGGGTGAAGGTTACCACAGGGACGGCAAACTTGAAAAGGCCGTTAAATCTTTTGACAAGGCTGTTAAAATCAACCCTGGCAACGCGGCGGCTTACGCCTCACGCGGGGCGGCATATTTTTATATGCAAGATTATGAAAAAGCGTCCGAAGATTTTATTAAAGCTATTGATATTGACCCGGCTAATGTGGCGGCTTATTCCGCTTTGGGAGCTTCTATGGCCGCACTGGGGGAAAATGAAAAGGCGCTTTTCTTTATCTCAAAAGCGCTTGAAAATAAACCCGATAACCCCGAATCTTTGCTTTCAAGAGGCAGCATTTTTTTCGCTATGGAAATGTACTCTGACGCTGTAAGGGATTTTAGCCGTGTAATAGAGTTAAGGCCTTGCGTTGACGCTTTTATCGCGAGGGCGGAGGCTTTTAAAGCTCTCGGGTATAACGATTATGCGGAAATTGACATACAGTCCGCCAAATCGGGCCGTTACCCTATGCATTTAAATTCTTTGGTAAATTACTGATTATAAAACAAAAAAATACCGCCCGTTTAAAAACGGGCGGTATTTTTTTACGTATAAATTTTATTTATACTTTGCTGTTGCTTGTTCAAGGTAAGATTTTGCAGCGTCAATACCTCTTTTAATATCGTAGTTTGTAGGGTCAAGCTTTTCGCCTTCTTCCCAAACTTTTAAGGCGCCTTTATAATCGGCTGCATTAAAAAGTCTTAAACCTTCGATATATTTCTGTTCGGCCGCCGCTTTGTTAGGGTCAACAACGACTTCCTGAACTTTAATTTCTTCAACCTCAACAACCTGCTGAGGCATTTCTTCCGCTTCGGTTTTTTTGTTGCCGCCGCAGGCGATAACAAGAGCTGAACCTAAAGCGAGTACTGATAATATTGCTATTTTTTTCATATTCGTCCTCTTCTTTTTTACGTATACTTTAGTATATCAAAAAAAACGTTTTAAAGTAAATTTAAAAAACCTGCGGTTTTAATCAAGAAAGTGATAAATTGTGGCGCCGGCCACGCTTACTTCTTTTCCGTCTATCGCTTTACATGCTCTTGCGCCCCTTTCAGTTTTGGAAATACATCTGTGATTATTTTTCACCGCGGTTGAAAGCCTTATTCCGTATTGGAGCGAAGGATCATTTGTTATATGGCAATAGGTGTATCCTTTGCTGCTTCTGATGGAGCAAAATTGTTTATCATTTATTTTTACGCAATTTGTATTGCGCCCGCCTTCAACGCAGGCATACTGGGCTTGGCCTGAAGGCAGCCGCTATGTCAAGAGCTTCCCAATCGCCGCTGGTAATTGCCGTGTTGTAAAAAATATCTGTTCTGAGCGTCTTTTGCCGTTTTTGCCATTATAACCAAAGCTGATATTCTGCTTTTATTAACGGCTTTTGTATATTGGAGTACGGCTATAGCGGCGAGTATGCCTATAATTAAAACAATTACCAAAAGTTTTATTAAAGTAAACGCTTTTTCATATTTAATATTTATATCATTTTATATTTTGTATTTCAAATATAGCGGCGGGCTTTTTAAAAAGGTATTATATATATATGAAAAAACCGCTTATTATGGGCATTTTAAACGTTACGCCCGACTCTTTTTTTGACGGCGGCAAAACCGCCGATCCTTTTGTCCGAGCTTCTAAACTTATTGAAGAAGGCGCCGATATAATTGATATAGGGGGGGAATCTACCCGTCCGGGCGCGGAACCTGTTAGTTTTGAGGATGAAAAAAAGCGCGTAATACCTGTTTTAAAGCAAATTAAAGCGGCTTACCCTAAAATAACCATATCCATAGATACCTATAAACCCAAAATAGCTAAGCTGGCAGTTGAAGAAGGCGCCGATATTATTAATGACCCCAGCGGTCTTGCTGATCCTGTTATGGCGGACATAGCCGCCTCTTCAGATACAAAACTTGTTGTTATGCACACAAGAGGCACTCCGCAAAATATGGATAAGTTAACTGAGTATGCGGACATCGTTGCCGATATTAAAAACTTTTTTGAAAAAAAAATACAAGAGTGCGCAAGAGAAGGCCTGCACACGGATAATATTATTTTAGACCCCGGTTTCGGTTTTGCAAAAAATAAAGAGCAAAACTTTTTGCTTCTTAAAAACATAAGCTATTACAAAAGTCTGGGGCTTCCTTTGCTTATAGGACTTAGCAGAAAAAAATTCTTAGCTAAAGAAGGCGATACCCCGGCCGACAGGCTTGAAGCTACACTGTCAGCCAATTTGTATGCCGCCATGAACGGGGCCGATATATTAAGAGTGCATGACGTGGCCGAAACCATTAAAATATTGGAAAAAATTCCTGTTAGTTAAACAGGTTTGATGTTTTGCTGAAAATAAAAAAGCCCCGCTGTCCGGCGGGGCTTTTTATGCTAAAACAAAGTTGTTAATTGGCTTGTATAAAGTCCAAAAACTCTCCCCTTACTTCAGGTTTTTTAAACACGCCTCTTATAGCGCTGGTTATCATAACGGCGTTATGTTTTTCAACCCCTCTGCTGCAAACGCACATATGTCTTGCTTTACAAACAACCATTACTCCTAAGGGATTTAAGTGCTGCATTAAGGAGTCCGCTATATCGGCGGAAAGCTTTTCCTGTATCTGTAATCTGCGGGAAAATACTTCAACAAGCCTTGCCAGTTTTGATACGCCCAAAACTCTTTTGTTGGGAAGATAACCTATGCTTATCGTGCCGAAAAACGGCTGAAAATGATGCTCGCAGGTAGAATAAAATTCAATATCTTTTAAAATAACCATTTCATCGCAGGAGCCTTCCACAAAAGTTTTTAGAACGCTTTCTGGCTTTTGTTTATACCCGCCAAAAATTTTTTCCCAGCTTTTTACTATCCTGTGCGGGGTTTCCTGCAAACCTTCACGGTTGGGATTGTCGCCGATGTAGGCAAGCATTTCGCGGATATTTTTCTCAATATGCTCTTTGGTTACGGTATTTTTGCGAATTTGTGAGTTTGAAGGCTTAGCCTTAGAAAAGGATTTTCTTTTATCAGTTTTACGCATAAATCTATATTCTCCTGTTTGTTGCTTTCGGGCTGTAAATAAATAAGTCTGCCTTCTGAAGCATAGTTGAAATACTTTTTCAAATCCGAAATATCAGTATCCTGGCCGACTACAATTTTAATAACATGCGCGCTTTTAAGCATGTTCGGGTCAACGTAAGTTTTTGGCGACACTGTTAAATTATCAACGCCTTGGGCGTCAAAATATATAGAGCCGTTTGTTTCAATATGCACTTTAAGGCCGGCTTGTTTTAAACTTTTTATAAGAGCGCAAATGTCCTGCTCGGCGGGCTCGCCGCCTGTTATAATTACAATTTTTGAAGGGTATTTTTTTACTTCTTTAATAATTTCTTCCGAAGTCATTACAAAATTTTCTTTAAAATCCGTATCGCAAAAAGAGCACCCCATCAAGCAGCCGCTTAACCTTACAAAAACGGCCGCAGTTCCCGTATACATGCCTTCGCCCTGAAGCGAATAAAAAATCTCAGTAAGCTTGAAAGATGGCGCTTGCATTTTCATTTTCCCAAAGCTCAACCTGTTTTAGTTTTAACCCGCGCTGGGTAAGCAGTTTTGCAGCATTGTCATAAATATATTTAACCATGTTTTCCGCGGTAGGGTTTTGTACAAAATCATTAAGGTATTTATGGTCGGGCAAAACAGAGTCAAGCAGCGGTTTTAAAGTTTTAAAATCTTCCACCATACCGCTTTCTTTTGTTTCACCTTCAATAATAAATTCAACAACCCAGGTGTGTCCGTGCAGATTATTACATTCGCCGTCATAATCCGGCAGACGGTGGGCCGAGCTGAATTTTCTTTTTAATTTAAGCAGCATTTTGGTTAATCTCCTTTTTAGGATAATGGTTTAAAATCTGTTGCATATATAAAGCGCTTAAAATGAGCTGCGGTATAAAAAAGTTTACAGATACCCCGGGGATAAAGAATAAAAGGTAAAATGCAATTAAAACAGGTACCTGTATGTAAACGGCGGTTTTAAATAACTGCGGGCCTGTAATAGCTCTTTTCATTATAGCAGCCATTATATAGCCGGCAAACAAACTGCTCGCTATCCAAAACACTAAGGAGAACACAAAACTTACAGGCACTATAATAAATATTGTTATGACAGCCGCTTTTTTTATGAAATTTCCGTAGGTATTCCAAATTTCTTCCCCTGTTGTTCTGGGAATATTTTTGGCGTTCCCGGAGGAAAAAGTTTTTCTTTCCACGCTAATTGAATTTTTAATTATATATACTTCTTTTTTTGTTAATACCGCTACGGTGCTTGTGTTTAACATATCCGTAATTGAAGGGGGGAATTGAAGCTCCGGTTCATACTTGATATTAACGCCCATACCGGGGATTTCCAGTGTAGCGGGCTGTCCGTCATTTACAAGCAGTTGTCCGTTTTTTAATTCCACATCAGGTATATTACGCACAAAAACTTCAAGCTTTTGGGCTGCGGACATAGAAAGAAGCAAAGACGTGGCTATAGAAAAAAACACAATTGCTAGAAATATATATAATGCCGCATGTTTGCCGCTTCTTTTTGCCATTTCTTTATAATGTTTAAAATTGTAAAGCGATTTAAACATATCTGTAATAACCATAATAATCTCCGCGGGATTAAAAAAAAATCCTCTTCATATAATGTATACTAAAAGTATATAAAATTTAAAAGAATTTAGTTTTTTGCCGCTATATAAGGCATATATGGGAGATATTTAATGCTAAAAAAGATATTGTCTTTGTTTGTACTTCTGTTTTCAACGGCGCTTTACGCCCAGCAGAGCGGGTTAAGCGTTATTTCTTACAGTCCTAAAAATAATATGTACAGTACGTCAATGGTGGCAATAAACGTTACTTTTAACAAACCTGTTATTAAATTAAGCGATTCTTCCCAATTTGGCGAGATGCCCTGCCCTATCGAACTTAGCCCTGCCGCCGCAGGCAACTGCCGTTGGACGGGTACGCAAACGGTTACCTTTGAGGCTAAAACACTTATGCCTTCCACAGAATATACTGTAACCGTGTTAGATAACTTTAAATCGGAAATAAGCGGTGAAAAGCTTGGCAAAAATTTTACATGGACATTTAGAACCCCCCGTATATATGTTAGCACCGTAGCTCCTTACAAAAATGAAAGATGGGTCAATTTAAACCCCACTATTTTTTTAATTTTCAATCAAGGTATTAACCCCCAAACCTCGCAAAATAAAATACATCTATTAGATGATAAAAATAATCCCGTTTCATTTAAAGCCGTAAGGCCTTCTAAAGAAGCTTTAAAAGAGGCTGGATACTCCTATTATGATCCGGAAAGGGTTATAGCGCTTACTTTATATTCTTATTTACAAATGAATAGTGAATATAAAATAAAAGTGGAAAAAGGCGTTATGGGCGAACAAGGAACCCTAGGTACGGAGGCGGAGTTTAATTCCTCTTTCTTTACATTTCCTCCTTTAACTTTTAAAAAGGTAAAAATGCCGCAATGCCTTCCTGGCGCTTTGGAAATTTTTCTTTCCAACCCTGTGGAAATGTCTGCCCTTCTTGATCATATAACCATTTCCCCCGAAGTCAAAACCAGGGAAATCACGGAAGACCAAGCCCGTTTTACAGGCAACCTTTACAGCAGTGAAAATTCCGTCTATTTTTCTTTAAACATGTTCGATTTTGAGCCTGAAAAAAAATATTCTGTAACCTTAAAAAAAGGCCTTAAGGATATTTACGGAAATGTTTTAGAATCTTCCGTAACTGAAAAAATAAAATACCCCGCGTATTGCCAAAACCTTACCACAAAGGGCGGCTTTGGCGTTATGGAAAGTTATTTGCCCGCGCGTTACCCGGTTACTTTAATTAACGTGCATGAAACGTACTATAACTTTGAAAAACTTTCCACGCCCGCTGATTTCATTTCTTTTTACCATAGTAAAGACCGTTATTGTAACAGAAACTATACCACGTCCGGCAACCTTTATAAATTTAATATTGCAAGAAATAAAACGCATCATACATATTTTGATTTAGACCGGCTGCTTGATAACCCCAAAGGTTTTGTTTACGGTGAAGTTATTAATAAAAGGGAGCAAAGTTACTCACCAACATGCAAGCAACCCTCTTTTAGCAATATTACCGACCTTGGTTTAACATTTAAAACCAGCCCGGACAACAGTTTAATTTGGGTTACGGACCTTAAAGAAGGCAAACCCGCCGCCGGCAAAAAAGTTGAAATTTTTGATTCAAACGGCAACAGCGTTTGGGCCGGAACTTCTGATAAAAACGGTTTTGCTTTAGCCGACGGATGGAAGGATTTTGACCTGTCTTCCTACTCAAGATGGGAAAAACCTGTCCTTTACGCCGCAGCCTATTCGGACGGAGGCGACGCTATTATCTCCAGTAATTGGACGGAAGGCATTGAGCCGTGGCGTTTTAACATTAATTATGAATGGTCCCCGCAGGTTTTTAATTACCGCGCGGCAATGTTTTTTGACCGTGATATTTTAAAACCTGGAGAAAAGGTGCGTCTTAAAGGCGTTGTGAGAAAGCTTGAAAACGGTGATTGGAACCTGGCGTCCGAGTTTAAAAACGGCACTCTTACAGTGTCTGACTCGCGCGGTAAAGAAATGCTTAATGAAACGCTTGGCATTGACCAGCGTTTCGGCACATTTGAAACCGTTATAGAAATACCTTCTTCTTCACCTACGGGCCATTATTCCGTAAACTTCCAAACAAAAAACGGTGATTTATCCGCTTCTGATTACAAAACTTTCCGCGTGGAAACGGTTAAAGAAGCAACTTTTAAAGTAACTTTAAATACGGACAAAGATAATTACTTTGTTAAAGATAAAGCGGAAATTACCGTTGACGGCGCCTATATGTTTGGCGGAGCTATGGGGGCGGCACCGGCGGCATTATCCGTAAGATACGCTAATAGTTCTTATACCAATAAAAACTTTGAAGGTTATAACTTTGGCGGAAATTATGAAGAATACGACAGCAATTACACCACTTTGGAAGGTTCTTTGGACGATAAAGGAAGATATGAAACTAAAGTAGAAATACCTTCTTTTTCAACCCCTAAAACAATGTATATTGAAGCGGGTTTAACCGCGCCGGACAGGCAGCGTCTATTTGCCAGAAGGAGCGTCAGCGTTCATCCTGCGGATTTTTATTTAGGTCTAAAAACTCCGGAAGGATATTATTTTGAAGTTAATAAGCCTTATAAAACACATGTTATTGCCGTAGCGCCCGATACCGGTAAAATGGTTGAAGACGTTAAAGGCACCGTTAAAATAACGCGTAAAGAGTATTTCAGCGTAAGAAAAACGGGTGTTAACGGCCGCTTGCAATGGGTTAATGAGGAAAACGTTACCGAAGTGGGGGAATATCCTTTCACTATCGGTAAAAAAGGTTATGATTTTGAACTTACTCCTTCAGAATCCGGTTCTTACGTGATACAGTTTAAAGCTTCCGACTCTAAAGGAAGAGAAGTTGTTAACTCTATTAATGTATTTGTGTCTGGCAAAGGCGGCGGATATTGGGAAAAAAGCGATGATGATATTATAAAACTTCTCGCCGATAAAAAGAGCTATAAAGTAGGCGATAAGGCTAAAATTATGGTCCAGTCCCCTTATGAATCAGCTATCGCTTTAGTAACTGTTGAGCGTGAAAATATAATGGAAAAGTTTACCGTCAACCTTAAAGGCGGCAGCGATTCCTTTACCCTGCCTATAAAGGACGAATATGTCCCCAACGCTTTTATAAGCGTAGTTGTAATCCAAGGCAGAAGCGGCGAAAACAAATATGACGACGAGGGCCTTGATATAGGTAAGCCTCAGACGAAAATAGGCTACGCCAATATTACCGTTGAAACCGAAACAAGAAAAATTAAAACGAAAGTAACAACGGACAAAGATACTTACCAACCGGGCGAAACCGTAAAAATAGACGTGCATACAACCGTAAAAGGCAACAATATTTCCGCCAATACTGCGATATTTGTAGTAGACGAAGGTATTTTAGCTTTAACCGGTTATTCCACGCCTGATTTATTAAAAGAGTTCTACGGCCCCCGTGCCTTGGGCGTAGGCACCGTTGACAGTAGAATTTACGTTATAGGCCAGCGTTCTTACGGTGAAAAAGGCGAAAACAGCGGCGGAGGCGGCGGAGAGGACAATAAACTCGGCGGCGTTGACTTGCGCTCTAATTTTGACGCGGCGCCTTACTGGAATACAGTAATCACTGACGCTAAAGGCAAAGCAAGCGTTTCGTTTAAACTGCCTGATAATTTAACAAAATTCCGTGTAATGGCTGTCGCGGTCGGCAAGAAGGAGTTTGGCTCCGGCGATACAAACATAACCGTAAATAAACCCGTTATGATTAAACCCAGCCTGCCCAGATTTGCCAGATTGGGCGACGCTTTTAAATGCGGTGTGGTTGTTTATAACCGCGACGCTAAAGAAGGCATTACCGTAAGCGGTGAAGTTACCGGCGGCATAGCCATGATTGGTGAAAGCGTTATAAAAGAAGAGATAGCTAAAGGCGGTTTTAAAGAAATACTTTGGGATTGCCAGGCGGTATCTCACGAAAACGCGCAGTTTACTTTCAAAGCTGTCAGCGGCAAAAATTCGGACGGTTTGCTGTGGCCCGTTACAATTAATAATATTGAAAAATACCAAACTTTGGCCACCAGCGGCATTGTTGACGATAAACAGGTAAAAGAAGGTATGAAAAGGCCTTCCTCTTCTTATATTCCTTTCGCAAATAACAGGGCGGAGTTTGTTCTTTCTTCAACCGCGCTTGTGGACATAAGAGGCGGCATTCTTTACCTGCTTTCATATCCTTACGGCTGTCTTGAGCAAAAAATGTCAAAGGTTTTCCCTATTATCGCGGCGCAGACAATAGTTGACGACTTTAATTTAGGTGATATAACCAAACTTAAAGAAAGCGTACAAAAGGTTCTCAATGACCTTTCCCTTTACCAAAACGCAAGCGGTGGGTTCGGATATTGGACAAGCCGACCTCAGGCAGACCCGTATATAACCGTTTACACTCTTGAAGTGGCGCATATGGCAAAAGCCAAAGGCTATAAGATTGACGAGGCCGTTATAAACAAAGCCGTTAAATGGCTGGAAAGCTATATGGCAGGCGGATACCAGCAGGCGTTTGCCTATCCTTACAGCGTATCGGAAAATAAAACGGTAAAGGCTTATGCGTCTTACGTGTTGGCTTTATACGGTAAAAAAGGCACGGCCGCATTCTCTAAACTTTACGCGGACAGAGGCCAACTCACTTTAATGGCTAAGGCTCATTTACTTAAAACGGCCAAACTGCTTGGTAAAAATGATGAAGTAAAAGTTTTGGGCGACGACCTTATGAACTACGTAAAAGTGGCGCCTACAACCATGCACTTTGAAATTGAGGAAAGAATGCCATGGATACACGGCTCTAATTTAACGGTGACCGCCGTTATACTTGACGCTATGCTTCAAGGGCAAAACGGATTTCCCGGTGATGAAAAAACCGTAAGATGGATACTAAAGCAAATAAGCCCCGAAGGAAACTGGCAAACAACCGCGGCGAATGCGGCTGTGTTTAGGGCTTTAAATTCCTATTACACGATTAAGGAAAGTGTGGAGCCTGACTTTACTGCCGAAATTAAAATAAATTCAGTTAAAGCCTGGACTGGCGGTTTTAAAGGAAGGGATTTAAATACAAAAACGGCAGTTGTTCCTTTTGATAATCTGTTTAATTCAAAGGGTGAAAGTAATATCATAATAAGAAAAGACGGCAAAGGAAGGCTGTATTATAATATGTACCAAATATACGCTCCTTTAAAGTTAGATACGCCCGTAAACAGCGGTTTTACCGTTACAAGAACAATAACTCCTTTATATGGCGAAAAAGGAGCCGCGCTTAAAGCGGGGGAAAGAGCCACAATAACTCTTACCGTTACAAGCAACCAAGACAGACCTTTTGTGGTGGTTGAGGACTTCCTTCCCGCCGGTTTGGAAATAGTTGATTCTTCCTTAGCTGTTGAATCACAGCGCGATGCGGATGTTTCTTTGGGGTATGATTACGAAGAATGCGAGGATTGTTATGAGCAGGAAGACGACGGCTACTACAGCGGCGAATACTACGTTTGGGGTGAACTTGGCCGTAATGAGAAATATGATGATCGCATAGCCATATTTGCCGACTACCTTACGAAAGGAACGCATACCTATAAGTATGTTGTGCAAGCTACAATGCCGGGGGTTTATACGTTCCCGGCGGCTTGGGCAAGCCAAATGTATGAGCCTGAAAACTTTGGCAGAAACACAACCCAAACTATAGAAATTAAATAAAAAAAGCCCCGCTCAGGCGGGGCTTTTTTATATAAGCATTATTAACATAATAATGCTTATTTTTATGTTTGCCCGGTTTAAAATAATTGCCTGCTTTTCTTGCTAAATTTAAAACAAAACTAACATAAAAGTGTGATTGCATATAGGCCTTTTTTTTAGGACTTTTTTAGTTTAGCTTTTAAAAACAATGTTAGTTTTGTTAAACTCTCAGACGTGAAAAACATGCTTTTTTACCCGCTTGACTTTTTTGGCCTATGTAGTATCATAAAAGAAACAGCATTGTTTATTAAGCGGAGATAGTTTGGACATGTCTATTACAACAGTTATTTTTACAGATGTTTCTAACTTTTAAAAAACACCTAAATCTGGTTTTATCTTCGTATAAATTCTTTTTATAATCCGGAAGGCAAAATGTCTTCAGGGTTTTTTTTGCAGTTAAATTTTATGTTAGTATGGGGACCAAAAGGCCTATAGTTAAAATGGGTCTTAAGACTCTTGTTAATAAGCGATAAATATCGAATACTAAAAATAACACTATTTATTTATAAAAAACATATTAATAATTTAAAAAAGATTAGAGAAACATTATGAAGAAACTTATTAGTTCAATTTTAATTTTTACACTTTTTATTACGACTTTGCCTTTGGACGCTTTAGCTCAAGCTAAAAACGAGGCAAAGGCGCTTAAAGATTCTATTTCTTATCCTAAAACTACAAAATCAACAGTTATCAATCCAATAATAAATTCCAAGAACATAAAGAACTCCGGCTACATGATAAAGAGCGAAAAAGGATTAATAGGTCGAGAGATAAGTGAGGAGTTGGGGAAGGTATGGGGGAAGAGTTTTGCTGTGGAGAGTGTGAGGGTTGAGAGGGTATATGAAGAAGAGCGTGTAAAGATAGCGATTGAGAGCGGGAGTCGTGAGAGGAGGGTATATGAGGTAATGGGAGAGGATTATTATAAAGCGTTGGAGTATTTTGCCGAGCAGGGGGGTGTTAGGTTGGGATATGGGAACGATGTAGAAGGAGAGAGTGTAGAGGAGGGAGGTTTATTAAACAGTGCGGACAGGGTATACAGTGCGTATAAGAGGACGTTGCAGAACAGTGATTCGAGGAAGGTAGGGAAGGGAGTGATAGAGTTAAGGTATGATTTGATAAGAAAGGATAGCAGGAAGAAGTTGGAGATGGATATAGATGAAGCTACTGGAGCGATGTTAAAGGTATTGGTGGACATATTGTTGTATTCGAAGAGGGGAATACAGGAAAGGTACGCGCCGTTGGTGACGGAGGTATTGGTAGGGATGAGGCGATTAGATTTAGGGGGAAAGACAGCGGGCAGTATGAGGGCATATTATAAAGAGGTATTGGATGTAAAGAAGAGTAAGGGAGTTTGTGAGAGCAGGATTACGGACGGGTATGTGAGGGGTTTGGGGGAGGCGCAGAAGAGTTGTATAGATATAACGAGTGCGATGACGGGGCTTGGGTTGATAGGAGGAGGGGAGGAGGAGATATACAAATTTGGGAAGGAGTATTGGAGTGAGGGGCGGGTATCGTCTGTAATAATGAGCAGGGCGGCGCACGGGTTGATATTAAGCGGAGAAAAGGGGATTGTATTGTTAGGAGAATTGATAAGGGAAACGGTAAGGAGCGGGTATCCTAGGAACGCGGTGAAGTGGGCGTGGGACAAATTTGGGGCTGTATTTACGCCGTCGGAGTATGTTGACGGGTATTATAATCATGTGAGTAAAAAGGCGTTGTATTTGAATGAAGTGACGAGGCGGTTTGAGTATATAGATGAGGAGAAGGCAAGGGAGTGGGGTTTTAGTGTTAGAGATATAAAGATGTGTCAGGAGGTAGAGGTAAAGAGGGGAAGTGATGCGTGTTTAATGATGCCAATGAGGAATGTATTTACGGATATAGGGGAGGATTTGGCGTATTTAGGGGGAGCTGGAGGAAAGCGTGAGATAAGGAAATTATTAAGAGAAGAGCGGAATTTGCATTGGCCGTTTATAGTTGGAGTATTGGGTAGTGGGGCGTATGAAGGGGATGGAGGGGCTAACGAGATAAGGAAGGTGATAGCGGGTACGACGTATATGGATGTGACGTCTGGAACGGACAGGAAGATAAAGGAAGCGGTGGGATTGAAGATAGGAGGGTTTAACGCTGACCAGTTAAAGAGGGCGAGGGAGTATTATAATGAGAAGAGATTAGCGTATGTATTAGATATAGTTGTGATGATAGCGTTGATAGGAAACCTGGCGAAGAGTATGAGCACGTTTAGGGTACCTAGGAGCGTAGAGAACTGTTGGAGGAGTTTGAGGGGGGCAGGGAATGCTGGGAAGGAAGTTTCGGTAAGAGGGGTAAGGAGTGTAAAGGTAGCGGAGCAGGCGGCGGCGATGGAGCGTGTAAATGCGGTAAAGAAGGTTAGCGGTGGGGTAAAGGGGGGAGTGATAGAATTTGGTTTAGAGGGTGTGGGAGGAGAGTTAAAGGTAGTGAAGGGTCGGATAGGAGGGAAGTTAAAGATAAGTCCGGTGTTAGAGGGAACGTTGAAGGTAGAGACGAAGGTAAAGGATTTGGGCTTAAGCGTAGGCGGGTCTGGAGGGGGAGGCACGTTTAGCGCGAGGCCTGTTGTGGGGAAAGGAATAATAGAGGGAGGGAAGGGAATAAGTTTGGAGAGTAAAGTTACCGGTGCGTTTAGAGTTATGGAGGGGAATAAAGTAGCGGGTGGAGTGGTGGAGGGTGAAAAGGTTATTGTTGCTGCGAGAGGAACGGGAAGTGGGGTTGGCAGGATTGGCAGAGTGATGGGTAGGGCGAAGAATAGTTTTGTACATGCGAAGAACAAGGCTGTGGTATACAGTATGATGGTAATGTTGCCAATGGGGAGCATGACGGAGGCTGGAAGCGCGGTAAAGAATATAAGTAATGTAGGGAAGCAGATAAGCGTGATGGCGGAAGCAGGGGGGGTAGGAGTAAGGACGATAGAGGGTGGAAAGTTAATAAGGGGAGTAATCGCGGCTGGCGAGGTAAGCAAAGCAATGAGGAGCGCGGAGGTTGTATCGGGAGTAAGTAAGGGATTGGATAGAGCGGGGAGAATAGGTAAGGCGTCGAAGTTGGGAGGGATTGGAGCAAAGCGAGTAGGTGATACGGCAAAGTTATTTGGGATAGGAAGTATAATAGGAAGGCCGGCAGAGGCGGAGGGAGGCAGCGGGCCGTCGTCTGGAACATTGGAGCGGGTATACGCGCAGTTGGTGGGGGTAAGAGCGCCAGTAAGTAAAGAGGTAAGCACGAAGGAGTTTATCAAGCAAGAGTTGATAAACATGAGCGGGATAGGTTTTGTAGCGATGCTTGCGGAAGAGTTAAAGATAGGAAGGGAGATAAGAAGGGAGTATGGGAAAGAAGGGATAACGGCGGAGAGCATGAAGAAGCAGTGGGCTGCTGTGGAGATGACGAGGGCAGAGGCGGTGTTGGATAGAGCGGTGGAAGAAGGGAGAGAGCTGACGGATTTAGAGAACAGCGCGGTAGCCGGGTATATAAGTAATATACATGTAAACAACCAGGGTTATGTAGAAGGCGAAAAAGGGGAATGGAGTTTGTCAAATACGCCGATAGCGAAGGCTGCGGATGATTATATAAAAAATAAATATGGGTATGAATATAAGCAAGACGTTGAGAGCTATAAGAGGGTAAACGGGGAAGGAAAAGAAGAGACGGTAAGCAGGATAATAAACAAAAGAGTAGAAAAAATAACCCCCGCGCAAGAAGCCTTAGAAGGAACAGCGGCGCATCATGTAACCGGGCAGGTATACTCCTCAGCAAGACCTGTGGTGGAAGCGGCTGTCAAAGAAAATGCCTTACGCAAAATAAATGCTGCTTTTAATAACAGTGAGATTCCTGTTGCCTTAGCTAAAAAACTTTCTTTTGCCGTAAACCAGCGTTCCGTTAAAAGTTTTATGTTTTCTGGCCTGCCGTTTTTATCAACAAATATATATGCCAAAATTACGGGCAGTCTAAATTCTGAAGAAAAAAAGGCTGTAACAAATGCTTTAGATAATGCCTATAAAGACGCTACAACAGAATATTTTGCGAAATATGCTGATTTAAAAGAAATTGAGATTATTTCTCCCAGCGCTAAACTTTCAGATATAAAATTCAAAAAGATATTAGCTAAAAAAGCATCTGAAAATTTAGAAGTTCTTAATATTTCTTCATTAAGCAAAAAAGAATTGCTAAAAGAAATTACATTTATAATTTATACTGAAAGAGAATTTTCAACAGCTTCTAAGTATGATAAATATATAATACGCAATATCGCGGCGGAAAATAAAAAAATATCTGAGGAAGCCAATACCCTTGTAGGCGCGGTTTTAAATAATGTAGAAGCGAGGAAAAAAGAACTTAAAAACACCCAAAAGGATTTAACCGATATCAAAAAAGAGAAACAAAATCTCATGGCGGAAGTCAGAATTAATGAGAACCTTTATTTAGAAAGAACAAAAGAAGCCGACGCAAAAGAAAATATTATTAAGGGGATGACTAAAGCAGATCCTGCGGATGAGCAATATTTTGCGAAGGAAAAATACCAAGCGACCTTGCGTGAAGAACTGTTCGTAGCCAAAGACAAGCAACGCGACGCGCAACAAAGAACGGAATATTATCAAAGTTTTATAAAATACCTTTCGGCCAGAGAAAATTACCTTAAAGAGAAAGTAAATTTAATGAAAGGTGGTGATGAGTCAACTGTTGAAAAAATGCAAGCAGCGGCAGAAGAAGTGTATTTTTCGGCGCTTAGTCTTGAACATATTGCGGCGAACATTCTGAAAACTAATAAAAGCATTTTGAAAGAAACAATGAAGCCTACGGAAAACGAAGTGGCGCACGATCTTGACATTTACGCTATACAAAAAAACCGCGCAAATGAAAGATTGGCAAAGGTTAAGATATGGTCTATTTGGACAAAAACGGTAGAAGCGTTAAAGGATAATACCAATGCGGAGTTTAACTTTTTAGAAATATTAACCGGTTATAATAAAGGTATACACAATATTGATAATCTTAAGGTTGCAGCAGAAAGCCTTAAAACCGTAAACGCCGATTCAAGAAAAGTCATTTTACAACAGGGTATTGAAATAGTTAAACCTTATGTTGACGGGCGCTATGCTATAGCTCAGGATGCGAAATGGTTAAAACACCGAATTTCCGGGAAATTAATAAACGCTACAAATTGGGTAATATTCAAAGCTTTCGGCGTGCCTAATTATTTATATAGAAGCCTTCTTAAAACAAATATTAAAAATGTTATCAATAAGCTTAATATTACTTCCGCAAATAAAGAAAAAATCATTTCAGCCTCCAACAATTTTATTGCAGCTGAAAATTATACCCCCAGCATAAAAATGGGTAAAGTTTCTGCCGTGGAGTTTGACATTGCTTACGGTATGGAAAATATTGTACCTGTGGGTTTTGATTTACCGGCGGCTCTTTCAAAAGTAAGGGTTGAAGCGTATAAAGACGCGGAGGAAGAATATAAACAAAACGCGCCGGCAAAGAGCTTTATAGCTCAAAAAATAAGTAAATTAAGAGGCGGCAAACCAAATAAAAAAGATAATTCTGTTTATAGCGGAATCATAAACAAAGCTATTTATAAAAGGGTTAACAGTTTAGATCTTACCCGTGAACAAAAACTTATTGTTCTTAACAGAATTATGTCTGAAACGGAGGGCTTTGCTTTTGAAGCGCCCAAAGTAGATGCAAAAGTTGTTAAAAAACTGTTTGGCGGTTACAAAAAGTTGGCTAAAGGTCCCGAATTGACCAAAACAGGATTTCATATCACGGACAAAATAGGAGATGTTCCTTTTAAAGGCGTTACCTTTTACTTAGATAACAGGTTAAATGTTAAATCAGATCTGTATTGGACATTAACGAAAGATAAATATATTTTGTACAAAAAAGATGCAGGCAGAGAGGATGCGTTAACCGGTTGGTATATGGAGATGTCATCTAAAGATATATCCAGTTTAGCCGTTGCGTCAAAAGATAAGTATGATAACTTTGTTTTTAAACTGGTTAATATAAGTTCGTATAATTTTTGGAAGACGCTTGTCAAAAATAATGATATTACAAGTGATAAAACGCCAAAATACCCTGTATTTATAAGGACCAAAAATAATGATGTCGCTACAAATTTTGTTGTGGAAGATGACGGTTTTAAAATGGAAGAGGGCGATAGCGTTATTTTTGACGGCAGTTCTGTGATTTTAAAGAAACAAAGAGGAACTGAATCTTTGTTAGATTCAGCTCAGTTAAGGCTGCCTAAAAATAAATTTAACGAGTTTTTAAACCTTGTCAAATCCATTAATGGTGATGCGGAATTGTTAAAATTAGACGTTACTGTTCGCTTAAACAGGGATAAACTTAACGGATTATATTGGGGTTCAATGACAAGTTTCAGTTCAGTTGTCAGGAATCTTTTGGGTGTTCTCAAAAGCGTTATGGGGCTTACTCAGTTAGGGACACAGGCTTTTGCTGTAATGGCGTATGTTCCTAATATTTTTGGCAATTATTTTAAAAAAATGTCTGAGGCATTGGGCAACGATAAGGTATTAAAAGCCGGGTTGTGGATAACAACTTTCACGTTGTTAGCATTATTGGGAGTCAGCTTCACAAATCTTTTAACTGAAAAATATAAGGATATTGGTATGGGGTTAGTGTTGGTAGGCTCGCTTTTCCTGGGTTTAGGTTCAGCGTTGCAGCAGCATACCACTAAAGATTTGCTTGCCAAGCATTCTCTTACAAATGAACACAACTCTTCCAACAATGCACAGTGGCAATTATACAAACAGTATGGAAGTATGTTGGTTACTTTAACATTCCCTATCATAAAAATGGTTTTCTCTATGGTTTTTAATAAGGATATTACAAAGGACCCCGGCGTTACTTCTTTAAACGTAATATACGGCGTTACGCTTGTGGCCGCAATTATAGCTCTTTTCAAAGTTTACCATGCCGGCTATAAAGACGGTATTAAAAAAACTGAACAAACCGTTTTGGGTTATGTATACAACAGTATTAAACAGTCTCTTTCAGTGGATAATATTAAACGCGTAACTAATAATTTTATTTTAAAATTGAAAAGAAAACAGACCCCCGATAAAAAACTTTTGGACAAAAACGGCAATAATACTGTCAGCATTAAGGAATTAAAAGGGGAATTAAAACGTCTTAATCTTTTAAATACGCTGAAAAGAAATGTTTGGTCAACTACTCTGTCGATTGCGGGGCAGCAGTCTATGGACGCTATATTTTTACTTCTTGTAACGTCAAAATACGTGGCACATGGCGATAGCTTCGGCCTGGTTATCACATTTTTTGCCACAATGGTTCCCGCTATTATAGCAAGGAAAGTCGCCTCACACTTAGTGAAAAAGAAGATTGTAAGTGATGACGAAGTTTTGGCTGTATCAGGCCCGCTTGGTCTTATAGGTATATTAGGTTTTATTCTCACTTATAATGATTTTCTTCTAGGGGGCGTACATCCTTTAATTGGTGCGGCGTTTGTCTCTTTGGCGACGTTAGGTCTTGCAAACTATCAATCCCAAGCTATCGGTGTTCTTGAAAAAACCATTTATACAGCTGTTGATGAAGAGATCAGCGCAGTTAAATCCGGCGAGGAAATTGAAGGCGATATGGTCCAATATTATAAGGATGCGCCAAATGCCAAAAAACTTTACAGCCCTTATATTTCCGCCCTTTTTAATAAACAAATGTTTTGGGTTGGTATAGGCAGCTTTTTGGTTGCAGGATTCGGTACGCTTATGTTTTTGACGCATATGTATGGCATGGGATTTGAAAGTGAATTTGAATTAAATGCCCAAATAAAGGCTGTTATAAACGCCAAAACTCAGTTGATCTCAGCCTGGGGTTCATTCCTTTTGGTTCTTATTCCTATTTTTATGCAGTATAAATATTTATTGAGCGTTATTTCAAATATAAAAGCTTCAAGAGGTTACCAGGGCCCGTTAAGCCAGGAGTTTGAGGTAAGCAGACGTGAAATAAACGCCGTACGCAGGACTAATTTAGATACTCGTAATCCTAAAGACTGGGTTGAAGGGAATATTATAAAGCAAAATAAAAACGATGCTGATAATATAGAAGGTTTTGAGCATATGTATTCCAACCCTTAAAATCAAGCGCCACTTCTTTTATGTGCCGCAATGAAATATTTTTATTTAAATGGCGCGTTAAGCTTGGTTAAGTTGTTGGCTTTTTAAATGAAATATCTTCTAAATATATTTAAGGATATTTATGTTATAATTTGGTATTAATGGATTTTGCAGTGCGTCGTAGTTGCAGTAAATACTTTTTACAAACAAAAACAGGAGGTTCTTTTGTGTTAGATAAAATCAAAAACATCTTTAAACCTATGCCAGACGCTGTTGAAATGGTTAAAGATGAAAATGAAATAAAAAAGCAATACAGAAGCATGCGTATTAAAATGTTTTTTTCTATGTATTTAGGTTATGTAATGTACTATTTTACAAGAAAAAACCTTTCACCGGTAGCTCATATTTTTAGAGAAGAATCCGGTATAACAATTGCCCAATACGGTTGGATAGGCACAATCTCATACTTTACTTACGGTGTAGGTAAATTTTTAAGCGGTATGCTTGCGGATAAATGTAACTTACGCGCTTTTATGGCAACAGGTTTGTTTGTATCTTCAATAGTAAATCTTTTTTTCGGATATCTTCATAGTTTTTATCTCTTGGCGTTTTTTTGGGGGCTTAGTAATGCCTTCCAGTCAATGGGTTTTCCTCCCGTAGCAAGGGGTTTGGTAACCTGGTTTTCAGCTAAAGAAAGGGCTACAAAATGGACGCTTTGGTCATCTTCCCATACGGTCGGTACAACAGCTGTTGCCTGGCTTGCGGGCGGCCTTTTATTTTTAGTGGGCGCTAAGTTTACTCTTCCCGTTTTAGGAATACAGATAGATATGTCGCACTTTATCAGCTGGCGTTCTGTCTTTTATGTTCCCGGTATACTTGGTCTTTTAACTTCTATTTATTTGTTTAAGACATTAGTTGATAAACCTACATCTATAGGCTTACCTTCGATTGAGGACTTTACCGGAGTTAAAGCTCCCACAACAGCCCAAAAAGAAGAAATGTCTTATTGGGAAATTCTTAAAAAATACGTTCTTACAAACCCCTATTTATGGGCTTTGGCAATAGCTTATGTGTTTATATATTATATACGCTTTGTTACGTTGGACTGGGCCACAATATTTTTAGGCGAAGTTAAAGGTATGGACAAAAAGGCGTTGCCTTTCTTATATTCAATCATGCCTTTGATAGGCACCTTGGGCGGCATTGCATCAGGCTGGATGGCGGACAGGTTTTTTAACGGACGCTGCGCCCCGGTAAACATTATTTTCTTGTTTATTTTAATATTTGTAGTTTATGCGTTCTACCTCTATTCCGGCCCTAATCATTTAATGCTTACGGCTGTACTTTTGGGTGCGGTGGGCTTTTTTGTCGACGGTCCCCAAAATCTTGCCGGCGGGGTTCAGGTTTCCCGTATTACGGTAAAGGAATCAGTCGGCGCGGCTTGCGGATTTAGCGGTATGTTCGGTTATTTCGGCGCTATGATTTCGGGCAGAGGCGCGGCTTTTATTATCTCACATTACGGCTGGAGCGCGCTTTATATGTCTTGCGCGGTAGCGGCTTTTGCGGCTATGATATTCGTGGCTATCCCGTGGAATAAAGAAAAAGGCGACGACCATAATAATAAAAAAAATGAAACGGCCCAATGCGAGGCTGAAAAGAAAGCTGTTTAATAAAACTGTTTTGAAAAACACCCCCGTTTGTTATACGGGGGTGTTTTTTTTGCTATACCCAGGAAAATATTTTGTGTAAACCCGAGGAAGAATAAAAGCCCGTTTTGGGATATATAATCCATGCCTTGTTGTGAGGAATCAACTCTTGTTTGTTGCCGCTGCCCAAACGCAAAGTAAAATTCTGAAACAAAATAAAACCCGGGCTTTATCCCGGGAATATTTAAATAAATTGCATGCGTTAAAACACAAAAATATTTGGTTCTTTTATTATAATCGCAATTTTTTTTACAGGTTTTTGCTTTACAAAAATTGCCGCTTCTTATCTTTATTATAATATATAATATTAATTTTACACTGCTTTTACGCTATACGGCGTATATAATTTTGGAGAAAACATGAAATCAATTAAAGGTTTGGCTGAAATAAAATGCCCCAACGGGTGTGAGGAATTTGAAAGCGAATTTTGGTCTTTAGTGGCGGCGGATTCCGCGCCGGAACTTAAAGACGCCGTTCTAGGAGGGGAGCTTAACCTTGTCTGCTGCCCAAAGTGCAACCATTACTTTTATTATGAGAATAATTTAATATACTTAGACCCGGCCTTAAACCTGCTTGTTTTTGTTTTTAGCGAAAAAGAAAAAAACAACCAGTCTTCTTTAAAAGAAAAAATGCATCACGATTTTGAAATTTTAAAGAAAAGCCTTTCCAAAGAAATGAATATTAACGGGGAACCTGTTTACGTTTTCGGCCTGGCCGCTTTAAAGGAACTGCTTGAAAAAGATTCTGTTCTTGCGGCCGAATCCGAGGTTGTAGCTGCTTCAAGCGCAGTTGCGGGGTATAAAATAATAACATTGCGTCCGGACTACGCGCGCGCTAATAATTATCCTATGTATGTGCCGACAAAAAATTCAAAAGAGGCTGCTGATTTATACTCGGCTGCGGAAGATGTTCTTGCCAAAGGACTAAATTCAAAACTTCTTAAAAAATTTGCCGAAGATATTAAAAAAGGAAAAACGGAACCCTTGTTTTTATGATAGAAAAAAAATACGTCAAGTTTTTTAAAGAACTGGGTGAAGAAGCTGACAGGCATAAAATCAAAGTGTGGCTTGTGGGCGGTGCCGTACGTGATTTTTATTTGGGCCGAAAAACTCAAGATGTTGATATTACGGTTGAAGGGGACAGTAAAGTTTTAATAGATTTTCTTATTAAATTTCACGGTGCCGAGGCGCAGGAGTTTGATGATTTCGGCACCGCAAGAGTTAAACTTAAAAACGGTTTAAAACTGGATTTTGTGCGCGCCAGAAAAGAAGTTTATCTAAAACCGGCGGCGTTGCCAAAAGTGTCGCCAAGCACAATAGATAAAGACCTTTTCAGACGTGATTTTACCGCAAACGCCTGGGCGCTCAGCATAAACGGCGCGACCTTCGGTGTTTATTATGACCCTTTCAAAGCCAAGCAGTCAATTGATAAAAAACAAATAAAAGTTCTGCACGATAAAAGTTTTATTGACGACCCTACCCGCGCTTACCGCGCGGTAAGATTCGCGGGCCGTTTTAATTGGACTATAGAGAAAAACACAAAATGGCTTTTAAAAAACGCTTCAAAAGCGGCGCTTCCTTCTTTGCTTTCCAGAGAAAGGCTCCGCGCGGAACTTATTAAAATTTTAGAAGAAAAAGAAATAAGAAAAATTTTTAAATTTTTGCAGGAATATGATTTAAACAATTTTATTTTTCCTAAACTGAAATGGCATAATTCCTTAACCAAAACAAAAAATGTTAATGTCCGGCTGGGTATTTTGGCCTGTTCTTTGGGCGCGCAGGGGGGGGATTTTATAGAATCACTTCATTTGCCGCGCGCGTTATCACAGGAACTTTACGGCGCGTGGGAAGTTGTAAACTCTTCCATGGCTCCTTTAAAAGAACTTACGGGCACACAACTTGAAATTATAAAAAAGTTTAATCCTAAATTTTGTAAAGCGGCTTTAACCGCAGTTTTTATAACGGGTGGGAAAATAGCGGAGCAAGGTTTTAACGGTAAAGAAATAACAAGTGTTTTTAACGAATTAAGGCGCGCCCAGTTTAAGGGCGCGGTTAAAAATAAAAATGCCGCCTTAAAATTTATAAAAAATAAAAAACATATTTCAAATGTTATTTAAAATCAAAAAACTTATAGATCCTTACAATGTCGGCCCGTGGAGTGAGGACTTGGGTTTCTTTACAATAACAGTTTTGTTTCTTTTGTCAGCAGCGTTATGTTTTTTGTTTTTGGGCGGAGCGTTTCAAACAGTTTTAGGCATTTTATATTTTTTTAATATAGGTATACATGAAGCGGGGCACCCTATATTTTATATCCTTGGCGGTGGCAATAAATTTTTACATGTGGCCGGCGGAACGCTCATGGAACTTATAGTGCCTTCTTTTATGGGTATCTGTTTGTTAAGGCAGGGTAAAGGCATGCAGGCGGCGGTGTGCCAGATGTGGCTGGGTTATAGTTTTATTTCAATAGGACGTTATGCAAAATCAACAAGTCTGCCTGAGGTTACCCTTTTGGGTGGTAGTGAATCGGATTGGGAATATTTACATACTTTATTTGGCACTTATAATTATGATGTGCAAATAGGCAATATTCTTTATTTCGCGGGTTCTTTGTTTATAGTTTTCGGAGTATATATTTTTGTTAAAAAACTTCTAAAAACTTTAAAAAATCCTATTATTGGAAATGGTTTTTAAATATAAATTTAACCTTGACAACCGGGTAATAATCATTATAATATGAGTAATGCGATAAGCATGTTTGTTTAAGCTCCTTTTTGAGCGTACTTTTATTAGTGCGGGTCATCGGGAGTAAAATTTTTATTATGTGTATTTTATATTATATATAACATCATAACAGGGGGCCTTGTATGGCGCTTATAATTAAAAAAGGGTCTAATTTTAAAAATATGGACAAGAAAAAAGCCTATACTTGGGGGGCTTGTGCTTTGGTTTTTTTGCTTGTTCTTTTTACTTTAATCGGCGCTATGGCCGGTAGTGATGAAGGCAAGCCCGACGATTTTAGCAACCTTTCTTCCCGAAATTTCGACTTAGCGCAGCTTCCGTTTGTAAACGATGAGGCTGAAAAAGAATTGCTTGCGAAATATAATGATATCAGCGGTGTTCCGGACAGCACTCTTTTTACCCCGGAAGAAAAGGAAGCCCGCCAGGAGGCGGACGCTTTATCTGAAGAGGAAGCCCCCGACGCGGAGTATGAGGCCGCTTTAAAGGAGTTATCCGCGCGTAATACCCCTGCGCCCGCACCTGCTTCGTCTGCTTATAGCAGTTACGGTTCCGGCGTAAGCAAACCTGCTACACAAATAGGCACAATGAGTAAAGGTTCAATGGTCAGCGGAGGGGGAGGCGGTTTAAGGGGCACAAGCTGGACGCCCGGTAATGCTTCTGCGTCTAATGCGAAAACGGCTAACACAAAGGTAAGCAAAGAAATGCTTGCCAAGCTCAGCAAAACGGAAAGGGGCCGAAGTTTATTACAGGCTTACGCGGAATCTTCAGCAGGCGCTAAAAAAGACGGTGAGGGCGCCTTATCCGGGGCTATGGCTGCTTTTCAGGGCGGTAAAGCCACAGCGGAACTTGATACGGATTTAGAAACGGCTATGGCGGAGCTTGCGCTTGATGAAACCGCCGGGATTGGGGGCCAAGCTGCCAGTGAAGGGCCTTCAATAGGTGATGTCGCCAAGGCTGTTAAAGATGGGCAGGAAAAGAAAGACAGGCAAATCCCCGAACCTAAACCGAGTTTTTGGGCTGAGCTTGGAAAACAAATGCTAAAAGGTTTGGTTGACGGCGCTACCCAAATTGCTATTGGGCAAGCCAACCAGCAAATATCTATAAAAACATGTGTGAAGGGTTCTAAAGAGTACGGTTTTAACGCGGCGGATTGTTTCGCTAAACCGGGAGGAGGATCGTCCGGAATTTCAAGCGGGGTCGGAGCTTCAAGCGGGGCGGCAGGCTCATAAGCAAGGGTCGTTAAGTAGTATTAATGATTTTGATAAATTTTTTAGCTTATTTATAAAAATGTTTTGCAGGTACTTGGAGGTACCATTATGAAAATAGGAAAAATATTAAATAACTTAGGCATGGTAACAAAGAATGTTGTTACCGCGGCGGGCCTGGGTTTGGTTACCGTGGGCACGGGCGCTGTTGTAGTCAGCATGCTCAGCGGCGGCAACCAGGGCGCCAGCGCTCCAATAACCAGAACCTCTTACTCAGACGTTGCCCAATACGGCAGCGGTGAAGGCGGCAGCGGTTTTGCCCAATACGGCAGCAATATGGACAGCACTTCTAAATCCATGCAGGCGGCCAGACAAAGCGCTTCGGGTTCAGGTTACGGGGCTTTTGCTCCATCTAACACTCCCGCAACAGCATCAGGCGGCTCAGCCCGCGCAAGCGCGGCCCCTTCTGGAGGAGCGGGTGATTCCGGCTCCGGCTTTGGCGGTATGCTTGAAGGAATGGGTATCGGCAGGGATGCGGCCGCTCAAAACGAGTTAAAAGGGCAATTAGCTTCAGCGCAAGCTCAAGCTGACGCCGCCGCGGCAGCGGCAGGCGGCAATAAAATGCAGGCCAAAGGTTTAGATTCTTTGGGTATAAGCGGTTCCAGGCGTTCCGGCGGCGGTTCTTATAATAACCAGTATGCCGGCGGCGCCGGCGGAGCGGTTAAGGACGCGGGCGCGGCTCAAAAATTAGCCGGACAGCAACTTAGCGGCGCAGGCGCCAATGCGGGCGGCAGCGCTTCTAGAGACAGGGCTAACAGAGGCAGAGTGCAAGGTTTTAACCAGGGCGATGTCGGCTCCCAGGGCAGCGCGCTCGAAGCAGCTAAGGGCAGGGAAGTCAGCGGTTCTTTAAGACAGGCCCATAATATACGCAAAACTTTAGCCAGCGCGGACGGCAAGAATGTCAGTGCCACGTTTATTGACGAAACTTTCCAAAACGCGGGTGAAAATAAAGCCGGTATTTCAGTAGCTGGCGCACAGGTAGCTCCCGAAAGCAGCAACCTTACTTTGGGTGATATTGAAAAATCCAATAAACAAACCGCTTTCGAAGCTATGGGCACGCTGCAACTTGAAAATGATTTAAGAAAATCAAGGGAAAACACATTGTATGCAATGGCAAGTTTGTTGTTGGTCGGATTATCAGCTTTAGCAATTGTTATGTCGGCGCTGCCGGCCCCATGGAAATGGATTGTTTACGGCGCGGGTATGGCTTTAGTTGTAGCTGCGTATGCAAAAATATTTATTAAGCATAGCGATGGCGTTAACCCAAGTTCAACAGCTAAAACAATTGCAGCGGCAATGGTTACCGCAGGCGCTGCTGTTTGGACGCTGTCGGCGGTATCGTCAAAATTTGGCGCATTTATGAAAGGCTTGCCAAAAGTGTTTTCGGGATTGCCGGGCATAGTTCAAACTTTGGGTGGTATGGCGGGCGCTACGTTTATTACAACGGCGGTAAGCCAGCTTATAAAAGGCTCAGGAGCTGAAAAGAAAGCTTTAAAAGACGCTAAGCTTTATAATTCAACAGCGGGTAGAAGCGCTAAATAGGGAGAGATATGCCAAAGTTTACTTTTAAAGTATTTGTATCTTTAATTTGCCTGTTTTTTTGGGTAGGGCTTGCCGTGTACGGCGGATACAAGTGGATTTTACACGCAAGAGCGCAGGAAGCCGCGGCGGAAAAAGCCTATGTTGAGGCTCTTAAGAAAGAACAGTCCAAACCGGCAAGACGCGTAACGTCCATAGAAATACCCAACAGAGAAAAAGAGCCTGTAAGCACTTTTGACGCTCTTAAAAAAAGAAATTAAAAACAGTTGTTTAATGCAAATCCTATTTACGGGGCGGTTTTAAAAACCGTCCCGTTTTTTATTGAAATTAAATTTATTTAAGTTATTTGTTTTTTAATCTAAATGGAGGAAAAAACTTTTTACATTTTTTATATAATCAATATAGTTAGAATAAAAATTATTAACATTTATATGTTATATAATCCTTTAGCACGGAGGGTGTATGAAAAAAGTTTTTTTTGCGGTGTTGTTTTGCGCGCTTGTTTTACCCGCTATGGCAGTAACGCCTGTTAAACTGTCTCTTTGGGACGGGATTGCGTTTCCCAATGAAAACATTGTAAGAGGGGTAGAACTGGGCATCGGCGGTAATACTGATGATATTGCGGGCGTTCAATTTAATGTTGTTTGGGCAAAAAACCAAACTATGGCAGGGTGGCAGGCAAGCTGGGTTTTTAATGACGCGGGCAGTTTTTCGGGTCTTCAAACAGCGCCTATAAATAAATCTGTTGATATCAGCGGGGTAAGCATCGGGCTTGTTAATATGTCTTACAATATTACGGGGTTTCAACTTGGGTTTTTTAACATGGCTGACCGCTTTAGCGGACTTCAGCTCGGTTTTATTAACTACGCAAGAGATATAGACCGAGGTATTCAATTAGGGCTTGTTAATTTCGCGGAAAACGGCTTTATGCCGGTAATGCTTTTTATTAACGGGCGTTTTTAATTTAATAAAAAAAACCTCCTCCGAATAACGGGGGAGTTTTTTTATGCTATAATATAACCAAGCTTAATTATATCTGCGCGAAACAGGCAGTAAATTTCAATGCGTAAGAATAGTAAAGCCCAAGTTCTTTGCATTCATAGCGGCCTCCCGGGCGGCTAAATTTCCGCAAAGACTTACGAGGATAATAATGAGTAATGTATCAATGAAGGCCATGCTTGAGGCCGGTGTTCACTTTGGCCACCAAACCAGCCGCTGGAATCCTAAAATGGGCCAATATATTTTTGGCGAAAGAAACGGCGTCCACATATTAGATTTACAAAAAACCGCAAAAGAACTTAAAAAAGCCACGGCATTTATTAAAGAAGAAGCCAAAAAAGGCGCCAGATTTTTATTTGTCGGCACAAAAAAACAGGCTCAGGAAGCTATTAAATCCGAAGCTGAAAGGTGCGGCGCTTACGTTATAAGCGAAAAATGGCTTGGCGGTACACTTACAAACTTCCAAACGGTAAAAAAATCCGTAGAACGCTTAAACGAACTTGAAAAATGGGAAAGAGAAGGCGTTTTTAAAGCTATTTCCAAAAAGGAAGCATCAAGATTAGGCAAAGAAATGGTCCGCCTGCAAACACTTTTAGGCGGTATCAGAGAAATGAAATCTTTACCCGACGTTGTTTTTGTTATCGACCCTGTTGATACGCAAGGTGCGGTTAAAGAAGCGGTAATTTTAAACATTCCCGTAGTAGCTGTTTGCGATACAAATGCCGACCCCGATAATATTGATTACCCTATACCTGGTAACGACGACGCAGCCCGCTCTATAAAACTTTTTTGCGCTGCGGTGGCTGACTCTATAATTGAAGGCCGCACAGAAGCTGAAGGCCCCAAACAACCCGCACAGGAAACCCCTGCCGCTGAAGTTGAAAACACAATTATGGCCCAGGCTCTTGAAGGCGCTTTAACTGAAGAAGTTGCCGTGCCCGCCGAAAAAACGGTTGAAGAAACCGTTAAACCCGAAGGCGCAGTCGTTATAGAAGAAGGCGAAGAAATTGAAGAAGAAGAAAAGCTCCACGGAAGAGAAGAAAAGAAAGCAAAAAAAGAAGCCGTAAAAAAGAAACCCGTGGTGAAAAAAGCGCCCAAAGCTAAGAAAGTCGAAAGCGCAGACTAATAATTAACCCTGTACGGAGAAAAAAATGTCATTAGCAGAAGATATTAAAAATTTAAGAGAGAAAACCGGCGCAGGCCTTATGGACTGCAAAAAAGCTCTTGAAGAATGTAAAGGCGATATTGAAGCCGCCATTACCGTTCTTAGAAAGAAAGGTTTAGCCAGCATGGCTAAAAGAGCCGGAAGAGAAACAAAAGAAGGCCAGGTTGTAGTTAAAAATGACGGTAAACATTACGCCATGACTTTCTTAGGCTGTGAAACTGACTTCGTTGCCCGCACGGACGATTTTAAAAAATTAGCCGCCGCCGTTTGCGACTATGTTTTGGCCAACCCCGGGCTTAACTATGATGAAGATCAAAAAATTAAAGATATGATTTCGGAAGTAGCCCCCAAATTGGGTGAAAATGTTTCACTTAAAGGCGCTTATAATTGGGAAGTTTCCGGCAAATGCGGCGTTATTGAAACTTATGTCCATTCCGATAATAAAAAAGCCGCTATGCTTGAACTCGCCTGCGTTAATGGTGACGGAAGCTGCTGCAACTCCGATAAAGTTAAAGAAATTGCCCGCGGCCTTGCCATGCATTCCGTTGGAATGCAGAGCATGTGGTTAGACGAAGCGGATATTCCCGCGGACGTTATAGCCAAAGAGCAGGAAATTTACAAAGAACTCGCTTTGAAAGAAGGTAAAGACGAAGCTTCTATTGAAAAAATGATGCCCGGCAAAGTTAAAAAATTTGCCAAAGATAACTGCTTACTTGAACAAGGCACAATTAAAGACAACAAAGTCAGCGTAAGACAGCATCTTGCGGATTGCTCAAAAGAACTTGGTTTTGAACTTAAAGTAGTAAGATTTGTAAGGTTCTAAACTGTTTTATAAAAAGCCCCCGCCATACGGCGGGGGCTTTTTTATTGTAATGTTAAAATAGCATTTGCAAATAGATTGAGGTCTTATTCGGAATATCTTCTAAGCATATTTTTTTCGTTGTTTAAAATATGTTCTAAAATAAAAAGCCTGCGTTCCTGCTCGGGGGTTTTTGCGTCGGCTTGCATGTTTTCATACATAGCTTGTAAAATATTTACGCTTTGTGTGTAGGCGTTATTTTCGCTTGTAAAGTGGTCGGCGTTGTTAAACGGGTGCTCAAAGTGGTAATAAAGATGCCCGTAAACTTCATGCACAAGCGCTGCTAAAGTTTTTGAAAAAAGGCAATGCGGCGTGTCGTCAAAATAATATTTGCAGTTTTCTCTTATACTGTCCGTCATTATATATGCCATAGGAGTTTGCGTTTGCCCGTTGGTTACTACGCCGGCGGCAGCGTCCCAGGTCATGCTGAGACGGTGGGCTGTTTTTTCAAAATGGTCGTCGTCACAGTCGTCAAAAAGCGCTACTAATATGCTAAAAGGATTTGTTTGGGGGTATTTATTTTGCTCTATATCTAAAAAATAGGGGTACTTTTTTGGCACATAGGTTTTTATTGCTTCAACAACTTCTGTTAAAACGGGTTCAAATTCTTTATCTTTAATATCAATTGAAATAAGTTTGCCTTCCTGTGAAAAAGAAAACATGCTTATAAAAAGAGTAAAAATCGTAATTAAAATTTTTTGTTTCATATATAAATATTATATATAATATCTGTGAATATTATGAAATGGTTGTATGCCCGGAACAAAACTCCTAACATACTAAGAAGTTTATAATTTTTTTATTTTTGCATGATATTTTACTGTGGGATTTTTATGAAAAAAGGATTTACATTAATAGAATTGCTTGTGGTTGTGCTAATTATCGGAATACTTGCCGCTATAGCCTTGCCGCAGTATACAAAAGCGGTTGAACGCGCGCGCGCTTCGGAGGCTATGATTCTTTTGCGCGCTGTTAACGACGCTGATGAAAGATATTTTCTTGCCACGGGCTCAAGGGCTCTTTCCTTGGAAGATTTGGATATTGAAATACCTTATACAAACAAAGGCGGCAGCCCGCAAAGGTGGACAGGAAAAAACTTTAATATAACAGTTTACAGCTATGCTATATATTTTGAAAGAACAACCGGCGATTATTCTATATTGAAATACCGCTTATCTTGCGATCCGGGAATGGCTTTCGGTCTCGGTTGTGATAAAATATTTTGCCGCGGATATACTGACAAAGGAAATGAAATCTGTAAAGGCGCTACGGGCAATTCTAACGGGCAGATCAGCGGCGACGGTAATAAAACATTTTTCGCTTTTAAATAGCAAAAATAGCGTTGCTTAATACTAAAGGCGCTATAATTAAGGCAAGGTTTGGGCCTTGGTTTGCAAGATTAATATTTTATATAATAAAGTTAATAAAAAGGGGCAGCTTTTTAGCGGCGCCTTTTTGTTTTGCCAAAAAAGGTTTTTATACAATAAAATTTGGTTTTTAATAAATTATTATTAAGAGGAAAAAATATGTCAAAATTAACTCCTGCGAAGGTTTATAAAGAAATTACGGCGGGTTTAAAAAAATTCACCAAAGAAAATAATATAAAAAAATGCGTTATAGGAATAAGCGGCGGCATAGACTGCGCTGTTGTTTCGGCGCTGGCTGTTGATGTTTTCGGCCCTTCTAATGTTTATGGTGTGGCTATTCCTACAAAATTTTCTTCTAAAGAAAGTTTAACGCTTGCAAAAAAGCTTGCCAAAAATTTAAAAATAAATTTTCAAATTATAAATATTGACGGGACCTTTGAAGCTATTGTGAAAGAGATGGGGGGAATAAAAAAATTAAAACCCTTAACCGTGCAAAATATTCAACCCAGACTGCGTTCCAATGTTCTTATGGCGGTTTCTTCCGAGGTAGGCGGCGTTGTTTTAGCCACGGGAAATAAAACTGAAGTCGCCACAGGCTACTATACTTTATATGGCGATTCCTGCGGGGCAATAGCTCCTTTAGCCTGCCTTTATAAAGAAATGGTTTATAAGCTTGCCGCTTATATTAACCGAAATAAAGAGCTTATACCCCAAGGCACAATTACACGCCCGCCAACAGCCGAGCTTGCGCATAACCAAAAAGACGAGGACGACCTTTTGCCTTACTCTGTTTTAGATAAAATATTGCATATGTATCTTGATTTAAAATTAGAACCTTCGACTATCGCTAAAAAACTAAATATAACCGTTGCAGAAGTTGAAAAAATAGAAAACAGATACAGAAAAAATATGTTTAAAAAAGCGCAGGCCGCGCCGCCTTTGCTTCTTTCAAAATGCTGTCATGTTGATTTATAATTTAAAGCCCGCCTTTACGGCGGGTTTTTTTGCCTGGCTTTATAAACAAGCTGTTAATTTGATAAAGTGTTGATATGAAAAAATTTTTATTTTTAATTTCTTTATTCGCGCTGCCTAATATACTATTTGCTTTAGATGAGGAATATGCAAGCTTGGGCAATAATCCTCCCGTGCCGGCCAGGGCGGTTGCTAACCCGCAGGCGGGCGGGCCCCATAAAAGAGGCTCGCTGGGGCCGACTTCAACTGTTAATAAAAGAAACCCTTTTGATTTAAACAGCGATATTTTGGAAAACTATAAAAATTGGGGAAAAACCCGCATGAATTTGGAAGCCGCCCATAAATTGGGTATAACCGGTGCGGGCGTTACCGTTATGGTTATAGATAGCGGCGTATCTCCTCACAAGGAATTTAAAACCGGGGCCATAAGCACTTTGGATTTTACCTCAAGCGGTCCTTATGATACTTTTGGACATTCAACAGGGGTTATAGGCATAATAATAGCCAAAGGCGAAGATATGCTCGGCGTAGCGCCTGACGCTAAAATTTACTCGGCCAAAGCAAACCCGGGGCAGGGGTTGATATCTTCCGGACCTGTCGTAAATGCTATTAACTGGGCTGTTGAGCATAATAAAACATCGCAAGATAAAATAAGCGTTATAAATTTAAGTTACGGCGTAAGCGGCTGGCAGCAAGACCTTGCCGACGCCATAAAAAACGCTTACAAAGCCGGCATAATTATCGTTGCGCCAAGCGGCAATGAAGGTTTTCATAAAGTTCTTTTTCCGGCTAGTATGGATGAGGTTATAGCCGTTTCCGGCATAACCGCGCATGACGGCGCTTACGGCAAAAGTTCTTACGGCGCGCAGGTTGATTTTACCGCGCCGGCTTCCGCCGTTTACACAACAGGTTTAAACAATTCTTATATTTGGGCGGACGGAACCTCTGTCGCCGCGCCTTATGTGGCGGGTATGGCCGCTTTGGCTATCGAAGGATACAGGCTTGCTAACGAAGGTAAGGATCCTTCGCCCGCGCAGGTAAAGGAAATTTTAGCCGCGGCCTCGTCGCTTGCCAGCGGGCCGCATAAACTTAAACAAGGTTACGGTGTTATAGATGCGGGTAAAGTGGCTGCGAGGTTTGTTCCCGCAGGTAAAAAATAATTGTTTTTATATGCTATATTAAAAATTACACAAGGAGGATATTATGAGAAAATATATTACGCTTTTTTGCGCCGCATTATTATTTTTGTGTGCTTGCGCGGACAAACAAGTTGCAACAAAATCTGTGCCTGACAAATATTCCCAATATTTAGACGCTTACCTGGAATTTGATTATGTTCAAACACCCCAGGATATAAAAAATAATATGAATGCTCTTACCGCAGCCGCCGAAGACGGATTTACACTTGCAATCGGCAAAATGGCTAATGTTTACGCCTACGGCCTTAACAATAATGAAGTCAGTATTGAAACAGCTTGCTTATGGGATAAGAAGAATGCTTTTGAAAATACGCTTTTTTGCCGTTATGACAATATCCAATGGAAAAGAGGTCTTAAAGCCCGTTTTGATGATATAAGCAAAGCCGCCGAAGCGGGGGATAAAGACGCAAAATACGCTTTAGCTTTTGAATATTATCTAATAGGGGCATATCCCGTAAAAAAAGATATTTCCAAAGCGCTTGATGCTTTAAAAGAACTTTCTTCGGGCGGGTATGGCAAGGCCTCATTGCATCTTGCTCTTATTTATGAAAATTACCCCGCTTTTAAAAATTGCGGTCTGATAGTTGAAATGTATAATAAAGCTCACTTGCAGGGAGTTCCTTCGGCAGCTTGTCATCTCGGCCGTTTGTATGAGGATGGCAACTGTGTAGAATTTGATATAAATAAAGCTTTAGAATGGTTCCAAAAAGGGGCCGACGCCGGTGAACCTATGTGTTTTGGGTATTTGTCGGACATGTATTTAAATAAGAATTATCCCGTTTACAACCGTAAACTGGGCAATAAGTATAAAGAACTTTACCACAGTGAACAATAAAAGTATTTTAAAAAAATTCTTATAATAAAAACTCCGCGAGGAAAATTCCTGCGGAGTTTTTTTATTAGGGCCTATAGGCAAAATGGGCCTTTTGGCCCATGTAAAAGGCTTTTAAAACGGGTAATTTATTAGTAATGGAATTCTTTTATGAAAAAAATTTTACTGATAACATTTCTTTGCTTTAGCGCCGCGCAGGTATTTGGAAATTTAACAGGTGTGAGTAAGGGTTATATTGCCGAAAAAGTTAAAGAAGCAAAAAAACATTCCTCTATAACCCAAGTTAAAAAAACGCAGGAACCTGAAAAATATGAAATTATTTACAAAAAACATATTGGGGAAACCGCCACGTATATAGACGGGCTTACAAAAGAACTTAATGTTTTTAACGATATTTGCCTTTCCGGCGGGGAAGAGCACCGGGAGCGCTGTCTTAAAGAAAAAGGCGAACTTGAGAAATTTTTAGTTAAATTAAAAGAAGGCAGTTCATTTTTAAATTTTGATTTTTCCTATGAAAATTACAAAACGTTTTTTTATAACTATTTCGGGTTTATTTACGGTATTGTTTCTGAAATACAAAAAGAAGAGTTTAGCGGCATTCTATCCGAACACTATAAGAAATTAAATGCTGTTGAGGAAATTCTTACAGAAGCTAAAAATAATTGTTTTGAAATATATAAAAATAAAATAAAAGAGTTGTTTTCTTCTTATGAAGGCAAATTTGATGACGCGCAATTAGAGAAGTCTTTAACCGGTTGGTTTGTAAATTTTTACGTTTCCGACAATAAGGGCGCCGCTTTTGAGGACAGGCCCGTTTTAGATAAAGCTAAAGAAATAAAAAAAATTTCCGGTTTGAGCGCCCAAGATAAAGAACTTTGCAAAGATCTTTCTTTAAAGTTGGAAGAACTTTCCTTGGAATATACAAGCGCTTACGTCGCGCGTATTTAAAAAATAAATTTCAAACACCGCTCTTATGCGAGAGCGGTGTTTTGTTTTGTGTTAATTAATAGTAAAATATATAAATATGAATTATGCAGACTATGATGTTCCCGAAGATTTAGTTTTTAGAACAAAAGATATTATAAGAATGAAGGGGCTTAAATGCAGCGCTAAGCTTGCTCCTAAAGATTTTGAAAACATATTATCGGAACCTAATAAAATTACTTCAGTTAAGGTTAATCTAAATTTTTCCATAAGCCAAAAAGATATTTTGGTGCAGGGCCGCGTATACGGCGCAACAAAGCTGCAATGCGGACGCTGCCTTGATATATTTGACGGCTCTTTTGATGAAGAGTTTATTGAAACATATAGCATTAAATCTGAAATAATTGATATAATGTATGAAGTTATCCAAACGCTTGCTCTTATAGAAAGCATTACATTTGTTTGTGATGAAAACTGCAAGGGCTTGTGTGATCAGTGCGGCAAAAATAAAAATAAAGAGAACTGCGGTTGCGTAAGGCAGAATTTCTCTGCTTTTGCGGTTCTTAAAAAGGATAAATGAATTTGAAGTTTAAGTTAGAGAGGAAGAAATAAAATGCCTAATCCAAAGAGAAAACATACTCGTTCAAGAAGAGATCTTAGAAGGAGCCAAAATTCTAAATTAGAACCCGTTGCTTTAGTTTCATGTTCTAATTGCGGCGCGGCCAGAAAGCCCCACAACATTTGCCCTTCTTGCGGTTTTTACAAGGATAAAGTTGTTGTTGCAGTAGCAAAGAAAGAAAATTCACAAGACGCAAAATAAAAGGTTTTGACTATGAGAATAGCCCTAGACGCGTCCGGCGGAGATTTTGGATACCAGCCTAACATTTTAGGCGCGGCCCGTGCTGTAAAAGAGCTTAAATGCGAAGTTATATTAGTAGGGGACGAAAAGGTTTTAAAAGAGCAGCTGGCCTCCTTAGGGCTTTCTGATTTAAAAGGTCTTAGTGTGGAGCACGCGCCCGATGTTATTGATATGGACGCTGATCCTGCCAAAGAGGTCCGTTCCAAAAAAAATGCCAGCGTAGTAGTGGCGGCCGATTTAGTAAAACAAGGCAGGGCTAAAGCTTTTGTATCGGCGGGTAATTCCGGTGCGACAATGGTTGCCGCTCTTATGAAGATGGGCCGTATAGAGGGCGTTTTAAGGCCCGCTATAGGCGCTCCGCTTCCTACGGTAAAGGGGCTTATGCTTCTTTTAGACGCCGGCGCCAATGCGGAATGCAAACCGCAGCATTTAATGCAGTTTGCCGTAATGGGGTCAATTTACACACAAAAAGTTTTTGGTATAAGAAAACCTAAAGTAGGGCTTTTGTCTATAGGCGAAGAAGAAGGCAAAGGCAACGACCTGGTAAAGGAAACATATCCTTACTTAAGCAATTTGGGTATTAATTTTTGCGGTAACGTTGAAGGGCGTGATTTGCCTTTCGGCACTACGGACGTGGTAGTTACAGACGGGTTTACCGGTAACGTTTGTTTAAAGCTTGAAGAAGGCTTGGCAAAAGCCATGTTTCATATGATTAAAGGGGAAATTAAGAAAAACCCCATTGCAATGCTTGGCGCAATGCTGGCAAAACCGGCGTTCGCCTCGGTTAAAAAAATTACCGATCCCGACACTGCGGGCGGAGCGCCGCTTTTAGGCGTTGACGGCGTGGCCATAGTTTCACACGGCAAATCAAGTGAAACGGCTGTATTTAACGCCGTGAGAACCGCTAAAAGGTTAGTTGACAGCGGTTTTGTAAGCGATATAAAACAGCATATTGCCGAATACAAAGAAATATTTGAAAAACTTGAAGCGAAAAAATAAGTTTTTTGTTTTATTATTTATCAATTTTTAAATTATTTTATAGATTTATGAAAAATAAAAATGTTATCATAACAGGTGGAAGCAGGGGCATAGGTTTTGGCGCGGCAAAAGCATTTGCCGAAAAAGGCGCTAACCTGGCGATTTGCGCCACTAATGAAGCAGGCCTTGCAAAAGCAAAAACCGAACTTGAACATTTAGGCGTTAAAATATATACTGAAACAGTTAACGTAAGCGATGTTGAAGCCTGCCAGAAATTTGTTGATAACGCCGTTAAAACTTTGGGCGGTGTTGATGTATTGGTTAACAACGCGGGTATTACAAAGGACAATTTGGCCGTAAGGCTTAACGAATCAGACTGGGACGCCGTGCTTGACATTAATTTAAAAGGCTCTTTTTTTATGTCAAAAGCCGTTCTTAAGTATATGATGAAGGCCAGAGCGGGCAGTATAATAAATTTAACTTCTATAGTTGGTCAGGCGGGTAACGCCGGCCAGGTAAATTATGCGGCTTCAAAGGCTGGGTTAATAGGAATAACAAAAACCTTAGCCAAAGAATTCGCGTCAAGAAATATCAGAGTTAACGCCGTAGCACCCGGGTTTGTACAGACGGAAATGACGGACGCCACCTTTAACGAAGAGGTTAAACAGGCAATGCTTGAGCAGGTGCCTTTAAAAAGATTTGCAAGTGTTGGTGATATCGCCAAAGCAATATTGTTTTTGGCCAGCGAAGATGCTTCTTACATAACGGGGCAGATTTTAGCAGTAAACGGTGGTTTGTATATATAACGGAGGTCTACAATGTCTGTAGAAAATGTTGAAGAAAGAGTAAAAAATATCATTATGGAACAGTTAGGTGTAGAAGCTGACCAGGTTAAACCCGAAGCTCAGTTTGTAAACGACCTTGGCGCGGATTCCCTTGACACTGTTGAACTTATTATGGCTTTAGAAGAGGAGTTTGATATCGAAATTCCCGACGAAAAAGCTGAAAAGATCAAAACTGTCGGCGAAGCTATTGAGCACATCAAAGCAAACGCGAAAAAATAAAATATTGTGTCAAACGATATTGAACAAGTATTAGATTATTCTTTTAAAAATAAAGAATTAATTAGGGAAGCACTCACTCACAAATCTTTTACAGGAGAACGACGGTCTGTTAAGCATAACGAAAGACTGGAATTTCTTGGGGATAGCGTCCTTGGATTGGTCGCAGCGGAATATATATATTCCAAATATCCGGAGGTTGAAGAGGGGGTGCTTTCTAAAATTAAGTCGGGGTTGGTTTCCCGCCATAATCTTTACTTATGGGCAAGTGAGCTTGATTTGGGGGCGTATTTAGCCCTTGGAGCGGGCGAAGCCGCTACCGGTGGAAGAACGCGTGAAAGCATTTTATCAAACGCCATGGAAGCGGTGTTGGGCGCAGTATATTTAGACGGCGGTTTTGAAAGCGTTAAAAACATAATAAATAAATGGATTTCTACGCAAAGCCTTACTGAAGTTTCTTCCGATTACAAAAGCACTTTGCAGGAAATAGTGCAAAAAAAATATAAATCAGTTCCAGAGTATGAGGTTATCCAAACCGTAGGGCCTGAGCATGAAAAAATTTTTACGGTAGTTGTGTCAAGTTTAAAAAAAGAACTTGGCAGGGGTAGGGGCAAAAATAAAAAACTTGCCGAGCAAGACGCCGCCAAAAACGCTTTGGAAAACTTAAAAAAATAATGGGCATATCGCGTAAAAAACGCATTTTGTCCCGGGGATATGGGGATGGAAAACATAAGCGAGTTCTTAAATAAATTTTTTTCTTTTTTCCAGAAAAATGTAATAGTTTTTTTACTTTTTATTGTTGCAATTCCTTTTCTTTTTTTAGGGGCGTATTACTTTGGCTCAACTATTAAAAAGCCCCAAAAAGCAGAAGTATCCAAAATCACGGTAAACCTTAAATCTCAATCCGAAGTTATAGACGAAACCATTGCCATTATCAGACAGGGTGATTATGACACCTTTGTCACTAAAGTACGTGAGGAAGTTAAGAACGTTAATTTACCGGGGTCAAAAGGCGTAACTCTTTTGATGGCCGCGGTAGATATGAAAGATATGGATATGGTTCAGTTTCTTTTCAGTAGGGCTGATTTAGGCAAATCCACGGCCGAACCTAATAAAGCAAATCCCTATACCGGTGACACCGCTTTAATGATAGCTCTTAAAAATAATGACGAATATATGAGTGAACTTCTTATGATAGCGGGAGCAAACTTAAACGCCGTAAATAATTACGGACAAACGCCTCTTTTATTTGCGAGTGAAGCAAAAAACAGAACTTTGGTTGAATATTTAATAGCCCGCGGCGCCGTGGCCGGAGCAAGTACGGAAAATTTGTTTTATTTTGTTACCAAAAAAAATCCCGTGGGGGTTGAGGCTATGCTTAAAAGCGCCATTAATCCTAATGTAAGAAATAAATCGGGATTTACGCCTCTTTATATGGCTGCCAGTCTTGGTGAAAATATTATTTTACGCATGCTCCTTGCTTATAAGGCGGATGTCAACGCCGTAGTGGGTGACGGTTCTACCGCGCTGATAGGAGCTGCTCGTTATAAAAAACCGGCGGCTTTAAAAATGCTGCTTGAAGCGGGCGCAGATGTAAATATTAAGAATAATAAGGGCGAAACCGCGCTTTATTGGGCTTCCTATAATAATATGGTTGAATCTGTTGACCAGCTTTTATTATTAAAGGCCGATCCTACAATAAAAACGAATGAGGGCTTAACTCCGTTTGGCATTGCTCAGAAGAGAAAATTTAACGACTTGATTTCTTTGTTTAAAAAAAATAAAATAAATAAGTAAGGTAAATTACCTTAGAGGGTTAAAAGGGTTTTTAACACTGCAGCAAACTTTCAAAAAATCTTATAAAAAAGGGTTTTTACAAATTTTCATTAGGCAGTTTACGTCGGGCGGGTTATGCTGTTGCCGGCAGTTGTTAGGTGTGTCTTTATCTGTGTGCGGAGATAATGATGTATTTGTCTTTTCTTGCTAAAATTCGAGGTATAATATGGGCTTTGCAGGATATGTGTTTGCAGCCTGCAAGAACACATTTTTTAACTCACAAAACCGCTGCCGAAAAATATTTTAACTTTATATCAAAAACACTTCTACTTTTTAGAAGTGTTTTTTTTATGTTTCTAAATCAAAAAAAGATTTCCTTTTGTTTTTTGTATCTAATTATTTTACAGAACGTGTATATGGGTCTTTTGGCCTATATATACATAGGCCCAAAATATGCTTTTTTTGGGTCTAAAGGCTCATGTTAACGTCTTGCATTACATATAAAATAATAAATGTAAGCAGGATCTGATGCGGGCGTTAAACAAAACATCTAAATATCCTTATAGGGAAATGCTATGAATCTCGGCGACAGACTTACAAAAATAATAAGCGGTGTTCTTATAATTACAATACTTCACAGTGTTATTCCCAGTGAAGCATATGCCCAACTTAAAATAACCAAAAAACAATCCGAAAAAATTAATCTTCAAAATAACAATGCCGCCCGTAAAGCGGTTAATTCTATTTCAGTAATAACCGATGCTAAAAGCCTTACAAACGGCCCCCAGTCTGTAAAAGGATTAATAGGTCGAGAGATAAGTGAGGAGTTGGGGAAGGTATGGGGGAAGAGTTTTGCTGTGGAGAGTGTGAGGGTTGAGAGGGTATATGAAGAAGAGCGTGTAAAGATAGCGATTGAGAGCGGGAGTCGTGAGAGGAGGGTATATGAGGTAATGGGAGAGGATTATTATAAAGCGTTGGAGTATTTTGCCGAGCAGGGGGGTGTTAGGTTGGGATATGGGAACGATGTAGAAGGAGAGAGTGTAGAGGAGGGAGGTTTATTAAACAGTGCGGACAGGGTATACAGTGCGTATAAGAGGACGTTGCAGAACAGTGATTCGAGGAAGGTAGGGAAGGGAGTGATAGAGTTAAGGTATGATTTGATAAGAAAGGATAGCAGGAAGAAGTTGGAGATGGATATAGATGAAGCTACTGGAGCGATGTTAAAGGTATTGGTGGACATATTGTTGTATTCGAAGAGGGGAATACAGGAAAGGTACGCGCCGTTGGTGACGGAGGTATTGGTAGGGATGAGGCGATTAGATTTAGGGGGAAAGACAGCGGGCAGTATGAGGGCATATTATAAAGAGGTATTGGATGTAAAGAAGAGTAAGGGAGTTTGTGAGAGCAGGATTACGGACGGGTATGTGAGGGGTTTGGGGGAGGCGCAGAAGAGTTGTATAGATATAACGAGTGCGATGACGGGGCTTGGGTTGATAGGAGGAGGGGAGGAGGAGATATACAAATTTGGGAAGGAGTATTGGAGTGAGGGGCGGGTATCGTCTGTAATAATGAGCAGGGCGGCGCACGGGTTGATATTAAGCGGAGAAAAGGGGATTGTATTGTTAGGAGAATTGATAAGGGAAACGGTAAGGAGCGGGTATCCTAGGAACGCGGTGAAGTGGGCGTGGGACAAATTTGGGGCTGTATTTACGCCGTCGGAGTATGTTGACGGGTATTATAATCATGTGAGTAAAAAGGCGTTGTATTTGAATGAAGTGACGAGGCGGTTTGAGTATATAGATGAGGAGAAGGCAAGGGAGTGGGGTTTTAGTGTTAGAGATATAAAGATGTGTCAGGAGGTAGAGGTAAAGAGGGGAAGTGATGCGTGTTTAATGATGCCAATGAGGAATGTATTTACGGATATAGGGGAGGATTTGGCGTATTTAGGGGGAGCTGGAGGAAAGCGTGAGATAAGGAAATTATTAAGAGAAGAGCGGAATTTGCATTGGCCGTTTATAGTTGGAGTATTGGGTAGTGGGGCGTATGAAGGGGATGGAGGGGCTAACGAGATAAGGAAGGTGATAGCGGGTACGACGTATATGGATGTGACGTCTGGAACGGACAGGAAGATAAAGGAAGCGGTGGGATTGAAGATAGGAGGGTTTAACGCTGACCAGTTAAAGAGGGCGAGGGAGTATTATAATGAGAAGAGATTAGCGTATGTATTAGATATAGTTGTGATGATAGCGTTGATAGGAAACCTGGCGAAGAGTATGAGCACGTTTAGGGTACCTAGGAGCGTAGAGAACTGTTGGAGGAGTTTGAGGGGGGCAGGGAATGCTGGGAAGGAAGTTTCGGTAAGAGGGGTAAGGAGTGTAAAGGTAGCGGAGCAGGCGGCGGCGATGGAGCGTGTAAATGCGGTAAAGAAGGTTAGCGGTGGGGTAAAGGGGGGAGTGATAGAATTTGGTTTAGAGGGTGTGGGAGGAGAGTTAAAGGTAGTGAAGGGTCGGATAGGAGGGAAGTTAAAGATAAGTCCGGTGTTAGAGGGAACGTTGAAGGTAGAGACGAAGGTAAAGGATTTGGGCTTAAGCGTAGGCGGGTCTGGAGGGGGAGGCACGTTTAGCGCGAGGCCTGTTGTGGGGAAAGGAATAATAGAGGGAGGGAAGGGAATAAGTTTGGAGAGTAAAGTTACCGGTGCGTTTAGAGTTATGGAGGGGAATAAAGTAGCGGGTGGAGTGGTGGAGGGTGAAAAGGTTATTGTTGCTGCGAGAGGAACGGGAAGTGGGGTTGGCAGGATTGGCAGAGTGATGGGTAGGGCGAAGAATAGTTTTGTACATGCGAAGAACAAGGCTGTGGTATACAGTATGATGGTAATGTTGCCAATGGGGAGCATGACGGAGGCTGGAAGCGCGGTAAAGAATATAAGTAATGTAGGGAAGCAGATAAGCGTGATGGCGGAAGCAGGGGGGGTAGGAGTAAGGACGATAGAGGGTGGAAAGTTAATAAGGGGAGTAATCGCGGCTGGCGAGGTAAGCAAAGCAATGAGGAGCGCGGAGGTTGTATCGGGAGTAAGTAAGGGATTGGATAGAGCGGGGAGAATAGGTAAGGCGTCGAAGTTGGGAGGGATTGGAGCAAAGCGAGTAGGTGATACGGCAAAGTTATTTGGGATAGGAAGTATAATAGGAAGGCCGGCAGAGGCGGAGGGAGGCAGCGGGCCGTCGTCTGGAACATTGGAGCGGGTATACGCGCAGTTGGTGGGGGTAAGAGCGCCAGTAAGTAAAGAGGTAAGCACGAAGGAGTTTATCAAGCAAGAGTTGATAAACATGAGCGGGATAGGTTTTGTAGCGATGCTTGCGGAAGAGTTAAAGATAGGAAGGGAGATAAGAAGGGAGTATGGGAAAGAAGGGATAACGGCGGAGAGCATGAAGAAGCAGTGGGCTGCTGTGGAGATGACGAGGGCAGAGGCGGTGTTGGATAGAGCGGTGGAAGAAGGGAGAGAGCTGACGGATTTAGAGAACAGCGCGGTAGCCGGGTATATAAGTAATATACATGTAAACAACCAGGGTTATGTAGAAGGCGAAAAAGGGGAATGGAGTTTGTCAAATACGCCGATAGCGAAGGCTGCGGATGATTATATAAAAAATAAATATGGGTATGAATATAAGCAAGACGTTGAGAGCTATAAGAGGGTAAACGGGGAAGGAAAAGAAGAGACGGTAAGCAGGATAATAAACAAAAGAGTAGAAAAAATAACCCCCGCGCAAGAAGCCTTAGAAGGAACAGCGGCTGAACCCGGTACGCAGATGCATCATGAGATACCTTCTGTATTAGGTGTAAGACCTGCTGCCGCCGTACGGAGAGAGGCTCTTCCTGTAGCCGCGCCAAATATCAGGGAAAACGGATTTTTTAAACCCGCAACGGAAAGAATAGGTATTAATGTTTTAGCTTCTTTCGGTAACTGGGGTTTTATTGCCGAGAAAACGGTCGACATTGTAAAATCCGGCGTTGAAAAAATTAAAAGTAATTCGAGAAAAAATTTAACCAAAGCGCTTATTTATGTGTTAACTTTTGGCGTTGCTATGCCGCATTCCACAAATCCTATGATTCTTCCCTCAAGGAGAGATGAGGAAATTGCCGCTGTTGCCGCCCAAAGAAGAAGTGAAGATAAACATGATGAAATGATTTTTACAGGTTGGGCGGAGGAAGTCGGACAAACACTTTCTTTTCCCGAAAGCGGAACAGGCGTAAGCCGCTCTTTAGAAAACGTAAGAGAAATAACACAAAGAGAAATGAACAATATTGTTGTAAATACCGTTCAAAAAACCGGGCATACCAAAACTGTTAAAAATGTTTCAAATAATAAAATATTTAACCTTCTTTTAAAAAGATTTACAAAAATAACCGTTATAGACAGTTCCGAAGATATTGTTGTGCCCCAGGTTGCCGCGCCCGATACCTTATCGTCAACCGCCGGGAGAATGTGGATAAGGGGTAATATTACTTTAGGCAGCGGCGCAAATAAGGTAAAAATAAGCGTTTATGATAAAGGCGAAAAAGCAGTTATTACTTTAAAAACAGATAAAAAAATTAAACTTAACTCCGAAAGAAATGAAATGCTTTACGTTAATGCTAAAGGCGAATTAATTATAAGAAGCAATAAACGCGGCGCTCAAATTGAAAAAGTTCTTATCAACACAAGTTTGGTTCTTAATGAAAATGGCAGAATTTCCGCAAACAAAGACTTTGCTAGAGAGCTTAATGAAGGCGTAGGTCTTGTAAATAATAAATTGGCGCCACTATTCGGTTTATTTGTAATAGCCGGGTTTGGCGCGCTTGCCACGTCAACGGCAAGCTTGGTTGTGGATGCTTTTAATGTAGAAGGATATATGGGAGCCGTAATACAATCAGTCGGTTACGCGGTGCCTACATTCATGTCTGTAAAGATAGCAAAACAAACCTTAAATAACAGTCTTAGAAAAATGGTTAATTGGGGGCTTGCTATTTCTTTAGGGGCAATGACTTTACCTATGTTCTTTGGTTTTTTTGGCCATTTGCCAAACAGTTTGGAAATTTGGAAACTTGTTCCTTTAGGGGTTTCAATGCTGGCGTTGGGTTTTGGTATTACCACTTTAGAAGTAGCTTCTAAGCCATTATTCCAGGCAAGTTCAAGCGTCGGCAGATACAGAACAAATGTGGCCGACGCCGGTTTTGTTAAACAGGTTGTGGGAAGTATTATAGGTGCGGGAGTTGTTCCTTTAGCAAAAAGCATGGGGTTTGATTGGAGTTTCTTATTTCCTACATATGCTGTTTTAACAATAATGGGGCTTATTGCTTTTAATAAATGGAAAACAAATACAAGGACTTTAGGCAACGTGGTTAATGCTTCAGCAGAGCCGGTAAAAACTAAAGTTTCAGCTATGGAATTATTTAAGAAAGACCCTCTTGTAAAGAACGCTTATTTCACGTTTGCCGCTCATATGTGGCTTATGTCTACGGTAGGATTTCAATTTAACTTAATAGCTTTTGACGCTGTAGGATATACTTACGGGTTAGCTTTAGCTACGGGCGCGTTTACCGCGCCTATGATGGTATCAAGATATTTTGTAGGTAAAAAGTTGGGTAATAAATCGCCCAGCATAATATCTAATATAGTAAAAAAATCATCCATGTTTTCTTTGGCGGGCTTACTTTTGGTGCAGGTTCCGTACCTTCCCATAAATGTTTTAGGTATGGCTGTAACAGGCTGGGGCGTTGCAACTATATCACCCGTTGTGCAGGCCTATGTAACCGACGTAAGGGAAAAGTACGCCGTGCAGGTTTCCGGTATACTAAGCTCTACAACAATAGGCAGCATGATAGGTGTTGTAGCCTCGGCGGTGGTAGGATCATACCTTGTGATAGGTGATTTAAAAACTGCTTTCTTAATACCTACATTTCTTACCTGGGTAATATGGTCATTTGGCAACAAAGTTGCCAAAGGTAAATTTGAAGAAAATTTTACAATAAAGAAAGAGCAAAATAATAATAATGTTTTAATGTCTGATCCGTTATTAGGTCTTGGCAAAAACTTTATAGGCAAAGATAATAACCCCGCTTTATTAAATAATTTAGGCCAAAGTATTAAAAAATTGTGGGATAATTCAATCGGGTTAAGACGCCGCGCGGCGGCTTTTGCAATCAGTTTAGGACTTTTAATACCGCAAGCGGGCGCAGATATTTTTGAAAGCAATTCTGTAATAATTTCTTTAAGAAAAGAAACCCTAACGCCTTTTGTTTTAGAAAGAAGAAAAAGCGAAGAAGATAAATATACCGAATTGTTTTTTGACAGCAGTCAAAATTTGCCCTACGGAACTATCAATTTAAATAATGAAGCGTACGTTGCAACCTCAACAGCGCTTGATAATATTGATAATGCGCCAAAGGCCAAAACAATTACCTCTACCGTAGTAAACAGTGAAGCTGTTGAATTGATTGTTTCCAAAACTATTTACAAAAATACGCGTGTTAACGGCGCTTATCATGATGAAATAACTTCGTTAGCAAATGTTATTGAAAAAGAAGCCGTAAATAAATATTTTGAAAACAAGAGAAAAACTTCCGGTATATTTAATAAAGTTAAAAATGTTTTTAACGGTTCAACCAAGGATTTTAATAACAGGCTTTACGAAAATATTTTTACAACTTCTTTTATATCAAATGTAAACAAATCGGATTTGCCCGCTAATGTTAAAGATAATCTTATGATTTCTTTTGATGAGGTTTTTAGCACTGTTAAAATAAGCGCGCCCGCAAGAATGCCTGATGAAGAAGATTTTTACGGTTTACCGGCTTTTGATAACTCCAACGGATATACAAAAAACGTAGCCTTATTTTCCAAAGCTGGCGATAATGAAATTCAGCTGCCTGTTAATATGTCTGTAAGCGGCAGTTTAAATATTAAAAAAGGCGAAAAGGTTGTTGTAACCGAAAAAGGCAAGATACATTTTAAAAGCTCGTTTAAAGAATACTCGCCTGATTTCTTTTTTATTAAAACACAGTCTGAAAATTTAAAAAAAATTATTGATAAAGTGGCGAAATCTGAAAATAAAACAAGAATTAAACTTGAAAGAGAAGGTAAAACATGGATTTTGCTTAAACGCGATATAAAAAGAACTGAAAGACCCATATATCACCAACAGGGCGAATCTTTAGTTAAACTGCCCGTTGCGTTTGAAGTTGATAATAATATTGTGGTGCGAAACAACGAAAAACTTATTATTGATGACAACAGCGTTTTATACGCTCAGACAGAAGACGGAAAAGTAAGAACAATAACAGATTTTTATGTAAGGCTTCCCAAAGAATTTGCTTTAAGCTGGGCTGATATTTTTGGCAGCGCCGAAGGCGTTGACGTAAAAGATTATATGGACTTAACCGTTAAAGCCAACTATAATAAAATTTTGCCTTTATACAGCGCCGCGTTAATTACTTCAAACCCTTCAACCGCTGTTATAGGCGATATTAAACATTCTATGCATTTGCCCGAATATTTGGCGCAGATGATTCCGTTTTTCAGCTATATCTCGGCCATGTTTAATGTTTTCTTAAATCCGTTTATTAAGATTTACGGCAAAGTAAAAGTTTTAAATGTGGCTTTAGGGGTAACAGGCCTTTCTTTTGTCGGTATGGTTGCCGCAGGATTTTACGGGCAAGCTTCTTTAGGTCTTGAGCCCGCTTCGTGGAGATTGGCTATAATGGCATCTTCTTTATTATTAGCGGGCGTGGCGGGCAGTTGGGGAAGCAGCGTTACATATCCTTTAGTAAAAGAAAATTCTGAAACCACGGAAATCGCGGGCAGCAGAATGGCGGGCTTGCAATTATTCCGTTCTTTCGGCGCCATGGCATTTTTGCTTGTGCCGGTGGCTTTGGCTACCGGAGTAAACGCGCTTGATATAGGCTTTTTGGACTTTTCAATGTCTTACCCTATGTTCCTTGCGGGTACTGCGGTAACAATAGCTATGTTGCGCAAATCTAAACTTAAAAATATTAAAGACCAAACCATGCCTGAACAGATTGCAAAAATGCAAGGGCAGACATATTTAAAAATAATACCTAAAGGCAGCGTAGCGGGTTTGGGATTCCAAGGCGCAAAGCATATTTGGGACACTCTTAAAACACAAAAATCAATACAAAGGGTTTTTTGGGCGGCCTCGTTATTTACCGGGTCTGAAATAGCTACAAGAGCGGGGGCCAGCTCTCTTATTAAAGGCTCCTTAGTAAAACTGGCGGGAACAGGCCAAGCAAACACAATGTTAGATTCAGGCATTATTTTCTTACAGAGGTTTTTAGACGGTGGCACACTTTCTTTAGCATTAACAATGCTTGTTAACTATATGCCGGCCATTTTGGTCCGCACCAAAATTAAACAGCTTATACAGACAAAAGTTTTAACTTCAAATGACGTACTCGTATTAGCGGGCGGTTTTGCCGGTGCGGGACTTTTGGTTTTTGCCTTTAACGGGTTTAGCCTGCTTGGTCTTACAGGCGTTATGATCAATGTTGTAGGAACATGTAGTTTCTTCTCACAATTGCAAAACACCACCATGGACAACCATAGTAAAAAATGGCATGACTCGATAGCAAATGTTTTAGGTGTTACTCTTATTGGCGGCGCGGTAATATCGCCTATAATGGGTGCTGTAAGCACGGTTTCCGGCTCTATGATGACAGGCCTTTTAGTGCCCGCCGCCGCACTTATAGGCGCGGTTGTTCTTCTTGTCCCCGAAATGAAGAAGAGTAATATTATGACCGCCTTTGCAACAAGAAAGAGCCGTAAACAATCAATATCTTTGGAACTTTTAAAGGATTTCAAAAATAAAGTCGGCATATATAACTGGGTGACAAATTATCTTAAATCCAACGAAGGCGCAGCATATTTTCCATTGTATGCTATGCGCCTTAAGGAAGAGCTTGTAACCAATCAGAAATATTTGGAAGAACGCGGTGTTGATTTTAGTTACTTTGAAGATATTGATTTAAGTTTTATAAAAAATAACAGACCTATGCATGGAAACAGCGGTTATCTTAGCATGGGCGGTCTAAATCCTGACTCTATAGAAAAGGCGGGAAAAGCGTTGGCAAATTTCTTTAAAGCCCTTTATTTCTTAGTGTTTCCCGCTAAACATAAACCGAATGTTATTTCTTATAAAGATTCAAAAATAAAAGATGCTTTATTCGCTTTTAACGCGTCTGAATCATCTCTTACAGGCTTTGTGTTTGAATACGATGGCAAAGTTTACGGCTTAACAACCGCGCATGGCGCTTATCTGACCCCTGAGGAATTTATAATTTCCGCTTTTAACGGGGAAAATTATACCGTTAAAAAATTATTAACGGGCAATAGCAGGTTATATTATGAAACAAGTGTGGTTGAAGGCACGCAGGACTGGACTTTATTGGAAATACCGCAAGAGGCGCTAACGGCTTTCAAACCTCTTAAAGTTTCAGAAAAAAAGGTTAGAAGAGGAGAAGTCCTTGCAGGCGAAGGCGTTATTGACGAAAAATTTTTTGGCGTTGACAATATTATAGTTAAGCATGTAGCTAAAGACAACCTTGTTTATACACACAACTTTACAAACTCGGACGGAAAACATGTAAGGGGCAACGGTTTTTGCGGTTCTCCTGTTTTCCGTTTAAACCCAGTCACCAATGAATATGAAGTTGTCGCTATACATAACGGCAGTTCTAATGACAGAAGCTACAGCTACGCGGTTAATATGCAAGCTGTTTTATCTGCGATTGACAAAAACATCTTGAAAAAAAACGATAAACAAAAGTTTTTAATTGTTTCCAAGGACGCTTTGCAAAAACCGGTTTCAACTCCCGTTGATAAATTTATTACTTTAAGCGATATTGAACAAGTTAATACCCAATCTCTTTCCCTGGGTTTGAAAATAAAGCGCGCTCTTAAACTTTCTTACTCATCTAATCCGTTTGTTTTTGCCAGCAAACTTACGGCAAGAATATATAAACATTTAAAGATGAAAGTTTTAAAAAAATACCAGCGTATGGTAAATCCCAGAGAGGCAAGGCCAAGGATTCTTCCTTCAAACCATAAGCATATCGTGCTTGACAAAAATAATGCCCCGTACAGCGAATCAATTTTTTATATAGGGGACAGACGCGCTTCCGGTGTTGTGGTAAAGCATAACGGCAAAATTTTCGGTCTTATAGCGGCTCATACTGAAGACGGTTTAAGTAAAATCATTCACATTGTCTCTGCCGATAAACAAGCGTTTAAGGCAAGGGTTGTGGCCGCGGGCAAATCAAAAACATTAAAAGCAGGTTACCCGGACATATCTGTTTTGGAACTTTCCGGAGACGCTCTTAAAAAGTTCGTTCCTTTAGAACTTTCTGCTGAAAACATTTTGGAGAATGAAGAAGTTTACTCCATAGGTTTTTTAAGGGGCTTTCGTTTGCTTCCAATAATAAACCGTAAAGTTTTAGCCGTGGACGAAGCAAAATATATAACAACGCCTGTTTTTGGTAAAGATGCCACGGGTTATTGCGGTTCCGCTCTAATTAAAGACGGCAAATTAGCCGGCCTGCACAAAGGTTCTTACAGCGACGGGCTTAACAGCATAGCTGTTAAAGCGTCTGTTATAAGTGATTTTCTTGAATTTTTAGAAACAGGCAAAGACGCTGGGTATAAAATCAGTTTAGCAGACGGCGGCATATATAAAATTCCGTTTTCAAAAGTTACTAAAAAAAGCAAACTTTATTCTAATTTGGAAAAAACATCAGGATTAGCCGCCGCCAAAACCGCGCTGCCCTATAAGAACATGGCGATGTCCGTTAGAAACTCTTATAAGAAATTGGTTTTTTCCGTTGAGTCAGATATTATTAAAGCCGTTAAAGAAGCAGAATCCCCGCGTTCCGTGGCTTTAAAAGACATGAAATATACGCAATCCATTTTCCGTATGCCGGGCGGCGGCAGCGGTTTTTTAGTAACACATAAAGGAAGAACTTTCGGCATAGCCGACGCTGTTCTTTCTTCCAAACTTTCGGACTTTTATGAAATAACCGATATAAATAACAAAAAGCATTATTCAATGAGTGTACTTATTGAAAGATACAACGCTGCGCAGATGGGCAGGCCGGGCTTCCCTTTTGACTATAACAACAAAGTTATTTTAGATATAATGCAGGAAGATAATTCAATAAATGCTTTAAAATTTGCCTCTTCGCCCGCTAAAGAGGGGGACATTCTTTATTCTTTAGGCTTTTTAGATAACGGCGAAACCTATGCCGTAGATAATATAATAACCCAAGAAAGCAAAGGCAATAATTTCTTTTTCTCAACCCCTTTTACGGCTGATAAAAAAGACGTTAAACTTTTTGCCGGCGCGCCTTTGTTGAACAAACAGGGCGAGGTTGTGGGCGTTTACGGCGGAATTTATAAGGATGAAGACGGCAATGAGCGCCACTACAGCCTGGGCTTAAAAAAGTTAAAAGAACTTTTCATTTTTGTAAGTTCCCAATTCCAACCTGAAAAATATTCCTCTTCTAAAAAAAACCGTAAAAATAATTCCGATGATGAAGATGCCCCCGCTCACGGACCTAATGTGCAAAAAGCTAAGCAGGCTAATCTTGCCGTTAAACCGCAAAAAACTCAAGCCAATGCTTTAAGCGCCGAGGATGCCGCCCTTCTTGAAAAAACTCATGATATTTTACAAAGAAGGCGCAACGGGGAAAACGTAACCTTAGCCCATAGGGAGGAATATGACAATATAATCGCGGATTTACAAAATAAACCCATGACAGCCAAGGAAAGAGAAAAAATATATTCCGTAAAATATTTTATGACAAAGCTTTTTATAGGATCCAAACATAATCACCCCGCTTTCTCGCGCGGATTTCAACCTTCGGTTGTACCGGCCGAGGATATTAAGTATAAAAAATCATTTTTCTACGTACCTTCAACCGGTGTAACAGGTACGGTTATTGAATATAAGGGCCAGGTTTACGCCATTACGGTAGCGCACGCGACTGTTAATATGAACAGGGAAAACCTTCAAATGCAAACCTCGGATAAAAAAATGTACACTGCGGAATTTGTAAATTATTTTATAAATGAAGATATACTTTTGTATAAACTGTCGCCCGAAGCGAGAGCTTATTTTAAACCGCTGCCTGTTTATAATGGTAATATTGAAGAACTTCAAAAATTATATACCGTGGGATACTTAAGAGGGCATTTATACGCCAGCGATAACCGTTATGTTTTAAAAAATGATGGCAATGAACTTATTACCACTTTTAACTTTACAGGTGGTAAAAACGGTTTTTGCGGCGCTCCTTTAATAATTGAGGACCCTGTTACCGGCAAACCTTATTTGGCGGGTATGCATACGGGCAGTTTTGGCCGCTCGGAAAGTAACGCCGTTGCGCCTAAAGTTATAAAAGAAATTTTAGAAAAGGCTGCGGGCAAATAAATTTGACAATTTTACGTCCTTATGTTAAAATAAATATATAGACATTTTGCTTAAGAGCGGCTTGGGTTACCAAGCCGCTCTTTGATTAAATGCCAAACTATCCGGCCAAAGGAGCTTGTATGAGAGATATAAAAGCAATAGAGAGCGTTGTGGCTGACGGCCTTGCTAACCAAGGGTATGAAGTTGTGGACCTTATTGTGCAAAACCAGGGCAGCAAAAAGCTTTTTCAATTTTTTGTAGATAAAGAAGGGGGCATTAATCTTGACGATGTGGAAAAGGCCTCCCGCCTTATAGACAGTATTATAGAGATGGAAAACCTTATTGAAGGCGCTTATATTTTGGAGGCTTCTTCCCCGGGCATAAAACGCGTTTTAAAAAAACCGGAACATTTTAAAAAATTTATAGGCCAGCGCGCCAAAATAACTTTAAAACAAATGATTGAAAACCGCGCCAACTTTACGGGCTTAATAGCCGGCGCTAATGAAACCGAAATGACGCTTGACGATGGTACCACCCAGTTTAAATTCAAGTACGAGGATATTAAAAAAGCCAATTTGGATCCCGTTCTTGAGTTTTAGCATTAAAAGATGTTAAAAGAAATTTATAAAAATACAGAGAGGTAAACAGCAATGGAAGGCAATCCCAAAGAATTAATGATGGCTCTAGAGAGCTTGGAAAGAGAAAAAAATATCAAAAGAGACGATATTATTAAAACAATAGAAGACGCCCTTGTGTCGGCGCTTCGCAAAAACTTAGGTAAAACAGCGCAAATAAGCGCGAAAATAAACCCCGAAGAGGGTGACATTAAGGCCTTTCAGGTTTTAAATATTGTAGAAATTGTAGCAAACCCGGAAATGGAAATCTCACTTGAGCAAGCCAAAGCTATGGATGACCGCTCCGAAGTAGGCGGCACAATAACAAACGTTTTGGAAGTTGAGGATTTTTCCCGTATAGCTGCGCAAATAGCCAAACAGGTTTTAATTCAAAAAGTAAGAGGTATTGAAAGGGAAAATACTTATAAAGAATTTAAACCCAGAGAGGGGGAAGTTATTACAGGCTCCGTACGCAGATTTTCCGACAGGGATATTGTTGTTGATTTAGGCAAAGTTGAAGCTATTTTACCTTATTCCGAACAGATTAAAAGGGAAAGGTATTCTAACGGATCGCGCATTAAAGCTATTATCACAAAAGTTTTATCCCAGCAGGACTTGCTTACAATCGGCGAAGATCCTGTTTTGGGCAGATACAAAAGCGCCGCTTTTAAAATGGACAAAGGACAAAGAGGGCCATACGTCATTTTATCGCGTACAAGCCCAGCTTTTTTAGAAGACTTATTTAAAGTTGAAGTTCCCGAAATAGGCGAAGGCATTGTTGAAATCAAAGCTATTCAAAGAGACCCGGGCTTCAGAGCTAAAGTGGTTGTCAGAAGCTATGATAATAAAGTTGACCCAATAGGCACCTGCGTAGGCATGAGGGGCATAAGAATACGCGCTATTATGAATGAACTCAGCGGTGAACGTATTGACCTTATTCCTTACAGCGAAGACGTTACAACAATGATTATGAATTCAATAGCTCCGGCAAGAGCGAACTCCGTAAAAATAATAAGCGCCGAAGAGAAAAAAGCTCTTATCATTGTACCTGACGACCAGCTTGCCATAGCTATAGGTAAAGACTGGCAGAATATTAAATTAGCCAGCAAACTTACAGGCTGGGAACTTGAAGTAAAGAGCGAATCCCAAAAGCTCCAGGAGGGACAGGCCACCGTTGACAATCTTGAAAGCTTGTTAGCTTCCGTGGAAGGCATTGGGCCCAAAACGGCCGAAACACTTGTTAAAGCAGGCTTTTCTTCTGTTGAAAAGATAGCCGCTCTTGAGCCTGAACATCTTGCCACCGTGCAAGGTATCGGGGAAAAGAGCGCGGCCAAAATTATTGAAGGGGCCAAAAAATATTTAGAAACGCAAGGCGAAGAGGTTTTGCAAGAGGAGGCAGTAAATGACGACAACCAAGAAGGCAACTAAGAAAGAAGACGATAACGAGGCCTCCAAAAATAAGAAAGCGGCGGCGGCTAAAAAAACTACGGCTAAAAAAACTGCCGCGCCTAAAGACTATAAAAAAGAAACGTCTAAAAAAACGGTAAAAAAGCCTATAAAAAAAGCCGCAAAACCGGCTGTAAAAAAAGAAGTTGAGGAAGAAGAACCGGAAAGGAAAAGAGTGTCATTTTTTACGCCCGCCTCCCAGGTTATAAAACCCGTTCAGCCTGAACCTGTTAAAGAAGAACCTTTAAAACAGGAAGTAAAACAAATTCCGGAGCAGCTCGATTTGCCCGCTCCCAAAGTTGCGCCAAAACCGGCGCCGGCGCCTCTTCCTAAACAGGAAATTAAGCCCGCGCCTGCTCCTGCTCCTGCTCCCGCGCCTAAGGTTGATGTAAAACCCGCCGCGCCGCAGCAGCCTGCACAGCCTAAAGCGGAACCTAAACCGCAGCAGAATTTTAACGCGTCCAGGCCGCAACAGCAGCCCGTACAGCAGCCTGCGCAGCCAAAACCGCAGCATCATAATAATTTCCAACACCAAAAACCACAGCATGGGTTTAATAAGCCGCCGCAGCACCAGCATAAGCAGCAGTCTAAACCACAGCCAAAGCCTCAGCCCAAACCGCAGCCTAAAGTTGAAGCTCCTAAAACAGAGGAACCGAAAATAACTGAACAAACTATTAAAATCGTAGGCACTCCAACAGTTAAAGAGTTGGCGGAAAAAATGGAAATTAAAATCCCTGATTTTATTAAAAAACTTATGGGACTTGGCATTTTTGCCACTATTAACCAGCGTTTGGAAAAAGATATTATTGAGCTGGTTGTTTCCGAATGTGGTTTTAAAGCCGATATGGCCGAAGAATTTGCCGACGAAGCTTTAGGCTTGGCGGCGGAAGAAGAAGATAAGCCCGAGGATTTAAAGCCTAGAGCGCCTGTTGTTACCATTATGGGTCATGTTGACCATGGTAAAACAAGTTTGCTTGACGCTATAAGAAAATCTAATGTAGTTGAAGGCGAAACCGGCGCTATTACCCAGCATATAGGCGCTTACAGAGTTAAAACAAGCCGCGGATATATCACATTTTTAGATACTCCCGGCCATGAAGCGTTTACGGCTATGCGCGCCCGCGGAGCGCAAGCTACCGATATTGTTATATTGGTTGTTTCCGCCACGGACGGCATAATGCCCCAAACTATTGAAGCTATGGACCACGCCAAAGCGGCGGGCGCGCCTATCATTGTGGCTGTTAATAAAATTGACCTGCCCGGCGCTAACCCAGACAAAGTTAAGCAAGAACTCGCTAACCGCGGTTTAATACCCGAGGAATGGCAGGGCAACACCATTTATGTTGAAATTTCAGCCAAAAAGCGTATAAATATAGACAAACTTCTTGACATGATTTCGCTTCAGGCCGAAATGCTTGAACTTAAAGCCAACCCTGACAGGTTGGGTATGGGTGTTATCTTAGAAAGTAAAAGGGATAATAAACGCGGCGTAGTAGCTACGGTGCTTGTGCAAAAAGGCACAATAAAAGTGGGAGATCCGTTTATCGTAGGTACAGCGGCAGGAAAAATCCGCGCGCTTATTGACGAAAACGGCATAAGACACCAGGCCATAGGGCCCAGCGTGCCGGCTGAAATTTTAGGCATAAACGGCGAGCCGCCCCATGTAGGCGAATCTTTGTTTATAGCTGAAAACGAGCGTGAGGCTAAACATTTGGCGGAAAAACGCAAATTAGCCCAAAAAGAGGACAGCTTTGCCCATAAAAAACATATATCTCTTATGAGTTTAAAGAGTGAGGTTGACCAACATAAGATTAAACAGCTCGAAATCGTTCTTAAGGGCGACGTGCAGGGTTCTATCGAAGCCATTAAAGACACTTTGGGCCGGATACCTTCGGATGAGGTTGAGGTCAAAATTATACACTCAGCCGCCGGTAATATTAATGAAAGCGACATTCTGCTCGCGAAAGCCAGCAACGCTATCGTTATAGGTTTTAACGTTGATGTTGAATCCGCCGCCCGCGCCGAAGCCGACAGGGAAGGCATTGAAATACGCCTTTACCAAATTATCTTTGAATTGCTTGAGGATTTAAAAGCGGCTATGGAAGGCCTTCTTGAGCCTGACGTGGTCGAAACTGTTACAGGACGCGCGCTTGTGCGCCAGGTATTTAACTTAAGTTCCGGCATTGTGGCGGGTTCTTTTATAGAATACGGCAAAATGACACGCGGCAGCGAATGTAAAGTGCTGCGCGGAACCGAACAGGTGTTCAAAGGCAGAATCGGCGGTCTTAAGAGATTTAAAGACGACGTGAAAGAAGTTGAAAAAGGTTATGAATGCGGCATCTTGCTTGACGGCTTTAAAGCCATAAAGGAAGGCGATATTGTTGAATGTTTCCGAAAGGATACAATAATAAGACGTTTAGAAAAAACCGCTAACTAATTAAAAAGGCCCGCTTGAAAGAGCGGGTCTTTTTTTGTTATTTAGCGTATATTAATCATTAAAACATAAAAAACACTGTAAAAATTTAATAATATAAAAAATATCAATATTTGGAGTTTTTATGAAGAAAGGTTTTACATTAATAGAGCTTTTGGTAGTTGTGCTTATAATAGGAATATTGGCGGCCATAGCCCTGCCGCAATACCAAAAAGCTGTAGAAAAATCCAGAATGTCACAAATGTTTATTTTGGGCAAAGCCGTTAAAGATGCGGCGGAAAGGTATTATTTGGCAACAGGTTCATATCCCTCTTCAGAAGACGAGTTGGATATATCTTATGAATGCCCTAATAAATATAAATGTATGTTTTCATTAGCGTCTGAGGGTAAATTTCAAATTGAACGGACTTCCCCATATACCTATGGCCTTATTTTCAGGCTTGATCAAGGTAGTTATTACCCTGGGGAAATACATTGTTACGCCTCTTTGGGGGATACAAAGTCTGATGTTGTTTGTAAAACTCTTTCAACAAAACCGGCCAAAGGCAGTATGCCGGAATCAGGCGCATATACATTTTATATAGTTAATTAGGAAGAGTTTTTATGAAGAAAGGTTTTACATTAATAGAGCTTTTGGTAGTTGTGCTTATAATAGGAATATTAGCGGCCATAGCCCTGCCGCAATATACTTTAACGGTTGAAAAATCACGCGCGTCTGAAGGTTTTATATTGGGAAGGGCGGGCCTTTGACGCGGCCAAGAGATATGAACTTGAAACAGGCTTATGGCCTACTTCTTTTGACCAAATGGATATTGACTTTCCTAATACCGGCACTGGTAATCTGGCCGGATGGGACCAATCTTTAGGTATAGCTGGCGGGAAATTCCGTCTGTATTTAGGGCCGACTCAGCTGCTTGCGGACAGAACAGCTAAAGGATCTGCCCGTTACACAATAGTTTTTTACCGGGCGGACAGCTCCGTTTGGTGCGGAGCCGAAGGAACAAGTGAGGATATGTCCCCCAACGACATAAAAGTATGCAAAGCATTAGGCGGTGTATTAGGCACTCATCCAAGCAGTTGCTCAAGAAATAAATGTTTTAAATTAAGGTAGATATTATAAATTTTATTGTTATAAGGTAGAATATTATACCTCATGTAAAAACACTGAGGTTTAGCGGCTTATAAACACAAAGTTTAATATTGTTTTGAAATAATTTTCACACAATTTTGTAAATTAAAAAACCCCCGGGCAGTTTTACCCGGGTGTTTTTTATTTGTACAGATTATAAAGCGCTTATTTGTGAGGCAATTTTTTCTTTAACAGCGTTGTCTTTTTGTGTTGCTTTAACATGCTCTGAAAGGAATTCTTTAATAACTTCATCTTTTGATAAAGGTATTAGAACTTTGAAAGTTTTTGATTTGGCTGTTCTGTTTATCCATGTTCCGCCGCTTGTAAAAACAACATTAACGCCTTCTGCGCTTTCAACAACTTTGATAAAGCTGTCTTTAAGGCAAAGGCCGTCGGTGTTAATCATTTTTGACGTAACTCTTAAGCTTAAGCCTTTGTCTGTTTTTACAGGTGTAAAGCTAAATTCTATTTTACCTTCATAATCATAATCAATGCCGTCGGGATCATGGAAGTCGTTTTCATAGAATTCTGACACTTTATAAAAAGCTTGGCTTTGGCCCAGCTGCCAATCTTCACTATTTAGAACATAATAATAAGCATTTGCCGGGCTATAAGTTGCGTTATTTTGATTTTCTAATAATATTTTCCCCGCGCTGTTTGCGGCAAAAAGTCCGCATGATAGAGCCGCTACCAGTGCTACTGCAGTAAGTATTTTCTTCATAAGTATCTTTCCTTGTTTTTGAGTAGAATTTAGCGACTTATGTCAATGTCTCGCGTTAGAATTCAACGAGTTTTATTCTCATATTTACGTCTTGTTTTGTTGAAGGGTTTTTCTTTAACTGTTTTTGAACACCCTTCTGTATTGCTGTCATGTTATTTTTTGCTACTACGTCAAATTTGTTATGTGTATGTCTAAAATCAGCCTGGTTGCCTTTCATTGTAAACACAACTTCAACAATGTTTTTCTTTTCATTAACGGTTATGAATGTTTTTGAAAAATTAAATCCGTCTTCGCTTAAAACATTGTTGGTTATTTTAAGCATTTGGCTTCCGTTGTTTTCAATTATTTCAAAGTTAAGTTTTAAAGCGCCTTCAAAAGGGTTGCCGGCGGGAACATCATAATGTTCGGCTACTTTATAAACACCGTGTTCTTGCATAAGGTAGTTGGATTTGCTTGGAAGTTTGTAAAGATAAGTGTTACCTGTTTTAAAAGAGGTTTCTTTTTCTGATGTTAAAAGAACTTCTTTCATTTCGCCGATTTTATGTTCTTCATTGGCGTAAAACTGGGGATCGGACTGGTTGCCTTTCATGTTGATAATAAGGTATAAATCATTGTTTTTAGAGGAGATAGTAAAGAATAAGTTATTAAGGCCGTCTTGATTAATAACCTTGGGGGAAACATTTATTCTGTCTTTTACCATTGTTATTTTAAAGTCAACGCGTCCTTCATAAGGGTTTCCTGCGGGTGGTGAATAATGTTTAGCTACAAAAAAACTGTAATTACCCTCTTTAACGTTAACGTTTTTAATATTAAGTGTGTATAATTCTTCGTGGGAGGGATAAACCTGCACTTTTTGGTTTAAATTTATGATTGGATATGAATCCGCGGCAAAAACGGCGGTTGTTAAACAAAGAACTGTAAGTAATGCTAATATTTTCTTCATAACTTCTCCTTTTTTTGGTTTCTTATATAAAAATATTATAAGTTTGGCTGTTAGTTTACCAGGGCCAAAAGGCCCATTTTTCGTCTAGGTCTTTTTTTAGGTCTTTATTTTTATTGAGCGCTTAGTATAAATGTAATAAAATACAATAATACGGAACATTGCACACAATGTTCTGTTATTTTTATACCTAAGAGGTAACAAATGGCTTTTTTATACAGGATATTCGATACTTTTAATTTTTATATTTGGGGAGTGCCGATGGTGCTTCTTATTTTCGGATTAGGAATTTATCTTTCGTTTTCACTTGGATTTTTACAAAAACATTTGTTAAAAGCGATTAAACTTTCCGTCACTAGCAGCAAAGGAAAGGGGGAAGTAAGTTCTTTCGCTTCGCTGGCTATTAATATAGCCGCTAATGTGGGTACCGGCAGTATATTAGGTATGACAACAGCTGTTGTGGAAGGCGGCCCAGGCGCTGTGTTTTGGATGGTTTTTGCCGGATTTTTCGGGTTTGCCACAAAATACGCCGAATGTTTTTTAGGCGTTAAGCACAGAGTCCATATAAAAGATGGGGAATATGTTGGCGGCCCTATGTATGTTTTGCAAAATGTCGTTAAAAAAAGATGGGTTGCCATATTGTTTGCCATTGCCGCTATTTCTATGGCTATTACCGGGGGCGGGTCGCTGCAGTCAAACGCTATATCTGATTTACTTGTATCAAGCTATAGGATAAATCCTCTTTATGTAGGCATTTTGCTTGCAGCTATAATAGGAGTAATTATTTTTGGCGGCGTTCACAGAGTGGCAAAATTTTCAGAAGCCACAACCCCTTTAAAAGGCGGGGTTTATATTTTAGCCACTATTATAATTTTATGTATGCATATTAAAGATGTTCCCGGCGCGGTGGTGCTTATTATGAAAACAGCTTTTACGGGCAAAGCCGCCGCCGGCGGATTTTTGGGCGTAGGAGTTATGGCGGTGGTTAACGGTATGATAGCGGCGGCAAGATCGGGCGTAAGCCGCGGCGTTTTTTCTACTGAGGCGGCCCTCGGAAGCGCGGCTATAGGCGCGGCGGCGGCTAAAACGGACAGCCCCGTAAAACAGGCTCTTATTTCCGCGACGGCCGTATTTTGGACAATTATAATATGTACTCTTACCGGGCTTGTTATTATTGTAGCCGGTGATTGGCAAAACCCCAACCTTTACAGCGGTTCTTTGGCGCATAACGCGTTTTCCACGCTTAAATATATAGGCGTGCCTATGCTTGTATTTTCCTTAACTTTATTTGCTTTTACAACTATCGTGGGCTGGTACTATTACGGGGAAAAAGTTATAGAGTTTTTGGAAGGCAAAAAATGGATTTTTCCCTTTAGAATATTTTGGATTCTAATTATTTTGGGAGGTTCAGTGCTTGGAGCCGATTTCCTAAATTTTAAATTCTTTTTATCAGCTGAAGACGTTTTAACCTTTAACAGCGGTATGAGCGTGCAGTTTATGTGGGCTTTGGTTGTTACCGTTACCACTTTTATGGTGTTGCCGAATATTTATTGTATGTGGGTTCTTAGAAAAGAAATAAAGGAAGATACTAGAAAATATATTAAAGAAAATTTTTAAAACCAGTTAAAAGCCCCGATTAAAGCGGGGCTTTTTTAACACACGCGTAACGGCAAAATGATATAATAAATATATGATTGACAGAATAAAACGTCTTGAGGCTTTATTTTTAGAAGAAATAAGCACAATTATAAGCAAAATGATAAGCACGGGCAGCTTTAAAGGGTTTGTGACGATAACCGGCGTAAGAATTTCAAAAGATTTACGTACAGCCCAGGTCAGATACTCCGTTTTCGGCAGCGTTGAAGACCGTATTACAACACAGGAAAAACTTTCAATACTGCGTTCTGAAATAGGCGCCATGTTAAGACATAGGCTGCATTTAAAAAGGATACCCTCTTTTACTTTTGTTTATGACGATACACCTGAAAAAGCTTCAAAAGTTGAAACAATATTTTCGGTTATAGAAAAAGAAAAAAATGCAGACAAATAAACCTAACAATACACTTGAGGAAATTGCCGATGTTATTTACAGAGGCAAAAGTTTTTTTATCGCCGGGCACCAAAATCCGGACGGTGATTCTTTAGGGTCAACAATAGCGGTAAGTTCCGTTTTAAGGCGTCAGGGGAAAGAGGTTTATTCCTACGCGGATAACGCGCCCGGGGACGACCTTTTATTTTTACCTATGCTTGACACTGTAAACATAGGTAAACTTCCGCCTGAAGATTTAAAAATAGAAACCGTTATTTTACTTGAGTGTTCTGATGTTACCAGGGGCGGTAATCTTGCTTCCGTTTTAAGTAAAGCCAAAACGGTTATCAACCTTGACCATCATTTAACCAGCGACACTTACGGACATTATAACTATATTAATCCCTCCGCTTCCTCAACCGCGGAAATTATTTGGCAGCTTTTTGAAATCATGCGCATTTGGGTAAACTCCGACGAAGCGACCTGCCTTTACACAGGCCTTGTTACGGATACGGCCCGCTTTTTACATTCTAACACCACGGCGGAATCTTTGCGTGTGGGCGCGGGGCTTATATCTTGCGGAGCTGATATTAAAAAACTTAATAATATTCTTTTTCATACGCGTTCTTATTCCGAAACAAAGCTTTTGGGCCGCGCTTTGGAGAAAATGCAAATTTTAAAAGACGGCAAACTTGCCGTTATCGTTTTAACTTTGCAAGAATTTGATTTGTTCGGCGCCGAACCTTCCCACACCCAGGGCATAGTAAGCCAGCCTACCATGATACCCGGGGTTGAAGTATCGTTTTTAATTAAAGAAGAAAAAGACAAACTTTCAGTTAATTTGCGCTCTAAAGGGGAAGTTGACGTAAGCCAACTGGCTGCCAAATTCGGCGGAGGCGGACACGCGAGAGCGGCGGGCTTTAAAAGAAGCGATATGACTTTGGACGAACTTACCTCCAAACTTATTAAAGCGGCAGAAGAAGCCATAGATAATGCAAAATAATGAAGTTGCCCCGATAAGCGGCATTTTATTGGTTGATAAACCGTCCGATTGGTCCTCACACGATATAATTAACGTAGCAAGGCGCAGCATGGGCATACGCAAAATAGGCCATGCGGGTACGCTTGATCCTATGGCTACAGGGCTTTTAATTCTTTTAGTTTCAAGGACGGCTACAAAACTGCAAAACAAATTTCTAAAATTATCAAAAACATATGAAGGTATAGCGGAGCTTGGCTCAGAAACGGACACCTGGGACGCTTACGGCGGCATAACAAATACCTGTGAAGTGCCGGAGTTTGATTTACCGACTATTCATAAACACGCTAAAAAACTAACCGGCAGTTTTGAGCACATTGTTCCTTTATACAGCGCGAAAAAAGTTAACGGGCGCCCCATGCACCGCTATATGCGCGAAGGCCGCATTGTCGAGGAACGAAAAGCCTTAATTACCGTACATGAGTGGGAGGAAATTTCTTATTCTAAACCCAATATAAAATTTACGGTAAATGTTTCAAGCGGCACATATGTACGTTCTTTAGCTTACATGTTAGGGCGTGAGCTTGGCTGCGGCGGTCATTTAACCCGGTTAAGGCGTACTAGAGTGGGGGATTTCGACATTAAAAACGCCATAACCGTAGAAGAATTGCGTAGTTTGCCGCAGGAAGAACTATATAAGCGTGTAATGCCCCTTAATTAATATAATATTTATATGACAGAGAAAAAAAATTTTATAACAATAGGAACATTTGACGGTGTGCATAAAGGCCACCAAACGCTTATAAGCGGGCTTAATAAACTTGCCAAAAAAAATAATATGGCACCGTTGCTTGTTTGTTTTCCATTACCTCCAAAAACTCTTTTAAGTAACTCACCTGAGCTTACCGTTCTTACCCTTCCAGACGAAAAATATGCTTTACTTAAACATTACGGCGCTAAAAATATTGAGATTCTTAATTTTAAATCCTGCCGCCATATCAGCAGGGAAAATTTTTTTGATATTTTACTTAAACGCTATAATATGGGCGGGCTGCTTGTGGGGCGTGATTTCGCTTTTGGCAAAGAGAGAAAGGGACATATTGATTTTTTGCGCGCGGCCTGCGCCAAACAGGGCGTAAAGCTTGTTGTAGCGGATTTTTACGGTAATAAAGACAGCGGTGGGCATAAAATATCTTCATCACTTATACGTAAAACGCTTTTAGACGGGCATATTAGGCTTGCCGGTAAGTTTTTGGGGCGCAAGTATACTGCTGAAGGTATTGTGGTTACGGGTAAAAAACTAGGCCGTAAATTGGGCTTTCCCACGGCTAATTTGGGTATAAACCATTATAAAGTATTGCCGCAGGGCGTATTTTCGGTTGAAGCTGTACTTGGCAAAGAAAAATTTAAAGGGGTTGCGAATATAGGCTTTCGTCCTACGGTTAACCCGATACACGCTAAAGTTCCTTTGGTTGAAGTTCACATTTTAAATTTTAACCGTGATATTTACGGTAAAAATTTAAGCGTTAATTTCGTTGATAAAATACGGGGGGAAAAGAAATTTGACGGCCTTCCCGCCCTTATTAAACAAATGACGGTGGATAAAGCTTTAGCTGAAAAACAGGTTAAATTAAAAAGATAACTTATAATGGGAAATATTTAAAAAACTTCACGTTTTTGCGTGAAGTTTTTTATTTTCTTTTAAGATTGTTATATTCTTTACACCAGGTCATATGGTCGTTAACCATTCCCACCGCCTGCATATAAGCGTAGCATATTGTAGATCCTGCGAACTTAAAACCGCGTTTCAAAAGTTCCTTGCTCATAGCATCGGAAAGTTCTGTCCTCGCGGGAGCCTGTTTAATATCGGTAAATTTGTTTATTATTTGTTTGCCTTTAACAAACTGCCAGATAAATTTGTCAAAACTGCCGAATTCTTTTTTAACTTCCAAATAAGCCTTTGCGTTTTGCACGAGGGCATTAATTTTAAGCCGGTTTCTTATTATACCGGGATCTTTTAAAAGGGCCTGTTTTTTGCTTTCCGTATATTTGGCTATTTTAACGGCGTCAAAATTATCAAAAACTTTACGCATATACTCACGCTTATTTAAAACGGTTATCCAGCTTAACCCGGCTTGCATGCCTTCTAAAATAAACATTTCAAAAAGTTCCCTGTCGTCATGAAGCGGCTTGCCCCATTCTTCATTATGGTACTTTTCGTATAAAGGCGTAGAGGCCCAGGGGCATATTTTTTTATTCATTATTATTTGACGGGTTTATATAAAAAAAAGGGCGGATTAACAATCCGCCCTTTTAATTTAAATTAGTAATCTCTTCTTACAAAAACAGGAGCGTATGCTATAAGAGAAGCGCCCAAGAACATTACGGTACAGTAAGCGAACCACCAAATTCTTTCTTTGGGATTATATACAACAAATACGGCGTTATAAAAAATTTCCGCCAGTATTTTTAGGACAAAAAGCCATATTGCCGCGCCCAGTATTTTAGCGGACAGATCAAGCGTGCCCCAAAATATGCCGCGCACGGTAAAAGGCTTAATAAAGAAACGGTTTAAAAAAGTTTTAATTATTGTCATAGAATGTTCCTCATTAACAATATAGCAAATTATTTGTCAAAACGTTTAGGTCTTGAGTTCGGGTACCCGCTTGCCGTTGTTTTTACGTTGTTTGAGGATGCTGTTGTTTTTTTAATTGTTGCTTGCTCTACAGGCGGGTGGGCCACTTCAAAGGGCTGCCTTTGTCCGGCTATTCTTTTTTGTGACGTTTCGTAGCTTTTTGGCATTTGGTTTGAGGAAACGCCCGCCTGTTTTGGTGAATAGCTGTTGTTGTATCCGTCATAATTTATTTTAGAATTTGATGTTTTTTTTGACGAATAATTATTACCGCCCGCTGAAGAACCGAACGGTATCATATAAGAAAGTTTATATGTTTTATTATAATCATAAGGCAGGTAGGCTATATCTAAACGTCCGCATTCGTTAAAGTTAACGCCGCCGCCAAATGTAAAGTTATCTGTGCCGTGCGCGTCAATATAGCCGAGTCTTACCGCGTATTTTTGGAATATTAAGTATTCCGCGCCGATACCCCATTTGGAGTGGTCGTCTTCTTTACCTGCGTCAAATCTAAATTCAAAAGAATTGTTATTATCATATTCCCAAAAATAAGCCGCGCCTATGCTGTAAGTATCATCCGCGTAAACGCCTTTTTTACCGCCGATATTTTGGTAAACCGCGCCGATATAAAGCTTTTCCATAGGGCTTACAATTAAACCTAAGTCACCCACAAAAGCGTGTTCGTCTTTACCGGGAACATCAAGCCATCCATTTTTTAATGTAAAGCCAAGCGTGATTGGCAGGGAAATTTCCGTTAAATGGTGAAGGGCGAAGTTTGCGCCTAATTTAATTTCTTTATTTTTAAAGTCGGCATCGTTATCATATAAGTAGTTTCCAAAAGCGTTTAATGTGATGCCGTTAAAAAAATTATAACCGAAACCTACCGAGTAAATTTGCTCGGCGCTTTCTCTTTTATGCCACGCACCGCCAAGTAACATTTGTTCGTTTATGGCTGAGGCGGGGTTGTAAGATGCGGCAAAAATATCATTCGGGTTGCCTGCGGTATAAGCGCTGCCCAAAGCCGCGCCTTTTACCGAAGGTTCAGGTATAAAAGCGAAACTGTTAACAGCAAGCGCGAAAGATAAAACGGATAAAATAACTTTTTTCATATATCTCCCTTAGGTTAGTTTTATTATTTGTTAAACATATTATTACATTTTTTTTTGTGTTTTTGAATAACAATCTATTTTAAATATAATAAATAACTATTCTTTATATTTATGTCAATTCTTTTAAATCTGTTATAATCTACTTAAAGTAATGAATATTATTACTTGGGCATTAATCTGAAAAAGGAGTTAAACAATGAGTCAAAAAAAAGGGTTCACCTTAATAGAAATAGCTGTGGTAGTTTTAGTAATAGCTATTTTAGCGGCTATAGCTTTGCCGCAGTACAGAAAGTCGTTAGAACGCTCAAGAGCTGCCGAAGCTTTTGACATCCTTACAGAGATAAGGAACAAACAAGAATCCAGGGATTTACTTGGCACGGGCACCGCCAAAGGCTATACTGTAAAGTTTAGCGATTTGGGGGAAGTAATAGCGGGCAAAACCTCCACAACAAACACGTTAGACACAAAACTTTTTTCATATGTTCTTTCAGATAATCCTTACCCTCAGGCGTACGCCAAAAGAAAAGATTTAGATTATTCAATAGTTCAAACCAAAGGCTACCAAGACAGCGCATTGTGTTGTATAGGCAAAGACTGCGATATGGTAGATAATGTTTTAAAAGGGTGTGAGAAGACAGCGTGTCCTACAACATGCGCGGCTGGATATAAAAGAACAGGGTACTTTTTTTCGGAAGACGGGCCTTGCTGTGAAGCTAAAACGTCGTGTCCCGCAACATGTCCTGCAGGGCAAAAAAGAAGCAGCGTGCAGTATACGGAAGATGGAGCGTGCTGCGTAGCCAAAACATCATGCCCGACAACATGTCCTACAGGCCAGCAGAGGACAAGCGTACAATATAGTGAAGACGGAGCGTGCTGCGTAGCCAAAACATCATGCCCGACAACATGTCCTACAGGCCAGCAGAGGACAAGCGTACAATATAGTGAAGACGGAGCATGCTGCGTATCAAAAACGTCGTGTCCCGCAACATGTCCTACAGGTCAAAAGAGGACAAGCGTACAATACAGTGAAGACGGAGCATGTTGCACGGCTAAAACGGCTTGTCCCGCATCATGTCCTGCCGGAGAAGAAAGAACAAGCGTGCAATACAGTGAAGACGGAGCGTGTTGCACGGCTAAAACGGCTTGTCCCGCGACATGTCCCACGGGCCAGGAAAGAACAAGCGTACAATACAGTGAAGATGGAGCGTGCTGCCAAACAAAAACCTGCGGCAGCGGACAAACCCTTGTTGGGGGAGTATGTAAAACAGCGTGTCCTGCTACATGTCCTACAGGTCAAAAGAGAACAAGTTCCCAGTATTCGGAAGATGGAGCGTGCTGCGTGGCTAAAACAGCGTGCCCCGCTACATGTCCTACGGGCCAGGAAAGAACAAGCGTGCAATACAGTGAAGACGGCGACTGTTGTAAAACTTCAAGCGGATGTCCTGTCGGTACTTCAATAGGAGCTAATGGAAAATGTTGTACTCCTGAATTAATGGGTATTGACGAACGGGACGGAGGCTGTTGCGTAGAATTTTCAAACTGCGGTCTTACCGGACCCGGAGGACTTGCCTTTCCTTGCAGATGTGCAAGAACAGGCACAGGCACTATATCTTGTTCTGGTAACAGTACGCAATCCTGCGGTCAGTGCGGCACCCAAACAAGAACATGTAATACTTCAACAGGAGTATGGAGCTCATGGAGTTCGTGCAATGAATCTCCAAATCCTTTAAGCCCTTCGGACCAGGATATGTGCTTAAGCTGCGGCGGTACATTAACATGTAAAGGCTGCGATTGCGGAACTTATTACGACTTTAGCAGCGGCTCGGGTATTTTATCATATTGCTCTTTTAACAGCCGTTACGGATGCGTATGCGGACAGACGTACAGATCATGCAGATAAGGCTAAAACGCACAGCTTGCCGTAATTTATAATTACGCAGGTTTTAGCTAAAAAAATTAAACGCCCGTCAAAGCAGACGGGCGTTTTTTTGATTGTGAAGTTTTACTTAAGTAAGCGGAGGGGACAGTTTCTTTGTATATTGCCTTAAACCTTGCGCGCTGCGGAGGGGGATAGTTAAAATGACGGCTTTGAAACAAAAAACGGGCTTTAAACACGTGGCGCAACAGTGGAAATAAGCAACGGCTTTTTATATTAGAAAATATTTAAAATTAATGGACGCAGAGAACCTAAAGAATTGATAATAAAAAACATTGCGTGTGTTATGTATACTTCGTCAAATTAGATAGAAGAATAAAATAAAAATCCCCTTTTTTGAAACATTTTTAAAAAGTGATAAAAAACCAATCTTTGCGAAAGTCATAAGCATAAGTTATTTGATATAATAAAAAATCTTATATATTTTGTTTCTTTTATTTAATTTTTACGGAGATTTGTATGCAGAACAAATTGTTTAAAAAAAATTCCTTTGGGTTTACCCTTATTGAACTTTTAGTTGTTGTGCTTATAATAGGCATTCTTGCCGCCATTGCCGTGCCGCAATACCAAAAAGCTGTTTTTAAAAGCAGGTTCGCTACTTTATATGCGGCCGTAAACGCTATCGCACAAGCTGAAGAAATTTATTATATGGAAACCGGCACATATACGCAAGATAAAGATGCGTTGGTAATTAATATGGATGAAAGCTCCAAAGATCTTGTTAATATATGGAATAATCCTTCAACGGATAATTGGGCAGTGCACGCTTCGTTAGATTCAGGAACGCTTACATACTTGGTTTGGCCCGCTAATTCCAAGGTAAGAAACAGCGCGCGGCTTTGCCGGGCATATTTAAATAAACCTAATACAGAGTTGGCAAAGTCAGTTTGCGTGTCTTTAATGGATAAAAGCACCACTGTAGTAAAGGCAGCAGAATATTGGGAATATTTTTTATAAATATATAAATTTACAAAAAATCAAAAGCCCTTCCTGTTTCAGGAGGGCTTTTTAATTTACTATCTTTACGAACTAAATAAAGCGCTGATGTGTTATATTTCAAAAACCTGCCGCAAATGTTATTAATGAAATCCGCTTTCACTTAAATAGTGAACCAGCAAAAGAATTGCAGGAAAGATAATAAAAAGTGCCGGGAATAAATAGGTAAACCAGGCATCATCAACCATAGCGTCGTGCGGGTTTTGGGGGGAGATTAGTATTTTTACTTCGTTTTCTATAACTGGCGGCATTGTGCGTGAAAGCATACTATCTTTAAATTCATACTCTTTACCGTTATAACTATATTTCATTTTATAAATGTATAGCGGGGTTCCTTTTTTGCTTTTATCGCCGTTTGTGGAGCCGCTTATTTTAGCGGTTATTTTTATTTTGCCTTTGCGTTTATGGTTTAAAAACCAAAACATGAAAACGCCAAAGCTGGCAAAGTAAAACAACGCCGTGGTTAATATAAGAATATCATCGTTGTTTTTTCTAGGGATAACTTTATATAAAATGTCACTAAATTGTTTGTTTGTGTCAGGGTCAAAAAATATTGCAAAAGAATATACTATTACCAAAAATAATAGCGTTACAAAAAAATTATAGGCAAAAAGGGGTTGTTTTACCTCTGCTTCCTGTGGATTTTGAGGGTTATATAGAACTGTAAATTTTTTGTTTTTTGTGTTATCTATAAAACCATATTTGCCCATATCAGTAAAGGTATATTCCTTGCCTTCGACTTCAAAGGTAACTACAGGACTGTAAAATTTATTGTCTTTATGATGGGGAACATAATCTTTGGCAATACCTATAGCACGTGGTTTAGAAGAGAGCGTCTGGTTTATAAAAATATTAATGAAACTATAAAGCATTTCTCTAGACAGAAAAAGCACTATGGCAAAACCTATTGCCACAGGATGCTGAGTAAGAAAAGATTTAATTTGTAAAAAGATATTTGCTAATATTTTGCCCTCCTCTTAAGAATATAAAAATTATATAAAAAAGCCCCGCTGTTTAGCGGGGCTTTAAAAACTTGGTGTCACCGGGTGGGCTCGAACCACCGACCTGGCGCTTATGAAACGCCCGCTCTAACCAGCTGAGCTACGGTGACGTATTGTGTATATATTATATCAAAAGATTAGTGTTTGTTGCAATTTTCAGACGGTAAAATATGTTTTACTTGCTTGCCTGAAATTCTTTAATCTGTTCAGATATGTCTGCCAGTTTGCGTCTTATAGCTTCTTTTGAAGTTCTTTGTTTATACTCGTATTCACCCGTTTCAACCGTGCGGCTGCTTATTACAATTCTATGTGGCAGGCCTATGAGGTCGGCGTCTTTAAATTTAATGCCGGGCCTTTCGTTGCGGTCGTCGAGCAAAACGTTTAACCCCGCTTGTGTAAGCTGATTATAAATACTGTCTGTTTCTTCTTTAACTTTAGGGTTTATATCGGTGTCAATTGAAACTAAATAAATATCAAAAGGCGCTAAAGGAGCGGGCCAGATAATGCCGTTTTCGTCGTGGCTTTGCTCAATAGCCGCGGCCACGATGCGGCTTATTCCTATGCCGTAGCAGCCCATTAAGAAAGGGTGTGATTTTTGGTTTTCGTCCAAAAACTCGGCCTTCATGGACTGGGAATATTTTGTACCCAGTTTAAACGTGTGGCCTACTTCAATGCCTCTTGTAAAATTAAACTTTTTGCCGCATTTGCCGCATAAATCACCTTCGGAGGCGATTTTTAAATCGGCATAAACGTCAGGCGTAAAGTCGCGCGAGGGGGTAACATTAATAATGTGAACGTCTTTCTCGTTACCGCCCGCGATACCGTTAACAATGCCTGCCACATGGTAATCGGCAAACAATTTGATTTTAGGGTTCTTTTCTTTCAAACCCACGGGCCCCGCGTAACCAACAAAAGAGCCTGTTACCTTGGCGTAGGTTTCTTCATTAGCTTTTTCAAGCTCCTGCGCTTTTAATAAGGCTTTTAATTTGTGCTCGTTAAGTTCATGGTCGCCGCGCATTAAAGCGACAACGGGCTGTCCGTCGGCCGTAAAAACCAAAAGTTTAATAAACCTATCTGCCGTTTGTCCAAGCATTTTGGCAACGTCTTCAATGGTTGTGGCGTTGGGGGTGTTAACTTTTTCAATAGTTTTTAATTCTTCTTTAGCGGCGGGAAATTTCGGTTTAAAAATTTCGGCCTTTTCGGTGTTGGCGGCATAACCGCAGTCACAGTCTGCTATTTCGTTTTCACCCGTGTCGGCAAGAACCATAAACTCGTGCGAAAAATTGCCGCCTATCGCGCCGGTATCGGCCTCAACCGCTTTAAATTTAAAACCGCAGCGTGTGCAGACTTTCTTGTAAGCTTCAAAAAATTTGAGATACCATTCATTAATTGATTCTTCCGTAGCGTGGAAAGAGTAGGCGTCTTTCATATAAAACTCTCTGGCTCTCATAACGCCGAAGCGGGGCCTGATTTCATCTCTAAATTTAGAGGCAAACTGGTATAAAGCCACTGGTAATTGTTTATAGGAGGTAACGTCTCTTCTTACAACATCGGTAATAACTTCCTCGGCGGTGGGAGCAAAACAAAATTCCGCCCCTTTGCGGTCTTTAATTCTTAAAAGTTCTTTGCCGTAATATGTCCAGCGGCCGCTTTCTTCCCAAAGTTCTTTGGGCTGTATTAAAGGAAGCCAAACTTCATGCGCACCGGCGGCGTCCATTTCCTCACGCACTATCTGCTCAACTTTTTTAAGCACCTTTAAACCTAAGGGCAACCATTCATAAATACCGCTGGCGGTTTTGCGTATAAGGCCCGCTCTTAACATAAGTTTGGCGGAAATTGTGTCCGCGTCTTTAGGCGCTTCTTTTAAAGTGGGCAGGTAATACTGTGTTAATTTCATACTTGTTTCTTCCTTTATTTGTTTTTAGTTAAATGTAAAATTGAAAAAATATAAATGTATTTAATTCGTTGGTATTGGTAATCCTATTTTTTCTAAAGGGAGGTACTCAAAATAGTACTGACACCTTACTGAATGTATATAATCTAAAACATCTTTATATTGTTCTTGTCTAAACCAATCGTTTAATATGTAAATATATTCAACCTCTATATTTAATTTGGAAAGCAATTTTTGATATTGTTTCTTTTTAAAATCGCAAGTTTGAAGTTTTTCATCTACAGAACCTGCAACTTGTTGAAATTTAACTTCAATAATAAATAGAGTATTTTTTATAATTACAAAAACAGAGTCATCAGGAAGCAGTTTTTTAGATATTATATTACTCCAATTTACATTATTTTCTTCTAAAAATTTATAAAAAGCATATTTTTTAAAAGTTCTAGCAACTTCTTCATTGTTGAAATAAACGATATTTCCTTTTACTGAATATCCTTTTTGTTTGGATAAAAAAGTTAATATGTCAGTTTTTCCTTCAAAAACTAATCCTGTTTTCGTATTAGCTCCGCCTATTCCTCCTATTTTCATTTTTTCATGCTCCTCAACTGCTCATATCTCTTTTTAGATAATTCTAAATATTTCTGTTCTATATCAATTCCAATGAAATTTCTTTTATAATAAGTAGCCGCTAATCCAGTAGTAGAACTTCCAGTAAAAGGATCTAAAATCAAATCGTTTTCTTTTGTGCTAGAGAGTATAATTCGACGCATTAGATCGAAAGGCTTTTGGGTTGGATGTTTGCCAAAAACTTTTTCGGATTTTTTAGGAGTATTAATAGCCCAAACAGAACGCATTTGTAAATTAGGCTTTTTCAAAAAATCTTCACTCCAGATTCCATTTTTTACTTTATCATAGTTGAAAGTATGCTTGCCTATCTTGTTTTTCCTTGCCCAAATAAGAGTTTCGTGACTTGCTGTAAAAAAACGGCAACTTAGATTAGGTGCTGCATTAGGTTTAAACCAAGCAATATCATTCAAAATATGATAGTTATTTTTCTGTAATGCAAATCCGCATTGATAAATGGAATGATATGTTCCACTAATCCATATAGTTCCATTTTTCTTTAAAATTCTTTTACATTCCTTAATCCAATTATTGTGAAACTCGAAATCGCTATCAAAACCATTGCTTTTATCCCACGAACCCTTGTTGACGGAAGCTCTTTTCCCAGATTGAACAGTAAAACCTCCATTTGATAACATATATGGCGGATCTGCAAATATCATATCACAGGATTCATCAGGAAAAGACTTTATAACATCAATACTATTACCTAGTATTAATTTAAAATTATCTTTTTCATAAAAAAATTTTTTAAAATGCATTTCTTTCTCTTATTTTGTTTAAAATGGTTTCAATCCAGTCGGCCTGCGGTATCTTGGAAACGGCTTTGCCGTCAATAAACCAAAGGCCTTCGTTAACGCCGCCGGCTATACCGAAGTTTGCGTCCCTTGCCTCACCCGGGCCGTTGACTATGCATCCCATTACGGCTATTTTTAGGCCTGTGGCTTTTGCTAACAACTCTTTGTCCGAATAAATCCTGTTCTCTAACTCTTTAACCGTTTGGGCTATATTAACTCTGCACCTTCCGCAGGTCGGGCATGAAATTATATCGGGCCCGAACTTGCGCATATCAAGGGCTTTTAAAATTTCATAGGCTGTTCTTACCTGCAAAACAGGGTCTTCCGTTAAGGAGACGCGGATAGTAGCGCCTATGTCGTTTTTAAGCAGTGTTCCTAACGCTATGGAGCTTTTGACCGTGCCCGATAAAAAACTGCCCGCTTCCGTAAGGCCTATATGCAAAGGAATATCCGATGTTTTTGCAAAAAGTTCGTTTGCGGCTATGGTACGGGGCAAATCGTCCGCTTTAAGAGAAACTAAAATATCTTTAAAATTAAGTTTTTCTAAAATATCGGCCTGGTCAAGCGCTTCGCGCGTCATTATTTCGGCCCATTCAAAGGATGTCAAATTAGGTTTGCCTTCAATTTCTTTTAAATATTTTAAAGAGCCCGCATTAACGCCTATTCTTATGGCTACGCCTTTATCTTTGGCGGCTTGAACCACCTGCCTTACATTATCGGCCGCACCTATGTTTCCGGGGTTTATACGCACTTTATCAACGCCTTGCTTAATAGCTTCAAGCGCCAGTTTGTAATCAAAATGAATATCCGCCACAAGGGGGGAATTTATACCCTTTTTTATTTTTCCTAAATTTTGCGCGGCTTCCATGTCAGGCACGGCCACTCTGTTAATTTCACAGCCTGCTGCTTCAAGGCGCAAAATCTGTGCTATTGTGGCGTTGGTGTCGCGAGTGTCGGTATTACACATGCTTTGTACGCGCACAGGATTACCGCCGCCTAAAATATATTGGCCTACTCTTACTTGCCTTGTTTTCTTTGTGTTCATAAAATAATAAGTAAAGCGGTAATTTAACTCGGCTTTTTTAAGCTGTTTAAATCCGCCTGATTTTAACCAAACAAACCCTTTTTAGCCTTGTAAAAGCCTTAAAATAAATATCGCTAAAGGAACAACAAACAAAGCAAGCAAAACCAACAAAATAATTTTTTGTATTTTGTTTTTTTGCATGGCCTGTTTTTCATAAACCTTTGTTCTTTTATCTGAGGAAAAAAGGTCCGTTTCTTTATAAGAGGCGTGACTGTGTTCACTCTCATTGGCGATGCTGTCTATTTGGTTTAATATATCCAGTTTTTCTTTATTTTTCATAAATCTGTAAATTGTTTATTTAGAATTTTCTGCCGGTTCAACCGTTTCAACAACCGCAGGGGAGTCAGAAGACTGTTTTATAAAAATTCTTTTAACGTCAAAAACGGAAGCGTACAAAACAAGCATTAGTAAAAGAGCTAAGCCCACATTTAACGCTATGTTTACCACTTTTACGGAAGGCAGTTTACCGGTTATGCCTTCCCATATAAATACCACGGCGTAACCGCCGTCAAGTACCGGTATCGGAAATAAGTTAAACATGCCCACGGCTAAACTTAACAAACCTATTAACCAAACAAAATCCATCCAGCCGTTTTGTGTAGCCTGGTGCACGCGGTGAAAAATGCCTATAGGCCCCGCTACTTCTAATTTTTTTGTTTTTGACACGGCTTTGTAAAGTTCCGTTAAAGACAACTTAGTCCAAAACCAGCATTGGTAAAGGCCGCTTCTAAACGCCTGCAGCGGAGTTGCGCTTGTATAAAGCGTCTGCACGGCAATGCCCAATTTTGGGTTATCTTTATTAAAATCGGAAAAAGGTATAGTAAGGCTTCTTATTTCGCCGTTTCTTTCATATTTAAGGTTAAGGTCCGTATTAAGTGAGGCTACCGAATTTAAAACATCTTGCCAATTATTAACGGGAGTTTCATTAATTTTTAAAATTTTATCCTGCGCTTCAAGGCCGTGTTTTTGCGCGGGGTAATTGGCCACAACCTCACCCAAAACGGCGGGCGTGGCTTTGCTGTCCGTTACGGGAACGCCCGTAACAAAAACAAGGGAAGTAAAAACTATAAAAGCCAACACATAATTCATAAGCGCGCCGCTTATAACCATAAGAAGTTTTTTCCACCATGATTTTGAGGCGAATTCATAATCTTTAGGGGTGTTTTTGCCGTCTTTATTGTCAACAAACATCTCGCCCGCGGGGTTAACAAACCCACCGAAGGGTATTGCTCTTATGGAATACTGGGTATGCCCTTTTTTTGTTGACCACAAAACCTTGCCGAAACCGAAAGAAAATTCCAAAACTCTTATACCCACAAGCCTGCATACTATAAAATGTCCGAATTCATGGATTAAAACTATCGGGCTTAAGGCCACAAGAAACGCGGCTGCCGTAATTACCCCTTTTAAACTAAACGCAATCATTACAAAGCTCCTTTAAATTATTGTTTTTTTATATTTTTTGTTTGCCAAAAATTCCCGCGCTTTTTCCCTGGCCCATACGTCAAATTCGGCCGCTTCACTTATTGTTATTTTCCCGGAAGGAGACCTTGTTTCTTTAAGCACGCTGTAAATAAGTTTAGGAATATCGGTAAATAAAATCTTTTCTTTTAAATATGCATCCACGGCAATTTCATCCGCCGCGCTGAGCACAGCGGGGAAAGCACCTTCCTTTTGCGCTGACCATAAGGCCAGTTCCAAACACGGAAATTTTTTAAAATCAGGCGCCGCGAATTCCAATTTAGCCATGTCCTTAACCGTTAATTTTTTAACAGGCGAAGGCATGCGGTTGGGGTAAGTTACCGCGTACTGTATGGGCAGGCGCATATCGGGCTGTGAAAGTTGAGCCAAAATACTGCCGTCTTTAAACTCCACGGCTGAGTGTATTATAGACTGCGGGTGTATAACAATTTCAATATCTGAAAGTGAAACATTAAAAAGGTGCATAATTTCAATAGTTTCAAAACCTTTATTCATTAAAGTAGCCGAGTCTATTGTAATTTTTTTGCCCATTACCCAACGGGGGTGGGCTAAGGCCGCCTCAGGCTTAACTCTGCTTAAAGCGCCTTTATATTTAAAAAACGGACCGCCTGAAGCGGTAAGCAAAAGCCTTGAAATATCTTCTTCTTTCCTTCCCGCGGGAGTGCCCTGCAAGCACTGGAAAATGGCGGAAGGTTCCGAATCAACGGGTAAAATTGTCGCTTTCCAGCGGTAACACTCTTCCATAATGGACTTGCCGGCCATTACAATAGGCTCTTTATTTGCCAAAGCTATGGTTTTGCCGTTTTTAATGGCGGTAACCAAAGGCATAAAACCTACAGCGCCCACAAGACCATTAATAATTAAATCCGCCGAAGGCAGCGAGGCTAAAAATATAAGGCTGTCCTCATCGGGGGGAAGGAGCTTTGTGTTTTCCGGCACATAAGGTTTAACTTTTTGGTAGCTGTCTTCATTAAGTACGGCTACAAAGCGGGGTTTAAATTTAAGCATTTGTTTAATAAGCAAATCAGCGTTTGTGTTGGCTGATAACGCCAATACGCCGTATCCCGCGCCCAATTTATCAATAACATCGAGCGAGGATACCCCTATAGAACCCGTAGAACCCAAAACAACTATATTTTTCATAAAAAGAATAAAACCGTATAATAAAATGCCGGCGCTAAAAGAAGGTAAGAATCAAACCTGTCTAAAAAACCGCCGTGGCCGGGCAATAAATTAGAAGAATCTTTTACGCCCGTGCTTCTTTTAATAATACTTTCCGATAAATCCGAAATCTGGCCCGTTACAGCTATAATTAACCCCAGTAAAGCCGCTTCCCATACAGTAAGAAGCGTGGGTAAAAACAAAGCCCGTAAGCCTATTGCCGCTAAAACGGCAAAAGCCGTTCCGCCGATAGCTCCTTCCCAGGATTTTTTTGGGCTTACTTCTTTATTCATTTTGTGCCTGCCGAAAGCCCTGCCCGTAAAATAGGCCATAGTGTCGCATACCCAGACGGTAACTATCATAATGATTGTAAGGTATTCACCGTATTGCGGTATATCGCGTACGTTAATCATATGCGCAAGCGTCCACGGTATAAAAAAGATGCCGAAAAAGGTAAAAGCCACACGCTCTATAGAGCGGTTTGGCGTAATAACTTCAACAAACATAACGCCGAATATTACCACGCTTATAGCAAAAGGATATAGGTTGTCGGGCAGGGTTACGGGTACGTTGGCCCGGCCCAAAATAGCAACAACCGCCATGAGCAGTCCGAAAAAGACCAGCGAAAATAAGTGTACGGGTTTTCGCCCGGCTTTCATTATAAGTCCGTATTCATAGAGGCATAAGGCTATAACACCCCCTATAAACGCCATATAAACGAGGCCGCCCATATGTATGGCGGCGATAATTAAAGGAACGCCTACTAAGGCGGTAATAATTCTGGGTAAAAGCATATATTTAATTTTACTAAAAAAACACTGTTATATGTATATATATCATATAGGCATTTTATTTTTTAAAAAAATGTAGAATTTTTTTATTGTATTCTTTGTCATATGATAGTATATTATTTATATTAGGACATCCTATCTTATAATTTATTTTTTAAACTGAAAAAATGATAAAGGAGCCTTTATGAGAAAAAGAAATCTGCAGTCAAAAGGATTCACATTAATTGAAATAGCTGTTGTTGTTCTAGTAATAGCTATTTTAGCTGCGGTGGCGCTGCCGCAGTACAAAAAGTCGTTAGAACGCTCAAGAGCTGCCGAAGCTTTTGACATTCTTACCGAGATAAGGAATAAACAAGAGGCAAGAGAACTCCTTGGCACGGGGACGGCCAAAGGCTATACTGTAAAGTTTAGCGATTTGGGGGAAGTTATAGAGGGTAAAACATCTACAACAAATACATTAGACACAGACCTCTTTACATATACACTTTCAAACAACCCATATCCGCAGGCGTATGCAAAAAGAAAGGATATGGATTATTCAATAGTGCAAGCTAATGGGTACCAGGACAGTGCGTTATGCTGTTTGGGTAAAGATTGTAAGGTTGTAGACAGCGTTTTAAAAGGGTGCGAGAAGACTGCGTGCCCCACAACCTGCGCGACTGGGCATAAAAGAACAGGATATTTTTTCCAGGAAGACGGGCCTTGCTGTGAGGCAAAAACAGCGTGTTCTGCAACATGTCTTGCGGGAGAAGAAAGAACAGCCGTACAATATATTGAAGACGGCGCCTGCTGCCAAACAAAGACTTGCGGTGCCGGGCAGACGCTTGTAGGCGGTATATGTAAAACAACGTGTCCCGCAACATGCTCAGCAGGGGAAGAAAGAACAGCCGCGCAATATAGCGAAGACGGCGCTTGCTGCCAAACAAAAACTTGCGGCGCCGGACAGACGCTTGTAGGCGATATATGTAAAACAACGTGCCCCGCAACATGTTCCGTAGGAGAAGAAAGAACAGCCGCGCAATATAGCGAAGACGGCCCGTGTTGTGAAACAAAATGCGATTTTAATCAAATTATTGTAAACGGGGTTTGTAAAACACCTTGCGCGTCTCTATCTATTCCGCAAGGATATAAGAAAACTTCAAATAATTACTTAGAGGAAGAAGGCGGTTGTTATACTAAAGATAACTCCTGCCGCGCGCTTCCAAAATATTTTTGCGGCGGCAATAAACATGGCGGATATTGTGTACATGGCGGTTACTGGTCAGGCGGTACGGAATATCTTACCGCCGCGCCTGATTATATAGTCGGGTATGAATGTAAAAATTCCGTTACAGGAGAAGCTTGTGACGGCTGCGTTTTACCTTTGGAAAACAAATGTTCTGACTCGGGCTTTTTTGAAAAAAATATGAATTTTTGCTGTAACAGCAGCCTTGGCGATCAACCTAAATGTTGTATAAATGTTATCTCCAGCAGCTGGCCGACTGAATGCGAGCCTCAAAACTTGCCGCAAGGCCAGCATTGTTCAATGGATAAAATGGTTATGGTATGTAAAAATCTTTTAGGAAACGCGTGTGTCTGCGCCAGTAAAGGCGGCGCGCTGCCGGCGGCTCCTTCTGATTATTGCAATAAAGGACAAGTGTATGACGACGGTGTTTGCAAAACCATCTGTCCTAACTTCTGTCCTTCCGGTAAAGTAAGAAGCGGCTTGTATTTTAAAGAAGAGGGCGCTTGCTGCGTAGATGGGGATGGGGAAGATGATTCTTCTGATTCTATTGTCTTACCGGGCGGAGGAGGCTCTTTAGGCGACGTGGAAATTATCACTAAGTTTTAGTAATAACGGTGTTTTAAAACAAAGCCCCCGTATTAAAAACACGGGGGCTTTGTTATGAGAGTATCCATTCCTCTGCGTAAGCCGGGGGATGGATACTCTCCTGATTTAACGGCACGCCCGCCTTGCTGTCACGGAGGCGTTGCCGTTTGTTGTTGGCGAAATCGCAAAGCGGAGCTTTGAAACAAAAAAACCCCGGGCATGAGCCTGGGGTTTTTCATATTTTCAATAAAATATATTACAGTACTGGCGGCAAATATTATTTTTTAAGCCAGTCCGGTATGGTTTGGCCTGATAACATTTCTTCATAAGTCGTTCTCTTGCGAACTACGGTAAAAGCGTTTTTGTTTACCATAACTTCCGGCACCAGCGGCCTGAAATTATAAACGGATGACATTGAAGAGCCGTATGCCCCTGCGCTCATCATAGCTACAAGCTCGCCTTGTTTAACGGGTTCTATAATACGGTCTTTAGCGAAAGTGTCGCTTGATTCGCATATAGGGCCCACAATATCGGCCGTAATCGGCGCGAGGCCTTTTTTAACAACAGGCACTATTGTATGCCAGGAGTCGTACATAGCGGGGCGCATAAGGTCATTCATGCCAGCGTCAACAATAATAAAGTGTTTTGAGCCCATGTCTTTAGTAAAAATAACTTCACTTATTAATATGGCGGCCTCGCCTATTATGGAGCGGCCCGGCTCTATAATAATATGCTTATTAAACTTGCCTAAAGTTTCCTCTATAACTTGTGCGTAGGCTTCTTTGGTAGGGGGGAGTTCTACGTTATAATTAATACCTAAACCTCCGCCTAAATCAAGATTTTTTAAAATAATACCTTCTTTCTCAAGTTCGCTTACCATGTCCGCCATTTTTGTAAAAGCAAGGCGGAAAGGGTCCAAATCCAAAAGCTGCGAGCCTATGTGCATAGCGATACCTACTACGTTAAGGCCTTCCATTTTAGAGGCTTTAATATAAAGGTCTTTGGCTATATCCCAGTCAACACCGAATTTATTTTCTTTTTTACCCGTTGTTATTTTAACATGTGTTTTAGCGTCAACATCAGGGTTAACGCGAAGGGCGATATTGGCTTTTTTACCCAGTTTTAAAGCTATGTGGTTTATTGTGTTTACTTCAGCTTCACTTTCGGCGTTTATTTGAAGAATTTCATTTTTAATTGCTTCCTCAAGTTCCCGTTTGGTTTTGCCCACTCCTGAAAAAACTATTTTATTTGCCGGTATGCCCGCTTTTAAAGCGATACACATTTCACCCGCGGAAACAACATCCGCCCCGCCGCCTAAAGAAGCTATTGTTTTAACTATTCCTAAATTGCTGTTTGCCTTAATAGAATAAGAGATTGTGTTTTTAAATTTTTTTAAAGCGTTGTCAAAATCTTTAAAATTTTTCGTTAAAATTTCGTTTGAATAAATGTAACACGGCGTACCTACTTCTTTTGCGATAATTTCTACGGGAACGTTTTCTGCATGTAAAACGCAGTTTATATAATGGAACATAATTTATCTCCTATTCGTTTTGTTAAAATTTTCAAATTAAAAAGCCTCGTTAAATTGTAATTTTACGAGGCTTTAAAAAAATTTATTTCGCAAAATTACAGGTTTAGGCTCCTAATGTTTTCTTAGAACCCTTTTTAACTGAATCTGTTTTTTTTGCGTTTTTTAACATAACAATATAATACAAAATATTAAGTTTTATATGCAATAAAAGTTTTAAGAGTTTGAAATATAACTAATAATATGTATAATTTAAAAAAAGGAGAGGCTTATGAATGAAATTATTAAAACCTTGCTTTCACGCAGAAGCGTAAGGGCTTATAAAAATACACAAATTTCAGATGAAAAGTTACAAATGATTTTAGAAGCGGGCCGTTTTGCGCCCAGCGCAATGAACCTGCAGCCGTGGCATTTTTTGGTTATTCAAAATAAAGCCGCTTTGGACGAATTTTCTAAAGACGTTAAAGATGTTATGATAGCGTCCGACTTTGAAAACGCTAAAAAAGAAGGCTTTAATTTCTTTTATAACGCGCCGACCGTAATTTTTATCTGCGGGGAGGAAACATCTTCTTTCGCGGAAATGGATTGCACTATGGCCGCGTCAAACATGATAACTGCCGCGACTTTACTGGGGTTGCAAAGCTGTTTTATAGTTTCTTTCAAGGTTTTGTTTAAAACGCCTTATCATGAAAAATACGCGGTTAAATTTGGCCTTCCTAAAGGATATATGCCTATGTGCGCCGTTGTTTTGGGACACGCGGCAGATGGGGAAACGCTGAAAATACCGCATAAAAAAACAGAAATAGTTACTTTAATTAAATAGTTTTAAAAATAAAAAATGCCCAAACCCAGTTAGAGCGTTTTTTTGTGAGAGTATGGAACATTCCCTGCGTAAGCCGGGGGATAAATAGTATCTTGATTTCACGGCCTCTCCGCAACAGCAAGGCGGAGGGGTCATTGTTTATTGTTGAGTGAAATCGCAAAGCGATGTTTTGAAAGAAAAGAAACCTCGGGCATGAGCCCTGAGAGTTTTATTTTTTGTAAATAAGGCTGCAGAGTTATAGTTCATTTCGCAGCTGTATATTTTTGTTTTATATTGCTTTACATTTCGGATTTAAATAAACATTGTTTGCCAGTTAAGAAAAAAAATATTTAACAAAATAAACCCCGCGCTAAGCGGGGTTTATTTGTTATTTGTTTATTGTATAGGCTGTCTTGAACCGAAATAAAGTTTATTAATTTCAGAATTTACTTTCTTTTTAGCTGTAGGTTTGCCTTCTTTTTCAAGCTTATTTTGTTCTTTTTTATAAGAAGATAAAAGGTTGAAGAAAGCTTCGCCGGCTGCCATTGCTTTTCCTTCACGTCCGCCAATAATTACTTGCGTATTTTTAGGGGTTTCTTTTTTAGGTTCGGCTTTTTTTTCTTCTTTTTTCTTCGCTTCTTCTTTTGCTGTCAAAAACGCGGCAAAACCTTCACCTGTTCTCATCATTGCGCCTTCTCTTCCATATATGAACGGTTCGGCGGCTTTTTGGGTTTTAACTTCTTGTTTCTGTTTTGCGGATTCTTTGTCAGCCGAGTTATCTTTCTTGGCTATTGGTTCAGACGGGGGAACCGCGTCTTTGCCTGTAATGAGGTTATATAAAGCGATACCCGCCTCTACTTTTTTCATTTCAGGGCCTCCATTCGCGGCTTGCGCGAACGCTGCGTTTGCTGCTAAACATACTGCTGCAAATAAGACGATTTTTTTCATATTCTTTCTTCTTCCACCTTGTGTGTGAATTTCTTTTTTATTTCCGACTAATTAAATTGTATGTAAATTGCACTTTTCTCACCAGGGTCTTTAGACCCACTTAAAAAGTAGGTCTTATATAGGACTTTTTTTACAGTATAAAAATATGTTTTCAGAAGTAAAAGGGCGGGGCGCAAACCCCGCCCGTATTTTTATTTATTTAAGGCCGTTAACCAGGCATCAATTTCCTCTTGCAATTTCAACTTTATATTTTTTTCATTTTCAGCCTCATCAATAGTTTTTTCGACCGCTTGGGCAAGGCTGTCAGGATCGGCGGGTACCGCCACTAAACTTATTTCATAAATTTCAGCGTAAGTTAAATGCGAAGGATTGTCATTATCCTCAAAATGAAATCTGCCCGCTATGCTTATACCCTTGGCGTGCCCTTCTTTATATATATGTCTTGCGTGGGCCACTATGGGATGACCTGAAGTTGAAAATACCGCTTTAAAATAAAGGCCTTTATCGTCTTCCCTTATATTTACAACCGATCCTGCTAAATGGTCTATCCTGTTAACGTGGTCAATTAATAAAACAGGATTTTTAGCAAAATGTTTTAACTCATATACATAATCTCTTTTTTTATGGTAAACGGTTGGAATATCGCCGTACCTGTCGGCCTTATTTTTTGTGTTCGCGTAACCCTGTATATAAACTAATCCTTGCGATGTCTCCGTTATTTTTACTTCACTTATCGGAAGTATTTTTACCGCCGGCAAAACTTTTGTTCCTTTAATAATATGTTTCATTTTAAAATTTCCTCTTTGCTTTTTTTACAGTGCTTACGCTAAACGGCAAGCCTAACGCGTTAATAACCTCATCACGCCCAAAACCCATATCCAAATATAATTTAGCCGCCTGGGCGCGTTGCACTTCGTCGTCTTTTAATACCGATACCGCGCTTATATCAGGCGTTAAATATAATTCGCGTGAGGAATCAAAATCAGGCAGTAAAAATTCCGTTAAAGATTCAAGTATTAAAGTAAGTTTAGGCAGTACGCAGGTCTGGTAAAAAATACGCTGTTGTTCGCGCGTGTTAAACTGAGGGGCGTGGTCAAAAATTCCTACAAGCGCGGGAGGAACATGAAACACGGAAAGTATTGTTTCCCTATTGATTTTAACGCCGCTTATAAAATCCATATCTTTTTGGCTCATTCCTATAGACTGCCACTTTAAACCGCCTTCTAATAAAGCTACTTTATGCGCTTTAGCGGCGGAAGTATATTTGTCGTTCCACGCTTTGCTTATGCGTGTTCTGGTAGCGTCGTCTAATTTATTTTCGGTTGAAAGTATACCCGATATTGTGGCGGAATTATCAAAAAAAGCTCTGTTATAATTTTCGGCTGATTCTATAGCGTCGGCCGCTCCTCTTGCTGCCGCCAAAGGCGACAATCCGTAAAAAAAATCAAAAGGGTTAAAATATTTTATATGAATAATATCCTTAGCCCTGTAATAAGCGGTTTTGGAGCCTACTCTGTATTTATACCCTTGTACAGGTTCGGCCGCCATGGTACCGGGTACAACCTCAACCAAATGGCTTAAAAGAGGAAACAGCTCCACGGGGGAACCGTCCGAGCGTAAAGAGTCTTTTAATATATAAGCGTTGCCCGTAAGTTCAAGGCTAGCCGTTATCCATTGTCTTAACTGGCGCCCCGTCATAAGAGGGTTTGGTTTATACATAAGTTCAAGAACAGGATGTTTTGTTATTATTTCCCCTTTAGCGTTTTTTAAAAGAAATTCAGTGGAGGATACTGTTTCAGCTATTACCGATACTGTTGAGTATATCCAAGGCTTATCGGCGTAAGCTTCTACGTAAGGAGCGTAGTTCCGTCCCGAAGGAGAAGGCAGGCGGCTGTATTTACCGGTAAGTTCAAATACCGTAGGCGCCGTGAAAGATTTTTCGTCTTTATCACGGGTTAATTGTTTTACTATTTTTTGTATTATATTCATTTTTTTGTGTGTAACCGTGGCGGGCGCAAAAAAAGAGACCTGCCGCAGTTTTTTGTTCTGCTGACGGATCTCCTTGTTATTTAATAGCAGTTTTAAAGGATGTTTGTCAACAGATTAGAACTTGAAAAGAATGCGTAATATCTTATAATATATATGATATTCATATGTAATAGCGGATTTATAATACTGGGGTAAATATGGCAAATATTTTTAAGACACCAAAAAAAACAAGAGGCCCTTTAATTAAGGATAAAAGAAATATTATCGGCGCAATAGTAATACTATTACTGCTGCTCCTTCTTTTTACTACGGTGCCTGTAGCCAAAATTCCTTTGGTAAGAAACTTTTTTGAACTTATAGGTTTTAATGACGCCGTAAACAACGGCTATACTTTAGCCGGTATCGTGGGAAGGGGCACGGCTAAAACATTAGGTTTTGAAAATGCTTGGTATAATGACAGCGCGCTGGCTCGCTCAATGAGTTCTTTATCCCCGTTAGATCTTGACGAGTTTAAACAATCACGTCTTTTAGACGCGCAGCGCCTGCGTGACGAGGCCAGAAGAAGGGGTGAAGAAGCCCTTGCAATAAAAGGAGTTGCCAGAGACCGTGAAGGAAGGATAACCGCGTCCGATTATAATATTGACGGCAGCCGTTTTAAATCAGGCCAAGAGGGGTTTGATGAAAATAATTTTGACATACCTTTATACAGCGATCCTTTGGGAGATGATCCTGTAAGCGGGTTCGCAAGGCCTATAGGGGGAAGTAAGTTTGCCCAAAATCCGCCTTATCCCGCTGACATGGTTGGCTTTATGGGAGATAAACTGGGTATGGCTAATAAAGGAAAATTAGGTCAGTTTGTGGACCCGAAAGGAAAATACAGACGCGGACGCGCATCGATAGGTGATCTCGGTAATTTTGGGGACGACCCTTTTGGACAGTCCGGTACGGCCTGGGTTTTTAGCCGCGCGGGGGACAGAACAAAACTAAGCGAAACAAAAAAAGCCCTTGCCGACGCCGCTTTTGACGGAAGTATGGCGCCTGACGACGTTATTTTAAAAGAGGCGGAAAAAGGCGGCGTTACCGAAGTCAGCGGAGAGAGCGATCCCTCTACATTTTTAGATAACCAAAAACTGATAAACTCCTGCAGAGAAGCAAGACTTCACTATAATCCATTTGTTAAACAGGCAAGAGATAATATGAATGACATTATGAAAAACCTTAAAAACTCTAACCCGACATGTAAAAAGAAACTTAAATTATCAGGTTGGAAATGTTATTCCTCAAATATCTCCGGTTGGGTGTCAAAAACCTCGGATTTGATGAGCGAGTGTAACAGCTATAACGGATATCAGCAGGCTATAGCATCAGCTTGCAAGCTTTCCACAAAACAAGGCGATTGCAGTAAAATTGTAAAAGCGGCCGAGCTTTCCAAATGCGGAGGAGCGTTTATTCATCTGCACGGCTGCAAAAGCCCCAGGGGAGATGTTAACGCAGTTACGTCGGCTATTAATAATAAGGGCGGCTTAACTGAATTGGGTTTTAGATAAACGGCAATATCTTTTTCGGGGTTATGGATGTTAAAAAAAACTTTTACTTTTATTTTCCTTTGTCTTTTTTGCGTGTGTTGCTTTGGGCAAAACCTTATAGGCCGCAAAAAAGAACTTAACCCCGACTACTCCAAATCAGTTTGGGATAATGTTATGGAAACCCAGTCTCTTAACGACGTACGCAAAGGGTTCTATTTCATGTCCGTGGCAAAATATGAGGACGCGGTTACCGCGTTTGCAAAAGCTGTAGTAAAAAACCCCAAAGAAGCAAATTATTATCTTTTTTTAGGCCGAGCGCTTTATTGGTCCGGTAAAGTAGATTCCGCTATGGCTGAGTTTCGCACCGCTATGGAAATCAACCCTAAAAATGGCGATGCTTACCAGCTTTTAGGTATAGGTTACGGCTGGAAAGGCGATATCAGGCAAGCCCAAAAGAATTTTGAGAAAGCGGAAAGACTTATGCCAAACAGGCCTGACGTAAAAATGAATTTAAGTTCCGTTTACGCAAGCCAAAACAAATTGGAGCTGGCGCTTGATTATATAAGAATGGCGGTGGCGTTGTCGCCGAAAGATCCGCTTCTTTACCACCAGTTAGGGCTTATAAGCGAAATGCTTGGGCGGGACTCCTCAGCTGAAGAGGCTTTTAAAACCTCAATTAAACTCTATCCCCGCTACGAGGATTCCATGCTGGCTCTGGCAGCTACTTATGAAAAGCGAAATGATGATAAAGACGCTTTGTCTTACTATAAAAAAGCCTTAAAAATTAAACCTGAGGATTATGTGGCAAGGCTGCGTTACGCTAATTTACTTTTCACGTCGGCTTTTGAAAAAGAAGCAAAAGAAGTTGTTGAGAAAGCTTTTTCAATCAGTTCACGCGAAGGCAAAGGTCTTGCGTTTAATGTTTCCTACAGCGCGGTGCAGAACCAAACTGCCCAATCCTCTTTTCCTCCCGAGCTTTCCGCTTTAAAAAAAGTGCTTGAAGAAACTGATTTGGCAGATGATATTATTGTTGACGCGGAGGTAAACTATTCTTTACCGCACGAATTTAAAGAAGCAAAAGAAAAAAGCCTTCTTGAACGTGAAATGCTGCGCGCTTTGGAGCAATCCCGCGCCGCCGCTGCCGGTTCCCAGACGTTCCGCCGCAGTTTTATTATAAACGGCGCTAATAAAGAAGAGCGTAATATACAGATAGAAACTATTATAAACACCCTTAGCGAGGCGCTTCAAAACTCGCCTGAAAATACACAGTCAAAACTAAATGTAAAAACTGAAAACGCAAAAAAAACCGTGCCTGTGGAAGGAACAGGGGGGAACAGTTCCCAAAAAACCGCTTATGACCCTAGAAATGTAGGTAATGACATGGGGCTTTGGGTAGCGGGTAAAAGCTGGGTTCGTTTTGTAGCCGAAACTTTGCCTGATATAGAAAACCGTATTTTTGATAAGGAACAGCAAAAGATGGAGCCGGATTCTTTTGATAATGTTTTAATGGGGTTGGCCTATCTTACTTTAGGTAAAGGAAATGAGGCGTTAAATTATTTTGACGACGCCTTGAAAACAGAGCCCGCAAATGAACTTGCTCTTTTAGGCAAAGGAACCGCATGGATAGTTTTAGGACGTGAAGACAATGCGCAAAATATATATAGGCAAGTTTTGGAAATTAACCCTAAAAACAAAACGGCTAAAAAAAATCTTACATTTTTAGAAAAAAGAGGAGCCTGATGCAAAAGTACGGACAGCATTTTTTAGTTAATGAGGGGGTTATTGATAAAATTGTTAATGCCGTTGTTGACGCGCGGGCAAGGCACCCGAAGGCGCGAATAATTGAAATAGGCCCCGGCAAAGGCGCTTTGACGCTGCGTTTGTTGGATAAAGGAATAAAGGATTTAAAGTTAATCGAAATAGACCCTATAATGGTGGACCACTTGCGCGGCGTTTTGCCTTCCGGCGTTGAAATAATACAAAGCGATTTTTTAGACACTGATTTATCTTTACTCTCTGAAAACGGCGTTATTTTTGTAAGTAATCTGCCTTATATAAACGCGGCGGAGATATTAAATAAAGTGCTTAATTATAAAAATTTTCTTTCAGCCGTTTTTATGTTCCAGCGCGAGCAAGCCCAAAGGATAAAAGCCGGGGAAGGCGACACTTTTTACTCCCCTATAAGTTTAACAAGCCAGATAGCGGCGGATATAAAAAGTTTATGCCGGGTAAGCCCCGGTAGTTTTAACCCGCCGCCTAAGGTGGAAAGCGAAGTTCTTTGTTTTGAAAGAAATATAAAAATACAGGAAGATTTGCTTAATGGTTTTACTCTTGCCGTTCAAGCCGCTTTTGCTTATAAACGTAAGAATGTTTTAAATTCAATATCCGAATATTTTAAAAAAGATAAAAAAGAAATTTTCAGTTTATTGGAAAGTTCGAAAATTAGTCCAAACTGCAGAGCTCAAAATTTAACTCAAACAGATTATAAAGTTCTTGCGGGTAATATAAAAAAAATGCTTAACTAAAGTATGTTCTTATAAAGGAAATTAATATGAAAAAGGGTAAAATAGGTAAAATTGAAATAATAGCGATAATATTAACGGTAGCAGTAACGTTTAAATTGTCAATGCCGGGAATAATTAGAATTATTGAAATTCAAAACGCTAAAAAAGCTTTAGCTAATATTAATATTATTTTAGACGCACAAAAACTTCAGCTTGATAATTACGGTACCTATGCTAATAGTTTTAAAAACCTTAAAATTGATATTCCTGTTTTGGAAAACCCCGGAAATAATAATAAATGTAATCATCCGAATTGCCTTCATTCGGGCAAATATTCATATTCATATGATAACAAACAAAATCTCATAGCGCAAAGAGAACGCTCAAAAATGGATTTGGCTAATTACTTTTTTGAATGTAAAATAGACCGCTCCAAACCGATTTATTGTATAGCTTCTAATGAAAACGCCGCCAATATTTGTGATAAACTGGGCGGTAATTATATGTATTCCGACCCGAAAACAAATGAAATAATTTTTTCTATAAAATAATTCTACAAACATGAAATAAAAAACAGACTTCTTTAAGAGGTCTGTTTTTTTATATTTCCGGCAGCTTTTTTAGTTGCGGGCGGCGGCCGCCCGATATTTGAAAGAGAGGATAAAATATCCTCAAATATTTTATTTATTTCATTTGTTGTAACCGTATAGTTATTTACAATAAAAGAGAATGTTATCATTTTACCATTACAATCTTTAATATAACCGCTGTAAGAGCGTACACCCGTTAAAAACCCTGTTTTCATATGAAGATCAAACGCCGGTGAATTGGAAAACGCGTTTTTAAGACGGTGTTTTTCTTCTCCCGCTGGAGTCAGAAGAGAGTTATAAAAAATCTCAAAATATGGTTTTTTTGTCATGTTTTCAAGAAACGTAATCACGGTTTTGGTGTTTACAAAACTATTTCTTGACAGGCCACTGCCGTCGTATATTTTAAAATTATCCGTAAGATTGTTTTGCGCGCGTAAAAAGTTTTCAACTTCTATAATCCCCTGTTCCGTGCTTCCTATGCCTGTATTAAAAACGGCGATGTTTTTTAATAAAACCTCGGAATAAAGATTAAAACTTTTTTTATTTATAATATTAATTATTTCAAAAAGCGCGGGTGAATACGAGGAGGCAAGAAGCGTTTTGTCTGTGTAATTAAAGTTGCCATAGCTTACCCTTGCTCGGCCTGTGATTTTAATTCCTCTTTTTAAAAGTTCGTTTTTAAATTGCTGGGCTGTAAATAAAGGCGGATCAGGCAGCGATGCATAAACATAACTCGCTGTTGTTTTTATCGGTACTGTTCCTCTGGCAATAAGCTCAAATTGCCCGGGAGCGGCAAAAATATAAATCTCGTCGCTTGATGAAAACGGGTCTGTCACAACATAGCTTTTTACGCTTATTCTTTCAACCTGCGGAGACATGGAATCAAATTCAACTAAACTAAGTTTCTGCGGCTGGGGTTTAAAACGTAGCGTAAACATATTATCATTAAAATTAAGCGCTTCGGAAGTGGCGCCAAAATAGTTGCCCATATCTTCCCAAGCTGTTTTAGGAGGAAGATTATTGCCGGAAAAAAGAGAAACATCTGCAATTATATCTCCATCAATTTTTTTAATCTCCTGGCTTTCTATGCGCGAAGCCCAAAAATCCAAAATTTCTTCCATAGAAGGGTTTGTTTTAATTCTGTTAGAGCCTAGCGACGGGTCCCCTCCGCCTTTTATGTAAACATTACCCTTTAAAGTACCAAAAATATTTTTTTTGCCGTCAAAATAAATTTCCGTCTTAAATTTATGTTCGGGCCCCATATATTCAATCGCGGCGGCGGTAGTAAACAGTTTTATCAGACTGCCGGGGGTAAGGCGCAGTTCGGGGTTTATTGTCAAAATATCTTCACCGTCTACATATTTTGCGTAAAAAGAATATGAAGTATTTTTAAGCGCCTCGGATTGTAGAGGCACTTTTATTTCCGCTCCGTGCAAGGTTAAACTAAAACAAAGTATAATAAATGTAAGGAAAGTTGTTCTCATATATTGTATTATAGGAAAATTTTATGACAATAAAAGCAAAAATGCCACTAAGTAAAACAATAGCTCTTGTGGCGCACGATAATAAAAAGAAAGATATGCTTGAATGGGTTATGTATAACAAAGGAAGCCTTTCAAAACATAAGATTTGCGCTACCGGCACAACCGGCGGGCTTATAGAAGAAGCACTTAATATTAAAGTTAATTGTTTTAAAAGCGGTCCTTACGGGGGAGACCAGCAGATAGGCGCCGGTATAGCCAACGGGGAAATAGATATACTTATATTTTTCTGGGATCCGTTAACCCAGCTCCCCCATGATCCGGACGTTAAGGCGCTGCTTCGAATAGCGGCGGTATGGAATATTCCCGTAGCGTGTGACAGGGCCAGCGCGGACTTTATAATTTCATCAGATTTAATTCACCGCGAATATGAAAGGGACGTTCCTAATCTCAGCGGGCATATGAACAGGTTAAAAAAATAATATGCAACCGATAAATATAGCTTTAAATAAAACAAAATTTTTAATAATTTTCGCAATAGCGCTTACGCTGTTTTGTTCTTCTTTACTTCTTTTAAAACAGGCTGCCATATACCCGACAACCTTTCTTAAAATGGGGGGGATTTTGGGAGTTTTATTCTTTGGCATAATAGTTGTTGTTATGCTTTTTAAAATTTTAAGTTCCGCGCCGGGACTTACAATATCCAAAGACGGGCTGCTTTATAATACAAGTATATTCCCTATGTTTATTTATTGGAGTTACTTTGAAAAGGTTTCTGTCATAAATGAAAAAGGAAAAAATATTATGCTTATTTTTCCCACGGACAGTAAGGATTATCTCAGAAAGGTAGACCTTGTTCAAAAATTTAATTCTTTACGCAATAACAAAGTTTATAAAACGCCGATAGTTGTGCACCAGGATTCAATAAAATATGATATTTTTTTAGCCGCAAAATATATTGAAGAGCAAATAAAAAAGCATAAATAAAATTAAATTCCGCCGTATCTTCTTATTCTTGCTTGAAATTCAGTAACGGCTTTTTCAAGTTCTGCCCCGTCAAAATCGGGCCAAAGCACAGGGGTGAAATAAAACTCGCTGTAAGCCGACTGCCAAAGCAGAAAATTAGAAATTCTTTTCTCACCTGATGTTCTTATAATAAGGTCCGGGTCCGGTATGCCGGGCTGGTACATACAGGCTGAAATATCTTGTTCCGTTATTTCTTTTTTACCCTGTGAAACAAGTTTTTTAATGGCGTCAGTTATTTCCTGGCGCGCGCCGTAATTAAGCGCCAAATTTACCGTAATTGCGGTATTGTTTTTTGTACTTTCAACTACATTATCTATATCTTTTAGAATGTTTTCGGGCAATTTTTCACGCCTGCCGCTTATGATAAGTCTTGTATTATTTTTTTTAGAATCTTTATTATACCGGGCAAGCGTTTTGGATAAAAGTTTCATTAAAGAGTCTATTTCTCTTTGCGGGCGGGACCAGTTTTCCGTGGAAAAAGCGAAAAGCGTAATATATTTTACGCCTAGTTCTCTGGCTTTTTTAATAACCTTTTCGACAGTTTTGGCGCCTGCTTCATGCCCGTAATTACGGGGCATATTTTTGTTTTTGGCCCACCTGCCGTTGCCGTCCATGATAAAAGCTATGTGAAGAGGTATTTTTTTATCCATAATAAATTTTATCTTATTATTACTTAAATTAAAAACAAAAGAGTTAGGGAAATAAAAAGCCCCTCTTAATTTTAAGAGGGGCTTTTTGTTTTTGTTAAATTATATTGTCATTATTTCTTTTTCTTTATCTGAGATGGTTTTATCTATTAAAGCTACAGTAGAGTCGGTTGCTTTTTGTATGTCGCCTTCATATCTTTTCAAATCATCTTCGGTAATTTCACCCGCTTTTTGGGCTTTTTTAAGTTTTTCCAAAACGTCGCGGCGTTCGTTTCTTACGGCTACTTTAAAGTCTTCGCTCATTTTAGAAACGTTTTTAACTAACATTTTGCGTCTGTCTTCCGTCATGTTAGGTAAAACTATGCGTATGATTTTGCCGTCGTTAACAGGACTTGCGCCTAAATCGGCTTTTTGTAAAGTTTTATCAATTTCGTTTAAAGCGCTTATGTCCCAGGGGCTTATTTCCAAAGTCCTGGCGTCTGTTACGTTAATCATAGCCATTTGTTTAAGCGGCGTGGGCGTGCCGTAATAATCAACACGTATATTCTCAATAAGCTGGGTGCTGGCTCTGCCTGTTCTTATTGTGCCAAGATCCCTTTTAAGTCTTTCCACATGATCATTCATGCCTGTTTTTGATTTGCTGATTAGTTGTGATATGCCTTCCATAAATACCTCTTAATAAATAATTGTTCCTATTTTTTTGCCGTCTACAGCGGCTTTAATATTGCCTTTTTTGTGTAAATTAAAAACTTGAATGGGCAAATTGTTTTCCATACAAAGCGCTAATGCCGCCGTGTCCATAAATTGCAGACCTTTGCTTATCGCTTCCCCGTAAGTAATGCGGCTTATAAGTTTGGCTTTGGGGTTTTTGCGCGGGTCTGAATCGTAAACCCCGTCAACCTGAGTGGCTTTTAAAAGAATATCCGCGCCTATTTCGCTGGCTCTTAGAGCGGCGGCGGAATCTGTTGTAAAGAAAGGGTTGCCTGTGCCGCCTGCGAAAATAATAACGCGTCCTTTTTCAAGGTGTCGTACAGCCTTGCGTCTTATAAACGCCTCGGCAAGTTCATAAATGTTAATTGATGTTAAAACTCTTGTAGGTATATTAATATCTTCTAAAGCTGATTGCAAAGCTAAAGCGTTTATAACCGTGGCTAACATGCCCATATTGTCAGAGTTAACTCTGTCTATAATACCGCCGCCGTCTCTTACGCCTCGCCAAATATTGCCGCCGCCTATTACAACGGCGAGTTGGCAGTCTTTAGAGGCGGAGGCTATTTCTTTAGCTATATCTTTAAGAGCAAAGGGGGTGATGCCTCTTTTTCCTTCTTCTACAAGCGCCTCACCTGAAAGTTTAAGTAAAATTCTTTTTTGCTGGGATTTTTTCTTCATAAACTCCTCTTGAGATTTTTTATATGATATCAAAAAATAACCCCCGCGTATAGTACGGGGGTTATAAATTATTTTTTACTGCCTTTATAGCGGTAATGTAACCCGAAAGGTATTAAACTAAAGCCTATTGTGCCGAAAACAACTAAAGCTACGTAAATCTTCGGGCTGCTTACGGGAATATCCGAAGGAGGGAAGAAGGATACGCCCAAAGCAAATAATACAGCCGCCAACCCTACTAAAGCTATTAAAATACCGCCCGCTTTACCGCCGGGCATAGAATAGGGCCTTGGCATATCCGGCTTTTTGATTTTAAGATATATAGCTGCGATATACATCAATATATAAACAAACAAATAAAGCCCCGCCGTTACCGTTGTTATAAGAAAGAACGCCAGGTCAACGGAGTCCATAAAAATATAAACCGACATTAAAAGCGAAACTATTACCCCTTGCGTTAAAAGAATGTTTTTTTCAATACCGTTCTCATTTGTTTTGGCGAAAACTTTAGGCAGCATGCCGTCCTGGGCGGCTTTTAACATACCTCTGCTTGGGCCCGCCGTCCAAGATATAATACCCGCGAAAGAGCCGAAAGCCACAAGCAAAGCCATAATATTAAGAATCCATGAAGGCAGGTTAAAATTAGTGAAAATTATTTTAAACGCGTCCATAAGGCCGGCGGTTAAACCTATTTGTTTTTGCGGTATAACTGTTGCTATTGAAAGCGAGCCTAAAGAAAAAATAACAATACATAAAATAGAGGCAATTAATATAGCTATAGGAAACTGCGTTTTTGGTTTTTGCATTTTTGTTATGTTAATAGCGTGCACTTCCACACCGGCGAATAAAAGAACAAGGCCCGCTAAAAAGGCTATATCTCCCATACCTGTAACTTTAGGCAAAAATCTGGGTACAATCTGTCCAGCGTCATTTACGTAAGCTATAGCGTGGTGGACTTCAGAAGGATTAAGAAAGTGTATCGGGTGTCCTTTGGCTATCCAAACAATTGCTATTACAACTAAAACAATGCCGGGCAAGCAAGTGCCAAGCAAAAAACCCTGGTCAACGACTTTGGCTATTATAGCGTTGCCTTTAAAAGTTATTAATGTGGCTGTCCAATAAAGCAAAATGCCGGCTATCCCTATATAAAAACCGTTTTGGGCAAATTCGGGTTTTCCAAATGCGTAAGAAAGCGTAACACACACAAAACCTAAAATAACCGGGTACCATGTAACGTTTTGCGCCCATAAAAGCCAAATTTCCAAAAAACCCCATTTTTCACCAAAGGCCTCTTTAACCCAGGCATAAATGCCGCCTTCTTTATCACTTAAGGCGCTGCCAAGCTCGGCCGATATTAAAGCCGTAGGTATTAAAAATAATATTGAAGCAAAAGCTATAAAAAAGAATATGGTAAGTCCTTCCATAGCCATCATAGGCAGCCCGCGAAGGCTGATAACCGCGGCCCCTGTTAATAGGGTCATTTGCAGAGTGGTTAAAATTGTTTTGTTATTCATTTAAAGTTGCAGCCTCTTTATCTCAAAATACGGGCCGCGCTATGGCGGCCCGTTTAATATGTTTAAATTTTACTAAATTTTTTATTTTTCCAATTATAAAAAAAGTCCTATTTAACCTAAATTTTGGGACAGGGGGCCGGGGGCACTGTCCCAAAAGATTAATATTTATAAGTTAAAAGCCCGCTTCTTAATTTAGGCTCAAACCAGGTGCTTTTGGGGGGCATAACAAGGCCTGCGTCGGCCACTTTCATAAGTTCGTCCATAGAAGTTGGGAACATTGAAAACGCTGCCGAGTAGCCAAGCTCGTTAACATATTTTTCAAGCTCTGCTGTGCCTCTTATGCCGCCTATAAAATCAATGCGTTTGCTTGTTCTTGGGTCGTCAATACCTAAAACGGGACCCAGCAAATTATCCTGCAAAATGCTGACATCAAGGCATTTAATGGGGTCGGTTTCGTTAATAATATTTTCTTTAGCTTCAAGCGTGTACCACTGCCCTTTTAAATACATACCGAACTCGTGGCGATTTTGCGGTTTTTTAGTGTCAGTTTTGGTTACGGTAAAACATTTTTCAACTTCCGCCATAAACTGGTCCCGGCTTAAACCGTTAAAATCTTTAACCGCGCGGTTATAATCCATAATATAAAGTTGTTCAGCGGGGAAAACTACCGCTAAAAAGAAGTTGTAGTTTTCAAGCCCTGTATGTTTATGGTTTTCGACTCTTCTTAATTGGGCGGTATTATAAGCGCTGGCCGCCCTGTGGTGCCCGTCCGCTATATAGAGATTGGGAAGTTTGAAAAACTTGCCTTCTATATCAATAATATCTTTATCATCGCTTATTTTCCAAACGGTATGGCCTATGCCGTCATCAGCCGTAAAGTTATAAATAGGCGTTGTTTTGGCAATCCTTTCAATTACTTCGTTTAACTCTTTACTGTCTTTATAAGCAAGGAAAACGGGGCCCGTGGTAGCGCCCATGGTGTTGATATGGCGGGTGCGGTCAGCCTCTTTATCTTTGCGGGTAAATTCATGGCGTTTAATGCGGCCCGCCCCGTACTCAGCCGTGCTTGCCGCCACTACAAAGCCATACTGCTTTCTGCCGTCCATGGTTTGGGCGTATAAATAAAAGCAGGGTTTATCTTCTTGTATTAAAATGCCTTCGGAAATAAATTTTTCCAAATTTTCTTTACCTTTGGCGTAGACGCTTGGGTCATAAAGGTCCACATTCTCAGGTAAATCAATTTCAGGTTTTTCAACATGAAGAAATGAAAGCGGGTTGCCTTTGGCAATCTGTCTTGCTTCCTCGGAATTTATTACGTCGTAAGGGAAAGATGCTATAAGCTTTTCATCCTTATTAGGCCTTATCGCTTTAAAAGGTTTTACTGTAATCATTTGTTCACCTGGTGTAAAAAAGTTCCTTTATCGGCAAGTTCCTGCACAATTTGAACCGCTACTTCGGCCACAGCATCCTGCGCCTGCTCGGTTGAAGCGCCTATGTGGTGAGTGCCGTAAATATTAACGGCGGAAGTTACAGGGTCAACAAACTCTTTAGCGTCGGCCTTAGGTTCTTTTTCATAAACGTCTAAAGCGGCCCTTATGCCTTTTTCGGCGCAGGCTTTTATTAAAGCGTCTTCTTTAACAAGACCTCCGCGCGAAGTGTTTATAAAATAAGCGCCGGGTTTCATGGCTTCAAAAAACTTTTCATCGTAAAAATGTTTTGTTCCCGCTGTATTGGGCACATGTATTGTAATAATATCGGCTTTTTTAGCAAGGTCATACACATCGCTTACCATTTGAGCTAAGGGAGACTCTTTTACAAAAGGGTCAAAAGCTATAATTTTTAAACCAAAAGCCTGCGCGCGTTTTGCCACCTCACGCCCGATATGACCAAGGCCTATAATGCCCAACGTTCTGCCGTATAAACCTTTGGCTTTGCTGTATTCGGTTTTATTCCATTTGCCCGCTTTTAAGTCAATAATATTGTCAGGTATTCTCCTGTCTAAAGAAAGAATTAGACCCATGGCAAGCTCTGCCACCGCTATGGAGTTTGTGCCCGGGCAATTGCATACGGCAACGCCTTTTGTTTTAGCGTGGTTAATATCAATGGTGTCATAACCGGCGCCCGCGCGTATAACAAGCTTTAAAGAAGGCGCCGCATCAATGGCTGAGGCGTTAACCTTTGTGCTTCTTACAATAATTATTTCAGCCTGCTCTGTTTTTTGGGCTTCGGGTAAAGTATTTTCATCCAAAGCGGGGTTTAGAATAATCTCATGCCCTTTTTCTTTTAGAACTTCAACCCAATGTTTGGGGAATTTATCAGCTATTAAAATTTTCATACTATTTTCTAAGCTCCTTAACTACAAAATCTATTGTCTTGGCAAGTTTTTCAAACTGCTCCGTGCCGTTGATGTCAACAAACGGGAAACAAGCTATTCTAAGCGAATTATCCTCCACGCTGGAATATTTGCTTATACCGTCGGACAAGCAGCCTTTTCCACATTTTTTTATGGCTGAGGAAATGTCCGCGTCTTTTAATTTAGAGTCTGTTATTTTTAGTGTTAATGTGGTGTAGGAGCGGTTGTCCTCATCTTTTATTAAAGGTTCAAGATAATCTGTTTTAGCGGCAAAGTCTAAAACGGCTTTAGCGTGTTTGCGGCAAAGCTCGTCCATAGCTTTCAACCCGCCGTTTGCAAGCATCCATTTGGCTGCCTCGTTGGCAAGCCATATGTTAGTCGTGCTTGGGGTGTTAACCGTTTGGTATTTTTTTACCTTGGCAAGAGCTTCCTCAAACTGTAGTATATAAGGAATATTACGGCCTGAGGCTTTAATTTCCTCAGCCCTTTTAACAGCTTTGGGGCTTAAAATAATAACGCTTGTTCCGCCCGGCGCGCCAAAACATTTTTGCAAGGAAAATAACATAACGTCAAATTTGCCCGAGGGTAATAACCTACCCCCGGCGCAGGAAGTGCAGTCCCACGCTATAATAGTGTCCTCTCCTTTTTGGGCCCAGGCTTCTTCTAAATACTTATTGGAAATCTGCACGCCCATTGATGTTTCATTAGGGGTTAAAATAACCAGGCTTGCTTTGTAATCCGCCTTTTCTTTGGGAAAGTATTCGCCTTCGGCGGGTGATTTAAAATCTTTTTTAATATCGGACGGTAAAGCACCGGCTATTTTTTTTGCCCATAATTTGGAAAACGCGCCAAAAGATAAACCCGAAATAGAATTTTTTGTTAAATTCCATACAATCGCATCCATAGCAGGGGTGGCCCCGCCGTGGAAGAAAAATAATTCATAATCTTGCGGTATTTGCAAAAGGTTTTTAATGTTTTCCGTAGCTTCTTTATAAAGCCCTTGCGATAAGAGAGCTGACCTGTGGGATTTTTCAAAATATGTTTCGGACAAAGGCGTGTTTCTAAAGTCAGGGTGCCCCTGGCTGGGCCCGCAAGCGAAGGTAACGTCAGGCAGAATTTCATTAGGTATATTCATTTTTTCTCTCCTGTTATTTTAAGTGTATTGTTTAGCGGCTTTTAATAAACAGTTATTTTCTGTTTTATTGGAAACAGTTATTCTTATTCCGTACCTTGGAAAACAACGCACTACAATTTTATTTTTTAATAAATAATTAAAAAAATCAGCTTCTTTAGATATTTTAATAAATAAAAAGTTTGTTTGGCTGGGATATATATAGTTAATAAACGAAAGTTTTTTAAGTTCTTTTTTCATTCTTTCGCGTTCTTTTAAAATAATTTTTATATTACGCTTGTTTTTAGCCAGCTCTTTTGATGAGGTTAAAAGCTTAACCGCCGTTGAAATTGACCCGGCCGCCAAAGGATACGGGGGTACTACGGCGTTAAGAACAGTTGTTACTTCTTTTAAAGCTATGGCCGCGCCTACTCTGGCCCCTGCCATGGCGCACGCTTTAGACAGCGTTTTTAAAACTATTAAATTAGGATATTTATTTATATATTTGGTAAAGGAATCAGCTTTAGCGAAGTCTATGTAAGCCTCGTCAAGCACAACCATAGTTGTTTTTTTTGCGGATTTTATAACGGTTAAAATATCTTTTTGGTTAAATAAAACGCCAAGCGGAGCCGAAGGATTTGGAATAAAGCATACTTTAGGCTTTTTTGTTTTTATTGTTTTAATTATATTTTTTACATCAAGTTTTTCATCTTTTAAAGGAACTTCTAAAATTTTGGCGTTTTGCACTTTGGCGTATACGGAGTACATGCTAAAAGTCGGGGGACATATTAAAACGCTGTCTTTACCGGCGCGGCAAAAAACACGGATAATAAGATCTATGGCGTTGTCGCTGCCGGCGGTAACGGTAATGTTTTTTTCATTTGCCTTATAATAAGAAGCCAAAGCTTTAATTAATTTTGCGGGCCTTATCATAGGGTAGCGGTTGCACTCTGGCGCGAAGGGCAGGCAAAAAGGGTTTTCATTGGCGTTAAGGTATATTTTTTTATTATCAAAGTTATCGGCCGCGTAGGGCGAAAGGGCTAAAAGTTCTTTTCTTACCAAATTTAAAACGGACATAAAAAACCTCTTGACAAAAATGTATTAGTGTAGTACTATAGTAGTACATTAACACAAAGTTGTCAAGAGGTTTTATGAAAAAACATTTATCTTTATTTAAAGCGCTTTTACTGCTTAAAAATGAGAAAGAGGTTGAAAAATTTTTAAAAGATATCTGCACTCCTTCGGAGTTGCGTGATTTACAGGAACGCTGGCTTGTGGCTCAAATGCTTGAAGAGGGTGATTCCTACCGCGGCATTAATGAAGCCACGGGCATAAGCACCACAACGGTGGGCCGTGTGGCCAGGTTTTTAAACGATGAAAATTACGGCGGATATAAACTTATATTAGAGAGAGTAAAAAAGTGAAAAATAAAGAGACGAGATTAAACATAGCTTTACAAAAATCAGGCAGGCTTTCAGAAAAAAGTTTTGAACTTCTTTCCAAATGCGGTTTGGAGCTTGCGCAGGGGAAAAGAAGCCTTATATGCCGTTCGCAGGAACTTCCGGTAGATGTTTTACTTTTAAGAGATGACGACGTGCCCACCTTTGTTTCCGAAGGCGTGTGTGATATAGGCATTGTCGGGCAAAACGTGCTTTTAGAGGAAACTTTAGGCACTAAAGAAGGGGAAAATTTGGAAACTGTTATGGAGCTGGGCTTTTCGGGCTGCCGCCTTTCAATAGCGCTTCCTAAAGAAAAAGAATATAATTCTTTAGAGGATATTAAAGGTTGCAAACTGGCAACCACTTACCCTAAAATACTGCAAAACTTTTTAGATAAAAATAAAATTAACGCCATGGCTGTTAAAATGGAAGGTTCTGTTGAAATAGCGCCTTCTTTAGGCCTTGCCGACGGTATTTGCGATATAGTTTCCTCCGGCGCTACATTAGAAGCGCACGGTTTAGTTGAGGTGGAAAAAATATTCCAATCTCAAGCGGTGCTTGTGGGGCGCAAAAATATGAGCGTCGAAAAAAGAGCGATACTTGTAACTATTTTAGAACGTATTAAAGGCGTGAGAGCGGCGGCTAAAAGCAAATATGTTATGTTAAACGCGCCTAAATCTAAATTAAAAGATATCTGCGCTTTATTGCCTGGTTCCGAATCGCCCACAATAATACCTTTAGCTGATGAAAACAAAGTGGCCGTACACGCCGTTTGTTTGGAGCCTGTATTTTGGTCCACAATGGAATCGCTTAAATCGGCGGGCGCTACCAGCGTGCTTATTTTACCTATAGAAAAAATGCTTGTTTAATATGAAAATATATAATTATGCAACTTTAACTAAAAAAGAAATTAAAGCTTTGTCCGAGCGGTCTTATCTGATGCCTGAAAAATTAAAACAGGCTGTTTGGGAAACGGGCCTTCAGGTTATGAAAAGGGGGGATAAAGCTATAAAAGAATTAACCGCCGCTTTTGACGGCGTTACTCTTTCGTCCTTAAAAGTAAGCGTGAAAGAATTTAAACAAGCCGAAAAACTTGTAAGCAACGAGTTAAAAGACGCAATCAAAACAGCATCTGAAAATATAGCTAAATTCCATAAATCGCAGTTAAAAACAAAAGAGCCTGTTATAGAAACATCCAAAGGCATTGAATGCTGGCGTGAATTTAAGGCTTTGGGTACTGCGGGGCTTTATGTTCCGGGCGGCAGCGCGCCTTTATTTTCAACGGTGCTTATGCTTGCTGTGCCGGCTAAAATAGCAGGTTGTAAAAAAGTTTATATTTGCACGCCTCCTTGTAAAAACGGGCTTATAGCGCCGGAAATTTTGTTTGCCGCTAAAACCGCGGGAGTGGATGAGGTTTACAAAATAGGCGGCGCCCAGGCTGTTTTTGCCATGGCTTACGGCACCCAGACAGTGCCCAAGGCGGATAAAATTTTCGGCCCGGGCAACCAGTATGTAACGCAGGCCAAAATGGAAGTTTCTTCTTTTACGGCTATAGATATGCCCGCCGGCCCTTCAGAAGTGCTTATAATAGCGGAGGAAAGCACAAACGCCTCTTACGCGGCGGCCGACATTTTAAGCCAGGCGGAACACGGGCCTGATTCACAGGCTGTTTTAGCGTGTTCAAGCAAAAATAAAATAAAAGAAATTATAGCGGAAGTGGACGCCCAGCTTAAAAAATTGGGAAGAAAAAGCATTGCCGCTAAAGCTTTGGGCAAAAGCTTTATAATGCAAACCCGTAATACTAAAGAATCAGTCGAGTTTTCCAATATTTACGCGCCTGAGCATTTGATATTAAATTTTAAGGATTGGAAAAAATATTTAACTTCTGTTCAAAACGCGGGCTCTGTATTTTGCGGAACATTGGCTACAGAGTCTTTTGGCGATTACGCCAGCGGCACTAACCACACTTTACCGACATCGGGCTTCGCCAAAAGTTTTGGCGGATTAAATACACAAAGTTTCGGTAAATGGATTACTTACCAAACAGTTTCTGCCCAAGGCTTGCGCGGGCTTGGTAAAACGGTTGAAATTATGGCCGAGGCCGAAGGCCTTACGGCGCACAAAAACGCCGTTACTATAAGGATTGAAAATGAAAAATAAAAAAACGCTTTTTATTGACAGGGACGGCACCTTGATTTTTGAGCCGATTGCCACAAAGCAAATAAATTCGCTTGATGAAATGTTTTTTACAAAAGGCGTTATCAGCGCTTTAAAACGTTTTAAACAGGCGGGGTACAGCCTTGTTATCGTTACCAACCAGGACGCTTTGGGTACACCTGAAAACCCTCGTAAAGTATATGAGAACATTAATAATAAAATGTTCGCAATTTTTGCTTCCGAAGACATTTTTTTTAACGCTGTTTTAGAATGCCCGCATAATAAAACGGACGGCTGCGCCTGTCGTAAACCAAAAACTAAATTGGGCGTTAATTACATAAAAAATAATCCCGTGGATTTAGAAAATTCTTATATGATAGGGGATAGAGACACCGACGTTGAATTTGGTGAAAACCTTGGCATAAAAAGTTTTAAACTTACTAAAAAATTAGGCTGGGCGGAAATAGCGGGTGAAATTTTAGATAAGCCCCGCAAAGCCCAAGTTATAAGAAAAACCAAAGAAACAAACATAAAATTAAACCTTAATCTTGACGGTAAAGGACAAACAAAAAGTAATACGGGTATTGAATTTTTTGACCACTGCCTTGACCAGCTTGGCAAGCACGGCGGGTTTGATTTGCAAATAAAATGCAAAGGCGATTTATGCGTGGACGAACATCACACCGTTGAAGACACGGCGCTCGCGCTGGGGCAAGCCTTTAAAACGGCGCTCGGCGATAAGCGCGGTATAGAGCGTTATGCCTGGGAAAGAATTTTAGTTATGGATGACGCTAAAGTTGAAATAAGCATAGATATTTCAAACAGGCCTTACCTTGTTTTTAAAGGCAAGTTTGACCGTGAATACGCAGGCAAAATGCCCACGGAACTTGTGGAACACTTTTTTGAAAGTTTTGTGTCCGCCTCAGGCATTAATATGAATATAAAAATTGAGGGTAAAAACACCCACCATAAAATTGAGGCGTGCTTTAAAGCGTTTGCTAGAGTTTTGAGAGATGCCGTTAAAATAACAGGTACTAAAGTGTCCTCAACAAAGGGAATTTTATGATTATCTTTCCCGCCATTGATATTTTAGACGGCAAATGCGTACGTTTATTTAAAGGTGATTTTAATAAGACAACCGTTTATGAAAACGATCCAGTTAAAACGGCTAAAGACTTTGAGTCGCAAGGCTCAAAATATCTGCACATTGTGGATTTGGACGGGGCCAAAAACCCTTTAAACCGCCAGAGTGAAATAATAAAGCGTATAGCTCTGGAAACAGAATTAAATATTCAAACAGGCGGCGGTATCAGGAGTGAGGAACAAATAAAAGATTACCTTGATAACGGCGTATCAAGCGTTATTGTAGGCAGCATGGCCGCGGTTGAGCCTGAAAAGGCCAAAGGGTGGATAAAAACTTTCGGCAAAGAGCGCATAGTGCTTTCTTTAGATGTAAATATTGTTAATAATGAACCTTTTGTTGCAGCTTACGGCTGGCAGGGCAGCTCCGGCAAAAATCTGTTTGATCTTATAAACGGCTATACATTGCAAGGCCTGCGGGTTTTATGTACGGACATCAGCCGTGACGGCGCGCTCCAAGGCCCTAATATCGACTTATACAAAAATGTTTTAAACAAATGCCCTGGGGTTGAACTGCAAGCTTCAGGCGGCGTGGCCGGGCTAAATGATTTGATAAAACTTAAAGAAACGGGTGTTCACGGCGTAATAGTGGGCAAAGCGCTTTATGAGCGTAAATTTACATTAAGAGAGGCGTTATCAATATGACAGACGTAAATAAAGTTGATTTTAATAAATCCGGCGGTCTTGTTCCCGTTATAGTGCAAGACAATAAAACAATGCGGGTATTAATGTTAGGCTATATGAATAAAGAAGCGCTTGAACAAACTTTAAAAACAAAAAAAATAACATTCTTCAGCCGCAGTAAAAACAGACTTTGGATAAAAGGGGAAACCAGCGGCAATTTTTTAACGCTTGAAAGCATCAGCCAAGATTGCGATAACGATGCCCTTTTAGCGCGCGCCACGCCCTTGGGGCCGGTATGCCACACGGGGGAAACTTCCTGCTTTGGCGATGGTTCAGCCAACTCTTTAGCGTGGCTTTCAAAGTTAGAAGACGTAATTGAAAAGCGTAAAAAAGCGGACCCTAAAGAAAGTTACACAGCAAAACTTTTTGAAAGAGGCATAGAAAGAATAGCCCAAAAAGTGGGGGAAGAAGGCCTTGAAACGGCACTTGCCGCGGTAGCTCCGGCTAAAGCGGCGGAATTGCCGGGCGAAGCGGCGGATCTTATATTCCACCTTCTTGTTCTTTTAAATGCGAAAGGACTTAATCTCGCCGATATCTGCCAAGTTTTAGAACAAAGACATAAATAACCGAAATCCCCGCTTAAAGGCGGGGATTTTTAGCTCAAACTTTTAGCCGGTTTTTATAATTTTAGACAATCGTTATATAAAATTATAAAATATATAAAATGTCATTAGAAGAAAATTTATACAACACCTTTTCAGCCGGCCGCGCGCCTGATGAAAAAATTGATTTCCACGCGTCCAAAATGTTCTCTCTTCTGGAGGATCCTTTCGGCATATGGTGTGATTTTCACGCCCCGAGAGAAGCTTCCGTTTTTGAATCTAACCGTTATGAAAACCTTAAAGTCAGAACGGATAAATCTAACCGAGATTCGTGGATAACTCAAAACTTCCCTAACACTTTTTTTATCAAGGCCGACAATATAACAGAACGTTTTAAAGCCACCTTAGCCGCAATGGCAAGGGGTGAGGAAGCCATAGCCAGCGCTTCTTTATGGAATTTGCCCGAAAATGTTTTTTGCGGAGTAAACCTGCTTGTTAAAATACCCGGCGAGGAAAGCGTATTCGGCCCCTACCATTATAAAATAATTCAGTTAAAAAGAGCTCATGACATTAAAGACCATTACAGTTTGCAGGTATCTCTTTCAAACAAAATTTTATGGCAAATACAAGGCGTGTTTCCTACCTACGCCAGAGTTATTTTAAACGGTAAAGACGCTAAAATAAACTGCGTGCTTATGTCTGAGCGTCTTGAGCAGGAACTTGCAAAATGGCGCGGAATTAAAGACGGTACTTTTGAGCCTGAGCCGCACAAGCCGCCTAAAGCGGCCTCTTCACCGTGGAGGGTATACGCAAATAAAGTTGTTACCGAGCGTAAAGATTTGCTTATGTTGCCTCATTTAAGCGCCGCCATGAGAAATTTACTTAAAGAAGCGGGTTACAAAACTACCGATGACGTTGCCAATGCGGATTTAAATGTTTTAAAAACAATTTTAGAAGATCCTTGGGCAACGGAAAGCTATTACACTTCCATTGCTTACATGCATAATAAACCGGTTTTAAAAGAAGAAGGTGTTTTCCCGCCGCCGCGCAAAAAACATAATTTATATTTTGATTTTGAAGCCACGGAAACTTTTACCAAAGACAACGAGTCATTTGTCTATCTTATAGGTGTTTGGGATGCGGAGGAAAATAAATTTATAAGTTTTGTGGCTAAAAATAAAGAGGAAGAGGAAAAGATATTCTCTGATTTCTTTGACTATATAAAAGAACCGCAAGACACCATACTTTACCATTGGACTGAGTATGAAGTTAAAAAAATGCGTTCTTTGGCCTCAAAATACCCTGATATAGCGCAAAAGCTTAACGCCCTTGCCAATATGTGTCTGGACCTTAAAATCTTAATAGGAAAGGCTTTTTACCTGCCCAGTCCCAGTTTATCTTTAAAAGCGGCCGCGCCCGCGTTTGGATTTAACTGGCGCCAGGGCGATTGCGGCGCTATGGACAGCATGGTGTTTTATACCAACTGGTGTAAAACAGGCGACAACAATTTAATAGAAAAGGTTTTAATGTATAATGAGGACGACTGCAAAGCTATGATTTATTTAGACGAATACCTGCAAAAAATAGAAATTATTAAACCTGTTAAATAGACTTTATAATAATAAAAAGCCCCTCCAGAAAGAGGGGCTTTTTATTTGGTTTTATTTAACTAAGTTTTTTATATTTTCCGGCACATTGACAGCCGCTTTTAGCAAGAATGGCTTTTTGGCGATTTCTTTGGCAAAAAGCTCATCTCTTAATTTGTTGCGGTAGTTCTTATCTTCAAAGATATATGTGTATTTTGTGTGAACGTCATACCTGTTTTCAAGTATAGCCACAATATCCTCAACGCCTACAATTTCCTCATCGGTAGGAATAACAAAGGATTTTACCTTGCTGTTTGGTGCTGTAATTTCGCTTTCGGCGTTTTTGGTAAGGGCGGAAAAGTTTTTGTCATGATCATATTCAAGGCCCATATATTCAAGGTCTCTAAGCGCTTTTTCTCTTATTACCGGGCCTCTTTCACCTACGCCCGCTGTCCAAACAACGGCGTCAACACGGCCTAAAGCGGCGGCGTAAGCACCAATGTATTTTTTAATGCGGTAAGATTCCATATCTACCGCAAGTTGGCAGCGCTGGTCACCCGCTTCGGCGGCAAGCTCTACGTCACGTCTGTCCGCTGATTTGCCTGAAACGGCCAAAACGCCCGATCCTTTATTTAAAGTATTGTACATATCATCAGGTGATACACCTGTTTTAGACATTACATAAAAAGGAATAGCGGGGTCAATATCGCCTGATCTCGTGCCCATAACAAGGCCTTCAAGCGGGGTTAAACCCATGCTTGTGTCAAAGCATTTGCCTTCTTTAACAGCGGTTATGCTTGCGCCGTTGCCAATATGGCAGACAATAACGTTAACTTCATTTGATTTTTTGCCTAAAAGAACAGCAGCTCTTTTAGCGCAATATAAAACCGATGAACCGTGAAAGCCGTACCTTCTTACTTTTAAGTCCGTATACCATTCATACGGTAAAGCGTACATAAAAACATGGTCAGGCATTGTTTGGTGAAACGCGGTATCCATAATACAAATGTTTTTAACGCCGGGAATAATTTTTTGAGCCGCTTCTATACCCATAATGTGCGCAGGATTGTGAAGGGGGGCAAGGTCGGAAATTTCTTTAAGTTCTTTCATAACAGCGTCGTCAACAAGCACTGATTTTGCGAATTTGCCGCCGTGAACTATGCGGTGCCCAACAGCCGAAATAAGTTTAACATCATTTATAACGCCGTATTCTTTATTGATAAGGGTATCTACAACTAACTTAACGGCTTCCGTATGGTCTTTACATTCCTTTTCAAAAGAAACTTTATCTTTGCCGGGGCGTTCATGGGTAATCGCAGTGCCGGGCATTGTAACCCTTTCAACAAGGCCGGCGGCCAGACTTTCTTTTCGGGCCCAGTCGTAAACGCTGTAGCGTACGGATGAACTGCCGCAATTTAAAAACAATATTATCATTTACATTATCCTCTCTATTATATGGTAAAACTATACGTTATAAAACCGTGTAGATCCGCAGTTTTTATAAAAATTTGTAGGGAAAAACAGACGCATATGCCGCGAGCGGCCCTTAAATATATTCTAATTATATCAAAATAAGAAAACTCCCGCTCATACGCTTTTTATGTTTTTAACGGCTATTTTAATAAAAAAACAAACCCTTTGATTTTTTCAAAGGGTTTGTTTTAATGTTATAAATCAGCTGTTGGTTTATAGACTTTTAAGCCTGGCCTTTTCTCTTTTTTATATTCTTCCATAAGTTCTGAATCTAACATAGACAGCGGTATTTTACCTATGGTAAATATTTTATTATGGAAACTGGCCAAACTGAAATCTTTGCCGAATATGGTTTCATATTTTGAGCGCTGGCGTTTAATTTCCTCATAGGCGGCAAGCTCGGCAACTACTTGTCCGGGGTTAAAAGCTATTTGGCGTGTCATTATTTCCGCTTCCTCTTTCTTTATACCCTGGGAAACTATAAATAAAGCCGTTTCATCATAATCAAGCTGTTTTGTGTTATATTTTATATCGGCCAAGGCTTTTACCGCGCGCGCGTAATCTTCATAGGAGAGATACAAAGCATCTTCCTTAGAACTTAAATAGCCTACTTCAAAAGCCAAATGTTTTGCATATACGGCCCAGCCGTCAACCATAGCGTTTGACGCTAAAATACGTCTTATTGGTTTTGTGTCATAGGAATAAGAATAAAACATTTGTCTGCCGGGAACAACGCTTTCCGTTACAAGCATTTTTATTCTGCTCATGTTAAAGTTCTTATTTATATGGCTTGTTCTTGCCCTAGGGTTATCTTGCGGGGTGTAAATAAACAATGTCCCTATTAAATTATGTTCAATGCCGTAAGGAGGCAGAAACATATATACCGGGTTTAAGAATGACGGATACTGCGGCATATGGTTAACAAACACACGCATTTCCGAAGCGGGCAAAACGCCTTTCATGGCCTTGTTGGCGTTTTCAATTTCATCTCCCACCGTTTTTAAAAGATAGGGGTAATCGGGCGCCGTTTTATCTTTTGCTTCAATATTGTAAAAATCTTTTATTTCAGCTTTTTCTTTGCCGGTTATAGCGCTTATCATAAGAATAAGATTACTCTTACTTTTCTTTATTGCGGCTTCAGCTGTTTTGGTAAGTTCCTCGGGCGTTTTATCCAAATGCAGGCTGTTTTTTAACAAAATTCTGTAGTCTGAATCGTTTTTGTTTGTTACTTTTTTAGCGTTTTCGTTAAGCGCTTTGATATAGTTAAAAAACTCTCTCAAGGCGGCTTTCTTGGCGTTTAATAAAAGCTGGAGCTTAGTTCTGTCAACAGCGTCGTCGGCGTTTTTCTTTAAAAAATCTTCATAATCGGATATTGACGTATAAGCGGCGTAAGCTTTATTAATTGCCAAAGCGGACTCTGTTTTTGAAGCGGAGGGGATATTGTTAACCCCTGCTATAAAAACATCGGGCAGTTTTGTAAGCCTGGGTTGAACTTCTTTAAACTGTCTTATAGAGTTAATCTGCTTAAGCATTATGTCGTAAACAGCGTCCTGCGCCTCAAGATAATAAAGGGGGCTTGTTTCGAAAAGTCTTTTATTTAAAAGGTAGTTGTCAAAAGCCAATGTTCTTGAAATAATTTCATAGTCCGTTTTTTCGGAATGGGTTAATTTTTTCTTTTTAACTTTGCTTAATTTTACTTTTATCTGGGCTAAGGCGTCACGTCTCTGTCCGTCTGCTTTTTGGCTTCTTTCATCAAGCATAGTATTGGCTATTTCAAAACCTGCCCTGGTAGCTCTTTCAGGGTAAAGCGTTTCCAACATGACCATATAAGAATTAGTTATTTCAAAAAGAGCGTATTTGCCCATCATGCTGTTTATCTCTTTATCCAAATCAGCGGCAAACAAAGGAGCCCCTAAAAAAAATAAAACACAAAAATAAAAAATCTTTTTCATTATATCCACCTATTATATTGATAACATATAAAACATATACATTATTACAATTTTTTTACAAAAAAGAAAGTTTATCTCTATTTTAACAACTTAACAGAGGTTACTTATTGAAGCCAAATATATAAATAGAAATAGGACTTTTTTGAAATAGCGGATATTTTTTAGTATAATAAATACATCTGAAAGGGCTATTAGCTCAGTTGGTAGAGCAGACGCCTCTTAAGCGTAAGGTCACAGGTTCGAACCCTGTATAGCCCATATTCTTTCTTAAAACAATTAATAAGATTGAAGTTAAAATACCTCTTAGGATTTATATTGCGTGAGGGGAGAGACACTCTTCTCGGATTTTAGGACGGATGGCGGAATTGGTATACGCGTACGGCTTAGAACCGTATGGAGCAATCCTTGAGGGTTCAAGTCCCTCTCCGTCCATTTATTAAAAAGATTTAAGTATTTATATTAGTATCAAAGCAGCAATAGGAGATAAAATGGCTACGTTTACAAAGGCCGAAGCCGGTGAAGTCAAGGCCAAGCAGTTAAGCAAAGAAAATTGTGAAATCAAATTGAGCGTTGAAGCTAACGCTAAACTTGTAAATAAATGTTTTGAAGACGCGCTGGTGCAGGTTCAAAGCCGCGCGCAAATGCAAGGTTTTAGAGCGGGTAAAGTTCCTTTACAGCTTGTAAAACAGAATTTTCCTTCACATATTAAGGAAAGAGCGATAGATTTTATTATAAGAGCCGGCGTTGCCAAAGCTTTGGAAATTGAAAAAATAAACCCCGTAACGGTTCCTACGCTTACTAAAGCCGATTTTAACGCTTTGGAAGAATCCAAGCCCTTCTCTTTTGAATGTTTGGTTGAAGTAGCGCCTGAGTTTGAGCCTAAAAATTACACAGGCATAAAAATCGCCAAAAAGGCGGATACGGTTACCGATAAAGAAGTTGACGCCAGAATTCAAGAAATTCTTGAGCATAATTCCCGCTTGGAAGAAGACGCCGAAGGCGTTATCACGGACAATGTGTTCGCGGTAGTAGGTTATGACGCTATTAAAAACGGCGAAAAAGATTTTAAACTTTCAGCCGACAGTGAGCTTATTGATATGTCCGCCCCGCAGACTGTTGTCGGTTTAGCTGAAGCTGTTAAAGGCGCTAAAAAAGGCGATTTAAAAGAATTTACGGCTAAAGTAGGCGAGGATGACGTTACCTTTAAAGTAACAGTGCAGGAAATCAAAAAGAAAGTGCTTCCCGCGCTTGACGAAACGTTTGCCAAAGACATGGGTTTTGACTCAATAGACGCGCTTAAAACAAAAGTTAAAGAAACAATGGAAAAAGACGCTAAAGCCGACTCAGAAAGAGATGTCATAATTCAAATTGAAAACCAATTGGTAGAACATAACTCATTTGCGCTTCCCAAAGGTTTAGTTGAAGAGCAGCTTAACTCAACGGTTGACGGTTTCTTACAACGCTACGGCGGACAAAACGCTAAAGACATTCCCGCCGCGCAAAGAAAAGAACTTGCCGACAGAATGAGAGAAAACGTTGAAAAAGATTTAAGGATAGGCTACCTTGTACACGCCATAGCCAAAAAAGAAAATATTGAGGCTAACGAAGCGGACTGGCAAAAAGAACTGGATAAATCCTTAACGGAAAACAAGAAAGAAGAAGCCGCTAGAATCAAAGGGTTTTTCAAAGATAGAAAAGAACATATTCTTGCCACGATTACGGAAAGAAAAGTATTTGATTTCTTAAAAGAAAAAGCCGAAATTAAATAAATTTAAAGACTAAGCCGATTTAAGTTCCACTTAAATAAGGTATTAGTTTTTAACCTCAGGGGCCCGCGGAAGCGGGCCCTATTTTTATTGTGAAATAGCCTCTGCGTAATGCGGATAATATTTACTGTTTGTCAGCGCAAACATAAATGCTGTTAAAAAAAAAGAACTCCCAGGTATAATTCACTAGAGTTTTATTTCTTAACAGAATTTTTCTGCCTTAATAAAATCTTCCAAGAGCAGCGCGTGTGAAAAATAATTAAAAATAGTTATTAAAAAAATAGGCCCTTTGGCCCTTGCGTTCCAGGGATTGTTTAGTGTATACTATTATTGTTAGGTTATTCTAACTTTGATAAGCAACACTTAAATATGAATTTTAAATAAAAAAAGGAGTTACAAAATGAAGACATTATTAAAAGCAGTTTTTATCGCTTTATTTTGCGCGGTAGGTTTTGCAACCGCCCAAGCGGGGGACATTAAAATCGTTATAGAAGATAAAGCCCAAATACAAAAATTTATTAAAGACAACGATAAATTTTATTTCCTTACTGAATATAACTTTTGGAAAGGAACCGGTTCTGAATATATAAAAAGTTATATGTCTAAATATAATTTACAAGATAATGTTACATATAAAAATACTTTGGTTCAATGGGACGGCGCTTTTATAGCCCCTTCAGATATAAAACAGATTATAATTGAAAAAAAATCCAGCACGGCTTATAAAATGGAAACAAAAAAATCACATCGCCCAAAGTTATCAAACTTAAAAACTTATGATAAAGACTATTACAAAATTACCGTTATTTCAAATAATAACGATAAAAGGGAAGGAACCGTTTATTTATCAGATATTACGAATAATGCAGGCAAACCTGTTTTCGCCTATGATAACACTAACAAAGAAGAGGTTAAAAACCATTCTTTAACATATCCCGAAAGCATGGTTGTAAACGGCAATGATGTTAAAGTATCCTTAGATAATGCAGAAAAAGAACTTGAAAAAAAGCTTAAACGCAGCAATAAATCAATACTTGCGCAGAGAATGGCAGTAAGAAAAAAATACAATTTCAGCTTTTTTGATTAGTTTAAAAGCCCTCTTTGGTAAAGGGGGCTTTTATATTTTTGCTTTTTTACCGCAAATATATATATAATAAGTAAAAGCCTTTTAAATTAATCCAGTGAGGTTAAAAAAGAGCATATGCTAAAAACCGATTTTATATTTTTTACCAAAACCCGTACGCTGTAACTAGCGTTACGGGTTTTTTATTATAAGAATTTGAGGTGAACTTAATGGAAAAGTTAATTAAAGACGGTGAAGAATTAAACAGAACTTTGGACCGCATGGCGCATGAAATATTAGAAAAGCATGAAATTGACAACACTCTGGCTTTAGTCGGTATACGCACAAGGGGTATTTACATAGCCCGGCGTTTAATGGAAAAAATTAAAAAAATAACGGGTAAAGACGTGCTTTACGGGGAGCTTGATATCACCCTTTACCGCGACGACCTTAGTCAAGTGGCCGAACAACCTGTTTTAAAGGCAACTAATATACCTTTTGATATTACCGGCAAAACAATAATACTTACGGACGATGTTCTTTACACAGGCCGAACAATACGTTCCGCTTTAGCCGCTTTATCGGACTTCGGGCGCCCTTCACGTATTGAACTTGCCGTAATTGTTGACAGAGGGCACAGGGAACTTCCCATTAAAGCAGATTATGTGGGCAAAAACTTACCTACCGCCAAAACGGAAATCGTGCATATAAAACTTAAAGAATACGATGGTGAGGATTCTATAACACTTTTGGTGAAAAATAATGACTAATAAATTTGTCTGGACTAAAAAAGACCTTTTGGGTCTTGAATACTTAACCGCTGAGGAACTTTCCCATATACTTGAAACGGCAGAAGGTTTTAAAGAAGTTTCCACCCGCGACATTAAAAAGGTGCCCGCTTTAAGGGGTAAAACCGCGGCTAACTTATTTTACGAGCCTTCCACAAGAACGCGCGTAAGCTTTGAAATTGCAGAAAAAAGGTTATCCTGCGATGTTGTTAATATGGATATGAAGGCCTCAAGCGTGCTTAAAGGGGAAACCCTTGCTGACACGGGGCGCAATTTAGAAGCTTTAAAAATAGATATTTTTGTAATCCGTCACCATATGGCGGGTGCGCCAAATGTTTTAAGCCAATTTGTCAATGCCAGCGTAGTTAACGCGGGGGACGGCAAACACGAACATCCTACTCAGGCATTATTAGATATTTATACTTTAAAAGAAAAGTTTGGCTCTTTAAAGGGCCTCAATGTAAGCATTATAGGCGATATTTCGCATTCAAGGGTAGCCCGCTCAAACATATGGGGGCTTACCAAATTAGGCGCTAATGTAACGCTTTGCGCGCCTGAAATTATATTACCGCACGATTTTAAGCAATTTGGCGTAAAAATAACCAGCGATTTGGACGAGGCCCTAAAAGACGCCCATGCCATTAACGTGCTGAGAATGCAGTTTGAGCGCGATAACGCGGCCGCTTTCCCAAGCCCTTCCCAGTATTATAAACAATACGGAATAACAAAGGATCGCCTTAAAAAACATAAAAAAGACATTATTGTTATGCATCCCGGTCCTATTAACAGGGGCATAGAAATAAGTTCCGATGTGGCCGACGGCCCGAATTCCGTAATTTTAGACCAAGTTACAAACGGTATCGCCGTAAGAATGGCGGTATTATATTTAGTTTCAACGGCAAAAAGAGGGTAAATATGAAATATTTAATAAAAAACGCGCATGTGATTGACCCGGCAAATAAAATTGACGGTTTAAAAGATATTCTTATTGAAAACGGCAAAATAGCCGCTGTGGAAAATAAAATTGAGGATAACGCGGCCAAAATAATTGACGCTAAAGGCCTTACCGCCATGCCCGGATTTGTTGATATGCATACCCACTTGCGTGAACCCGGGCAAGAAGGCAAGGAAACAATTTTTACAGGCACAAAAGCTGCTTTAAAAGGCGGTTTTACAACAGTTTGCATGATGCCTAACACCAACCCCGCCATGGACAGCAAAAACAATTTAGCCATAGCGCAAGACATTATTAGAAAAACTGCTAATGTTAATGTTGAAATCATGGGCGCTATTACCAAAAACCGCGCGGGTAAAGAACTTTCTAATTTCGCCGAGCTTAAACAGGCGGGCGCCATAGCTTTGTCAGACGATGGATCAGGTGTTGAGGACGATGCTGTTATGCAGGCCGCCTTTAAAGAATCCGTTAAACAGGATATTCTTTTAATATCCCATTCGGAAGACAGCAAACTTTCAGCCGGCGGGGTTATGAATGAAGGCCTGATATCTACAAAATTAGGGCTAAAACCTATTTCAAACGCTTCAGAATATGAAATGGTTAAGCGTGAAATACAGCTTGCCAAAGGATTGGACGCGAAAATACACATAGCTCATGTTTCAACAAAAGAATCTTGCGAGATTATAGCCAAAGCAAAAAAACAGGGCGTTATGGTAACAGCCGAGGCTACTCCCCACCACTTTACGCTTACGGATAAAGCCTGCGAATCTTTTAGCGGAAACACAAAAATGAACCCGCCATTAAGAAGCGAAGCCGACGTTGAAGCCCTAAAACAAGCTTTAAAAGACGGCACCATCGATGCTATAGCGACAGACCATGCCCCTCACGCCGTGCATGAAAAGGAGGTTGAGTTTGACCTTGCTTATTTTGGCATAATAGGGTTAGAAACGGCCTTTCCTTTAGCCTATGATGTCTTAGTTAAAAGCGGTTTAATAGATATGGCGAAATTAGTTGGGCTTATGTCTTTAAACCCTTCTAAAATTTTGGGTCTTAAAAAAGGCACCTTAACCCCGGGCGCGGACGCGGATATAACCATTGTTGATTTAAACAAACAATGGGTATACAGTAAAGAAGAAGTGCAGTCGTTAAGCTGCAACAGCCCTTTTATAGGCAAAAACCTGCAGGGGTATATTGAATATACTTTTGTGGGAGGGGAGCTTAAACTTGAAAACGGAACACTAAAAGTTAAAGATGCGTAAAGAAAGGCTTATCTATATTTTTATTGTAACGTTTATTTTACTTTGCGGCGTTTTGTTTTTTGCGCTGCGCGGTAATGCGGCGGGTATTCCTTTGACAAAAGAAGAACAGGAAAATTTAAAAAAAGAGATACCCGAAAACGCCGTTATAGATAAAATAGTTATTTTAAAAGAAAAACGCATTATGGAAGTTTCCCAAAAGGAAGAACTTCTTAAAAGCTATAAAATATCTTTAGGTTTTGAGCCCAAAGGCCATAAAGAACAACAGGGCGACGGCAAAACCCCCGAAGGTATTTATAAAGTTGACGGCAAAAACCCGCATAGCCGCTATTATAAAAACTTGGGCGTTTCTTACCCTAATGACAAAGACAGGGCCGCAGCCAAAGCAAAAGGCATAAACCCTGGAGGGGATATAAAAATACACGGCATAGGCAAAGATTATTGGCATATAAAAGAAAATATTTTGGGCGACTGGACCCTTGGCTGCATAGCCGTTACCAACGCCGAAATTGATGAAATTTACAATCACACCCCTATAGGGATAACAGTGGAAATAAAACCTTAATATGAAACAAATTAAAGCGGAAGTAATTAATATATCAGAAGTAAAACCGGGCATATTTAACATACTTATGAAAGCCCCTTATATAGCTAAAAACGCTAAAGCGGGCCAGTTTGTTGAGGTGCTTTGCAACAACGGCGCTGCCAAAAACTGCACGGGCGGGCCTTTGCTGCGCCGTCCTTTCGGCGTTCATAACGCGAAAGGGGAAAATATAGAAATTTTATTTAAAGTTTTAGGCAAAGGAACTGAGTATCTTAGCCAAAAAAAAGCGGGTGATATTTTAGACGTTATAGGCCCGTTAGGCAACGGTTTTGATATTAAAGAAGGCCGCTTGGCCGTTATAGCGGGCGGCGGTATGGGCATCGCGCCTCTTTTATTTGCCGCTAAACAAACCAAAAACCCTTTAATCTTTTTAGGAGCCAGGAACGAGGCTGAACTTCCCTGCAAAGAAAAATTTGAAAACCTTGGCAAACTTATCTTAACCACGGACGATGGATCTTTGGGCGAAAAATGTTTTTTAAATATTCCTTTAGAACGTGTTTTAAAGGAAAATAAAAATGCTGTTATCTATGCCTGCGGCCCGCACCCGATGCTCAAGTGTTTAGCTGATTTAGGCGTTAAGTACGGCGTTGAGGTGCAAGTTTCTTTAGAGGAAAAAATGGCCTGCGGCATAGGCGTTTGCCAAGGTTGCCCCGTGGAACTTAAAAATAAAGACACTAAATACAAGCTTGTCTGTAAAGACGGCCCTGTATTTAACGCGGAGGACGTTGTATGGTAAAAATAAATATAGGCGGGCTTGAATTTAAAAACCCCGTTATGACAGCCAGCGGCACTTTCGCGAGCGGGAAAGAGTACTCGGAATTTGTTGATTTAAATAAATTAGGTGCGGTTGTTTGTAAAACTGTAACTTTAAACCAGCGGGACGGCAACAAGCCGCCCAGAATTGCGGACATGCCCTCAGCCATGCTTAACTCCATAGGGCTTGAAAATAAAGGGTTAGAGTATTTTATAGAAAACACACTGCCGTTTTTAAAAAACTTTGATACCAGAACAGTTGCCAGCATAGCGGGCAATAATGTTGAAGATTATACCACTTTGGCAAAACGCCTTAATGAATGCAAAGAAGTGCACGCCATAGAGGTAAATATGTCTTGCCCTAATGTTGTGCACGGGCAAAATAAAGGCCTTTTTAGCCAGGATGAAAAGACAACCTTTGAAATAATGTCGGCCGTGCGCAAAAACACAAATAAACCCATTTTCGGCAAAATATCGCCCATGGTGGCGGATATCACCGTTATAGCCAAAGCTATTGAAAGGGCCGGGGGCGACGCTGTTGCCCTAATAAACACAATTCCCGCCATGGGGGTTGATTTAAAAACCAGACGCCCCTTGCTTGGCAATATAACGGGCGGTTTAAGCGGCCCCGCCGTAAAGCCTGTGGCGTTAAAACTTGTTTGGGACGTGTATAAAGCCGTTAAAATACCCGTTATAGGCATGGGGGGTATAATGTGCGCGCAGGACGCGCTTGAATTTATACTTTGCGGAGCTACCGCCGTGCAGGTTGGCACCGGCAACTTTGTTAACCCAAAGTTAACAGAAGAAACCGCTTTGGGCATTGAAAAATATTTTAAAGAAAATAACCTTAGCGGCGTTGATGATTTAAAAGGCAAACTTAATATATAAAGAGGAATAAAAAAAATGAAACCTTATGAAAAAATAATTGTAGCGCTTGACGTTGATACAGAAAAAAAAGCTTTAGCTTTAGTAAAAAAATTAAAAAATAAAGCGGGCGTGTTTAAAATAGGCAAAGAACTTTTTACCTCAGCGGGGCCGGGTATTGTTAAAAAAGTACAAAAACTTGGCGGCAAAGTATTTTTGGACCTTAAGTTTCATGATATTCCCAACACCGTTTATAAAGCCGTGGCTTCAGCCTCAAAATTAGGCGTGTATATGATGACAATTCACACAAGCGGCGGAAGTGAAATGATGAAAGCCGCTGTAAAGGCGGCGGAAGAAAATTCCACAAAAAACAAACGCCCTATTATCTTAGGCGTTACGATTTTAACCAGTCTTGACGATAATGCCCTTGACGAAATAGGATACAAACAAGGGGCCGAAAAAATGGTTTTACACCTTGCTAAAATGGCAAAAAAAGCGGGAGTAACGGGCATAGTATCTTCGCCAAAAGAACTTAAAAAATTAAGAAAGGCCTTAGGCCCCGGCATGGTTTTGGTAACCCCGGGCATAAGGCCCGTTTGGAGCGCCGCGGGCGACCAAAAACGCATTACCACTCCAGCCGACGCGGTTAAAAACGGCGCCAGCTTTATGGTAATAGGCCGCCCCATAACAGGCGCTAAGGACCCGGCCAAAGCCGCCCAAATGATTTCCGACGAAATTAAATAGAATTTAGGAGATAAAATTGCTACACTGTATATAAGAGGATAATTCTTATGGTAAAAACAAAATTTAACCCCGAACTTATTAAAAAACTTCAAAAAGCTGTTGTGAAAAACAAATTAGACGCTTATTTTGTAACCGATTATAAGGACCAGCTTTATTTGACCGGTTTTAAATTTTACCCGCAGGAAGCTATTTTACTTGTAACTCCTAAAGAAGTTTATTGTTACACAAGAGATTTATATATTATAGAACTTGGGCAGAAAATACCCCTGTTAAAGGCTTCCGCCCCGTTAGATTACGCTTTGGCGGCAGCCGAACAGGCAAAAAAACTTAAACTTAAAAATGTGGGTTTTGATGCGGTTAAAACATATTATAATTACGGCAAAACATTTGAGAAATTCGGCTACAAACCCTCAGCCTTTACGCCGGGTGAACTACGCGAGGTTAAAGAAAAAAGCGAGCTTGACACAATGCGCAAAGCCAACCGCATAGCTTATAAAACCTATGAATATATTAAAAAATATATTAAAACCGGAATGAGCGAGTTTGAAGTAGCGGCCGAAATTGAACGTTATATGAAATCGCAGGGAGCTACAGCCTTAAGTTTTGAGTCAACAGTGTGCTTTGGCGTTAACGGTACAAACACGCACCACACCCCCACAAAAGACAAATTAAAAAATGAGCAGGCCATATTACTTGATTTCGGCTGTATTTATGATAACTACTGCTCAGATATTTCACGCAGCTGGTGGCACGGCAAAAAACCCACGGCTGAGTATAAAAAGGCCTGGAAAGCGGTTGATGACGCCAGAAAAGCCGGGATAAAAGCGGCTAAACCCGGTATTACCGGTAAAGAGCTTGACCTTGTTCCTAGAAATGTAATTGAAAAAGCAGGTTTTGGCAAATATTTTATACACAGGACAGGCCACGGCATAGGCATGCAGGCGCATGAAGACCCTAACGTGGAACCGCAAAATAACAGGAAATTTGTTGCTAACAACGTAATAACAATTGAGCCCGGTATTTATTACACAGGTCATTTTGGCATACGTATAGAAGATACTGTTGTTGTCACACCTAAAGGCGGCGTAATTCTTACAAAGAAATAATTTATGGCAGATTACAAAGTAAAAATAAAAACGTTTTTAAAAACTTTAAAACAATGCGAAATTGAAGGATATATAACCACTAACGTTATTGATATGCAATATTTTTGCGCGCGCCCTTTCCAGCCAAGCGAAAGAAGCGTGCTTTTAATAACGCCTAAACACTTCATGATATTCGCCCGCCCGCTTGCTTTTAATGCTATTAAAGAAAGCGTTAAGGAAGCTAAGGTTGTAATGGCCGAAGATATTTCAGCAATAGCAGCGGCGGCTGAGTTTGTTATTAAAAACAAAATTAAAAATATTTGTTTTGACCAAGATAAAGAGCTGTTTTCAGCGGGGCAGATTTTCCAAAAAGCGGGTATAAAGCCCGAACTTGCCGTTACCAATACGGTAAGAATGGTAAAAAATAAAGAAGAAATTAAAAATATCCGCAAAGCCTGCCAAATAGCTTATAACGCTTTTCTTTATATAAAACCCAGGATTAAAACGAGTATGACAGAGCTTGAAGCGGCCTCAATGCTTGAAAATTATATGAAATCACAAGGAGCGAGCGGCGTTTCTTTTGACACAATTATGGCTTTTGGCAAAAACAGCGCTGACCCGCATCACGCCACTGATACGACTAAGCTTAAAAATGAGGATGTGATTTTGGTAGATTTCGGCTGTATTTACAAAGGCTACTGCTCTGACATTACAAGAACCTGGTGGCACGGCAAAAAACCGGCGGCAGAATTTACAAAAGTTTGGAATATTGTCGAACGGGCCAGAAAAGAGGGTGTAAAAAAAGTTCGCCCCAACATGAGCGCGCGTAACGCCGATAAAATATGCCGTGATATTATTGAAACGGCTTCTTACGGCCCGCTTATACATTCAACAGGGCATGGCGTGGGGATGAATTTGCATGAGTCGCCCTTTCTTAACCCTCCTTCACAGGAAATACTTAAAAAGGGTAATGTTTTTACTATAGAACCGGGCATTTATATACCCGGCAAATTCGGAGTACGCCTTGAGGATACCGTTGAACTTACGGCAAAAGGCGCGAATATTTTAACTAAAAAATAAGTAGAGGAAAAATAATGATAAGCACAACAGACTTTAAAGAAGGTTTAATTTTTGAAAATGAAAACGGGGAGATTGTTGAAATCGTAGATTACCAACATCACCGTAAAAGCCAGGCCAGAGCCGTTGTAAGAGTCAAATTAAGAAAGCTAGGTAGCGGATCATATGTTGAAACAAGCTATCGCCCCGAAGATAAATTTAAAGAAGTCAGTGTTGAAAAAAGGCCTTTTATGTATCTATATTCCGAAGGCGATATGGCGCATTTTATGAACAATGAATCTTATGACCAGGTTGCCGTGCCTTTAGACAAACTTGAAAACCAGAGAAAATATTTAATTGAAAATATGGAATGCACGGGCTTGTATATTAATGACCAGTTGTTTGATATTGTGCTTCCTATTAAAGTTGTTTTAACCATTAAATCAACAGTGCCCGGCGTAAAAGGCGATACTGTTTCAAACTTAACCAAAGAAGCGGAACTTGAAACGGGCGTAACAATAAAAGTGCCTTTATTTATTAACGAAGGCGACAAAGTTATTATGGACACCCGCTATTGCACCTACGTTGAAAGAGCATAAGCAATAAGTTGAACCTTTTTTACGTTTTATAATATGGGATATTTAAAGTTTTTAAGGTGTGCTTTTTTACTATTATTTTTAGCAGTAAACTCGCACGCCTTAAATATTGAAAATTTTACTTTAACCGACGGTATGGGAAAGTTTGATTTCGGCAAGTTTGAAATATTAAACCTTGAACTGGTTAACGGCGTGCTTGAAATGCCTTTAGAGCGTGATGAATATAAAAATATCACCGTTTTAGATAAAAATTTTCTCAGTGTTTTAAGTTCTTGTTTTAAAGATAATAAATCTTGTGAAAACACGGGTAAAACAAACAAAGAAATTAAAACGGAAATTTTAGATATAAGACAGGCCGGCAAGATATTTTTAGCAGAAATAAGTTTTGATTCCCGGCTTCTTGTTACGTTTACGGTAACTGAAAACAAAGGCGTTGTGCGGGTAAGACGCCCGTCGGACTTTAAGTTTAAAGACAGCAGGTTTGAGCGTTACTTAAAAAACTTAATAAGGCAATCTTATAAGGACATTAAAAATGAAAGCGGTAAACCAAAATAATAATTTCCTTTTAGCCGATAATGTTGAAGTCGCGGCAGCAATTTTTGACCGTATGAAAGGGCTTTTAGGTAAAAAAGATATACCTCAAGGGTACGGACTTCTTATTAAAAAATGTAATAGTATTCATATGTTTTTTATGCGCTTTGCCATAGACGCTGTTTTTTTAAGCAAAGAGGGGGAGGTTTTGCACATACTTCAAAATTTTAAACCCTGGCGTATAAGCAAGGTTGTTTTTGGGGCATCCTCCGCGTTGGAACTGCCAGCCGGAACTATTGGTAACAATGTAAAAAAGGGCGATTTTATAGTTTTTAAATAGATTTTAATTTTTTTGGTATTTTAACCGCATTATTTATATAATTATTATATATGAAAAAGATTTTTATTATTTTAAATTTAATTTTGGTATTTTCTATCAATGCGTTTTGTAAGGCAAGTTATGACGATTTTGCCGCAAACGTTACAAAAGATAATCTTAAATACTTCGCAAAAGACATAGGCGGGTTAATAGGTTCTAGCACATTTACCACAGGCCGCGTTTTGGGGTGGGGCGGCTTTCAGGTGGGGCCGCGCGCCAGCATGTGGTTTGAACCGCATAAAAACAACACCGCGCTGGGCGGCCCTAAAAACGTCGGCTCCATGGTTATGCCGTGGATTCAGGCCGATATAGGAATGCCATTTCGTATAGACGGATTCATAAGGGCAGGCTCTTACAACGGACTTACGGCGGCGGGCGGCGGCTTGAGATGGGGTATATTAAGACCCGTCCAAAATGAATGGTCTTTCCAAACAATGATAGTGCTTGCGGCCAATGCCGGAGTGGCGGACAGTTTTTCCGTAGCGCACTACCAGGGCGCTTTAGTTCTTTCAATGACAATGAAACATTTTACACCTTATATATCGGCAGGCGTCGATTCTACAAAAGTAACAATTCAACATGAGGGCAACGCTCTTAACGGCACCCATGAAACTGTGTTTACGCCAAGATATACGGCCGGGCTTAATTTTAAACTTCCGCTTTATTTAGATTTAAGTTTGGCGGGCAACTGGGCAAATTACGGTCCGGGCGCGGAAGCCAGTTTCAGCTTAAGATTTTAAGGAGTTTGTATGTCTCAGGCGTGGACTATATTCTTCAAAGAACGCTTTAAAAAATATTTTTTAACAGCGTTTATTTTTTTGCTCGCGTGGTATATTATAAAGACACTTCCATACTTCTTGCACATAAAATCCATATTTCCGGACCAGTCGCCTTTATCAATACAAGTTTTTAAAATATTTATATTCTTTTTTTATCTTTTTTTAGATTTTATTTTATGGGTTTGCGTTGTTAATATATATAACGGCGAGTTTAATTTAAAAGCAGTTAAGGAAACCGTTAAAAAACACTATTGGTTTTTTATATCGCTTTTAGCTATAAAACTGCTGATTTTTTTTAATAACACAATAACACAACATTTTTTTTATTCCATCGCCGCCGGTAATGAAATAGGTAAAGCGGTTTATGTATTGCAAATTTCAAGCGTTATAGCGGGTTTTTTATCTCTTATAAAATTTTTTATAATAGGCTGGTTTTTGGCTTTACACAATAGTTTTATGGCATTTTTTCAATCGGTAAAACATAATTTTACGGCTTTATTTAGACCTGCTTTAATTTTTGTAATACTGGTTGTTTTAATAAATATAGCCCAGCAGCTTTTATTTTTAATATTAAGCAGAGCGGGCGTTGTTACTGCTAACGCCTCAACAGCACAGTTAATATTGTCTGAAACAATTTTCTTTGCTACTTATGTAGGTATGACTGCGGCAGTGTTTATAACGCTTTCTTACGCAAAAGAATAAGCGTTAATTAAAAGGAGAAGAAGGGTTTATGGAAAAAACTTGGAATGTAACATTTAAGGCTCATTTCAGAAGGAACTTTTTTACCGCGTTTGCTTTCTTGCTTGTTTGGTATGTAGGCGCGCAAACAATTTTAACAGCTTTGGAAGCGCCGGCTAAAAGAATTGTTTCCACATCTTTTGCAGCTTGGGGCATGACGCTTTTTGCCGCATTTTTTATTACACTGTTTTCTTATATCTTTTGGATAGGCGCAGTGCTTATTTATGACAGCAAATTTAAATTAAGTGATTTTGTGGAAAATTTTCATAAGCATTATTGGTTTTTTATTTCCTTGTTAGGATTACAGCTTGTTTACGCATTAGTTATACAAATTTCTTTTTTCAGCGGAGACCCGGGGTCAGATTATTTTCTTATAACTCTTATAGTAACCGCGGTAGGAGCTTTGGTAGCGCTTTTAAGGAATTTGGTGATAGGTGTTTTTTTTGTGGGGTATGAGACCGATGTTGAAATGCCTAATGAAATAAAAACCTGTTTTACCCAAAATCTTAAGCCCATAGCGGTGTTTTTTATTTTAACCATAGTTATAAGCGTTATAGAAACATTTCTGACATTTTTTGCGCAAGATATGTTAGTTAAATATTTCATTTCAACGCCTGACGCTTACGCAGTAAAATTCACACAGCTTATTTTAGGTTTTATATCACAGGCTTTAATGCTTTTAGCCTTGTTTGTATCAATGCCTTTTATAAAAATAAAAGGGAAAAATATTTAAAATAAATTTAAAGCAGTTTCAATTTTCAGATAAAAAACGCCGCTGTTTTAACAATATGGTAAAATAGATTTATCGGGCGGGTGGCGGAACTGGCAGACGCGTACGTCTCAGAAGCGTATGACCTAACGGTCTTAAGGGTTCAAGTCCCTTTCCGCCCAATAAAAAAGATGCTTCTTTATGGGAGCATCTTTTTTTTATATATAAAATAAAATTAAATTAAGGATAAAAAACCGGTAAGATTTATACAAATAAAACAATTTAACGCTTTTTTATTCTGCCGGATTATAATTAAATCTGCTATTTTGGGACACGGGGCCGGGGGCAGTGTCCCAAAATATAGAGTATATTACTCTTAAAAAAACAAACTCCGCTTTAATTTTAAAGCGGAGTTTGTTTTTTAATTTCTTTAAACTGCAGTTATTTAGCTTCTGTTGTTTCTTCAACAGCCACAACAGCTTCAGCTTCAGTTTGGGCGCCTTCTTTGTCCATAGCTTGTGTGCTTCTGGGCATAGCAATTTCTTTAAGTCTTGCAGCTTTACCTTTAAGATCTTTAAGAAAGTTGAGTTTGGCTCTTCTGACTTTGCCTCTTTTAAGAATTTCAATTTTTTCCACTCTGGGCGAATGTACAGGAAAAATTCTTTCAACGCCTACACCGAAAGAGATTTTGCGCACTGTAAATGTTTCGCTGATACCGCTGCCCTTTCTGGCAATGACAACGCCGTCAAATGCCTGTAATCTTTCGTTATCGCCTTCAACAACTTTTACCATTACTTTAACCGTATCGCCGGGTTGAAAATCAACCACATTGGTTTTAAGGTCATGTTTTATGTCATTTATATTCATAACAACTTTTATCTCCTAAACATTACTTTGCCTTTTTTGCCTTAAGAGAGGTTCTCTTTTCAGAGGTTGGCAGCAAATCAGGTCTAAATTTTTTTGTAATTTTTACAGCTTCTTTTTGTTTCCAAGTTTCAATTTCTTTATGGTTTCCGCTCAAAAGCACCGCCGGCACCCTTTTCCTTCGCCAAACCTCAGGTCTGGTATATTGGGGGGGTTCAAGAAGGTTGTTTTCAAAACTTTCCAACTCTGTTACCCCTGATTTTTTAAATACGCCCGGCAAAAGCCTTGTGATAGCGTCTATCATAACCACAGCGGCGCTTTCACCGCCGGTCAGGATAAAATCACCTAAAGAAACTTCTAAATCAAATTCGGGGTATATTCTCGCGTCAACGCCCTCATAATGACCACAAACAAAAATCAAATGCTTTTTCAAGCTGAGTTTTTTTGCCAGTGTTTGATTAAAAACTTTACCGCGGGGACTTGTGTAAATAACTACACTGCCTTTTTTCCTAAGCTTTTTAATAGCTTGGTAAAGTGGTTCAGCCTTCATCAGCATCCCCGCTCCGCCGCCGTAAACTCTGTCGTCAATAGACTTATGTTTATCTTTAACAAAATCCCTGGGATTGCAAAACCCCAGATTCAGTATTTTTTCTTTTCTTGCCCTGCCCGGTATGCTTTGGCCTAAAGGCCCGTCAACAATGTCGGGAAAGGGAGTCACAACATCTATTTTAATAGACATTAGTCCTCTATTTTCAAAAATACTTTTTTATTCTGTTTTGAAGCCGCAGCGCTGAGTACCGTGCGCACGGCTTTAATAATACAACCGTCTTTACCTATAACCTTGCCTTTGTCGGCCGGGTCAACTTTAGTGGTCAAGTAAATTTTGTCCTGCTCTTCCCTTTCTTCCATTACAATGCTTTCGCCGTTAACGGCAAGGGCTTTAAGCAGATACAGTGCCATATCCTTCATAAAAAACCTCCGTAATGGTTTTATTTAGCGGAAGCTTTTTTTGCAAGTGCCGCCACTGTCGGAGAAGCTTTTGCACCCACTTTAACCCAATAATCATATCTTTCTTGATTAAGTTTAATCTGATCTGCTGCTTTAGCATTGCAGGGGTTGTAATGACCTACAACTTCTTTAGCTTCGGAGCCTACTGCGCTCTTTTTTTCGATAGCTACAATTCTGTACTGCGGTTGCTGCTTTTTACCAACTCTTTGTAATCTAAGTACTACTGCCATTGTTTTGTTCTCCTAAAGCGTTCCTAGCAGAGGGCTGCGGCGGAACTTTATTTAATTATATCTTTCAAATCTTTTACGGCTTGCCCCGGGTCTTTAGCGGCGAAAACCGCGTTACCTGCTACTAAAGCGTCCGCCCCGGCAATTACCGCCGGCTTGGCTGTTTCCATATTTATCCCGCCGTCAACTTCAACCCAGGCTAAACATTTTTTGTCTTTCAAAATTTGCCTTACTTTAATAATATTTTGCCTGCCTTCTTCCATGAAAGCCTGCCCGCCGAAACCGGGTTGAACCGTCATAACAAGAATTAAATCCGTATATTCCAAAAAAGGAATAATTTTTTGAGCGTCGGTATCGGGCTTAATTGATATGCCCGCGCTTAAACCAAGCTCTTTAATTGATTTAAGCATATCAAGAGTATTGTCCTCGCTCTCAATATGCACAGTAATATTATCAGCCCCGGCTTTCGCGAAAGGCTTTATAAAAGCACCAGGATATTTTACCATTAAATGGACATCCAGGGGAAGGGGTGATTTTGCAGAGAGGCTTTTACATACTGCCGGACCAAAGCTTAAATTAGGCACAAAATGTCCGTCCATAATATCTAAATGAAGCCAGTCCGCTCCGGCGGAAGCCACTTCCAAAACCTGTTCGCCAAGGCGCCACATATCTGCCGATAAAACGGACGGCGCTACGGCTGTTTTCCCATTAGGTTTTGGCATTTTGGACATAATTATTTTACCTCTCTTTCTCGCACTAATATGCCGTTTACGTAAATTCTTATTTTAGATTCGCTGCCGTAAGGTACGTCCATATCTATTTTGGAACCGGGTGTTTTTGTTTCATTAATAATATCTTTTTCGCCGTCTTTATCAATTAACACAACTCTTACGTGACTTGAGTTTTTACCTTGCGGAAGTTCATAATGAAGCCTGTATGTTTTTTCCTCGCCTTCAACTTTGCGCCTGCTTACCGTGATATAAACGGTTGAACCTCTTTTAAGTTCACTGTCTGCGATGGGTGATTGTTCTGTAATAGTCCCGTTGGGGAAAGCAGATTTTGGGTCGTCCTTAATTTCAACTTCAATATCGTTTGAACTTGCCCAGCGGGTTAATTCAAAAAGTTTTTTAAGCCTGAATTCGGGTATTAAAATAACGTCTGCGGGGGGAGGCCCGTTTGAAATAATAAGGCTTACTACGGAGCCTTTTCTCACCATAGAATCAACTTTAGGAGTTTGGTCAATAACGGAGCCTTTTTCATATTCATTTGAATAAGCGTTATCCGTATTTCCGGTCATTAGGCCGTTTTGGCGCACGTAAAGCTGCGCGTTTCTAAGTGTCATGCCGATAAGGTTTGGCATGGCAAACTCTTCTTCAGTAGCGCTGACCCAAACTCTTATAATACGGCCTTCTCTTACAACAGAGCCTTGTGAGGGGATTTGTCTTACAACAGAACCGGGCGCCGCATCGGGCGATATTTCCTCACCCGCTTTTTTCATAGCTAAATTGCTCGCCGCCAAAAGGTCAAGCGCTTCTGATATTTTTTTACTAGTTAAATCCGGCACGGGAACTTCCTTTCTTGTATGAATAAGCGCGTCCAAAGCCCAGTCTACGGACACATAAATAAGGCCGGCGAAAAAAATAAGCGTTACCGCTATAAAAGCTATTTTCCTGTTAGGCCTTTTGGCTTTATTTTTACTTTTTTTATTTGCTACTTCATTAAAAAATTCGTTTGACATTAAAGTTCCTATACAATGGGTTTAATAAAAAATTACATCCCCCGGTTTTATTTTATGCCCGTTTGCGAACGAGGCGGCAGTCATATCTTTTTTACCTGCGGGCCGCACAATATCTATATATATACAGCTGTCATAACATTTTACTAATATTCTGCCGTCATTTTCAATAGAAACAACCGAACCCCGGGGCATATTTGGCGGGCATTGTTTGTTCTTTTCGAGCAAAGAGGCTTTTATAATTTGAAGTAAATCCTCTTTACCGTTAATTTTGGTAATAACTTTAGCGTGCGGACCGCAGGCTAACCCGCGGACGCGGTTAAAAAATGTTTCCGCGCCAAAATTATTAAAATCCAAAATGGTGTCTTCTTTCTTTATCATAGGAGCGTAAGTGGGAAGAGGCAGTTCTTCCTTAAACATTGAGCCGTCTTCCTGCGGGGTAAAAATGTTTTTTGTCTGTGGTATTTTTACTATTTGCCCCAGTCTTATATACTCAATAACGTCTTCTAACAAAATGCCGCCTAAAGAAATAAGCTTTGTAAAAAGGGTTTTTGCGTCCTCAGAGGGAAGAATATCCGTTTCTTTATAAGCGAAGACAGGGCCGGTATCCATGCCTTTATCAATCCAAAAAGCGGTTACTCCGGTTTTTGTTTCACCTGCAAAAAGTGTGTGCTGCACAGGCGCCGCCCCGCGGAATTTGGGAAGTAAAGAAAAATGGATATTAACTATACCCAGTTTGGGTATATCAATAATATGTTGCTTTAAAATTTGCCCGTAAGCTACGGCTATGCCGTAATCGGCCCCGGCGGCCTTAAGGTCTGCCTCAATATCGGTAATTTTTTCGGGTGAAAGTACTTTTAGTCCCATTTTAAGGGCCGTTTCTTTAACGGGGCATGGGGTTATAACCATACCGCGCCCTCTGGGCCTGTCAGGCTGGGTAACAACCAAAACAACCTCAGTATAACGGTTTAAAATTTCTAAATAAGGTACGGCAACTTCCGGTGTGCCGAAAAATATGGTTTTCATATTTATATTTTACCAATTTAGGAGACAAAAAAGCCCCGTCTTGTTAAACAGGGCTTTTTTTGAAAAATTTATTAATCAAAAGCGGAGAAATCTTTACGCTTACTTACTCCAGAAAATTTATTTTTGCTGTTTAAATCATTAAGATACTCATAAAGCCAGTTGTTAAATTGTTTTGTGTTGTTTAAATCAAAAGTATCAAAAGTAATTTTTTTATCTTTATCAAAAACAAGAATTCTGTCTTCTCTTTTAGGCATTTCAATGCTGAAAGAAAAATTACCTACTACAAAGCTCTTTGTTTCTCTGTCAAAAACAGCTTTAGATATATGGAAATGCCAGTTGTGAAAATCTTGAATCTCATGGTTAGAGAAAATAAAAGTGTCTCTATGTATTTTTTGGTCCAAATCATACATAATTGTAACTTTGTCTGATTTAGCATGAAGGATAACCGTTGTATATTTGCCTTTGTATAAAGAATCGCGCATAACTTTCTTAACAAATTCAGGGAATTCATTATATTTAAAAAGGCCTACTTTAACCTCATACTCAAGTGCGGGCGCCTGAAATTTCTTATATTCAAAAAATGTTTGTTTTGGCGTGAATTTAAAAAAAGGCATTAAACCAGACGCAGCTTTTATTTGAAATCCCGTTGCTTTTGCCAGTTTAAGATGCTCCGCTACTTCCGCCTGAATTTCCGTTTGGTCTTTTATTTTTGTCGTTAATTTTAACTGGCTGTCTTTAAGATATTTTATGCTTTCATTAAATTGTTTTTGCCATAATTGGTCTTTTTTATTAGCGGAAAAATCATTTAGAAAATATTTAAAGTTTGCAAGCGGTATGCTTTCTTTATCCACAAGGTTCAATTGTTGGGTCAGATAGGGCGCAAGGCCTTCTTCCCCTTTAGAAAAATCATAAGGGGTAAAACTAGTATTTTTAATTTCAACAGTGTTGTTTCTGTTAAGTGCTATAGCTTTTTCAAGCGTGCCGCCTTTAAAGAGCGCGGGATTCACACGTTTTTTAATTTTCAACGTTCTCTTCTCTTCTATTACGCCTTCCGCCTCAAGCCTTTTTTTATACTGGTTTAATATATTTAAATCTATATCGGCGGCAGGATACGCTTCCGGGATAAAATCCAATAACGTAAGAACAAGTTTAGAATTATCATTCCTGTGCAAGCGAAGGCCTTTAAATATATGTCCGTTATAAACGCCGTTTATATTAAGCTCTTTTATCAGATTTTCAATATCTTGCCATTCATGGATTTTTATGGGATTATCCTTAAAAGATTTGCTTATCGGTAAATCTAAAAGTGTTTCACCCTCTCTGGAAGGAGCAGTAAGTATAACTCCGGTAATTTCTGTTATGCCGCTTTCTTTAACCGCCAAAGCTTCCGCCTTGTCAAGCTGCGCTTTAATGTTTTCAGGCAGATAAGCGGTGTTAAAAGACATTATTTTAGGGAAAACAAAATCAATATTTTTATATTTCCTGAAAACGCCGAAATCTTTTAATCTTGCGATTGTTTTTAAACCCGTTATTGTTTCTTTTGAGGCAAGCTGGAAATCAACTTTTGTCTGCCCGCCAGAAAGCCCCCACACGTTAGAGTAATTATCGTAAGCGATAACATTAGTAATATCTTTATAAGTATTTTGGTTTGTATAATCTTTACTTTCAGCTAAAGGATTGTTTTCAACGTTAATAAAAACCATGTTTTTTGGATGTTCCAAAAAGCCGTATCTCATATAATACATTTCAATGGTTTTAAGGTCTTCTTTATCGTTTGAGGGTTTTTTCTTCAAAGCGGGATTGGCGTTTTCCTGAAAATCGGCTGAAAAATGAACAAGGCGCATAGTGGCGGGGTCTCTTTTGAGAATAAGGTTATGGAAGGTATCTCCGTTTACATATCCTTTGGAGTTAATAAAAGCATAGTAATTTTCAATACTTTCCCATTCCCGCCTTGTTATCGGTTTGCCAAGAAGCATCTGCATATTGCGTTCTATTGCTTCTTTAGTATAAATTTTATTTCCTTTAAAATTTATTTGTGGGTCAAAACCTCCAGAATTAACGGCTTTTGTTAAAACCGGAATATTACCGTAACGCCAAGCGTTGGAGCCTTTTTTAAATTTAGCGTACTCGGAGTTAATTTGCTGTATTAAGGGCTGGGGCAGTTTATTTAAATCGCCTTTATAAACCGAAGGTGTTAATATATCAATATCTTTAAAACTTTCAAAAGATTTATTTTTTTGAAGTTCGTTTAAAGCTATTAAAGTTTTAATTTCTTTTTCATCGGTAACCTTAAGGTAAAATTTTGTTTCGCCGTTTTCTTTAAGCAGCCATAAGGGCCTTAATTTTTGGTCATGCTGCGCTATTTCAGTTATTTGGCTAAGATCGGCCTCGGGAGCAAAATTTAACTCGGTTATCGCGTTGCCGCCACCCGCGGAATAAAAAGAAAGGGTTGTTAATTCTTTATTTTTTGCGGAAGCGTTAGTGTTTTTTTGGTTAAAAACATTTTTTATAGAATTAATAAAAGAGAGAACCGTAGGTTCGGGTTTAATTTCTTTGGCCTCTTTTTCTGTGCTTTTATTAGGATTTACAGTTATTTCTTCAATATTTCCTTGTTGCCTGCTGTCTAATATTTCATTTAATTCTTTTTGCTGTTCCTGCGTAAGTTGAAAAAAATTCTCCATCAGTCTTTGGCTTATTAATCCGTTCCTGGCGTTTGCCAGCTCTTCTTCCAAACTCTTTTCTATTATAGGCTTTTCTTCTTTATTATTTAAAATCTTTAGGGCCGCCATTATCCCTGCGGAGGTACCGCCAATAATTTTATTGCTTTGGCTTAATATGGGTTTGGCCGCCTCACTGACGGAGCCAGCCGCCGCTTTGCCTGTATTGCCGCCTGCCATGTTAGCCAAATCTTTTGTTATTTGTAAATTGGGGATAACTTGCTCAACCGTAGGTCTTAGCCTCGTTTTTGGCTTGGTTAATACCGCCGTATTTGTATTGTTCTTAGCTACGGGAACATCGGGTCTTAACATAGGCTGCCTGGCAGGCCCCCTTGTTATATACTCAACAGGCATTTTTGCCAAATCTTGCGCTACACCCGCCTGCGGGATTACCTGGGACTTAGGCAACTGTTTTCCGCCACCGTAAGCTCTTGCAGTTAAACCATCACCGTTCTGAATAGCTCTTCCGAATTTAGGTAAGGTCTTTATCTGTCCCATTGCATAAAACTCGCCTACGCTTACACCCCTGGCTTTAGCTATATACTTTATCTTGTTATAATGCTTTAATATCACAGCCCCGTTCTTTAAAGCCCCTAATACAGGGCCTATATACCACAAAGCCGCGAATATAACTAATTCCTGCCCTATGGCATCCATTATTTCTTTATTTACTTTCCTGGGGTCCGGCCCGATTGGGGGAACTACAGCGCATTTATTTTTGTCTTTTTCAGATCTTATTATACCGTCTTTACCTGTCCCGTAAGCGTATGCCAAGATTTGCCTGAATTTCCAGTCTTCCTGCGCGCTTAAACCAAAGTCAACATTACAATATAAAAATTCTAAATTAGCTTTATTGGCGGCTCTTTCTTCTTTAGTTAAATCAGAGACATAAGCTAAATTAATATTAGCGTAAGTAAATGTCGGCATGCTTGCCCCGCTAAAAGCATATTGTCTTAACAAGCCCCAACCCGGTTTACCCAAACTGTACAGCGCGTTCATCGCAGCTATCTGTACGGCTCCTTTTGTTAAACCGCTTTTTATGTTGCCGGCAAAGTTTCGTTCTTCATTTAATATGGTTTTTACGGCCTCCGATAATTCCGCCGTTCCGCCTAAAGAGTATATGGCGGGTATTACGCCCTCAATTACCGCAGCCTTTGAATACTGATTGCCGTAATCATTTTTTAAAGCGGCTTTTAATAACACTAAATAATGTTTTTGTTCGGGAATTTTTTCACTTCTTTTTTTATCCGACGGCGTTTGAGATTCCTTTACCTCAGCATAGTATCGGTATTTACTAAAGCCTAAACCCATAGCGCTTAAAGCGGCTAATTTACACTCTGTACTTTCACACTTTTGCGTGCGGACTAATATCTCTTCAAATCTTAAATAAGCTTTTTCCGCATCCTGGGCTGTTACCGCGCCGGAAGCCAACTGGTTTACCAAAGCGCCGGCGCCTATAGCGCGGACATGCAGGTTTTCTTTGTTATCTAAAAAATTAAGTAAAGCTTTGTTTAACATGTTAGTTTTATGGTAAAACCCGGCGGAGTCTCCCGCCTCTAACGCTTTTTCTATATCTAAGGTAAGAATTTCTATGATTTTTTCCGATAAACTTATTTGGCCCGAATATCTGGCGATTTCCGTCTTTAATTTTAACTGCTGTTCTATATTTACACGCGTATTGTCCTGCCTGGCCGCTTCTATTCTGTTTTCCAAAGCTATACCATTTAGCACCTGGGATAAGGCTTCCGCAGGGGCGCAGTTTACAAACATTGTTGTGATTAATATTAAACTCAGCGGTTTTTTTATCATATTCATTATGATAATTATTTACATAGAGATAAAAAAGGGCCATAAGACCTAAATATTATAGTTTTTGGGCCTACATTTAAATAGGTCCTTACTGTAAAATAAAAAACCCGTTATTTTGTAAATAACGGGTTTTTTAAAACTTTGCAAAATAAGCTTATTTCAAATGGCTGCTGATATATTTGCTCATTTCAAACATGCTGATTTGAGCTTTGCCGTTGAAAATTACTTTAAGTTTGTCATCAGCGTTAATCATTCTTTTGTTCTTTGCGTCCTGAAGGTTATGTTTTTTAATATAATCCCACATTTTTTTAACAACTTCTGTTCTGGGAAGGGGGTTAGAACCTACGATCGCAGCAAGTTCTGCGCTAGGTGTTAAAGGTGCCATAAATTTTGCGTTTGCTTTTGCCATATGTTTAAGTCTCCTGTGTTTTTATTTCTTAATATTGTAAATTAAATGCAGCGGTCAATCCAGCCAACCGCTGCACTTGATATATACATTCTAGTTAACTTTGGGCGCCGCCGCAAGTATTTCTTTGGAAACGCCGTCCTCAAATTTCTTAAAATTATCAACAAAAGAGCGGGCTAACGCCTTATATTTTTTGTTGTAATCTTCTTTATCCTTCCAGAGGTTGGAAGGAGTTAGTATTTCCGAAGGTATGCCTTCGCACTCTTCGGGTACCTGAAAACCGAAAACAGGGTCAGTATTAAATTTAACTTTTGCCAATTTTCCACTTAAAGCGCTGTTAAGAAGCGCCCTTGTGTATTTAATGCTGATTCTGCTTCCCACACCGTAAGGGCCGCCTGTCCAGCCTGTGTTAACAAGCCAGCAGTCAGCTTTATGTTCTTTTATCTTTTTCATCAAAAGATCTGCGTATTTGGAAGGGTGAAGCGGCATAAAAGGCCCGCCAAAACAGGTTGAGAACGTGCTTTGCGGCTCTTTAACGCCTTTTTCCGTACCCGCCACTCTCGCCGTATAGCCTGAAATAAAGTGGTAAACAGCCTGCTCCGGCGAGAGTTTGGAAATAGGCGGCATAACGCCAAAAGCGTCCGCCGTTAAGAAAATAATGTTTTTAGGATGCGGCCCTTTTTTTGATTCAACAGCGTTATCAATAAAGTTAAGGGGGTAACATGCCCTGGTGTTTTCGGTAAGAGCGTCGCTGTCTAAATCAAGCGCGCCCGTGTTTTTGTCAAAAACAACGTTTTCAAGCACAGTGCCGAAACGCTGTGTTGTTGAATATATTTGGGGTTCGGCTTCCTCGGAAAGTTTGATAACTTTAGCGTAACAGCCGCCTTCAAAGTTAAAAATGCCCCTGTCGTCCCAGCCGTGTTCGTCGTCGCCTATTAAACCGCGGGTAATATCGGCCGAAAGCGTTGTTTTACCCGTGCCCGAAAGGCCGAAAAATAAAGCGCTGTCTCCATCTTTGCCCACATTGGCCGAGCAGTGCATGGTTAAAATACCTTTTAAAGGTAAAAAGTAGTTCATAGCGGTAAAAATACATTTTTTATTTTCGCCTGCGTATTCTGTTCCCGCAATAAGAACAATTTTCTTTTTAAAGTTAACCAAAACAGCCGTTTCGGACCTTGTGCCGTCATCCGCGGGGTTTGCCTGCATTTTCGGAAGGCAGAAAACCGTAAACTGCGGTTTAAAGCCTTTTAACTCTTCTTTAGCGGGCTCTATAAACATGTTTTTAACAAACAGGTTTTGCCAGGCCATTGTACTTATTAAACGTATATTCATGCGTGATTGTTCGTCCGCCCCTACATAAGCGTCACGCACAAATAATTCTTTATCTTCAGCGTATTTAAGGGCTTTGGCGTAAAGTTTTTCAAAGTTTTCCTCGCTTATCGCTTTATTGCCCTTGCTCCACCAAATATTATCTTTAACATCGTTTGTTTCAACAAAAAATCTATCCTCCGGGGAACGGCCCGTATGCTTACCGGTTTCAACGCAAATAGGCCCGCCGGCTACAATATTTCCTTCCTCTCTTTTTAAGGCTTCCTCATATAAAGCGGGGGTAGAAAGGTTCCAGTAAACGGTTTTGTTCGTTTTTATGCCAAGTGATTCCAAGCCAAAATCAGGTTTAAATAAATCAGGTTTTCTCATAGTTACCATGTCCTTTTAACAATTTTACCGCCGATAGTTATTTCGTCGGGTGAGGTTTTATCAAGAGCCCAGCGTATACGCCTTGCCCCTTCAACCACGTTATTTTTAGACGCGCAGTAGCTTATACGGGCGTAACCGTCTAAGCCGAAAGCGTCGCCCGGCACTACAGCGACTAAAGCTTTTTCAAGTAAAAACTGGGCAAGCTCCATTGAATTCTTGCCGTAAGCCCTAAAATCAACCAAAGTATAAAAAGTGCCTTCAGGTACAGTTACGCCTACGTCTTTAATTTGTTTAAGCTCCTGCATTAAAGCGTTTCTGTTTTCCTCAAGCTGGGCTTTTAAGTCGGTTACCACGCTTTGGTCTCCGTTTAAAACGGCTGCTGCGGCCGCCTCCGAAATATCACAGTTACATGATGTTGTTTGCGCCTGCATGCGGCCCATAGCGGCAATAAGGTCTTTATTTTCGCTTACAGCCCAGCCTATTCTTAACCCGGTTAAGCCGTAAAGTTTACTTACGCCGTTAATAACAACCAAATTATCAGCGTTTTTGGCGTATTTAAAAGCCACGGGGCATTCCGCGCCGCCAAACACAAGTTTGTTGTAAATATCGTCCATCAAAAGGAAAATGCCTTTTTCTTCGCAGGTTTCAACAATGCCTTTAATAAAGGCTTCGTCAAAAATCATGCCTGAAGGGTTGCTCGGGCTGTTAACCATTACGGCTTTTGTTTTAGGGGTTATTTTAGCTTTAACTTCATCTAAAGTAACTTTTAAACCGTTTGCCGGCTTGACCGGTACGGGAACGCCGCTTACCATTGTAACCATTTCGGGGTAGCTTACCCAATAAGGAACGGGGAAAACAACCTCGTCGCCGGGGTTAACCGCAGCAAGTAAAAAATTATAAATAGCCTGTTTAGCGCCGCTGCTTATAATAATATTTTGCGCTTCAACCGTTTTGCCGTAATTATCTTTGGTATATTTGATAACAGCTTCTTTTAAATCCACGGTGCCTGTGGTGGGGGAATATTTTATTTTTTCCGTTTTAGCTTTGGCCAAAATCGCTTCAACAGCCGCTTTGGGAGCGGGATATTCAGGCTCGCCTCCGCCCAAATGAATAAGAGGAAGGCCTTGTTTTTTTAAAGCGTTGGCTTTTGCGTTAATTTTTAGCGTGGCGGAATCCGCCACTACGGAAGAAAGTTTGCTTAAGTTCATTAATAATTCTCCTGATAAAGGCAAAAAAAATGACGCGGGGTAATCTTTTTTTTAACGGTAAAGCCAAAAGGACCTCACGCAATATTTTCTATAGCCGTGTTGCTTAAATATGCTTCTATAAGAACATTCTACAAAAAAAGACGTATAAACTTTAATAAAAAAAAGACCTATAAAAATCTTACGGCTGATAAAAAGCCTCTACATAAGAAAATAAAAAGCGTTTTGCGCCCTGCTTTGGCTTAAACGGGGACAGGAGGGAATGTTTTTAATGCCGCTTATACTTTTGGTAACCACAATATAAAAAACAAACCCGTGCCAAAAGCACGGGTTTGTTAATATATTTTACGCTATTTCTTTGACTAAAGTTTATTTTGAAGTATTTGAGCTGTCCGTTCCCAATACGGAAATGGCGTCTGTAATAGTTTTTTCCAAAGCTTCTTTGCCGTAAGCGTCAACCTGGTTTTTATCTTTAGGACCGTGGGTAAGGCAGCCCGCGCCGCCTATACAGCCGCCCTGGCAGGCCATACCTTCTATAAAGTTGCCGTCTAAAATTTTGCTTTTTGCTTTTAATAAAGCCATTTTGCAGGCTTCAAGCCCGTCGCAGATAACAGGCTTGCACGCAAAGGAACTGCCTTTTTCTTTAAAAGCTTGGGCAACAGCGTCTGAAAGTCCGCCGCTTCTTGCAAAAATTCTGCCATAGTAAGAAGCGTTATCAAGAACGCCTTCTTCCAAAGCGCCTAAATCAATATCCTTGCTCCCAAAAAGAGCCTGAAGTTCTTCAAATGTTATTACATTATCAACATAAGGGCGCACATTATCTAAATGGGCCTCCATCTTTTTTGCGGTACAAGGGCCGATAAACACAACCTTAGCGCCTGGAGTTGTTTCTTTAATGTACTTTGAAATTTCCGCCATCGGGGAAAAATTATGCGATATATCTTTTTCCAAATCAGGAAAATTCTTTTTAATATAACTTACAAAAGCGGGACAGCAGGAGCTTGTTAAAAAACCCTTTTCCTCAAGTTCGGAAGATTCCTTCATAGCCACCATATCGGCGCCCAAAGCGGCCTCAACCACGTGGTAAAAACCCAGCTTTTTTAAACCCGTGATAACCTGCCCGAGTTTATAACCAGAGAACTGGCTTGATATGGAAGGCGCCACAACGGCGTACAATTTATATTTTGTGTTATTTTCGCTTTTCTTTATTAAATCTATAACGTCTAAAATAAAAGATTTATCCATAATAGCGCCAAACGGGCACTGGTTAATGCAAGCGCCGCAGGAAACGCATTTTTTATCGTCAATTTTAGCTTCTTTCGTAGAATTCATGGAAATGGCATTTACGACTTTGCAGGCTTTTTCGCACGGACGTTTATAAGAAAGTATTGCACTGAAAGGGCATACTTTGGCGCACAAACCGCATTCCACGCATTTTGTTTTATCGATATGCGCTTTTTGTTCATGGTCAAAACTTATGGCATTTTTGGGGCAAACTTGCTCACACCTGTGTGCTATACAGCCGCGGCAAGCGGCGGTTACTTCATAGCCGCCCACGGGGCATTCATCACACGCTATATTAATAACTTCAACAATGTTGGCGCGCCTTTTGTCGCCGCCTATGGCTATTTTTACGCGTTCGGACACTATGGCCCTTTCTTTATAAACGCAGCAACGCATTGTGGCGTTTTTACCGGGAATAATGTTTTCCGGTATCTTCATCATATTCTCAAGCAGTTTGTCCTCAAAAGCGTACTTGGCTACTTCTTTTAAAACTTTGTATTTCAATAATTGTACTTTAGTGTCAAATTTAATCATAATCGGTTCCTTAAAAATAGTTTAATTTAACTCTTTTGCCCATTTTTTCAAGGCAGGAGGACAATTCTTTAACCAACTGCATTTTTATATTAAAGTTTATAGGCAGCTCCGGATTTTGGTGGGCGGGGTTCATGGCCAGCCCTACATAAAAGTTTATATCCGTAGCTTCCTCAAAAAGCAAGCGTGCTATCCTCGACGCGCCGTCTTTTTTATAACTCCATTGGCTGTAGGTGTTATTATCTTTAAGATAATCCTTAGCGTAACTTAACACTTTGTTTATTGTAACAACACCTTCAGTAACAAGATCCACACCTTCAATTTCCGCCGTGGGCGGCACATCGGGGTCTAAAAAATCAAGTTTAGCAACAAGCGGCTTATTTAAAAATTCCGCCGCTATTTTGGAGGTTGTTCCCCCGCACAATATATGTTTACCCTCTTTAGAGAAAAACAAAGAAAGCATTCTTTGGCAGTCATCCCTGTCGGAAGGGGGGCCTATCATAAGGTTCATTGGTTCCCTTTTGGCTATTCTTACTGTGCAGACAGTAGTGTCGTCGCCGGGTTCGCCGCCGTAAAGGGCAAAACATTCGTCTAATAATATTTTTGTAAGCGTTTTCGCGGTATAGCCGGAAAGACTTATATCTTTCATAAAATTAACAATATTGTCCCTTGTCCAGCCGAAGTTAAGGGCCGGCCCCACACCGGCGTGTACGGCGCCGTCGCTCATGGCGATAAAAATATCATTTTCCTGAAGTTTGACTTTGGAACGGTGTATTTTTTTGCCGTTAATATCCATCATAACGGAAGATAATTCAATATTTTGGCCGTTTCTGAGCAAGATTACATTAGGGTTGTCATAGCATATAATCTCAACTTCTTCATTATCAATAAAATTCAAAATTGTAAATGTGGAATAAGCAAGCCCCCTGACGGAGCAAACAGGCAAAGTGGCGGTAACGGTTTCTACGCAATCCTCAATTTTTATATTTTGGGAAAGCATTGTGGTAATAATTTTTGAAGTGAGCGAAGATAAAATATTCGCTTTAACTCCGCTGCCCAGCCCGTCGGACAAAACTATAACTGCAGAGGACCTGTCATAATTTACAATGTCAACATGGTCCCCGCAAATATACTCTCCCTTCTTTATTAAACTTTGCCAGCCAATGTCTACATAAAGGTTATTCATCGTTAATGCTTTCCTTTAGTTTTGTGAGAGAGGTTTTTGTTTCCGCCACCGTTTCCCCTAATAAAGAGGCGATTTCCTGCACGATACGCATTTGTTTATCGGCAACGTTATCGGCGGTTTCTATAGTTTTCCTTCTAAGTTCTTCTTTTTTCTTTTCTTCTTCTTTTTCGGCGGTAATATCTCTCATAATACAAATAAGAATATGAAAGTCCCTGTCGTACAAAACAGTTTTTTCGACATATTTTTTGTATTCGGAAAGATAGGTAATTCTTTCCCTCACGCTTGCGCCGCTGTCGCGCACCTGCATAAAAATCTGCGGATCTAAAATGCGTACGACAGGCTCGCCCAAAACATAAGAATGGTGGGCTATATTCATAAGTTTGCAAGCCGATCTGTTAATTTGCTGAATTTCTAAATTCTCATTAAGAACCAAAATAGCGTTTGGCGTGTTATTAATAATATTGTCAGAAAAGCTTTCCGCCTTGTCTTTTAAAAACGGCAGGCACATTGATATATTAGCGTTACCCAGGTAAACGGCGGCGGCCTTTTCCCTGCAGGTATTATAACCGCACGAAGCGCAGTTGAGTTCATGCTCGGGTTTTGTTTTGCCCATCTGCTTTAAAATTTCCTCTATTTCATGGGGGGGAATTTCTTTTTTATTAAAATGCAGCGGGTTGCGTTTTTGTGTTATCTTGCCGGAATAATCTTCAACCTTAAAATCTTTTTCACCCGCATAAGCGGCAACCTGCATATAGCCTTTTATGGGCGAACGGTTGTATTTTTCCATAATAGGGCCGCCTATACAGCTGCCCTTACAGGCGGACATTTCTATAAAACAGCGGAAAATGTTGCCATCTTTAATATCGTTAAGAGCGTCTATACACGCTTCCGTACCGTCAACCGCTATATACTTATATTCCCCTTTTTTAGCGGTGCCCCTCATGGTTTTTAATATCCCTCCCGAAGTTGGAAAAAACCTTGCCTTGCCTTCCGCGGTTTTATTTTTTTCAGGTTCAACGGTAATTTTTTCCTCTTTGAACCATTGGGTAAGTTCCTCAAAAGTAAGCACGGCGTCCACAATATCGGGGTAACGCTGGGCTTCGTCTTTTTTAGATACGCAAGGTCCTATGAAAACTGTTTTCGCGCCGGGATAACGTTTTTTTATATCCCGGCAATGCGCCTGCATAGGTGACATTACATTGGCTAAATACTTAAGCGCGGAGGGAAAATGCTTTTGAATAAGCAAATTAACCGAGTGGCAGGAAGAGGAAATTAAAATATCATGTTCTTTTTTAGCCAAAATATTTTCATACTCGTTTTTAACCATTGTGGCGCCTATGGCGGTTTCCTCAGCAGAATGGAACCCTAGCTTTTTAAGCGCTTTACTTAAAGACTTTATACCCGCGCCGCCGTAATTTGCAATAAATGAAGGAGCAAGGCTTGCTATTACAGGTTCTTTACCGTAAAGCATTACCTTTACTTTTTCAATATCTGATTCAATTTGTTTTGCGCCCTGCGGGCAAACAACAAAGCACTGTCCGCACAAAATACATTCATCATTAATGATATGGGCTTGGTTGCCGGACACTCTTATAGACTTAACGGGGCAATGCCTTATGCATTTGTAACAGTTTTTGCAATTTGATTTTTTTAATTTTAAAATTTCCCGCATGGCGCAGACCTCAAAATAAATTTAATTTATATTTTTGAAAGAATTTGGTTCTTAAAAAAGGTTTTTGTTTCCTGGGGCGAAACGGAAAAATTTTCCCCGTTTACCGTAACGCAAACGCCTTTTTGGCAGTTACCCATACAGAACGTCCCCGACAGCTCAACTTTTTCTTTAAGATTATTTTCCGCAACGAGGTACTGCAACTCTTCAACTACTTGTCTTGAGCCTTTTAAATGACATGAACTGCCTATACATACAGTAACTTTCATAAAAACTCTCCTTTTTTTATCCGGTAGTAAGCTCTAAACCAAGTAATCTGTCCCTTACGGGACAGATTACTTTACTTCGCTTTAAAACTATTCGTAGTCTACCACGTTAATATAGTGCATCAAGAACTCTTTTTCAACTTCTTTACCTTTAACCGATTGCGACGCCGCCACTATAGGCATCCACTTTTGTACATACTGTTTGGCAGTATCGCTTTTTTTACAAAATAGGTCCAAATATTTTTCCGCGCCCTCCATGTTACCTTCAAGATTAAAAAGCAAATATGTTCTGGCTACGTCCGCCGAAGCGTTGCCCTGGGTAGCGTGGGACCAGTCCAATATATAAGGCGTGCCGTCTTTGCTTATAATAATATTGCTGGGGTTAAAATCACCGTGGCAAACTTTATCATGCTTAGGCATGCTTTCAAGCCTGGAATGAAGGTCGTATCTGGTTGTCGCGTCAAGGCTTGAGGCGGATATTTTGCGGTTCATTTTATCTTTAAGCTTATTAAGAAGCGGCGCTTTTTTAGAATGCACCGACATCTGTAAATCTACAAGAAGCTCAAGGTTTTTGTCAAAATCAGCAGGGTTTTCCTCCATGATTTTAGCAAGTGTTTTGCCTTCAATAAATTCTAATACTATGGCCCATTTTTCGTTAATTTTGGTAACTTCAAGTATTTTGGGAATATTTAAACCCGTTTCTTCAACACGGGCCTGGTTAAGAGCCTCGTTTAAAATATCCGCTTTAGAAAAATCTTTATCAAAAACTTTAATCGCTTTATCACCGTCTCTATAAATGGTTTTGGAATTTCTTAAAGCAATAACTTTTTCTAACTTCATAATTATTTCCCTCCTTTTTTACCATAATAAGCGTTAAGATAAAGCTGTTTCATTTCGCTTATTAAAGGATACCTGGGGTTACAGCCTGTGCATTGGTCGTCAAAGGCTTGATCGGTCATTTCATCTAAGGTTTCTAAGAATTTCTTCTCGTCAACGTCGTATTCCTTAATTGTTTGTTTAATGCCGATTTTGGCTTTAAGTTCGTCAATAGCTTTAATAAGGTTTTCCATTTTTTCGGTTTCTGTTTTACCTTTAAGGCCAAGACTGTCGGCTATTTCCGCGTATCTGGAAAGAGCTTTAGGGTATTCGTACTGAGCGAAAGCCGCCATTTTTGTAGGAGCTTCAGCTGAGTTAAAGCGTATAACATCATTAATCATAAGCGCGTTGGCAATACCGTGCGGTAAATGGTGGAAAGCGCCTAATTTATGCGCCAGTGAATGGCATATACCCAAAAACGCGTTGGCAAAAGCCATACCGGCTATTGTGGCTGCGTTTGCCATTTTTTCTCTGGCTATGGGGTCATTAGCTCCGTTCTCATAGGCTTGCGGCAGGTATTCAAAAATAATTTTAAGAGCGCGCAGCGCAAGGCCGTCGGTATAATCGGTAGCCATGATTGAAACATAAGCTTCTATAGCGTGGGTAACAGCGTCTATACCGGAGGCGGCGGTTAAACCTTTGGGGGCGTTCATCATCATATCAGCGTCAATGATAGCCATGTTAGGCATAAGAGCGTAGTCCGCTAAAGGATATTTAACACCGGTTCTTTCATCCGTAATAACCGCGAAAGGCGTTACTTCAGAACCTGTGCCCGCTGTTGTAGGTACAGCGATAAAATAGGCTTTTTCACCCATTTTAGGGAAGGTATAAATTCTTTTGCGTATATCCATAAAACGCATGGCCATATCCAAAAAGTCCACTTCAGGATGCTCGTAAAGAACCCACATAATTTTGGCCGCGTCCATAGCGGAACCGCCGCCTAAAGCGATAATGCAGTCAGGCTGGAAGGTAACCATCTGCGCGGCACCTTCTTTAGCGCTGGCAAGGGTCGGGTCCGGAGCTACGTTAGAAAAAGTGGCGTGTTGAATGCCCATTTCGTCTAATTTATCCGTTATAGGTTTGGTATAACCGTTTTTGTAAAGGAAAGAGTCGGTAACTATAAAAGCCCTCTTTTTGCCTATTACATTTTTAAGCTCATCAAGAGCAACGCCTAGGCATCCTTTTTTAATATAAATTTTTTCAGGCGCTCTGAACCAAAGCATATTTTCTCTCCTTTCAGCAAAAGTCTTTATGTTAAGCAGGTGTTTTACACCCACGTTTTCGGATACCGAGTTGCCGCCCCATGAACCGCAGCCCAAAGTAAGCGAAGGGGCAAGTTTAAAGTTAAAAAGATCGCCTATACCGCCGTGCGATGAAGGGGAGTTAAGCAAGATGCGGCAGGTTTTCATTCGTGCGCCAAACTGAGCTTTCTTTTCAGCTTCCGTAACGGGGTTAAGGTAAACTGACGCAGTGTGTCCGTAGCCTCCGTCTGCTACAAGTTGTTCGGCTTTGTCTAAAGCTTCGCCGAAAGTTTTTGCTTTATACATGGCAAGAACGGGGGAGAGCTTTTCATGGGCGAATTCCTCGGAAATATCAACACTTTCAACTTCGCCTATTAAAATTTTGGTTTCGGGCGCTACTTTAACTCCGGCAAGATCGGCTATTTTAAAAGCGGACTGGCCTACTATTTTAGCGTTTAAAGCACCGTTAATAATAATGGTTTTTCTAACCTTTTCCGTTTCTTCTTTATTTAAGAAGTAGCAGCCGCGCAAAGTAAATTCTTTTTTTACTTTTTCATATACTTTTTCTAATACTATAACAGCCTGTTCGGAAGCGCATATCATGCCGTTATCAAAAGTTTTAGAAAGTATAACAGAATTTACGGCCTGTAAAATATTGGCGCTGTCATCAATAATAACAGGGGTGTTGCCCGCGCCTACGCCTACTGCCGGCTTACCGCTGGAGTAAGCGGCTTTAACCATACCGGGGCCGCCTGTGGCTAAAATAAGGTCAGCCTCTTTCATGACAAAGTTTGTCATATCCAAGCTGGGGACGTCAACCCAGGAAATAATCCCCTCAGGAGCGCCCGCCGCTACAGCGGCTTCCAAAACTACTTTTGCGGCGGCTATAGTGCTTTTTTTAGCTCTAGGATGCGGGCTGATGATAATGCCGTTTCTTGTTTTAAGGGAAATAAGAGTTTTAAATATAGCGGTAGAAGTAGGGTTTGTGGTAGGAATAACGGCCGCTATGACGCCGACAGGCTCAGCTATTTTGGTTATACCGAAAGCTTTGTCCTCCTCAATAACGCCGCAGGTTTTGGTGTTTTTATAGGCGTTATATATATATTCGGAAGCATAGTGGTTTTTAATAACTTTATCTTCAACAATACCCATGCCCGTTTCTTCCACGGCCATTTTCGCCAAAGGGATTCTTTGGTTATTGGCCGCAAGAGCGGCGGCTTTAAATATTTTATCTACTTGTTCTTGTGTAAAACCCGCAAAAACTTTTTGGGCTGCCCTAACGCGTTCAAAAGCTTTGCCAAGAGTTTCCACGCTGTCAATAATGTCATACTTCTTATTTTCCATACAGATCTCCTTAGAGGTGTTTCTTAGATTTTTTCAAATTTTCCTTCAAGTGTTTAGAAAGTATGGCAAGCGACACTGCCATATTTTCATTATGCAAAAGGATATGCTCCGGTACGTTTAAGTGAATAGGAGCAAAATTCCATACGGCCAAAATATTATTGGCGACCATAAGATCGCAAACTTCCTGCGCGGCCGAAGCTGGAGCGGTAATAATACCTATTTTTATATTAAGCCTTTTGCACAAATTGCCAAACTTAGAAAGCGGAAAAATTTTTTTACCTTTTTCACCGCCATCTTCTGTTACGTTTATGTCAAAAGCAGCTACAATATTAAAACCGTACTGCGCAAAACCGGAATAGTTAAGTAACGCCGTGCCCATTTTACCGGCACCTATAATTACGGCGTCTTTTATGTTGTTATAACCAAGATATTCTTCTATTTCCTTTATTAAAGAGCACACGCTGTAGCCGGTTTTAGGCTTACCCGCGCTTAAACTTACCGAAGCAAGATCTTTCCTTACCTGAACTTCGCCAAGCCCTAAAACCGCCGCCAAAGCAGTGGCCGAAATGTTGGGCGTTTCCCGCGGGGAGAGCGTTTTTAAATAATTAAGATACGCGGGTAACCGCTGTAATGTTGATTTTGAAATTTCTTTTGTTTTCATATAGTCTTACTTCTTTCCTATTATTAATATTTTAGAATTTAGCCCGGCATATGTGAAATATAAAAAAAGCATATCGATATGTTTTTATCGATATGCTTTTACTGATTAAAAGTAAATTCCGTCGGGTTTACTTAAGAAGTTTTGCTTTGTTTAACTCTTTTATAAATTTTTCATCAAGCGGGGTAAAGCGGTAGTTTTTCCTGTAAATTAAAATATCTTTGTATATTTTTTTGTTTATAGAGCATTTTTTTTGCACCAGATTGTAGCGTTTAAGCTGTTCCTCCGGCACGGGAGAAACCCACATAAAAGTTTTTTTAATTTTGTTTAACAGCTCAAACTGGCTGGCTCTTTCAAAAACATAAATACGCTTGTTAACAAAAGTCGAAAGCTCGGCTTTTTTTACGTCAATAACAGGCAAAGACGGAACATACGGGTCCGCGTGGGCGATTTCTATAAAATTCTTTAAATCATCGGCTTTTATATCCGTTTTTTTTGCCAAAGGATTGTCTTTTGACATAAGTAAAACATAACTAAACTGGCGTACAGGCTCAAAAGCCAGCTGCTTTTCATAAAGCATAACCTTAAAATATTCCTCAAAAGCGGCCTGATAACGTATTATGCCTAAGCGGTAATCCGCCTGTAAGATATTGCTTATCGCCCGCATGGAATTTGTTTCTTTATAATAAAACTCGGCCGTTAGAGAAAGATCTATATTTTTTGCAAACTCCGTAAACGCGTGGGAAATATAACTGGCGCGCGGCACTGATATTGAAAAAGACTGTTTTTCAGTTTTAGAACTTTTATACATCGCGGTTACTTCTTCTACCTGCGAGATAATTTTTTTAGCGTATTGCAAAAACTCTTCGCCGCGCGGAGTGGGGGAAATACCTTTAGACGTTCTTTTAAAAATAGTTATTCCTAAAATTTTTTCCAGTTCTTTTATAGCGCGGCTGAGATTAGGCTGCCCCATATACATATTAGCCGCCGCTTTGCTGATGGAACTTGTTTTTTCAACTTCAAGAACATATTTTAAATGCAGTAAGTTAATCATATTAATATTTTACAAAACAAAGAATGTGTTTAGGAATATATATTAAAATCCCCTAATTTCCAAGACAGGCGGTTAATTAGGGGGGTAATCTATACAGGACATCAGTCCCGGATATTATTTTTTATTATAAATGGGTTATTTACGTCCGTAAATTAAGCCCGTTTCACCCAATAAAACGGGAGTGGCCAAAATACGCGGAATAAAATCGCTTTTTCTGGTTTCTGAAAAATGAATTTCGGAAACTTCTTTTGACAAGGTTTCCATCAATACATCTAAATCTTTATAATTAGCTTTAGAAAAAAACAGATCCCCAAATGAAAAAACTCCGCCCGGTTTTATAACACGTAAAACTTCTTTTATTAAAGCAACTTTATCAGGCTGAGTTTTCACTTCATGAAAAACAAAATTGCTGACTACAGCGTCAAATTCGGCATCAGCAAAGTCCAATTTTGCCGCGTCGCCTTTTTGGAAGTGAACCCGGTCGCTAACGCCTTCGATTTTAGCGTTATTTTCGCATTGTTCTTTGGCGTAATCCCACAGCGCTCCCCAATAATCCATACCTGTAATTTTTGCGTTTGGAAAACGTTTTGCCGCCTTTATTACCATTGCCCCGCTTCCGCAGCCTACGTCAAGCAACTTCCCGTTTCCATCCCAATTAAGGTGGTTTAAAACATTATCTAAAACTTTGCCTTGAACTCCGCCACCTTCATAAGAAAAAAGTTTTCTCGCATAGTACATATAACAGAAAAATCCTGTTGATAAAACCGCAAGAATAAACAAGACGGCTTTTATAACCGTTATAATAAAACCGCCTTTTAATAAACAACTTGCCGCAAACAATGATATTGTAACAACCGACGCCGCTCCCAAAATAAATACCAGTTTTTTAGGTATCCAATTTGCATAATCCGTTTTTTCCATATTTCCCCCAAGTTTAATTGCTTTTTTAAAATGGCAATTAACTAACAGCACTTTTTTAATTTATTGAACAATTAGCTTATAACAATGTTCAAGTTCTTACATTTATTATTATACCCAAATTAAAAATCTTTGAAACACAACACCCTTTGCATCTTAATTTTTTTAATTTTATAATGCTATAATAGAAATTTTTAAATCAAATCTGTTTCAAAAAAGGGTTTATGGCAAAATGGCTTAGATATATTTTAATGGGAGCGGTAATTTTAGGCTTTATGGGATACACTTATTGGAAATATGTTATCCCAAAGCATCGTATCACTGTTGAATCTGAACTGATAATGTTAGGTGATTTGGATGGCGATCATCGCTGGACAAATAAAGATATATCTCTATTTTATACATTTATTAATAATCCATATTCATTGGATAATGCCGCAACTTTACGTTTAGATCTCAATCAAAACGGCTATATTGACGAACAGGACATTAATATTATCCGCCAACTTGTGGCGGCTAACGGAAATCCTTATGCTTCTTTGGAGGTAGCGCAGGCACGCAGCGAAACCTTTCCCCGTCCCCGCGAATTATATCGCTATGTACCTGTGGCACAGTATCACTTGCGTCCTCTTTGGGCATTGCCATACGCCGGAGTACAAAACTCGGTATTGGATTGGCTGAAAGATTTTAAACCAAACACCAATGATTCATATGCAGACAAACTTGATTCTGAAATATATGCGGAAGCTGTACGGTTTGATAACGCTTGGAAAAAACGTCAGTCTACCCTTACGGACATAGAAAAAGATTATGCGCGGATTAAATTGCTAAACGCAAAACGTCTCTATGATAGCGGCGACCGATATGAATTGCTGCTGTCTCTTATTGAATTGACTGAAGATGCCGAAACGCTTACTTCCCGCAACCAGCCGGATTTTCCGCTTAAATTGTTAGTCTTTCGAGACCACTTGCGCGATCTGTTGGAATCTCCGCTTTATGCGGAGTTTGAAATCGGAAATAAAGAATGGACAGATGTGCTACGGCAAGTATCAGTTTATAGTAAAGAAGATTTGGGTATGGAATACGATTTTTCCAATATGAAACCGGCGCGTAATCTGAGTGATCTGCAAAACTATTTACAACGTGCTGAGTGGCAATACTACAAGACTTCTGCCAAAGATGGCGATTTCCGCGCATTGATAGACTACGCCCAGCATGATCCGCGCTACTTACGGGCTGTGGCGCGCACGTCACGGAAGCTGCAAGACCTGCGCGTAAATAATCACAATTTACCGATGGTTTTACTTTTTAGAGAAGCGTTGCGTTTAAAAGGCGGAGATAAAAAGAAAGCTGTTGGCCTTTTGGACGAGGCAATCCGCATTCCATACGGCTGGATTAAGTTTATTCCAAATGACATGTTGCCAAGTTCGCTTGCGCTTGATAATTTTCTGCTTCCCGGAAATAAAGAAGACGGCGCGGATAAAAGCCGCCATTGGAATGTATTCGGCGGCATTTGCTTATATAAGTCGCCGCAGGAAGCGGTTGATTTAGCTCTCCGCCGCGAATTTCAAGACCTCAAAAAAGGCGGCTATACCAATGAAAATATGCGCGAATTTATACGCGATATGGTTGCAAATATCAATGGTATGTACCACGTTATGACCATTAACCCAAATTTGCTTACCAGTGCGGAAAAATGATATGTCAATAGAACGGCAGTGTTGAGATTTTAAATTTATGAATAATATCAAAAAAGAAAATAAATCTAAAACAATTAAAGATACGGAAGCTGGCTTCAAAAAAGCCGTTTAGAGAAAAACCTCTAAACGGCTTAACAATTTACACAAATTCCTCTAAATAAACTTCCCTGCTCCATATCCCAATACGGTTCACAATGGCACTAATGTTCATAATCCTCTTTACTCGGACAAGTTCTCTCACGGGAATAATAAAGGACGTAGAGAGTGTGCGTAAAACTTACGTCTAACTGGTACCCAATTGCGGTACCCGAATTGGTACCCGATTGTAAGCTAGATAAAGAGTGAAGCAAATATAAGCAAAGTTACAAAGGGTTACTAATAGATAGACGATAGAAAGCAAAAAAGACAATAAAAAACGGGTGCTCGTCGTGAGCACCCGTTGTATAGTAAAACGGAGAGGGAGGGATTTGAACCCTCGATACCTTGCGGTATACAGGTTTTCGAGACCTGCTGTTTCAACCACTCACACACCTCTCCAATACACTAATTATATAAAAATATAAGACGCAAGGTATTAAATGCGTTTATTCATCAGTTCAATGCGTTTTAAATAGTATTTCATTGTTTTTTTGTTTTGCTCGTCGGCAAATTCACTGGTTAAACGGCGTATTACGAAGTTTCTGTCTTCATCAATATGCGTGGTTATTAAGTAAGGAAAAATATTTACTATCTTTACTCCGCCGTCTTTGGATTTTTTTAGCTTAATCTGTAAAAGGGCGCTGTCACCCGTATATTGTTTATTTTCGCCGGGGTTGTCATAATTAAGTTTAAAACGCTGCGCGGAAATTAAATTGCCTAAAGAATAAATTGCCATTTTATCGGCGGTTTGGTCCCAGCCTTGAAAAACGTGCGGATGCGCGCCCCAAACAATATCAATGCCCGCTTTATTAAGTTCTTTAAAATATGTTTTGCGGCTTTCTTTTACTTCCAAATCATATTCCGGTTCATAAGTATGCATTGACAAAACAAAAACATCGCAGGGGTTGTCCTCCCGCAGTTTTATTATAGTTTCTTTAAATTTCCTTCGGCCTTTGGGTGTGGAAGATATTATATCTACCCTTTTGCTTTCATCAACAGTGTTGGAAAATTCTGTAACGGCGGCAAAAAGTATTTTCCATCCGCCGGTTTCTATTAAAGAGTAAGAAAGGCCGTCTTCTTTTTTAGCGCGTATTCCGGCGGAAAAAATATTATCTTTTTTTCTCTCGGCAAAATACTTATAAGTTTCCTCAACGCCTTTTTCGCCCTGGTCGTTTGTATGGTTGTTAGCTAAGGAAAATACATTCAGCCCCGCCTGTTGGGCGGCGTCGGCATACTCTTTTTTAATACTGAAGCGGGGATACCCTTTGTAACCTTTTTCCTCATAAATCGGGGTTTCTAAATTAACAAAAGAAAGGTCCGCTTCCTCAAAAATTTCTTTAACGTCTTTATAAATAAGGCTTAAATCTTTTATTTTTGTATTGGATTTATGCGCCATCAAATCGCCCGCGAAGGTAAGCGTAATATTATCCTTTTGTAAGGCAACAGGCGCGGCGGGGGGGATTAAAATATCGTTTTTATTTCGCTCAACGCAGGCGGAGATAAAAATAATAAAAACTAAAAAAAACATTTTCTTATACTTAAATAGGCACATGTGAAATATTATATAATTTTGTGTAAATAATTTAAGTAAAAGGATGTTTTTATGGAAAAGCATAAGGTTTATCTTATTAAAAAAAGCTCTTTTACCGCGGCACATTCTCATGAAGGAATGCTTAATGAAGCCCAGCATACACATACCTTCCATTACGAGATAAAACTTTGCGGATTTACTAACAATGAGGGTTTTCTTACGGATTTTCGTATAGTGGAAGAGGATATGAATACTCTTATTAATAAAGAATTAAAAGATAAAAACTTAAATATTTTTTTAAAAGATCCTACTACCGAAAAACTTGCTGTATGGATTTTCCGCCGTTTAAAGGATTCTTATGGAAAAATGCTTCATTGCGTAACTGTTTATGAAACACCCCAATCCGCCGTTATTTATGAAGGGGAAGATGAGTAAAGTTATTATAGCCCTAGGCTCTAATAAGGGCGACAGGCTTAGAAATCTGCAAGCTGCGGCAGGTTTAATAAAAAGCGTCGGGAAAATAGAAAAAACGTCCTCTGTTTATGAATCCGAACCGTGGGGATACGCCGGGCAAAAAAACTTTTATAATATGGCGCTTAGCCTGTTTACCGGTTTACAGCCTTTAACACTTTTATCCAAATTAAAAGAATTTGAAACCTCTTTAGGCCGCAAGCCCACCTTTAAAAACGGCCCCAGGGAAATAGACTTAGATATTATATTCTATGGCAGCAAAGTTATAAATCTGCCGGAGTTAACCGTTCCGCATCCTTTAATGCAGGACAGAAACTTTGTCCTTTTCCCACTTTACGAAATAGCGCCAAAAGCGAAACATCCTTTGCTGGAAATTAGCATAGAAGAGTTAAAAAGCAAAGTTCCCCTGTCAGGAATAACCAAAACATCTTTTAAAATCAACTGGTAATTTTAAACCAGGTTTGATAGAATGGTTTTGCAAGTATTTAACTTAAGGAGCAAGAATAAAAATGAAAAAGATATTAGCAATTATGTTAGTTATGATGTTCGCCGCAACATTCGCGGCGGCACAAAAATGCGGGACATGCCATCCTTTCAGGAATGTTAAACCCTGCCCTAAAGTAGTTAAAATTGAAAAAAAGGTTGTTATAGTTAAACACCAAGCTAAACCGGAACCTAAAAATTTATCCGAAGAAGTATCAGGTTACGCCAGCGTAAGACAAGCCGGAACAAAACAGGTTGTCACTTTCACAACCCCTATCTTATTTGAAACTAACAGCGACAAGCTTAAAACAGAATCTTATGATCCTTTAAAGAAAGTCGCCGTGGTTCTTAAAGCCCGCCCCAACATGCAAACCGAAGTTAAAGGTTATACTGATTCTCTAGGCGATCCGGCTTACAACGTTGTTCTTTCCGAAAAAAGAGCTAACTCCGTAAGAAACGTACTCGTTGAAAACGGAGTAAACGAAGCTAACGTTACGGCTAAAGGTTACGGAGCGGCGGATCCTATTGCGGACAACAAAACAAAAGAAGGCCGCGCGAAAAACCGCAGAGTCGAACTCGATATCACAAACAAATAGTTTTAATTATAAAAAAACAGCCGCCGAAATATGGCGGCTGTTTTTTTATATAGAGATTTACCAAATAAAGTAAAATAAAAATATGAATATATATAAAACGGTGATTATAGGCGCGGGAGCTTCCGGCCTTATGGCGGGAAGGCTGCTTGGGGAAAATACTTTAATAATAGACCATAATCCAAACGCGGGTAAAAAACTTTTAATAACAGGCGGAGGGAATTGTAATTTTTCAAACAAATCCGTTTCTTTTAAAGATTACCGCTCACAAAACATACATTTTTGCAAAAGCGCTTTGGCGGGGTTTAAACCTTCTGATTTCACGGCTTTATTAGACAAACACCGCATCGCCTGGGAAGAAAGGGAAAAAGGCGAATATTTTGGTTTTAACGCAAAAGATATTGTTGATATGCTTACTCTTGAATGCAAAAACACAGGGGCTGAATTTTTATTTAACATAAAAGCGTTTGATATTGAAAAAACCGAAAATTATTTTATTATAAAAACATCTTCAAAAGACTTGCACGCTAAAAACGTTATTATAGCTACGGGCGGGCTTCCCATGCCTAAAATAGGGGCGTCTTCTTTCGCTTTTGACGCTGCTAAAAAATTTGGGCTTAATGTTGTTGAGCCATACCCCGCGCTATGCCCGTTTTTATGGAGGGAAAAGGAACTTAAAAAATTTGGCACTTTAACAGGGCTTTCCTGCAAGGCCGCCTTAACCTGCGGGAAAGTAAAGATTATTGACGACCTTCTTTTTACCCATTACGGCGTAAGCGGGCCGGCCGCTTTGCAAATGTCTTTATGGACGCAGGGTGAAGAGGAAATAAAAATAAATTTCTTGCCGTTAATAAATTTAAAAGAGTTAATAACTCTGGCACGGCAGACAAATAAAACTTTTTTGCAGTTTTTTCAAGATTATCTGCCCCAACGCATGTTAAAAACATTGCTTGAGGGTTTTGATATACAGGCCGCTAACGCGACAAAGCAAACCATATCGGATTTAGAAAATATTTTAACCTCTTACACCTTTGTTCCTCAAAAAAACAACTCTTATTTAAAGGCGGAAATAAGCGGCGGAGGGGTTGACACTAAGGAACTGTCTTCATCTTCCATGCAGTCTGTTAAAATACAGGGGCTTTACTTTACGGGGGAATGTATTGACGTTTCCGGCCGGTTGGGGGGGTATAACCTGCACTGGGCATGGGCAAGCGCGGCCGCGGCGGCAAAAAATAGTTAAAAAGTAGTTTTTGTTATAATATATACAGAAGGGGGAATATTATGAAAAAAGGGTTCACTTTAATTGAACTGCTAGTAGTTGTTCTTATAATAGGAATACTTGCGGCCATTGCTTTGCCGCAATACAATTTAGCCGTGGAAAAAGCCAGGGTTACGGAAGCTTTAGTTTTGGGTAAAGCCATCAAAGACGCGCAGGACAGATATTATTTAGCAGAAGGGAAATACGCCACGGCATTTGATATGCTTGATATTGATTTACCCGCTAAAAACATTATAAGCGCAAACGAAATTGTGGTTAACAAACTACAATTGAGAATGGATGGCAAATCACATATTTTTATAAGAGAAGCGGGTAAAAATTCTTACGACGGCAAGTATTGGATTGACGTAAGATATACAAATGCGGAAGATTTTGAAAACATTTTTAACGCCTCCCACCGCGGCGTAATCACCTGTTCTACTAGAATGGGCGCGGGCAGTTTTGGCGACAAATTATGCAAATCAATGGGCGGGAAATTATTTAACACAAGCGACGGAATAAGGTACATATTGTAAAGTTAAAAAAGTTATAATATAAACAAATATTTTTTACCGGAGAAAACGGACATGATAATACCCACAATTATTGAAAAAAACGTAGGTTATGATATTTTTTCAAGGCTTCTTAAAGACAGAATTATATTTGTAGGCGGCCGCGAAGGTGAGGTTGATACCGCCAGCGCCACAATGATTATAGCCCAGCTGCTGTATTTGGACGCTGAAGATTCTGAAAGGGAAATAAATTTATACATCAATTCACCCGGAGGGCTTGTAACGGCGGGTCTTGCCATTTATGATACTATGCAGTTCATTAAAGCGCCTATAACAACAATATGCATGGGCCAGGCAATGAGTTTCGGCGCAGTTCTTTTAGCGGCGGGTTCTAAAGGCAAAAGATACGCTTTGCCTCATGCCAGAATTATGATTCACCAGCCTTTAATATGGGGCGGCGGCATAAGCGGCCAAGTTACCGATATTGAAATTGAGTCAAACGAACTCCGTAAAAACAAAGAACACCTGCTTGATATTTTAGCCCATCACACCGGCCAGGATAAAGAAAAAATCAGGCAAGACAGCGAACGTAATTATTATATGTCCGCCCAAGAAGCAAAAGCGTACGGCCTTATCGACGAAGTTTTAGACTTAAAAAAATAAGTTTTTATATATAAAAAGCGTAGCGGAATATTCGCTACGCTTTTTTAATTGCTGTTTAACCGCATATGAACTTTAATTATTAAAAGTTTTGCCAACACGGCAAGTTACAATTTTAATAAAAAATTCGCGTTTTATTTTATATTTATATATGTAATATACTGCAATTTTGCGGTCTTCATTAAAAAAACGGGACCTGCCGTTAGGAGGCCCTGTCTTTTTTAAAAGAAAATAAATTCTGCGTGGTTTAATAAAATTACAACGAACTACCTAAAATAATTATTTTTAATATACAAAATGGATAAAAAAAAATTTATTTTTTTTAAAAACCCTTGTTTTTTTAATATATAATTGTTATATTTATAAACAATATGTATAAATGACTTTATAATAAAGGATATTCATAAATATGAAGAAAAAATATTTAGCAGGGTTATCAATAATTTGTCTTTTATCGGGCAACATTTGGGCGGCGGAATCCATGGAAATGGTTACCTATTATCCCACACCTTACGCTGCTTACTCCAATGTTCAGGTTAACGACACTAAAGTTAACCCTTCTAACGCTTCAGGCGCTAAAGTTAAACTTAAAACAGCCGATATAGGCGTTTTAAAAGTTAATGAAAATTTAACTTCGGATATTAAAAAAGTACAGGCCCAGGCTACAAAAACAGGTAAAAGCACCGCAGCAACGGGTACATTGCAAGTTGAAGGCGAATACCTTAAAATAGCTTCGGGCGGTATACCGCAGGCGCAGGCTGTAAATATAACAAACTCAGCCACGGGCAATGCTTACGCGGCAAATACAATTATGTTAGGCACGGGAACGGGGGCAAAAGTATTTCCTTACGCTAAGGCTGCTGTACCGGGCGCTTCCAACATGGTATGGAGGAGTATTACTTATTATATTGACCCTTCGGACCCTTCAAAAGGCAAGGACACCAAAACATTTTTAGTTATTGACCAGGGCGCGCCACAAAACGCATGTGAAGATAAATATGAATCGCATAGTAACGCACTATGGTCAAGCTATATGCCTGATAAACAAAGCTATTCCTTTGACCAGGCTAAAGCGCAAATAGCAGCAATGGATACCTGCCCCGATAAAAACCCTAATACCGCATATAAATGCGACGGGACCTTTGAAGGAACTTGTTATGACATAAGGCACCGCATACCCGGTAACGGCTGGGATCCGCAAAATATCTATGGTTCCTGGCAGGAAATACTAATTTGGAATGACACATGTCCCGGTAAAAATATTGAACAAGAATTTAACTGTGAGAACAACGCTACCAAATCATATTACATGTGTAACGATGTGACGCAATCTCATTATGTAAATCCTTACACGGGAAAAATTTGTGAATATAATGATGGAACCTGCACTGCTGTTAAAAAAGTACGTACTGTCGTATGCAACGAATTTGTTATTGATTATGAAAGAACAACCGTAACTTGTTGCGGTTCGGCTTCATGTTCCGCCCCTCAGGTGGATGTAAGCGGAGTATGCAAAACACCGTGCCCGACGCTTTGTCCGATAGGGCAGATAAAAACTTTATCTAAATATACTGAAGACGGCGAATGCTGCAAAGCGGACCCGTGCGGCGACGGCTTTGTACAATGCCCCGCAACATACTCTTTTGATAAAGCAACCGGCAAATGCAACCCGTGTATATCTGTTCCTGGCGGTTTACAATGCAGAGAATGTTTTGATCCCTCCAATTGCCAGGACCTGTGTTACAACGTTAAAACGGGGGGATTGACAGATTTATCAAAATGTATGGAATGTAATTCAGCCGTAACAACGTGCGACCCTTGTAAGAACAACCCTTCTTCTACAGAGTGTTCCTGCGTTAACGGAAATTTCAAAGCTTGCGGTTGTTTAACTTTTGGTTCTGATTCAGCGGAATGTAAGTATGGGGGCGTTATACCCTATGACAGCCCATACTACAGTGTTCCTACGCAGGATTGGATGCGCTATATTATTAACCAACAAAAAGCTAGACTTACCTGTAAAGAGTATTGCAGTATGGATGGCGGATATACGCTTAACTGCCCATGCGGAACAAGAGGAGGATACTATAAATTTACAACAAATCCGGAATCAGGTACAGATGTCAGGCTTCAAGGAGTCTTAACATGCTGCAAATCTGACCCTTTTCCTATTGGAGGCGGGTTGGGCTGCGCCTCAGGCTATTAAATTAAATATATGGGAATATTTTCCCGGCAATTTAAAAACCTCCGCAAATATTATTTGCGGAGGTTTTTAAATTATTCTCTTCAGTTATTACCACAGTGTTTTTTAACGTTTAAATTAAATACTTTTATATATTAATTTATTGACTTATAGCCTATAAATATTATAAAAATTAATATATACATTTTAATATTATCTTTTTAATATTAATATAGCAATAAAGTCTTTTATAAGAATTAATACTTACAAACTCTGTAAAATAGGACAATAATATATGAAAAATACCTTTGTTGTACTTGTATCGGCAGTGTTATTTTTGAGCGGCAACATTTGGGCGGCGGAATCCATGGAAATGGTTACCTATTATCCCACGCCTTACGCGTCTTATTCCAATGTTCAGGTTAACGACACTAAAGTCAATCCTGCGGATGCCGCAGGCGCTAAAGTTAAACTTAAAACAGCCGATATAGGCGTTTTAAAAGTTAATGAAAATTTAACTTCGGATATTAAAAAAGTACAGGCCCAGGCTACAAAAACAGGTAAAAGCACCGCAGCAACGGGTACATTGCAAGTTGAAGGCGAATACCTTAAAATAGCTTCGGGCGGTATACCGCAGGCGCAGGCTGTAAATATAACAAACTCAGCCACGGGCAATGCTTACGCGGCAAATACAATTATGTTAGGCACGGGAACGGGGGCAAAAGTATTTCCTTACGCTAAGGCTGCTGTACCGGGCGCTTCCAACATGGTATGGAGGAGTATTACTTATTATATTGACCCTTCGGACCCTTCAAAAGGCAAGGACACCAAAACATTTTTAGCTATTGACCAGGGGGATGTCGCACCTGCTACATGTGCTTTTAATAATTACGGCCCGGAAGAATTCCAACTTACAGCTATTTATGTACCAAACGGTTTAGATACCTGCGACAGCAATAGTAAAGAAAAATTTGTCTGCGGCGCAGAAAAGAAAACATGTGTAGACTATTTTTCGAGATTAAGTGATGATTTTCAACAGCAGGACAATTTATACGGCAACTATGGAATAGGCGGTTATGATACATGCAACGGAGACAGCTTAAACAGATATACCTGCACTACTGAAGACTTTAAAAACAATAGAAGCTGCAGCGACTTTCATACCCCCATTGTACCTCCTATGGAGTACAAAACGGATCAACAATGCAGCGGCAGCTATTTTGTTGGTAACCAGTGCTGTTGGACAAATTCAAGCAAAACCGAGGTTACTACCTGCGGATATTCGGCAAGTTGGACTGTTGAATCTAGCAATCTGTCAGATATGGAAAAGATAGCTATTTGTAATAACTCAAGAGGTGTAACATGCTTTATACCTGCGGAGTGGCATGGTTGCAATAACTCAGGCGGAAACTTTAGCGGAAAAAAAGTTCCGGGTTATGTTCTTGACTGCTCAAAAGTGCCGGAAGTGCAATTAACAGCTGTTGATTGCAGAGGAAATTTTTATTATAAAAGAGAGGTTGAATGCTGTGCCGACGCAATAAGATGTATAGGCAACCAGGTTAATATAAACGGCGTATGCAAAACACCGTGTGGTAATTGTCTTAGCGGATACAAAAGGACAAGCGCCCAATACCAAGAAGACGGCGCGTGCTGTGAAAAAATCAAATACTATAATGTTAGGTTAAACACTTTTTCCACTAACGGACGCTGTGGAATAACGGTTAGCGGCAGCCGTTACGCCACCATATATACAGACGAATCAAAAGTTTTAGAATACTACGCGCAAAAAGATGAATGTTTTGATTTCCAAATTAACGGCGCAAACTGTTATGCCAGCTACATTTCAGTATCGCCTCCAAGCAGCGGCAGCAATATTTCATACGGCCCGCAAAACAATGGCGCGTATTCCGGCTGGGGAAGGGCTTGTGTAGAGAATGCTGACGTTGATATTAATGTTACCATGACAAATATTTCAGGCGGAACGGGAAGCAGCTATAGATGGAGGCAGATTAGCCGCGCTTCTGCAGGCGGATCTTGCATGGAATACAGCAGCTGCTATGGCATGGGCGGGCAGTTGTCTTACAATAACATAGAAGGCGCGTATTGTTCCAGCTACGGCAGTATGTGTTATGCCAATGACTGCAGTTCTGGCAGGCAGGATCAGGTAACGTTCCAGTGTAACTAAAATTAACAGGGGAGTTTTATTTTAAAATATTAAAGCCCCGCTTTTCAGCGGGGCTTTTTAAATTATTCCCATTCAATTGTTGACGGCGGTTTTGAGGTTATATCGTAAACTACTTTGTTTATACCTCTTACCTCGCTTATAATTCTGCCGGATATTTTTTGAAGAACGTCATAAGGCAGTTTGGTCCAATCGGCCGTCATGCCGTCAACGCTGTTAACGCAGCGCACGCAGGCGGCTTTTTCATAAGTTCTTTCATCACCCATAACGCCCACGGTTTTAATGGGAAGCAAAACGGCAAAAGCCTGCCAGGATTTTTTATCCCACCCGCTTTTATAAAGTTCTTCACGCACAATAAAATCGGCCGCGCGTAAAGTGTCCAAATCCGGTTTATTAACAGCGCCTAATATTCTTACGGCAAGGCCTGGGCCCGGGAAAGGGTGAATATCAACAATTTCGCTTCCTAAACCAAGTTCGCGCCCCAATGCCCTTACTTCATCTTTAAATAAAAATCTAAGCGGTTCTACCAGCTTTAAATTCATTTTCTCAGGCAGGCCGCCTACGTTATGATGGCTTTTAATAACGTCCGAAGGGCCTTTTACGGACATTGATTCAATAACATCGGGGTAAAGCGTACCTTGCGCCAGGAATTGCGCGTCTTTAAATTTTTTGGCTTCTTTTTCAAAAACTTCAATAAAAAGAGCACCTATAATTTTTCTTTTCTTTTCAGGGTCGGTAACGCCGGCGAGTTTGGTTAAAAAAAGTTTTTCCGCGTCTACTATTTTTAGATTAACTTTGAGTTTTTTAGCCAGACCTTCGGTTCTTTCCCTGTCGCCCGTTCTTAAAAGGCCAGTGTCAACATAAATGCAGTACAAATTTTTTCCTATGGCTTTAGCAAGTAAAGCCGCCACAACGCTCGAATCAACCCCGCCAGACAAACCGCATATAACATGCCCTTTGCCTATTTGTTTTTTCATGGCGGCAATGGACGCTGTCATTATGGAAGCGGGAGTCCATTTTTCTTTATAACCGCATATTACACGGGCAAAGTTCTTAAGTATTTTAGAACCGTGCGCAGTGTGCACCACTTCGGGGTGGAACTGCACGGCGTATCGTTTGTTTTTATCATCTTCCGCCGCGCTGAAGGGGGACGTTGACGTTGTTGCCGTTACTTTAAAATTTTTAGGCATGGCGTGAACGCCGTCCCCATGGCTCATCCATGCGGTAAATTTTTTAGGCATGCCTTTTAAGAGTTTAGAAGTAGAGGCTTTAATTTTAACTTCGGCAAAACCGTATTCTCTTTTTTTGCAAGCGGTTACTTTACCGCCGCCGTTAACCGCCAAAAGCTGCATACCGTAACAAATACCTAAAACAGGTTTATCTATGGAAAATATTTTCGGGTCCGGTTTAGGTGCGCCCGCGCCGTAAACGCTGCTTGGCCCTCCGGAAAGAATAACACCCGCAGGATCAAGCGCAATAATATCTTCATATTTTGTATTGAAGGGCAAAATTTCACAATAAATCTGCTCTTCCCTTAAACGTCTGGCTATTAACTGGGTGTATTGGCTTCCAAAATCTAAAATTAATATTTGTTTCACTTTTAACCTCTTGATAAGGAAGCGTAGATTTTAAAAAATCTACGCTTCTGTTTTTTAATATATTATCTTTTTATTATAATAACGGCAAATACTTCTCAATCTCGTAATCCGTTATACGCAGCCTGTACTGGTCCCACTCTACTTTTTTATTAGCTATAAACTTTTCAAAAGTATGTTCGCCAAGCGCGCGTTTGGTAACATCGCTTGCTTTTAAAGCGTCAACCGCGTGGAAAAGATACCCCGGAAGATTATCAATCTTATGACATTTCCTTTCTTCTTTGGTCATTTTGAAAATATTATCCTCAACAGGATCACAAAGCTTTAATTTCCTTTTAATGCCGTCAAGCCCCGCCGCCAGCATTACTGAAAAAGCAAGGTAAGGGTTGCAGGCCGGATCAGGAAAACGGCACTCAATGCGCGTTGCGTTAGGTTTGCCCGTTTTTACCTGCGGTATTCTTATTAAAGTGCTTCTGTTTTTACGGCCCCAGGCGATATAAACAGGCGCTTCATAACCGGGAACCAGACGTTTGTAGGAGTTAACCCACTGGTTTGTTATGGCCACAATACCTTTAACATTTTCCATAACACCGGCTATATAATGTTTGGCGGTGGGGGAAAGATAGTATTCGTCCTTAGCGTCAAAAAAGGTGTTTTTGCCGTCTTTAAATAAAGACTGGTGAACGTGCATGCCGCTGCCGTTTTGGCCTTGCATGGGTTTGGGCATAAAAGTAGCGTAGCACCCGTGCTGCTCAGCCATCATTTTAACCACGGCTTTATAGGTAATAACGTTATCAGCCATTTTTAAGGCTTCGTCATACCTTAAATCTATTTCATGCTGGGAGGGGGCAACCTCATGGTGGGCGTATTCAACGCGTATGCCGAGTTTTTCAAGCATTATCATGGTTTTGCGTCTTAAAGAATGGGATTCGTCTATCGGTATGCTGTCATAATAACCGCCTTTGTCTAAAGGCTCAATATTTTTGTCGTCTTTAAAATAAAAGAACTCAAGTTCGGGCCCTACCATAAACTGGTCAAAACCGGCTTTTTTCATTTCGGCAAGGTTTTTCTTTAATATATAGCGGGTATCGCCTTCAAATTGTTTACCGTCGGGTCTTTTGATATCGCAAAAAAGGCGCGCCACGGGCATTCCCATAAGCTCCTCAGGCAAAATTGTAAAGGTATCCAAATCAGGTAAAGCCACAAGGTCCGACTCATATATTCTGGCAAACCCTTCAATGGAAGATCCGTCCAACCCCATACCTTCCGTTAAGGCGTATTCAAACTCACGGTGCGATATCGCGAGTGATTTCAAATTACCTAAAATATCAACAAACCATATTTTGATAAACTGAATATTATTTTCCTGCGCTGTTTTTAGTATTTCCTGTATTTTTTTAAGCTCGGCAGCTGTTCTTACTATTGGCATACTTGATGCTCTCCTTTTTGTTTCATATAAATAATTACTTATAAAAAAACTCCCTGCCGTTTGGGGGCAGGGAGTCCTTTTTAAATTTTCTTGGGGGCAAAGGTGCCGGGAGCCGTCATCATAAAAATTGGGTCCGTGTAAACATATAAAATAACCTTTGCGCTCTTTTTCATATACAGATATTTTACAAAAAAATTAAAAACCGTTAAGAAAAAAAAAGTCCTATGTTTTTACGCAAAATTTTTTACATATATTTAGCCGCGCAAAGGATTTATGGGCAAAAGTCCTAATTCTGTCTGGGTCTTTTGGCCCTTTTAATTTAAAATAAAATCACATAAAATATTGATATGAAAAGATTTTCCGCGTTTTTTTTACTTGCATTATCGGCGGTTTTTTCTTACGGGGCCAGTCCTTACGGAACTTATGAAACTCTTTCCCGTCCGGAAAAAGACGTGTTTTTGTTTGATAAAATAACGGACCCGAACATAAATGAAATAACCTATTGTATAGCGCAGCCTGAGGGCAAATCCGGCATCTCTGACAAAAACCTTGATCTACATATAAAAGCGGCATTTAAAGAATGGACTTACGGCATGGCTTTACGCATAAAAAAAGAGGGCCGCCAAGAAGAATTTAAAGACCTTATAAAAATATTAGAAAGAAAGATTGAATTTAAAAGAATTTATAATTGTGATTTAAGTAATAATCCTAAATTTGTACAGTATTTCCCAACCCATAAACACGGTCAAACAGCTGATATAAACTTTATTGAAGCGCCTAAATATTGCCAAGCTATACATGGAAGCTCAGTGACCACGGCTTTTTTTTCTATGCAGCCAAACGTGCCCCCTTATATCTGTATAGCAAAAAACATAATCGATGTTATACTCTACGCCGAGGAAAACCGTGATATCCCCACAATAATAACTAGCGAGGAAAAAGAACTTGTTAAACAAATACCTTTTTTAATGCAAAAAATAGCATATGGGAAATACACGCCGCGCGAGCAGGATTTAATATGGAAGCTTAATAAAAGTTTTTTCTATGATGACGATCCAACTTACTTTTCAATCATAACGCATGAACTGGGCCACGCTTTCGCTTTAACAGACCAATATACTTCCCGCGGGGAAGACGTGCTGTACTCCTCGTCAAAAACGGGGCAGGGGCTTATGATGAGAGGTTATGAAAGCATTTCCTGCGATGAGGTTGACGGCATTATTGCTAAATTTTATAAAGGCAAAAACAAAACGTTCACCCGCTTTTGCGATGAAAATATAAAAATAAAAAACGGTGTTGAGGTTACCCAAAAAGATACTCCCGTAAAGTTGTTTGTTGGAAAAAATTCCAAACATATTTCTATATTAACGCCCACTTCACCGGAAAATTTAACATATAAAGAAGAGCGCCTTATTGACAATAAACCCTTAAATGATGAAATACGCGAAACATTAAAAACGCTTAACATTGACTATTCAAAAACATCTCCCGATACTTTGATTACCATTTACGCCAAGGGTTTAATGAAAGCGGGCAATTTACCCTCGGGAACTTGGCAGGTAAACGTTAATTTAGAGGGGAAGCTTACTTTAGTTGAGGTTAACTATAATGAAGATGGAACCATTAATTCTGTTAAACAAAAACCCCTTTCTTCTGATACTATGGCTAAAAAAATAGCTGATTTTAAAAATATTGATACTTCTAAAATAGAAAAAATAATAGATGAAACAAACCCCCTATTCCGCCAGAGATAAATTAAATTAACCTTCCCCAAACTTACATTGAGAAATTTTTACACTGTTGATAAAAAAGCCCTGCTTGCAAGCAGGGCTTTTATTGTTTAATTTTTTTTGTGTTTTATAGGCTTACCGTAATAGGCTTTTAAGTAAAGATCTTTAATTTCGCTTACCAAAGGATAACGCGGATTGCCGCTTGTGCACTGGTCGTCAAACGCCTCTTCGGAAAGCGCGTCAAGGTTAGCTAAAAATTCCGCTTCAGGTATGCCGCTTTCCTGTAAAGAAACGGGAACTCCTAAATCTTTATTAAGTTTTTGTATAGCTTCAATAAGACGCATTACTTTTTTATCTGTATCATCCCCGCAGCCTTCCGTAATGCCCAGAAAATCAGCTATTTTGGCATAACGCCCTTTAACAAACGGGTATTTATATTGCGGCATTAAACCTTGTTTTACAGGGTTGTCAGTTGCATTATAATCAATAACATAGGGCAAAAGTATGGCGTTGGCTAAACCGTGCGCCGTATGATACATACCGCCTATTTTATGCGCCATGGAATGACATATACCCAAAAACGCGTTAGCAAAAGCCATACCGGCTATTGTGGCGGCATAATGCATTTTCTCACGCGCTATAGGCGCTTTAGCTCCTTCATTATAAGACTGACGTAAATATTTAAACACAAGCCTTAAAGCTTCCAAAGCGTGTCCGTCCGTAAAATTGTTGGCAAAAACAGAGGTATAAGACTCAACAGCGTGGGTAACAACATCCATACCGGAAAAAGCGGTCAGGCTTTTAGGCATTGTCATAACATATTCCGGGTCAATAATAGCCATTTTAGGCGTTAACTCATAATCGGCTATAGGATATTTTATACCTGAAGCGTCGTCCGTAATAACGGTAAAAGGCGTTACTTCAGAACCTGTACCCGAAGTGGTCGGTATAGCAACCATTGTCGCTTTAATACCCAATTTTGGAAAAGCCGTAATACGTTTTCTGATATCCATAAATCTTAAAGCTATATCTTCAAACTTAACTTCCGGGTGTTCATACATAAGCCAAATTATTTTTGCCGCATCCATAGGGGACCCGCCGCCAAAACCTATTAAAATATCCGGCTGAAAAAGGTTAACAAGCTCTAACGCCTCACGCACGTTGGAAAGATCCGGGTCGGGTTTAACGTCGCTGAAAATACGCACCTGTATACCCGCTTCCGCCAAAACTTTAGCTACATTTTTAACCGTGCCAAGCTGTTCCATGGTTTTATCCGTTATTATAAAAGCGCGCTTACGGCCTTTAAGTTCTTCTAAAGCCAGGGTTGTCGCTCCTGCCTTGAAATAAATTTTTTCCGGCACTCTGAACCAAAGCATATTTTCGCGTCTTTCCGCTACTGATTTTATGTTCATAAGATGTTTAACTCCTATATTTTCACTTACCGAGTTGCCACCCCATGAGCCGCAGCCCAATGTGAGCGAGGGGACAAGCTTAAAATTGTACACATCGCCTATAGCCCCCTGTGAAGAAGGCATATTAATAAGGATGCGGCCTGTTGTAAGTTTTTCGCCGAAAATAGAGATATGTTCCGTATTTACTTCATCGGTATAAAGAACCGAGGTATGCCCCGCTCCGCCGAATTCTATTAATTTTTGCGCAAGCTCAACGCCCGAATAAAAATCTTTAACCGTGTAAAAAGCGAGCACGGGCGAAAGTTTTTCATAAGCGAAAGGCTCGTCACAATTTACGTCTTTGGCCTCGGCGATTAATATTTTTGTTTTTGGGTCAACCGTAAAACCCGCCAACTCGGCTATTTTATGAGCGCTTTGCCCTACTATTTTAGAATTAAGATGATAGTCTTGCACTATAGTTTTGGCAAGTTTTTCACGGTCTTTACCTGTAACAAAGTGGCAGCCTCTTTTAACAAATTCTTTTTTGACCTCTTCGGCTATGGACTTTTCAACAATAACGCTTTGTTCGCTGGCGCAAATCATGCCGTTATCAAAGGTTTTACTCATAATAACGGAACTTACCGCCATTTTAATATCGGCTGTTGAATCTATGACTACAGGGGTGTTGCCGGCACCCACGCCGATAGCGGGCTTGCCTGAACTGTATGCGGCTTTAACCATGCCCGGACCACCTGTGGCAAGTATTAAGTTTACCTTGTCATGCTTCATAAGGTATTCGCTCGCTTTGGTTGAGGATGCTTCAATCCAGCCGATAATATTTTTAGGCGCGCCCGCGGCGACAGCGGCTTCAAGTACTATTTTAGCCGCCGCTATTGTGCATTTTTTAGCTCTGGGATGCGGGGAAAAAACTATTCCGTTACGGGTTTTTAAAGCTAAAAGAGATTTAAAAATAGCTGTCGACGTAGGGTTCGTGGTGGGAATAATACCCGCAATTACGCCTATAGGTTCGGCCACTCTTGCGAAACCGAAGGCCTGGTCCCTCTCAAGTACGCCGCAGGTTTGTTCATTTTTATATGTATTATAAATATATTCCGAAGCGAATTGGTTTTTTATAACCTTATCTTCCATAACGCCCATACCCGTTTCTTCAACTGCCATTTTAGAAAGGAAAATACGTTTTGAAGCCGCCGCGGCCGCCGCCGCGCGGAAGATTTTATCAACCTGTTCTTGCGTATACTGGGCATATTGTTTTTGAGCGTCCTTTACAGAAGTAAGAACATGTTCTATATGTGCTTGCTCTTTAGCTATGTCAGCTTCGGTAAAAACCGGTTTTGTTCCTTTTTTTATCTCTTTATTTGTCATATAACCCCCGTGTAAATTCTTTGCCTTTAACTCTAAATACAATCTTATAATATTAATGATACCTTAAATACCTTTATAAATATATAGTAATTAAAAATGCTAAAATATATATGAGATTTAAAATTAAATGAAAAATAATAACTTCCAAGACTTTAGCCTTTCAGAAATAACCCTAAAAACCATTGAAAACATGGGTTTTACAACGCCTACTCCGGTTCAGGCTCAAACAATACCTTTAGCTATAGAAGGCCACGATGTTTTAGCTTCCGCCCAAACGGGTAGCGGCAAAACATGCGCTTTCGGTATTCCCGTTATAGAACATTTGGTGCAAAATAAAAGCAACAACGCCTTAATTGTAACCCCTACCCGCGAACTGGGCGAGCAGGTGCATAAAGTTTTTACCATGCTTACCAAAAACTACCCCCAGCTGACATCAGCCTTTATAGTGGGGGGAAAGTCAATTACCCAACAGTCAAGAGCCTTAAAAAAACGCCCCCGCTGTATTATTGGCACCCCGGGCAGACTTAATGATATGATAAACAGGGGTGAGCTTGATTTATCCAAAACAAAAGTAGCCGTTTGGGACGAAATGGACAGAATGCTTGATATAGGCTTTATAAATCAAATAGAATCCATTATGGCTAAACTACCCGTTAAAAGGCAAATGATGATGTTTTCAGCCACTTACCCCAAACGCGTTATAAAAATAGCTGAAAAATATTTGGTCGCTCCTAAAAGAATATCAGTCGACCCTGAAAATTCCGTCGCGGTAAACGTTGAAGAAGAAATTATTTCCGTTATAAGAGATAATAAATTTGAAACCCTTGTTAGCCTGCTCCGCGCAAAAGGGGGAAGCACTTTAATTTTTGCCCGTACGCAAACTTCCGTTGAATGGCTTGACAAACATCTTACAAAAGAAAGTTTTAAAGCAAATTCCATACACGGCGGATACAGGCAGGGCAAACGCAATTTGGCGATAAAAGATTTCAGGGAAGAAAAGTTTGACATACTTGTTGCCACCGACGTCGCCGCCAGAGGGCTTGATATACCGCATATACAGTTAGTTATTAATTACGACTTGCCTTTAAGAGCGGAAGATTATATACATCGCATAGGCCGCACCGCCAGGGCTGGCGCAAAAGGGCTTGCCATTTCCTTTGTTACGCCTAATGACAAACATTTGTGGAATGATATTCAAAAGTTTTTAAAAGGGCAGGATGTTGTCCAGCGTCCCATAGGCAGAGCGCATAAAGAACAAAAACAAAATTTTGCCTCTAAAAAACGTGAAAATAAAAAGAGCCAAAACCAAAAAAAAGATTTTAAAAAGAAAAAAGTTAACGCCGAGCCTAAAAAAGAGCCGCTTACTTTTGCCGAAAAAAGAAGGGAAGCCAGAATTAAAACAAAGATTGAAAATAAAAACCAAAAAATTACTTCTAAAGAAAAGCCAGCCTCAGTTCCTTATGAAAACAGGCAAAACAATAAAAAGTTTAACCAAAAAAATAAAAACTCGCGGCATGACAGAACCGAAAGTAAATTTAGCGATAAATTTAAACGTAACGCTAAAAAAATAGGTTTTAAAAAAGCAACAGCTTTGCATAAAAAGTTCAATAACAAAAATAAACGAAACAGAAGATAAATATGAAAAAAATAATATCGTTTTTATTATGTGCGGCTTTATTAACAGGCTGCTCCGCTTTTGGAGGCAGCAAGCAAAAACTTACGGTTATGACAAATGTTTCCGAAGCCGAAATTTATATTAACGGTGAAAAGAAAGGCACAGGAACAACAACCGTAAAAGTAAAAAGAAACCAGGATGTGCAGATAATGGCTAAGAAAGAAGGCTACAAAACCGACTACAGGCACATCGGCACCACATTAAGCACATTAGGCGTTTTGGACCTTATAGGCGGATGTTTAATTTTAATTCCGTTTATAGGCTTGGCCTTCCCGGGAGCGCATGAGTTAAACCAGTCAAACATAGCGCTTGATTTGGAAAAGGAAGGAATATCCGAAGCAACGTCTTAATATATTTAAAGCAGAATATTAAAGGCCCGCGAAAATTCGCGGGCCTTTGTTTTAATATGGTACCCCGGATAGGAATTGAACCTACAACCTTATCCTTAGGACGGATCTGCTCTATCCAATTGAGCTACCGGGGCATAAAAATGTTAACTTCTTTATATATTATACAAAATACTTAATTAAATTATTTTTTTAAGAATTTGATAAAATACGTCGCAGGCGAATCTTTCTCTGTAAGGGTAATGCCCGCATTTAGGCAAAATATATTTATCAAATTTAACGCCGTTTTCCTCAAGCGGTTTTACCACACCCAGGTAGGGGTGCGGGTCATATTCCCCGTGGATTACCGTTATAGGACATTTTATTTTTTTTAATGAAGAAATAAATTTATTTTGATTTCTTAACCCGGAAGCCTCGTTCCATATTTCATTTAACATTTTTAAATCAAATTTAATTAAAGCGCTTTCTTCTTCAAACGCGTCATAATTATCCGTTTTATCAAAAAATTTATTAATTTTTTCAGCGTCGCCTCGGGCCAGTATTTCCTGAGAAGTTTGGTATTCTTTATCCGTAAGACGGGCCCTTCTTGTTTTTTCAGCCAGGCTGGAAAATCTTTCCTCAAATGAAGCTGAGGAAACCAAAATAACCCGCCTTAATTTTTGCGAGTATTTTGCCGCGTATAAAACACAAAGCAACGCGCCCCAGGAATGTCCTAAAAGCGTAATCTCTTTTTCTTTTAAACAAGTAATATGCCCGTGCAATTCCTCAATAAGTTCATTAATGGAATATTTGGTTTGAATCGGCTCGGCCACGCCGAAATAAGAAGATAATTTACCCGCGAAAGCACCCAAAGACCCCAAAGCCCCGGGCCCGCCGTGCACAACAACCGCTTTGTAAGGTTTTTTGCCGTAATAACGTATCATTTTTAAATTATATAATAATTAATATGGCTACTTTACTTCTTATAATCATATACCTTATTTTTATAAGTCTTGGATTACCTGATTCTCTTTTAGGCGTAGCCTGGCCCAAAATTCATGCGGATTTGGGCGTGCCTATCAGTTACGCGGGCATTACGTCCATGATAATATCAGGCGGCACAATAATATCAAGTTTTGCCAGCGCTAAAGTAATAAAACGTTTTGGAACAAGCATGGTAACGCTTGTAAGCGTAGCAATGACTGCTGCCGCCATTTTAGGTTTTTCGGCCTCCCCTTCTTTTTTATGGCTTTGTCTGGCGGCCGCGCCTTTAGGTTTAGGTGCCGGAGCTATAGACGCGGCGCTAAACAACTTTGTAGCAGTTCACTATAAAGCAAACCATATGAGCTGGCTGCATTCTTTTTGGGGTATAGGCGCTTCTTCAGGCCCGGTAATAATGTCTTTTTTTATAGTTTTAAATAACGGTTGGCGTAAAGGCGCAATTGTGCTTGCCGCTATACAGTTTAGCATTGTTTTAATTCTTTTAATCTCGCTTCCTTTATGGAAAAAGTTTGCCGCGGCAAAAACGCAAACGCCTACTGAAGAAGAAGAAACAGAACATAAAAACTCTTTTAAACTCCCCATGATAAAAACAGGTCTTGTGCCATTTTTCTTTTACTGCGCCACGGAAGCTACCGCCGGCCTTTGGGGCGGCAGTTATTTGGTTACCTATAAAGGTTTATCTGTTGATATGGCGGCAAGGGGCGTCGCGCTTTTTTTTGTGGGTATTACCGCCGGAAGGGCTTTAAACGGCTTTGCCACAATAGCTTTAAAAAATTATTCCTTAATACGCATAGGCCAGCTTACCTGTTTAGCGGGCGCAGTTATAACAATGCTGCCGCTGCCGGTTATTTTTACTTTGGCAGACTTTCTTTTAATAGGACTCGGCTGTGCGCCTATTTACCCATCCATGCTGCATGAGAACACCAAACCGCTTCGGCAAGATTAATTCACAGGCTGTTATGGGCCTGCAAATGGGTTTTGCTTATACAGGAACAACTTTTATGCCGCCTTTATTTGGCTTTTTAGCTTCAGATAAGATTTTTCTTATGCCGGCGGTAATCGCCGTTTACATCATAATAATGTTTGTTTTTTCAGAAAAGATGAATAGTTTTTTAAAGAAGAATAATAAACTTAGTTAAGTAAAAAAGCCACTGATTTTAACAGGGGCTTTTAAAATCAGTTAATAGCGTAAACATTCTTGTTTGTATTAGTTTGCACGCCGTTTAAAACGCCGCCTAAAGATTTGCAGGCCTGGTTATCAGCCTTATTATTTACACTTGCCCTGCGCATGTGTAAGTGCCTTTCCAGAGGCCTGTGTTTTTATACCAGCTGCTTATAGCAATTCCCTTATAAGCGGAATGAATGTAACCATCAACGTCAAAACCGTAAACAATATCTTTTGCCGTTCTTATACAGCCGCCGACATGGTAATTAGCGCCGCCGTCATCGCATGTGCTAACATAAGGTATTTCAATGTCAATTTGGTCAAAACTTATTGGCCTCTGCCCCGTGGCAAGTTCATACGCGTCGGACGCGGTTCTCAAAGCTTTAACGTTTATAAACATTTCGCTTGCCCTTGCCTTGGCTACAGACACCTGGTACTGAGGCAAAGCAATCGCCGCCAAAATACCGATAATTAAGACTACAACCAAAAGTTCTATCAATGTGAATCCTTTTTTCATATAAATAACCTTTTAATTTAATTCATAAGCGATATATCCGCTAGACATATGGATATAATGACCCAAAGATTTCCCTCCTAATGATTTACAAAGAGCGGTAGAACTTGCGGAAGCGTCATTTGCTACGCAAAGCAGTTTCCCCGCGAAGGGTGAAACAACATTTTTGGGGAAGTATCTTATATGTATATAACCGGAATATCCTTTTTTATTTACAGCCCTTATATTTGTTAATGTATTATCCAGTGCAATATCGTAATTAGATGATATCGGTATAGTTACATTCAACGCTTCAGGGTCTGTAGGATACACGCCGGTTTCCATATAATAAATTTCAAGCGCGTCTTTTAAAGTTCTTATAGAAGCCAAAACTTCCGCCGCGCGGGCCTTTTCAACAGTTTTTGTATATTGGGGCAAAGCTATTGCCGCTAGTATGCCTATAATTAAAACTACAACCAAAAGTTCTATTAACGTAAACCCTTTTTTCATAAGACCTCAATTAATACCTTATAATAGTTTTTATTAAATTTTTATCAAGCTTATCAATACCTTTTAAAAAAGAAATTTCCAATAAGAAAGAAATTCCTATAAGCTCCGCGCCGCTTTTTTTAATAAGTTTTACCGCGGCTTCGGCCGTTCCGCCGGTAGCTAAAACATCGTCAATTAAAAGTATTTTATCGGCGGGAGAAAAAGCGTCCGTATGTATTTCCAAATGAGCTTCGTCATATTCATAAGCAAACTTTTCGCAGTAGGTGGAGCGGGGTAATTTGCCCTTTTTTCTTACAGGAACAAAACCCGCGTTTAAAGCATACGCAGCCGGGGCTGATAAAATAAAACCCCTGCTGTCTATACCCGCAACCTTTGTAACGCCTTTATCTTTAAAATCCTTTATCATTAAATTAATAGCTGTTTTAAAGGCATCCTTATTGTTTAAAAGAGGGGTTATATCCTTAAAACCAATTCCGTGTATCGGGAAATTGGGCACGTCTAAAATATATTTTTTTAAATCTATATTCATTTTTTCTTTTTGTTTTTTTGGGGTGTTTTAGTTTTCTTTATCCGGCTAACCGCAATTTTTGCGCTCTTCTCTTTAGCGGGAAACGTTTTTTTCAATTCTTTTTTAGCCTTCGCCGGCGTTTTTTTAAAACTATGCGCGCTTTTTGCTCTTTTTGCCGCTTCTCTTAACTTAATTTCTTCCATTCTTTTTTTAAGAAGTTTTTCTAAAGCGCTGGTACCCACTATTTCACCCAAAACATTGGTTTTGTTTTTAAGTTCCATACCCGTGTGTATCTGCCTGGTTCTTCTGTCGCTTATATTGTGTGTTTCCAAAATACCAAGCTTATGCGCTTTTTTGCGTATATGGCTTATAGCGCGCTCTTCAATTTGGCGCACACGCTCGCGCGAAAGACCCATTATTTTGGAAACTTCGCTCAAAGTCATAGGCTCGTTGGTTTTAAGACCGTTACGCATCATTAAAATTTCTTTATCTCTTGGGTTAAGCTCTTCAAGGGCGGCAAGCAGCGCGGAGTTTGAGGATGAGCGGGAAAAAACATCATCAGGATTGCCTTTGCCGTCATCGGTTAAAGTGTCCTCAAGGGTTACTTCGTCCTCTTCGCCTATGGCAAGAGCAAGCGAATCTATACCCTTGGCGGCATTAATTGTTTCTAAAATCGATTTTATCTTCCTAGCGCTCCAGTCAAGTTCCCTTGACATTTCTGTTAAAGAAGGTTCCCTCTCTAAAGAGTCTTTAAGCGCGTTCCACGTACGTGTCCACTTTTTAATATCGCCCCAGGCATGGGAAGGGATTTTAATGGCGCCGCTTTGTTCGTCTATATATTTACGGATAGCCTGATCTATCCAATAAATAGCGTATGTAGAAAAACGAAATCCTTTGGAAGGGTCAAATTTTTCAATAGCCTGAAGCAGGCCCAAGTTGCCTTCCTCAATTAAATCAAGTAAATCAATGTCCTTGCGCATAAAGCGTTTTGCCGCCGGTATAACAAGCCGCAAATTAAGTTCCATCATTCTTTGTTTTGCCGCGGTATCACCTTTTTTAATGCGCTTCCAAAGTTTTTCCATTTCCTCACGGCTCAAATCTTCCGATACTTCAGAAATTTTTTTGAAATACTGGTTTATAGAATCAACATTTTCACTCATTTTATGCACCTTTTATTAAACTGTTAAACCATTTCTTTAAAACAAAAGCTGTATTCTTTTGCTCGGACGCAGTAAGAAAAGAGCTTGCTTTTTTTAAAATTGCGTCATATCCGCCCCAGGCCTCTTCCACAGTGTCGCTGCCTATTTTGGTGATTTTTATAACGTTTGCCCTTCTGTCAGTTTTACTGGGAGCCCTGGTTATAAACCCCTGTGCGGAAAGCCTGTCTAAAATCTTTGTTATGTTCCCGGCTGATACAATAAGACGTTTTCCTATTTCAACCTGTGTTAAGCCGTCATTTTTGCCGCTGTATTTAATAACCATTAAAATATTAAATTTGGCGGGAGTTAAATCAAACCGGGCAAGGTAATTGGAAGCCTCGTTATTTATAATATTATAAATAAGAGCCATAACATAAATAACTTCCTCGTATTGTCTGCCCTTTTCCGGCAAAATGCCGTAATCTCTGAAATCAGCCATAAAAACCCTGTTATTAAAATGCCAAAAATTTCTGCGCTACATCTGTAATTATTATTGTACACAATATTTTTATAAATAGGTTGACAAAATAATATTTAACTAGTAAACTATTTACCAGGAAATATATTTGGAGGATTAATGAACACCTGTATTTATAAAAACGAAATACAAAAAAAAGATTTAAGCAACAAAATTTGGTTTTGCCTTATACCGGCAATGCTTATTCCGTTTGCGGCTTCTGTTTTTTATTTTAATATTTTAGACGGTAAAGCGCTTGCGAAACACATATACGCGCTTAGTAAACTATTTATATTTATATGGCCTGTTCTATGTGTGTTTTTTATAATCAAAACGCCTGTGGACTTTAAAGCACTTTTGCGTTTTAAAGCAAAACCTGTTTTTTTAGGCTTATTTTGGGGAGCGTTTATTTTTACCGCCGCTTTTATATTTTTACATTTTCATCCGTTTGCATCTGCGGCGCAAAACGGGGCCGAAGCCGTTAAAAGCAAAGCCTTAAATTTTGGCGTAATGGAACATTATTTTTTATACAGTGTATTTATATCTTTTTTTCATTCCCTGCTTGAGGAATATTACTGGCGCTGGTTTGTTTTTGGCAGGTTATTAAAAGTTATGGGAAGGGTCGGGGCTATACTGCTATCGGCCTCGGCTTTCGGACTGCACCACTTTATAATTTGTAATTTTTATTTTTCTTTAGGCTGGGCTTTATTTTTAACATTATGCGTTATAACGGGGGGAATAATATTTAACATTCTTTATGAAAAGGAAAAAACCCTTATATCCCCCTGGCTTGCCCATATGGGCGCTGACCTTGCTATTATGTACGCGGGCTATCTTATTATTTTTGCTAATATATAGAGAAATGAAAAAAACACATTTATTCTACTCAGCCACATGGGCCGCTGTTTTAATATGGTCCTTTTTCGGCCCGTCAGATTTAATGACATGGGCCATGGAAGTAACTCCCGCGGTAATAGGTTTTGTAATACTTGCGGCCACATACAAAAATTTTAAATTAACAGAGGTTACATATTTTTGGATATGGTTCTTTGGCCTTATTTTAATGATTGGCGGAAAATATACCTACGCAGAAGTGCCTATAGGCAACTACTTACAGGAAATGTTCAATATGAGCCGTAACCATTATGACAGGTTTGGGCACTTTTTCCAAGGGTTTATGCCGGCTATTGTGGCAAGGGAACTTATTTTAAGAAAATCTGATATGAAAAAAGGGAAAATGCTGTTTTTTCTATGCGTATGCGTGGCTATGTTTGTAAGCTCCTCTTATGAGATTATTGAGTGGCTCGCTGCCGAGTTTACCGCCGGCGGAGCCGCCGATTTCCTTGGCCTTCAGGGCGACATTTGGGACGCGCAAAAAGACATGCTTATGTGTCTTTTAGGTTCTGTTACCGCATTAATAACAATGTCTAAAATACAAGACAAGCAAATAAAAAACTTATAATATTTATATATAAAGTGAAAATCTTTTTATCTTTAAAGTGATATCGTCGGCTCTGTACCCGCAGGTGATGATACGGTAAGATATGTTAATGACCATGTAACATTAAACTACCTGCATGGCTAACACCAAAAGGTAACCGTTTATTTGCAGCAGGGAGCGCAATTCCCCATAGTTTATGAGGTTTGGCTTGATAAAGCAAGTTCAAGGCAAGGCAAAAGATATTGTTTTGCTTTAACAACAAATCCAACCGCACAAAAAGTTTGTAAAAACTTAGGAGGAACTTCCTAAGATTCCCAAGCTTTGTAGAAAGGCCCTTATACAAGATACGCTGTTTAAAATAAAAAACCCGGTTAAAGAAACCGGGTTTTTTATTTTTTTCTTATTGGTTTGGATTTTATATCCACAAAAATACTGGCGGATAAAACCAGGCAAAAAATAACTATAAGCACTTTCATGGTATTGTTAAAACTAAGGCCGTTTATTAAAAAGGCTATTAAAAGTATACCCGCGGCTTCAAAAACCGCGCCTAAAGATATATAAAGACTTAAAATTTTTGCCCTCATAAATTCGGGTGTATTAAAGGTTAAAAATGTTGTCATAAGCGCGGCATAAGCGCCAAAAGGAATACCGCAAATAAAAGTAGCGCCAAGCACTGTTGCCTTATTTACGTTAATAATAAACATAAGTATGGGAATTATATAGGCAAGGTAGTTTATTATAAGGATATATTTAAATTTAACCTTCCTGCCATAAGCGGCGTATAAAAGTCCGCCTATTAACATGCCCATGCCGAAAACGCTTTCCAAAAACCCAAAGAAAACCGAATTATAAGAATGTAAATTAACATAAGTGGGCAAAACTACAACTTCCCAAGAAGTTCCCAAAATAAAGAACGGCAACGTAAAAAGTATGGCCAAAAAAATATGTTTATGTTTTAAAACATATTTAAAACCCCTTTTAAAACTTGATTTGGATTTATATTTAAGCCTGCGGTCCTTTCTTTTAATCATTTGAAGGCATAAAGCCACCGCTACGGAAAAAAACAATAAGCTCACCAAAACCGCCACGGGAATGCCAAACCACGCTATAACAAACCCGCCTATCAGGGGCGCTATAACCGTGGCGGTGCCGTTAACAGCTTCTCTGTAACCGAACGCCTTTGCCTGCGATACCCTTCCGTAACGTGCGTAAACGGGAATAACAGTTGTTCTTGCCACCTTACCGGGAGCATAACAAAAAGCGCTTAAAAATATAATGAAAATAAGAAAATAAACAGGTATAAAATCATAAGCGGCTGTAAAAAATATAATAACCGTACAAAGCAATTGGCAGATATCGGAAATTAAAATAGTTCTTCGTGCGCCTAATTTTTCTATAGCCCAACCGCCGGTATAGGCGCCAAAAACGCCCGGCATCATCATGGCAAAAGCAACGCCTCCCAAAGCAAGCGGGCCTGAATTTGTAGATAAAATATACCAAGGCAAAACCAGCACCATGGTATAACGCGCCATGGCGGTGCTTCCTTCCATTGTAAGAAGGCGCGCCAGCGGCGCTTTATTAATTCTAAACCAAGATGCCATATAAAAAATTATAGCTTTTTAAAAAAAGAAAACCAAAGCGGTTAAACTTTGGTTTTAAAATTTAATAAATTCTATCTTAACAAAATTTAATCAAACGAATAGGCCCATCCCTGTGAACCTGCCGCCCAACCACCGCCCTTGCCGCCGATACCCCGGCAGGTGGCTTTAGCGGCTTCCGTTTTAGCCACGCAAGTAAAATATCCGCCGAAATGCCTGTAAATATAATAATTTGTGGAGTCCGAAGTTCCGTTCCTTGTGGCTACCACTTCATAAGCTCCGGTAAAGCCGGCGTTTAAATTTCTTATATCAAAAGTAAAAGTTTTACCCTGTATTTTATTAACCGCGAGCTTTCGTGCCGGGTATTTCAATATCAAGACTGTCAAAGTCATTAGTTGGCACGCCTGTGGCTAAAAGATATCTGTCAACCGCGCCTGAAATGGCTTTAACTATTAAAAATGCTTCGGAAGCGCGCGATTTTTCAACAGTTTTATTATACTGCGGCAAAGCTATTGCCGCAAGTATACCGATAATTAAAACAACCACTAAAAGTTCTATTAGGGTAAATGCTTTATTCATAATATTTAATATATAAACTTTAACAGTAAAAAGCAATTCAATTTCCAAAAAGGGACATATGAAACAATTTTTTGTATAATATGTCAAGGGCTTTTTATGCAAAACACTGATAATGTAATAGAAAAATACAATAAAGTAATTACCCGCATACGAAACTCCGCAGAAGTAAGAAACCGTAATTTTAAAAGGATTAAACCTATATTGGTAATAAAATACGCCAAAGACCTGGATGTTTTGGAACTTTTAGGTTTTTTGGGTGCCGCGAGCGCGGCCGAGTCCAAATTACAGGACGCGCAAAAACGCTGGAATAAAGACGAATTTAAAGCCTTGCGTAATAAAACGGCATTACATTTTATAGGCGCCTTACAAAAAAATAAAATCGCTAAAATAGTGAACTTATTTGATTACATTGACTCCGTAGACACTATTGAACACGCCGAATTTATTAATGCAAAAGCTAAAGAACAGGGTAAAAAGGTTAACTGCCTGCTTCAGATAAAACTTACTAAATCAGCCACGCAAAGCGGAGCTAACCCCCAAGACGTCCATACCCTGGTTGAACATATAAAAACTTTAGAACATATTAATTTAAAAGGTTTTATGGCTATAGCGCCGCAAGTTGAAAATATAGAGGATTTAAGACATCTCTTTAAAGAGATTAAAATTCTTAATGATAAAGAATTAGGCCCGGAAGCCGAGCTTTCTTTGGGGATGTCGAACGATTTTGAAACCGCGGTGGAAGAAGGTTCAACCATGCCGCGTATAGGAAGCGCAATTTTTGGTTAGAAGTTAAAGCCGAATCAAACCGGCCGGCCGTTTGGAGGTAAGAGGTAAAATGATTATAAAAGTACGCGTAATACCGACAGCAGGTGAAAATGAGGTTGTAAGCAGAATAGGTAGTGTTTTAAGGGTAAAAGTTAAAACAAAAAGCATTGAAGATGAGGCAAACAACATCATACAATATTTTCTTGCGGAGTTTTTTGGCGTTGAAAATAACTACATTAACATTGTTAAAGGCGCAAAAGGCAAGGAAAAAACGGTTGAAATAAGGGGTAAAAGCGAAGAGCATCTTAAAAAAGTAATGGATGCTATACCTTAAAAGCGTTTAATGCTTAAAGGACGTCTTTAAATTATAAAAAAGTCCCTTAACAAGGGGCTTTTTTCATTAGTATAATAGATTTAGAGGGTAAAAAACTATGGCACAATATAAAGATTATTATAAAATTTTAGGCGTAAACAAAACTGCGTCGGAAACGGAAATAAAAAAAGCTTTTAAAACGGCTGCCCGCAAATACCACCCGGATCTTCATAAAGACGCGGATAAAGCCACTATGACTGAAAAATTTAAAGACGTTAATGAAGCGTATGAAGTTTTGTCAGACAAACAAAAAAGGCAGGTTTATGACCAGCTTGGCCCAGATTACCAAAATCATGCCCGCTCAGGCGGCGGCACGGGGGGGTATTCCCGTTCTTACGGCAGTAACGGCCCGCAGGGAGGGCAATATCAGCAATATTACGGTAATATGGGCGGCGGATTCGGCGGCGGCAAACAAAATTTTTCAGGAGGTTTCGGCGCGGGTGATTTTAGTGATTTTTTCCAAAGTATATTCGGCGGAATGGGCGATTTTGGAGAAGCTGACTTCGGTACAAACAGTTTTGGTTCCATGAAAGGCCAGCCCGGCCAGCAAGCCGATGAGGCAGGCCTTTCAATTTCTTTGGAAGACGCCCACCGCGGCGGTAAAATGCAGCTTACTTTGCCTTCAGGTAAAACAGCAACAGTAAACATCCCCGCCGGAATACGGGACGGACAAACCCTTAAACTTAAAGGCCTTGGCTCAACCGCCAGAAACGGCGCGCCAAGAGATCTATATTTAAAAATTTCTATTGAACCGCACGCAAGGTTTACCCACAATAAGCAGGATTTAGATATAAGGGTGCCCGTTATGCCCTGGACGGCGGTTTTGGGCGGACAGATAACAGTGCCAACCTTAGACGGCAACGTAAAAATAAAAATACCTGCCGGAACACAAAGCGGCAAAAGAATGAAATTAAGCGGCAAAGGGCTTGGCGGTAAAGGGGATTTATACGTTAAAATAATAATAGACGTTCCTAAAGCGCCAACTGCTGAACAAATTAAACTTTTTGAAAAACTGCAAGAGATATCGTAATGGATAGAGAAAACCACGTAAAACAAGATGAATGGAGGTACACAACTTCCAATTCTAAAAGCAGAACAAAAGTAAAAAGGGCAAGGAATAAAGCCAAAAGAGTTCTGTCTAAAAAAGCTTTGCGTTCAGAAAAATAATAACAGCTTTTCTAGCGTATAAAACTCCCCGGGCTTACGCTCGGGGTTTCTTTTGTTTCAAAGCTTCGCTTTTTGATTTTACTCAACAACAAACAGCAATACCTCGCAGCGGCAAGGCGGAGGTATTGTAAAATCAGGGGTCTATCCCATAGCGGATTACGCAGGCTGGGAGCATAGTCTCATAAAAAAGCCCGCTTTAAGCGGGCTTTTTGTTTTAAAAACTTATTTCTTCTTAGCGTAGGAAATATCTTTAACAAGATCTTCTAAATCCTGTTCATGTTCAATTTCTTCTTCCATAATATGGCGCGCCATATGGGCCGTAATAATGTCTTTGCTTTTTGTCATATCAAAAAGTTCTTTGTATACGGAAATAGCCGCTCGCTCGCCTTTAATATTTTGGTCAAGTAAAACCGTGGTATCGGGGTTTGAAGGCACCAGATATCCCGCTTTAGTTTTTTCATACCATTCTTTAGGTTCCAAAATAGGCGTTCCGCCTAAAGAAATAATTCTGTCCGCCACTCTTCCGGCGTGGTCAAGTTCTTCGGCGGCGTGCTCTTCAAGCTCTTTCTGTACGTCGGGTCTCATTAAACCTTCCGCCACTTTAGCCCCTACCCAATACTGATAATAGGCAAGCCATTCATCAGCAAAAGCACTGTTAAGTTTAGCTATAAGTTCTTCCGCATTTAAACCTGAATTTTTAACAATTTCTATGTCTTTTGTTCCCATAAAATAACCTCTCCTTTTAATACAAACTAATTAAATAATTTAAATATTACCATTAAAAATCTATCTTGTAAACAGGGGAAATAATAAAAATGGAAAACAAAAAAGTGTTAGCATAAACTAAAATATTTTGTTATAATTAATATTCTTATCTTAAACTAACAAACAACATATAAAAGGAGCCGCTTTTAAACATGACAAGATTTACCTCCGCTGTGCTTATAACCGTGCTGTTTTTAAACCTGCCCTTAACGGGCTTTGCCCGGGCAAAGAACCCCAAAATAGTAATGCTTGAGATTGACAGCATAAAACAGAAAATACAGAATTTAAATAAAGAACTTGCTTCTTTACAAGACTATCAGGAAAAGCTTCAAAAAGAATATGAGGAAAATTACGAAAGAAAAATAAATGCGGGCGCGGAAGAAAAAACCGCCCGCTACCTGGCTATTACCGAAACCACTGAAAGAAGTTTTGCCCAGGTTTTCGGGCAAACGCTTTTAATGCCGGGCAATATCCAGGCGCGTATTTGGTATACCGGTAAATTTATAAATATAAGTCACCCGATAATGCAGGAAAAACTTATTTCCGCCGGGCAGGGGCTGTTTGTCATAATTACTTTGGGGGAAACTCTTAGAGGCATGCTTCTTATTGAAAAAGCGATAAGAACAAGCGGCGCCGCCGCCACACGCTTAAAATACGGCATAAAAGGCGCCAGCTGGATGCTTTTGGCGGCCACAGCAGTACACCAAACGATGACATTTTCCAAAGATTTCTCCTACTTCAACCACCCCGGAGTGGAAACATATAAAAAGGTTGAAATGTTAAAAAAATACCCTTCTTTATTCGCATCCTCTTCGGAAGATATTGATGATACCGCTTACAATCTGTACGCTATATTTGCAGAGTATCCCGAATTAAAAACATATATGAACAATTATTACACTACGGTAAAACTTTTAAACAAACATCCTTTCGTGCCGGAAAGAGTTTTTGAAAAACTTAAAAATTATCCTACGGAAAAACTTACTGTGGAAAAGTTTTATGAAATACTTGCCTCTTCTTTAACAACTTACAATTTTGAAATGGAATATAAAGCAAAAAAACAAAGAGAGCAGCAAGCCAGGCAAAAACCCGTGTTTGAACAAAACACACTTTCCTTATTAAAAAGTATATAAACAAATTAAAAGCGTAATAGAAATATTAAAACAAAAAGAACCCCGCCGTTTTGGCGGGGCTTTTTTATTTTAGATGTTTAAGCAAATCAGTTATATTTTTAAGCTCTATAAGACGGGGGGAATCAGGCAAAGAGCCTTCCTCCTCATACGCCCACATAACATGGTAAGGCACATAAGCGGCCCAGGCCCCCGCTTCCAAAACAGGTAAAATATCGGACTTAATTGAATTGCCCGCCATAATAAGTTCTTGAGGCTTATAGTGTAGGTTACGAATAAGTTTTATATAGTCTGAAGTACGTTTATCGCTCATAACTTCAACATGGTGGAAATAGCCGGCAAGGCCTGATTTTTTTAGTTTTTGCTCCTGATTAAGCAAATCGCCTTTAGTAGCCACAACAAGTTTATATTTAGAACTAAGCTCTTTTAAAACGTCTTCAACCCCGGGCAGCAGTTTTATAGGCATATTAAGCAAAGTTTTGCCATTTTCTATTATTTTACCTATAACATCGGAAGTAACTTTACCTTGGGAAAGTTTTATGGCTGCCTCTATCATTGATAATGTTATGCTTTTTGCGCCAAAGCCGTAAATTGAAATATTTTTTATTTCTGTTTTTAGCAACTCGGAATAAATTTCATTTTTAGGATAATAGGGGCTTATAAGATCGCAAAATAAAGCCTCCGCCTCGCGGAAATAAGGCTCATTATCCCACAAAGTGTCATCAGCGTCAAAGGCTATTATTTTAATGTTTCGCATATTTATATTTTATCAAAAAAGAATTTTATAAAAGTTAAGTTTTACTTATAAAAAAACAGCCTTCAGATAAAAATATCTGAAGGCTGTTTTAAAGCTTAAACTTATTTTGCTTCTTCAATAGCTACGGCTACCGCTACTGTGGCACCTACCATAGGGTTGTTACCCATACCGATAAGCCCCATCATTTCCACGTGAGCGGGAACTGATGACGAGCCGGCAAACTGCGCGTCGCCGTGCATTCTGCCCATGGTATCAGTCATACCGTAAGACGCGGGACCCGCGGCCATATTGTCCGGGTGGAGCGTTCTGCCCGTACCGCCGCCGGAAGCGACTGAGAAGTACTTTTTGCCGTTTTCCACAGCCCATTTTTTATATGTGCCGGCAACGGGATGCTGAAAGCGGGTAGGATTAGTTGAGTTACCTGTAATGGAAACGTCAACGCCTTCATGCCTCATAATAGCAACCCCTTCGCTTACGTCGTCAGCGCCATAACATTTTACTTTGGCTTTATCGCCGTTGGAGAAAGGGGTTTCTTTAACAATGTTAAGTTTACCCGTGGCGTAATCGTATTCTGTTTCAACGCTGGTAAAGCCGTTAATTCTGCTTATAATAAAAGCGGCGTCTTTACCTAAACCGTTTAAAATAACTTTTAAAGGCTCTTTGCGGACTTTGTTGGCCGTTCTGGCAATGCCGATGGCGCCTTCAGCGGCGGCAAAGGATTCGTGCCCGGCTAAGAAGCAGAAACATTTTGTTTCTTCCCTAAGTAACATAGCGGCTAAATTACCGTGGCCTAAGCCTACTAAGCGCTGGTCCGCCACGGAACCGGGAATACAGAAAGACTGTAAACCTATGCCTATTGATTCTGCCGCTTCGGAGGCCGCTTTATTACCTTTTTTAATGGCAATAGCCGCACCAACCGTGTAGGCCCAAACGGCGTTGTCAAAAGCGATAGGCTGAATGCCTTTAACTATTTTTTCAACGTCAACGCCTTTGTCGGTGCAGATTTTTTTGGCTTCTTCTAAATCTTTTATACCGTACTCTTTAAGAGCCGCTTCAATTTGCTTTATTCTTCTTTCATAGCTTTCAAATCTTATTGTCATTTTGGCTCTCCTTATTCGTGTCTCGGGTCAATTTTTTTAACAGCTTCGTCAAAGCGGCCGTAGCTGTTTACGTTCTTTGTAAAAGCTTCTTTCGGATCGACGCCTTTTTTAATAGCTTCCATCATTTTGCCGAGGTGTACAAATTTGTATCCGATAGCTTCATCATTTTTATCCAAGCCCATTTCAAGCACGTAGCCTTCGGCCATTTCTAAATATCTTACGCCTTTGGCGTTTGTGCCGTACATCGTGCCGACTTGTGAGCGTAAACCTTTGCCCAAGTCTTCAAGGCCCGCGCCTATGGGAAGGCCGTTTTCGGAAAAAGCGGTCTGCGTTCTGCCGTAAACGATTTGGAGAAAAAGCTCCCTCATTGCGGTGTTAATAGCGTCGCAAACGAGGTCGGTGTTTAAGGCTTCTAAAATTGTTTTGCCTGTTAAAACTTCGGCGGCCATGGCGGCGGAGTGCGTCATACCGCTGCAGCCTAATGTTTCGATTAAAGCTTCTTCAATAACGCCTTTTTTAACGTTTAATGTTAATTTGCAAGCGCCTTGTTGCGGTGCGCACCAACCCACGCCGTGGGTTAAACCGCTTATATCTGAAATCTGTGTCGCTTTTACCCATTTGCCTTCTTCAGGTATAGGGGCGGGGCCGTGCTTGGGGCCTTTAGCTACACAGCACATTTGCTGAACTTCATGGGAACATTCGTAAGCACATTTGTTTTCGCAAGCCATGTTTTACTCTCCTTGTGTCCTAATTAATTAAATCAAACTTATTTTTGTACAGCTAAGATTAAAAACTAAGCTTTTATCTGCCAAAACAGCATAAAAATGGGGCGTTTAACGCCCTTATAAAAAAATACAGGCACAGCTTAATTTTGCTATGCCTATATTTTATAAAATTTATGACGTTTAAGTCTTAAGAATTAAGATGTTTGATGCGCGAAGCGTACTTTTTTTCATATTTGGCGTTTTCTTCATCACCGCCCGCGTTGCTGCTTGTGTAAATTTCAGGTTTATGTCCTTTTTTTAACAGCTTTTCGGCCGCGGTAAAATAAACGGCGTTTATTATAGCCGCGCCGGATACAGTTGAAACGGGACCAAACTTTTTGCCTTCAAATAAACTTAAATTAGCTTCGTCTTTACCGGCAAGATTATCTATAATAACGTCGGCAATGTCGGACAGTTTTTTGCCGCTTGAATGGCGTGACTTGGAGCTTTTTTGCGCCTGATACGCCGTTATTACTATAACTTTAACTCCGCGTTCTTTTGCGTAAAGAGCGGCGTCAATGCCTGCAGGGTTACGGCCGGAGTTTGAAACTATTATCATACAATCTTGGGGTTGGAATGAATGGGTTTTTAATATATCTAGCATATAACCTTCTTTTCTTTCCGTTTCGGTAGCTCTCACCGCGCCCGAGTGAAACATAAGCACAGGGTCTAAAACGGCGTTAACCTGCACAAAAGAACCGCTTCTGTGAAAGCCTTCCAAAGCCACGCTGGCGCTGTGCCCCGCTCCAAAAGTATGTATTATACCGCCTGTTTCTAAAGTGTCCGCTACTATAACGGCCGCTTTGTCAATATTTTCCGATTGTTCTTTATCTATTTTAGCAATAAGGAAAGCCAAATCCTGCAAATATCTGTGTTTAATGTTTGTCATATCTTTAACCCCTTTAATTTCAAATCATTATCCTATTGTAACAAAAAATACCCGCGTAAACTTATTTTACGCGGGTATAAATTCTTTCTACGGGCAACACAAAACTTAAGGTCTTATTTTATCCATCATACGGGCAAATGGAATTGTTTCTCTCACATGGTGTAAACCGCATATCCAGCGCACCATACGCTCAATACCCATGCCGAAACCACTGTGCGGCACGCTGCCGTATTTGCGAAGGTCCAGGTACCAGTCCATATCCTCCGGCGCCATACCTTGCTCCTTCATACGTTCAACAAGGGCGTTATAGTCGCTTTCTCTTTCACTGCCGCCTATAATTTCACCCGCGCCTTCAGGGCCGATAACGTCCATAGCTAAAACTACTTTGGGATCTTCCGGGTCACGCTTCATGTAAAAAGCTTTAATAGCGGCGGGATATCTGTGGATAATCACAGGGCGGTCAAATTTGTTTGAGATTAAGGTTTCTTCATCACCGCCTATATCGCCGCCCCATTCCGTGGGGTTGCCCAAATCATTTAAAATTTTAATGGCTTCAGTATAAGAAACTCTGGGAAAAGGCTTTTTAATATTTTCAAGTTTGCTTATATCACGGCCTATAAGCTCAAGCTCGGCCCGGCGGTTTTTTAATACCGATTCAACAATATATACAATAAAATCTTCGGCAAGTTCCATATTGTCATTTAAATCGTTAAAAGCGACTTCTGGTTCTACCATCCAAAACTCGGTCAAATGCCTTCTGGTTTTAGATTTTTCCGCCCTGAAAGTAGGCCCAAAGCAGTAAATTTTACCCAACGCCATAGCAGCGGCTTCGCCGTATAACTGGCCGCTTTGGCTTAAAAAGGCTTTTTCGCCAAAATATTCGGTTTCAAATAAAGTGCTTCTGCCTTCACAGGCGGCCGGGGTTAAAATGGGGGAGTCAACTAAAGTAAATTCCCTTTCGTGAAAAAATTTTCTTATAGCGAAAATAATTTCATCTCTAATTTTTAAAATTGCCGTTTGTTTGGAAGAGCGCAACCAAAGGTGCCTGTTGTGCATTAAAAAAGCGTCGCCGTGTTCTTTGGGGGTAATGGGATAATCAACCGAAGGGGCTATAATTTTAATATCTTTTACGTCTAATTCAAAACCCAATTTGGAGCGATTGTCTTCCTTAACGGTGCCTGTAATTGAAACGGAAGTTTCCTGTGTTAAATTAGCGGCCGTATCAAAAACTTCAGGCGTTACATTGCCTTTAAAAATAACGCATTGTATTATTCCGCTGCCGTCGCGCAATTGTATAAAATGAAGTTTACCGCTGGAACGCATATTATACACCCAGCCGTTTAAAGTTACTTCACTGCCCAAATATTCTCCGATGTGATTTACATAAATTTTTTGTGGCATAAAATCTCCCTCGTTAAAACGTTAATATATTTTATCAAATAATATCTTGATGTAACAGATAAAAACTTATATACTTTTTAAATGAAAATACAAAATGGATTTACTTTAATAGAGTTATTAGTGGTGGTGCTTATAATAGGCATATTAGCCGCCATCGCATTACCGCAATATCAAAAGGCGGTTATAAAATCACGCTCGGCTGAAGGCTATATAGTAGGCAAAGCCGTATGGCAGGCTGAGCAGGCTTATTACCTGGCCAACGGATACTATTGTTTTGACCCGAATGAGCTTGATATCGACTTCCCGGGGGCTATTCTTGCGGCCGGGGACAGCGCTTCAACCTTCGGTAATATAAAACTTAAAAATTTTGATATAAGTCTGCGCCAGCAGCCCTACCAAACGGTTGTTGTAAGAAGCATGGGGGGAACCACGCCCCAGGCGATAAGGTATGAAATTATTTTTGGCACTACAGGTACATTTTGCAGACGTATGGATAATGACGCGACAGGCGAAAGTATTTGCAAAACGCTTACTTCCCAGGCGCCGATAACCAATATGACCGGATGGAAGGACCATCCGATTTGATTTTAAAACGCAAAAAAACGCCCCGTCGTTTGACGGGGCGTTTTTTTGCGTAAATTATTTATTTTGCTTTTTCACAGGCTTGCTCAACTTTAAGTTTGCACGCTTTTTTATAGAACTTTTTTGCCGCTTTAGCGTCCGAATCTTCTTTAAGCAAAGCTAAGTTATAGCAGGCAGCACCGTCGCCTCTTTTACAGGTTTGCTCAAAAATAGCGGAAGCTTCCGCAATATTACCCTGCTCCATAGCTATTATAGCCTGCCTTACGCATGCGCTGTTAATGCCTCCCGCGCAGCCTTGCGCCAGCAAAGCCTTAGCCTCGTCAAAATTCCCCTTGTTGTAAGCAGCGGCAGATTTGCAGTAAAAGTCAGGCGGAAAATCCTGCTTTTTAGCGCTTGTTGAAGCGCACGCGCCCAAAACTAACGCGGCGAATATTAAAACTGTTATTTTTTTCATATAAAACCCTCCATTATATAAGTATCTTATTAAATTTTTAATTACAAAGGCAAAACCCAATTTTCATAACCACCCTCGGATACATATTCAGCAGCTCCAAGCATTTTGCATATTTTTCTGCCGTAATCAGTATCAGTATCCGAACGACAGATAATAGAATCCCTTCCGCGCGCTACGGGATTGTTAAATCTGTAAGCAAGTAAATATGTCGGCGCGGTTTTATTTCTTACAGCGTAAACTGATAAATCAGCCGCTATAACGTAATTCCAGTTTTTGCTTACAGGTTTTTCTAAATCTAAATCATCCCAATCTGTTGTATAAGCGCCGGTTGTAAGAAAATATCTTTCCTGGGCTTCCTTCATAGCCTTAAGAACAATTTTTGCTTCCGCCGTACGTGATTTTTCCACCGTGTTAGTATATTGGGGCAAAGCGATAGCGGCAAGTATGCCTATAATAAGCACAACAACCAATAACTCTATTAATGTAAAGCCTTTTTTCATATATATCCTTTGTTAATAACCTATTATTCATTATATTAATAAATAAGTTTTTTGCAATAGATATTAAATGAAACTCCCAAATTCCGCTCCTGAAGTTTCTTTTGTTTCAAAGCTTCGCTTTGCGGTTTAACTCAGCAATAAACAGCAGCGCTTCCACGCCAACAAGACCGAGGCGTTATGAAGTCAGGAGGCTATATTTATCCTCCGTTTTACGCAGGGGTGTTCCATGTTCTCATAAAAAAACACGGATTTTTCAATCCGCGTTTTTTAAATTTTGGACGTGATGGGAGTCGAACCCACGACCTCTTCGTTGCGAACGAAGCGCTCTCCCAACTGAGCTACACGCCCGTTATATATTTATTATATCAAAAAATAAAAATCTCTTCTTTAAAATATAACTTTTCTGACGTTGGCACAAAAAAACACGGGATATATAATCCCGTGTTTTTAATGTTTAGAACTAATCTAAATATTTTTCTGAATGAGGATCCGAAGGATTGTAATACGGGTTAATTTTTTTTGAATCATTTTTTTTAATAATCCTGCCGTCCTTTAATACTGCAAAAACAACATCCTTATCATTTTCTTTAGTTTGAACATATTTTACGCTGTGCGGATCAACGCTGTTGTAATAAGGGTTTAATTTATAATAGCCGTACTGGAAATATTCCTCATCTATAATATTTTGTTTTGTCTGGGGAGGAACAGGCGCGTTTTCATTTCCCGCTAAAGCGCAATTATAAGCGTCACAATGGTAACCGTCGCAGTTATTTGTGTGGGTACCTTTATTGTGCGCCGGAGCGTTTTCATTTCCCGCTAAAGCACAGTTATAAGCGTCGCAATGGTAACCGTCACAATTATTTGTGTGTCCGCTTTTATTTTGCGGAGGAACCGGTTTATGCTTAGGAGGAACAGGCGCGTTTTCATTTCCCGCTAAAGCACAGTTATAAGCGTCACAATGGTAACCGTCGCAGTTATTTGTGTGGGTACCTTTCTTGTGTGCCGGGGCGTTTTCATTTCCCGCTAAGGCGCAGTTATAAGCGTCGCAATGGTAACCATCACAATTGTTTGTATGCACGTTTTGCGGGAGAACGGGGTTATCTTTTTTAAATTTAGTTTTGTTATCTTCTTGTAACAAAACATTAATTTTTTCACTAACTCCGGATAAGTCAAAATTTTTAGGCGGAACGGCTTTAGCAGTAATAGCAAAAACTAAAAATAAAACTGCTAATAAAACTTTGGTATTTTTCATTTTTTTTCTCCATTGACACATTTGGATTGAACTTCCTTTAATTAAATATACAAAAGAGGTTAAACTATTTCATGGGCCAAAAGACCTATTTTTGCTATGGGTCTAAAAGCAAAAAAAAACAGGCCCTTTTAAAGGGCCTGTAATTGTTTTAAATTAAACAGTAGGCGGTACCGGTAATGGGGGAACCTGCGCGGGAGGAATTATTGTATATTTCATAAAATCTCTCCTTAAACAAATTTATAGTACAGAAACCTTTTATAACTGCTCTATACACCAAAAGTAAATAATTTTTTCAGGTAAAATCAAGAGCTATTTATTTTTTGAGGAAACTGCGTTTTTTAGCGCGTTTTCATATACTTCTTTTTTAGTTTTTACCACGTTAAGAAAATGTTTCATCTTAAGCGTTTCCACTACGCCGTTTACATTACCCAGTTTGTCATACGAAAGAATGATTTGGTCTAAAGCTTTTAAATTTTGGTCAATATCAGCTTTATTTATAGCTTCCTTAGCGTCAAAGTCAGACACGCCATCCGCGCTGCCTGTGACGGAAATGATTAAAAAATTTTTTATTTCGGATATTTCTTCCTCAGTATACACGCCGTTTTGGGAGGTTTCCTCAACAAAGGCATAAAGAGTTTTGGAAGACGCTTTTCTTGCGGCAAGAGCTTCCTGTTTAGTTTTTTCTATTTCTTGGGAGGTTTTTCTTAAATTTTCCAAAATTTTTTCTTTTTCTTCGGGTGTAAGTCTTTTTTCAACTACGTTCTGTATAGCTTTTGAATGCTTTTGGTTTTTTCTATCTTCCTGTTGGCTTGAGCCAGCAACCTCAGGCGTTTCATAATGTCTGTATTCATTTGACGGCACAGTTTTATACGCGCGGGAAGAGGACGTATCCTTCTTAGCCGCAACGGAGGGCGCTTCCTGAGCTAAAAGGAAGGAAGAAAAAGATAAAATCGTAAAAATAAAAAATAATTTCCTCATAAAATGCCTTATCCGTACTGTCTTAGTAACTATAATTATATGTAAAGGCTGTGTTAATTACATGGGTCTTTAGACCTAGTATAATTATAGGTCCTCGTTTTTAGGTTTTATTTTTATAACATGCATGGAGTTGTCCGTTTGTGAGGGAGGGGGAACAATATTAGAAAAAGGATCTTTAGTAAGCTCCTCGTAAGTTTGCATTTTTACCGGAGTTTTGTTAATATTTTTTTTACCTTCAAGAGCAAATTCCTCAAGATGCGTAAAAATATACCACGCGCTAAATATTGCCATAACCAAGCAAAACGCGGCTATAAAATAAAAAACATGGCCTATTAAAATATCGTATTCTAACGCATCAAAATAGTCCAAAATATACCACCAGTCCCCTTTTGTGCCGGGTTTTGAGTCGCTGACCATGTCAGAAGAAGCAAGATGAAAAGTCATTGCTCTTGCGTCGGACACATATCTCGCCACGTCGTACCAGGTTGTTGAAATCCAATAAAGCAAAGGAGGCATAAGCATACGTCCGCCTTTTAACCTTAAAGCGCAAAAAAATAAAAAAACAGGCACCAATGTTTCACCCGCGTTGCCGGCAATAATTACAAGCACTGCTTGAAAATTCATGGCATCGCCGTATTGCGCGCCCAGTATCATCATTACCGGGCCCGCAAATCTGTGCGAAAATTCGTGAATAAGAAAGTTTGGAAGATAAACTATAGGGTTATAAAGCACTCCGTTTATAAAGCCGCTGTCACGGAAAACATAAACAAGCCAAACAGCCGCGCAAATAAAAACAACCGTAAGCCAAGTATATTTAAAAAACAAAAAACTTTGCTTATACGGGTCAAACATTAAAATAATATTTTTTATGCTTTTCAAAAAATTATCCCTTTACACCCTTAAAATTCGTTTATTTTTTTACTCTGCCGTATTATTGCAAAAAAAATGGCGGCAAGTATTTCTTTAATTAATATTGACGCCGGTAGTTTAAACCAATATATATTTTACTTTTCAAAATCATAACATTAAAAGTATAGTAGAATTTACAGCAATTTTCAATAAAAAAATCCCCGCCTTTCAAGCGGGGATTTTTTGTTCTAAAACTAATCAGCTTTTTTAACGTCGCATTTGAAGTTTGCGAGCTGTTCGTAAACGCTGCGTCTCCAATCGTATTCCGCTTTGGCGAGGTTTAACAACTTTGCCGCCACTTCGGGATTGGCTTTTGCCAATGTTTTAAAGCGGTTTTCACCGCCCATAAAATCGGCAACGTCAATTGTAGGCGCGCCGCTGTCGAGTGTAAGCGGGTTTTTACCCTGGGCTTTAAGATCGGGGTTAAAGCGGTAAAGCTGCCAACGGCCGCTTTGCACTGCTTTTTTACCTTCACCCATACCTTTGCTCATGTCAATACCGTGCGCTATACAATGCGCGTAAGCTATAACTATAGCCGGGCCGTCATAAGCTTCCGCTTCGGCCAAAGCCTGTACGGCCTGGTACATGTTAGCGCCCATAGAAATTTGCGCCACATAAATATTGCCGTATGTCATGGAAATCATGCCCAAATCTTTCTTAGGCTGTGTTTTACCGCCCGCGGCAAACTGCGCAACCGCGCCCATAGGCGTAGCTTTTGACATTTGTCCGCCGGTGTTGGAGTAAACTTCCGTATCCATAACCAAAACTTTAACGTTTTTACCGCTTGCCAAAACATGGTCCAAACCGCCGTAACCGATATCGTAAGCCCAGCCGTCGCCACCTAAAATCCAAACGGATTTTTTAATAAGGTAATCCGCAATGCTTGCAAGCCTTGCGCAGTGGGCGCATTTTTGCTTGGCTAAAACTTCTTTAAGAGCGGCAACTCTTGCTCTTTGCGCGTCAACGTCTTGTGTTGAAACTTGCTTGGCTTCAAGAATTTCTTTTGCCAAGGGTTCAACTTCTTTAACGTTGGCGGCAACGTCTTTAAGCAAGGCTTCGGCGTCAGATTTAAGCTGGTCGTAAGCGAGTCTGATACCCAAACCGAATTCGGCGTTATCCTCAAACAGGGAGTTTGCCCAAGCAGGGCCTTTGCCGTCGTCGCGTTTGCAATAAGGAGTTGTAGGCAGGTTACCGCCGTAAATTGAGGAACATCCCGTAGCGTTGGCGATTGTAATATGGTCGCCATGGAGCTGTGTTAAAAGTTTAACGTAAGGCGTTTCACCGCAGCCTGCGCAAGCGCCGGAGAATTCAAATAAAGGCGTTTGCAACTGTGAGCCTTTAATACTTTCTTTTTTGGTTTTAACTTCTGCGCTCTTAAGACCTAAGAAGAAAGCAAAGTTATCAATTTCGGTGTCTCTTAAAGGAAGCTGGTGCGTCATATTGATAGCTTTTCTTTCCGGGTTGGTTTTATTTTTGGCGGGGCAGTTAAAAACACACGCGCCGCAGCCCGTGCAGTCCTCAACGGCAACCTGTATTGTTACTTTGTTGCCGGCAAGGTCGGCTTTACCATCTGCCGATTTAAATGTTTTAGGTGCATTGTCAAGCTGATCCGCGCTGTAGGCCTTCATTCTGATAGCGGCGTGCGGACAGACTAAAGAACAAATACCGCACTGTATACAAACTTCGGGGTCCCATTGGGGGCACAAAAGCGCGATGTTACGTTTTTCATATTGTGTTGTAGCCGTAGGGAAAATACCGCCTTCGGGCATAGCTGAAGTGGGTAAACTATCGCCTCTAAAAGCAATCATTTCACCAAGCACTTCTTTAACCATTTTGGGGGCTGATGAGGGAACAGAAGGTTTTACATTAAGTTTTGAAGTAACTTTTTTATCATATTTTACTTCTTTTAAACCGTCTAAAGCCGCGTCAACGGCGGCATAGTTCTTGTTAACAATTTCTTCGCCTTTTTTGGAATAGGTTTTCTTAATAGCTTCTTTAATGGCTTCAATGGCTTTTGCTGTTTCAATTACGTCTGAAATAGCAAAGAATGCCGTTTGCATTATAGTGTTTGTTCTTGCGCCCATGCCTGTTTTAAGCGCTATTTCGGAAGCGTCAATAGCGTAGAATTTAGCGTTTTTGTCTATTATCTGCTGTTGTACTTCGGCGGGTATATGGTCCCAAACCTGGTCGGCCGGGTAAGGCGCGTTAAGAAGGAATGTACCGCCTATTTTAAGTTTGCTGAGCACGTCATATTTTTCTAAGAAAGAGAACATATGGCAGGCTATAAAATCAGCTTTTTCAATAAGATACGGAGCTTTGATAACTTTTTTGCCGAAGCGGATATGTGATGTTGTCATTGAGCCCGCTTTTTTAGAGTCATAAACGAAATAGCCCTGTGAATAATTGTCCGACTTTTCGCTGATGATTTTCATTGTGTTTTTGTTAGCGCCGACAGTACCGTCAGAGCCTAAACCGAAGAACATCGCGCCGAACGTATCGCTTGTGCCTAAAGAATCGCAGTCAATTGAGTTGGGAAGAGATGAGTCAGTCAAATCGTCAATGATACCCACTACAAAGCTTTTCTTGGGCTGGTCTTTGGCTAAGTTATCAAAAACAGCTTTAACCATACCGGGGGTAAATTCTTTTGAACCGATACCGTAGCGGCCGCCTACTATAATGGGCGTAACGGGGAAAGCTTTGCGGCCTTCTTCCGTTAAGAAAGCGGAGCAAACGTCAAGGAATAAAGGCTCGCCCAAAGCGCCGGGTTCTTTTGTTCTGTCCATAACGGCTATTTTTTTAACTGTTTTAGGAATGGCGTTTACAAAGTGTTCGATTGAGAAAGGTCTGAAAAGTCTTACTTTTAATACGCCTACCTTACTTCCTTTTAAGCATTCAACGGCTGTTTCGGCAACGTCCGCGCCGGAAGCCATAATAATAACAAGTTTATCCGCGTCAGCGTCGCCCACGTATTCAAATAAATCATATTTGCGGCCGGCCACTTTTTCAAACTTTTCCATGTATTTTTTAACGATAGCGGGCGTAGCGGTAAAAAACTTGTTAACCGCTTCACGGCCCTGGAAGTAAACATCAGGGTTTTGAGCCGTACCGCGAATTGTAGGATGTTCGGGGTTTAAGGCTGTTGTTCTGTGTTTGGCTATTAAATCCGCATCTAGCATCTCAAGCATCTGTTCTTTGGTTAAAGGGTCAACCATGTTAAGTTCGTGTGAAGTCCTAAAACCGTCAAAGAAGTGAAGGAAAGGAACCCTTGCTTCTAATGTAGCCGCCTGTGAGATTAAAGCGAAGTCCATTGCTTCTTGCGGGTTTGCGCTGGCAAGCATTGCCCAGCCTGTCTGGCGTACCGCCATAACGTCCGAATGGTCGCCGAAAATTGATAAGGCGTGCGTGGCTATAGCGCGGGCTGAAACATGAAATACCGTAGGCGTAAGTTCCCCTGATATTTTGTACATATTAGGAATCATCAAAAGCAAACCTTGGGAAGCTGTAAACGTTGTGGTTAACGCGCCCGCGGATAAAGCGCCGTGAACGGTGCCGGAAGCCCCGCCTTCAGACTGCAATTCGCTTACTATTGGTGTATTACCCCAAATATTTTTTTCGCCTTTGGCGGATTTAAGGTCACTTATCTCACCCATATTTGATGAGGGAGTGATAGGATAAATAGCGATAACTTCATTCGTTGCGTGCGCTACATGAGCGACTGCGCTGTTACCGTCCATTGCGACTAATTTTGCCATATATGGTACTCTCCTGTAATGGGGCGGTTATACGGCCCCTGTTATTTAAATTTAAAACAACTGATACCCGTAATAAACGGGCCACAAAAATTTTAAACCGTATTGCTTATTGGTTTTAATAATTATATTTTATAACTTTAGGATGCTTTAAGCAAATTTTAGCTTAGACTAACTTTACGACGTAAAATTGACAATTTACAGCCAAACCGATATAATTTATTATCGCAATTTTACTTTGTAAACAAAAACACGCTCAAAAATTAACTTTTTAGCGTGTTTTTTTACGTTTTACGCAAAAGAATAAAGCCGCTCATAAAAAGGGGCTTTATTCTTTACTATTTTTAAATTTAATTAAAATAAACCCTTTTCTCGTTAAAAATGAATTCCCTGCTCTTTTAAATTATTTAAATATTTTAGCTCATTTAATTACTCATTTTAATAAAAGATGTTTAATTTTTTGCTAATATACTTATTATGAGAAAACATTTAAATAATAAAAAAGCTTTTACTTTAATTGAACTTCTTGTTGTTGTGCTTATAATAGGTATTTTGGCTGCTATAGCCTTGCCACAATATAATAAAGCCGTGGCAAAAAGCAGAATGTCACAGCTTATACTTATGAATAAAGCTCTTACGGACGCCCAGGAAAGGGTTTTTCTTGCTATGGGCAGATACGCTACCAGCGTTGACGAACTTGATATAGATGTTACCGCCGGGTTTACTTTGTGCGCTTCCGACGCGCGAGGACAATACTATACAAACGGTAAACACCAGATAATATTAAAGGAAAACGTTTGGGGAATGGGAGAAATTACTGCTAACTCAAATTGCGCTATAACAATGAGAGGGCTTACGGTTATGGCTTACCCTCCCGGTACAGAGACTTGCTCTTCTACAGAAAAATCCCCGTGTATATACTGCGTGCAGCTTTCCACAACTCCCGCTGGTTTATGTGTGGCTGTAGGAGCGCAAAAAACATCACAAACAAACTCCTCCGGTTCAAAAATGCACAGGCTGAATTAAAAAATTAAATTCAAAGTAAAAACCTTCCGCCCGAACGGAAGGTTTTTTTATTTAGGTAAGCAGGGCAAAAGACTTTTATTAAATAATAAAGAGGGAAATTAGATATTGGAAATATCTTCTTATAATTATAAATGCTATTTACACTCCCGTAAACGTACCGTTTAGGCAAAAAAATTCCCGCCGTTAAGCGGCGATTTTTTATTTTATACCGTATTTTTTTAAATTTACTTTATTTTCAAGTTTTACTTTCACCTGCTTTTTTAAATCTTCATGCTTTTTCTGTTCTTCAAGCAGCGCTTCTTCTGGTTTTTGCGCCAGATCGTGAACGTCGTCTAAAATAACTTTTATAGCGGCGGTTAATTCTTTATTTTTTTCTATTTGATTTAAAACGGAGTCATCAGCCTGTAAAAATAAAGCGAAATTATTTTTTATTCTTATAACAGCCGCGTCATCACTTGTTTTGGCGCTGAGAGTATCAACCGTAAAAAGCAACGCCGAAACCCATAAAAATCTTTTAACAATACCTTTAACGCCCTTGGCGTTACGAAGCGCCCAGCTTTCATCTCTAACGGCGGCATGTTCATAAATCATACCTTTACCTTCAAGGTAAGCATTTCTGTATTTTTTTAATTCCAATAATGCTTGAGCCTGTTCGGTTTGGGGCAATTTATTTACAAAAATTTCCTCTCTTAACCGTTTTACAGGTATCAAGTCTGTGGTGTTTTCAATATTCGCATATAACTTTTCCTTCATTTGTAAAAATTTTTTTACGGGCATCCTTTCATCAAGGTATTCTTTAAGTATATAAGCGGAACTAAAGGAAATATCGTCAATTGCTCCAATCATATAAGTACTTTTTGATATTTTTGGGGATAGTCTAAGTTTTTGCCAGTTCTGTATATTTAAAGAAACTTCATGAGCTTCTAACGTAGCAAAAGAATCCAAAAACCCGCTGCCGCTTCTAACCCCTCTTCTTCTTAAAGTTAGAAATTTATTTCGTAAGTTCACATCTTTTGTTACGGTGGCGTAATCTATAACATCATCTATAAAAGATTTATTAAGATGATAGTTTTCTACAATATATCCGCCTACTTTTACATCAACTCTTATCACACTGGCCGTGTTTAAAATTTTATAAGCCACAAAAGCTATGCCGCCTCCGATAAAAATTTTTAAAGGAATATTCATACCGGCTAAAGTAACTTCGTCTTGTTTAAGACGTGTTTGGTATTCTTTTAGTGTTTGAGGGTGTTTTTCCCCGGCGGGCACTTGGGCGGATAAATTACCGCAAATTAAAACCCCGCATAAAAATATTGATATAAGTTTTTTAAGTATTATCATAGTATTTATATTCTACGATTGAGTTACTTAGTCCGCAAGGGCCAAAAGTCCTAATAAATGCTGGGACTTTTGGCCCTTTTTGCATAAAAAAACCCCTTCTTAATAAACTAAGAAGGGGTTTTGCTTAAACAAAGATTAATTGCTTTCTTTATAAATCACGTGATGCATCCACCCGCCGAAAAGCGCGCCAAGCGAAGGCATTAAAATAAACAACCAAAGCTGCGACATTGGAAATGAATTCCCTGCTATCAGATTAATTAAAGCGGGGCCGAAAGACCTTGCCGGATTGACCGACACGCCTGTTACGGGAATACCTACTATATGAATTAAAACCAAGGCAAAACCTATAGCAATACCCGCAAATCCCGCAGGTGTATTTTTGTGAATGGCGCCAAAAATAACAAACAAAAATAAGGCCGTTAACACGAATTCGATTAAAGCGCCGGATAAAACGCAATATCCACCCGGCGAACCTACCGCCCCATAACCGTTTTGTCCAAGGCCGTTAATTAAAATATTATATCCCACAGTGCCGTTAGCTATGCCGTATAAAACAGCGGCACCGACAGCGGCGCCTATAAACTGAGCAACCATATACCACACCGCTTCCTTAGTCTTTATTCTTTTAAACACAAGCATGGCTAAAGTAATAGCGGGGTTAATATGACAGCCTGAAACAGGCCCTATAGCGTACACCATAACAAGTACGCTTAAACCGAAAGCAAAAGATATGCCTAAATTACCTACATGGTTTGCCGCCAAAACAGCGCTGCCGCAACCCATAAAAACCAAAAACATCGTACCTACACATTCAGCTATATATTTTCTGATATCAGACATGTTTTTTCTCCTAAACTTTAATAACTTATTTGCGCTAATTAAACAAATATAATTATAATAAAAATTTCCTTTAAGTGTTACTAATTTATAAATGTTACAATTTGTTATATGAAAATGACGCGTGAAATTTTTATAATCACACTCGCTAACGCGCTTATATTGGCAGGCTATGGAATGAGCGTGCCTTTTTTTGCGATATATCTTAACGTAGAGCGCGCTTTGCCCGCAAGTATGGTAGGCGCGGTTATAGCTATTTCCACTATAGGCAGGGCTTTCGCGAGCGGCATAAGCGGGGAACTTTCGGACATTTTCGGCAGAAAGAAATTAATGAACGCCTCGCTCGTATTAGGGGCGGTTTTTTTAGCTTTAATGGGCCTTGGAATGATTTTGGACGCGCATTATATATGGATTATAATCTTTCATATGATAGCAAGCTTTTTCGGCGCGTTTTTCCGTCCTTCGTCAAACGCCTGGGTGGCGGACAATGTCGCCCCGAAAAACAGGCTTGAAGCTTTCGGATATATAAGAATAGGCCTTAATTTGGGCTGGGCGGCAGGCCCCGCTTTGGGCGGTTTGATAGCAAACTACTCTTTCGGCGCGGCTTTTATTATCACCGCGGTATCTTATATCGGCACGGCAGCTATGCTTCAAGCAAAAATTAAAGAAACTTTTGTAAGAAGCAAAGAACATAAATCTAAATTTACCGATATGATTCTGGAACTTAAAAACCAAAGGCTGGCTAAACTTTGCGCCCTTATTTTTTTAATTTCGGTAGTGGCGGCGCAGTTGGTAACGGGTCTTTCTCTGCACGGGGTAAAATATATAGGCCTTACGCAGGCCCAAATAGGTTTATTGTTTACGATAGACGGCTCCATAGTAGTCTTGCTGCAATACCACGCAAGTAAAATTATGACTGATATGCGCATAACAACAGCTTTAATAATAGGCTGTATAATATACGGAAGCGGATACATTTTAGTAGGCGCGGCACACGGTTTTACCCTTGCCGCAATAGGCATAGCTCTTGTAGCCACGGGCGAAATGGCAATATCACCCGGCAGCAATACATTAATTTCCAACATCGCGCCCGAAAAAGCAAGAGGAAGATATTTGGGTATGCAGGAAGTTTCGCGCCATATAGGCACGGCGGCCGGCATGTTCGGCGCGGGCGTTATGATTGAGTATTTAAGCCCGATATCACAAATTATTCCCTGGCTTTTAATAGGATTTATTTCATTTACGGTAGCGTTTTTGTTTTATAAAATTAAACCTATGTTTACTGATGAGGAGGACGGCATAAACCAAACGCCTGTTCCTCCGCCGCCCGCGCTTGAGGAAACGCAGATAACGGGCAATTAAACAAAATTATTTGGAGAGTTATATAATGAACCTGCTTAAAGAAGTTTTAAAAAACCAAGTTTACCCCGCTATGGGCTGTACGGAACCTGTTTCCGTGGCCTTATGTGCCGCTTACGCAGCTAAAGAATTGGGCAAACCCGTGCAAAAAGCGGTTTTTTATTTAGACGCCGGCACATTTAAAAACGGCCTTGCGGTACGTATTCCCAATACCAGCGGGGAAAGGGGTAATTTACTTGCCGGAACCGCCGGGCTTTTGATAGCAAAACCGCAGTTAAAAATGGAAATTTTAAAAGCCGCCACACCGTCAATACTTAAGCGCGCCAAACAATTAATAGACGATAAAAAAGCGTTTATCAAAGTAGCTCCCTGTAAAAAACACTTTTATATAAAAGTAGAGGTTGAAAACGGTAAAGACAAAGCCTCCTGTGTTATATCGGACAGCCACACCACGGTCAGCAAATTAACAAAAAACGGCAAAGTTATTTTTGAAAACAAACCTTCCAAAAAGAAAGAAGATAATTATAAGCAGCTTTTGGGTAAAGCCACATTAAAAGATCTTATAGCACTTGCGGATAACGCTGACAACACGGATTTAAAATATATAAAAAAAGGCGTTGAAATGAATTTAAACGCCTGTAAAGAAGGCAAAAAACTAAAAAAAGTAGGCTTTTTTTTAGAAAGCACTGTGGAAAAAAGTATTTTGCAAAAAAATCTTGTTACCGAAACTAAAATAATGGCCGCCCGCGTGGCCGACGCAAGGATGGACGGCATTGCCGTACCGGTAATGAGCAGCGGCGAAAGCGGAAATCAGGGCGTAGTGGCCATTTTAGTGCCTTATAACGTGGGTAAAAAATCAAAGGTAAAAGAAGAAAAGATATTAAAAAGCATAGCTTTTTCTCATTTACTTAACGGATATGTTAAAGTTTATACGGGAAGTCTTTCTCCTCTATGCGGCTGCGCCATAGCCGCGGGAGTCGGCGCCGCGGGAGCTATTGTCTACCAGCAAAACGGCGATTTAAAAAAAATAACATTAGCCATAAATAATATTATAAGCGATATCGGCGGCATGTTATGCGACGGGGCAAAAAGCGGCTGCGCTTTAAAGGTGGTAAGCTCCGTTGACAGCGCTATAAGAGCCGCCTATATGGGCCTTAACAATTACGGCATTACGGAACTTGAAGGATTTATAGGTAAAACAGCCGAAGAAACCATACAAAACCTGGGCAATATATCAATTACCGGAATGTGCGACGTTGACGCTGTTATAGTCGATATAATGAAGAAAAAGGTTAAATAAAATAATTTCACGTGTTAGTTTAAAAATATTTTATTTGTTTGCAAAAATATTTAAGGGCAAAAAAAGCCCCGCTGTCAGGCGGGGCTTTTAATTTATTTAAAATCGGCTATAAGCGAGTAAGCGCTTAATTTGCCGTTCTTGTCTTTAATCCCGTTTACTTTCCAAACGCATTCAATTCTTTTACCTGTACCCGTTACAAAAGACTGCTCCCAGGAAAAGGCTTCGTCCACCTCATTAATAGAATAAAATTTCTTTCTGGCCGACGGGGGGGAAACTGTAAACTCCTCAAAAAAATCCTTGCCGATTAAGTTTTCTTCCGTTTTAGGATTATATACCATTTGAAATTTGCCGTTAACAAATTCCACTTTACCGTTTTTATCTATTACGGCGGCGGGCAGCGAAAGATATTTTAATGTTTTCTCAAGCCTGCTTTTGCTTTCTAAAACAATTTTATCGGCTTCCCTAAGCTCTATACCAAAACTCAAAAGGCGTGACATTAAACCTATAAAATCACTGTCCCCTTCTTTAATTTTTATTTTCTTCTTTTGGCTTACAAAGCAAAGCGCGCCCGTGACCTCGCCCGACAGATATAAAGGCCCCGCGATAAGAACTTTAATTTCCTTATTTTTACAAAACGAGTTTGAACTGCAGTCGGTAAGGTTAACCTCGTCAGACACTATGGTATCGCCCATTTTAATATTAGAAAAGCACTTTTCCTCGGGAAAAACCATTCCGTTATTAATGTTAATATCATTTTCCGAAGCGTATACTATGGTAAAACTGCCGTCATTTTTACCCGAATAACGCATTATAAACCCGGCGTCCGCCTTAAAAATTTCTTTACCGAGATTTAAAATTTCGTCCACTTTATTTGTAAACCGTTCCGGATGGGTAGACGTTACACTATAAAGTTCCTGGATTCTGCGTTCAAATTCCGTTTTATTAGTAATTTCCCTTACGAGTAAAAAGGCTTTTTGTTCTGACGCTATGGGGGAAACTGCCGCTTCATAAGATTTGATACCGTCGGACTCTTTTATTGAGAAAGAAAATGTGAGCGGCGTGTTTACGCTTACAGCCTCTTTAATTGAGTAAATTATATGGTCAGCCACGTCTTTAGGTAAATAGCTGTAAGGAGATTTATACTGGTAACGCGCTATATTATAAATACCGCCTCGGGAATTTCCGCCGGCATAGCCTTCCTCAACAATGCCTTCCGCGTCAACTTTTAACATAACTCCGGGTAAAAGTTTTTTTATGCTTTCCATTTCATTATTATTTTGCAGTTTAGCGCCGCCGGCAAGTTTGACTATAGAATTAACGTCCCTTATTACCGCAAGAAGCATAAGCTCGGAGTTTATATTAAACAAGCTTAACATTATTTCAGCCAAGAATTCTTTATTTTCTTTATTATAAACATTAGCGGTAAAAATAGCTTTTCCTTCTTTTCCAATTTTTTCTATATGCTGCTCAATAATGTGTTTGGCAAAGTCAGTTTTGCTATTATTGCGCGAAACCATCAAATTATCAAGATACATTTCAAAAAACTCAGCCAAATTGTAACCGAACAACTCCTGCGCTTCTTTATTGGCGCGTACTATTTTACCCGGGAACGAGCCTCTCATCTTACTTATTATCACAGCGCCGTTTGTGACGGAAAGAACAGCGTCCGTAGTTTCCTGCCTTTCAGCAAGAAGCTCAAGCATTTGTTTATGCGCGGTGTTGTTTTTAAGCGTTACTATAAACCCGCGGTCCTCTGTTACGGCGGCGTTAAATTCAACCTCCATAGGAACCGGCGTCTGTAAATGGTAAAACCTTGAATAAATATAACCTTGTTTAAAAAGCTCTTCCATGTCGCGGTAAACCACGCGGCGGTCGGACTTTATAAACATATTGTTTATAAGAGCGCCTTTTTGGCAAAGCTCTTTAGCAAGCCCAAGCGTGAAAAACGCGGAGTTGACAGCCTCTATTTTACCGTCTGTTTTACATTTGACGGCGGGTATATTAAGAAGCATAACATCTTGTATATCCAAATCAGCCTTTATTGGAATTATCTCGTTTATAACAACAAGATACTCCGAAGACAAAGTGTTTTTCTTTATCTCTTTTTTGTTTATCGGTACAAGTTTAAGGCTAAGGTTCTTTTTATTACCGTTGGAAAGTTTTATTAAATTTCCGTCAAATTTTGAAGGGTCAAAAATAAATTCCGTTTCCGCAGTTTCAAGACGTTTCATTTTTTTACGCGCCGCAAGGTTTAAGAAAGGCTTTATGTAGAATTGGCGGTAAACATTCCTATCCTCAAGCCTGACGCCGAACATTCTTCTGGCTGCGGAATTAAGCTGCGATACATACCCGTTATGTGAAACAATGGCCAGCTCTGAAGGATAATTTTCAAAACTGTTTCTAAACAGTTCTCTGTCGCGCCTCAAATCATGTATGGCGCGGTTAACTATTGTAACGTCTTTAAAAAACATCAGTATTATTTTCTTACCCATGTATTTAGAAGTTACCGCTTTTACCTCAAGCTGAACTTCATCTTCATCTTTTTTAAGAAGGGTAATGTCATGGGGGGAAATAACGTCCACATTGCTTGATACGGAGTTATACACTTCCTCAAATTCTTTTATGTGCTGCGGGCTTACCAAATTGTTTATATTAACATCGGCAAGTTCTTCCACAGAGTCGTAGCCCATCAGCTTTGCAAAAGTGGTGTTGGCGAAAATAATTTTGTCCCTTTCAACGATTATAACGCCTTCGCCTGAATTTTCAACCAGCAAGGAATACTTTTCCCTTGATTCCCTGAGCTGCTTTTCCATTTTGCTTTTAACTGTAATGTCTTCCGAAACGGAAATAAGATAGTCGGGCGTTCCATCTTTTTTAAATATAGGCGTTTTTACCGTATGCATTATTTTAACGCCCTCTTTAACGGTTGAAATAAGTTCCTGGGGAATGTCCATTTCCCGTCCGGATCCAAATACTCTGGCGTCCTGTTCCTTAATGTAGTCTTTTAAATCCTGGCTGACGCCTGTCTGATAAAAATCTTTACCCACGACTTCGGAAGCTTTGTAACCGAAAAGTTCCTCGCTCTTTTTATTCCATAAAATATATTCGCCGTTATATTTTTTAGCTATAAGAGAAACGGGCAAGTTATCAACCACGGTCTGTAAAAACTCATTAAGCGTTATTATTTCTTTTTCGCTCTTTCTTTTGGCCGTAATGTCTTCGGCTATAGTAAGCATCCAAAAAGGTTTGCCCGTTTCGTCAAAAATAGGCGCTTTAATAAGATGCAAAATAAATTCATCGCCCGTTTTAGTAATAAATGTTTCTTCGGGCATGTCAACTATTTTGCCGGCTTTTAACATTTCCTGTTCACGGGATATATAGTAGTGGTCCATAGCGTCGTCTTTAACATATTCGGCGCGGACGGTATCCCGGCCCAAAAGTTCTTCGCTAGTTTTGTTGGAAAGTATTATTTTGCCGTCTATATCACGTACGTACATCGGAATGGGCGAGTGCATAAAAACCGCTTCTAAAAGTTTTTTGGTTTCTAATATATCACGTTCTTTTTTAACATCGGCCGTTATATCTTGCGCAACGCTTAAAACGGAAATCATTTTGCCGTCTTTATCGCGCACGGGAACTTTTGTAAGGTGAATAAGCGCTGTTGAACCGTCCGGCTGTTTATACTCTTCAACAGGTATGTCTAAAATTTTTCCCGTTTTTAATACTGTATTTTCCCTGCTTAAATAACCTTTAACCCTTTCCTCGCTTTCATGTTTGGGGTTATTGGCGTTTTTCCAGGCGTCTTCGGCAACTTCTTCATCATAAAGCATAGCTATATTTTCAGAAAAATCCGCCGTGTCTCCACCATGAAACATTTCAACGGATTTTTTGTTTCTTAATAAATATCTGCCGTGTTTATCCCTTGCGTAAAGACTTAAAGGAACATTGTCTATTAAAGCCTGAAGGAAGGCAAGAACCTGTTGGTTCTTGACATTTTCTGCAACGGATACGGTAATATCCTCAAAAATATCAAAAAGAAAAACATCTCCGTAAGACGATTCCATGTAGTTCTTAAAAATATTATAAATTCTTTTTTTATCGCCAAATTCTATATGGAGATTTTGTATATATTGCTGTTTTTTAGACGAAATAACCTCTTTATCCCGTTTTTCTATTTCTTTTAAAGCTTTTTTATCTTTTACAAACACGCCGAGATTTTGGCCTATGATATCTTTGGCGGGGACATCCGTAAGTTCCTCGGCTTTTTTATTCCAAAAAAGAACAATGCCGTCTTTATCCCTTATAATCATGGCGTAGGGGGAGGAGTCCGTCATCTGAAAAATATTATCTTTTGTTATTTGGGAACCGGGGGAAAGTTCTTCTATATTTAAAATACAAAGTTTTTCTTTCTCAAAAATCGTCACGGCTATTTTAGAATATATTTTTTTGCCGTCTTTTGCGGTTATTTTTTGGTAAAAAACAGGCTGTTGGGTAATGGTTTCTTTTTTTATCGAGAGCTTTGTAATTTGAGTATTGTCAATTTCCTCAGCCGTATAGCTAAGCAGGTCAAGGGCTTTTTGGTTGGCGTATAGTATTGAGCCTCTATCGTCAATAATAAGCGTGGGCGCGTAAAAGTTTTCAAACAACGATTTAGCGTTGTCAAAAACAGCCTTTGTTTCAGGTAACATTTCATGTGAGAAAAAAGAAAATAAGCCCTTTGCCATAAAACCCCTCTTACGTGATAATTTTTTAGCTTCAGTATTATGCTATTAAATTAATACATTTCTTTCAAGAAGTATTATATGCATATATGCGCGCATTGGAAAAGTATTTTTTACACTAATTTTACAGTAGTATAAACAAACTATGCAATTTTAGTGTAAATTTATTACAATATATTTGTTGTAGTTCTATTGTTAAGACTAATAACAATAAACAGCGGGGCAAGGCTTATGTCTGGTAGAAAAAAGAAGAAAAACGTCTTAAAGAAAGACGGGGAAATAAGCCAGGGTGCCTGTAAAGAAAAAACTCCCATAGAAAGCTTGAGCGATTATCTTATAGGCGACGGCTGGAAAATAATGACGTTTTTGGGAGGGAAGGGGAAAAAATAACAACCTTTCTTCCAAAATTATGCGTTATTAATCAAACTCCCGGGTTTTAAACCCCGGGAGTTTATTTTTTTGTATTTATACCATAGCAAACAGCGCAAACTACAAGAGAGCGATACAAAAATTACCCTAGGCGGCAATATTCAATTTAGGCAGCGGCGGCGCCGGATTTATAAAACTTCCCATACTAGCGCCCGGGATTTCTTTTGTTTCAAAGCTGCGGTTTCCCTCAACAACAAACAGTAACGCCTCCGAAGCGGCAAGGCGGAGGCATCGTGAAATCAAGATACTATCTATACCCCGGCTTAGAAGGGGAAGCCGTATTGCCCCGTCAAGTCTATAAGAGTGTCCGGACTATCTATACCCCGGCTTAGAAGGGGGAAGCCGTATTCTCATAAAAAAATTCCCGGAAAGTTTTGCCTTTCCGGGAATTTTTTTGTTGTTTTTAAGGCTAATTAAAATACTTTACCGTTTATTTTAACGTTTTTACCGGTTTTGTCTTTAGCGGTGCCGTTTATTATATAAACTCCGTTACCTCTTTCTCTAAGCTTGCCTATGTCAATACGGTTTTCTCCTTCAGTAAGGCTTACAGAACCTATTTTAAGGCCGCTCAAATTGTAAATATCGCATTTTCCGTTGCCGCAATTTTCAAGTCTGACGTTAAGATCTTGGTTTCTTATGGCTCCTAAAAAAGTAACTTTAGGAGCGTCCGGTTTATCCTCATCCTCAACACCTGTAGACGGTTCATATTCACCGGTAGCAACCGGCATTACAAATTTTGCGATGGTTACAAAACCTTCTCTTTTTCCTGTATTTAAAGTAAGATTTTGGTTTTTATTTCTGTTAAGCGTTAAAAGATAATATTGCTCGCTGTTTGTAACCAACAATTTACCTTTCTCATTATATAGAACAATATCATCTTGGCTTATTTTGTCAGCCGTTAATTCTTTTAAAGAAGAAAATGAGGTCACAATAGTGCCTGAAGGGCATTCTGAGTTAATATAATTAAGCATACCCTGCATTCCTTTGTTAAAAGCCTCAGATGTATAGTTCATGGCGCATTTGTAGTCTTTTAATAAAATATATCCTGTGTTTTCACCGTCCATGGTTACCGCTCTTGCGTCTTTTAAAACAGCCATGCTGTCAACACCGGCGGAGCCGTTTCTTTTTTCTTCCTCAAACTTAGTGTCGGAATATAAAAGCGAGAATCTTGTAATATTTTTTTGAACAGATTTTAACACCTGCCCGGTTTGAGCGTCCCTTACAAGAAGTATAAAATCCCCGTCAACAAAAAGTTTGCTTGAGCCCACAGTGCCCATACCATCCCAGGTTCCGGCAAGGTTACCTTCACCCACAGGCTGTTCAAAAACTCCGCCTTCCCAAACTTTAACGGTATCAGTATCAATTACCGGCGCGCTCTTTGTACTTCTAACTTTTATTTCTTGTCCTCTTGTATTAAGAAGCACAGCTGAATTTAAATCTTTAGAATTTGCTTTGGCGGACTTTGCCCCTGCAAGCAAACCGTTAACAAAAGCTGTCTTTTCCACATGAACCTCTACGTTAAGTTTGGCGGGTTGGTTTGCCACGTTAACATTATAGGCGTATTTTACAGGGGTAAATTCCTTTACCACGCTGATTCCGCCGCCTAATGAAACCTGTGAAGATGTAAGTGTTACCGCAAGGTTATCCGCCGTTACAACGCCTGGTTGCGGAGGGGGAGGTTCGTCACCGCCGCCGTCATCGGGGTCTTCGGTAATAACCGGCATTTTTGTTTGCATCATAAATATAACACCCGAATACTTTCCGAAAGGAAGCGTGGGTTCTTTTTTTACAGGCACAGAATAGAAATAAAGATAATATTCCTCTCCGTTGGTTTTAACAGGTTTACCGTTTAAATCTCTTATAGTAGCCGTCATGGTATTTAAAGTATCAGCCGGGAAATTTTTATATTTGGTTTTATCATTATCATCTTGCACGAAACCATATCCTATAACATTGTTCGCGCAAAAACCGTTATACTCCCTGGCTATAGCTTCAACGCCTGCGTTGTAGGCTTCTGTTGAAGTTACGTCAGCCCCGCAGCCGTAATTTTTAACAATAATATAACCGTGCTGAGCGTCGCCGTTAGTCATTTTAGTTTCTTTTACTTTGAGGTAATTATCTTCATTTACAACTTCAAAATCGGAGTAATAAGGCATAAAATGTTCGCCTACAGAAGAATGGCTGCCTACTATTAAATCTGTTTTAACGTCTCTTACCAAAGTTAAAATCATGCCGCCCATGGGATATTTTTTACCGTTTACCGTGCCATATCCGTCCCATTCTTCTTGAATTTCATGTTCCCCCGGGGTAAGAGTAAAAATATTTGATTCCCATATTTTATACATATTTTGCTCAACATCTTCCTCATCACTGCCTCTCGTAGTCCCCGCTTTTGTTTTAGGGCCTTCTGTAATGGCCTTTAACATATTATAATCTGCAAAAGATTTTGAGCTTAATATGTTTTTTACTGTAGTTTTCGACGAGGAAAAAGATTTAAGACTTTTGGTTCCGGAAATGGAATTTATAAAATCAGATTTCGGAGTATATATTTGAAATTTTACTTGGGCGGGTTCATCCGTATCAATTTTTGCCTTAACAGAATAGGGGAGCTTGACTCTTACTACTTCTTTTCCGTTAATGGTAAGTATGTCAAAGCCTATTTCGGGAATAACTTTTGAAACATAAATGTCAGCTTTACAGCATATGCTTGAAAATATCAACAAAAAAACAAGCACAAAAAACAGCCTTAAAGGTCTTTTCATAGTGCATTCTCCATTAAACTACAATTGTACAGATATCTTTATTATATGCAATAAAATAGTCATGTCAATATATTATTTTATATTAGAACTGATATAACAGGGTACTGCCTTCAAATATTTTTAAGGGCTTGACTTTTATCTATTATATGATTATTATATTAAGAGTATAACAACTATTTACCCTTTAATAAAAAGGGGAGGGAATATGAAAAATATTATAGTTTCATTATGTTTTGTCTTATGTTTAGTGTTTTTTGCCGCATCTTCTCAGGCGGAAACCATTACTATGGTTACTATCTTACCTAAACCCGCTGCGGCCTTTGTGAATTTAGATGTAAAAAAAGATTCACAGTTTTACCAAATGGAATTAGGCAAAAATACCGAGATGGAAGTTGAAACCAAAGAAATAAACGTTGAAAATGTTTTTGTCGGTAATTCAATGCAGGTAGCCACGCTTGATACGACCAGTGAAGCCAGTTTTAAAACCGCGAATGTAGGCGGAACTTTGGTTGTCGACGGTGCTGATGGTATTGCGGCTAAAGAAATCAAATTTAACGCTGTTACAATTAATAATGTGGCTCTTGAAAAACCGGCGGTAAAAGCTGCCGCATCTGACGGTAAAGCCTATAATGACACATCAGTATCAAAAGCCGCGGCAACACTGGCATACCAAACTATTCCGGCCGCGCCCTTGAACCAGGCTTCAGGCACATATAGGGCTTTAGTAGCGCAATAAGGAGATAATTATGAAAAAATTTATACCAATACCGTTTGTTTTATTATTAACAGCTTTCTGTTTTGCGGAAACCATTGACAGCGTTGCGTTCCACCCTTCGCCAACCGGTAATTATGACGTGCTTAATATAAGCAAAAACCTTGAGCTTAAAGAAAAAGCAAATATTAATTTTTTAGAAGCTAAAGGCAGTTTAACCGTAAAAGGAACTGACGGCGGCGCGGGCACAATAGTGGTAGGCAAAGGGTTAACTGTAGGCCAGGCGGCAAGTTTGCCCAGCGCTGAACTTATTACCCCGAAATTAGATATTACGGGCACCTCAGAAGTTGATGTTAAAGGTAACGCGAAAATAGCAAAACTGGCTAACGACGCAAATACAAAAGCGGCTACTTTTAACGCCCAAAACGTTCTTACCTGTAAAGTAAAAGGGCAAGATTCCGCCAGCAATATTTCAGTGCAAACACAGGGCGGCGGGTATGCGGCGTTCCCTTCAGCAAGCGCGAGCGGAACTTTACGCTGGGTTGAAATACAGGATATAAGCGGCGGGAAGCATATGATTTTAGTTGAGCAATCGGCAGGAACTGCAAATTGTAAGGCAAATGATTACTGCTGTATAGATCCTTCCTCTACGGCCTGCCTTACCAGCATGAAAGATAATATTGCAGCCGCTTCAACAATTCAAGTAGGCAATGAAAGCCAAACAATTATATGTAATTAATTTAACACTAAAAAAAGGGCCTTCAAGTTGAAGGCCCTTTTTTTTATGATAGGATAAACACCTCCTGCGTAAGCCGGGGGATGGATAACCTCTTATTTCGCAACACCTCCGCCTTACTGCCGCGGAGGTGTTGCTGTTTGTTGTTGAGTGAAACCGCAAAGCAAAGCTTTGAAACAAAAGAAACTCCTGGGCGTTAAACCGGGTAGTTTCATTGCTCCCGCTAAGAAGGTGTGTCTAAAAATAAAAGCAACAGCAAAAGTAATTAAGTACAGATTATCCTTTTTACACTGCTTTATAAACCGATATCTTTTTGTTTTTAATTATTATGTTTTATAACAGCGCTGCCTGAAAATTATGAAACGGCTGTTATATCTAAATACACAAAAAAACCTCCCCCGGTTTTTGCCGGGGGAGGTTTTTTAGTAAAATAAGCTAGTTTACTTCAACTATTTTAACATCAAAAAGCAATTCTTTACCCGCTAAAGGATGGTTAAAATCAAGCTCAATTTCTTTATCGGAAACTTTTGTAACCACCGCTTGAAAGCTGTGCCCGCCCGATTGCGCGCCGACAACATCGCCCACTTTAATTTCTTTAGCGTTCGTAATAGCCTCTGCTGGAACGGTTTTTTTAGCTTCAGGGTTTACTTCGCCGTAACCTTCAGCGGCGGCAACGGTGACTACTTTTGATTCGCCCGCTTTCATGCCTTCAAGTTCTTTTTCAAGCCCTTTAATTATATGTCCCGCGCCGTGAACGTATTCCAAAGGCGCTCTCCCTTCGGAAGTATCCCTTACTTCGCCGTCAACCTTTAAAGTATAATCAAACTTCACTTTTGAGCCTTGTTTTATCATTCTTATCTCCTGTTAGTGATTTTATATTTCCTGTATTAAGAATGACTTATATTTAAGGCAAAATAAATACAATAGAAATATTTTTAAAATTAAATTGCGCCGTCAGCTTACAAATCCTCTGTGTAGGATATATTTTTTGTTTTGCTAAACTCCTCAACCAACCCGCTGCCGGCAATAAAGGCAAGCTGCCCGGATTTGCTTGTGTGGTGCTCTTCAAAAAGCTCGCTGCCAAAATCTATTTCGCACCAGTTAAACTGTGTTTCCGAATAAACGCTTTCCACGTAAGCGGCGTATTTACTTACCCATTTATGTTCAACTCCTAAGGCCACGGCGTAGGGCAGATATTTGGCAAAAACATCGTTATCAAGCTTTGCTTGCCCGTTATTATCAGAGCCGCTTAAAAACTTCCTAAAACCTTCTATTTCAGATATTTTTTCAATCCCGGCGTCCGTAAACGGGGGGAAAAACCTTCTAAAAGTAATAACGGTAATTATTATAAAAATAAACATACTGCCTAAATACAAAATACCGCCCCCAGAACTAAATAATAAGAAAATAAAACCTAACAAACCCAAAACATAGCCGGTTATATCAAGCGCTTTATCGCTTCTTATATATTTGGATTTAACATGCTCTTTGGCGTTTTTTTTGTGGGCGCTTATTATAGATTGTATTTCTTTGGATGTTTTATCAGCGGGTGTAAATTTTTTGGCGCCTCCTTCAAATAAAACGGAAAGTAAAGCTTTTTCATCTTCAGAAATACTCTTATTTTCTTTACCTGTTTTTTCCAAATATATGTTTTTACCGCTTAACACAATTTTTAAAATGCCGTTAACAGCCATGTTTAAAATAGAAGACGTAAGCATTTTATATCTGTCTTTAATCTGGCCGGGGTTTTTTTTATATAAGTAGCGTACGGCCGCAACGCTTAAATCAGAAGGCGGCGTTGAAACTGTTTTATCTTCCTGCGGTTTCCTGTTTCTTAAAACTATCCATACAATAATATAGTAAATAAGCAGCGTAAAAATTATTAAAAGGGGCAAAACAATTTTTTTATTATCCGCCATAAAATCATGGAACTCACTGACGGCGGGTGCGGAAACCGTTCCTTTGGGTAAACCTAAAGAAATAATAACGGAGGCGTCTTTATTGTCTTTATTTTCAAAATTGAAATTCAGCTTACCTTCGGAATACTCCCTGCCGCCGTTAAATTCGGCTAATTTACCGTCAACACCGTATAGTGTTTTTAAATAAACGGGAATCACGCCCTTGGGTAGATTAACGGTAACGGAAATATTTGAAGGATTGTATTTATTAAAAGAACCGGTTGTATCTATATAAAGCTCGTCGGAATCGCTATAAAATTTTATTAAAGAGGTTTTGTAATATACGGTATATTCATGGCTGCCTTTTTTAAGGTCTGAAGAGTCAATAAAAATCCTTTTACTGTTTGGGGTGTTTTGCTCTGTATAGGCTACGGGTTGGCCGTCTTTTTCAACGGATAAAATTTTAAAATCCTTATCTTTTTTTACCCACAGGGCGGAATTATGTATTGTGTTAAAATCCTTAAAAAAAGTATCGGGTGTTTCATCTTCGCCTATATCGAAAACCAGTTTTTCTTTAACAAGTACAGCCGGGGAATCGGCTAGCGTAATATCTGCCTTATAATCAGTTAAAACGGCGGCGTTGAGCCCGGGTAAAGCTGACAATAATATAAGCAAAGCGTATATTTTTTTCATTTTTAAATACCTTTTATATTTTTGTAAAAGTAAAATCAAAATATTCTTTCTTGTTAAAATCAAGCATTTTAGCCACTATATTAACGGGAAACGCACCCGTTACGGTGTTCATATCCCTTACGGCGTGATGATAACCGCCCGAAGCGTATTTAATTTTTCTTTCCACTTTTTCAAGTTGTGTTTTACAGGATTGGAAATCCTCATTTTCTTCAATTTTTTTTATTAAATAAAGCTGTCTTAAAAAAGAAGAAAAATTTTCGGCAAGAACCTTCTCTTCTAAAGTTCTTTTTACAGGGTCAGCAGAAAAATCAATTTCTTCTTTCAGATTGTTTGCTAAAGATAAAAAGGATTTGTTATCCTGCATACCATACGACGCTATGGAAGCCATTTTTTTTATAACATCGTTTCGCGCGCGCAGGTGTATATCTAAAGTATTCCAGGCGGTGTTTAAAGCTTTTTCAAGTTTTTGCATTTTATAATAAGAATAAGCGCAAAAACCTAAAGTAGGAAAAATTATGAATGCGGCAATTAATAAAGGTGTCATATACAAATAATTTACAAAATAATGGCATTAGCCGTCAAAAAATGGCAAAATTACTTTAAGGACTTGATTATGAACATAAAAGATATAAAACTTGTAATTTTTGATATGGACGGACTTTTGCTTGAAACTGAAAAGCTTTATATGGATTTATTTTGCAAAACCATGGACGAGCTGGGGTATAAAGCCGATAAAGAACTTTATTTGCCCTGTGTAGGCGTGGGCAGCGCAAATGGAAGGGCTTATTTAAAAAGCAAACTTGGGCAGGATTTCCCGGCGGAAAGGCATGAGGGTCTTATGTTTAAAAGAGCCTACGACTACGTAATTGAAAAAGGGGTAGATCACAGGCCGGGAGTCAGCGAACTTTTAGACTTGCTTGACAGCCTTAACATAAATAAAGGCATTGCCTCCTCAAATGACAAAGAATTTGTTTTGCACGCTTTAAAAAACAGTAATTTAATTAATAGATTTTCTGTTATAAACACCGCTCAAGACGTTAAAAAAACAAAACCTTCGCCGGATTTGTTTCTTAAAACGGCAAAAGATTTTGGCGTGCCTGCCTCACAAACCCTTGTTTTGGAAGACTCCGAAAACGGGGTTTTGGCCGCAAACGCAGCCCAAATGCGGGTGTTTATGATACCGGATATAAAAATGCCTTCACCTGAAATAGAAAAAAAAGCGACCGCTGTTTTTAACTCACTCCACGATGTGGTTGATGTATTTAAAAGGAACTTTTAAGCTCATGATACCAGCTAAAGTTAAGGATTTTTTAGACAAACACTGCCTTTTAGCCATTGAACATGAGGAAGGCTCCACGGCAACATCCGTTATGGCGGCAGAAAAATTGGGCGTTGAAGTGGGCCAAATAGCCAAAAGCCTTCTTTTAAAAAATAAAGAAGGTCAATTTTTTTTAATTTTGTGCGCAGGGGATAAAAAAATATCTTCTTCCAAGGTAAAGGAAATAACAAAATCTAAAGCGGAGTTTACCAAACCGCAAGAAACTATTGACGTAACAGGCTTTGCTATAGGGGGGGTATGTCCTTTCGGCCTGGATAATGTACCTTTATATATAGACAAAAGCCTTAGCGTTTATGATGCGGTATACCCTGCGGCAGGCACAGCGTCTTCCTCGGTAAAAACAAGTTTTAAGCAACTGCTCGGCATACTTAACGCCAAGGAATGCGATGTTACCGCATAAATTTACCAAAAAAAAGATTTGATTGCCATGGTTCATGGCATAAAGCGCGGTTTTATAAGAAAAAACCCCAGGCCGTAAGCCTGGGGTAAATTTATTTGGAATTTATTTAAAAATAGAATCTTAATGTTAAACCTGCGTTAATACCGTCTAAATCAAGCATAACCTTTTCGGAAGCGGTCGCGTAGAATGTGGTTCCGTCCCATTTGTCTATTTTTGAAGAAAAAGAATATCTGGCGTCAAAACCTAAGCCCATCATTTGTGAAATTCTCCACTCAACTCCGGCGTTAATATGAGGGAAAACTTTGTTTTCTTTATAGGACTCCATGCCGTCTTTTAATTTAGCAAACACCATAGAAACACCGGCGCCGCCCCAAACGTTAAACTTCTCATTTAAATTATATTTATAATAAACTGTTAAAGGAAGAACAGATGATGTTATTTCTACATCATACTTAAGATTGGAGAGAGAAACGCCCTCAAGTTCATCTTTGCTTATTCCTTCAAAACCTAATTTTACACCGATTGAAGCGTCATTATTTAAAGAATATTCATAAAAACCTTCTAAACCGTAAACAAAATTATTTTCCGTTAAATCAGTACTTCTCATATACGGTTGAATAGAATCTTTAAATTTATCAATGTTAGTTTTTTTCTGGGTAGCGCCAAGCTTAAATCCAAAACCAAACTCGTTTGCGAAAGCGGATGTTGAAATTAACATTCCGACAAACAGCACAGCTATTATTTTTTTCATTACAAGCTCCTTTCATTAATTTTAATTACTTTGTTATTTTATAAATAAATTACCCCTTTCCGCAATAGTTTTTAACTCGTAATTTTTGATTTTAACAAAAAAGCAAAATTAGCAGGGATTTTAAAAAACAAAAAAAACACACCTGATTTTAAAGCCCCGCAAGAACAAGTCTCTTTTTTGTTTTTTTTGCAAAAAAGCAAAAAAGGGGTCATTTTTTAAAACTCCGTAAAAAAGCTGTTTGTTTTTTAAAAGTAAAAGCAGTTGCAAATTTTGACAAATAATTTACCGGACATCTAAGCTAAATTATCAGATATAGCAAAAAACAAACTTGATTTCACGTCAGAAAATTAAGGTTATCCATAAATACTGACATATAATGGCATATGTTTGCCATATATTGACATATGTCATACCAATTGTTATTATATGTCATAGCCATGTTGGCAGATTGTTTTTAACAATTATTTTAGAGCGGGCGGATACTATGGAATATGGAAAAAACGCGAGAATTAAAATTAAACTAAAAACCGGAGAGGAGTTTGAAGCGGAAGGCGACAAAGCCTTCATAAATGAGCAAAAGAATGAATTTTTGACATTAATAGGCAAAACAAACGGTGATTTTGCAAAAATGCAAAAAACGGAATTTGCCCGCCCCAAACAGTTTGACTCCGCTCCGAAAGAATATAAACCTGACCCGGAAGCCTACTCCGTTGCGCAAAACTTTAATATCCCTAAATTTCTAAGGCAGGCGCAAAGAAAAGAATCACTTTCCGACGTCAACGCACAGAAAGAGGACACCTCTTTTACAAATAACGCCATTGTAATCAATGCTTTAAGCGTTTGGCAAAACGTTTGCCGTACGGAGGGGGGCATTGTTGTAATAAGACGAAAATTCAAAGCTTTAACCCCTTCCTCGGCCGCTTTAATAATAGCGGCTGCGGCTAAAATACTGCTAAAGGAACCCCTTTACGGGGCGTTAAAACTGTCTAAGTCAATGAAACTATCCGGTTTTATGGAGGGAAATGACAGGCTGGACCGTATTTTATCTTCAGAGTTAAAGCAGGGCACCCTTTCTTTTGAAGGCACAAAAAGAAACAGAAGTTATAAAATTTCCGACGAAGGCTTTGCAAGAGCGTTCGTTATAGCCGAAAAACTTATATAAAACATAAAAATGCCTGCCGCAACTCTTTAAACTAAAGAAGCTGCGCCGGGCATTATGTTTTTGTTTTTTTAACACTAAAATTTTTATCTGCCGGCAAACAATCCGCCATTATATCGTGCAAAGCCTGTTTTTTATTAGTGAACGCGGCCATTATATAACCTATAAAAAGAATTTCTTTTGCCATCCCGCAAGCTTTATACCTAATAACATTTTATCTATATCAGCCCGCCGTAAAGAGAACCCTAAAATAGCAAAATACAAAATTGTAACAATGTAAATAATAAATATTGCCGAGTTTTTCCAATTAAAGCGTTTTTAAATACAAAATCTAAAACAACATTAATAGTATTACAATAAAATCAACAACCATTGCCGCAAATCCTCTTTAAAATCCCGCATACATGTCGAAAAACCTTTTAAATAAATATCAGCTGCCACACCAAATTTATTTTTTAATTTTTGGGTCTAAAGACCCATCAGCGTTTAGGTCTTTCGGCTCATGTTATTTTGTTAAATTAAATTTATAATTATCTTAACGGTTATTTATACAACTGCTTAACGGAGAGCCAAACTTATGAATAAAATAAAAAAAATATTGGGATTATCTCTTTCTATAGTGCTTATCTCAAATAGTTTTACATATGTGTCCGCACAGGATATCGGAAAATTAAAAAAAGAAATTACAATTTCCGACTCTGACGCTATACGTATTTATAAAAAAATAGAAACAAAATTTCCTGAAATAAAACCAACCCCGCAGGGAATCAGCGCGGTTGCCGCCGGTACAGCGCTTGCAGCCGCACCTATTGTTTTAATCTATAACAATAAAATTTTTAATGTTCTTGCCGAAACGAATATCGTACACATACAAAACGATTTAGCCGAAACATTCCGCAACTATTTAACGGCAAAGGAAATCATTTTTGTAAAAGAAGCCCGCGTCCTGGAGTCGGCAGTAAAACATGCCGAAGGCAACTTTGCCAGACAATTACTTGCCCAAGGTAAAACATTTACCTCTTTTAAAGCCAATGTTTACCCTGATTTTGTGGGAAACGTTGATTTTTTTAAAACTATTTTCGACTTAAAAAGAGCGGAAGAATACCTTGAAATGGCCAACCTTACCAAAATAAATAAAGCTTTTCCACATTTAAGCCAAGCTCAAAAAGCCCAGCGAATGGCTAGATATATTGACGAAGCCACAAAATGCCTTGAAGTAGCAAAAATAAGAGACGGGCATAATTTAGGTTTTTTTATGATAGACGCCGATTTTGTTAAAAATGTTGAGAATGTAGCCCAGTTGAGCAAAAGAGCTAACGCTCTCGCCTCGGAAGCCGCGCAAGCCCAAATAAAAGCGGTTAATGCCGCAAGGTCGGCTTCAGCCGCAAAAGCGGCGGGTGTAAGCAAAGCCGCAAAAATCGGAAGAGCCGTCGGAAAAGGCCTTATAGTAATTTCCGTAGCGCTTGTTTCTTACAGCATCATAAGCTCTGCTTTTAGTGAAGATGAATCCGGCCCATCTTTAGCCAAATTAGACGAAACGGACCAGCAGAATCTTTTAAGGGACCCTTCTTACGTCTTCCACATTCCGCAAGCCGTCAGGGAAAAAGCGGGAATAGAAGATTACGCTGTAAGTTTTCAATACTTCTTGCAAAAATATGACAACGACCCCGAATTCGCCAAATCGGCGGATAATGATTTTGCCAAAATAAAAGCAAGCCAAAACATGATTAGGAAAGCTTTAACGCCTGAGCAGAAAAAAGAATTACAGCTCCAAAAAGCTAAAGAAATTCTTAAACAGAGTAAAACTCAGCAAAAAACGGCGCAGGCTAAAACAGAAAATATGAGAGCGCAAATAGCCTCAAATTTATAATTTGCGGTAAAATAAAAAACAGAGACATAAACAATGATGATTAAGCGTATATTTATAAGCATTATTTTATCATTAGCGCTGTTAAACAACGGCGTATGTCTCTGTTTTGCGCAAAGCGCGCCTCTTCCCACGGACGAAGAATGCATACGCTTAATACGTGAAATAGAACAAAAAGTAAACCAATTAAATATTAAAAGAGAGCGCGGGCATAAAAAAGGATTTGCAACATCCGTTACGGGGTTGTTTTTAATGGCAGGCGCGCACCCGGTATTGCTTTTATCCCAACAGCAAGCGTTAAAAAAACTGCACCTGTCTTTAAATGAAACAAAGCGCGCAATGACAAATATTTATAACGCCGAAGGCAGTCTTTTAAGAATATCTAATGACCAAACCTTCCGTCTTCATTATTACAAAAACGCTCTAAACAGCCTTCATCAGGCGTCGGAAACAAAAAATATTTCTAAAATAAACCTTCTTTTGGACGAAGCTATCAACGATTTTGGGGAAATACTTATTTTGGAAAACAAAGCGCAAAAACCTTTTTTTAGAGAATCATCCGAGTTTTTAAAATATTATGATGAACTTCACGTTATAAAAGCCAAAACAACCAATATAGCGGCTTATTCCAATAAAGCAAAAATGTTTTCCCGCGCGGGTTCTTTTATTTTCATAGCGGGAATTCTATATATTATGTATGAAACCGCCGCTACCAAAACCAGTTTTTCTTTAAGCGATACCGACCTGGAAGCATTAAACAGAGACATAGCCTATTTATTCCAAATGGGGGATGAACTTGTACTTTCTGCGGGTTTAAACCAAGTTAAACATGATATAAAATTAATGCTTAACGACTATAAAAATAACCCCGGGGAGTTTTATTCCTATTTAAATTATATTTCCCAAAACAAGGAAAATATTCCCGCCGCAAGCGACACTATGCGTAAAAAGGCGGATGATTTAAAAAAGCAGATATCGGAAGATTTGAAAAAATAGGTCTTTAGTCCTATTTTTATTTAGGTCTTTAGGCTCATGCAATAATAACGCCCTATATATATAATTTATAATATAAAGATAGATTTAAGCTTATTTTAAAGAGGGTTTATGAAAATACTCAAATCAGCCGCAAGCATTATATTATCTTTTGCTCTTGTAACCGGCAGCGTAACATTGCCTTTACAAGCGCAAGACTCAATACCTAGAGACGCTAACGGACTTCCCATGGCAACCATTACCGACGCTGAAGTTAAGGCTATGGTTCAAGAAATGGAAAAGGAACTTCCCACAGAAGTACAAGAAATTTTAAAACATGACCATAAAGCTTCCAATTATAATGTTCCCGCAACTGCCGGCGCTTTCGCAAGTTTTACCGGCGCGTATTATGCAAGGCTTCGCAAAAGACCTCAATTAATAGCGCTTTTGGCTGAAAATCATGAGTTTGCCATATCATATATGTCCCACACCCTTGAAAAAGCTATAGCGGCTGACCCTGCATTTGCGCAATCGGCAAAAGCCATTCAAATAAGAAGACAGCTCAGTAATATCGGTAATGTGGATTTAACGCTTAAAGCGGAAACCACAACCGCTTTAAAAGAACTTGCGAAAAGGTTAGAAAACGCAAAAGATATCAGCGGTATGAAAGTATTTATTTATGATTTAAACAAAGCTTCCAACACTTACCCTGAAAACATGTTGAAATCTTTATCACAATTAAAAAGAGACGTGCCTTCCTTAGGGCTCACCCAGCAAGGGCAGGATATGCTTATAAAAGAACTGCAAGATATTCACAGCAAAGCCATGGGATATACTTCAGAAGGACAGAGAATAAGTTCCGGCATGCTTAAACCCGGAAGCATAGAATTAGGCGGCGGTACAAAAATAAGCATTATAGAAAAAAAGCATAACGCGATTTTAAACGTTGAAAAAGAACTCGATGTTTTACTTGCCCAAAACAAAATTTCTTATGAAAAATTTGTAGGCAGCTCTGCGGGAAGTTTAGCTAAAGAAGCAAAACATATAAGAAGCCTTAAAGCGTTTACAAAAGCGGGTAACATATTAATCGTTGTCGGCGCGGTTTTGGCCGGGTATAGTATAATGGACAGTTTTGTGTTTAACGCTCCGGATACAAACAAGCTCGACGATACGGATTTGGAATCCATGGCAAGAGATCCTATGCATCTTTTTAATATAGATTCAGCCAATTTGAAAAACCACCCTGAAATACTGGCGGAAAAAAACATGCTGGCCCTTATGTTCCAGGAAATAAGAGATAATTCCGCGAGAAAAGCAACCGTAATTCAAATAACAAAAGAACTTGTTCTTTTGGCGGAAAAAGAAAACAAAACGCCCGTAAAAAAGGAACAACTTGAGCAAAATAAAAAGAAAGACGCCATTGAAAGGCTTAAAAAAGCTAAATTACAGCAAAAGGGTATAGCTCAGGAAATAAATTCGCAACTTCAAGACAGTATAAACCGTTCATAAAACAAAAAACTTTAAACCCCGGCTTTTAATGCCGGGGTTTTTTATCTGTTAAGCAGTCCTCATACTACACCAAAAAATGTTTATTTATATCGCTAAAGACCACTTTATGTAAATGCAGTAGCGGAGATATTTTGCTTGCCGTCCGCCTTCCCCTGCGAGAAGTCTTGGGAGGCGCTTTTTGTTATTGACCCCAAAACAAGCACCAACTTTGAAAGAAGATAATTACAAAAAGAGCAAGTTTTTTGCCCCACGAACGCGGGGTAAATATTTACGTAAGAGGAATATTTTTATATAATAGTTAGGTAAGGCTATCTTTTTTAACTTAACCAAACAAAAAATAATATGAAAATAATTAAAACCTCCGCAGTAATTATATTTTGCATGTCTGCTTTTTTTGCTTTTTCGCAAGAAACGCCAAAATCCTCTATTTCCGATGCGGAGGCCGTTGAAATTTTAAAAAACATTGAAGCGAAATTTCCAGCTTCTTTTAAAATAGAAAGGACTGACACCGCTTCAGCCGCCGCGGGACTTTCTTTATTAGGATATATGCGGGGGGATAAACTCTTCCACTTTACCGCCATGGCGCATGAAAGAACGGTTTATTTAACTTTTTTAACAGATTTTAATAGGCTTATGAATGATTTTCCTTCTAAACTAATACCTATTGATCCGCTTTACGCAAAGAATTTCCGCGGATATCTTAGCTATTTAGAGCGCGAAATAAAAATAAAAGCCAATACCTCCTCTTATATAGCCTATTTCGAAAAAAACGGTTATTTGGGCGGCGAATATGTTTCAAATATGGCGAAAATAGCGCAAGATTACCAAAGAGGCTTGGAATACATGGAACGGGCTTTAAAAAGCAATGCGCCGTCGCATGTTTTAGAAAAAACAGCTATTACCGTAAAAGAAACCGAAATGCTTGAAAATGTAAAGAAAGCCAGGGATTGTTTCCGCATGATGGCAAGAACGGATTTGGAAAGTTCGGGGGGAAAATATGTTTTTTATAATGACGGGTTTAAAAAAAGCATGGTTTCAATAAACAAAGTTATAGAGGATTCTGAAAACAGGTTAAAATTTCCAAAAAAATTCGTGAAACGGGGCGTTAAAGCGGTCCCGGCGGCAAATGCGGCGGCGGCAAAACTTTCAAAAACAAACCGCGCTTTAAAAACGGCGGGCCGCTCAGTTCTTTATTTAAGTATAGCGGCAGGCGCTCTTGTGATAATTGAAAACGCTCTTACTGATATGCCTTTAACGCTTGAAGATACGGATTTAGCCTCTCTTTACCGTGACAGAAGCTTAATTTTTAAATGGGATAACGCTTTAATAGAAAAAGGCGGACTGTCGGAATATAAAGAATTTTATAAATTTTTTCTGGAGCAATACGCCTCTAACCTAGAAACACGGGCCTACGCGGACGGACTTTTTAAACAAGAAGAAATTACCAATAACAACCTGTCACGAGCTGAAAATAACATAAAAAGAAAAGAACTTATAAGAAAAATAAAAACAGAACTTGAAAATATAAACTGATACGCAACGTAATTTCACACAGTTAAAAAGCAAAACTCCCCCGGCTTAGAAGAGGAGTATTTACCTGTTTTAAAGCCCGGCTTTGCCCTGCGCGCACGGTAAGCGGGTTTCCTCGGCAAATATGCGTTAATTTACATTGGTAAGGGATTGCCGCCACTTACACCTAAAGACTGCGCTACTCCAATAAATAATCCGCTTTTTAATAAAACTACCCAGTCTCACGCCCGTGGTTTATTTTGTTTCAAAGCTTCGCTTTGCGATTTCACTAAACAACACCTCCGCAGCAGCAAGGCGGAGGTGTTGTGAAATCAGAAGGCTAACTATCCCCCGGCTTTACGCAGGAGTGTTCCGTATTCTCATAAAAAAGCCCCGCCGTACGGCGGGGCTTTTAAAATGTTACTCAACTCTTGCTTTACTTCTTACAATAGCCCAAGTTAAGATAGCGAGCAGCGCCGCCGCTAAGCACCAGCCCCACACGCCTAATTTTGTATATTCGTTATTATAAGTAACGATAACAGGCGCCACGATAACCGATACAAGGTTAACAACCTTAATCATAGGGTTAAGAGCCGGGCCCGCCGTATCTTTAAGAGGATCGCCCACCGTATCGCCTACTACGCTGGCTTTATGGCGTTCTGACCCTTTACCCGTATTGTTCGCGGGGTCGGAAGGTTCATCCTCAATAAGTTTTTTGGCATTATCCCAAGCACCACCCGCGTTAGACATAAACACGGCAAGCAGCTGGCCCGATAAAATAATACCGGCAAGGAAACCGCCCAAAGCTTCAACACCCAGCGTCAAGCCCACAAGAATAGGGGAAATAACGCCTAAAAGTGCCAGATTAACAAGTTCTTTCTGGGCAGCGGCTGTTGAAATTCTTACAACTTTATCATAATCGGGTTTGGCTTTGCCTTCCAAAATACCTAAGCCGAACTGTCTTCTTACTTCGTGCACAATTAATGAAGCCGCGCGTGTTACGGAGTTAATAGCGAAAGAAGAGAACAGCCAAGGCACCGCGCCGCCAAGCAACATGCCTACAAAGACTAACGGGTTGGAAACAACTATACCCACGTCTTTTAAAAGCACCATCGCCTGGTCAAGCCCGGCGTTCTGCCAGGCGTTATTAATAATTACCTGAACATTGCTTACGTCAACCATGTAAGAGCCGAACAAAGACACTGCCGCTATAACAGCGGAGCTTATGGCCACGCCTTTCGTAATAGCTTTTGTTGTGTTGCCTACGCCGTCTAAGTCAGCCATGATTTGGCGGGCTTTTTTTGTTTCTTCATCCGTTTTGCCGTGCCAGGCCATTTCGCCTATGCCGTTAGCGTTATCCGCAATGGGGCCAAAGGAGTCCATAGCCACGTTATTACCCGTTAAGGTGAGCATGCCGATACCGGTCATAGCTACGCCGTAAAGAATAAAGTTAAATTTAGCGGCCCCCGTCAAACCTTCAATTGAGCCGAAAACAACGATTGAAATAAATATCGTTATAGCGATAACGACTACCGACCATACCGAAGATTCCAAACCTACGGCGAAACCGCTTAATATGGTTGTGGCGGAACCTGTAGACGTGGAACGTTTAACTTCTTTAACAGGCGCGCCTTCCGTACCCGTAAAGTGCTCGGTAAGTCTGTCAATGGCCATAGCTAAAATTACACCGACGGAAACGGCTACCCATGGTCTCCACCAACCGCCGGGAATGTCCCTCATATAAAAATACGCTAATACGGCAAAAAGCGTTATGGAAATAACGGCTGAAGTAAAATATCCTCTGAAAATGGCGCTCATCGCGTCGCCTTTGCCGCCGTGATCACGCACAACGTAAGTACCTATGATAGAGCACATTACGCCGATACCGCGTACGATAAGGGGGTAAACTATCCATTCATAGTTGCCTGTAATATGCCAAAGCGCAAGACCTAAAATAAGGCCTGACACAATGGTAACTTCGTAGGATTCAAAAATGTCGGCCGCCATACCCGCGCAGTCGCCCACGTTATCGCCTACTAAGTCGGCTACCACGGCGGGGTTTCTGGGGTCGTCTTCCGGAATGCCCGCTTCAACTTTACCCACCAAGTCGGCGCCTACGTCAGCGGCTTTGGTATAAATACCGCCGCCTACCCTCATAAAGAGAGCTACAAGAGTACCGCCAAAACCGAAACCCAACAAAGCGTCCGGCGCGGAAATACCGAAAATAACAAATATTATCGTACCGCCAAATAAGCCTAAACCGTCGGTAAGCATACCTGTAACGGTACCCGCGCGGTAAGCTATTTTAAGCGATTCGCCAAAAGATCTGCGCGAAGCGTCCGCCACGCGCACGTTGGCGGCAACTGCTATACGCATACCTATTTGTCCCACTAAAAGCGAAAAGACTGATCCCAAAATAAAAGAACCTGCGCGCCCGAAAGCGATAATTAACTTTATTTTTTCGGGGGATAGACCTTCAAAGCGTTTCATAGCTTCGGCAGTCACCGGGACAATATATACTGAAAGGAAAAGACATATTGTCAAAATAACAATTAAAGGTACAATCGCTTTGAACTGTTTGTTTAAGTAAGCGTTCGCGCCTTCTTTTATAGCGCCCCAAACCTCTTGCATTTTCGCGTCCCCTGCAGGGTGGGCCATAACTTGTCTTTTTAAAAACAAGGCATAAAAAAGACCTAACACCGCAACTCCCAAAACGCCGAATATAGCGTATTGTTCATACAGGTGCAGGCCGCTCATTCCATACCACATAGTAAGCCTCCATATATTTTTATTAACAGAAATTTACTTCAGAAAGGTGCTTCCCAAATATTGTACATCTTTTTTCGCAAAAAAAAACACCCTTGTTTTTATAAGGGTGTTTTTTATAAAGTTATAAACTTTTGTATAAATAAGACTATTGTTTTTTAAGCGCCTGGTCTAAAGCTTTTCTCTCTTTTTTTTCAACGGATTTAAGATATTTGTTTAAATTTTTAATATATTTTTTATCATTCGGGTAGTTTTTTACTTTCGGATAAAAGGGGAAAAGCCCGTTTAATTTTTCTATTGAAAAAACCACTCCGGCGCCGTTATCTATTAAATACTTGGCTATTTCATAAGAAGGCAGGTCCTTTGTACCCATAGTGGCCAAAGCGTCAAATAAAGGCGTGGTTCCCAAAACCCTGCCCTGTGCGTCATACCCTAATTTAGAAACGGCATTAACATCGGCCCCGCTTTGGACTAAAATTTTAACCTCTTCAAACTTACCGTATAAAGCGGCCGTCATTAAAGCTGTTACGCCCATACCGTCTGGGGCGTCAACTTTAGCGCCTTTTTCTATAAGGTATTTAACAAGTTCGGGGTCAGACGTTCTGCCCGTTACAGCGCTTAAAAGCGGGTTTTTATAATTTAAGTCAGCACCGTTTTCAACAAGCAATTTAACCATGCCGGCGCTTTTTCTTATAGCCGATATTGAAAGGGGGGTAAAATAACCGGGGTTATAATTAACATCCGCACCTATTGATAAAAGATATTTCACGGATTTAGGATTATCAGAAATAACAGCAATAAAAAGAGGGGTGATAACAGCCTGGCCCGTCTCTTCATTAACAAGGGGAGTGTTAACATTATCTTTATTAACAAGTTTTTTTATTTCATTAATATCGCCCGAGCGTATGGCAATATAATAAGGGTTTTTGGCACGCCAGTCGTTTTCGGCGTCTCTTTCAGGTCTTGCCGGCCTTCCGGTAAACATAGGGTGTTTAGGTGACGCGTTATCCCCAGCGTAGGCGGTTATAAATAAAATCGCGCATAAGGCGGCAGCTGTTAAAAATTTTTTCATATTACTCCTCCTGCTTAATAATTATTATAACAATTTATAACGCTTTTACCATTTAAAGGACCTATATGAATCTAGGTCTTTTGGACCTTGTAAATATTGTTAAAAATCCATATAATTTATTTATTCAGGTTATATTAAGGGGCAACAGATGAAAAAAAATATTGTTTTAACGTTATTTTCAGCAGCGCTTTTAATGTCTCAAACGGCTTTCGCTTCAGACTTTAAAACCGTAATTTTTAATAATTCGCCAAAAGAAGGCCGCAGCATAGGTAAAATGGCGGATTATATCCAAAACGCAATAAGTGATTACAAATATAAAAGACAATCCGATTTTTCTTTAGCTAACGGCGCGGTTAAACATTATAAAGATGGTGATTTCGAATATCTTATGTCTTCGGCTTTCATATATATTACCTCAACCTCAAACAGTGAAAATATTGTCGAATACTGCAATAAAATTATAAAACCCGTTAAAGAACTTTACAATGAAAGAGTTGAAACTCTTGAAACCGTTAAAAAAACATCTAAAGAAGAAGAAATTAAACAACAGGCCCATTACGCTATAATACGCAATGTAAGCAAATTGAAAGATTTAAGCATCTATACGCTTATGTGTGATGATGACGCCGCGATTAAAGTTAAAACCGGCGGGCCGGCATTTCAAAAAACTACAACAGTTTTTGGTAAAAAAACTACTATTTCAGCCGGCTGGCAGGATTATTACAGGAACCTTCCTCCCGAAGTAAGGGAAAGAGCTTTAAAAGAAGCCGTGGAAAATATAGAAAAATAATTAATATTTATAAAAAATACCCGCTGTTTAAATTAAACAGCGGGTATTTTTTATAAAAGTACTGCGACGCACCCCCTGCGTAAGCCGGGGGGTAGACACCTATTTCTAGTAAATAAGCGTGCTTTGTAAGCAACGCACCCCCGCCGGGGGGTAGACACTTTTACTGTTTCACGACGCTTAAGCATTGCTGCCGCGGGTATGGCCTTTATTAGTTATTAATAACAAACAGCTCCATATTCCATAACCTCACTATAGAAGAGGAAGTCCTTCAACCCCAAGCTGACTACGCAAGTTAAATTTTGCGCTCCGGCAAAAATTTGCAAAAAAACAACCACGGGGTTAGCCGCCGCCCGTGGTTATCATCTTAGTTTTAGGCTGTTTTACCTAAATTTATTGAGGAGGAAGGGGGATTATTTTAAAAGGAAATCTTCCTTAATTTTATCCGCAACATCCTTACCTTTAAGTATTTCTATCAAACGCACGCCGAAAGCCATTGATGTGCCAGGCCCGCGGGAAGTTGTAATGTGTCTGTCGGTAACAACAGGCTCTTCCTCATAAACGGCCCCGGGCCCCAAGTATACCCTCATACCGGTGTAAATTGTGGCTTTATAACCTTCCAAAATACCTGCCGTGCCAAATACAGCGGGGGCCGCGCAAATAGCCGCCAAATTCCGCTTTGCGGCGTGCTGTTTTTTTACAAGTTCCAACAAGCCTTTATGTTCTATATATTTAATGGTGCCGCCCGGTATTACAAGCATATCAAAAATATCGTTTTTAACCTCATTAAAAAGAACATCCGCGGTTACGGTAATGTTATGTTTGCCTAAAACTTCTTTTTTATCTGATAAGGAAACTATTTTAAGCCCAACGTCCGCCCGTCTTAATAAATCAGCCGTTACAACGGCCTCAGCCTCCTCAAACCCGTCAATAATAAATAATGCAACTTTACTCATAAATGCCTCCAAATATAATAAAAATGTTTTTTTGCACGCCTCCCGCCGCCTTTTGGAGAAAGGGGGAAATTATATTTTTTATCTTCCCAAAATATTTTTTTAAGCCAAACCGCGCTAAATATAAGGTTTTTGTAAGCCAAAAGAAGGGGTTTAAGAGCATTCGCAATTGTTACGGTAAACACAAAAATAGCTTTGCCCAACAAATAGGCCAACATTATTTTCAATAATTTAATGCTATCTATTTATTAAAAAAAAGTAAAGAAAAACCTAAGATATCACAAAAGTCATATTTTTTTACAAAATTTCTATTTTTAAAAAAGATGCCTTTTTTATAAATTTTCAATTTTTATATACATTCCCCTACCCCAAAACTTAAATTCCAAAATCGCTGCCAATTTTTAAAAGTCATAATTTAAAGCATAAAGGTTACCCAATAAAATCAATTTTTATGTTTTTACACAATAAACAAAAAAGCTAAATCTCAAATTTAAAGGCATTTTTAGTCTGGGGGAGTTATTTGTCATGCATCAATTACTAACGATAATTTTTATTATGTCAATTAAAATACCTCAATAAACAATCTTTTAGCAACCTATAATTATTGTTATAAAAATTATATTATTGTTTATTTTATAACAAAATAAAAATATAATTTAATATTTATTTTAGATTTTTTTAATAAGCAACAAGGCAGTTTTTAAATTTACTATAAATTACAACCAAAACATTTTTTAAAATCTAATATTAATTATTAGATTTTTGTAAAATATAATTTGGTATTTTTAGACACTATTTTAAAAATGCAAAATTACCCATGATTTTGAAAATTGTCTTTTTTCTTTACTTTTTGGCTTATTTTTCAAAATTTATGGTTATTTTAAAATAATCCTTTTTTTAAAATGCGTTATTTTGATTTTGGGGATATCTAGGTATCCCCAAAATCAAAATCGCTCTTTCCCCCCAGCCCCCCTTTTTTGCGCCAGCCAGAGTTAATAACAATATTTTTACAATAAGCGACAAAAAGCGGATTGTTCCATATCATAACCGTTTTTTAATTTCTTTTTTGTGAACTTGTAAAAGCGGATGCTTGATAAATTAGAAAATGTTACATAACAAAACACGGATATACCCAGTTTAAACGCGGGGTTCTTTTTTTAATATAATTTATAAAGCTTCAAAATATATTAAAAGACTTCTTGAAAACAAAGGAAAACAACAATAAATGGACACTAATAAAAATAAACAGCCTCCTGCCCTGTTCATGCTTTCAGGCGTGGAAATGTGGGAACGTTTTAATTATTACGGGATGCGCGCGCTGCTGGTGCTTTTTATGACCAGCCAAATAATAGGCCTTTCAGACAGGGCCGCGGGCCGAGTTTATGGACTTTTCGGCGCTTTGGTATACCTTACGCCGGTATTTGGCGGTTTAATAGCGGACGCCTATTTAGGAAAAAGAAAATCTATTATCATAGGCGCCGTTTTAATGATGTGCGGGCAGTTTGTGCTTGCCTCTTATGGGTTTTTACCTCCTATAGCGGCTTTAGCAATAGGTTTAACCCTTATTATAGCGGGCAATGGTTTTTTTAAACCGAATATTTCCTCTATAGTGGGGGAACTCTATGATGAAAATGACAATCGCCGCGACGCCGGTTTTACCATATTTTATATGGGTATTAACATAGGCGCGTTTTTAGCTCCGTTAGTATGCGGTTATTTAGGCGAAAAAGTAGCCTTCAGATACGGCTTTTTAGCCGCCGGTATAGGCATGTTAATCAGTTTAGTATGGTTTATTTGGTTAAAGAACAGGTTTTTGGGCGATATAGGCATACGTCCCGCTATTGAGGAAAATAAAAACGATAAAGGGGAAAATGAGCCCCTTACCAAAGTGGAAAAGGACAGGATTTTAGCTATATTCATATTTACTTTCTTTTCAATCTTTTTTTGGGCGTTTTATGAGCAGGCGGGTTCTTCTTTAACTTTGTTCGCGGACAGATCCACTGACAGAGTAATATTCGGGTGGGAAATGCCTACAAGCTTTTTTCAGTCTTTCCCGGCATTACTTGTGGTGTTATTAGCGCCCGTGTTCGCCTGGTTATGGCGCAGAATGGGCGAAAAAGAACTTTCCACCCCCGCTAAATTTGCCTGGGGTTTAGCTTTACTGGGCATAGGTTATATTATCATAGCCATAGCCGCATACGCATACAAAAACAGCGGCCTGGTAAGCATATTTTGGCTTTGCGGTTTGTATCTTATGCATGTTTTGGGCGAATTATGTATTTCTCCCGTAGGATTATCTATGATTACCAAGCTTTCACCCGCTAAATATGTTTCTTTATTTATGGGTGTTTGGTTCGCTTCGGACTTTTTCGGCGGACTTTTGGGCGGCTTCTTCGCGGGGGAATATAATGAGGCCAGTTTGGTTTCTTTATTCTCTATACCCGCGGCTACGGCCCTTATATGCGCTTTAATTATTTGGGCGCTTTCGGGCAAGCTTAAAAAGTGGATGCACGGTATAAACTAACAAAAAATATTTAATAAAAAAGGCGGATATAAAAACCCGCCTTTTTTATTTTTATATACTTAAGTTATGAACAACAATTTTGATAAACACCAAAGCATTAACAAACGCGTTAACAGAACATGGATTGCGGTTCTTATTATTTGTTTAGTTTTTACTGGGCTTATTTTGTTTTTCCCTTCCCAAAATAACGGGGGAAAAGAAAATAACGCTATTCCCCCTGTAAAGGATATTACCCCTCAAATTATTGAAGCTTCCGCCATTACTTCTGAGCAGGAAACTCTCCCCCTTTTTCACGACAACGCCTTAAAAACCGCCGGGTTTGTTAATATAAAAGAGCTTTCCCCCCTTTTTTATTTTGACATACGTTACGCAACAACCAACAATTTTACAGGCAAAGTTATTTATGACACCGACCAATGCTATTTACAAAAAGAAGCGTCCGAGGGCATTTTAAAGGCTTTAAAAATCCTTCAGAAAAGGGACGAACCCCTTACTTTTATTTTTTACGACTGTTACCGCCCGCAAAGCGCGCAGGAAAAGCTTTGGCTGGCATATCCTAACCCAAGTTATGTGGCAAGGCCGGAAAAAGGCTCCCGCCACAGCAGGGGGATGGCGGTTGATTTAACGCTTGCCAAACAAGACGGCACCCCTTTACCTATGCCAACCGAATTTGATTCTTTTAAAAAAGAAGCTCATATGGATTACAACGGAAGCAGTGTATCAAAAGAAGCTTTAGAAAACAGGGACTTGCTTAAAAAAGTAATGACTGAAGCGGGCTTTACCTACACCCGCACCGAATGGTGGCATTTTGATAAAACAGGCTGGAAACAAAAACCTGTACAAAATATAGATTTTTAATAATCAGTCTAAAACTAAAAACTTTATTTTTTGGTGTTTACCGTCGGCAGAATACAGCTCTAGAGTATGCTCCCCTTTATCGAGCTGCCACCACACGCTGTGCTCGTCAGAGCCGAACTGTTTACCGTTTACAACCCATTTTAAAGGCCTTTTGCCAGAAGCTTTAAACAAAACTTTTTGCGTGTTTAAAGGTATGGCGGAATCTATTTTAAAAACGTCGCCTTCTCTTGGAAATTGTATTTCAAAGTTATCCCCGCTCTCATTTGCTCCGTTATGCAGGCGGCATATTTCCACGGGAAAGTTATCAATATTAAAAACCTCCGCCTTTTTATGGGGGCAGCGCGGGCTCGCCAATTGGCCCGAGGAGGGGCATATATAACGGCGTTCTATTCCCTGCGGTACGATAAAATCGGTTGAACCGTATTTTTCATGCATATAAACAGCGATATCTTTTAAAAGCGGGGCCGCGCCGGAAATGCCGGAAACCTTGCGCATAGGCTGCCCGTCAAAATTGCCCGCCCAAACGCCTATTGTCCACTGCGGCGTATAACCAAGCGCCCAGTTATCACGGTAATCTTTGGAAGTGCCCGTTTTAGCCGCAAAAGCAAAGGGCGTGTTTAATGGTGAGTTTAAACCAAAAGCCGCCGCTCTCGCGTTGTTGTCTGAAAGAATGTCACTTATTATAAAAGCCGTTCTCGCTCCGAAAACACGTTTGCTTGCCCTGCGCTCCCCGACAGCGGGCCTTATAGTAAATCTTAAATCCTTAAAAACACCATTATTTGCAAGCATCATATAGGCGCGGGCAAGCTCTAAAAGTTTAACTTCCCCGTTTCCTAAAGAAATGCCAAGGCCGTAAAAATCGGAATTTTTATTTAAAGAGTCAAAACCCGCGTTTTGCAGCATTTTAATTATTTTTTGCGTACCCATATCTTCAGCCACGCGCACAACGGGCACATTGTAAGAGCAGGCTAAAGCATTACGCACGCTTACGGGGCCGTGAAAGGTCTCGTCATAATTTTTAGGCCTGAAACCGCCTTTAAAAAAAGTGTCCTCATCATTAATAACAGTAGCGGCGGTGTAGCCGTTTTCAAGCCCCAAAGCGTATATAAAAGGCTTTAAGGCTGATCCGGGCTGGCGCAAAGCGTTAACCCCGTTGACCTGGCCTTGGGTGTCGGAATCAAAATAATCGGCCGAACCTAAATAAGCAAGCACCTCGCCGGTTTTATTATCAATCACTATTACCGCGGCGTTAGTTACATTGTTTTTTTCAAGTTTAGCCACATAAGCGGGTACCAGCTCGGACACAAATTTTTGTAAGGAGGAATCTATTGTTGTTATTATTTCATGGTCGTCGGTTTTTATTTCACGGAGTAAAAACTCGGCCAGATGCGGGGCTGAAAAGGAACGGCCTTCCGCGGTAATTTCAATAGTTTCACGAATGGCGATATCATACATTTCGTCGGTTATAAAACCGTTGGAAGCCATTTTTTGTAAAACGCTGTTACGCCTTTTTAAAGCCGCGGGGAAATTTTTTACAGGGTTAAATTTAACCGGGGATTTTACCATCGCCGCCAAAAACGCCGCCTGGGAAAGTGACAACCCCTCCGCGCTTGTATTAAAATAATAATTTGAGGCATATTCAACGCCTTGCACCATGTTGGAAAACTCTACCGTATTTAGGTATTGCTCAAGTATTTGCTGTTTATCTAAACTTTTTTCAACGGTAACAGCGGTTAAAGCCTCTTTTATTTTTGACCATATATTTTTTTTCCTGGGTTCAATAGCGCGCACAAGCTGCTGTGTAATGGTGCTGGCGCCAGACACAACTTCCCCGCTTGATAAATTTTGCCAAGCCGCCCTTGAAACAGCTTTAACGTCAATGCCCGGGTGTGTAAAAAAGCGTTTATCTTCCACGGCTACTAAAGCTAGTATCATCCAGGGCGAAACATTTTCAACGGACACGGGCTTGGAATAAGTTTGCGTGGCGGAAAGAAAAGTACGCATGGGAATGCCGTTTCGGTCATAAAATATTACAGACGGAGAGACTGTATAATTATGCACACGGTCCGCTTTTTTAAAAAAGTAATAAAATGTTCCCGCCGCCAGCAGTATAATAACAGACGGTAAAATATAGTAAAATTTTTTATTGTTAAAAAGCTTCATTATTTAAATTTTAACAATTTTAAACGGATTACGTTCTTACCTTGATAAAAACATTTATATTTAATAAAATAAACTATGGACGCTTTTGTACTTATAGTCTCTTCGCCTTCAGGCGGAGGGAAAACAACTATAGTTAACGAACTTCTTAAAAAAGACCGCACTGCTAAGAGGGTGGTAACCGCCACAACCCGCTCGCCTAGAAAAGGCGAAAAAGACGGGAAGGATTATCATTTTTGGTCTGTTAAAAAGTTTCAAAGCGCTATCAAAAATAACAAAATGGCCGAGTGGGCCAACGTATTTACCGACTACTACGGCGTGCCTAAAGAATCTTTGGACACCGTGTTAAAAAAAGGTTTAATACCCGTTTTGGTTATAGACGTGCAAGGCCAAAAATCAATAAAAAAACATTATAAGAACGCCGTAAGCGTTTTTATACTGCCGCCAAGCTGGAATGAGCTTAAAAAAAGACTTTTGGCAAGACCCGGCGGAACAAATAATATTGATGTGCGTCTTAAAACGGCAAAGAAAGAAGTTGCCCAGGTAAAAAAGTTTGATTATGTTATCGTTAACGATAAACTTGACGGCGCGGTTAACGCGTTATCAAAAATAATTTTTGCGGAAAAACATAAAACCCAAAGAAAAAAGCCCGCCATAAACAGGCTTAAGCAAAAACGGAGATAAAAATGTCAATAGATAAAGAATTTGAAACCAAACTTATGGACTACAGCGGAGACAGATATAACATGGTAGTTTTAGCCACGATGTGGGCAAAAGAGCTCAGAAAAAAAGAAGAATACAAAAGCCAGCCCGCCGCGGTAGTAATTAAAGTTGCGCTCGACGATATTTTATCAAACAAAGTTACCAAAGAACAAGTATTGGAATCATGCAAAAGCAGCTACGAAACGGAACAAAAAGCCGCCGAAGAAGCCAGAAAAGAAGCTGAAAGAAAAGCTAAAGAACCCTTAAAATTATAATGAAAAAAGAATTAAGAAGCCTTGTAAAAGAATTTGCGGGCGTCTTAGCTAACAGCGAAGAGGATGATTTTTTTATAGCGGCGGCAAAAGAAGAAAATGCCGCCGCTGTTTCTTCTAAGCAAGAGGTTAAACCCCCACAAGCTGCGCCTGCCCCGGCAAAAAGCGCAGAGTCCGTTTTGTCCGCGCAAAATAACGCGCAAACTTTAAAAGAGGATTCTTCCATGCCCGCACCCCAAACACCTAAAACAAAAAAAATAAATTCTAATAAAGAGGCTGAACTTAATGCTTTAGCCGAACAAATTTTAACATGCAAAAAATGTCCGCTTGGCGAAACAAGGCTTAACGCGGTACCCGGCGAAGGCAACGCAGACGCAAAACTTATGTTTATAGGCGAAGGCCCCGGTTTTGATGAAGACCACCAGGGCAGGCCTTTTATAGGAAGAGCGGGTACACTGCTTACTAAAATGATTGAGGCCATGGGCCTTAAAAGGGAAGAAGTTTTTATAGCCAACATGGTTAAATGCCACCCCATGACAGACCCTTCCAACCCCGAAAAACACGGCAATGACCGCGCGCCTTCCAAAGAAGAAATTGCCTATTGCAGAAAATATATAGAGGCCCAAATCGCCCTTATACAGCCTGAGTTTATTGTCGCTTTAGGCGGGGTAGCCGCAAAAAGTTTAATAAAAGACGCGGACTCTTTAGGCGCGTTACGAAACAAAGTGCACACTCTTGAGTTAGATAATTTTGACCTTGAAGGCAAAACAAAAATAGTGGCTACATATCACCCCGCCGCACTGCTGCGCAACCCTAACTGGAAAAAAGACGCCTGGGCCGATTTGCAAATGGTTATGAAGGAAATGGGCCTTAAGTCCCCCCAAAAACCAATTTAATTTTAAGGATAAAAAATGTACGCCTCAGTTGTGTTTGATATAGCGCTTGACCGTGAGTTTGACTATATAGTTCCTTTGGCTTTGGAGGGCGCTATAGCGCCGGGCTTTCGCGTAAAAGCGCCTTTCGGATACAGGCTGGCCACAGGCATAGTAACGGAGTTAAAACAAATCTCTTCCTTTAAAGCGGATTTAAAAGAAATAAAACAGGTTTTAGATAATGAACCGCAGTACGGCAAAGATTTATTTTCTTTAGCTTCTTATATTAAACAAACCTGGGGCGGAAGTTACGGGCAAATATTATTTTCGCTTATTCCGTTTTTCGTGAAAAAACAGCATGACGTTATTTTCCGGGAAATACCCGCCGTAAAACAAATTGAGTTAAACAAAATACAACATAATGTTTTTGACGATTTAAAAAATTCCGTCGGACCTTCTTTACTTTTCGCGCCGCCCAAAACAGGCAAAAAAAGCATTCTTATAAAACTTACATTGGAAGCCGCCCAAAAAGGGCAAGTCCTTATTATGCTGCCCGATATTTTATCGGCGCAGGTTTTTGCCGCTAATTTACAACAATATTATGATAAACAGGTTTTACTGTGGCACAGCAAACTTTTAGACAGCGTTAAAAAGCAGCTTTTTTCATCACTTCTGCACGGTAAAAACGGCATAGTTGTAGGAACGCGCTCGGCCGTTTTGCTGCCTTTGTCCTGCCCTTCTTTAATAGCCGTAGTTAATGAGGAAAGCGCGGATTTTAAACAAGAGGAAAACCGCCCCTTTTATCACGCGCGCGGTATCGCGCTTTTCAGGGCTGAAGAACTTAACGCCAAACTTATATTTTTATCACAAACGCCTTCTCTAGAAATGCTTGAACTTGTTTCAAAAGGCGAAATAAAAAGTTTTACTTTAAGCCAAAACCAAAATCTTGTAAACCCATTTCCTTTAGTAAGCGTTACGGATAAAAAAGCGGGCAAAAAATCCTTTTTACCGGATATAACTTTTGATGAAATTACAAAGAGCGTTAAAAATAAAGAAACTGTTTTACTTATTTTAAATAACAAAGGCGGAAAGCCGCTTTATTCCTGCCTTAACTGCGGCCTGGCCGCTGTATGCGGCAAATGCGATGGCACGCTTGTTTTTGATGAAAGCGGCGCCCTTGCCTGCGTTAAATGCGGTAAAGAAGCATCCTTTGAACAAAAATGCTCTAAATGCAATAACGTTATTTTTAAACCTAAAATAAGCGGCAACCAAAAAGTTTACGGTGAAATAAAAAAGCTTTTCCCTTTAGCGAATACCGTTAAACAAGAAAAAGTTGAAATAGGCCTTACCCCCGTTAAAGATAAAGCAAATATTATTATAGGCACTTCGGCTGTTTTAAAAATGCTTTCGGAACAAAACTTCCCGGCTGATCTTATTGTTTTTTTAGACGCGGATATGGAACTTAACTCACCCGATTTCCGCGCGGGCGAGCATTTGGCGCAGCTTTTGTTTGGCGCTAAACAAATGCTTTTCGGAAGTAAAAACGGACGTATGGTTATAGCTTCCGAAAAGGCGGAAACAGCTATCTTTAACGCCGCCGTGCACGGGGATTACGGCGAGTTTGCCCAAAATGAACTTGAATTTAGGGAAGCGTTTAATTTCCCCCCATACGCCACGCTTACAAAGTTGGTTTTATCTTCTAAAAATATTGAGGATATAAACCAAAGCGTTAAATTTGTTAAAGAAGCCTGCCAAAATAAGGTTGAAATTTTAGGACCAATACGCTTTGGCAAAAAAACGGATTCTTTAAAAAAAGAATATCTGCTTTTTAAAAATTTCACTCTAACCTCCCTCCAAGATTTACTTGCCGCGGTAAAACTGCCCAAAACGGTAAAAATAAAAATAGCCGTTGACCCGTATACCTTTTTCTAATCCTTTTTGTAAAGAGGGCCCGCCTTAAATGCTATAATTTAATATATTTACATTTGGAGCATTTTATATGGCAGATTTAGAACAGGCAATTAAACTTTTAACACGCGGATGCGTTGATGTAGTAAGCAAAGAAGAACTTGAAAACAAATTAAAATCGGGCCGAACATTAAAAGTTAAACTCGGCTGCGACCCTACCAGCTCCGACCTTCATTTAGGGCACAGCGTAGTGCTTTCAAAATTACGCCAATTTCAGGATTTAGGACATACGGCCGTGCTTGTTATAGGCGATTTTACCGCCGGCATAGGCGACCCCAGCGGCCGCAACTCCACAAGACCTCAGCTTGACCGCGAACAAATTTTACAAAACGCCAAAACCTATACAGAACAAGTTTTTAAAGTTTTAGATAAAGAAAAAACGGAAGTTGTTTTTAACAGCACCTGGCTTGACCCTTTTGTAAAAACAAAAGAGCTGCTTTTAACACTTTCCAAAATAACGGTAAGACAAGGTTTAGAAAGGGAAGACTTTAAAAAAAGAATGGCCGCCGGCGATCCTGTCAGCATTCTTGAAATTCTTTATTCCGTGTTCCAGGGGCAGGACTCCGTAGCTTTAAAAGCCGATGTTGAACTTGGCGGCACAGACCAAATTTTTAACCTTCTTGTAGGCCGTCAGCTGCAAAAAAACGCCGGGCAGGAAGCGCAGGTGGTTTTAACAACCCCTCTGTTGGTAGGTACCGACGGCGTTAAAAAGATGTCAAAAAGTTATAACAACTATATAGGCCTTAATGACCCGGCGGAAGAAATGTTTGGCAAAGCTATGTCAATCTCAGACGAAATGATGTATATGTATTATGAGCTTTTGACCTCTGAAGATATGGACAAAGTCAAAGCCATGCACCCTATGGAAGCAAAAAAGTCTTTAGCTAAAATACTTGTAACCCGCTTTCATAACGCCGAAGCGGCCGAAGCGGCCTTGAACAATTTTGAAAAAGTATTTTCAAAAAAAGAAAAGCCTGCCGATATGTCTAAAATTACCGTTGCGGAAGGGGAAAGCGTTTCCTCGGTGATTATTAAAGCGGGCGCGGCAAAAAGCAAAAACGAGGCAAGAAGGCTTATCGACGGCGGTGCCGTAAAAATTAACGACGTTAAAGTTGAATCGGACGGAGTTTGCCAATTTGAAACGGGCAATATTTTACAAGTAGGACGCAGACATTTTTTTGAACTGAACAAATAATTAATGAAAAAATATAAAAAACTTATTTTATTAATATCTTGCGCTTTGCTTTTTGTAATTTTCGCCGCTTTTACGCATAATTATTATTTTGCTAAAGGTGCTCCGGTGATCTTTGAAATTTCGGAAGGTCAAAGCGGCGCGCAAATAGCGCGCAACCTTAAACGACAGGGCGTTATTAAAAGCAAGTTCATGTTTAAAATGATGCTTAAGTTTTTCTTTGATCCAAAAGGCTTAAAAGCGGGCGTTTTTGACCTTAGGCAAAACACCTCGCCGGAAGAAGTTATAAGCTGTATTTCAAGCGGAAAATGCCAGCATTTGGAAAAAGTTACAATACTTGAAGGCTGGCGTATTGAAGAGATAGCCATGGCCCTCCAGGATAAAAATATTTGCGATGCCATGGACTTTACCAAAATGGCTAAAGAAAGGAATTTGGAAGGCTACTTATACCCTTCAACCTATATGTTTCCGCAAAAAATGCAAACCGCAAAGGTAATAGACGCTATGGTAGCCGAATTTAACAAGCGGGTGCGTCCTTTATTTCAACCTGAGTTTATGGGCGGCCTTACTGAACGCCAGGTTATCACTATAGCCTCTATTGTTGAACGTGAAGCCGTTGTACATGATGAACGTCCCAAAATAGCCGCCGTTTACCTTAACAGAGTTAAAACGGGCATGAGGCTGGAGGCCGACCCTACCGTGCAATACGCCTTAGGTTACACACCTAGTGAGAATAGATTTTGGAAAAAAGGCCTTACATTGGCCGACCTCCGTAAAGATATGCCTTATAATACATATAAAAGAAAAGGAATCCCCCCCGGACCTATTTGCAGCCCGAGCATGGAATCCGTTTACGCAGTACTTCACCCTGAAGAAAATTTTGACAAACTGTTTTTTGTGGCTGAAAATGACGAAGGCAGACACGTTTTTAGCAAAACTTATGACGAACATGTAAGAAACATAAGAAGAATACGGTCTAACAGAAAATAATGAATATTTAAACGCCCCCGAGAGTAAAACCCGGGGGTATTTTATTTAATATTTAGTTTATGTTTAAACTAACTAAAAACTGCGCTCCTTTATTCTTACGGCGAAACGGGAGCGATGCGTGTACAAGTTTGTTCATTATCTATATTACGCAAATAATTTTACGCGCTATTGTTAACTCATCCGGCTTACACAGAGTGATATCTGACTGTTTCAAAATTTCACTTTAATACCACTAAACCGGCAGCTATAAGGGAATTTTCCTTGAAGAAGAAGATTATCACCGCTTACACAAAAAAATTGCTCTATTTCAATAAACAATCCTTTTAATAAAATCCCCAGGGTTCACGCCCGGATTTCTTTGTTTCAAAGCTTCGCTTTGCGATTTCACATAACAATAAACAGCAACCCCTCCGCAGCGGCAAGGCGGAGGTGTCGCGAAACCAGGATACTATCCCCCCCAACTTGCTAAGCGTTTTGCTCTATCAATAAAAAAGGCCCGTCCTTTAAAGGACGGGCCTTTTTTATTAAAATATTACATTGTCTGTAAAGCAATCTCATAATCTAAGTTAACAGTAGATTGCGTATTTTCAGATTCTTTTGTTTCTTCAGTAGAAGGCTCTAAAACAGATTTTTGTTGGGACGTTAAATCAACATCCAAACTGTCTTTACTTTCAGCATTATCTTTATTTAGAACATCGATATTAGCGCCGTCAATATCTTTTAAGACAGGGGCGTTGTTTAACGCTTTATTTAAATAATAAGCGCCGCCGCCGATACCTACAGCGTGCGAGTCATTAACTAACTTAAACATCGTTTGCGCGCCGCCATTTAAAGATTTACCGAAGTTCGCGCCCGTGGTTTTTAAACTAAGACCTATCATCTTAGAGCCGCTTCCCAATGTTCTAAAACCGGAAACTATGTTTTTGCGGTTAATGCTTAACATTTTAGAGCCTGCGAATGTTCCCGCGGCTATACCAAGTATAGGCACCACAAGTGACTTTTGGTTAGATTCGGCACGGTTTTCGGCCATATTGTTTTTTAAAATAACATCAGAACCTAAGTTTGTCAAAGCGGGCACAGCAGCCATGCCTATATGTACGCCGGGGTAAAGTACTTCAAAGTTTGTAATAAAACTCTTACTCATTTTAGCGTCTTTAAGCATAATTTTACTGAGTTTAAAAAACCCGTTTGTAGTGCTGGCAAAACCTACGGAAGTTAACGCCATGCCTGTAAGGAACATGGGCAAATTATCCTGGCTATACAATACGGCGCTTCCTAAACCTGCGGTTCCCAAACTGCCTACAAGTAATCTCTTGTAAGCTAAAGGATTTTCCCCGCCGCCCAAAGCATTGATAACTTTCTTTGAAGAAAGCCTGAACACGAAAGGTGCAGCAACGAAAATACCTACTGAGGCCAATTTTCTCGCGTCGCCTAATAATACGTTTTCGCCTTCATTTTTGGGAACAACTATATCAGAATATCTGTTTACTTCACCCATACTGTAGCTGTTAACAAGCGCCGCCTCAGAGCCTACAATCAATGTTGAGGCAAGCACCGTTTTACCTACTATGGGGTTCTTTATTGTTTTAAAAGATTCAATAACATCTCCTTTCAAACCCTTTCTAAAATCCTTAAAAGGTATTTTGGGGCCATCGGCTTTGCCTATTTTTGTACTTATTTTTGTTTTGTGGAGCAATAAACCCGTACCCATAGTAGCCGCGAGAAGTATAGGATAAGAAACTGAGAAGTCCACAATTTTCTTAGAGAAGTCATTTTCGGAAGCGTCTTTAAACGCAGCTCTGTAAGACATAACACCGCCTGTTACAAGCGCCGGGGGCGTAATCATAATAAATGAACTGAGGTTTTTAAAAGCCATTGTTTTAAGCGTATTACCGCCGCCGCCGATAGCGTCAGTTAAAGGAGACAGGGTTGATCTGGTTAAAGCCGTTGACACGCCTATGAGGAAGGCGGAAACAGCTAAAGGAGCAAGGGAAAAATTCTCCCTGTTTTTATAGCTGATACTGTTTGAACCGTTAAAACCGTAAGCAATAGGAATAACCAATGCGCCTGAAGCTATCCCCAAGCTGCTTTTAAGTACGTTAACCATGCCATATCTTCTTACAAAAGGAGATATTACAGGTGAAATAAGAGAGGGTAAATAAGGCAAGGCAACGCTGATAGCGCCTAATTTTAAGCCTATCCAAGGGTCGCGTTCTCCCTCCGGTATGTTGTTATTGGCGTAAATATCGCTTAACGGTTTGATTAAACTTGTTGAGGCCGCGCTTAAACTTAAACCCGAAAGAACAAATAAGGTATTAATTTTGTTTTTGCTTCCGGATAAGCTTATAGCTATATTTTTGTCAAGTAAATTTGCCTTACTCGCTATTTCCGTAAATTTGCCAAGCTGTTCCTTAGGTAAAGTAACGGAAAAATCACCTTTAAAAACTTTACCTTCAGGAGTTATAAGCATAGTTTCGTCTTTATGGGTTATCGCAAATTTAAAACCTTTAAGGTTTTGGTTGGCGCTGATGGAAATACCGTTTAAAGGCAGTTCGTTGCTGCCGTTTTTTAAAACAACGGACAGTTCTTCGGTAAATTGTGTTTCTTTAGATGCCTGCACGGAAGATTTTATTTTGGTCCAAAGGCTTCTGCCGGGGACTGTGTAATCCGCGTTAACTTTTAATTTAAGCGCAGCGCCCGCTTCTCCGTTTGCGGAAAGGTGAGAAGCCCTTAACAATGAAGGCACGCTTTCTTTATTAACCGTAATTTTAAAGAAAGAAGGATCAATACCTGTGTTATCACTGCGTACAAATCTTAAAAATTGCTGGTCGCTTCCCGCATTTTTATTTTCAATAATAATACTTGAAAGCTTATTGGTTTTTCTACCCAAAGCTCTGTCCGCGATATTTGTATTTTTTATAAAAGGAACCTTTTTAAGCCATGTGCCGGTAACGCCGGGAATAGCTTCCGTTAAAAACACTCTGACATTACCTATTTGCTTTTGGTCGGAACCTTTAAAAAGTATAAGAGAGCGTTTTTTGCCTTTGGAAAAAAGAGTGTCAACCAGCTCGGCTCCGTATTTGCCGCTGGCAACTGAAGCCATACTGGCAACGGAACCGCTTAACGCCTGTCCGGCCAGCATTGCGCGGCGGTCAAGAAATTTGGAAGTCGTAAAAAGTTTACCAGTTTCGCCGGCTAAAAGTTTATGTGAAAGTTTAGCGTCTTTACTAGGAGAAGAGAAAACTAAAGGGCGTTTTGACCTTGCCGCAGTAATAGTGTTAAATTCTTTTGCCGCGTTTCTTGACGCGTTTATAAAGTTCCTTTCAACATGCAAAAGATCGGCTAAATCTTTACGTGCCGAGGTATTTTTTAAGTTTTTACCGGCCAAGTAAGCTTCTAAATTTACGGCATTACGGGCCTGGGTAATAGTTTCTGGGTTGACTATAACGCGCCCTGCCTGCACGTTAAAAACGGCGGCTTGAACAGCCTCTTGAGCCACGCTGGGAATTAATTCGCCGCTAACCGTTCTAGGGCCTATAAATTCCGGCGCCGTGCTCCCAAAATGTTTATAGTTACTAAAAACAGCAGGCTCAAGGCCTTGTTTTATCTTTTGCGAAGCTTTAGCAAAATAAGTAGGGTTTTTACGGTTCGCGAATGTTTTTTGGTATACGGCAAGATTCTCTCTAAGAAACGCCATTTTATTAGCGTTATTGCCTATACGGGCTAATTTCATTCCTCTGTAAGTTTGCTTGCCCAAACGGCCAATACCGCGCACGCCTTTAATGGCAAGCCTGCTTAAATCCCAAAAACACCATACCAAAAAACCTATATTTAAACCCGTGCCTACATTGGCTATAATTTTTGCTTCCTGTACGCGCGATTCTTTCCTTTTTATATTATTTTGGTATTCTTTGGAATTATTATCTCTTATTACGGCGTTTCCATTAAGATATTTTTTTATGCTTTTTCCGAAAACAGAGTAAATGTCGGTATCTAAAACACTTTCTTCATGAACGGATAAATCGCCCATGCTTTGGTTAACTATAAAAAGAGCAAGCAATGCGTCTTTGGCAAGACCTTTTTGTTTAGCAAGAGCGTCAAAATTATACATCAGCCCTTCCGCATTGGCTCTGGACCTGTTTTCATCGTCCTTAGTAACGGTCATACTTCTTCCCTGGGCTGTAAGATGATTGCCGGCGCGGTTATATTCCTGGGTATATTGGTTAGCCCCGCTTTTACCAGAAAGCAAAGCCCCTACTAAAAAGGGCTGTATACCGCTGCAGCGCAATTTTAATTCTTTATCAAAGTTAATTTTTACTTCCTGGAAAACCCTGCATTTTTCAACGCCGTATTTTCTAAGCAGGTTTAAACTTCCCTGGGTATTATCTTCAGCTAAAATAAAAGCCACATCCGTCCAGGCGTTGTTGATTCTTCCCGATTCGTTATATTTGGCGTATTGGCTTATTTCGCCTAAATATTTACCGTGTCTGTTATTAAATTCTTTAGCCATCAGTTCAAAGTCAAAAATATCAAATTCGCTTATACGGTTTTCTCTTTCAAAAGCGCTGTTAAGATAGCCGCCAACCGTTCCATAACTTTTCATATTAACAAGCGCGCTGATAGAAGTTATAAGTATTCTTGTATAATCAGCGTGCTTCTCATGTTTTTCTAAAAATTCGACTATCGGGTAACCGTCTTCGGAATATTGCCCCAAAATGCCAAGTCCCGATATAGCGTTAATCTCAAGATCGCACTGCCCTTCCTTTTCACATTTTTCGCCCGGGTTTTCAAGAACATATTTATAAATTCTCATTAAATGCGTTTTATCGGCTTTTGTAAAAAGCTCATTATCTTCATGGCTTACAGTGAGCAGGGCGGGTGTAACCTCTAACAAAGAAGGCAGCACCGCTTCAGGCTTTCTTTTATAAAGGTCCATGATTTCCGCGGCGAGTATTTTTAATTCTTCCATTACCGCCTGGTCTACCTTGGCGTCGCTGGCCTGCTGCTGCTGTTTTATAGCGGCGATTTCCTCTTCATATCTCTTTTGGATATTTTGGCGGGTAAGCTCCTCTTCTTTTCTCTTTTTAAGTTCACTTAATGCTTCTTCTTTCCATTGTTTAAGTTCGCTTTCTGTTTTTTGTGTCCAAATAAGAATCTGTGTTTGCGGAAATTCTTTGCTTGCAAAACCGGCGGCTGACTGCCTGATCTGCTTTAACTGCATGTTATAATTTTTGTTTATAGCGGAAATGATAAGCCTTTCCTGTTCTTCGACCGCTTTGGTAAAATCCGCAGTAAATTTTTTAATTGTGGGCAGTTCTTCTTTTTGGAAAATTATATATTTAATTTCTTCAGCTCTTCTATAAACGGAATCTTCCTGCAATCTTTTTTCATATTTAATTGCATCAAGATAGTTCATCTTAGCGACTTGGGCGTTTACATTTCTTATTCTTAAAGAGGAAGGAACAAAACGGTTATATTTTAAAACCTGTTCCATCTTTTTTTGCTGGTCCGCCGGGTCAGAATAAATTTCTTTGAGTCTTTTATCTCCCATACGGGCGTTATCAACTTTCTGTTTGCTTAATGAAGGACGGGATTGGGTTTCGGTTTTAGAAGCGCTTTGTGCAAAAATATCAGCATTACAATTGAAAAGAATTGCAATTATTAATGTTTTAGATATAATTCTGTTAAGCAGCTTCATAAACTCTCCCTTTCATATTTAGTTATTATACTTACTGTATTGCTTTTTTCTCTTTTCTTACTTTGAGTTTAACAGAAAACATCTTATTATGCCAGGGCCAAAAGACCCAAATGAAATCTAGGTCCTTTTTTTAAAAAAATAACTATTTGTAACTATTGAACAAAAAGACAATATTAAAAGCCGTTAATATTTTTTATAATAAAAACATGATATATTTTTCAGCTTTGGCACAGCATTTAAACAACATGCCTTATGCGGTCATATTTATTTTATACGCCGCGTATACGATGCTTCTTATAATCCACATAATTTTAAACAAAGAAGACGTTAAAGCCGCCGCCGGCTGGATAGGCCTTGTAATACTTTCGCCTTTATTAGGGGGGCTTATCTATATCGTTTTGGGTATAAACAGAATAAAAAGAAAAGCCCACCGCATGAAGCAGATTACTTACAAAAAAAATATTTCCACTATAAAAAAGAAAATACCGCCTGAAATCGCCGCCAAGCTCACTCCGGAGAATATCAGCTTTATAAATTTAAGCATGCATATACATGAAAATCTGCCCGTACTTGGAAACAGTGTTGAGCCTCTTATTAACGGCGAGCAGGCTTACCCTGTGATGATTGATTTAATTAAAAACGCTAAAAAAGAGGTTTTGCTTGAAAGCTATATTTTTGATTATGACTCCCTTTTTGAACAGTTTTTTGCGGCGTTTAAGCAGGCTTCCGCAAACGGCGCTAAAATAAAAGTGCTTATTGACGCCATAGGCGTAGGAACGGCAAGATACAAAATGCAAAAAAGATTACGAGAAATAAAAAATCTTGAAACAGGCATATTTCTTCCCCCTAAATTTATTGTTTCTTTGCCGTTTGTAAACCTGCGCAACCACCGTAAAATGCTTATTGCGGACGGGAAAACAGCGGTGTTCGGCGGCATGAATATAACAAAAAACTCTTTGGTAAAAACAGCTCCTTCAAAAAATGCAGTACAGGATATAACTTTTAAAATAGAAGGCGGCGTTATAAAACAGCTTTCCGCCCTTTTTGAGGCGGACTGGCATTTTGCCTCAAAAAAACATTTTACACCCGTTGAACACGCCCCGGAAGTAAAAGACGTTAAATCAATATGCCGTCTTATATCAGACGGGCCTGACCAAAGTTACAGTAAAATAGAAACCCTTGTTACGGCTATGCTGGGGCAGGCAAAACATAAGATTGATATTATAACGCCGTATTTTCTGCCTAATGAAACTGTTTTAACCGCCATTGAAATAGCCTCAATGAAAAACGTGGAAGTAAATGTAATAATTCCCAAAAAAACAGATATCCCCGGTATGGACTACGCCATGTCGGCAAATTATGAAAGACTTTTAAGCCGCAACGTTAACATTTATTTAAATCCCATGCCTTTTGACCACAGCAAGGCTTGTGTTATTGACGGCGCATGGACGTTAATAGGCTCGGCCAATTGGGATGAGCGCAGCTTTAAACTTAACTTTGAGTCCTGCGTAGAGTGTGTTTCAAAAGATATAGCCGCGGAAGTTGAAAAGTATATTAATTCCAAAAAAAGAATATCAAAAAAACAAATGTTTAAAACTTACGCTAAAATGAGTTTGCATAAAAGAATACGTAACAATATTTTCAGGCTTCTTACTCCTTACTATTAAAAAAAACCGCTCTTTCGAGCGGTTTTTTTTATTTAATATTTACTTCAACTTTTATATCGGGGTGAATGCTGTTATGCACCGGGCAGGTATGTATTACTTTGGAATACATTTCCATCTTTTCTTTAGAAATGCCTTCGGGAAAAATAATATCTATAATAAACTTGCCTATACGCCTGGGGTTGCTTTCCATAATTTTTTCAATTTCTATTTTGGCGCCTTTAAGGCTGTCGCCCCTGGATTCGGCCATTTTACCCATTATCGTAACTATGCAGGCGGCTAAAGAAGCGGTAAAGATATCCGTTGCGGAAAACTTTCTGCCCTTGCCGCCGTTATCTAAAGGCAAATCCGTAAAAATTTTTTCGCCTACCTCGGGGTAAAAACTTTCAGCCTCTCCGTCGCCCAAATAAGTTGTTACTATTTTTGACATAAATCCCTCCTTACAAAATTATTTTAGCGGCCTCAAATCCGCAAAAAACACCAACTAAACAAAGCAGCACGTTTAAAAGCACATTTAATGAAGCAAAAATAAATTGCCCGTTATTATAAAGGAGCAAAGTTTCATTAGAAAAAGTGGAAAACGTGGTAAACCCGCCCAATACGCCCACCATTACAAAAAGCCTTCCGTAAGGATTAGCGCTAAAGGGCTGTGATAAAAAACCTATCATAAAAGAGCCTAAAACATTAACGGCAAGCGTCGCGTACGGGAACCCGTGTTTTAAGGAAGCCGAAGCCAATACAACCGCCATAAGATAACGCATAACAGAGCCTACAAAACCGCCTGCGCCTACAATAAAAAATTCTTTTAGCAATGTCATATTTTCATTTTACCAAATTTGACTTTATCACCGCCGCTGTGCTATATTATTGCAGGGAGCCGTCATAAAATCAAATATTTTATGAGTTATGACACAAAACAAAAATGACGCAAATTTAAACCGAGATGTAAAAATCAATTTTCTAACACACCTTCAAAACGCTTTAAATATAGAAGCAGCCCTTGAACTTACCGGCCTTCAGGCGATAAAGCTTTTTTCCTTTCTTCAAAAAGATAAAGTTTTCGCACGCAGGTTTGACCAAATTATAAACCTGAAACTTGAAATAGCTTTTTTAGACTCGGCCTTGAAAACAAAATCCCCGACCATACTTTCTTTTGCTTTAACAAACCGCCTGGGCGAGAAATACAATAAAACCAAAACGCCCCCAAACAGCGCCGCCCCGCTGCCACAGATTGTTTTTACGGACATTGACGCAGATGAAACAGAAAAACCTAATTAAACCCAAAATAGGACCTGTCTTTAAATTAAATAATAAAGCGGGCAAAAGAACCGTTATAAACGTGGGCGGGGCAAGAAGCGGCAAAAGCCACGCCGTGGCGCAGCTTTTAATAATGCGCGCTTTAAACCTGCAGGGTATTAACGTGGGTATAACGCGCAAAACAATGCCCGCTTTAAAAATGACGGCGGCGCGGCTTGTAACGGACCTTCTTAAAGAATATGGCCTTTACTCCGAAAAAAACCATAATAAAATGGAGCATTATTATAATTTGGGTAAAAGCAGAATACAGTTTTTTTCTTTAGATAACCCGGAGAAGATAAAATCAGCTGAGTTTAACTATATTTGGATGGAGGAGGCAACGGAATTTACGTATGAGGACTACGTTACCCTTCTTACCCGTCTTTCCGCTCCCATAAAAGAGCCTTACAAAAACCAAATATTTTTAACGTTAAACCCTTCGGACTCAAATTCTTGGATAGCAAAAAAACTGCTTTCAGCACAAAACACGCAAATTATAAAAAGTTCTTATAAGGACAATCCTTTTTTAAGCAAAGATTATATTAACACTTTGCTGGGTTTAAAAGATATTGACGAGAATTATTACCGTGTTTTCGCTTTGGGCCAATGGGGCGCTAACAAAAATATTGTTTATGACAACTATACTTTTGTTGACGAAATAAAAAACACGGACAATGTTATCTGGGGTCTTGATTTCGGGTTTAACAACCCGTCTGCGCTTGTTAAACTTTATATATCGGACGAAGGTGTTTACACCGAGGAAAAACTTTACAAAAGTGGACTTACAAACAGCGCGCTTATAAAAAATTTAGCAGAAATTATACCCCCCTCACAAAGGCACGAAAGTATTTACGCCGACGCGGCCGAGCCTGCCCGCATAGCCGAAATAAGTGAAGCCGGTTTTAACATACACCCGGCTTTGAAAGATGTAAAAGCGGGTATTTTAAGCGTAAAAACCAAAAAACTTTTTATAAACAAAAACTCATCAAATCTTATAAAAGAGATTCAAGGTTACTGCTGGAAAACGGACTTAAACGGCAATGCGCTTGAAGAAGCGGTTAAATTTAACGACCACGCGCTTGACGCCTTACGTTACGCTTTGCACACTCATTTTTTTATATCTGGAAAGAAACCCGATGTAAGTTTTTTTTAACATTAAAAAAGCCGCCTTTTAAAAGGCGGCTTTTTTGGTATTTTAACTTATAAGATAAGGCGAAACGAAGTTTAGGAAATAGCCCATTATAATAATTCCCACAATAATAGTGGCGAAAAACGCCCCTAAAAGTTTTAACTTCATCACGCTTCTTAAAAGCACGGCTTCGGGCAGACTCATTGCCGACACGGACATTAAAAACGCTATTGTAGTTCCTAACGGTATAGGTTTGCTAAACATAACAACAGCTATGGGCACAACGCCCGCGCAACTGCCGTAAACCGGCGCGCCTAAAAGCGTTACTAAAGGCACGCTCAATATCCCCCCAAAATTAGCCACTTTAAGCACAGTGGTATCAGGCACATAGTTATGTATAACAGCGCCTAAAGCCACACCGGCCAAAATCCATAACCAAAGTTTTTTTACAATATCTTTTCCTTCATTAAGGCCGAATTTGGCGCGCGCTTTAAACGAGTCAAAAACTTCCTCCTCAATATCGCCGCCATGGATGTGTTCTTCTATATATTTGGCCATGCCGATGCGTTCTAAAAACATACCGCCCAGCATACCCACGGTTATACCGCCTATAATATAAACAGCCACTATTTTAAAACCGAAATAAGAAGGCATTAAAGCAACAAGATACTCATTAACAAGCGGCGACACTACTAAAAAACATATAGAAGCCGCGAATGGGATTCTCATTCTCACAAGGCTTAAAAATATTGGAACTGACGAACACGAACAAAAAGGCGTAAAAATAGCAAATAAAGAAGCAAAAAAACAGCTTATAAATTTATTTTTACTGCCCAAATATTTCTCCATTCTTTGGCGGTTAAAATAGGTTCTTAACACGCCTATAGCGGAAATCATTACAAACAGCATAAGCATTATTTTTACGCTGTCGTTTATAAAAAATACAACCGAAGCACCCAATCTGGCGGAAGGGTCTAAACCCATAAGCTCAACAATTTTAATAGCTAATGTTTCCATGTTTTCCCCTATCTATCCTTACTTTCTTTGGCTTGGCAGCAGCATTTTTTTTCTTTCGATTTTTTATCAAAATACGACTCTATTTTTTTTAATAAGTCATCAAGCATAACTCTCTCCTTAAAAGCACATTATTTTTTTGCTGTTTTTTTTATTTTTTTAGTTTTACTCTCTTGGTGTTTTTTGTGATGCTTTACCTCAAGATCCCTAAAAACATTACATGTCGTGCAGGTACATTCGGAATTGCAGCAATCGACAAGTAAAAAATCTATAACTTCTTTAATAGCCTCAAAATTAACGGCGTAGTAAATATATAAACCTTCTTTTCTTTTTTTTAATAAACCCGCCTGAGTAAGCAGTAAAAGATGAAAAGATAAAGTGTTTTTAGCGATATTAAGTTTTTTGCTTATATCACCCGCGCACATGCCCGTGGTTCCGTGCTCAACCAAAATTTTAAAAACGCTTAGCCTTGATTCCTGAGCGAGAGCTGCAAAAATATTTACCCTTTCGGCGCTGTTCATAAACCCTCCAAAAACAACTAATTCTATTATTCTAGAATTATAGAACTATATAACAAAAAAGTCAATAATTATTTTGTTTTGTCTTCTTAAAAATTATCGTTATGGTTTTTTATCAGCGCGATAAAAAACAGCAAAAACGCCGCTTTTGGCGGCGTTTTGTTTGAGTCATATTTGATTTATGGAATTAAGAAGCCCTTTTACGCGAACCCCGGCAATGAATATAAAATTGTTTTCATATACTCGGAATTTTTCCACCCAGGATATAGTGATATCTTTTAAGAACTTGAAGCGTAATTTTTAAAAAAATAAACCCGGGCGCGAACCCGGGTAATTTTATTTAAAAAACTGCGAAAGAATATTAATAGCTTTGTCGGCCTCTTTAAAAACCACAAGGCCTTCTTGCAAAGCGAGCGAGCGGTAATAATCAAACTTTTCTCCCGCGCTTACCACAACCGCCACGGGAAGGTTTGTTTCTCTTTTAAGAGCGCCCAGTTTTGATATAACGTCGGGATTTTCCACCTTTAAAGTTTTTACCGCCGGGCTTAAAGGCAGCATTGAAAAAACCAAAGCGCCATATTGCCCGCTTTTTAACGCGGCTTTGCTTAAGTTAAAGTAAACCTCGTCCGAAGCCATGGGCGTTACATCAAAAGGATTGCGGATATCCACAATAGCATCTAATTTGTTCTGCTTTAAAATATCTTTCATTTCCAAACTTAGTTTTTCATTAGGATATACTACGCTTATATTAGAACCTTCCCCTATATTATCCGCCATGCCGCTGGTTTCAAAACCCGCGTTGCTTATCATAAATACGGATTTGTTGTTTGTGTCAGAGTCAGCGTTGGCAAGGCACATTTGGGCTAAAAATTCAAAATCAGTGAAATTAGAAGCCACCAAAGCGCCCTCTTGGTTAAAAAGGCTTTCCGTAATAAAATAATCGCCCGCTATTGAGGCTGTGTGCCCCATAACGGCTTTTTGCCCCGCGCCGGTGCGCCCCGCTTTATAAATAACAACTTTTTTCTTTAATTCTTTAGCCCGCCTTATTGTGCGCAAAAGGCCGGCACCGTCGCCCGGTTTAAAACCTTCGATATAAAGAAGCAAAACTTTAACGTCTTTATCCTCAACAGCGTAGGCGGCGTAATCGGCCACGGTAATATCTAACTGGTTGCCCACGGTAACGCAGTAAACCGGTTTCATACCAGAGTGCTTGCTTAGGATTGAAATAACAAAAGCTCCGCTTTGGCTTATAAAAGCGCAAGGGGCAAGCTTTTCGTTTACGCCTAAAGGCGGGTCAAGCTTTTCAAAGGGAATAAAAAGAGTGTTAACTTTGGAAGGATTGGAAACTACGCCCAAGGAGTTACCGCCGTTAAGCGCGAAATCGGGATTTATTTCCCGCCCTTTTATAACAATGTCCTCAACTTCTTTTTTTAAATCCGCGCTGCCTTCTTTTTCACCTATAGCGCCGCTTATTAAAACTATGGCGTTAACTTTGCCGCTGGCAGCCGCTTCTTTAATAACGCCGGGCACAAAAGCGGCCGGCACGGTTACCACAAGAGTGTCCAGTTTAAAAGGCATGTCTTTAAAGGAAGGGGCGCATTTTACTCCGTCAATTTCCGTTACCCCCTCTTTAATAACTACTGTGTTTTCTTTAGACATACCCGCTTTGGCGATATTATTTAAAATTATCCTGCCCATATTAACTTTATTCTCACTTACGCCGATAACGCCTATAGTAGAAGGGCGCACAACACTTTCTATAGCCTTGGAACTGGGAAAGCTGCGTGTTACGTTTTTACTTTGTCTAAACCTGATAACGCCGTCTAAAGCAAACCATTCTCCCCCGCAGGCGGCCAGCGGGTTTATTTCCATTTCTTCAATAGTCCAAGCGTTGCCGGCACCGTCAGAAAAATAATTTATAAGAGAACTAAACGCACTTACCCATTTTGTAAGTTTATTAATATCACCGTGCCTTTTACCCCCGCGCACAAGCCCTTGGGAATATTTAGCGGCAAAATTTTCCGCTATAAAGGAGGCGGGCTGTAAATCGGCCGCGGCCGCTATGCTCGGACTTACACCTTTTTTTAAATTTTTTGTTAAAAATTCGGCGCCCGATCCGCCGAAACCAAGCACTACTAAGGGGCCGAAGGATTCATCCGCCCGCGCGCCAAGCATAAGCTCAGAACCTAAGGCAAAGGGCGTGTAATTTATAAATTCAACAGCCAAAACGCCTTCAGCATTGGGAAACTTTTCCATAAGTTCTTCAAAAGCGGCTTTAGCGTCCGTTTTTAAAACTATTTTAACGCCGCCCGCTTCTGTTTTATGAATGATTTTAGAGGATAATATTTTTAAAACTACTTTATCCCCCCCAAAGGATGATATTATAGAATCAAAATTCTCGGCGGTTTTATCAAACTTCTGCCATTTGGGAACCGTAAGGCCGATCCTGTCAAAAACGGCGTAACACTGCGCTTCGGTAAGCGCGGTTTGCCCGTTATCAAAAGCCGTTTTGAAAATATTATCTATAAATTTCATTCTAAAACCTCCCCATATGGCGTCAATATCATTATATCAGATGTTATTGCGCTTAATTTTTTAAAAACATACAATTAAGTATGGGACAAAATAAAGATTACGGGGATATAAAAACTCTCATAGAAATGTATAAAGCTGTGGCTAAAGGCAAATACCCTGTGCCCTGGGCCGTGATTTGCTGGGTTTTATTCTTTATTTTTTATTTTGTTTTCCCCATTGATTTAGTTCCTGACTTAATATTTCCGTTTTTCGGTTTCGCAGATGACGCGGCTTTATTTGTTTTTATTTTAACAAGGGTAAAAAAGGAAATTAACCGCTTTAAAAACTACGAAGCGCCCAAACAAATAGAGCAAAAAATTCAGGATTTAAAAAATTATAAAAACAAAAATACGGAGGAAAAGCAATGAAGAAATTATTAAAAATTGCGGCCGTGCTATTCTTAATAGCGGTAATAGCGGTAGCAGGCGCGGCGATAGCTTTAAGACAGATTTTTACGCCCGAAAAGATTAAAAATATTATTACAACCTACGCCAAAACAAACTATAACAGAGAGGTTTCTTTTGACAAACTTTCATTTAAATTAATAGGCGTGGAATTATCCAACTTCGCCATGTCCGAAGCGGGAACGTTTAAAAACGGTACTTTCGCTAAAGCGGACAGCATGGTAATAAAAATCGCTTTACGCCCGTTATTTAAAAAAAGCATTGAAGTAAGCACAATAGGGTTAGACGGCTTTAACTCCAATATAATAAAAGACGAAAAGGGCAATTTTAATTTTGACGACCTTATACCCGCGGCGGACGTCGCTTCCTCCGCACAACCCAAAACTCCTAAAGAAATAGAAGAGCAGGGGTTAAGCTTTAACGTACAGGTAGATAAGTTTTTTATTTTAAATTCCGCCATAAATTATACGGATAAAAAAGAAAAAATGACCGCCCAGATTAAAGACGTTAACGTAAAAATAAATGACTTTGTCCTAGACGGCCCTTTTGCGGTGAACTCTGATTTCAGGCTGCTTTACAATGCGCAGGATATGGCTGTTGACATGCCGGTATCTGTCAATCTTATGGCGGATCTTAAAAATAATAATTTAGACGCAGCCGAATTAACGCTTAAAAGCTTAACCGCCTCATTAAACGGCATTACAACAAACTTTCAAGGCACGGTAAAAGGTTTTAACAACCCCATTATCTCGGTAAGCGGCACAGTCAATAATGTTAACAATAAAACATTAAGTTCTTTTGTAAGCGATTTACCCGATTTCAGCCTGCCCGCTGTTAAATTAGCTTCCGACATCAAACTCAATCTAGATAAATCAAATGCTGAAATAAGCAAATATTCCGCCTCTTTAACAAAATCAACCGTAAACGGCAGTGCAAATGTTAGCTTTGGCGGAAAAGACTTGGTTTACAACGCGAAAGCCAACCTTAAACTGTTTGTTGATGAACTTGCCGCCATAGCGCCCGAACTTACAAAAGAATACGGTTTGCAAGGCACGGTAACAGGTTCCCTCTCGGCTTCCGATCCGGACAAAGTGACAGGCAAAATAACGCTGGAAAATGTTGGCGCCGCATACCAAAACGTAGTTACGGTTAAAGATATTAACGGCATAATACAAATACTTGGTATGACAAACATTAAATCAGAAACAATTACAGGTAAAATAAATGACGCCGCCTTTAAAACAACATTGGCGTTTTCCGAGAAGAAAACAAACCATTACGCCGTAAATTTTGATTTTGATTTAGACAGCCTTACAATAAAAGAACTGCCTAAAACAGAAACTTCTGAAGCGGCCAAAACAAGCGACGCTGTTCCTTCCCCTTCAGCAAAATCAAAAAAGGCCACAGGCCCTTATATTGACCTTAAAACCAATGTAAAAATCGGCCCTGTATCAGTGCCGCATTTTAACTCAAAAGGAGCGTCCTTAACAGCTGATTTAACCAGCATTGAGGATACCTTAACCACACTTAGCGGTAAAACCCAGTTTAGAGTGGAACAAGGCGAAATAACGGACATCAAACAATTTTTAGCCTCTAATAAAATAATTAACGTTATGTTTATTTCCATAGGCATAGTAAAAAAAGTGTTTGACGTTTTAAAGCTTGACGTTTTCACCTCGTCAAACAAAAAAGACGCCGTGCCTTTTGAATTAATTGAAGGCGACTACTCCTTTAACTCAGGCTTAATGACAATTAACAAAACAACCTTAAGCTCTGATCTTACAACCGTAAAAGCCGAAGGCACAATAGACTTTAAAACAGACAAACTTAACATGAAAGTAAACGCCCATTTGGGAAAACAAGGTTCAAGCGGCTTTAAACCCGTAGCCATAAAAGTAGGCGGAACCATTGATAACCCAAAAGCAACTATAGATGTGCTTTCAACGGCCACTTCAATAGTGCCGGGAGTAGCCACTTTGGGTAAAAACACCGTAAGCGGCGCCACAAATACCGCTAAAGACGTGGTAAGCGGCACTGTAGGCACAGCGCTTAAAGGCATTGGCGGGCTGCTTAAGAAAGACACAAAAGAAGAAGAAGAATCAAAATAATTAAGACTCTAAACAATTAAACATAAAAACCTCTCCGCTACTATGGGGAGGTTTTTGTTTCCTGTCGGTAACATGCAATTAAGTTTCTTTATATTTAATATAATTATTCTATATACTTTGGCAATTAAAAACAAAGGAGTTTTTAATGAATTACGGAGATATTATTTCTTATCTTCAAATGTGTACTGAAGAACAAATTTCTCTTCAGAGAGGAATGTATTTTCGCCTTAACAACAAATATTCTATTTTTCTTATGAGTGTTCGAACAGGAGCTCCTTATCATGACCTTTTTGAAGAAAATGGCAGAATTTTGATATATGAAGGGCATGATATTCCAAAAACAAAAGATTTAAAAAAGAATCCAAAAGAACTAGACCAACCTCAATACACAGAAAATGGAAAACTTACTCAGAATGGTAAATTTTATAAAGCTGCTATAGACTATAAAAACAACTTAAACGAACCAGAAGTAGTTAAGATTTATGAAAAAATAAAAGATGGGATATGGTCTTATACTGGTTTTTTCAAACTAGTTGATGCTTGGACGCAAAAATCAAATAAAAGAAGTGTTTTTAAGTTTAAACTTGAGATTATAGATGAGCCTACGAACTCCAAAACATTAAAAAAAGAAATTATCCATTCAAGACTTATCCCTACCATAGTAAAGCGACATGTTTGGGAAAGAGATAAAGGGCAATGTGTACAATGTGGAAATAAAACTAATTTACACTTTGACCATAATATACCATTCTCAAAAGGGGGCAGCTCTATAACAGCTAAAAACATTCAATTATTATGTGCAAAATGTAATTTGAGCAAGCATGATAAAATAATTTAGCCTTTAGATAAATCAAAAACAAATATTAAAACACATAAAAATCCCCCGCGACCGCAGGGGATTTTTATGTGTTTTAATTGCGTTTTAAAATGTACTTTTAAATATTATTACTCTTCTTTGTTTCAAAAGTTTTTACTCTTCGAATGTAATGCCTTGTTGGGCAAGTTTGCCTTGAAGTATCATCATCGCCGCGCCGTTAGCGCCCTGCCATTTGGAAATGGCCTGCACCTGCTCTTCAGTTTCACACTGGTTATTAGGGAAAACAGTTTCAAAAGCTTTGCCGAAAGCGGTGTTAAAATCCCCAAACGCTTTAAATTTTGCCTCCACATCTTTACCTGTTATCATCGAATCTAAAGGAGCCATAATACTGTCAAACGCCGGTTCTGATATGGTTGAAACAAATTCCAACGTGGCGGGTTTAATTGTTTTAGCGTATTCTGTAATGGCTTCAATTATAGCCGCGCTTTGCACCTGGGCTTTAGCGTTAAGATCATTTACCTCTTTTTCTATATTTTTAGCGAGCTTGGTGTATTCGTGAATTATTTCCTGCAAATAGGCGCCTTCTTTTGAAAGGTAATCAAAGATAAGGCCGCTAAATCTTGCCAAAGAAGCAAATTTTTGGTTCTTTTCGCTGTTGCGCACCTTGTTGCTGGTTTCGGCGCAATCATTAATAGCTAAGCGGAATTGTTTTGAATCTGAAACGGCTTTTAAAGCGTCATATTTAGCTAAAAGCGCGTTTACGTCTTTTATAAAGTTTTCACCATCAGATTTTACATTGGCGGTTTTAAGCATTTCCTCAAGCTTGGCTTTTAAAGTTTTAAGTTCGGACTGCGCGGAATTACTTTTTTCAACAATAGATTTTTTAAGCGCGGGCGAAAGTTTGACTATATATTCATTATCCTCGGCTTCTTGCGCATTTGCGAAAGTGAAAGATAAAATCAAACCTGCCAATAAAAACAATTTTTTCATTTTTAACTCCCGTTATTTCTGTTTATATTAACAGTTTACGGTTTTTTACAGCCGCTTACCAGGGCCATTGGACCTAAACTAACATGGGCCTAAGGACCTATGAAAACCGCACGCAAAAAACCCGAAGGAACAACCTTCGGGTTTTTTTATACACAAATAAAGAATATTTTCAGCTAACGCCCTGCAAACCCCAACCTATTTTTCATTACCGGGTTTTTGGGCAAAATAAACGCTCATTTCTTTAAAAAGTTTTTTAATTTCGCCCATTTTATTTAACGGAAGACGAATACCCTTTTTTGTCCAGCCCGTGTAAATATCATCTTCCTGCCATTGTCTTAAGTCCAAGCCTCTGGCGCCTTTAAAGGAACTTACTCTGACAATAACGCTCATGCCGGGATGTTTAGCAAATTTGCCTATTTCTTTATCTTCTAATTTGGACGCGTCGTCCGGTAAAGGTTCAAGAACAGAGGCCACGCCTTTAACAATTTCAGGCGTCATTGTAATACCCGCTCTAGTAGCGCCGCTGTATGACTCGGATTTCAAATATTTTCTTATAGAAGCATACCTGTAACCTCTGTATGCGTCTATCGAGAATTTTACTTCTTCCATCCCGTCATCGGAAACGATGGAACCTATATGCTGAAGAATCATGAAGCTGCTTTCTACCATACTTCCTCCCTTGGGAACTGCGACACTTAATATATAAAAACGATAGTATACATCCAATAATGGTTATATTATAATGTTTATTAATAGCAAAATCAACCCCCTAAAATTGCTTATATTATTGTTTTTAAGCGCGGTTTTATTAAATTTCACGCGAAGCCGGCCTTTTTAAATTATTTAAACAAATCCCCCGCCGACTTAAAAGCCCTTAATTTAGCCACATATTCCATAGGGTCTTTTACGCCTACTACGGCGTTTGGTTTGGGGTACTTCATATCCCACGCTCTTGTTGCAAAAAACCTTAAGGCCGCGCGGCGCAAAAGCGCGTTAAAAGCATATTTTTCTGCTTGTTCAAGCGGGCGTATTTTTTGGTAAGAATCCAATAAAATTTTTATTTTTTTCTCGTTATAATCAAAACCTTTATTATCAAAACACCAGGCGTTGGCGGTAACCGCCAAATCATATGCCAAGTAATCGCTGCAGCAAAAATAAAAATCAATAATGCCGCTTACATTATTTCCTTCAAAAAACATATTGTCGGGGAAAATATCCGCATGCACAAAACCTTTGGGTAAATTATAAAAGCTTTTAAGCTCTTCAGACACAAGGTTTAATTCTTTGTTAATTTCGGCAGAAAGATTTGGCGAGATATTATCAATTTTTTTATTTTTCCTTATAAGCTCAGTCACATTATCCAAGCATAACGGGTTTGCCCTTTCTTCTTTAAAATCTTTAGTTTGAATATGCAGCTTACCTAAAAAACGCCCCAGATTTTCAAGATGGGAAAAAGTAATGTCCGTTACGGATTTGCCTTCTAAAAAAGTTACTATTCCGGCCGGTTTATTTTTAAGCCGACCCGTAAAGGCGCCATATTTGTTTTTTAAAGGAACCGGACACGGAACGCCATGCAGAGCGGCGTATAACATAGCCGAATTAAAAAAAGGAAGGTCGGTGGGGTTAATTTCTTCCTCACAAACGGTAAGAATATATTTACCGGAAGTAGTAAGCAAAAAATAATTTGTGTTTTGCACGCCTTCTATAATACCCTTAAAATCAATAAGCTTAAGGTTATAGTCCGCTATAAAAGCCTCTATTTCGTCTTTATTTAACTTTACATAAAGGGCCATTAAGCGTTATTCTCCATATAAAGTTTTACCGCTTCTAAAGAGACGGGCAGAACTTCAAACCTTTCTTTCCCTTCTAAAAACTTTTTTAAAGAAGGCGGCACTTCAACCTCAACGTTTAAGGCTTTTTTTACCGCAGCGCCAAATTTTGCTGGGTGCGCCGTGGCAAGCGTTATAACAGGCTCAGACCCGTTATATTGTAAAGCGGCGTTAACGCCTACCGCGCTGTGCGGGTCTAAAATAACGCCCGTTTGCGCATAAATACTTTTTATAACCTCAAGGGTTGCGCCGTCATCAGCTTTAAACGCGGTAAAAACCTTTTTAATTTCGCTAAGCATGACAGGGGGCACGTCATACCTGCCGGTTTCTTTAAAACGCGCCATAAAAGCGTTTAGGGCCTTTTGGTCACGCGCGCAGAAATCAAAAAGCAAACGTTCAAAATTTGATGAAATTTGAATATCCATAGAAGGACTTAGAGTATGAGTTACCCCTTTTTGCTCCATAACGCCGCTGTTAATAAACCTTGTAAGAATGTCATTAGCGTTGGAAGCTATTATAAGGCGCTTAATATTAAGCCCCATTTGTTTAGCGGTATAAGCGGCAAAAATATTGCCGAAATTGCCCGTAGGCACACAAAAAGAAACGCCCTCTTGTTTTTCATCAGCTTTTAAAGCGGCGTAAAAATAATAAACTATTTGCGCGGCTATGCGCGCCCAGTTAATGGAATTTACGGCGGAAAGACTGTATTTTTCCTTAAAGCCCGCATCGGCGAAAAGGCCTTTTACTATATTTTGGCAGTCGTCAAAAGAACCTTCCACCGCTATATTTTTTACGTTTGGCGAAATAACTGTTGTCATTTGTTTGCGCTGCGCGTCAGATACTTTGTTATGGGGATGGAGAATAAAAATTTTAGCTCTTTCGGAATTTTTAAAAGCAGCTATAGCGGCGGAGCCTGTGTCCCCCGAAGTGGCGCCCGCTATTGTTATAAAAGCGTTATTCCTTTTTAAAACAGTTTCAAACATTTGGCCTAAAATCTGCATGGCAAAATCTTTAAAAGCAAGAGTAGGCCCGTGAAAAAGCTCTAAAACCAAAATATTATCTTTTAATTTTTTTAAAGGGGCAATTTCACCTTCGGAAAAATTTTTATAAGCAAGTTCAATAATATTTTTAAGTTCCGCGTCAGTAAAACAGTCTTCCGTAAAAGGGCGCAGTATTTTAAAGGCAAGCCCGTTATAAGAAAGCCCGCGCATACTTTCAATTTCGCTTTTTGTAAATTTAGGCAGCGTTTCAGGCACGTAAAGCCCGCCGTTTTCGGTAAGCCCGCCTAAAAGAACCTGTTCAAAATTAAAAGTTTTATTTCCGCCTCTTGTATCAATATATTTCATAATTTTTACCAATATTATTTTATTATAGGAAAAACTTTAACGTCTTTCTCAAAAGCGCCGGGTTTAAGCTCGCGCATTTTAGCTACGGCCCTGTTAATTTGGTTTAAGGTGGCCGTTTCCGTCACTATGGAAAAATAAGCAAATTCCCCCTCGTGAAAATTAGGGCCTATGGTAAAGATATTAACGTTTTCATCACCGATAGCTTTTGCCGCCGCGCCTGTAACACCCGGCATATCTTTAGATTTAAGAATAATATTAAAGTTCATGGCGTGTTCCTCAAAAGGTTTTATTTCGCATTCCTGCCAGGCTATGGAACTGCGTTGTTTATCCCCGCGCGCTATTTTAACTATGTCGGAAACTATCGCGCTGCCGGTCTCTTCCATGCCGGCGCCCTGGCCTACTAAAATATTTTCGCCCGAATATTTATTAATTAAACGCACGGCGTTTGTGGCCCCGTTAATATCGGCAAGGAAAATATCTTTATGCAACATCATCGGACGCACTGCGGCGTAAAGCTTATTACCCTCTCTTTTAGCGTAACAAATAAGTTTTATAACGCTGTTTATCTGCTTTGCGAAAGCAACGTCAACAGGTTTAATAACGTCAATACCGTTTACTCCGATAGTAATGCTGCGGGCGTCAACACCGTAAATCATTTGAATAAGAATTTTAAGTTTGTTGGCAGCGTCACCGCCGTTAATATCAAGGCTTGGGTCGGCCTCCGCGTAACCTAGCCGCTGGGCTTCTTTTAAGGCTTCTTCAAAAGATATTCCCCTTGATGACATGTTAGATAAAATAAAATTGCTAGTGCCATTCATTATGCCGTAAACGCTTAAAATATCATCCCCTGTAAAACATTCCGTCAAACCCTTTATTATAGGGATAGCGCCGCAAACGGCGGCCTCAAACCCTATGCTTTTATTATTTTCTTTAGCTGTTTCAAACAGACTTTTACCCGTTTTAGCAAGGAGAGATTTATTTGCCGTAACAAGGTTTTTACCCGCTTTTAAAACACTTTCATGTATATTTTTAATGTAGTCGCCGTCGCCGCCAATGGTTTCGACAACAAGGTCAATGCTTTTATCAGCCAAAACTTCTTTTATTGCGGCGGAGGCTTCCTCTTTACTAAGCTCCTCTTTCGGGTTAACGAAAAGAGAAATATCAACTCCCGCTTTTTTTGCGGCCGCCATAGGGCGCAAATCAACTATTTTAGAAATATTTATTTTTTTGCCGCTTCGTTCGGACAGAGCGGCGCTAAACTCCGATATTATTTTTGCCGTGCCCGAACCTACCGTTCCGCAGCCCAGTAAAGCTATATTATAATTTTCCATATCTAATCGCTCCTGTTTACAAACTTTATTTTAAAGAAGAAAAACCCGCCGTTTGAAGGGCGGGTTTTATTTGTATTTTAAAAATCTTTTTAATTCAAAACAAAAACCGCCAACAATTTGTCCATTGTTGTAGTTGTTGTTACTGTTGTGCTGGCGGTTCTTATTAGTTTCATATTTTTATTATAGCAAAAAAGTTTTTAATTACTTAAAAGAGTTTCATTTTATAAACGCTAAAAACTTTAGGAATATTTATAACATTTACCCTGTATTATATTCTCTCCAAATACCAGTTTATGGTTTTTATTATACCGGTATCAAAGGTTTCGTCGGCCTTCCAACCAAGCTCTGTTTCAAATTTTGTGGCGTCTATAGCGTAACGCTTATCATGCCCCGGGCGGTCTTTAACAAAAGTTATAAGGCTTTTATAGCTTTTGCCGTTAAGAGGCTTCTTTTGGTCAAGAACAGCGCAGATAATGTCAACAATTTCTAAGTTGGTACGTTCATTTCGTCCGCCTATATTATATGTTTCCCCCGCTTTGCCTTTGTGAAAAACAAGGTCAATGCCTTTACAATGGTCAAGCACGTAAAGCCAGTCGCGCACATTTTTGCCGTCGCCGTATATGGGAATTGACTGCCCGGCTAAAGCTTTGCGTATAATTGTGGGGATAAGCTTTTCTTTATGTTGTTTAGGGCCGTAATTATTTGAACAGTTGCTTGTTGTAACGTCTAACCCGTAAGTATGGTGATAGGCGCGCACAATAAAATCGCTTGAAGCTTTTGAAGCCGAATAAGGTGAGTTGGGAGCGTAGGGGGTAGTTTCTTCAAACAAACCCGTTTCGCCAAGCGTGCCGTAAACTTCGTCGGTTGAAATATGGTGAAAACGGCAGCCCTCATAGCCTTTTTTATATTTAAAAGGAGCTTCCATCCAATAATTTTTAGCCGCGTCAAGCAAGGTGAATGTGCCTTCAATATTTGTTTTTATAAACGGCAGAGGGCCTGTTATGGAATTATCAACATGCGATTCTGCCGCGAAATGTATAACGCCTTTTATATCATGCTTTTTAAATAGGTCTTCAATAAGCGCGCGGTCGCAAATATCGCCTTCGACAAAAGTGTAATTTTCGGCGTTCGCGACTTCGCTTAAATTAGATAAATCGCCCGCGTAGGTAAGTTTATCAAGGTTTATAACATTATAATCAGGGTAGGCAGCCGCAAAATAAGGAATAAAATTACTGCCTATAAAACCCGCTCCGCCTGTTACTAAAATATTTTTTTGCGCCATTCCCAGCCCCCTCTTAATTAATTTTTGAAAATCGACAAATGCACTATATCTTTAAATTCACCGTTTTTATAAACATGTTGTTTAAAGTAACCGTCTTCTTCAAAACCGCATTTTTTATAAAGCCCTAAAGCTGCGGCATTGTCTGCAAAAACTTCGCAATAGACCTTATGCATATTAAGGTGGTTAAAAGCGTAGTCAAGAATAGTTTTAATAATTTCACGCCCTAAACCTTTGGAACGGTAGTCCTCTTCACCGATAAGGACGCGCCCCATCTCACACTTTTGGCTGCGGTTGTCTATATCAATTAAAGCTATCATTCCTATGGGTTTAGCATCCTTAGTTTCAATAATAAAATTTATTTCGCTTGTTTTTTTTAAAGTGTTTTGGAACCACGCGTCATTTTGGATTTTGTTTGGCATAACAAATTCATAAAAATAATCATAATTTTGCGGAGCAAAACGCCACGCGCGTACGGTTTCCGCATCGCTTTCTTCAAAAGCCCTTAGCGAAATATTTTTATTATTTAGCATATTTTTTAACCGTATCCGCTACATATTTAACATCTTCACGGGTAAGTTTCATGTGCATAGGCAAAGATAATGTATGCTCGGAAACATAATGTGAATTAGGGCATGTGCCTTTTGCATAAGCGTACATACGGTACTCGGTATTATCCCTGTAATGCACGCCGGGGTATACGCCGTTTTCATTTAAAGCGGCTAAAAGCTCGTCCCGATTTCCAATTAAAATCTGGTATAAATGCCTGGAAGACTCACACCCCGGGGCGACGGGAACCGTTTTTACTCCGCTGTTTTTAAATTCCTCATCATACCAAGCGGCAATCTGCCTGCGGTAATTGTTGTCCTGGTCAAGATATTTTAAAGAAACAAGCCCTATCCCCGCCATAATGGAGTTGCCGTGGTCTTTAAAACCAACATACTCAACATCATATTTCCATTTATAAGCGCCTTTACCCGCCGTTCTCGCGAAAGTATCTTTATTTATCCCCAACCAGGATTTTTTGCGCACAATTTCGTCAAATTTGGCTTCTTTAAAACAAATCATACCGCTGTCGCCCGTGGGCATGTTTTTAACAGCCTGGTATGAATAAACAACAGCGTCCGCGCCGCGGCCGGGAACGTCGCCGTTAAGTTTTGTACCAGCCATATGGGCCGCGTCAAGCACTAAGGCAAGGCCTTTTTCTTTACAAATCTTTTCAACTTCAGCGTAACGGCCCGCGTTGCCGCCGATACCAACAAATAAAACAGCTTTTGTTTTTGGCGTAATTCTTTCGACTACGGATTTAGGGTCTAAACATAAATATTCGTCCACATCGGCAAAAACGGGTTTTAACCTGTTATATAAAATAGCGTGGTTGCTGGAAACGAATGTCATTGGTGTTGTAATAACTTCATCGCCGTCTTGCCAGTTATTTTCCTCTTTTAAAATATTAAAAGCAAGGTCAAGCCCCGCCGTTGCTGACGCTAAAAAATGGGCGTGGGGCAGTTTTGTGTATTCTTTCCACTTTTCTTCCAACTCAACTGTTTTAAAACCAAGGCCAGTCCAGCCTTTATCCAAACATTCTCTTATCTGTTCCAAACATTCTTCCGTCCTAAAAGTAGGTATAAACAACGGAATATTTTTTTGCGCCATAATATGTTCACCTCAAATTACTTAATAAATTTAGTTAAAAAACGGCTGCTTTTTATATACTTCAAACCATGGGTAAGATTTGTCTTTTTCATTAACAATCTCACCGCCAAAAGGTACTTTCCAGTCAATATTTAAAACGGCGTCATTGTAAAGAATGCCGCCTTCGGACTCTTTGTTATAAAAATTATCGCATTTATACTGGAAAACGGCGCTTTCGCTAAGCACGCTAAAACCATGCGCGAAACCACGGGGAATATAAAACATTTTTTGGTTTTCTTCCGATAACTCGACGCCAAACCATTGCCCGAACGTTTTGCTTTGCGGGCGCAGGTCAACGGCAACGTCCCAAACTTTGCCCCGCTGCGCTCTTACAAGTTTAGCCTGGGCGTGAGGAGGGGCCTGAAAGTGAAGGCCGCGTATTACGTTTTTAACGGAAAAAGACTGGTTGTCTTGAACAAAATTGCTGACTATACCAGCATCCTCAAAAACTTTTTTATTGTAACTTTCAAAAAAATAACCGCGTTCGTCTTTAAAAATTTTAGGAGTTATTACTATTAATCCTTCAATTTCAGGTTTAAAAAAATCCATTTTCCATATCCTTTGGTATGCTTAAAATATATTGACCGTATTCGGTGTTTTTCATTTTTTCCCCCGAAGCCAGCAACTGCTCCATAGTTATCCAGCCGTTTTTAAAGCCTATAGCCTCAAGACAAGCTATTTTAAGCCCCTGTCTTGTTTCTAAAGCTTCTATAAAAATGGACGCCTTTATCAAATCCGCATGAGTGCCGGTGTCAAGCCAGGCCATACCCCTGCCCATTAGATTAACGGCAAGTTTGCCCTTTTTTAAATAGTGTTCGTTAACGGCGGTTATTTCAAGCTCGCCGCGGGCCGAAGGTTTTAAGTTTTTAGCTATTTCAACCACTTCGTTATCGTAAAAATAAAGCCCCGTAACCGCCCAGTTGGATTTGGGGTTGGCGGGTTTTTCTTCTATAGAAACAGCATTATAGTTTTTATCAATTTCAACTACACCGTAGGCCGACGGGTTTTTAACATGATAACCGAACACGCAGGCCCCTTCTTTTAAAGCGGAAGCTTTTTCCAGCATAAATTTTAAATCACGCCCGTAAAAAATATTGTCGCCTAATATTAAAGACACATTGTCTGTGCCTATAAACTCCTCCCCCAAAATAAAAGCCTGGGCAAGACCTTCCGGCTTGGGCTGCTCTTTATAACTTAATTTAAGACCGAATTGGGAGCCATCGCCGAGTAAATTTTTAAATAAAGGCAAATCATGAGGCGTTGAAATAATAAGAATTTCCCTTATACTGGCAAGCATAAGTATTGATAAGGGGTAGTAAATCATAGGTTTGTCATAAACGGGAATTAATTGTTTGGAAACCGCCAAAGTGGCCGGGAAAAGCCTGCTTCCTGTGCCGCCGGCAAGAATTATACCTTTCATAACGCTCCTTTGTATTCGTAATATATCCGTAATTTTATACCTTTTCTCGGTATATTATATAATATATTATATCTAAAAACATTAGGAACCACTTGAAACAGGATATTATAATGAAAAGAATAGCATTATTGGCGGGATACCATAAAAAAGGCTTAATTTCCGACTATGTTGTATATTACGCAAAAGAGTTGGCAAAAATATCGGACGTTTACTATTTTGCCGATTCGGAAATGAAAAGCGGCGAGTTGGAAAAACTTGCCCCCTACGTAAAATTCGCCGGCGCCAAAAGACATGAAAATTATGATGTAGGTTCCTGGCAGCAAATAATAAATATGTTAGGTTGGGACGCTATAAGCCAATATGACGAACTTATTTTATGCAATGATTCCTGCTTTGTTCCTGTGCACGATTTAAAGCCTATTTTTGATAAAGCTTCCGCGCAACAAGATTGTGATTTTTGGGCAATGGGTAAAGGTTATGACTGGGATTCAAAAACCTGGCATTTATACGGCTATTTCATGGTTTACAAACAGAAAGTTACACAAAACGCTGTTTTCCGCAATGCCATAAGTGGTTTTAAAATAGACAAAAGCTGGGAAAACATCTGCCCTTTTTCTGAATTTATATGGACGCAAATGTTTATTGAAGAGGGATTCAAGCCCAAAACAGCTTTTGATTTTAAGGATAATTTGGGCCATTCCTGGCGCACATATATTAAAAACGGCATGCCCATTTTTAAAATAAAAATTTTTACTAAATTCGCTTTTGAACTTAATACGGAAAGCTTAGCCGGCTGGCAAAAATTTTTAAAAGAAAATACTGATTATGACCCTAAACTTATTGAAAACCATCTAAAATCAATAAACGTGCCTTATAAAAGCTCTTACTATTTTTTCCACTCTAAAAATATTAAACGGGCCATAAGAAAAATACGCCGTTGGTTCTTTTACTCAAATAAAAAACACGGTAACGATATCTTAAGAATTTTTGGAATTTATATAAGGAATAAAAACGTTGACTTTGACACTACCATCTATGAGGATAACAGTATTCCCCTTTTGTAATTAAACGCCAAGCGTTTTTTGCGCGGAAGAAAAAACCTCTTCAACGGCTATAGTCTGCATACATTGCGGGTTATTTTTAAGCACACATTCATTAAGCCATTCCTGCAAAATCCACATACAGTTACCGCAGTTTTTAGCGTGAATATTTATATTGGAAGGATAAGAAAAATATTGTTCTGAAGAAGAACCATACATAATTATTGAATGCGCGCCGCATATCCCGGCCATGTGGGACATGCCTGACTCAACGTCAAAATGAAGTTTAGACCCTTGCAGCAAAGACGGCAGCTCGGAAAAAGCTGTCTTGTTAATTAAATTTATATCAACGCCTTTAAAAAAAGGATTATCCCCAGCTCCTAACTGCACTATTTTATACTGCGGGTATTTTTGTTTAAGTTTTAATATAAGGCCTTCCCAATTTTCCTGCGGCCAGGAACGGGTGGGACGATTATGCCCCCCTGCCAAGCAATCACCTATACCGTCATGAACGGTAATATATTCCTTTTCTTTCAAACCGTATTTTTGCAAAACATCACGGTTTAATTTGTTTTTAAAAGGTTCCCATGCGGGAAGTTCCGTGTCCAAGCCCGCGGAAAACCCCATTATATTAAAATTGTTAAAACCGTTATCAAGCGCGAAATTTGATAAAATTCCGTCTAAAAGAGAACCGTAAAGGTGAAAAGAGCGGAATGCTTTTTGCCTTTGTAAAGCACGCTCAAAAACAGGCAAAAAACCGGGAGCTAGTTTTTTAATTCTGCCAAGTTTATAAAAATCAAAGTTATAAACATGTGAGCCGCTTAACACCAAATCATAATCTTTTCTTTTATATCTGTTGCCTGTAAAATCAGATATAGCCCCGCCGCCGGAAAAAAGCGTTTCTATAACATTGCGCTTTTCATGGCAAAGGGTAATTTCCGCCTCAGGCAAAGCGTTTTTAATTTGGGCAAAAAAGCGCCCGTTCATACAAAGATCCCCAATTCCGCCGCGGGTGTGAATAAGCACTTTTAAAATATTTCGCTTATCTTTTTTACCAAAAAAGTATTGTATATCACGTTTAATATTTTTGCGTTTTTGGTTAAGCGCGCGTTTAAAATCGTCTAACTTATAAGCAACCCTTACAATGCCGCTTTTAACGGCGCAATAGTTTATTAAACCTTCCGTCTGTAAGGCAAATAAAGCGGTTTTATCTTCAATAGAGTAGTTGATTTGCGTTAAATCCTTTTTCTCTGCGTTTTTAAGATAGGCCTGCGCGCGTTCAAAAACAGTTTGCGGCGTTATTGAAGCCATGCAGGCTTTAGACTGCGGCTTATTTAAAATACAGCGGCTTATCCAATCACCTGTTATATTCATACAGTTGCCGCAGGAAGGCGCGGTAATATTGATATTTCGCTCATAGGCAAGATATTCTTTTATGGAAGGGCCAAACATTACCACACAAATGGTATCAAGCAAGTGGGCAAGATGCACCATGCCGCTTTCCGTATCAATATGCAAAACGCTTTTTTGCAAAATATAAGGCAAATCGGCAACGCGTGTTTTACCTACTATAGAAACATCAACAAAATCAAAAACAGTGCTGTTACTCCCACCTATTTGCACAACAGTTATATCAGGGAAAGCGGCTTTAAAAAGACGCGTAAACTCACGCCAATGTTCTTTGGGCCAGGCGCGCGGCGGATAACCTTTGGAAATATCTGTATTGCTATTGGTCCCGTCGTGAATAGTAATATATTTTTTACCTTCAAGCCCTAAAGTTTTAAGAATTTTAAAGCCGTCTTCTTTAAGCTCAATCGGCGCGCGGTCATTTTGTTTAATATCAAGGCCCGTTGAAAGTCCAAGGTTTGCAACGCGCGCGGAACCGTAACGCACCGTGGAGTGCGCCAGCAATCCGTCAAGCTGCGGGGGATTATGAGTGTAAACATCTAAAATTTTTTGCATGGCAAGACCTTTTTGGAAAGTCTGCCAAAAACCGGGCGCAAGTTTTTTTATTCTTTCTTCTTCGTAATAATCAAAAGAAAAACTGTGTGAACCCGCTATAACCAAATCATAATTTTTAGGGTTGTAATTACGCAAAACGAAACTGACGGTAAATTTACCGTCAAGAAAAATCATGTTAAAAACTTCTTTACTGTCAAAACAAAAATCGATCTTGGCATTAGGCAGCGCCAAATGCAGTTTACTCATAAAAACCCTGCTCATGGCTACGTCACCAATGCCGCCGCGCACATGAACCAAAACGCAAAGTTTATCTTCTTTTGGGGCCGTTTTTTTAAAAAGGTTTTTAGATGATTTTTTTAATTGTTTGCGAAGCCTTTCAGCCTTAACCGCTAGAGCAATAAAAACGCTTTTTTCCTTACGCATATTAATGATAGCTTTTGTTTGCGCGCTGTCTAATTTTAAACGGTTAAATTTTTCCATATGATTATTATATAAAAATTGATACTTTGAACAGTATATTCTGAAAACAAATCGCAACTGTTATAGAAAGTTTATATATTACTGTAAATAATAGGCCCTGTTAAAATTTTGCTAAAATATGTTTAGTGTTTAAAATTTTTTAGCAAACCCGGTATATATTTTGTAAAATATAAAAGAAATAAAAAGCAGTAACTCTGCAGGAAATTTTAAACAAATTTACGCGCCCATAGCACAATGGATAGTGCACTTCCCTGCGAAGGAAGGGATACAAGTTCGATTCCTGTTGGGCGCACCATTTGAAAAAAGCACTTCCAAAGAAGTGCTTTTTTTGTTGTATAGTTGTTAAACTATCGTCGGCGGTTTTACTGGAAAGCCATAGTCCCCATTTTGTGCGGAGATACAGAGGGCTGAATATCGGCCATTTTCGCCCCAACCTCTCTCTTCCCCAATTCCCAGGGGGCACAACTTTTTAATTATTGCTTAAAAAGTCCAATGTAATTTTAGAAATTTCTTCTGAAGAAAGATAATCTATTGATGTAACGGCAGAGTAGCGCCTTAAGTATTTGATGCAATCACGAAATTTATCGGAAGAAACCCCATTTTTTTGGTCAATATGCTGTTTTAGACCTAATAAGATACCCATTTTACAACATCTTTATTTACACAAAAAGGAGTATCCAATAAATCTGCTGATATTTGCTGCCCAGTAAACAAAGTCCTGGTAAGATGATATTTATCTGCGGAGTTATTCTCGTCGCAAGTTAAATAGCCTGCCCACCATAATCTTGAAATAGCATTCATCCTTATTAAAGATTTTTTATCGGTAACAAAAAATCTGTTTTTTATTCTTTTTAAGACCCCTTCCCCTGAATCTTCGTTATTATGGGAAGAAATCCATCGATTTATAACATACTCACGATAATTAACATGTGACAGATATGAGCATAAATATCTTGTATTTGCCTGCAATGGAGATAGGCCTTTAAATGCTTCATAAAGTCGTTTTGCATTTTCTAAATCCTGGATGTTTTTTTTCGTATCAGATAAGGAAATCCCTGGTGACGAAATCATTATACCCTAATTTTTCTCTACAGCTTTATCTACTAAGTAATTCATAAAAATTGTTAAGTGTTTAATAATATTTTGCAACAAGGGTTCATTATACATGGCATCAGACGGCCCTTGTCCGAAATATATTTCTCCATTGACCAAGAAACTCAAGCGAATGTTTCCTTTAGGTGGCGGTGGTAGTCTTTTTTCTTTCCATGGGCCTATTTTAGCAGCAATAATTTCTGCTTCCTTAAAAATATTTGTGACGTCATAAGAGGGAGACACTCCTTCCCAAAACAAAAGTTTGCCTGAATAGTTTATATAACGTGCGCTTCCATCTGCATAAACAGCAAGAGTATCAAGCCCTTGAGGCATATGATATTCAAATATAACCCCTAAGATATCTCTGTTGTGTGGCACAATATGTAAAGTTGTTAGTTTCCGATAAGCAAGCACGCGAATTCTGGACTCTATTTTATTATCAGTTGCAATTTTTGCAAGAACGCCCATATCAGGATTACTTGAAAAAATATCTGGATAAATATTTTCCATCTTTTTATATATAGCAAAATCATCACAAAATAAACTTTCATATATTTCTTTTATAATATCATCTTGTTTTTTTTCTTTTCCAAATATTTTGCTGAGAAATCCCATTTTATCCCCTCTTAAATTATTGAACCTTTTGTTCGGCTTGTTGTTTTTCTTGCACGACTCTAAAACCTGTAATAATATCGTTTGCGTCATAAAAGAAATTGCTAAAAGGATCTTTATTATCAATAATTTCTTTTTCTTTTATCTGTGCTGTATATAACGTACCATCTTTAGATAGAGCAAAAAATGTCATGTGCCCGGGTTTTATTTCAGGAAATTCAGAAGGATGCATATTTATCAATCTTTTTTCAGCATCAACAACCATTTTCCTGGCAGAGTTTCTGATGTTTTCATGTCCTTGTCCACCGATATACCCGCCCACGCCTTCTTCATTTTTGCTTTGAAAATATATACTGGCATCACCAGATGTTGATCCAACTATAAAAATTCTATTTTTTCCATCAGATATATCTTTGCTAACTAATTCTATCCCAACCGTATAGATTTCCCTTGAACCAACAAACTCCACACTCTCCAGCTGATCTTTGGGTAACCCAGAAAGCCATAAATTTCGTATATCTTCATACATTGGGGATATTGGAGTTAATTTAGTCTCACTCTCTTTACCTTTACATGCGAATACAATCATCGTCAATATCAGCAAAAACACTATTTTCCACATAAAATGCTCCATAAGCTATTATTTTTTATAAAAAGGTTCTATCGTGTTGAAATAATCTAACAACACCGCCTTGCCGTCTTTTTGTATAAAATCTACAAATTCACTCTTACCAATAAATTTTGACACAATATAGCCCGCTTCGTTAGTTAAGGGTTTTATATCTCCCTTTGCTTCTATGCAAAAAATATAGTGAGGGGGTTCCTTAGTAGCCGGATTAAAAATCCATCCTATGTACGCCGCCTCAACTTCTAGCTTAGTTGAGAAAAGATCTTTTAAAGCATTAAGCATATCATGCGGATATTTTGCCGGAGCACCTATTAATACTTTCATAGGGTTATCAATTTTAATTTGTTTGGATAATCCTGGTCGTGGCTGTTCGCTGAGGATGGATTCAATTTCATTTGGAAGTAGAAATTTACCATGATCCGAATAAGGATTCAAAACAAAGGTTGCTCCTTTTGCATTTTCAAACAAATCTCTGCCTTTTATTTCGTATATATTTTGTTTTTCTTTAACAACATTATTATCAAAAATACGTTCCTTTGAGGTGAATATAGGGATTTTTCCATCATTAAACGCAATAAAGGCAATTTTATCACCTTTTTGAAAAGTTTTTCTATCAGTCCCATCTTCTTTGGGGTAAATTACTATCAGCATAGCTTCCAATAACAAGTCATAAAATGTTCCCTGATATATGGGATCACTTGCGGCCTTTTTTAGGGCCTCATATAAATCTGGCTGGATTGGTTTCTTTTTCAAAAAATTAAATATTCCCATAGTTCCTCATTGTTTATTTTTAAAATGAATATGTGTCTGTATACGAAGCCTTTCTTTCCTCTTCTTTTATATGACAATATTGAAACTTTTTTATAAGAGTGTTAAATATTCGCTCCTTTGTTTCTTTATTTTTCTTCATTCGGGTATCACACTCTTTGGGAAATTTTCCTCTAAAAAATATTTCATACATCCAGGCTATACAATAATCATCCTTGGAATTATAATTTTTTTTATTACACTTTTTACTAAAAGCCATATTATATGGAGCACTACTATTTTTCTCAGAAAGGAGCATGAAATTGTTAGCTACAAGATACCTATTATCTGTCCACAAAACAGGGCATTTATCATCTTCCAAAAACTCGTCGCATTTAAAATCGTAGAGTTGGTCTTTTTTTTGATATTCCGCATAATCTTTCTCTGCACGCGCAGCTTCCTTTTTTCTCTTTTTTTCATTATGAATTCGTTCTTTTATACATTTTTTGGTTTTATCACATTCAATATCTTTCCAAAAAGACAATTTTTCTTTGCCAGTACAAGCCCCTTCTTCACAATATTCATCCGCAGGGGAGAATGTGATGATATTTATTCCATCTTTATGAATAATAAATTTATATAAAGGCCGAAACACATCTTCCTCTATTTTCCCTGTCTCGTAAATCTGCCCATTTTTAAAAACAAGAATAAATTTTGGGTATAAATAATCTTCAGGAGGCTGTTTTTTGGGATCGTATCCTTCATCAAATACAATATATGGATGTTTGTCATATTCATCCATACAATGAACTCCGTCTGCGTCAGAACTGATTATATGCCTATCTACATACTCTTCACATTCTTCATTCATACAAAAACGAATATATGTTTTTCCTATATCAATATCTTGTGAATTAACTACACTTAAAGGACTAATGGCAAAACATTTACTCCAACTGAAAGAAAGTGAAAATGATGCTGTGGAAGATAAAAGTAAAATTAGTGGGATAGCTAGCCTTTTCATTTTATTAACTCCTCCCATCCCAAAGAAAAATATCTTTCTTCCCATCAGGGATCATCCAACCAGGCGTTTCATTATTCCGATAAATCAAAAAATGTTTTGCCACATCATTATCAGAAAGAGAATTAGAAGAAGCTAGAATATCATCAACAACAGTAACGAGTTCCCCCATAGGAAACAACTCAATATATTCAATCCCATCAATGACAGTGGGTTGTTCCGATAGTTCCTCAGAGTTTAATATTATAATATCCGATTCCAAAGAAATCCTTTCTTTCATAAAAAAATCAACAAAAGCAAGCTCAAAGCCCAATTTTTCTTGTTCAAGAAATCTATTTAAAGTATTGCCCCGTATATGGCCTATTAAATCTTTTAGCTTCATGAAATATTCCTCTTTCTAAATTCCCTACGATAGTTTTATTATATTAGAATTTTTCAAAAAATGCTTCCGATTAAAAACGACATAAAATTGTCGGTCTAATTTGTTAATATGTAAGTATGAAAAAAGAACAAGATATAAAACGCCTCACACGTATAGTGAAACTACTCAACATTTTATCTTCAGGGAAGCTGGTTGTTGCCGAAGTTGCTATGGAATTGAATGTGTCCGTTCGCACAATCCAAAGAGATATTAGAACCATAGAAGACGCAGGCTTTCCCATATATGATGAGAAGCCGGGGCAAATAGCGCATAGGCGGAAGTATTTTTGGTAACTGTTTTTGCGCCTGTCAATTTAGCCAAATTTTCTGCCCCTGTATCAAATTTGCTTTTACTTGAAGACACGGCTTTTGCTTCTGGCCCCAAAACATCTTTTATCCCTTTTGCTTTTCTGTCCTCTAAAACACCAATAAAAGTATTAATAGCGTTTAAACTTCTGGGAAATCCGCTGTAAGCGTACATTTGTATCAGAACTTCTTTGATTTCATTAATTGTAAGTTTATTATCCAACCCTTCATGTAGCGCTTTGTTAAGTTTATCTAGATCCCCGACGGCTGTTAAAGCTGCTATTTTAGCTATACTTTGCTGTCTTGGCGTTAATGCTTGCAGTTCAACTGATTGTGCTATGTAAGAAAATGAGAGTACGGAAATAAGTACGGCCATTATTAGTGTAAGATTTTTTAATTTTATATTTTCCATTTTGACCTCCGGCCTAAGGCGGCCATATATAATGGGCCGCCTTAAACCTTATTTTTACTTAAGATTTTGCTTAAAGAAACTATCCAGTTTCGGGATAGTTAATTTCATATATTCCGGCCTGTCGTAAAGGTCCACGTGCGACGCGCCGGGCACTACATATAGCTCCTTAGGCTGAGCTGCCTTGCTGTAAGCATCTTCGCTAAAGTAGGCAGATACGGCCCGCTCTCCAACAATAAATAGCAACGGGCGGGGTGAGATTGTTTCTATCTGTATAAACGGGAAGAAGTTCATCATTGCCGCTTGGCTTACTAAAGAGTATGCGGTATCCGTATTTGGGTGTTGCGCACGGGGCGTGCGGTAATAGTCATAAAACTCACGGGTGTTTTCTGTATCTTTATCAGTAATACTGGCAGGAACGCCAAGAGTATCGGTACGTTTTTCCCCTCTAAATTCCTTTGTGCGTAAATCGCCTATAAGGTCAAGCGTTTTCATGCGTTGTTCGTAGGAGATAGCGTCGCCAAGGCCCTGCCTGCGTGCGCGGCCCAAGTCATACATGCTTACTGTAGCAACAGCTTTAACTCTATGGTCAATAGCCGCCGCACTTACCACATATCCGCCGCCTCCGCAAATACCCAAAAGACCGATGCGTCCTGCATCAACTAAAGATTGGGTGCTTAAAAAATCTACCGCCGCAATAAAGTCCTCTATGCGGATATCAGGTATTTCTATATTGCGCGGCTGCCCGCCGCTTTCACCCCAAAATGAAGCGTCAAAAGCAAGAGTAACAAAGCCCATTTCCGCCAATTTTTGTGCATGCAGGCCTGACGTTTGCTCCTTAACACCGGTAAAAGTATGGCCAACAACAATTGCGGGATGTTTTTTATTTTTATCAATATTTTTTGGCATATACATATGTCCCGCTATTTCTATGCCAATTCTGTTTTTAAATATAACTTTTTCCATTCGCACACTATCGCTCTGCCGGAATGTAAGATGAGCCGCCGTTGTTGTCCCCTTACATATTTTATATACACCCCATACTATAGAACTTGTTAAAACCGCCGCCGCTACTACTATTAGTATTAGTTTAAGATTCATCATATCCTCCTGTAGGTTTAATCTTGTAGCTATAGTATATTTCTTTGAGATAGGAGTTTAAAGATATAAAAAAGCCTAATTATTGCCTAATTCTCTCACCGCCAAAAAAATAAGTTATTACATATGATAGAATCAATACAGAGGTTTATATGAACAAAAACTTATCTGAACTAAACAAACAACTGCAAGAAAAAGTGCTTAATTTAGTCCCGAAACCGGGCAGCTTTGCCACTGATATAAAAGGTCTTAGAATATTTAGAAGAAACCAGCCCGAAGAGGCAAGAAAATGTTTTTATAAGCCTATCATTGCTTTAATGCTGCAAGGCAGCAAACAATGTGTTTTCAACGCTGAGAAAATAGAATATGTAGCAAACGAATGTCTGGTAACAAGTATTGATATACCAAGCGCAAGCAGAATTACGGACGCCTCCCCCGAAAAGCCGTGTATAGGAGTTACACTGGGAATAGACAGCTTTATAATAAAACAGCTTATCATTGAAACCAATCTTTTAAAAACAGATTATCCCGCCCAAAGAGCAGTTGGCGTAACAAAGGCTAACAGCGAAATACTGGACGCGTTTTTACGTATTGTAACGCTTTTAGAGCAGCCCAAAGAACAGCAAAATATTTTAGCTCCCATGATTATACGCGAAATTTACTACCGCCTGCTTATGACGCCTGTAGGCGAGCAGCTTAGAATGGTAAATACTGTCGGCACAAAAAGCAACCAAATTGCCACGGCAATAGAATGGCTTAAAGAAAACTTTAAAGAAGAATTGAATGTTGAGAAACTTGCCGCAAAGGTAAATATGTCCCCTTCCTCTTTTTACCGTAATTTTAGAAAGGTAACAGATGTAAGCCCTTTGCAATACCAAAAACAATTACGCTTATATGAAGCGCAGCGTTTGATGGTGTCTGATAATTTGGATGCTGCTAACGCCGGATACGCCGTAGGATATGAAAGCCCCACACAATTTAACAGAGAATATAAACGAATGTTCGGCAACCCGCCGAAAACAGATATAAAAATACTACAAACTCTTTAGCTTATATTAAAACACAAACCCAGCCAATTCTATAAAAACATTTGGCATAGTGCGGTAAAAAAATAAGCAGAAGTTTGGCTTTCCCATCATAGTAAATTTAAATATTTATATAGAAATAAAAAAAATAAAAATCAGCCTTATTTATACAGATAAACAGGATTTTAAAATTAAAAAAATATTAAATTTTTGCTAAGTAACTTCTATATATAAATACAATCTATTTTGCTAAATAATTATGAAACTCCCCGGGCTCACGCTTCCGGGGTTTCTTTTGTTTCAAAGCTTCACTTTACGGTCTCAATAGCAAATAGTAACGCCTCCGCAGCAACAAGGCGGGAGGCGTTGTGAAGTAAGCAGGCCGACCATCCTTTGGCTTACCCAGGGAGGGGTGTGTAGTCCGTAAAAAAAGACGTCTTAAAAAGACGTCTTTTTCGTTTATTATAATCCTTTTCGCAAGTTACACAATTTCCCCCTGCAAAAAAGATTTTCCACCCCAATAAAACTAAAGCACAAAATAAAGTATGGGGATAAAATTAAGAAGCGGCTAGAGTTTTACCGTATTCCTCACATTTTGTCATGCCGTAGGCGTCGGGCATAAGATTAATTGTAAGGCCTTCAGCCACAAGGTTGGCGCCTGCAGCTTTAACCCTCTCTTCCCAATCGCGCATCCATTGGCCCGTACCCCAGTCATAAGAGCCGAACAACGCAACCTTTTTGCCGGAAATATTACCCTCTAAAGAAGACATAAAAGGTTCCATTTCGCTTTCTTCCAAAACTTCGGCACCCATTGAGGGACATCCCAAAACTATAATATCACTGTTAATAAATTCTGGGTTAACGCCCCCTACCGGGTAAACTTTTACATCAGCGCCGGCCTGTCTGGCGCCGTCGGCTATGGCATTGGCCATCATTTCCGTATTTCCCGTACCGCTCCAGTACACAACAGATATCTTGCTCATAAAAAATATCCTCCTATTGCAAATTTACTTTTTTAGATATATAATGTTAGCTGTAACTAACATTATTAATCATACCTAAATTATTGGAAGATTGCAAATATATGAAAAAAGAAACAAAAAAACGCGGGCTGACCCGTCTTATAGAAATAGCGGGCACCAAAAAATGGTGGCTGTTAGGATCAATGACGCTGGCGGTATTAGCATCTATCGCCCAGTTTGTGCCTTATCTGGCAATATTTAACATAGTAAAAGAATTAGGCCTTAATATTAACACGCCGGAACTGATAAACAAGGCCGATATTTGGTTTTGGGGAAAAGTAAGCCTTTGGGCAATAGTCGCTTTCGGGGTACTTACTTTTACCTCGTTAATATTATCACACATAGCGGCCTTTAATATTCTTTATGAACTGCGCATGATGATAAGCAAAAAAATGCCTAAACTGCCTTTAGGTTTTTTTACGGTAAGTTCGTCAGGCCAGTTAAAAAAAGTAATGTCCGAAGACGTGGAAAGAATAGAACTTTTTGTGGCGCATAATATACCGGATTTAACAACAGCGTTTGTTTTTCCCCTTCTTGTTATAGGTTATCTTTTTACTATCGACTGGCGTCTTGCCTTAGTACTTTTAGCGGTAATAATAATAGCGGTGGCGTTTCAAAGTTCAATGTATTTAAATAAAAATGCCATTGCAAGCCAATATAAATACCATGAAATTTTGGGCAAATTAAACGCAAGCATAATAGAATATGTACGCGGCATGCAGGTAATAAAGATATTTAACCGCTCGGCGGGTGCTTTTAAAAAATTAAAAGAAAATATTCTGCGTTATCGTGATTACGTTATAAAAGTAACTGAATTTTACGCTTTGCCATATTTGGGGTTTTATAACACTCTTTCCGCAGTGCTTTTAATACTTATTCCGGCATCTATATTATTTTTAATTAAGGCGCCTTCTTACACAGGCTATCTGCCCACGGTTTTAATGTTTTTACTTTTAGGCGGCGGTATATTCTTCCCCTTTTTAAAACTTATGTGGATGACAAACCTTCTTATGCAAAACAGTATGGGTATAGGCTTAATTGACAATATTTTAAAACAAGAAGAAATAAAAGAAACCGAAAATCCTAAAATGCCAAAAGACTCTTCCATTGAGTTTAAAGACGTTTCTTTCGCCTATAAAAATAATGAAGTGTTAAAAAATATTACCTTTATCGCCGCTCCCGGCACTCTTACAGCGCTTGTGGGACCGTCTGGCGCGGGTAAATCAACAATAGCCATGCTTACCGCCCGTTTTTGGGATATAAAAAAAGGTGAAATCAAAATAGGCGGCGTTAATATAAAAGATATTCCTTTTTCAAAACTTATGGATAATATTTCCTTCGTATTTCAAGACAATATGCTGTTTTTTGACACTATTGAGGAAAATATACGCATGGGTAATAAAACCGCTTCTAAAGAAGACGTGGTTAACGCGGCAAAAGCAGCGCATTGTCATGAATTTATTGTTAATTTAGATAAAGGTTATGACACGCTTGTAGGAGAGGGCGGCACATATCTTTCCGGCGGGGAAGCACAGCGCGTGGCGCTTGCCAGAGTTATATTAAAAAACTCTCCCATACTTCTTTTAGACGAGGCCACCGCATACGCCGATCCTGAAAATGAGGGTAAAATATTAAAATCATTTTCCTCTCTTATAAAGGAGAAAACCGTTATAGTTATAGCGCACCGTCTTTCCACTATAACCGGGGCAGACCAAATACTTGTTGTTGACGGCGGCAAAATAAAAGAACAAGGCACACATGAGGAATTGCTTTTGGCGGGAGGCTTATATAAAAACATGTGGGAAACATACAGCCAAACGCGCGATTGGAGGATAAAATGATTAAAATTTTAAACGCCGCCACACAAGGGCAGGCAAAAAAAATGTTACCCATGCTGGGGTGGACAGTATTGGAATACGCTTTAAGAGGCGCGCCTTACGCCGTTTTACTTTTTGTAGTTTACGAACTTTTCAAACCGCTTGAAACGCCCGGCGCAATTCTTAACACGGCAGCTATAATGAAAGCATGTATTATCCTTTTTATTATAATCGTACTTTTATGCATTGTTAACACAAAGTCTTTCTTTAGCGCGTATAAAGACGGTTACACAATTTGCGCGGGCGTGCGCCTTAAAATGGCCGACCACTTAAGAAGACTGTCCATGGGTTTTTACAACGCAAAAGACCCCGGCGATATAGGTGCATACCTTGTTAACGATTACGCCAACATAGAACAGCTTGTAACGCATCTTGTGCCGCAGGTTGTAGGCGGAGTGACAATGCCTTTAGTATTGCTTATAAGTTTGGCGTTTTTTAATTTAAAACTTGCGCTGGCCGCGGGCGGCGTAATTTTGCTTGCCTTGCCCGCTTTGCTGATATCTATAAAAATATGCAGATTCGCGGGCAAAATTCACCAGCAGACAAAAACTTCCGCAGATTCACGCATGATTGAGTATATACAAGGCATAAAATTTATTAAAGCCTTTAATTTAGGCGGTGATAAATTTGAAAGGCTTGAAAACGCTTTCAGAAAATTAAAAATAGACAGCATACGTTTAGAAGGTGGCAGCGGCCCCACTATTATATTAAGCTCGCTTGTATTAAATACGGGTATAGTTATTATAATGCTTTACGGTTTTAAGCTGTTTACAGCGGGCCAGCTGGAACTTTCTGTTTATCTGATGTTTTTAATTTTAGGCAGCCGTATATACGAACCGCTTTTGCAGTCCCTTATTTTTATAGGATTGATTACATATATGAACCTTGGCGTTGAAAGAATGGAAACACTCAGGAAAACACCCCCTATAAAGGAAGGTAAAAACAATGAAAAAATTAAAAACTTTGATATTGAGTTTGAGGATATAACGTTTTCTTACCATAACAAGCAGGTAATTAAAAACCTAAGCGCTAAAATAAACTCACACGCTTTAACCGCTTTTGTGGGGCCTTCCGGCTCGGGCAAAACAACTCTTACGCGCCTTATAGCCCGCTTTTGGGACGTTGACAGCGGCGCGGTTAAATTAAACGGCGTTAATATAAAAGATTACAAACTTGATAATCTGCTTTCTTGTATATCCATGATATTTCAAGACGTGTATTTGTTTAAAGACACAATATACAACAATATAAAAATAGGTAAAGAGGACGCTACTGAAGAAGAAATATTTGAAGCCGCCAAAAAAGCGCGCTGCCATGATTTTATAATGGCGCTTCCTAACCAGTATAACACCTTGGTTGGGGAGGCCGGCTCCACTCTATCCGGAGGGGAAAGACAGCGTATTTCCATAGCTAGAGCAATACTTAAAGACGCCCCTATAATTTTAATTGATGAAGCCACCGCTTTCCTTGACCCGGAAAACGAGCTTCATATACAACAGGCTATAAACGATTTGGTAAAGGATAAAACCGTTATCGTCATAGCCCACAGGCTAAATACCATAAGAGAGGCGGACAATATTATTGTTATTAACAACGGTAAAGTTGAGCAGCAGGGCCGGCACGACGATCTTCTTTCCCAAGGCGGAATTTACAAAAACTTGTGGGACGAACAGCAGCTTATAAAAAATTGGAAGTTTTAAAAGGATAAGTTTAAAAATATGAAAATAGCGGTACTTGGCAGCGGCCACGGCGGCGTGGCAATGAGCGCGGATTTAGCTTTGTCCGGTTATGACGTAAGTCTCGCGGCGGTTGAAGAGCATTCCGTAAATATAAAACTTTTGCGTTCTTTAGACGGAATTAAAATAGAGGGCTTTACTTCAAGCGGTAAAACGCCGCAGTTCACAAAACCAAAAGTAATTACGGAGGATGTGCCCTTTGTTTTAAAAGACGCGGACATTATTATGGTAATAGTGCCGTCTTTCGCGCAAAGCGTTTATACGGACTTAATAATAAAACATGGTAAAATTAACGCTTTAGTCTTGTTTCCCTGCGGGGGCTTTTCCGCCTTGGAGTTTAGAAACAAATTAAAAATTTTAAACAGGGAAAATGATTTTATAGCGTGTGAAACATCTTCCTTTATTTACACAACAAAAATTACCGGGCCAGGTAAAGTGTTAATTAAAGGAATAAAGGATAATGTGTATTTTGCGGCCGCGCCTTCGGAAAGGACTGGCGAAGCACTTTCCGTTATAAATCAAATTTACCCGCAGTTTAAAAAAGTTCACAACGTTTGGCAAACAAGCTTTAGTAATCCAAGCGCTGTGCTTCACACAATACCAACGCTTTTAAATATGAGCCGCATAGAACAAATGGGGCCGTACCGGTATTCCCATTATGACATTACCCCCTGCATAGGCAAGATAATGGAAGCGGTTGATCGTGAACGCGTTGAGATAGCAAAACATTTATTTCCCAATCCTCCCTCATTTTTAGAAACCATGTGTAAAATCTATAATTTACAAGCTGAGAATATTTACCAGGCGGTTAAAAGCGTAAACGCTTATAATATACAATTTTCTCCCGATGGAATGAAACACCGCTACGTTACGGAAGATATCCCCTACAGTCTTGTTCCGATAGCAACAATAGGCAAAGAACTCGGCATAGACACACATAATATGGACGCTGTTATAAATATAGCCTGTATGGCCAATGGGGAAAATTACTGGCTTACCGGCCGCAACGCTCAAAAAATAGGTTTTGAAGCAAAACCTAAAATAAAAACAGAAAATTTGGTGTTAGCTTTATGAGCGCGGCAAAATTTTTAAGTAAAAATAAACTTTTAATTTTAGCCATATCGGTAGCTTCTTTTATGGTTAATTTAGACACGTATATTATAAACGTGTCGCTCCCTTCGATAGCGGGCGGGTTTAACGCTTCCACCGCGGATATTTCGTGGGTGGCAATGGCTTATAACCTGACGGTTGTTTCATTACTTCTTATATTCGGCAAACTGGGCGATAAAGTAGGTTTGAAATTTTTATTTATAACAGGCTTTATTATATTTACTTTAAGCTCTATACTTTGCGGCTTTGCCCCCTCGTTGCCATTTTTGGTAGCCGGCAGGCTTTTGCAAGGTATAGGCGCTTCAATACTATATGCTTTGCCGCAAGCCATGATACCCAAATACCTGCCAAAAGAAGAACGCGGCATGGCATTTGGCATACTGGCAAGCGCTGCCGCTTTAGGTATAACCCTGGGCGCGCCGCTAAGCGGCATTATAACGGGGCTTTATTCATGGAGATGGATATTTTTTATAAACCTGCCCGTAGGAATACTTGCCGTTATTGTTTTAAACTATTCAATACCTTCTAAAAACACAATAACTAAGCGCGAACCCCACTTTGACATCCCCGGCGCAGTTTTAAGTTTTTTAATGGCACTGGCATTTACTTTTTGGATAAACAGAGGCGGCATTTACGGCTGGACCGCACCTAAAATGCTTTTATGTTTAGCGTTTGCGGTAATTACGTTTGGAATATTTATAAAGAGGGAAAAAAAGGCAAAATACCCTCTTTTAGATTTAAGCCTTTTTAATAATATAACTTTTAATTTCGCCAACATAGCAATGTTTTTAGTATCGGCTTTTTTGGCGGGCACAAATTTTCTTATGCCTTTTTATCTGGCTGAAATTAAAGGCCTTTCCCCCGCGCGGACTGGAGCGGCGTTTATGGTTTATTCCGTGTCATATATGCTTACGGGGCTGGTATCTGGCAAACTGTCAGCCAAAATACCGGCCGGGAAACTTTGCGCGTGGTCAATGCTGCTGGCGTCTGTTACTTTGGCGGGGCTTGTTTATATGTTAAATACAAGCGGTATATATTACATAATTTTATACTTTACGCTAACGGGCGTGTCTTTTGCTTTCTTTATAACGTCAAATAATAATTTTGTAATGTCAATGGCGCCGGAGAATAAAGAAGGCATGGTGTCCGGCGCGCACCGTATGGTAGGGCGCATGGGCATGCTTTGCGGCGTTGCGCTGTTTGAGGCGGTGTTTTCTTTTTACGGCTCCGAAAACCTTATAAACGGGTTTAGAGGAGCATACGCCCTTGGCGCGGCAATGTGTTTTGCCGCTATGCTTTTTTCATTAAAAAAACCAGTGTTAAAATTAAATAAAGGAGACGTAATATGAAAAGAAGTTCAGTAAAAAAAATGTCCGTAATGTCAGGCCTTCTCTTGTTTTTCTTACCTTTTGCGTTAAATATTAACGCCAAAGAATACAAAAAGCCCGGTCTTTTAATTATATCCCACGGGTCAAGCAATCAGGAAGCAAATAATAAAGTTGAAACTATGGTTGAAGAGATGCGTAAAGAAAATAATGATAAAAACTATTTCCACGCAATTGAAAATGCGTTCCTGGAAGTAGGCGCGCCTACCGTAAAAACAGGGGTTGAGCGTTTACAAAAAGCGGGCTGCGACATGATTGTGGCAGTGCCCTTTTTTACAAGCCAAGACGGGCACACGCAGGAAGATATTCCCGTTGTATTGGGCCTGTCATCGGATCCGGAAATTCTTGCCGAACTTAAAGAAGAAGGCATTGAACTTGCCAATCCAAAACTGCCAGTGGTAATAACAAAAACTCTTAATGAAACAAAACTTCTTAGAAACTTCGCTAAAAGTGAGGTTGACTCAATGTCTTTAAAAGGTAAAGAAGAAACTTTGGTTTTAGTAAGTCTTGAAAAAAATGATTATAAAGATATTGTAACACCCAAAATCGCTGAAGCTGCAAAATATGCCGCGAACGCAAAAGGCATAAAAAAACTACAAAGATACTTATTCTTGGCAGGATGAAACTTTTTGGACAAACGTAATGCCAGCGGTAAAAGATTACTCTAAAAAAAGTAAAAAAGTTTTTGTTATTTCCATTTACACAACACGCTCCGCGCAAAGCCTGTATGACAATGCTTTAAAAGCCGCGAAAGAAAAAGGTATTAATACTGAAGAAGGTTTTGGCAAAGCGGAAATAATTTACTCACAAAATTCTTTAATAGATTATCCGCAAACGCCTAAAATTGTTTTAGAATTCGCAAAAAAATCCTTATAAAAACAAAAAACTACCCCCCGTTATAAAAACGGGGGGCTTATTACACGGGTTTTTGTTGTTACGTCCGGTATTCGGGGGTTAAAGGAAATAAAACCTTGCGCCTAAAAAACCTTCAATGCCTGTTAAATCAAGATATCCGTCCCCACCGCTGACATTAACTTTACCGCTGATATTATAGTTAAGATCCACACCTAGGGCAAACCAGTTGTTCATACGCCATTCCACACCCGCTGATAACATAGGCGAAATTTTTGTTTCCGTCTTAGTAAAGTCCGCCCCTTCTTCAAACTTAACGCTTAACCAGTTTACACCGGCGCCGCCCCAATAATGTAGACCTGTTTCATTAGGGGAATATTTATAGAACACCGTTACGGGAACGGTTAAAGCGTTTGCTCTTGTTGTTCCCCAACCGGCTTCGTCAATTTTAGTTTTTCCCCTTGTTTGGAGTCCTGCTTTAATACCTAAAGAACCTTTATCATTTAAAAAACTAAACTGCTCAGGCGAAAAGACATAACCTATTTCGCCTCCGCCCGCTATAGCACTGGTTTTATAAGAGTAATCATTGACGGGAAAATCCTCGAAGTTATCTTTTTTAGAAGCGACGCCCGCTTTTACGCCAAGCAACATCTCTGCCGAAGCCGCCGTACACATCAAACAAACAACCGCAATAGCTAACACTATTTTCTTCATTCCATATCTCCTTATGCGAATTTTATAGCTATAAAAATATATAATAAATGATAACAAAATGTCAATAAAAATATATAAAAAAAAATATATAGATTTTTTACTTACCAAAAATACATATTCCCTCAGCTATTCAAGGAGCAATGATTTTGGCGTAATAATAAAAAAACCGCGGGTTATTATGCCCGCGGTTTTTTTATAAGTAAGCTTATTTTTATGAGAAATAAAGCCTAAACGCCAAAAATCCTTCAAGACCCGTAAAATCCCTATACATACCGGAGGACTTTATTTTAGCGTCGAAATTATAGTTAAGGTCCAAACCTATACCTATAAATTTAGCGGCTCTCCATTCCACACCTCCGGCGGCATGCGGGAAAATTTGGTCTTTTGTTTTGCCGTAATTAATTCTGTCATCTTGGAATTTCAGCGAGGCCCATGTTATGCCGCCGCCTATCCAAAAGTGAAGGCCCGTTTCATTAGAGGCGTACTTATAATAAGCTGTTAAAGGCACCGCTATAGTGTTTTTTAAAAGTAAATCACTGTTTAAGGTTTTATCCTCATAGCTTGTTTTACCATACGAGTTAAAACCTAGTTTAACACCTAACCGGTCAGACGCGCCACTGTTAAAATCAAACCCCAGTTCAGCGCCTAAAATGCCGTTATTATCTTCATATTTATAGAAATTACTGTTAGCGATGTCTTTAAGGTTATCATCGCTTGCGCCTACGCCCCCTTTTACGCCTACAAAAACATCCGCGGCCATAATATTGGCTGAAAACATTATTACAGCAACAGCAAATAATATTAGTTTCTTCATATTGTCTTCTCCTATTTAACTTCACTCATACTCATGATTTAATAAAAAGTTTTTAATTTGGTCAATAGGGGTTTTGCAAAAGGGAAAAACATATATTATCCCTATTTTATTGTTGACTGTTTTAAGAGGTGCGGTTCAGTCGTTATTTTGCTTAATAATTTTTTTTGTAAAATATAAATATATGTTTTTTACCGACGGAAAAAGCAATAATAAAAAGACCCCTTCCACAAAATCAAAAAGAATGATAAAATATATATGTTGTAAGTTTGACACCCTTATTTAGTTGCAGTAGCGATAAACAGGTTTTATCAGTAAGCTGCATTTAAGTTAAATTCACGGTTAAAAGCTTAAAAGTTCTTTCGCTAAAACCGTAAACGGCAAATATTATCGGGGAGTGGCTTAGTGGTAAAGCGCTCGCTTGGGGTGCGAGAGATCGGGGGTTCAATTCCCCCTTCCCCGACCATTTTTAAAAAACCCCTTTGCCAGGGGTTTAATTTTTTAAATAAGTTTTGAAGATAGTGTTTTACGGGGCGTAGCAAAAGCCGGGCAAACCTGCCTGGCGTATCAATAAGTTCTGCCCGGATGCGCATAGTTTTATAAAATAAGTTTTAAGAAGCGTGTTGAAATAGAAGTTTTGAAAGTAATGTTTTACGGGGCGTAGCGCAGCTGGTAGCGCGCACGGTTCGGGACCGTGAGGTCGCTGGTTCAAATCCAGTCGCCCCGATGTTTTAAAAAAGAGCGGCATTTTAAATGCCGCTCTTTTTTATTCTTTTATTATTTGGTTTATAGTATCGTAAATTTCTTTTAAAATTTTAACATTAACTTGCGAAGAGGCATCTTCCTTTGATTTTGACTGGTATTTTGAAAGCTGTTTTTTGGCGCCTTCAAGCGTCATTTTCTGCCTGTAAATAAGATCTTTTATTTTAAGCACTGTTTCGACGTCAGCCTTAGTATAGCGCCTGTGCCCGCTTGCCTTACGTATAGGCTTAATAAGGCCGAACTCAGCCTCCCAGTAACGCACGGAATAATCAGGCACTCCGCATATGCGCGAAATATCCCCGATTGTAAAAAATTCTTTTTGTTCCAACTCTTCAAGTCCCATAATTGTTATAATTATATAATACTTTCTTAGTGCTTTGCACAGTAGTGAGAGGAAAATGACAAAAGAAAAAATTACAGACTCAAGCAGAAGAATTTTTATAAATACATTTGTTGAAAGCTATAAAAAAATCTGGCCTTATGTTAAGCCTTATAGTTTTAGGGCTTTCCTTGCTCTTTTGGTAGCAATTCCGCTAGGCAGTTTAGACGCTGTGATAGCATGGTTTTTAAAACCCTATACCGATAACGTTATCGTGGCCAGGGACGCCAGCTTCGCGATTTACATTCCGCTCCTTATTATAGGTTTTACTATAGTACAGGGCGGGTTAAACTATTTTTCCGCTTACCTTAACACCTGGGTAGGGACAAAGGTTTCAACCGACTTGGGACGCGATTTATATAAAAAATTGCTTACTATGGATACGCCCTTTTTTGATAAGGAAAACTCAGGCACCATTGTCCAGCGTTTTTTTAGCGATGCTTTTAACGCCACCAATTCACTTATTTCTAATTTAAGACATTTCCTTTCAAAAACATTTTCATCCATATCTCTTGTTGTAGTTTTATTTTTAAACTCCTGGCAACTTTCATTAATAGCGGTTATAGCGCTTTTAATAGCCTTCCTGCCTATAAGATATGTAAGAAAAAGAATGAAAAATATTGTTAACAAATCCATAGTAGCCAGCGCCGAAGCTGTAAAAGCGAATAACGAAACCCACGCCGGCAATAAAATTATTTCTGCTTATAACCTGCAAGATTATCAAAACAAAAGATATAACTCCATTATGGACACAACTTTTAGTTTGGCTATAAAAATGGTGCAAACAACAAACTGGCTTTCACCCGTTATGCACATTGTGCTTGGTATAGGCGTAGCCGCAGTTTTGTTTTACAGTAACAATCTTATCGTAACAGGCAAGATAACCAGCGGTAACTTCGCTTCATTTTTAGCGGCAATGCTGCTTTTATATACACCCATAAAAACCATAGGTAACAATGTTGTAGATATACAAAAAGCATTCCTGGCTATAGAAAGAATTTTTGAAATTTTTGAGTTAAAAACAAAAATAACGGAAGTTAAAAACCCTGTTGAACTTATACGCGTGGAAAAAGAAATTTCTTTTGAAAACGTTTCTTTTGAATATGAACCTAACAAACCAGTTCTTAAAGATATAAATCTTAAAACGGAAGTAGGGCAGACAATAGCCTTAGTAGGAAATTCCGGCGGCGGAAAAAGCACTTTAGTTAACCTTATCCCCAGATTTTACGACGTGCAAAAAGGCTCAATAAAAATTGACGGCGTTGATATAAAAAATATAAGGCTTTTTTCTTTACGAAACCAGATTTCAATTGTTTTCCAGGATAACTTTTTGTTCTCCGGAACAATAAGGGAAAATATTTTACTTGGTAAACTTAACGCCACTGAAGAAGAAATTAACAATGCCGTTAAAAGCGCCCATTTGGACCATTTTATAGCGTCTCTGCCAAACGGTTTAGACACTGTTATCGGCGAACGAGGCACAACATTAAGCGGCGGGCAAAGGCAGCGTGTAGGCATAGCAAGGGCTTTTATAAGAAACGCCTGTATTGTTATTTTAGACGAAGCTACCAGCGCGCTTGATAATAAATCGGAAGCGGTTGTACAAAAAGCTATTGATAATTTAGTTAAAAACAGAACCGTTTTTGTTATAGCCCACAGGTTATCAACGGTGCAAAACGCGGACAAAATTATAGTTCTTAATGAAGGAAATATCGTTGAGGAAGGCAAGCATGAAGAACTTCTTAAAAACCTTAACGGCCCTTACTACACGCTCTATAACGCCCAGTTTAAACACAAATAAATTGCTTGCGCTTTTGAAAACGGAGAATGAAAATCATTCTCCGTTTTTTTTCATAATTGTTTTGCCTTATAAACGGGTACCCTAAAGGCCTATTCCGATATTAGGACTTTTGACCCTTACGCCAAATGTAAATGATTCCTATCATATACATATGCATAAGATATTTTCAAATACTGTCGCACTTATACTATTTGCAAGCCTTGCCGGTCAAAGCGCTTACACCCAGCCTTTGCCGCAAAGCAACATTCCGACAAGCGCGTTTTCCCAATACTCCAAACAATCAAGGGTTAATGAACTTTACGGGCGTATCGGCAATAAGATACATATTAATAACACTCTTGTTACCAAGCATTGGACAGACCGTCTTTTTTCCTACCCCCACAGGGAAGCCGGCATAAAAAAGTTAGAACAGTACGATTTTTATAAAAAACAAGACTTCAGAATCTCACGTGAAAAATATGCCGCAGATAACCCGGAAACAAGCACGCGTACCGAAATGGCTTTATTCCCGGCCAAGAACGCCTATCTCGTTAATGAACTTGTCGAGGAAATACGCGAAGTGTCCGAACTTGCCCCTAACGAACAAACCATACTCCTGCTTGTACGTATCGTAAAAAGCCCTTATGCGCATGAATATGCCCATATAGAAGCTTTGATAGCTTTGGGCAACATAGCGGGCAGGAACAAGTTTCAAAGCAGGAGTGCGGAAGAAATAAAAGCTTTAAAAGAGAATTTAGGACGTGAGTTAAAGTATTTATACGGATTTGAAAGACATGAACTTATTTATGGTTCGGGTAAAGATTTTGACCGTGAGTTAAGAAAGAGAATAAACAATACAATAGAATTTTTAAACGGGAAGAAAGAGAGAACGGTATTTGAGCCGGCGTCTTACGCACAGTTTAATAAGAAAAAAGAAGCAGTAGAAGTATACGCTAACAGAGTTTTACTGGCTGCGACAGTAGTGGGCGGAGTAAAGGCCGGAGCTGGCAAATTATCAACGTCCGGGCCGGTAGCGGCGCAAAAGCCTACATTTAGGGTAAGAACAAACCCCTCGGGCAATGTAAGAACGCCCGCCGCGGCAGCGTTAAACACGCCCAAACCCACGCTTAGAGTAACGCAGCCAAGCCAAGTAAGCGCGAGCTACAACGGCAACGCGGCGTATAATGGCAACGCGGCATTAAAAATAAACCCTGAAGTATCGCCGTTAACGGTAAGCAAGGCAATCGCGCAGCCGCAGGCGGCAACGGTGCCGGCGGCAAAACCTGTAACAGTAAGCGCGAGGCCGCAGGTATGGGCGGTTCCTTTTACCTTAGACAAGGCGATAAAAGACGGGAAACCCGCCTATTTTGGAGAAGAGTTAAAAGAAAGGAAAGGGTATAACAAATCACAGCTTGAGCACATGATAAAGACGGGGCAAAAGATAACTGAAGGTGATTTATTATCGCTCGGATATGAGGAACAGGAAGAGATAAGGCAGCTTGCTATGTCTTACGGGTTATATAGAAGAACGTTTATAACGCCGCCGCTTCAAGGCGCCGCCGGCATATCCGCCCGAAAAAACAGCAATAAAGGCAGTAGCTCAAAAACAATAGTTAATGAACTTTCTTTAAAAAACCAGCAAGAGCAAGATCAAAAAAAAGAAAAAACAACACAAAGCGCAAGTTACAAAAGCATTGTAAAAAAACCTTTTGGGTATTATGAGCTTACGCCTAATTACAACGCTTTACAAGAATATTTAAAAAAAGAACTTTCTTTAGTCAGCAAAAGAACCTCCTTTTTTAATTTAATTCCTTACGCTAACCAGCTTTTAAGTAACATTAACCCTGAAACCGAAACAGAATTTAACACGGCTATAATGACGCTCAGGCGCAACCAAATTGAACTTTTAAAGCCGCACGCTCAAAAAAATTATATGCAAGCCGAATCCGAAAGGCAAATTAATCTAGCAAAAAACTATAAGTTCAAATTAATAGATAATACACAAAAGGAAATGTTTTTTAAATTTGCCCCCAGACAAATTACATATAACGGGCAAACGAAATACGTTCCCACCCTTGAGTATGAAATAAGGCAAGGGGTTTTCCGTTACAGAAATTACCCTGATTTCGCTTTGGCCCTAATGAGAGAATCGCTAGACAACCACGGCTTTAATACAGAGGTTACCGCCGATATTGAAAACGGTAAAGTAACGGTTACATATGAAACAAAAGAATATATTTACAGAGATTCTTTTTGCCAGGGCAGCCATGAAATACAGGAACTTAACCGATGGCATTTTCACATAAGAAAACACCGTTTTGATAAAAGAACGGGCACTTCTCTCGTGGCAAACTATTCTTACGATCTGCTTCACCCAAAACCAAGTGACGAAACGGGCAGACTAAACCTTAACGGTGATATTATATATTTTAAAGAATTTCAAAAATCCGACGCCAGCCTTGTGTCAAAGTTTCTGTATAATAACTTAACAGAAATAAATAATAAAAATATTACCGATTCACAACAGAGAGAGCGCAGGATTAATTTTAAATCCATAGACGGACTTGAAGCGCCGCCTACGATCGGCAAACCTGCAATAAAAACAAAAGATAGCAAAGAAAATTCCGTAAAAGAAATTTTAAAAGATATTACCGTAATTGAGCAATATTCAGGCAAACCCGTATGGGCGCTTTATGCTAATGATAAACCCGCTTTTTATTTAAAATATTCATACCCCGAAGAGGCCTCTAATTTAAAAAAGTTAGAAGCATTGGGCAAAAAAGGGTTTTTTGAAAAATACAACCTTTGGGATATTGAATATCCTAAAGTAGTTACAGACAACCTTAAAAACCTGCCTGAGGAAGCCGAAGAAATGCTGGCTGTTGATTACGCTAAATTTTTAAACAGCCCTTACCAAAGCGGATTTTACGGCGAATATCCTTTTATTATGACCGCCATTGACGTAAGCGGAGTAAACCCGTACGAGTTTGTATTACCCGCGGCTATTGAGCATTTGGGCGGCAAACCGATGACACAACAGGAAATGAACCAGCTTTACGAGCTTTTTAAAGATTTAAATAAAAACGGCGTGGTACATGGGGATACTCAATATAACCTTCCTATTAAAAGAACAGCCGACGGCAAAATGAGCGTAAAACTTTATGATTTAGAACCTTTAAAAGAAGAGGAACCTTTTAATAAAGATTTGCTTGATTTACAAAAAATGGAAGAAAAAGCATTGAAATATAATTTATTAGAAAACCCTGCCTCTTCTATAAAACCTGAGGTTTTTTCAGCAAAGTCCGCCGCTGAAGCGGCCCCACAGGCAAAAGCAGTATACAATTTTGAAGAAGTTGAAAAAAACATAAAAAAAGCAACTTTTAAATTAAAAAACCCCGCCACTAAAAAGGTTCGCGCAAGCGGCTTTTTTGCAGAAGTGGAACTGGACGGGCAAAAAAAGATTTACGGGGTTATAGTGTCGCACGCGGCATTTTCACAAAAAGGCAATATGGGCTGGACAAATGAAAAACATACGATAAGTTTAAAAGTAAACGATAAACAAACCGATATTATTACTAACATAGCCGCAATGGGTACAACTAATACGGGCGGCGCCGATATAGCCCTTCTTAACGTGCCTGAGGAATTACTGCCCCATATTTTTCCTTTAAAACTGGCAAACACGACATTAAAAAAAGGGTCTGTAACAACTTCTTTCGGTTACCCCGAAGGCAAATTTATAAAAGTGCCGGGAAGGGAAACTCTTGATATTTCAGGTATGAAAATAACAACAACGTTTAATTTTCCCCACGGGATAAGTGATAAATCCTGCGGCAGCCCTTTGCTTGATAAAAACGGCTATGTTGTAGGCGTGCATAACGCAAGCGATATAAGCAAAACCAGAAGTTTTGCCGTAAATTCAAATGTTATAACGCATTTACTAAACGCGCGTAAAAACAACGGCAAATATGAAATAAATTTAACCTACAACAACAAAAATATAGGGGAATCAATAAATATTGATGAAACCGTTTCAAGCGTTTCGCTTGAAAGGAATAAAACAAAAATAGCATTTCTCACAACCAATCAACAAGGCATTGACCCCGCAAACCTTTCCCAGCTTTTCCCTCGTTTACTCCCGGGTGAGGAAGTTACTCTTCTTGTAAAAAATAATTTAGGACAAACCCGTCTTATAACTTTTACAGTACCAAAAGATTTTTAATATTAACCATAAAAAACCCCCGCTTTAAGCGGGGGTTTTAAATGGTAAGTTTTACTCTTCCGAAGGCTTCATCTTTTCCAAATCTTCAATAAGACTCATAAGCGTAGGCTGGAGTTTATTTACATATTCTTCCTCAAAAGCGTTAAGCCTGGTTTCAAGCTTTGATATGGCTTTAAGAAGCTCGGTAGTTCTGTTTTCGCTTAACAGGCGCAATTCCTCATTATGGTAATGAATATCCCTTATTTTTTCTTTTAAATCATCAATTTCCAACGATAATTCCCCATACGGGCCGCCCATACTGGCGCGTTTTATAGTAGCCGCTATAGAAGACGGCGTTTTAACATCGTTCTCTGTTTGCGCAGCGGGAGGTTCAGTTATAAAAACGCCTTCATCGGCCGCGGATTCGCGGTATTTTGCCGTAAAATAGAACAGCAAAGCAAAAGTAATTGTAAAGCCAACGGCTGCTAATATAAAAGTTATGCTCATAATTTTATTATACTATCATTTTTAATTTTTTACCAAACAGCTTAAATTATTGAAATAAGCTCAAATTTTAAATCTACCTCAGCGAAAGTATCATAATAATACAAACTGTAAGGTAAAACTGAGTTATTATACTCACGGTAATCCTCATAACTCATTTTTATGCTACCCACACTCATGTGTATCGGAAATTCATTGCCCAATGGGTAAACATACGTAACCTTGCCTATTTTATGCTTTCGTTTTACTTCCAGGTAATTATCGGCGCGCAGTTTAACTTTGTTAACTTCTTCCGGCTCTAATAAAAGAGCGTAAATAAATTTTTCAAACCTTCCTTTTATTATACCCGTGTTAATATCGGGCAAAATGTAATTATATGTTATAACGCCGTTTTGCATAACCGCGTCTATAACTTTTGTACCCAAAGGTCCAAGCATTTTAATTGAATATTCATTATAATCAATTTCTTTAAATATCAAAACGCCTTCAAGTTTTAAATCCCTTATACCTGCCTGAATTTTAAAAGCTACGGCGCTTTCGCCATGACTGAAATACGAGGGGATTCCTCTTCCTCTATTCATGGCTTCATAATCTTTTTTTCCCCCGAAACCAGCGCAACCCGCGGTTAAAACCGCAGCAATAAGAAGTATTGTAATCCTTTTAAACATTTTATCATTCCTTAATTTTTTATATATTATATATATTATGCAAAATTTATCGACTTATGTGTTTTGTACTTTATGCGCGCTTTTAATTTCCTCAATACTGGCGCCCGCGCTTGTGTTTATAACAAACGGCAGATTTACCGATAAACCCGGCGGCATTAAAAATCACATCGGAAACATACCGCTTGTAGGCGGTACTGCTATAGTGGCGGGTTTTTTTATAAGTCTTTTAATAATCCGTTTTACTACTGACTTCCCGAGCGGCACTTTGCACAGCTTAAGAGGCATTTTTCTTGGCGGTTTTATAATTTACTTTACTGGGATAGTTGACGATTTAAAAAAGCCCAAAGGCATAAACCCCGGCCTTAAGCTGCTTGGACAGGCGGCAGCGGCTTACATATTAATACATTACGGCATTAAAATTAATTTTATCGAAAATGTTTGGATTGCAAACACTCTTACTCTTATATGGATAATAGGTCTTACAAATGCTTTTAACTTATTAGATATTATGGACGGCCTTTCCGTAAGCCAGGCGGCGTGCGCTTCTTTATTTTTCATTATAATCGCGCTGCCTTCCGAACATATTTACGTTAATTTTACGGCGGCGGCGCTTTTAGGTGCGGCTTTAGGTTTTTGGCCGTATAACCACAGCAAAAGGCAAAAAATATTTATGGGCGACGGCGGAAGCATGTTTTTGGGTTTTGTTTTAGCGGCGGTATCTTTGGGAACGGAATATTCCGCAAAAAACCCTATGGCCGTTTTAGCGCCTATTCTTATTTTAGCCGTGCCTTTGTGGGACACGGGCTTTGTGTTTTTAGTAAGGACAATACAGGGTAAAAACCCTTTTTTAGGTTCACCCGACCACGCTGTTATTCTTTTAAGAAATAAAGGCTTAACGCCAAATACCATACTGGCTTTATTTTTAACAGCATCAATAGGTTACGGTGCGCTGGCTTTGATAGTAATAAACGTTTCCGATTTTTGGACATACATTATCTTCGCCTTTTCAATGGTTGATATGACCGCCGCCGCGCATATGATTTATAAATTTAAAGGATTAAAATGAAAACCGATATCTTAATTATAGGAGCGGGAATAACCGGCCTCAGCGCGGCTTACCACATAGGTAAAAAACGTGATTTTTTGCTGCTTGAGCAAGATTCCGAACCCGGCGGGCTTTGCAAAAGTATCGAGCAAGACGGATTCACATTTGACTACAGCGGCCACGTGGCCCATGTGCAAAGCGAATATGTAAGAGCGCTGTTAAAAAAACTGCTCGCGAAAAATGTTTCTATAGTTAAAAGAAAGGCTTTTGCCTATCTTCAAGATACAATGGTTCCGTTCCCGTTCCAGGCAAACCTGTCATATTTAAAAGAAGATATTGTGGAAGAGTGCGTGCGCGCTCTTATGAAAGAAAGCAAAAACAAAAAAAAATCTTTTGATAATTTTAAACAATGGGCCGCCGCCACGTATGGAGAGGGAATTTGCAAATATTTCATGTTTCCTTATAATGAAAAACTTTGGCAGGCTAAGGTTGAAGAATTAAGCACCGCCTGGTGCTCAACTTACGTACCTAAAACTGATTTAGAAGATATTATAAAGGGCGCGTATTTTAAACAAAAGGAAAATTTTGGCTATAACACACACTTCTTTTACCCAAAAAAAGGCGGTATAGGCGCGCTTACAAAAGCTCTAGCCCAAAAAACAAATAATATCATTTACAATACACAGGTAAAAGAAATTGATTTAAAAAACAAAAAAGTAATAACAAATAACGGTGAGTTTGAATATAATACTATAATTAACACAACCCCTTTAAAACCATTTACCTCTTTATGTAAAGGCCTTCCGCAGGAAGTTTATGAAAAAGCGGATAAATTAAAACACAATGTGGTATATGTTTTAAATTTAGGGGTAAACAGGGAAATAAAAAATATAAGCTGGATATACTTCCCGGAAGAAAAGTTTAAATTTTACAGAGTGGGCGTGCAAAGCAGCTTTTCTCAGGAAGTCGCCCCCCCGGGAGCCGGCGCTTTATATGTTGAAATATCCGCCAAACCGGGCGCTAAAAAACCTAATTTTAAAGAACTTCAAAAAGAAATTATAAAAAACCTTGTATCATGTGATATCATAAAAAAGGAAGATAAAATTCTTACTTCCCTTTGGTTGACAATAAATCCCGCTTACGCCTGCTATAACTTGGAAAGGGAAACAATTGTTCCCTGCTTAACAAAAACGCTGGCCAAGCACAATGTTGTAAGTGCGGGGCGTTACGGCAGTTGGGAGTATTCTTTTATGGAACGCAACCTGCTTGAAGGCAAAGTTTTGGGAGATGAAGCATCCGCCAAACAACCATAGGGTTCAAAATTTGTAAAATATTAACATATTCTCTAACGGAAACCATTTATGAAAATATTATATTTCGGCGGTAGTTTTGACCCTGTTCACAGAGGGCATACCGCCCTTTTAAAAGCCGCCGTAAAAGAAATAAAACCCGACATCATACATATTATTCCGGCGTTTCATTCACCCTTTAAGGAACGTTCAAATACACCTTTTGACCTGCGTATGGATATGGTGCGCCAAGCTTTTAAAGATATTAAAGTCAATATAATTTTTGATAATTTTGAACAGAGGCAAAACAAAAAAACTTTTGCATGGCAAAATGTGGAACATATTAAAAAAACATATGAAAACCCCAAAATATTTATGCTTGTTGGAACCGACGCGCTTAACGATATTCCCAAATGGTCAAACCCGGAGTACCTTTTTAAAAACGTAATTGTCGTGGCGGGTAAAAGGGTGGGCCTCGCGGCTGAAGAAAAACTGCCCTTTAAATACCATACTCTTAAAGCCAGGCTGCCAAGAATATCCTCCTCACAAATACGTTTGGAAATAATGATTTCCGGCGCCGCTTCAGAGGAGCTTGGCCCCATAAAAAAGATTATTGACGACAACAGGCTTTACTTTTTAAATTTGCATGACTGGCTTAAAAAAAATTTAAAAGAAAACAGGTATCTTCACTCTAAAGCGGTTTCCGCTTTAGCCGCGCAACTTGCTTTAATTAATGAGGTTTACCCTGAAAGGTCAGCCCTGGCGGCTTTACTGCACGACTGCGGCAAAAGCATGTCCCCAAAAGAATTAATAGCCTATTGTGACAAGCACAATATACGCCTGCCCTATTATAAAGAAATATGTGAAAACGGGCCAGATTTGCTGCATTCTTTTGTTTCGGCGCATATAGCTCAGCATGTTTTTAAAATTACCGATGAGGAAATTTTAGCCGCCGTGCGCGAGCATACTTTGGGCGCCGTAAACATGGGCGTTTATTCTAAAATTTTATATGTTGCAGACACCGGTTCAAAAGACAGAAAATACAAAGGCGCTTTTACCGTACGCGACCTTGCCTTAAAAGATTTAGACACGGCGCTCGTAGCTGCCACAAGAATGAAATTAATTTTTACCGTTGAAGCCGGCAAATGGCTTTGTCCGGAAGGAAACATCGTATGGAACAATCTCGTATCGAAAAAATAAAAAATTATTTAATTATCGGCATTTTCTTAATAATTATGGCCTGCGCTTTTTTCGCGCAGAGAAACAGCTTTATAGCGCAGCTTTATACGGGTAAAGCGGCGGATAATTTTAACTTTATAATATTATCGGAACCGGCCATTATAATGACATACTCGCCGGAAAAAAACCTTGTAACCGTGGCAAATGCCTCCTTACCGGCGGCTAAAAAAACTAAAAATCCGCCGCCTGAACTTACCGATAACCAAAAAGCGCTTAAATTGTTGGAACAAAAAAACATAAGCGCTAAAAACTATAGGTTTTTTAACCCCTCTTTAAAAACTTCGGAAGAAAATTGGAATAAATTTATAAACACTTTTTCAAATTGGAGGTATAACCCGCTTCTCTGCGCGGCTTATGTTTACGGTTATGTTAAAGCAATAGCCCAAAAAAGAACAAATTTACGCCCTTATGAATTTGCCCTCCTTACTTTAGGCCTGCTTAATAAAGAACCTACCGATTTTAGCATAACGCTTGATTTACCCAAATCAAAAAAACAAACCTCGGTTAATGAGGAAAAAGGCGGCAACTCACCCTTAACCACGCAAGACCGCCCATTAATTGTTGAAATTTATAACGCCTCCGGCGAAAAGGGCGCCGCGCTCGCTTTAACGCAATATTTAAGAAATATAAATGAAAAAGGGCTTATAAACATTGACGTTTTACAGTATGATAATTACAATAAAACAGAAGAACAGACAAAAATAATTGACCACAGCGGCCGCATAAAAGAAATCAAACAGTTAAGCGTGGCCTTGGGCCTTCGCGACAATGCCCTTTTTAATGAAAATGCCCCCGCCGCCTACTGCGACGCGAAAATAATTATAGGCAAAAATTTTAAAATGCCGAAATAGCCTAAACTGCAGATAAAATCTTCTGCCGTATTATAAAAAAAACAGTATAAAAACTCTGCCAATTCCCCTGTAAAATGCTAAAATATTACATAAATGGAAAAGTAAAGAAAGGGAGAATGTATGAATACAAAAGAATTAGTTTTTCTTACAGCTCGTTACGCTGATGAAAAAAAAGCCGAAAACGTTACAGTAATAGATTTGAAAGGGATGTCGTCCCTTTGTGATTATATTGTTTTGGCTACTGTTACCTCCCGCCCTCATTTAGAAGCCGTTGAACAGGAAGTGAGTACCAATTTAAAACAAGTTAATCTCTTTAAAACAAAGCGCGATGGCGGCGAATCAAACATGTGGCGCGTGTCGGACTACGGCGCGTTTATGCTTCACTTAATGACAAAAGAAGCCAGGGATTTTTATGCTTTAGACAAAATATTTAGCTTTGGCGAAGTTATTGACTGGCAGGAAAAGCCCCAAATTAAAGAAGTTAAAAAAACCGCCGCAAAAAAAGAAACTGCTAAAAAAACAACTGTCAAAAAAGCAGCAACAAAAAAAACGACCCAAAAAAAAGCCGCTGTTAAGAAAACTGCCGTAAAAAAGACAACGGCAAAAAAAGCGGCCGTAAAAAAAACCGTTAAAAAAGCAGCTCCTAAAAAAGCTGTAAAAAAAGCGGCTCCTAAAAAAGTTGTAAAAAAAGCGGCTGTAAAAAAAACTCCTAAGAAAACAACCAAAAAGAAATAACTATGTTAGATAATTTAAAAAAAGATATTGAAACCAAGCTTTTTAACGCTGAAGTTTTTGAAGGCGCTGTCTTACCTCCCGTAGATCTTACCCCCGCCCCCCCCCATACAGGGGCAGACATTTCTCTTACATGGGCAATGAGCGCGGCTAAAACATTAAAGAAAAATCCGCTTGAAATAGCCAAAGCCGCAGTAAAAGTAATCAGCGAGGTTACTTTTGTGGCATCGGCTTCTTACGCTGCTCCCGGTTTTATAAATATAATACTGGAAGATAGTTTTATCTCATCAAGCGCTTTAGACCGCAGGTTAAAGAACCGCAAAACCGCCGGTGAAAATAAAGAACGCGTTCTTATTGAATTTGTTTCGGCCAACCCTACAGGCCCTTTACACGTGGCAAGCGGCAGGGGCGCCAGCTTGGGCGACAGCCTTGTGCGCATATTTAACGCTTTAGGCATACAGTGCGATTCAGAATATTATGTAAACGATTCGGGCAACCAGGCCATGCTTTTAGGCGTTTCTTTAAAAGCGCGCGTTAACGGGCAAGAACCGCCCGAAAACGGGTATCACGGCTCATATCTTATAGAAATGGCCGACGAAATTAGAGAAATGTCCAAAGACTGGACAGAAGAACAGTTTTCCATATATGCTATTGAATATTTAATTAAAACGCATCAGCGCGACATGCAGGCTTTTAACGTTAATTTTACGCGTTGGTTTAGAGAGTCGGAACTTTACAAAGAAAGCCTACCCGCGAAGGCGTTGGACTTTTTAAAAGAAAAAGGGCTTGCTTATGAGGCTGACGGCGCTGTCTGGTTCGGCACGACAAAAGATAATGACGATAAAGACCGCGTTTTAGTACGCGCTGACGGTAGACCTACCTATTTTTTAGCCGATATCGCTTACCATAAAAATAAATATGACAGGGGTTTTACAACGCTTGTTGATATTTTAGGCGCCGACCACCACGGTTATGTTCCACGCATGAAAGCGGCTGTAAAAGCTTTAGGCGAGAACGAAGAATCTTTTGTTCCGATAATACACCAGCTTGTTCATTTAATCGAAGGGGGTGAAAAGGTTAAAATGTCCAAACGTTCCGGCAGGTTTATAACATTAAAAGAACTTACCGAAGAAGTTGGAGCTGACGCCTGCAGATTCTTATTCGCTTCCCGCACGCCCGACGCGCACATGAACTTTGACATTGATTTAGCAAAAAAAAGAACTAATGAAAACCCTGTTTTCTACGTGCAATACGTACACGCAAGGGCCGCTTCAATAGCCAGAATGGCAGAGCAAAAGCATTTACAACAGGCCGAAAACCTTGTTGATTTTAAATTGACTCCGCAAGAACGCACCCTTTTAATAAAAATACTGTGGTTTAAACACGCTTTAAAAAATTGCGTAAGAGATATGTCCCCCCATCATTTAACAACATATCTTATTGAGCTTGCGGGCAACTTCCACTCTTTTTACGACGCATGCAGAGTGGTTGACGAAGATAACCCCCAAACAACCGCGCACAGGCTGCTTATTTGCGACAGGGTAAGAGAGCGTATAAAAAAAGGTCTTGAATTTTTGGGCGTAAGCGCGCCCGAAGAAATGTAGTTTTAAGCCTTAAAAAATTAATTTAAAGCCCCGCACACTTGCGGGGCTTTTGCTTACGCAAAGCTAATTTACCTATTGATACGCCTTGCAGTGTTGCAAGGCTTTTGCTTACGCAAAGCCTCTGCCTTCGGCATAAACCTATTGATACGCCTTGCAGGGTTGCAAGGCTTTTGCTTTCAGCAAAGCCTCTGCCTTTGGCATTAATTGATTCCAAAACATCCAAATCCCAAAATCAAATAACAACTTTTACCCACAGGAGTTTAGCATTATTACAACCAAATAACCTTGTTTACAAGGCAAAAAATATATTAGCATGTATATATGTGTTTATACATGATAAATGTATACATTAAAAGGAGAAGGGATTTATGAAAAAATTAGCCGCGTTAGTTTCTATTTTAATGCTTACCGCATTTAGCGCCACGGCGCAAACTTTGGCAAGCGCAAATAAAAAATTTGAAAATGGACAATTCCAGGCCGCCCTTACCGAATACGAACAACTTATAAATAATTCGGATAAAAACACAGCCTATACGGCGCAGTTAAAAAGTGTGGCTTCCCTTTTAGGGCTTTTCCAATATGAAAACGCGGCAAAAAAAGCCTATTCCTTTTCCCTCCCCGAAGATAATATTTGGAAAGCCAGATTTTTACTTTTTAGGGCTTTTACGGGAACCCAGGTAATTAATAACTACGGCTTTGCCATGGATACGGACGAAATTCAAACCGAAACCGAGGACCTTGGCAAATTTACCCGCGACCAGTGGTTAAATAAAATAGGGCAAGATTATGATTTGCTTTGGTCTATAGCGCCTAAACTTATCAATGCCGCTATTGAGGATGAAAGCGACTTCATAAACACAAAAGATACCGATACAAAAAGAATACCCACCCTTTTAGACTTTGCCGTAACGCGCATTGAAGGTTTTGTATCTTTGCTTGACAGCGGATATTATCCTCTTGCAAAGGCAGAATTAAAAGCCAAAAATTTTATTGTTCAAAATTATTCCGGCAGAAATGTTACGGAATGGAACATTGAAAGGCTTGCCTCTGTTTATGAGGAAGCCTCCAAACTTGAAGGTAATTTAAGAAACGATGCCAGAGGCTTTTGGAAAGTACAAAGAATAATGATTCCTTTTGACCGGGATAGATCTTTTGACTTTAATGACAAGGACGCGACTGCTGAGGAGGCGGCTAAAATTTTAAGCGTTTGGGCGGGATTTACAAAAGAAGAAGAAGTAAAAACAAGTTTCTTTCAAAGGCTTTTCGGCTCCCAAAAAAGTAATTCTAAATTTACTCCTTACGCGCAGGCTTTTGCCGCCCACAACAGCGCAAACCTTTTTAACAGAATTAACCAATATGAACAAGCCCACGCCACAGCCTCTTATTGCGGCAATTTACAAGGCGGCGGCAGCTTTGCGGACCTGTGCAAACAACTTGTTAAAAACATAGAAGAGCCTGTTTTAGAAGTAACCCACTCCCCTATAGCGCCAGACCCCCAAAACATACAGTATAAACTTGATCTCCGTAACGTAAACACCGTTTACGCCAGAATATATAAAACCACGGAAGAGGAACTTAAAAGTTTTATAAAAAAAGATTCTTATTATTACCCAAACCAATCTTATGACCATTTAAGAAACTTAAAAAAACATGCTTTTGAAAAAGATGTTTTAAAGAAAATAATGTCTAAAAAACCCGTGCGTGAATTCCAGCAAAACGTAAAATATGATAAAAAATATTCTTTCTTAAGAGATGAGGTTTTTAACGCCCCCCAAATTGACGAAAAAGGTCTTTATATCACGCTTATCAGCCGTGATAAAAATTTTAATACGACAACGGCGCCCGTTCTCGCCGCTATATTAAATATTACGGACATTATGATGGCAGCAACAAGCGCGGTTGAGGGCAACCCCAATAATTTCTTATTTGACCTTACCGGCAAAGCAAAATCACCCGAGGCAAATATATTTAAAGTGTATACATTAAACCCCGTAACGGGCGAACCGCTTGATAATGTAACCGTAAAAGCGTTTTTGGACCACAATAACAGAGTTTCTAATCTTTCCGCCCTTACAAACGCCGAGGGCGTTACAAATTTTAAAGGAGTTATTTCACTCTCTAACTTTTATTCAAATAACTTTAGGCTTGATCCTATTGCCAGGAAAGGCAACTCGGTAGCTTATTTAAACAGCATGCCAAACTTGTCTTACAACCCGCCCGAACCGTTTGAAATTTTTGTTGAAACCGACCGCGGTATTTACCGCCCCGGGCAAAATGTTGAGGTTAAAGTAACCGTGCTTGAGCGCGTACCCAGAGGGTTTAAAACTTACTCAAGGCAAACAAAACCCACTATTGAATTAAGAAACGCAAACTATAAACAAATATCCAAAGCAACTCTTACTTTAAATGATTTCGGTTCAGCTTCTTACAAGTTTACATTGCCTAAAGAAGGGCTTTTAGGCAGTTACAGCATAATAGTTGATTTAAAGGACCCTGCCAGAAATACCTCCGGAAGCGCGTCTTTTAGCGTTGAGGAATATAAAAGACCTGAATTTGAGGTAACCATTGCCGAGCCTTCCGCCCCCTGGCTTTATGGGGAAAAGGCCGTCGTTAACGGTACGGCCAAATATTATTTTGGCGGCGGAGCGGCTGACGCTGCTGTTGAATACACGGTATACAGGCAAGATTATGTGCCCTATTTCTTCTGGTGGTTCAGATGGTACCAACCTTCGGCTAAAGAAGAAGTCGCCCACGGTTTGGTAAAAGCGGACAAGCAGGGTAATTTTAACTTTGACTTTATACCCCAGCCCAGAGACGCTAAAGACGAAAAAAGCAAATCATCGCGCTTTACGGTTGAGGTTGCGGTGCGTGACGAAGGCGGCAGAACAATAAGCGCAAGCCGCTCTTTCTTGGCTGCAAAGGAAAGAAATTTCTTTAAAATAGACCTTCCTACAGGTTTCGCTAATGAAAACACCCCTTACAAAGTAGATGTAAGCATGGTTGACATTAACGGCAACCCTTTAGAAGGCAGCGCGGAATTTGAAGTTTACGGTTTAGAAAATAAATTTGAGGAAAATTCCGTCTCATCCGGCAGGAGAAACAACAGCCCCTCCTTGGAAGAGGCTTACAAAAATGCTAAGGAAACGGCTAAAGTATTTTCCGTAGCTTTATCTTTTAATAAAGAAAAGCCAACAACGGCAACTATACCCGGCATGAAAGAAGGCGTTTATAAAATAAGGTTAAAAGATAAAAACGGCACGGCCGAGCAAAGCGTGATACTCTTAGTTGTATCGGCCAACCCCAAACTTGACCTGCCTTTAATTACCATAGCAGAACACAGTAAATATTATCCCGGTGAAACGGCAAGAATACTTTTCGGCTCGGGCAAAATTAAAAAAGCGAAATATGTTGAATTTTATAAAGACAGCTTTTTGCTGGCGCAAGACACGGTTAAAGAAGGCGGCGCAAGCATTTATAAAGTAAACATTATTAATAACCACAGAGGCGGCATAGCAATGCGCTGGTTTGCGGTAAGCGATTATCTGACTTTTACGGATGAAATAAATCTGTTAATCCCTAATAACGACAAAGAACTTACTTTAAAAATAAACCCGCCCAAAAGCGTACTGCCGGGGCAAAAGGTAACTTGGTCTATAGACGTTGCGGATTACCAAAAAAAGCCTGTCAACGCTGAAGCCACGGTTAAGGTGTATGACCGCTCGCTTGATTATTACCAAACAAATAATGAGCAGCTTACCCACGCTAATTTATATCCTGCCAGTTCTGACTCCGGATATTACTACCGAAGAGATATATCCAACTCCCAGTTCAATACTTACTTTGTAAACTTTTACACTCCTGAGTTTCTTGACAGGCGTTATATTTCAATAATGCCGCTGCCGCACTTCTTTGCGGAATATTCTTACAGGAATTATTCTTCCAGAAGTTTAGGCGGCTTGGAAATGAGAAAATCGTTCGCAAAAGCCAATATAGCCGAGGAGTCTGCCGCTGGTGAGTACATAGACGCAGTGATGGAAACATCCGCGGTTTATGATTCTGACCAAATGAACGCGGCCGCCCCTACCCAGGCTCCCGTAACAACAGGCGCCGCCGTTGAAATGGATAAAGAAGCAGGCCGTGTTGAGGCCAGGACAGATATGTCAGAAACAGCCTACTTCGGCCCGCATACAAAAATTACAAACGGTAAAGGCAAGGTAAGTTTTACAATGCCGCAACGGCTTACTTCTTGGAATATAGCGGTTAACGCCATTACTAAGGACGCTCTTTTAGGCACGGTAACAGCGCAAACCGTTACAAGAAAGGACCTTATGATACGCCTTGAAACGCCCAGATTTTTCAGAGAGCGTGATAAAGGCCAAATCAAAGGTATTATAACTAACGATACAAACAAAGACTTAATCGTTAATACAGTTTTATTAGTTAAAGAAGACGGGCAAAACGCCTACTCCGCACTTAATTTAGCAGACACAAGACAAACGGTTACGGTTAAAGCAAATTCACAAGCGTCTGTCATTTGGGAAGCCGCCGTGGCGGACGGCGCGCGCGTTCTCACACTTACGGCTACGGCAAGGGCGGGACAAGTTTCTGACGGCGAAGTAAAGGAACTTCCTATACTTCCCAGCAGAGAAAGGCTTGTTGACAGCAAAGTAACTGCCTTAAAAGAAGGCTCCAACACCATAACTTTAGACACTCTTAAAAAAGACGATCCCACAAGAGAGTATGACCTTATAGCCCTGCAGATTGACCCTAACCTGCTTCTACCCGTAATGAACAGTCTGCCCATGCTGGTGCAATACCCTTTTGAAAGTTTGTCGTCACTTACGGCAAAATATGTTCCGCTAGCGATTATCAACAACCTGTACCAAAAATACCCGGAACTTAAAAAAGCTGTAGCCGCTTTACCTAAGCGTGACTCAATTACACCCCCTTGGGAAAACGACAATCCTTCCAGGCAAATGGTTCTTGCGGAAACGCCTTGGATATTTGAGGCTGAAGGCAAAAAAATTACCTTTGGGCAAATAATAGATATGTTTGATTCCAAACTTGTCGCCAAGTATGAAGGCCAAATGGTTGAAAAGATTTCAAAATACCAAAATAAAGACGGCGGATTTTCCTGGTTCCAGGGCGGGGAGTCTAATATATTTATGACGCTTTACGTTTTAGACGGCCTTGCCGAAGCCGCCAACCAAGACGTTAAAGTACCTGAACAAATGACAAAAAACGCCATGCGGTTCGTAACGCAGACTATTGATGATTACATTAAAAACGTAAAGGACACGGGGGCTTCCCAAATAGTGGCAAGCTTGTACGCGTCTTATGTTTTAACATCTTTCCCAAAAGAATGGAAAGAAAGCAAAACCGCATTTGAAAAAGCCAAAGGCTGGATTGAGTACGCGTCAAAATATCCCCAGTTCATGACGCCTTTGGGCAAAATTTATGCGGCAAACGTTTATCATAGGTTGGGCGATAAAGCCAATTCGGATAAATATTTGGACATGGTGCTTGACGCGGTAAAAGTTGACGATACGGTAGGCGCCTATTTCCAACCTGAGGATAAATCCTGGTTATGGTATCACGACACTCTTGAAACACACGCTATTACGCTGCGCACTCTTTTAAAACTGCGCCCTGAAAATGAAAAATTAGCCGACGACATGACCAAATGGCTTCTTTTCAACAGGAAAGGCAACAATTGGGATTCAACCAAATCAACCGCCAGCGCTATATACTGCTTAGTTGATGTTATGAAAGCAAGAGGAGCGTTTGAATCAAAAACCGCTTATGAAGTTAAATGGGGCAATATAAAAGAAACAAAATCATTTGAACCCTTTGATTTCGTAAGCAAACCTTTAAGATATACGGTATTCGGAAGCGATGCGAACAGCACTTTCCTGGAAGCGTCCGTTAATAAAAAAGGTAAAACCGTTGACTTTGCCTCATTAACTGCGGTTTACTCAACAAACGCTAAGGTTGAGGAATCACCAAAAGGTTTATTAAACATAAGCAGGCAGTATTTCCTGCGTGAAAAAGAAGGGGCCGTTTATAAACTTAAACCTATAGCGGACGGAGGCGCCGTTAATGTGGGCGATGAAATTGAAGTGCAGCTTACAATAACAACAAGCAGCCAGTTTGAATTTGTTCATATTAAAGACCCCAGAGGCGCCGGCTTTGAAGCCGAAACGCTGCTCAGCGGCTGGCAATGGGATTTGCTGCGCCGCTACGAGGAACCTAGGGACAGTTTAACCAACTTCTTTGTGGACTGGCTGCCGCACGGTATTTATACGCTTAAATACAGAATGCGCCCCACAACGCCCGGTGTTTATAAAGTAGGCGCGGCGCAGATGCAAAGTTCTTTCGCGCCGGAATTCGCCGCGCACAGCGCGAATATGACAATAACGGTTAAATAACCAAGCTTTAAAAGCCCCGTTCCCAAAGGAACGGGGCTTTTTGATATAATATACATATGAAAATGAGCAAAAGAATATCTTTTCTACTCTCTTTTACCGTGCTTAAAGTATCAAGCTGGTTGTTCATTATCCTTCCCTTAAATTTGGGCTGTAAAATAGCTATGCTAGCCTGCGGCGTAGCGGCAAAAGTAATGAAAAAGCGCTTTGGCCTCAATATGCAAAACATAGCCCGCGTTTTCCCCGAAAAATCACCTGAAGAAGTTTATAGCATTTGCATGGACTCATGGAAAAATATGGGCAGGATAATGGTTGAGTTTATAAAAGCTTATAACATGAGTAAAGAAGAGCTTTCAGCGGTTACCGAATTTAAAAACTTCCACTATTTACAACACCAAATAGATATAGGCCAAGCGGCTATTATACACACGGGGCATTTTCCAAACTGGGAAATATTCGGCATATCCGTAAGCGCGCTAGGAATAAAAAAAGCCGTTATAGCACAAGGCCAAAAAAACCCATATATAAATAAAGAAATAACCAAAATGCGCTGCGCTTACGGCGGCACGGTTATAGATACGGACAATCCGTTTTTTGCCTGCGTAAAATGGCTTAAAAAAGGCAATCTTTTGGGCATTTTATCTGACCAAAACTCTTACAAAAGCGAGGTTTACCGTAAGTTCTTCGGCCGTTACTGCGCGTGTTCGCCTTTAACGCCGCTTTTATCTTTAAAACTGCAAATACCGGTAATACCCGTGAAATTATATAGGAAAAGCGGCAAATTTATTATAGAGTTTTTAGAACCCATCCAACCTGCTGAAAAATACTCGCAGGAAGAAGTTAACAAATTTATAGACGTTTTAAACAAATACTATGAAGATTGGATAAGGGAAAACCCCTCCGACTGGCTTTGGGCGCATAACAGATGGAAAAGAGAGCATAACGCCCCGCAATACAAGGCTGAACATGAATAAAAATAAAATAAAAGCCGTATTTTTAGACCGGGACGGCACTCTTATATACGAAAAACCGGGGGTATATCTTTCCTCCCCTGAAAAAGTGGTTTTGTATAAATCTTCTATGCCCGCGCTTAAATTATTAACTAAGCTCGGATATAAAATTTTTATAGTTTCAAACCAGTCGGGCATAGGCAGGGGTTATTTTACCTCCGAACAGGTTGATAAAGTGCATGAACATCTTAAAAAAATGATAAAACCTTATGTTATTGAGGATATAGTTTATTGCCCGCATGCCCCTTGGCAAACTTGCCTGTGCAGAAAGCCAAATCCGATTCTCGGGCAAAAACTCGCAAAAAAATATAATATAGATAGAAGCAAGTCTTTTATGATAGGGGACAAAAAGTCCGATGTCGACTTTGGCATAAATCTTGGCGCCGTTCCCGTATTAGTGCGCACTGCTAACGGTAATGCGCAAATCAAAAAATACGGTAAAAACATAAAAGCTGCAAAAATAGCGTCAAACCTTTTAGGCGCCGCAAAATATATAGAGAGCAAAACATGAAACACTTAATACCGTTGACAACGGTTGTCTTGGCAGTATTTTTAGTAGGCGGATGCACTTGTAACTGCAAACGCTCAGTCCCACTCCCCCCCGATAATGAAGAAGTTATCATAGAAGAAGTTATAATCTACGAATATAAAACGCCTGAAGAAATTTCCCAATCTCAAGAAGCAAACCAAACCGCTCACCCTGTAATCGGCGAACCCGCGCAGCAACAGCCCGGGGATGAAAAAAAACAGGATTTTACGCCCGCGTTTTCCTTAACTCCGTCAACAATAACGCCCAAAGGCAAAGCTGAGGAGTCGTCCAAAGAAACCGTTACCGAAGCTGCCGACCAGAACATACCCAAATCCTATATAAGGGACGGAAGGCACTTTCACCCTTGGGTAGGAAGAAAATTTATAAAAAACGGACAGGAGCTTCACCCCGCTTTATGGAGTAATGAAAAAATGAAATTCGGCGTACATTATGGTTTTGTGCGCGCGGGCACCGCCCATATTTCAACAAAAGGCGTGGTGGAAACGGACTTCGGCCCCGCTTACGTAATAGAAACTTTGGCCAACTCGGCAAAAGTAATTGACTCTGTTTTTAAAGTGCGCGACATTAACTATTCCTGGATTGAAGTTAACGGAAACTCATCTTTCGGCTATTCGCAAAGCCTGCGCGAAGGAAGATACGTAAGAGACGAGTGGATAACCTTTGACGCCAAAAATAAAATATTTAGCGGAGTGATGAAGAAAAAAGGCGACCCTAAATTCATTAAGGGCGAACTGCCCGGCGAAGTGCATGACATGTTAAGCTCTTTATATTTTGTGCGCGCGCAGGACTTCAGCAAAGGCAAAGATTTTATTTTTGATGTAGCCAACAGGGAAAAAGTATATCCTTTGGTGGTTAAATTCGTTAAAAAAGAAACCGTTAAAGTGCCCGCCGGCAAATTTAACTGCATTGTGGTTGAACCGCAGTTCAGGGGCGAAGGCATTTTTATACAACAGGGCAAAAGTTTAAAAGTGTGGATCACGGACGATGAACGCCGCATACCCGTAAAAATGGAGACTGAGGTTTTTATAGGCAATGTAAGCGCGTCTTTGGAAGAATATTCTAAAAATTAAACAGGTGTTATCTATGAATACAGTAAAAAAAGAAAATCTTAAAAAATTTTTAACCGCTTTTAACGGTAAAGAAATTATAGTGGTAGGCGATATTATGCTTGACCATTTTATAAAAGGAACCGTAAGCAGAATTTCACCCGAGGCCCCTGTGCCTGTAGTAAACGTAACAAAAGAGTACTATGTGGCCGGCGGCGCGGGAAACGTGGCCGTTAATTTAGCGGCCTTAGGCGCGAAAGCAACAATTTTATCAGTAGTTGGACAGGACAGGAGCGGTGAGGACCTTTCTAATTTCCTTTCCGGACAGGGTGTTGACACAAGCTTTGTGGTTTTAGACACTTCCCGCCCGACAACGCAAAAAATACGTATTTTAGCCGAAAACCAGCAGGTTGTGCGTTATGACAGGGAAAGCAAAAATCCCGTATCTTCCGATATCGGCAAAATATGTATGGAAAACTTTAAATTTTTAGCTAAAAAAGCTGATGGAGTAGTTATATCGGACTACGGCAAAGGCATGCTTTCGGAAGCGAACATTAAAGCTATTGTTGATATCTGCAACAAAAACAAGATACCCGTTTGCGTTGACCCTAAGATAGAAAACTTTAAAAAATATAAAAATATTACCTGTATGACGCCTAACACAAAAGAAGCTTTCGAAGGCATGGGCGTGGCACAGGTTTCTGATGAGAAAGTTCTTTTTGACCTTGGTAATAAAATATTAAAGACATTAAACGCCGTTTCCTTACTTATAACAAGGGGCGCGGAAGGTATGAGCCTGTTTGAAAAAGAAAAAGGCGGTAAGGTAAAGGTATCCTCCGTTAAAGCAACTGCGCGCGAAGTATTTGACGTTACGGGCGCGGGTGATACGGTTATATCCGTTTTAACGCTTGCCCTTGCGGCGAAAGCCAGTTTAAAAGAAGCGGCATCATTAGCTAATTACGCCGCGGGAATAGTTGTCGGCAAAGTAGGTACAGCCACGGTTACGCAGCAGGAAATTTTAAAAGTTCTTAAATAACTTTTACCGGTCTTAACGGCCGCTTATGATTTAATAAAATACAGGATAGTTATGGGCGACACAATTATTGTTATTCCCGCGAGGTACGGCTCTACCAGGCTTAAAGCCAAGGTATTGGAACAGCTTGACGGCAAAAGCATTGTTGAGCACGTTTGGCGCGCCGCTAAAGCGGCCGGCGAAGGCAAAGTTCTTATAGCCACAGAAAGTCCTGTAATCGTTGAGCACTGCGCCAAATTTGGCGCTCAAGCGGTGCTTACAAGCGAAGCCTGCCAAAGCGGAACAGACCGTATTTACGAAGCGGTTAAAAACGGCAGCGAAGATTACGTGCTAAACTTACAGGGCGACGAGCCTTTTGTCAAGCCGCAAACTATTAAAGGCGTTATAAAATTATTAAAAAAAGATTCCAAAATAGATATAGCCACAGCCTGTTACCCTACGTTTAATGACGATATTTACAAAAATCCCAATGCCGTAAAAGCGGTGCTTACAAAAGATATGCGCGCGCTTTATTTTTCCCGTTCGGCAATTCCTTATAAAAGAGAACTGACTGAAGAAACTAAAAAAGCGCCCTATTATATACACTGCGGCATTTACGGTTATAAAAAAACCGCGCTTGAACGCTTTGTAAACCTGCCGCCATCTAATTTAGAAAAACTTGAAAAGCTTGAGCAACTGCGCGCTTTGGAAGACGGCATGGTTATTAAATCAATTTTAATTGAAGCTGCAGGGCCCGCTATCGATACTGCGGAAGATTTAAACGAAGCAAGAAAATATATAAGAAACAACTAAAACCGCGTTTTTTAAAACCTGTATTTTATAATACGGATAAAAACGTTTGTATATTTTTATTAAAAATTACAAGGAGAGAAGTATGTCAAAGTTCATTTTTGTTACGGGCGGAGTAGTAAGTTCTTTAGGTAAAGGCATTGCGGGCGCTAGTTTAGGCAAACTTTTGCAGCTTAACGGTTTTAAAGTAAACATGATTAAGTGCGATCCATATTTAAACGTGGACCCGGGTAATATGAGCCCTTTTCAGCACGGAGAGGTATTTGTTACCGTTGACGGCGCGGAAACTGATTTAGACCTTGGCTACTATGAAAGATTTTTAGGCGTGCCCACAACAAGGGCTAACACCAACACCGCGGGCGGCATTTATCTAACGGTTTTAGACAGGGAAAGAAAAGGCCTTTACAACGGCCTTACAGTGCAGGTAATTCCGCATATAACGGACGAAATAAAAAAACGCTTTACCGCTTTTGAAAAAGATTATGACGTTACCATAATTGAAATAGGCGGCACTGTGGGCGATATTGAAAGTTTGCCCTTTATTGAAGCGGCCAGGCAGCTTAAGCTTGAACGCCCCAATAAAGTTTTATCCGTACATCTAACTTTAATTCCCTACATCAAAAGCTCTGACGAACTGAAAACAAAACCTACCCAGCACTCCGTTATTAAACTGCGCGAGCTGGGCATTAACCCCGACATGCTTTTTTGCCGTACGGACAGGCCTCTTTCAGACTCTATAAAGCAAAAAATATCGCTTTTCTGTTCGGTTCCCAAAGAAGCTGTTATAGAAGCCAGCGATAAAGAGTCTATTTATCTGGTGCCTGAAAACTTTTACAAACAAAACGCCGATAAACAGATAATGAAAATGCTAGGCCTTAAACCCAAACAAAAGTTTGACGCCACATGGTTTAACTTTATTAACAAAAACCTTGAACATAAAGAAACGGTTGATATCGCCATGGTAGGCAAATATTCGGACCTTAAAGACGCTTACAAATCCGTTAACGAATCATTATTTTTATCAGGCATGAGCAATAAAGTAAACGTTAATATCATTTACGTTAACGCCGAGAAGGATAATATTAAAGAAAAACTTGCCAATGTACACGGTATTTTAATACCCGGAGGTTTCGGCCCCAGAGGTATGGAAGGCAAAATTGAAGCCGTTAAAATAGCGAGAGAATCACATAAACCGTTACTCGGCCTTTGTGTGGGCATGCAGTGCATTTTCCTTGAAAGCGCCAGAAGAGCCGGGCTTAAAGACGCGGACTCTGCCGAATTTAATACCAAAACAAAAAATCCTGTCATTACTTTAATGGAAAAATATAAAGAAGACAGACCGCGCTGCGGCAACGCCAAAGTAGAAATTGAAGACGGCAGCAAAGCTTTTGAAGTTTACGGCACAAACAATATTGAGGAACGCCACCGCCACAGATACGCTTTAAACACAAAATATGTTGACGTTTTGGAAAAAGCAGGCCTTAAGATAAGCGGCTGGTCAGACGAGATTGCCGAAATTGTAGAGCTTCCTACCCACCCCTTCTTTATCGGAGTGCAGTATCACCCTGAGTTTGGCTCACGCCCTATGCACCCTCATCCGCTGTTTAGGGATTTTATTAAAGAAGCAAAAAAACAAAAAAATAAAAAATAATTTAAAAGGCCCCTGTAAAAAGGGGCCTTTTTTAACACTTTTATAACAGGCTTATTAACAGGCGCAAGGCATTTGGCTTTCTTTTTAAAAAGGCCAATATTTTTAGCAGACTTTTTATATAATGTCTAAAAGGAGATTTTATGTCCACAAAATATTTTTTATCTTTTAAAACGCCTGTAGGTATACTTGAGTTAACCTCAAATGACACCGCTTTAATAGGAATATACTTCACAAAAACGGTAAAAGAAAGCAAAACGCTGCCGCCAATATTAAAAAGCGCTAAAAAACAGCTGCTTGAATATTTTGACGGAAAAAGAAAGGATTTTGATTTACTATTGGACTTTGGAGCAGGAATTTCCCCCTTCCGTCTTAAAGCATGGAAAGAAATGGCTAAAATACCTTTCGGCAAAACTTATACTTACGGGCAGTTAGCAGCCAAAGCGGGTAACGCAAAAGCATCACGCGCGGCGGGCGGAGCATGTAATAAAAACCCTTTTATGATTGTGGTTCCTTGCCACCGGGTTTTGGGCTCCAACGGCAGTCTTACGGGTTATGCGGGCGGGCTTAACGTAAAAAAATTCCTGCTTGATTTAGAAGGCATTTCTTATAAATAGCGTTCAAAACTATAAAATTTAAATTAAAACACCCCGGACTCACACCCGGGGTTTCTTTTGTTTCAAAACTTCGTTTTGTGATTTCACCCAACAACAAACAGCAACGCCTCCACAACAGCAAGGCGGAGGGTTTGTGAAATCAGGAGGGTGCCCAACCCCGACTTACGCAGCGGGTATTCCATACTCTCATAATTAAATAAATATTAACCCGATAGCGGTTAATACTTATTTTTGATAAAATATATATATGGCAGTCAGAAGAATAGTTAAATACGGCGAAGATATTTTAAGGCAAAAACTAAAACCTGTTGATTTTAAGACTTTAGAACCGCAGCTTGACGCCATTTTGCAAGATATGCACGATACCTGCATGTCTTTCCAAGGGGCGGGGCTTTCAGCCAACCAAATAGGGCTTACGCACCGCATAGCCATGATTTTCATACCCGAAAAAACCCCAAAAGGCGAGGCTCAAAAATTTAAAAGATATGTTGTAATTAACCCTGTTATAGTATCAAAAAAAGGCTGCGTTACCGATGAGGAAGGGTGCCTTTCACTTCCCGGCTTATGGGTGGAAATTGAAAGGGCCGAAAGTATTGTTGTACACTGTTTAAACGAAAAAGGGCTTCCCGTAGAAATACACGCCAAAGGTTTTTTAGCAAAAGCCTTGCAGCATGAAATTGACCATTTAGACGGCAAAATATTTATTGACCACGCCGACCCGAAATTAAAACCTGAAATTAAAAAAGAACTTAAAAAACTTTCAAAAAACTGGTCATAAATTTTTTATAAACCATTAAAAATTTTAAAACGTCTTGCAAACACGCAAGGCGTTTTCTTTAATATTCCCTACTTCTCCCGGCAAGCAAGGGATAACCGTCTGTCTTAAAGCGCTGCTTTAGCCCGCCGTCACAATAACTAAATTTTCGCGGCAACAATGCTAAAATTCGTAGCGGAAGGCTTTTATATCCGCGTCACGCAGTAAGAGAGAGGGTGCACTGTTGAGAAAAGCAAAAGCCCCGCAGATTAGCGGGGCTTTTAAGCTTTAACAATTATATAACTCTGTTACTTAAGGGGCCGTTTCCAAAAGCGTATTTAAAGGATAAGCCTATCATGTGGCTTGAAGCGTCTTCATACTTAAACACTGTATTTCCTTTTTCCACGTTTCTGCCGGAAAGGTCGCTTATTAAAACATATGAATAAGAAACGTCTATACCCATTCTTTCAGATACGTTATACCCCGCGCCGACGCTGAAGATATTTCTGTCATCTGCAGGAACAAGAGTATCCATATACTTTTTATTAATAGGGGACTTATCGAAAACATAACCCGCCCTTAAATCCCATGTGGGATTTAAAGAGTATTCAACGCCAAAACCTATGCGGAAAACATCTTTATAATTTTTGTTTTCGTTTAAATACGGAGGATTACCCGGCCCGCCCGGCGACTGGCTAAGGTCGTCATAATCAATTTTTAATTGGCTGTAAGAACTCCAAAAAATGCCCATAATGTTGGCTTCCATGGTAAGTTTATTTGTAGGAGTAAAAGACAAACCGAAGGCCAACTGGTCAGGCAGCGTAAGTGCGGCGGAGGCGTTACCGTCAAAAGATATAGCGGGAGGAAGCGCCAAGCCTGGGGTTTTTACCCTGCCGGTGGCTACGTGCCTTGTTTTTGTTCTGTAAGTTAAAGCCGCAGCCCATTTTTCGGCCCAGCCGGGGTTATACAAAACGCCAAAATTTCCGCCCCATGTCGTGGAATTACCGGAAATATCCATTTTTGCGCCGCCGACAAGGTGTTTCCTTTCCTGAAAATCAAGAAACATAACCTCAAGACCCATAGCGAAAGACAAGTCATCCGTTACTTTAACCGCTAAATTGGGGTTAAAGGAATAAGTCATTAAGTCTACCGTATAAGCTTCCCTTAAAACGGTGCCCATTGACCATGTTTCATAATCTTTATATCTGCCGCCAAGGCCATATCTCGGAAAAAAACCTAAACCGAAAAAAACATCTTCCCTTAACTGTTGAGTAAGAAAGAAAGCGGGAAGGTAGAATGCGCCTGTTTCCAAATCTCTTTTTTCGGTTCCTATGGTTGTGGAACCGGATACAATAACTGCCGTTATGCCTGTTTGAAGCTGTGTGCCTTCAAGCTGGGTGATAAGCGCAGGATTAGTGGCTATTGAAGCGGGCTCCGCCTTGTTGGCCATAACCGCGCCGCCCATGGCATTGCCTCTTGCGCTAAACTCATAAAGAGCAAAACCCGCTGAATCCGCCATGCTGGCAAAAACAAACGGGCATATTACAAATACTGCTTTTAACAACTTAAACATATTACTTTTTATCATAAGTCTCCTTTGTATTCAAAAGACACATCATACAGTTATGCTTAACTGTACTTTTAAATTATACCTTTTTTGAAATAAGGCAATTTATTTTATTTTTAATTACGAACATTCTTAATAAAACTAACTTTTGCAAACAGGGTTTTAATACGCTAATTGCCAAGATTACAATGCCTTAGCGTATTTTCGAAAGCAAAATCCCCAAAGAAAAAACCCCGCCCAAAAATCCGCGAAAGCGGTTATTTGGGCGGGGTTTTAAATGTAAATAAAATTATTTATTTAATTCTTTTAATTTATTTTTAGCAAACGCAGCGAAATAAGTATTAGGAAAACGTGATTCTATTATCTTATAGTCAGCCGCGGCGGCTTCTTTTTTACCCGCCAGCTCCTGGCTGAGCGCCTTTGTAAGATATACCTGAGCAATAGCGTAGTGCTGCGGATTTTTATTTATAAAATCTTCGGCGGTTAGAATGCTTGCCTCATAATCTTTATTTGCCTGATAAGCGGCGGCTAAAGAAATTTGCGCTACGTGGGCAAGTTCTTTATTTTTACCTTCGGCTACTTTTTTATAAAGAGAAACCGCCTCCGGGTAATTGCCTTGTTCATAGTTATAATCACCCATATAATAGGCGGCGTATAAAGCCGCGTTTGTTTTGGGATATTTTTCCGTAACAGCGGTTAAATTTTCAGGCTCGCCGAAAAGAATAGCCATAGTCAGCTCTTTCCAAGAATCTTCCTTAATTTTGCTTTGCCTGTATTCATAAGCGAAAAATCCGCCGATAAAAATAACAATTATAAGCACACCTGCAATTATTATTGTCCTGTGCGCCTGAAAAAATTTAATGAGCCTAACAACAAGCCCTGTTACATAATCATGTTCGTGATGAGTTTTGTTTGTCATATGAAAATTATATCATATTGGTTTTTTGAGATAAATATACATTATTAACGGATTTAGGCTTTTCCGAACCCATATCAAAACGGGCCCCCAACTAAAAGGGCCCGCTTTTAAATTTTAAAAACACTTCTAATTACATCTGCCGTTGCAGCTGTTTTTATGCTCACAAGATTCTATTTGTATTGTTACATGCTCTATACTTGCGTTATCCGCTATTATTTTACGGGCTTCTTCTAAAACTAAGTCCCTGTCGGCGTCTTCGCTTACTGTAATGTGCGCCGTCAGTACCAAAAAACCCGAAGATATTGACCAAACATGCATATCATGGGCGTCAACAACGCCCTTAATGACACATACGGAGGATTTTAAAGCTTCTATATTAATATGCCCGGGAGCGCCTTCTAAAAGGATATTAACCGTTTCGGCAAAAATTTTCCACGCGCTGTATAAAATAAGAAACGCCACTATAACGCTTATAATCGGGTCAGCTATATACCAGCCGAAAAAATAAATTAACGCAGCGGCTATTATAACGCCTACAGAGCCTAAAATATCGCCCAACACGTGTAAAAGAGCGCCTTTTACGTTAATATTATCCTTAATTTCCCTTCTTCTTAAAATCATAAGAACCGCTATATTAACCAAAAGCCCTATAACGGCGATTATAAACATATATCCGCTTAATATAGGGGCGGGGTTTTGTATTCTTACTACAGCCTCTTTTAAAATAAAAACAGCTATTAAAAATATTGTGATAGCATTAAAAAAAGCGGCCAACACTTCAAACCTTCTGTAGCCGTAAGTTTTTGTTTTGGTTGCCGCACGCTGCCCCGCTATAACAGCTGTTAAACTAAGGCCTAAGGCAAACGCGTCGCTAAACATGTGCCCCGCGTCCGAAAGCAAGGCAAGACTGCCCGAAATAAGCCCGCCGGCAAGCTCAACAACCATAAAAATTATTATTAAAATAAAACTTATAAGCAACGCTTTTTTGCTTGCGCCCGCACCATGGTCGTGATGGCGGTGCCCGTGCTCGTGGAGAGCATGCGCGTGATGTCCTTGTTTATGCCCGTGTGAACAGGCACAGACATGTAAATGTTCTTCTTTTTTAGTCATATAATAAAAACCATCCTCTTTTATTATTATAAAAATATATCATGAATTACGCAAAAAAATAACGACTCTTTAATAAAACGCCGTTATTATATTTTGGTTTAAAGTTTATAAAAACTGTTTATTTTTTTATTTCTTTATCTGTATCTTCGGCGGGCTCTTTTTCTACTTCAGGTTTAGCGTCTGAAGGCTCTTCCCCGGGGGCGTGGTCGTACCTTAAACCGCCGCCTAATGTTTTACAAATATCTACTATAAAATAAAGTTGGTTTCTTAAAGTAAGCGAAAGATCAATATCAGCGTCAAGCGCCCTTCTCTGAATTTCCAGTAAATCCGTAAGCGTTATCTTTTTAGACAAATAGCTTTTTCTTGCCAAAGTAACGCTTCTGTTAAGCGTTACTACTTCCCGCTCGCGCGTAGCAAGAATTTCATGGTTTATATTGTTTGAAGTAATTGCGTCATAAGTTTCCTTAAAAGCTTTTTGCACCGTTAATTCATACGTTGAAACCAGTATTCTTTGTTGCGCCTGCAGTTCTTCAAGTTTAAATCTGTTTCTGCCGCCCTGAAATATCGGCCCTGTTATAATGCCCGCGAAGTTCCATGTGCCTCCGGAGAAAAGCCTTTTCATCGACTCGCTTACCAAAACAGTGGCCGTAGTAAGCGATATGCTGGGAAAGAACCCCGCTCTTATAACGCCTATGTTGGCGCCCGCTTCATAAAGGTCCATTTCCGCCACGCGTATATCGGGCCTGTTATGCAGAATGCTTGAAGGCACCTGCGAAAGCATTTTTTCAACAACAGCCATTTTTTCTAAAGGCCTTTCACGCGGTATGCTTTCTTCTATAATCTCACGGGCGGAACCGCCTATTAAAGTTGAAAGGGCTGTTTCATTGGCCGACAACGCAATTCTGTACTCAAGATAAATTGCCTTCATATTGTCTTTTTCCGCTTCCAAACGCCTGAGAGAAAGTTCCGTTGAAGCGTTTTTTAAAAATTTTGATTTATGAAGCGCGATATTATCATCTTTATCTTTTATTGCGGCGTCTATCTTAGCCAAAATAGAATCATACGCCAAAATAGTAAAATAAGTTTTTGCTACGTCCGCCGTGATAGTAAGACGCACAACGTCTTTTTGCGCTTCTCTGGAAAGAAGGCGAGCCTTCATAGCCGCCTGTAAGTTTCTTTGCCTGCCCCATAAGTCAATTTCATAGGAAGCGCCTACGCCTGCGGAAAACCTGTTGTTTGTTCTAACCCTGTACCCGCCCGAACGCATGCCGCCCACGTTAAAACCTATTTGAGGCATTGAGTTGGCGGAAATAATGCCCGCCTCCGCCCTGGCCATATTAACGCGCTCAAAAGCTATAACTAAATTTTTATTATATTCAAGGGCGGTTTCTTCAAGCATGTTGAGGGTGGGATCTTCAAAAATTTCCCACCATTTTTCATTGTCAAAAACGCTGTAATCTTCTATTTTATACTGATTGGGCAAATCAGTTTCGGGCAGCTTATTTTTAGCTGCAAAGTTGCACCCCGCCGCTAATAAAAAAAGTAAAATAAAAATCTTTTTTAAAACAAAATTTATATTCATTCTTAACCTTAGATAAAACGTAATATAATATATCCTAATTATATGGTATTGAAAATATAGTCCTTAGTCAATATAACCCGCTTTTTTATTAATTATAAAAAAACTACCGTCAAAATCAATAAGGCCTTCTTTTTTCATATTGGAAAGTTCCCTGCTCATGGCGCTTCTGTCAATAAATAAAAAATCAGCCAAGTCGGTTTTGGAAAACGGTATAGAAAATTTACTGCCGCCGCTTTCCAATTTCCTTTCATAAAAATAAGAAAGCAGTTTTTCACGTATAGTACGTTTACATATATGTTCTATTTTGTTATTTAAAAAAACATTTTTTCTGGCAAGTAAAGTAACAAGGTTATTAAGAATTTTATTTTTCCCCCCGCCTTCATACGTAAGCAAATTGGCAAAACGGAGCATCAGTACGCTGCAATCCATAACCGCCCTTACCGCCACGGGACTGCGTTTTACCCCGGCGCAGGCAAGAGCTTCGGCAAAAATATCTCCCCCCGTAACCTCTGCCACTATATTACGCGCTCCGCTCAAATCTTCTTTTATAATATGGCACTTGCCTTGTGTCAACACACAGATTTCTGTTACCTCTCCCCCCGCGTTTATAATAAAAGAATCTTTTTTATATTTTTTTATAACAGGATACGTTTTTTGTAGAAAATCTTTTATCTCCGTTTCTGTAAGATTTTTAAATAACACCGTTTTTTTGAGTAAAGTTATATATTCTTGCATAAAAATCATTGTTGCATATGCAACAGCCTCCTTTTGTTTATTGTACTAGACTATAGTTAATAAAGCAATAAAGAGGGTGCGTATGAAAAAAAGAATTATAGAAATTAACGAAGAAAAGTGTGTGGGCTGCGGAGCTTGCGCTAACGCCTGCGCTCAAGGCGCGATACAAATGGTAAACGGCAAGGCCAAAGTTGTAAGAGAGGATTATTGCGACGGCCTTGGCAATTGTTTGCCCGCGTGCCCTGTGGGCGCTATAAATTTCAGTGATAAGGAAGTTATGAAAAAAGAAAAAAATAAAGAAGAAATTGAAGTGAAAAAAACAGAAAAAGAGAAAGAGGTTCTTCCATGCGGTTGTCCGGGCATGAACGTAAAAAAACTTGAACCTAAATCCGAACCTGAGGTTGCGCCAAGCAACGCTGTATTAAATTCGGAGCTTTCCCAATGGCCGGTACAATTAAAACTTGTGCCCGCCAACGCGCCATACTTTGACGACGCGCATCTTTTAATAGCGGCCGACTGCGCAGCCTACGCCTATGCGAACTTTCATAAAGACTTTATAAAAGGCAAAGTCACCATTATAGGATGCCCTAAACTAGATAATGAGGATTATTCTGAAAAACTTGCTAGAATAATACAAAATAATTACATCAAAAGTATAACGCTTGTTAAAATGGAAGTCCCGTGCTGCGGCGGGTTAGAAATGATGTTAAAAGAAGCGCTTAAAAAAAGCGGCGCCATAATACCATGGAGCGTAAAAACAATAACCTTAGACGGTAACATACAAGGAATATAAAAAAGGAGGAGTGAAATTATGTCAATGTTCTGTTTTCAGTGCGAACAAACAATGAAGGGAACCGGGTGTACAATACAAGGAGTATGCGGCAAGGACGTGCCTACCGCATTAGAACAAGATAATCTTACCGCCGAAATGATTAATTTAGCGGCGGCGGTTACTATTTCTTCAAAACACTCAAAAAAAGCTGTTGAGCTTATTATTGACGGGCTTTTTACATGTGTCACAAACGTAGATTTTGACCATGCTAAAGTAGCCGAGGTAAAAGAAAAGGTGATAAAAGAACGCGAAAAAATACAAAAAGAAAATAATATAACAAGCGTTCTTTATAAACCGCAAGATCTTTGGCAGGGCGATACGGACGACAGGTCACTGCGTTCCACGCTTCTTTTCGGTTTAAGAGGCATGTCCGCTTACGCTCACCACGCAAAAGTGCTCGGCGTTGAAGATGAGGAGGTCAACAATTGGTTTATTAAAGGTTTAAATTCTTTTACACAGAATTTAACTATAGAAGAAAGACTTTCCTTAATAATGGAATTTGGCAAAGTTAATCTGCGTTGTATGGAAATTCTGGACCAGGCCAACACCGCGGCTTACGGAACGCCCGAACCCGCCAAGGTTACCACAAATATAGAAAAGGCCCTTTTATTATAATAACCGGGCACGACTTAAAAGATTTAAAAATGCTTCTTGAGCAGACGCAAGATAAAGGAGTAAATATTTATACCCACGGTGAAATGCTACCCGCGCACGCTTACCCGGAACTAAAGAAATATAAGCATTTAAAAGGCAACTTCGGCACCGCATGGCAAAACCAGCAAAAAGAGTTTTCCAATGTACCCGCGCCTATATTGTGGACGACAAACTGCATAATGATACCTCAGGCAAGCTATAAAGACAGGGTTTATACAACTTCCGTAGTGGCTTTCCCCGGAACCAAGCATATAGAAGCCGACGCTAAAGGACATAAAGATTTTAGCGCTTTAATAGAACACGCTATTAAGCTAGGCGGATATGCAAAAGAACAAAAAATGACAGGTATTAACGGCGGCAGCGAACTTACTGTAGGTTTTGGAAGGCAAACGGTTTTAAACGCGGCCGACAAAGTTATAGCAGCTGTTAAAGAAGGCAAAATTAAACACTTCTTTTTAGTGGGCGGATGCGACGGAGCAAAACCGGGCAGAAATTATTACACGGACTTTGTTAAAGAAACCCCCAAGGACACTATTATACTGACCTTGGCCTGCGGAAAATTCAGGTTTAATGACTTAGATATAGGAGATATTGACGGCCTGCCGAGAATAATGGATATGGGCCAGTGTAATGACGCTTACGGCGCGATACAAGTTGCCCTTGCTTTAAGCAAAGCGTTTAACTTGCCTGTTAATGAACTTCCGCTTACGCTTGTTTTAAGCTGGTACGAGCAAAAAGCCGTATGCATTCTGCTTACGTTATTATCGCTTGGCATTACAAATATTTATCTGGGCCCCACGCTTCCCGCATTCTTATCTCCAAACGTGGTAAAGATAATAGTTGACACTTTCAAACTGCACCCGATAACTACGCCAAAGGAAGACCTAAAAAAAATATTAGGATAGAAACAGCACAAAAAACAAGCGCTCATTAAAAGAGCGCTTGTTTGTTTGTTCCGACATAAAATATTTTACCGAGCGGTAGATTTTTTGCAAAATATATCATATAATATTTATGCAGAATACTTTTGTGTGGGAACAGGTGCTTATTATGAAAAGATTAGTTTTACTGCTTTTTGCTTTTACTCTGGCCACGACGGTAACAGCGGCTGAAAACCAAAAAGGCGATATACATGTGGGTATATTGATATCAACAGCCTATCCGTTCTTAGGAACATGGGGCGGCGAATACTATGTTAACAATTACACGCAGGGAATCAGACATGACGCTAAATTAGGTAAATGGAGCGTAGGAAGCGACTTTGAAGTTATATATTTCTTAGACCCCCACTGGGCTGTAGGCCTTAAAACGGGGCATAATGAATTTTTTCAAAGAGTTGCAAGCGGCGTAGATGAAAGAGTAGGCACTGATATTTTTAATATTATGTTTTTAACCAAATATTACTTTAATCCTAAAGGGAAAATAAAATATTATATGCCTGTGTCTTTGGGTGTGGCTTTTATTGAAGCAAATATTAATTTAGACAGGAAAGAAGAATTTAACGATATTGGCTTTGCCGCTAAAATAGGTTTGGGGGCAGAATATGATTTAACCGAAAGATGGGGTACCGGAGTGGAGCTAAAATACAACCATAATACCTTTAATACAAGAGAAACAACCTTATCCGGCGATATTGTAAAACTTTACCCTAGGGCGAATTACTTTTCTTTCGGGGTATCGCTGTTTTACAAGTTTTAAAAAATTTACAATATAGTTTTATAAATTAAATTCCCCAGGCTTACGCCTGGGTTTTCTTTATTTCTAAGCTTAGTTTTGCGATTTCACCCAACAACAAACAGCAACACCTCCGCAGCGGTAAAGCGGAGGTGTTGTGAAATCAGTGGGGAATCCATCACTAAACTTACGCAGAAGATGTTTCGTACTCTGATAAAAAACGGTTTAATTACCCGCGTAAGACAAATTAAAGTTTTTAAAAGCCTTGATTTTGCCGGGCGCGAATAAATTAAACCGTTTTTATTTTATTTTTGGTCAAATTCTTCCGCAGCTTCTTCAGGGGTGGCTACTTCTTCCCCATTATCATTATAAAGGCTTACAACGCCGCTTTTTATTAAATTGCTGGCCGGGTTATTTAATAAAGTTCCTTTTAAAAGCGAAGCCACCGAAGAAAGCATACTCATGCTTCCCTGAGGTTCGTCTATAGTACCACCTATTTTAATGGTAAGAGGCATAATACCTTCTTCCTTATGTCTGCCGGGGGCGGCGTTAACCGTCATTTTTATATCTCTTGTGTTAAAGTTCATATCGCCCGCGAGTTTAAACGAAAGCAACTCGGAAACAAAAGAACCTTGTTTTATTGTAGTCTTTCCCCCGTTAAAATCAAGCGCGGTGGCAAAAATATCAAAATCCATTTTGCCTTTTATTTTATAGCTGCCATCTTCGGAGGAATAATCAATATCTTCCGATTCGTCTTTACTCCCGCTAATGCCTGTAACAGACGCCACGTTACCCGCCAAACCTTTAAGCACGCCAATAACATTAAGACTGTTAATAACACGGCTTACAACGTTTACGGACATAAATAAAACCCTAGTTACGGCGTTAGCGTTTGTAATAGTGTAAATGTCCTTTATCTGTCCGTCAGAAGCGTTTAAGCTCATATTACCGCGCACTTTATCAAGCATTATGGTAACATCTTTCATATTGGCTTTAAATTTTACGTTTTCGGCTGAAATAAGCGGCGCGTCTAAACTTTTTACGTCAAAATCAAGTTTAATCCTAAAAGGCGGCAAGCCCAGTTTTTCCGTGATACGGCGCTGGGTCTGTTCAAGCGATTCTTTTATCTTTTCCTCGGCTTTAGCATCCTCCTTAGCGGACGCAGGGGCAAACATTTGCTTGCGGACTTCCGCGGTAGGGTTAATAAACAACCGCTGCGCTTTAAAAATCACATCTAAACTGCCTGCCGTATCAGTCATTAAAAATTTAACCTTTGCATAAAAATCGCGTTTATTAAGCTTGCCTTTAAGCTCGGGCATAGAAATATCTTTTACGCTTTTTATGTTAACCTCGGCGTTTACCTCATTTAAATCACCCGCCTGCGGTAAAAAAGCGGCTATATCTTTAAAAGCTAAAGCTCCGCTTATGTCATTAGCCTCGGCTTTTAAATCCCATTCCACTGCGCCTTGCGGCTTATATTCGGCCGCCATAGGCAAAGCGTCAGGCAGTTGAGCTAAAGTAAGCATGCCTTGAGTCTTTATATCATATTCTAAAGTCTGTCCCGCTTTTAAGTAACCTTCCGCATTTATGTCCGTAAAAACAGTATTTAAATTAAAAGAGTTAATTGTAATTTTTTGCGAGGGCAAATCCACATTTAATGAAGTGTTTGTTTTAAAAGAAGTTAAATCAAATTCGGGTAAATCAGGAATAATTTCTTTAAAAGACTCAGACACCAATCTGTGCGTTCCCGTATTAAAAACTATTTTGGGCGCGTTAAAATTTACTATTTTACCTCTTAAGTACAACGAAGAGGTATTAAAAGAGGCTATAAGGTCTTTAATTTCCACAAACGCTTTTTCAAAATTAAAAGAAGCAAAATCGGCGTTAACGGAAAAACCCACATTTATATCCGCCGCCTCCATATTTTTATACCCAAGTGAAAAAATAGCGTTTAAAGTAATTAGAAAAGGTTTATCGAAATTAAAATCCTCAACGTCAAGGCCGAGGCTGCTTACATTTATTTTAATATCTTCAACTTCATCCGTAAAAATAATTTGGGAACCGTCAATTCTTATTCTTTGAACAAGAAGTTTAATTAACGGCGCGCCGGAAGATGCACTGCCTTGCTGTTTTTTATCCCCCTGTGTTTCGGCGGGTAAAATTCTTTCAAAATTAAAAACGCCGTTTTTATCTCTTAAAATATTAAGTTTTACCCCTTCAACTAAAACTTTGTTTACGTTAAAACGCCTTTTAAAAACTGACGGGAAGGAAAGTTTTAAAAGCACTCTGCGGGCAGAGGCTATGTTTTCACCTTCACTTGTAATATAAACATTCTTTATTTCAACGCCGCTAAGGCCAGCCCTTATTTTTCCTAACTCCAAATCAGCGTTACAATTTTGGGAAACTGCCGCCGTAATTTTATTTTTAATAAAATCAGTAGGCGTCAAATATCTAAGCGTAAGTTCTAAACATAAAAGAAAAATTATAATAAAAGAAATAACATAAAAAACAATCCTTACAGGTTTTTTGTAACGGTTAAAAAAATCCTTTATTTTAGGGATTTGCTTTAAAATAAATTTTTTAATTTTTGTATAGTAATTTTTAATCATAATATATTATATATAATAAAAAAACCGCCCCGTTAAAAGGGCGGTTTTTGCTATTTAGCAAAAGCATTTTTTAAGTTATTTAAGGCGCGTTCTAAAGTTGCCCTTGGGCAGGCTATGTTCATACGCATAAAACCGCTGCCGCCCCGCCCGAAAGTTACGCCCTTATTAAGCCAAATTTTGGCTTTAGTTAAAAAGAAATTGTTAAGTTCCTCATCGGTCATTTTAAGGGCGCGGCAGTCCAGCCACATTAAATAAGTGCCCTCGCAAGGAATAAGGTTTATACCACAGTTCATTTCTTCCAAAGTCTTTTTTAAATATGCTTTATTTCCTTCCAAATATTCAAGAAGTTCTTCAAGCCACTCCGCGCCGCGGCTGTAAGCGGCCTTAGCGGCCGCTAACCCCATGGCGTTAAGCAAACCATAACCTGTTTTAGCACATTCTTTTTCAAAAGCGGCGCGCAGATCCGCGTTTTTAGTAAAAGCGTTAGCCGCCTGCAAACCCGCCAAATTAAAAGTTTTTGTAGGAGCCGTGCAGGTAATTGTTATACCAGCCAATTCATCGCTTATTGAGGCGAAAACGGTGTGTTTATACGGTTTAAAAACAAGGTCGGCGTGGATTTCGTCCGCAATTACAAGCACGTTATGCTTAAGGCAGATATCGCCTAACTTTGCAAGTTCTTCTTTTGTCCACACTCTTCCCACGGGATTATGAGGCGAACATAAAATAAAAAGTTTTACGTCATTTTCTTTAATTTGTTTTTCAAAGGCTTCAAAATCAATTTCATATTTTTGCCCGTTAAGTTTTAGTTCGTTAACCACAAGTTTTCTGTTTAAAGCGTTTACTATTTGGGCAAAAGGGTGGTAAACAGGCTGGCATATTATAACGGCCTCATTTTCTTTAGTTAAAGCACGCACGCCCGAGAAAATAGCGTAAACAACGCCGGGCACTTTTGTTATCCAGCCGGGCATAATTTCCCAGTTAAAACGCTCCTTATACCATTTATAAAGGACTACCGAATAATCAGCCCCGGCGTCGGTATAGCCGAATATGCCGTGCTTTGCAGTCCGTTCAAGAGCGGAAATAATTTCATCGGACGTTTTAAAATCCATATCGGCCACCCACATCGGTATAACGTCGTCTTTTATTCCGTGGCCCGCGAAATCATATTTTTCCGCCCCTGTATTTGTTCTGTCATAAACTAAATCAAAATTATATTTCCCCATAAAACACCTACTTTTTATAATTTAAAACTATGTCTAGAATAATATCCGCCGTTTGGTTAAACATTTTAATATCAAGCCATTCGTTTAATGTATGCATTTGGCGATAACCCACGCCTATTATAGGAGTAAGAAGCCCCTTGCCCGACAAAATGTTAGCGTCGTAACCGCCGCCGCTTGAATAAGGTTTTATTTTAACGCCGTGTTTTTTAGCCTCGGCCGTAATATGTTTAATAAGAGGCGAGTTAACCGCTATATCTAAAATAGGGTATTTTAAACCCACTTTAAAATCTATAACGGGTTTTACCATTTTGCCGTTAACTTTTTTTGTAAACTTTTTTTGAGCTTTTACAAAACAATCTTGCATATGTTTAATTTGTTTTTTAAGGCTTGCAAGGTTGCGGCTTCGCACTTCGCCTTTTAAAAAAAGAGACGGCATTACCACGTTGGTGCTTTCCCCCCCGTTAACAACGCCGAAGTTAGCTACTGTAAGTTTGTCTATACGGCCCAGCTGCATTATTGACAAAGCGTAAGCGGCAACTTCTAAAGCGGAAATTCCTTTTTCAGGCTCAACGCCCGCGTGGGCGGCAAAGCCGGTGATTTCAACGTCAATAGTGTTTGCCTCAGGAGCGCTTACGGTAAGCTTATCATTGTCTGAACTGTCTAAAATTATACCTTCGCGCCCTTTTAATTTAGTTATATCCAAACCTTTCGCGCCGTACATGCCGTTTTCCTCACAAAGAGTAAAAAGCACCGATATCGGCGGATGCGGTATTTTATTTTCCTTTAAAACATTAAGAACTTCAAAAATAATGGCAAGTCCTGCCCTATCGTCCGCCCCTAAAATAGTTTTACCGCTAGATGTAACTTTGTTTCCTTTTATAACGGGTTTAATATTTTTGCAGGGCTTTACGGTGTCTAAATGCCCGGCTAAAACAAAAGGCTCGGACTTTATCGTACCGGGTAAAAAGCCTATAACATTGCCTTTGGCGTTTGTGGGAAAGGTTTTGCCCGCGTTATCAACCGTTACTTTACAGCCAAGGCTTTTAAGCTTTTTTTGGGCGTAAAGCTGCATATTAAGTTCTTCATTGGAAGGGCTTTCGATTTTAACAAGTTCCAAAAAATTGTCCATCATTCTTTTATAGTTTATTTTTATTGTCATATTTATTCCTTATATAGAAGAACACTCTATAACCCGTTCGGTTAAATTGCCGCTTTTGTCATATTCCTGTATAGTAATGCTTTCGCCGCCCATACAGCTTGGCTCTAAAGGTTCTTCAGTACTGGGTACGGAACAGGTGCCGTCGTATAAATATCTGCTGAAAGGGTTATCCTCCTGGGATCCGTAAATATCATTTTCCGCCCCGGGTGCAAAAACTCCGGCAAGGTATTCTGATACCTCAGGCAGTTGTTGCTTTGTAAAATTACAGGTTTTAATTACCTGGTTTTCATCCGCGGAGAGCATTGTTTCACTGTAAGCGCATTTGCCGCCGTTACCAGGTTCTATTTGAATAAGCGTGGAAATATCAGTACCAAAAAAATTTATAGTGTTAACACATTGCGCAGGCTCGCAGGTTTGCAGTTTTAAGGCAAGGCCGCTGCAAGTCACGGCGCCTTCTACGGGCAAAAGTTCCTCTTCCGCCGATTGGGCGGAGGCAAAAACATCCTTTTGCTCGGCAGGAGCCTCTTTTTCACAGGCGAAAAAAACTAAAACAAAAAACAAGGCAAACAATTTTTTCATAGCAATCTCCTCTACAAACCTTTATTTAAGATAATACAAAAAAATAATGCGCCGTTTTAAAATTTGATATATTATTTTAGTTAACCTTATATGGTTATTGGAGAAAAAATGACCCAGGAAACAGCAGTTAAACAAAAACAGCCTTCGGGCCTTTATTTACTTTTCGCCACGGAGATGTGGGAAAGGTTCAGCTACTACTCTTTAAGAGGTTTGTTCGTTTTATACTTAACAAAAGCTTTAGCTTTTGACGTGCCTAGAGCCACAAGTCTTTACGGCACGTTTACCAGTCTTATATATCTTTCGCCCCTTTTGGGCGGTTATATGGCCGACAGGTGGCTCGGTAAAAGAAGTTCTATTATAATAGGCGGCATTTTAATAGCCGCGGGCCAGTTTGTTATGGGTACGGGCGGCATAGGCGCCGTTTACGTTGCTATGGGCCTTATTATTTTGGGTAATGGTTTTTTTAAACCCAATATTTCAAGCATTTTAGGCGAAATATATGAAAAAAATGACGTAAGACGAGACGGCGGTTTTACCATTTTCTACATGGGTATTAACCTTGGTTCTTTTTTAGCTAACTTAATAGCCGGCACAATAGGCGAAAAAGTGGGCTGGGTATACGGCTTTTGGACGGCGGGTTTCGGCATGATTTTAGGCCTTATCATTTTTATCTGGGGTAAAGATAAATTCTTACAAGGCAAAGGCCACGCCCCCAAACATTACGCAAAAATAGAAAAAGAAGCCGGTAAAGAAGAAGAAAAGAAACCTCTTACCAAACAGGAAATACAAAGAATAGCTGTTATTTTCATTATGGCGTTTTTCTCAATATTTTTCTTTGTTTTGTTTGAGCAAAAAGGCGCGGCGCTTAACCTTTTGGCTGAACACAGCGTTAACAGAACTATATTCGGATGGACAATGCCTACAACCTGGTTCCAGTCTTTTAACCCGTTATTTATTATTTTATTTGCCCCGGTATTTTCAAAAATGTGGATAGGCCTTTCAACAAAAGGTAAAGAGCCTTCTGTAACGGGCAAATTTTCAATAGCGTTTTGGCTTATAGCCATAGGTTACGCCGTATTGTTAATGGCCGCCATGAGGCTTGGCCCCGGCATGAAAATGGGTATGATGTGGCTTGTTGCGGCTTACTTCTTTTTTACCATGGGCGAACTTTGTTTATCCCCTGTAGGTCTTTCGCTGGTTACCAAACTCTCGCCTCCTAAGTTTGTGTCTATAATGATGGGCATTTGGTTCTTAGCCAACTCGGCGGCTAATAAAATAGCCGGCTTCTATTCCGGTTTTATAGCTTCATGGCCTTTAGATAAGTTTTTCACATGGCTCATGATTATTCCTATAATAGCATCGGTAATCTTGTTGCTGCTGTCTAAAAAAATCAACGCCTGGATGCACGGCGTAAAATAGCAAAAGCTTTAGCGCCCCGCCAAACCTGTAAAATATTTTACGGCTTTGGCGGGGCGTTTTATCGTCGTGTTCGGTTTTTTATTGACTTGTTTGGCTTTTTATGGGAGAATGAAGTTAGCTTCACTAATTAACAATCTAATCAAACGGAGATTATACACTTTATGTCTGAAAACGGTATTATAAGCAAAGTTTTTACTGTATTGCAAAAAGTAGGCCGTTCGTTTTTCCTGCCCATATCAATTCTTCCCGTAGCCGGGCTTTTGCTGGGCATCGGGGCGTCATTTTCCAATATGGCAACGGTTGCGGATTACGGCCTTGAAAGTATAATGGGCGCGGGTACGTTTCTCAACTATACTTTTATAATTATGAGCGCGGTGGGCGGCGCAGTTTTCGCTAACCTGCCTTTAATTTTCGCCATGTCGGTAGCTTTGGGCATGGCCAATGAAGAAAAAGCGGTCGCCACATTATCGGCGGCCATTTCTTTTATTATCATGCACGTTACAATAAGCAAAATGCTTTTGTTTACAGGCTATATTCTGCCCGACGGCGCCCTGGCCGAAAAAGTTGTGGCGGGAACCATAGGCACGGTACTTGGCATACAATCGCTTGAAATGGGCGTGTTCGGCGGTATCGTGGTAGGCTTGGGCGTGGCCGCTTTACATAATAGATTTTACAAGATAGAGTTGCCCGTGTTTTTATCTTTTTTCGGCGGTATAAGATTTGTGCCTATTATATGCACATTTGTGTTTCTTTTGGTCGGCGCAGGTTTCTTTTTTGTATGGCCGCCTATACAAAAGTTAATTTTGGCAAGCGGGCAGCTGGTTATTAAATCGGGCTATTTTGGCTCGTTTATTTACGGTTTTATGGAACGCGCTTTAATACCCTTCGGCCTGCACCACGTTTTTTATATGCCTTTCTGGCAGACGGGACTTGGCGGAGCGCAGTTAATAGACGGCGTTATGGTATATGGCGCGCAGAATATCTTCTTTGCGGAGCTGGCTTCCCCCAACACACAGCACTTTACAATTGAATCGGCCAGGTTCTTAACCGGCAAATACCCATTTATGATAGCGGGTCTTCCCGGTGCGGCGCTTGCCATGTACCACACAGCTAAAACCCATAAAAAGAAACTTGTGGGCGGGCTTTTGTTCTCAGCCGCTTTAACTTCTTTTTTAACAGGTATTACCGAACCAATTGAGTTTACATTCCTCTTTGTTGCGCCGGTTGTATTTATTATACACTGCGGCTTTGCCGGCATAGCGTTTGTTCTTACTCATTTATTACAAATAGCTGTCGGAACCACGTTTTCCTGCGGATTTATAGACCTTACCCTTTACGGTATTTTGCAAGGACACGCGAAAACAAACTGGATGTGGCTTATACCCATATTTATAGTTTATTTTATAGGTTATTATTTCTTTTTCAGGTTTGTTATAACAAAATGGAATCTTATGACCCCCGGCAGAGAACCTGACGAACAAGACACAAAACTTTACACAAAAGCAGATTACCAGGCCAAACAGCAAGACGGTAAAAGTGAAACAACCCCGTCGGCAGCACTGCCCGCTTCTAAAGACGAGCAGCTTGAAACCATATTACAAGGTTTGGGCGGTAAGGATAATATTGAAAATCTTGACTCTTGCGCCACAAGATTAAGACTTAATGTTAAAGACCCCTCTTTAGTTAATAAAGATTTATTAAAAAAAGGCGGAGCTTTGGGCGTGCTTTTAAAAGGCAACGGATTACAGGTAGTATTCGGGCCTAAAGTAAGTTCAATCAAACCTAAGCTTGAAGAATATATAAATAAAATGAGATAGAAAAAAGCCCCGCTAAAAAGCGGGGCTTTTTTTAACTACAGTAAAAAAGTATTATCTTACGTCGCCCATCCATCTCTTTACAGGCTTCATAATAACAATAAGTATTATCGAAACCGCCACTGGCGCTATTATAAGCCCGCTGAAAAAAGCCTCATTACTTACCACACCGAAATAGCTTGAATAAAAACCCGCCAGTTTATTAGCGGCCGCGTTGGCAAGTTTCCATACGCCCATAAGCGTGCCTACGAGGTGCACCGGCGCGAGTTTAGTAACAAGCGAAAGCCCCACAGGGGATAAACAAAGTTCGCCTGTAGTAAACACTGCGTAAGCAAGTATTAAATAAAGCATGTTTATTTTTACGCCGGGCCCCATTTGCATTGAAGCTATTAAAAGAACGCCGTATCCCGCCGCCAAAAGCCACAAGGCCCAAACGAATTTGGTTGGGGTTGAAGGCTCTTTACCTTTTTTGGCAAGAGTAAGCCACATTTTGGAAAACAAAGGCGCCAAAACAACCACAAAGAAAGGGTTAACCGATTGGAACCAGGTTGTTAAAAACTCAAACTGAAAACCGAATAAATTTACCATTCTATTGGTGTTTTCTTTAGCAAACAACGTTAAAGCCGCGCCTGACTGCTCAAACGCCGTCCAGAAAAATATAACAAAGAAAGCCATAATAAAAATAACTGCTACTTTTTTCTTTTCCTCGATAGTAAGCTCGGATTTTGCGCTTTGTGTTTTGCTTATTTTATCTTTAATCCATAAAGCCAAAAGCGTTAAAGCAATTGTAAAAGCGCCTGCCCAAAAACCAAAGTTCCACATAAGGTAAGCTATTGAACCAAAGGTAATAAGATATAAGCCCGCCTTTTTCCATTCCTCTTTATCAATTTTCACGGGAGCATCGCCCACGCCTTTAAAAAATTTTTCCTTGCCTATTAAAAACACTATAAGGCCCAAAAGCATAACTACACCCGCCGTCCAAAAACCGTAACGGTAGCCAAATTTTTCACCCAATGTGCCGCCGATAAGCGGAGCAAAAAAAGCGCCCAGGTTAACAGCCATATAAAAATAGGTAAAACCGGCGTCCCTTCTGGGATCGTTTTTACCATATAAGGAGCCTACAAACGTGCTTATGCTTATTTTAAAAAAACCGTTGCCCATTATAAGAAGGCCCAGAGCGCTGTAAATCATTCCTATATTTTCAAAACCAAGCATAAACTGGCCCACGGCTATCATAACCGCGCCGGCGATAATGGCTAGTTTTTGTCCTATAAATTTATCGGCCACATAACCGCCGATAATGCCCGAAAGATATACGAGACTTATAAAAGTGCCGTACATGTTTGAAGCAGCAGACTTTTCTATTTTAAGCGCGTAAACAAAATATAAAATTAAAAGCGCCCTCATGGCATAATAACTAAAACGTTCAAAAACTTCAGTCGCGCAAATAAGCCATAGTCCGGCGGGCTGTTTTTCTTGAATTTCCATTGATCTCTCCTTACTCTAAAAAATCACAATGTTTATATTATACAAAGCCTTACAATGTTTTATAAACTAAAAAAAGGCCTATAATATAAAACTTACCGCTTAATTTAGTATATTAGAGTTAGTCAAAATTAAAATTTTAAAGGCGGATTTATGAGAAAAGAATATATTGTTTTAAGCGTTTTAGCCGTATTTTTACTGTTAACGGGATGCGAGCAAAAACCCGAAAATAAAACTCCCCCCAAACCCGTGCAAAACGAGGTTACCAATTACCACTCCAACCTAAAAAAAGCCGTGGATTCCGCCCGCAACATACAAATACCGGAAAGACAGATAGATGAAAGCGGCAATGTGAAATAAATTAAATTATGAACAGCTCTTTCCCGTCAATAAAATATAGTATTTTTTCAGTATTTATGTAATATCTATTTTAAACAAAAGCAATCTTTTATACAAAAAATAAGGCGTGGCCCTATGGCTACGCCTTATTTTTTGATACTAAAAACAGCTTACATCATGCCCATACCGCCCATACCGGGGTGCCCCATGGGGGCCGCGCCCTTTTCCTCAGGAATGTCGGCTACAAGCGCTTCAGTTAAAAGCACTGTCGCGGCTATTGAGGCCGCGTTTTCAAGCCCTATTCGGACAACTTTAACAGCGTCAACAACGCCGGCTTTAATCATGTCAACATATTCGCCGGTGTCAGCGTCAAAACCTTGGTTTCCTTTAGCGTTGCGTACATTTTCAACAACTACGGAACCATCCAAGCCGGCGTTAAACGCAATTTGATATAACGGAGCGGTAAGAGCTTTCTTAACGATGTTAATACCTGTCTGTACATCTTCGTTATCGGCTTTTAATTTGCCGACCGCGCCTTCGCATCTTGTTAAAGCCACGCCGCCGCCTGGGATTAAGCCTTCTTCAACACCCGCTTTTGTGGCGTTTTTAGCGTCTTCAACTTTAGCTTTTTTGGCTTTCATTTCCGTTTCTGTAGCCGCGCCTACACTGATAACAGCTACGCCGCCGGAAAGTTTTGCAAGGCGTTCCTGTAATTTTTCCTTATCGTAATCTGAGGTTGAGTTTTCGATTTGTTTTCTTATTTGTTCGGCTCTCGCTTCAATTTTTTTCTTGTCGCCTTCGCCGCTTACGATTGTGGCGTTTTCTTTATCGATAACAACTCTTTTTGCTGAACCGAGCATATCTAAAGTGGCTGTTTCAAGCTTCATGCCGCGTTCTTCAGCGATTACCTGGCCGCCTGTTAAAATGGCTATATCTTCAAGCATTTCTTTGCGTCTGTCTCCAAAGCCGGGGGCTTTAACCGCGCAACCTTTTAATGTGCCTCTAAGCCTGTTAACAACTAATGTGGCAAGGGCTTCGCCGTCAACGTCTTCGGCTATTATTAAGAAGTTGCGGCCGTTTTTAACAATGCCTTCAAGTAAGGGTAAAAGTTCGTTCATTGAAGAAACTTTTTTATCGGCTAAAATAATTTGACAGTCTTCCAACACGCATTCCATTCTTTCGGAATCGGTTACAAAATAAGGTGAGATATAACCGCGGTCAAACTGCATACCTTCAACAACCTGAAGTTCAGTTGTTGCTGTTTTGCCTTCTTCAACGGTGATAACGCCTTCGTGGCCCACTTTTTCCATAGCTTCGGCAATAAGTTCACCTACCATACGGTCATTGGCTGAAATTGTGGCGATTTGTGCTTTTTCTTCTTTTGTTTCTACGGGGCGCTGCATTTTTTTAAGTTCTTCTTTAACTGTTTCCACAGCCATTTCAATACCTTTTTTAACTAAAGTAGGGTTTGCACCCGCTGTAATATTTTTAATACCTTCCGTTAAAATTGCGTGCGTTAAAACGGTTGCCGTTGTGGTGCCGTCACCCGCAATATCATTGGTTTTTGAGGCGACTTCGCGAATTAACTGCGCGCCCATGTTTTCAAATTTATCTTCAAGTTCAATATCTTTAGCTATTGTTACGCCGTCGTCAATAATCAAAGGCGAGCCAAACTTCTTTTCCAATACAACGCTTCTTCCTTTAGGCCCTAACGTAACGCTTACAGCTTTTGCAACTTTTTCAATGCCGGCTTTCATTTTAGCCCTGGCTTCGTCACCATATACAATCTGTTTTGCCATAAAAATCTTTCTCCGTTATTTCTTAGTTATTTGATTAATTGTTAAATTATTTCCAACTTTAGAATATCCCCGCTTTTCACGGAAAAATCTAAAAAGAAACAATTATTTAATAATACCCAACACATCGTCCTGATGCATGATAAGGTAGTTTTTATCGTTAATTTTAACTTCCGTGCCGGAATACTTACCGTAAAGCACTTTGTCGCCTTTTTTAACGTCCATAGGCGCTCTTTCCCCTTTTTCGCCGAGTTTGCCGGGACCTGCCGCAACAACTTCGCCTTCCATAGGTTTTTCTTTCGCGGTATCGGGTATGATAATACCGCTTTTCATAACTTCACGCTCAATAGGTTTTACTATTATTCTGTCACCGAGAGGTGCTATATTTACTTCACCCATAATGTAATCCTCCAATTTAGTTTTGCTTTAAGGCAAAACCTCAATATTTTAAAATTTCTTATCAGGCGGAGCAAAATTAACACTCCTTGCCTGTTAATGCTAATTTAACAAATTTTTCTATTATTGTCAAACTTGAACAAGGAGTGCTAATTAATTCCGTAATTAAATATCACGTTTGTTTACAAACGGTAAATTTTTTTCTATCATTAAAGCTACAGGAAATTAAGATATGAAAAAAGGGTTTACATTAATTGAATTATTGGTAGTGGTATTAATAATCGGAATACTCGCCGCAATAGCATTGCCACAGTATAACAAGGCTGTGGAAAAATCGCGCGCGGTGGAAATGCTTAGCAATTTAAGCTCGCTCAAAAAATCCGTGGATATCTTTTTTATGGAAGGCGGCGACATAGACCATTTGGACATTGAAAGTTTATCTATTGAAATACCCGGCGCTAAAATATCCGGAAGCACAGGTTTAAATAAAATAGAGACAAGAAATTTTATATACAGAGTGGGCAGAGCTTCCGACAGCACAGGATCGCCGATTGTAACCGCTACAAGGGTTAGAAACTCAAACACCCTTTACCTTGCAATGCAGTTAACCCCGCCAACACATTCCTGCCATAATACCTGTTGCTGGTACACAGCTGCAAATGAATCTTTATGCAAAGCTATCGGCTTTACCGAGACGGCAGCCCAAAGTTGCAGTATAACATCTTTAGGATGCAGTAAATATAAATAAAACTGTCCGGAGTAAAGACCGGAGCTTATTTTATTTCAATACTTAGCTTTGTATTTGCGCGCTACTTCCGTCTTTATTCCGAAAAAGCCGCACGTTAAAACCTACCCTTACCCCGGCTTACGTAAGAAAGTTTTTACAATATAATAAAAAACCCCCCGGCTTTATAAGCCGGGGGGTTTATCAAATATTAAAGGAATTAAAAAAACATACTTTTAAATTTATACCATTTATCCCCTAAAAAACCCGGGGCGGAAAGAACTTGTATCATAGCGGCGGAAACATTATCTTTACCGTCTTTTTCATTAGATTTTTTTACAATGGCCTTGCAAATTTTTGTAATAGAAGTTTTGCCTGATTTAGAAATAAACTGCTTTATTTCCTCATCCGTAAGCCCTTTGTTAACGCCGTCAGAACATAAAAATAAAATATCCCCCGGAGCTATTTTAAACTGTAGAATATCAAACTCAACGTCTTTTTTAATGCCCATAGCGCGCGTAAGAACATTTTGCACTGCAGATTTTTCAGCCTGGTTTTTTGTTAAAATACCCCTTTTTACATGTTCCGCCGCCAAAGAATGGTCCGTAGTTACCTGTGAAAATGCCCCCGCCCTGTACAGATACACTCTGGTATCCCCTATATGAACTATATAAGCGTTATCTGAATCTATCAGCACACAGCTAAGCGTAGTGCCCATAGTTCTATACATTTGGTTATCCTGCGCCATTTTATAAACGGTATAGTTCGCATAGTCCGCCGCCATAAGCATTTTTCTTTCTATTTTAGAAAGATCCGGAAGAAAGTCTTTGGGAAGAGAAATTCTGTTCTCATTTATTTTGTTAAGAGTATCGACAAAAGAACTTATAGCCACATTGCTTGCAACTTCACCCGCGCTGTGCCCGCCCATACCGTCGGCCACTGCGGCGAAACCAAGGTCAGAAGAAATAAAAACCATATCTTCATTCTTCTCCCTTATTTTACCGATATCACTGTAAGCCGTCAGTTTTAATCTATATCTCATAGATTTAAATTATAAATCCTTTCTGGCTATGGTATGAACAACAAAATAAATATTACCCAAAAGCAGTATCAAAACCACTGCGTATTTAAAAATAAGTGATTCTTCATTATTCATCAACACTCTGGTAAAAGGCAACACGGCGTCATCTTTCCAAACTTCCCTTACCATGGCGCGTTTGCCTTTTGCCGTATAAATATCGACATATTTTTTAAACGGACTGTCTTTTTCCGCAGAGGCTTTTTTCGGGTCCTCCGAAGTTGCTTCGGCAGTGGATTCAACCATTTTAGCTATCCCCAAAAGACCTGAACCAAAATTTAAATCAAGCACAGGTTTACTGAATTGCAGAGCGGGTTTATCCTTAGCGGGAGTAATTTTGCTTATTTCTTTTGTTTCCATTAATATGTCAACATCAGAATAAACTTTGCCCGATATCATATAACCCCAAACAGCGGCTATACTCATAAAAAGTAAAATAGTGGGTAAAAGACTGTGGAAAATAAATGTTCTCGGTAAAACCACGGCTATGCAGGACACCGTTAAAAGAACCGCGGAATAGAAAATTAAAGAAACCACAGGATCTTCCGAAGGCGGAACGTTAAGATCTACAAAAGTTTTACAAAATAATATAGTAAGCAAAACAGCCATTGCGCAAAGTACGCGCATGGGAAAAGAGGGCGTTTTGCTCATCATAATACCCCAGGCAAACACACCCGTTATAACCATGTATATCAAAGTATAGTCTTGAAAAGACATATTTTCCAACCCGTGGGAAAAAGCCTGCCCGAATCCGGCGGGAACGTTAAAAAAACCTGCCAGATATGCAAAACCTAAAGCAGCTATCAAAGAAAGCGTATGCCTTGCGTATGCTTTTAAACAAAGCATTATAAACATCATTATAAATACGGCAAGCGTAAGCACCGTTATTGAAGGATTGGCGGTAAAAGCGTCCATGCTGGCAAAAAATTTAAAAGAACCAAAAAATGTCGCGCTTTCACCCTCCGCTAAAACAGAAGCCGCCGCTTTACCGAAGTTATAAAGCACGTAAGATGAAAACATTGAAATAATAAAAAACACAGGAATATGAAATAAAACTTTAGCAAACGCTTTTGGAAGTTTGCTGGTGGAACGTTTTAAACTGCGGGCTTCTTTTTCCAATTTTTTTCTTGTTACTGAAGGATCCTCTAAGAAGGCAAGGTCCGCCGCGGCCTTGGTTTCCGGTATCGGCGCCGGAGGCGCTTTGGAAGCTTTGCCGCCTGCTCCTATAATTGGCATTCTGGGACCGGTTGATGTAATAGTATCGGGCTTAAGTTTTTTTATGTTGCTTTGGGCAAACCTTTTAAGCCTTATACTTTCAGTATTGCTGCGTATATTTTCTGGACGCACCTTTAAAGGCACTTCCGAACGGATATCTAAAACAGCGTCCGCCCCTCTTTTTATTTTAAATTGCTCTTCTTCACGCATTTTCATTATATGGTCAAGCGTTTCCTGCGCGCTCTGAAACCTGTCATTAGGTTTTTTGGCCATAAGCTTTTGCACCGTAAGAGAAAGCCATGCCGGAATATCCGACCTTATGTCGCCCGGGCTGGGAATAGGGTCATTAATATGTTTTTGAATAATATCAATTGAGTTTTTGCCCTTATACGGAAACTGACCCGTTAACATAAAAAACAAAGTAGCGCCTGCGGAATACAAATCCGCACGGACGTCAATTTCCCCGCCTAAAGCCTGCTCAGGTGAAATAAAATAAGCCGTACCCGCCATTTCCGTTGTTTTAGTGGCGGTTTTATCTTTTTCAATTTTTTTGGCTATACCGAAGTCAACGATTTTAGCTTCAAGCTTTTCGTTAATTAAAATGTTAGATGGTTTTATATCACGGTGAATAATGCCTTTTTCATGCGCTACCGATAAGCCTTTAAGCACGCCTTGGAAAATATTAAGAACAAAACCTATCGGCAAATTGGGCCTTCTGCGGACTATATTTGAAACCGTGTCGCCGGAAATAAAAGACATTACTATAAAGTAAAGTCCTTTTTCACGGCCTACGTTATATACGTTAACAATGTTGGGGTGGTCAAGCTCGGCGATAGCACGGGCTTCTGTCATAAAAAGCTCAACGGCCTTTTCATCTTCCGCTAAAGAAGGACTTAAAATTTTAACACAGACAATTCTTTCCAAAGCTTTGTGTTTAGCTTTATAAACGGCGCCCATGCCGCCCTGCGCTATTTTTTCTAAAATTTCACAGCCGGAAATATCCTGCCCGATTAAAGTGTCTTCTTTTTTTGTCTCTTCAGCCATATTACCCCGCAATTTGACATGTATATCAAGTATAGAAATGTTTATTATTAATTATACTATGTTAGCAAGCGTTTTACCGCTGTAATTTATTTTACAAATCTTTATTATTATGCGTTAAGCGGCTAATAAAACATGAGCCGAAAGGCCCAAAATCTTATAGGCCTTTAGACCCACATTATTAAAAATAATGCTAAAGCTATAAAAAATGATATAATGAATTAACCAATTTTAAGGAAGTTAAATTAGAGGTTATAATAAAATGAAAGAAAAAATTCATCCCAAATATGAACAAGTGGAAGTTGTTTGTGCCTGCGGCGCAAAATTTATGACACGCTCCACAATGAAAACAATTAAACTTGACATTTGCTCAGAATGCCACCCGTTTTTCACAGGCAAACAAAAAATGTTAGACACCGAAGGAAGAGTTGATAAATTTAACAAAAAATTTGCGAAAACAGACGGTAAAATTGTTTCAAGAAAACCAAAAACCGAAGTCAAAGCAAAATCCAAAGTTAAACCTGTGGTTAAAATTAAAAAAATAGTTGTAGCGGGCGATGAAAAGAAAGCAGCACCCGTTAAAAAAGCTAAAAAAGAAGCCGCTAAATAACTTTTTTACAATACCCCCCCGGGGATAATCCCCGGGGGGGTTTTATTTTTAAACCGCCGCTTTAGCCGGGTAAACATAAAATACATAATTTTTAAAACACAAAAACGCGCAAGCCCATTATTACGCAGCGACATTATCTGTTAACTCAGGTTAATTAAATTGACAACTCTAATAAACTATTTTATTTCATATCAAAATTGATCTTTACTTAACAATAAATACCCCCGCCTTCTCCGCGGTTACGCGCGGGAAATAGCACCAGGTTATTTATATTCCTTTTTTAAAACAACGGATTTTACTTTTAAAATATAAAAAACCGCCAATACAAAATTGGCGGTTTTTATTTCAGTTTAAGCTAAAATTAGAATCTTATCAGCATGCCGCCTTGCGCTTTATAAACATTATCTATTGAATGTTCATGGAAGCCGCCTACAGCTACATGAAGTTCAACGTTAGGGTTCATATTGTATTTCGCCATAGCGTTCGCTTCATAGGAGGTTGAGTCTTTAATATTTCTGTCATTAAAAGCAAAACCGTCTATCGAGAATACAAATTTATCTAAAGCCGCGAATTTCATGTCAACGCCTAAGTTGCCCACAAAAATATCTTCAAAGAAGAAATCCTGTGTCATTATAGCATTGTTATTAATTTCCTGGCCTACAATAATACCAGGTCTGTAGTTACCGTATGATCTGAAGTTTTCAGCACGAACGATTGTGCCTCTGGGCGTAAACGCGCCGAGATCAACGGAAGCATCAATTTTAAGTAAGCTGCCTTTATCATGATCAAAAGCATCTTCCCCGCCCACGTTTCTGGCATATTCCGCTGATAAGGTGAATATATCAGCGTTAAATGTGCCTTTCGCACCGTAAATGCCTAAATATTTTTCAGTAGTACCACTGCTAAAGCTAGAGCTATCGTCATTTCTGAAATTATAAAAGTAACCTTGGGCTTTAAAGTTATCATTTACGTTTGCTTTCACATCTAAACCGAGAAGGGTAGCGTCCAAATCCACAGCAGTATCTAATTCTTCAACTTTAGAGTAGATAAAGCCCCATGACACCATTTCACCCGCGTAGGAGATTACAGCCGCGTCAACTGACTTAGCCTGCCTGTAATCCAACTGTCTTGTATTGTAGTGATTAGGACCAAAATATATTATGGCGCTGTCTTCATCACCATAAAACTGGCGGCCTACTTTTGCCTCTAAGCAGCAAAAAAGGTTGCTTAAAACGACATTTGCTTCAATAAGATCAACTTCGTTAAGATAATCCTGAAGTGAGCGGCCTGTATGGTTTATACCCATATAACTACTGCCCGTGTTTTGGCCCCACATATTGTAGTATGCCATTGTTAAGTTAGCTTTAACATCTTCAGCCAGGTCAAAATTAAGACCGTAGAGAACTCTGAGTGTAATATTGCTGTATGAACCGCCGGGGCCCATAAATTCTCTGTTAACGGAATCGCCGATGACTTGTATCTCACCGGTTGATTTTAAGTTTTTAAGTATATCTGCTTTAGCAGGTACTACTAAAGCAAGGACCAGAAGTAATCCAAGTAATTTCTTCATTACTGTCTCCTTTAAGTTAAGTTTAACACTACACCCTTATTGTAGAAACTTTTACCAAAGAAAAGCAAGTCTTTTTGAGCAGATTTTCAGCGAAAAGACTTGACAGCAAGATATTAATTTATTAACTATGCTTTTTGCAATATTTACTTATTAGATATTAAAAGGTTTTATCTTCTAAAAAAACAAAATAAAATATTGTTTTTTAAAACTGAAAAGCTGATATTTTTTATATCAAAGTTTAACCATATAAAAAACCGCCAATACAAAATTGGCGGTTTTTATTTCAGTTTAAGCTAAAATTAGAATCTTATCAGCATGCCGCCTTGCGCTTTATAAACATTATCTATTGAATGTTCATGGAAGCCGCCTACAGCTACATGAAGTTCAACGTTAGGGTTCATATTGTATTTCGCCATAGCATTCGCTTCATAGGAGGTTGAGTCTTTAATATTTCTGTCATTAAAAGCAAAACCGTCTACCGAGAATACAAATTTATCTAAAGCCGCGAATTTCATGTCAACGCCTAAGTTGCCTACAAAAATATCTTCAAAGAAGAAATCCTGTGTCATTATAGCATTGTTATTAATTTCCTGGCCTACAATAATACCAGGTCTGTAGTTACCGTATGATCTGAAGTTTTCAGCACGAACGATTGTGCCTCTGGGCGTAAACGCGCCGAGATCAACGGAAGCATCAATTTTAAGTAAGCTGCCTTTATCATGATCAAAAGCATCTTCCCCGCCTACGTTTCTGGCGTATTCCGCTGATAAGGTGAATATATCAGCGTTAAATGTGCCTTTCGCGCCGTAAATGCCTAAATATTTTTCAGTAGTACCACTGCTAAAGCTAGAGCTATCGTCATTTCTGAAATTATAAAAGTAACCTTGGGCTTTAAAGTTATCATTTACGTTTGCTTTCACATCTAAACCGAGAATGGTAGCGTCCAAATTCGCAGCAGTATCTAATTCATTAACTTTAGAATAGATAAAGCCCCATGACACCATTTCACCCGCGTAGGAGATTACAGCCGCGTCAACTGACTTAGCCTGCCTGTAATCCAACTGTCTTGTATTGTAGTGATTAGGACCCAAATATATTATGGCGCTGTCTTCATCACCATAAAACTGGCGGCCTACCTTGGCTTCCAAACAGTCAAAAAGGTTGCTTAAAACGACATTTGCTTCAATAAGGTCAACTTCGTTAAGATAATCCTGAAGTGAGCGGCCTGTATGGTCTATACCCATATAACTACTGCCCGTGTTTTGGCCCCACATATTGTAGTATGCCATTGTTAAGTTAGCTTTAACATCTTCAGCCAGGTCAAAATTAAGACCATAGAGAACTCTGAGTGTAATATTGCTGTATGAACCGCCGGGGCCCATAAATTCTCTGTTAACGGAATTGCCGATGACTTGTATCTCACCGGTTGATTTTAAGTTTTTAAGTATATCTGCTTTAGCAGGTACTACTAAAGCAAGGACCAGAAGTAATCCAAGTAATTTCTTCATTACTGTCTCCTTTAAGTTAAGTTTAACATTACATTTTTATTGTAGAATTTTTTTAAGAATAAAAAACAATTTTTTATTTTTATAAGATAATAAAATTTTTTTGTAACTGTTGTCACTGACAGCGGAAATTTTTTATGGTATTATATATCCAATGGAATTAAATAGATTAAACTTTTCTTACCTCTACATCTATTACGGCGCCTAGCGCCAACTATATTTTATTGCCAAAAATCCGCAGTTTGCCGTTTTTAAACCACAAAAATCAAAATAATAAAAGTACAGCTTTATTCTGTACCGTAGAGGTTATATATGAACAACATAAAATTTTTTTCACGCAGTAATTTGCCTATTGAAATGCACAAAGTACGCATAGTGCAAAAATTAAACCTTATTCCCATTGAGGAAAGGAAAGAAAAACTTGCTCAGGCGGGTAACAACACATTTTTACTAAAAAACAGAGACGTGTTTTTAGATATGTTAACGGACTCGGGCGTTAACGCCATGAGCGACCGCCAACAAGCCGCCATGCTTCAAGCGGACGACGCCTACGCCGGAAGCGAAAGTTTTGAGCGTTTTGAAGCAAAAGTAAAAGAAATTTTCGGTACGCCTTTTGTTTTACCCGCCCACCAGGGCCGCGCTTGTGAAAACATAATCTGCCGTACTTTTGTAAAACCCGGAAGCACTGTTCCCATGAACTACCATTTTACCACGACAAAAGCACATATTAACCTAAACGGAGGCAAAGTAGTTGAGCTTTTATGCAAAGAAGGTTTTGAGCTTGAAAGTGATTTTCCTTTTAAAGGCAATATTGATCTTGAGCAGCTTGAAACCCACCTTAAAAAAGGCAACAGTGCTTTTATCCGCATGGAAGCGGGCACCAACCTTATAGGAGGGCAGCCGTTTGCCTTAAGCAATTTAAAAGCCGTAAAAAAATTGGCCGAAAAATACGGAGCTTTTTTAGTATTAGACGCAAGCCTTCTTGCTGAAAACTTGTTTTTTGTAAAGAAAAAAGAGTCGGAATACAAAGATAAAACAATACGTCAAATAACCGCAGAGTTTGCCGAAAACTCGGATATAATTTATTTTTCCGCCCGAAAGCTCGGTTTTGCCCGCGGCGGGGCCATTTGCACAACAAATAAAGAGTTTTATGAAAAAATGAAGGAACTTGTTCCCCTTTTTGAAGGTTTTTTAACATACGGCGGCATGAGCGTGCGGGAGATTGAAGCCATTACGGTAGGTCTCGATGAAACTATGGACGAGGACGTTATAAGCCAAAGCCCTTTATTTATTGAACATATGGTTTGCAAACTTAAAAAAGCGGGCGTTCCCGTTGTAACCCCTTCGGGCGGGTTGGGCTGCCATATAAACGCGGGCAAATTTCTGCCGCATTTAAAATCTTCCGACTATCCCGCAGGCGCTTTGGCGGCGGCCTTTTATTTAATTTCAGGGGTGAGGGGAATGGAGCGCGGCACCCTTTCCATGGACCGCGACGAAAACGGCAACGACGTGCCTTCCGACATGGAATTGCTGCGTCTTGCCTTGCCGAGGCGCGTGTTTACTTTATCACAAGTGGAATATACGGTTGACAGGCTTACATGGCTGTATAAAAACGCAGGCATAATAGGCGGGTTGGAATTTTTTGACGAACCTAAAATCCTTAGATTCTTCTTAGGTAAATTAAAACCCGTAACTGACTGGCAGGACAAACTTTTAACCGCTTTTAAAAAAGACTTTGGCGACAGTTTGTAATTTTTAAAATTTACTACACCCCGTCTTATTTAAGAAGTGAAGCTGCAACATGTATAAGCACACTTTAAAATGACGTATAAAAACCCCAGGCTCACACCTGGGGTTTTTGTAAATTTTAAAGCCCCGTTTTTTTGCTTCACCCAAAATTCTTATCTTTGTAAAAATTTTAAAGTGCGCTTTTATCGGGGCTTTTAAAATTAATAAAACATAATTTATATTACACCGCACATAAATATGCTGCTACACCTGTGGGGAGACATCTTACAATACCTGTAGAAGGTTCTAAATATGGATTCCCATGTTGCTTATTACAACATCTGCAACCGCATTCACTTTCGTTCCACACGGCATAAGAAGCATTGTTACAATCATCAATTATCGATTGCGGGACTAACGGGCATGGTTTACTTTTACAGCATGCTCCGTCTTCGGTATATTGGACGGTTGTCCTCTGCTGGCCTATAGGACATGTAATGGGACATGATGTTTTGCATACTCCACCAACAAGGGTTTGCCCTGTGGGACATGTTTTTGCTTTGCAGCACGCTCCGTCTTCACTGTATTGCGCGGATGTCCTTTCCTGGCCCGTGGGACATGTGGCGGGACACGCTGTTTTACATACTCCACCAACAAGGGTTTGCCCTGTGGGACATGTTTTTGCTTTGCAGCACGCTCCGTCTTCACTGTATTGCGCGGATGTCCTTTCCTGGCCCGTGGGGCATGTGGCGGGACACGCTGTTTTACATACTCCACCAACAAGGGTTTGTCCGCTGCCGCAGGTTTTGGTTTGGCAACACGCTCCGTCTTCACTGTATTGCACGCTTGTTCTTTCCTGGCCCGTAGGACATGTCGCAGGACACGCTGTTTTAGCCGTGCAGCATGCTCCGTCTTCATAATATTGGGCACTTGTTCTTTTTTGACCCGTAGGACATGTTGCGGGACACGCTGTTTTTGTTACGCAGCAGGCTCCGTCTTCATAATATTGTACGCTTGTCCTCTGCTGTCCTGTAGGACACGTTGTAGGACACGCTGTTTTTGATACGCAGCATGCTCCGTCTTCATAATATTGGGCACTTGTTCTCTTTTGACCTGTAGGACATGTTGCGGGACACGACGTTTTTGATACGCAGCATGCTCCGTCTTCACTATATTGTACGCTTGTCCTCTGCTGGCCTGTAGGACATGTTGTCGGGCATGATGTTTTGGCTACGCAGCACGCTCCATCTTCCGTATACTGCACGCTGCTTCTTTTTTGTCCCGTAGGACATGTTGTCGGGCACGACGTTTTAGCTTCACAGCAAGGCCCGTCTTCCGAAAAAAAGTACCCTGTTCTTTTATATCCAGCCGCGCATGTTGTAGGACACGCTGTCTTCTCACACCCTTTTAAAACATTATCTACCATATCGCAGTCTTTGCCTATACAACACAATGCGCTGTCTTGGTAGCCTTTGGTTTGAACTATTGAATAATCTAAATCTTTTCTTTTGGCGTACGCCTGAGGGTAAGGATTATCTGAAAGAACATATGAAAAAAGTTTTGTGTCTAACGTGTTTGTTGTGGAGGTTTTGCCCGCTATTACTTCCCCCAAATCGCTAAACTTTACAGTATAGCCTTTGGCGGTGCCCGTGCCAAGTAAATCCCTGGATTCTTGTTTGTTCCTTATCTCTGTAAGGATGTCAAAAGCTTCGGCAGCTCTTGAGCGTTCTAACGACTTTCTGTACTGCGGCAAAGCTATAGCCGCTAAAATAGCTATTACTAAAACTACCACAGCTATTTCTATTAAGGTGAACCCTTTTTTCATTATTGTTAATGTCTCCTTATTGACATATACATATTCTTGATTAAATAAAACCATTTATATGATTTCATTACATAAACGCACAAAACTGCTTTTTTATTGCATTTAACTATAATAAAAAAAGCTCCGCCTTTATAGGCAGAGCTTTTTTTGCAAAAATAATTACTTGATTAGCCTTTGTAGTTTGCTTCCACAGTCTTTTTATCGGCTTTGATGTTGAGGGTTACGCGTCTGTTCTGAGCGCGGCCAGCTGCTGTGTCATTGCTGGCAATAGGATTGGAAGCGCCGTAACCTCTGTACCCGATGCTGTAGGTTTTAACATTATTTGCGATAAGCTGGTTATATACAGCCCTGGCTCTGTTTTCAGATAATGTCTGGTTAAAAGAAGCTGAACCGGTTGAATCAGTATGCCCTTCAACCACGATTATGTTATAGGGATATTTTTTAAAAACTTTACTCATAGCGGCAATATCGTTAATAGCCTGTGAGGAAAGCTCCGCGCTGCCTGTGGCAAACAAAATATCATTTTTCATAATAACTCTGATACTGCCATCAGCGTTTCTTTCAACTGTCGCGATAGCGGCAAGTTCTTTTGCCTGTTTATCGTAATAATTGCCTATTCCGCCGCCTAAAGCCGCGCCTGCAAGACCGCCGATAATAGCGCCTGTTTCCGCTTTGCCGCCTGTGTTATGAGCGATAACAGCGCCGCCAACTGCGCCTACCGCAGCGCCTGTTGCCGCGCCGATTCCGGTGTTTTTACCGGGGGTTGTACAGGCAGCTAAAATTAAAGCACCTGCTGCTACTGTTAAAACTATTTTTTTCATACTTCCTCCTAAATTTATCATACAAATATATTTTACATAAATATCTTGTGCGTAACACACATTATTACAACGGCATCCTATATTTATTTATTGCCGTTGTGCCATATGTTTATAGTTATATCCATATAAAGCACCAAATATATTATAGAAATAAAACCGGCAGTTGTATTTTTTATCTTAAAATCTGAACTTTTTTAACTAAGATTTTTACAAAAGTCTGAAAAAGCATGTTGATATTATAAGTAATGTAAAATATCTCAGAAGCAAAACAAGCGCCTTTACAACAAAAGGAAGTTTTGCTAAAGCCGGGTAAACCTGCCCGGCGTGTCAATAAGTTAAAATATTTTGGCAAAACAAGCGCCTTTACAATAAAAGGAAGTTTTGCTAAAATATTATTGTAGTAATAATTAAAAAAAACAAAAAACAAATTTATTCCTCGGTAGCTCAATGGTGGAGCATTCGACTGTTAATCGAAGGGTTGCTGGTTCGAGTCCAGCCCGGGGAGCAATTTTGAGACGAGGGATGACAAAGGGAAGACAACTTTCCATAGTCATCCCTCTTTTTTTTAAGCACGGCTTAATTATATTAACAACATCTTCTTTAAAAGTATAAAACCAAGAACTATGGATACCGCCAAAGCTATATAAAACTTAATTTGGTTCCACCGGATCTGGGTTTTCAGGTTTGTTATTTCGCTCTGATAAATCTGTAAGGATTCTTTGTATGCAGTTTCCAAGCAAAGTATTGTTTGCTTGGAGTCGGTCAAGGTCTGAGAGGCTTTCTCCTGCGACTTGGCTAACTCCGCCCGCGTACTCTTCAGCTGCGCTTGTAAGCTCGCTGAATTTGCCTGTAAGGTATTCATTTTCAGCTTCAAGACGTTGATTATAGACTCGGAGTCGCTCAATATCATTTTGTACTGTGGCTGGGGTTCTGACTGCTGGGCAACAGCCGGAGCCAAAAAGAATAACCCCAAAAAGAACAAGAATAATAATTTTTTCATTTTTCATTACCTTTCCATCCTTATATATTTTTTACCGTCATATTTCATAACTTCATTTTTATTACCAATGCTAATATGTATCCACTCTTTGCCTCCAGCCTGCTCCAAAATGAGTTGTCCGAAAGTCAGATTGCTTTCACGGATAAGATCAAAAATACGAGCAACCCCAATCCCCCGGCAAATAAAGTCTATGGCTTCGCATTTCATATGCTGGCTTGTCTTACTGCCGCCGATAGATTCATTCAGCTCTGGGCAACGGATGGCAGAGGTTATAATCATAGGCACTCCCAAAACCGTGCGGACTGTCTCTCCGAAGTTTGCCAACTTCACAAGCTGGCTCATATTTAAAAGGCCATAATTCCAATTTGCCATTACAAACTTTTCATTGCTCGTATTGACCAGCTCTTTAAAGCTGAAATGTGGGGATAGCACTTTATTATCTGTTGAGTGTGTATCTGTCATATCTCTCTCCTTATTTACCCGTATTATCAATTCTCATTTTGTCTAAAATTTTATCTATAGCTCCATTGGTATTGCTTATAGCCCCATTGGTTCTATCTATCGCCTGAAGGATAAGGGTGTGTTCATTTATCATGCGTTCATGTTCCTTGCGTTGTAATCCGCCTATTTCGTTTTGCTTCATGCCATAGGCTTTTACTTCCTCAACCAGCTTCGCAATAACATCCTGATTACTTTTAATAATTTGCAAATACTCTTTTTCTCTTTGGAGTGCAGTTTCTCTATCTAGCTTTTCTCGTTCAACCGTTTCCTTGCGCTCATTTTGCACATGCTTCCAATACGCCCACCCTATCGCGCAGGAGATAAGGGCGAAAATTCCGTTAGTGAGCAAAACATCCTTTGCAAGATTTTCCATAGTTAATATCCCTATAAGATTTATCTAAACTGCTCAGAGGCATGCAAGCGGTCTTTTTCGCTTAGATATGCCTGATAACAATGATCTTCTTGCCAAAAAAAGAGCATATTTACTGACTTATAAAGAAAGAGCCGCCATAATGATTTTTGTTTGCCTATCCGAGCATAATAGTAACAGGCGGCCGACATTGTAATGTCCGGGTCGCCGTTCATTAAAGCATTTGCCAACTGATCTAATGCTATGAGTATTTTTATTCCATATTTCATAATTCTATAGCCTCCAATTCTTCTAAGGTCTCAGCCTTATTTATTTTCTCCTTCAGTTCGCTTGCTTCCTGATGGCATTTATTAGCATGCATAGTTAATGCCAAAATAGCCCCCAGAAGCTGTTCCGCAGTCAGTTCTATGGTAGAGTTATCCTTTACAGTCCAAACCACGCTAAAAGGGTGATTTTGCATAATACAGATACTTGCTGTCTGCCCGGCAAGTGACAATCGCTGGGCAGAAACAGTATCACTATCAAACACCTTTCCCAAATACTCAAAACCGCCCTGCTCTTTCTGATCACGCAAAACCTTAACACAAGCAAGTTTATTCTGCCTTGCGTGTTCAAAGAGTTCTTCTTCTGTCGGTTCAGGCATAGGAGCCGACTTGTTCTTTTCGTCCTCGATAGACTGACATTCAGCACAAAGAACTTCGCCTGCAATAGTATTTTCGTCATTAGCAAGAGTAAGGATATCATCATTAAAAGGCCTATCCAGTTTTCCTTCAACACTGATTATCGTTTTACAATTTTTACATTTAATAAATTTCAACATAATAACTCCTATTGCATTTGTACAAATAGCTCAAGGCCGGCGGTACCTGCAATAGCACCACCTACAGAAGTTCCGCCTCCATAGCCGCCAGCACCACTTCCATTGCCACCATTACCGCCAACATTATTATTTGCAGATGAAGTATTAGTCGTTCCTGCTTGTCCCGCATTTGCAGAAAAATTGTGGGGATTTATTGTGCCACTTTTATATCCTGCAAGTAGACAGCCACCTCCTCCTCCTCCAGCTGATGTCCCTCCATTACTTGCATTTGCGGTAAAAGAAAAAGTTGTGTCAATTATTAATTCATTGGCATAAATTATCAACCCGCCTCCGCCGTTTCCGCCGTTTCCGCTTGCTAATGCTCCATTGGCTCCGCCTCCGCCGCCTCCGCCACAAATAGGGTTAATAAACAACAAGCCACTTTTGATTGCAAGAATGAGCAACTCTTTATTTGCCGCAATGGGAGCCTTCTTAGATGCGAGTACAGCCAATGCGTTTGGCTGATAATGTAACCCATTACCATAATACCCCCCTAATGCCATACCCGCAATATTTGATGAAATACTATTCCCGTCTTGCCCACTTGCACCAAATATGCCTCCAAGTAATCCTTTCGCGTTTAAATTTATAGAGCCCGAAAGCCTGCACTGTCCCTTAACGCTTAAAACAATGGGTTCTTGTAATGTGCTGCCCCAGGTTACCTCTGGATTAAGAGTAAAGTTATTAAATTGATAATATGCTTTTGTAAAATTACTATTTGCAACAGCTGTTATATCTCCATCAGAACCATCTCCATATAAATAATCCATACCTGTTCCTCCTGAACCGCCCATAGGCACAATTTGACTGCCGTTCCATAAATACCATTGACCATCAGCAGTATTAACAAAAGGCATCCTATCTTCTGCAGTTAAAATGCCCTCTGCCGCAAAAGCTAAAACCTCTGCGGTTGTAAAGATATTTAAACCTTTAGCATAAAGATTGCCGAAAGGAGCATCTTTTCTGCCAATATCATATCGCATACCTTTATCTACTTTTCTATCCGCGCCATAAGGCAATAATCCCTCTATAGAACCGACATCGCCAAAAGAACTATTAAGGTCTTGTGATTTTAAAACTTCATACTTTCTATATGTTTTTGTTTGTTCTTTTTTTGCCATAATTAAACTCCTAAAATTGACCTGTAAGAAAGCCCCATGCCATTGTTATAAAGCATTCGTATTTCTCTGGGAGAAAGCTCTCTATTCCAAAATTTTATACTTGCTATTTTGCCATTAAAGAAACCTGTTGCTTCAGGAGTGTCCGCAGCACTGGCTTCAGCACCTATAATTAAGTTATTCTCTACTGAATATGTCATCTTCCCAGCTGCATAAATAGAACCAACGACAACGCCGTCAAGATAGAGTGTAATATCAAAGCCGTTATATACCATAACAACTTGATGCCAGGCATTAAGCGTAAGGGCATTATTATGGCTGTAAACCGTGTTATACGCGCCGTTTGTATAAACCTGCGCGCCGACACGTCCGCTTGTACTTGCAAATAAGCCATAACCTCCATTTTGTGTTTTGGATGCTATTTTTTCAGCAATAGGAGCTGCCACGCTCTTATATATCCATGCTTCAATACTGATTTCTTTACCAGCCGGGGACAAAGAAGTTGAATAAGGTACGTTTATATAACTAGAAGTCCCATCAAAGACGCCACATAAGCTACCCAAATCAAAGACAGAAGGCATATTTTCATAGACCATATTTATAGGACTGCCGCTATTCTGGCGAAGCCTATCGTCACCATTGCCTTGAAACTCCCAGACAGAGACGAGATTTAAAAGGAGCCTGCTATAGTTTTCCGGGTCGTACTCAATGACTATTAAGCTGGTTTTATTGCCGGAATGCTTAAAATCATACACAACAAAATCGTTATCAAAAGATGCGCGAATTGCCCCTATTGGAAGTTCAAGTCTACCTATATCCAATTTTGAAATGTTAAGAATAAAAGTATTATCATTAACCGCGCCTATTTGTTGCACTTTTACGCGGTCAAGCAGTTTTATAAAAGGACAAAGAGGAATATCTACAGAAAAGGCAAAAAGTTTTTTGCTAAATTTAACGCCCAAATAATTTAAAAGCCCTTGCCTGTATGCGCTGTTTGTTATTCCAGATACTTTAATCTGTTTATTTGTTTTATATTTCGGGACGGCTAATTCAAACTTTTCCGTGCTTTCTTCCCAGTAAAAGTTTTCTATAACCCTATTGCTTCCGCTTTCGTAGTCAGTAACTTGTATTTTTCTCTCTGGATAATTACCAAGCTCAATCATGACTTCTTCAGTAGGCTCAACTGGTTTAAAATAAAAGTTATTATCTGTATCAACCCCGAATATACTATGCCCTTTGGCAAGGTCTTTTAACACTTCGGATACTTTTGCACCTTGTTCATAAACCGTATAATCTACTTCGGCATTGTACCCGGCTTTAATATTCGCAAAATCAACTGTAAATAAATCTGTGAAGAAACCACGCGTCATAATGTTATAAACAAGTTCATTAACGGTCGCGCCGCCAATAGTACCCAGTTCTGAAATGGTTATATCGCTCAACGTCTTAGAATATGAGAAGGCTGTAATATTTTCTATGATAGCCTGAGTGCCTTTTACCTTTGTCTTTGCACTTCTATCATCAAGTAGCCCATTAAAGAGCACGTCTGAACTGCCCCCTTCAAATAAAACCTCTATTTTTACTTTGCTGTTATGCCTTTGGTATCCATGAAATATGCTTTCTTCATTATCCTCATCAGAAAATTCGCCATGAAGATTTAAAAATTTAAGAGAGGCGTTAGATTGTTTAACCTCGCCAAATTCCCATGATTTTGTATCAATGCTATCGCTAACGCTGCTTAGGCTATCTTTAAAAGTATATTTCGTTACATCAAGCCAGTTTTCCTCATAGAAAACGAGTTTTTTTAAACTGATATTACTTATTGAGCCTCTAAAATTATCGCGCCCATAGATATAGAGAATACTATCCCCATTACTGTATAAATCAAGAGAAATATGCCCCTGATATGCTTCCGCGCGTACTCTGCGTCCTTCATTTCCTGCAAATACATCTATATCTCCCTGCTGATATTCCAAAACATCAAACTCTACGCGATACCAAGTGCTTTTAATAATATTGCATGCCTGAGATAAAGAGTTATTATTGCCGCTAGTCCATACAGCCCTATTTTGAGAGGTTAAAATGCTTATGCCAGATTGCGCTATCCAGTTATCGGTAGTAGAGAAATCCCTGTTAACCAACAGCTCAATCCCATCATCCACAGGCACAGCCAAACGCCGCTGAATTGAAAATTTCTTTTTCAGCCCGATTACACTGTCCCTGAGATAGATTTCTTTATTTGTTGGCATTACTCGACCTCTTTAAATTTTATGCTGTCTCTTAATCCGCTGTTATAATTATTCTCTTTAAAGCGTGGGTTACTATTTCCAACTATAGAGACCTTGATTAAATCTTGAAATCTGTTCGGCCTGCGCTTTAATAAAAACTGATTCTCATTACCGCCGCAGGGCCATATATACATTTCTGTTCCAATTCTTTGTATAAGTTCAAGCAAGTCTATATCTATCTGTGATAAAGAAAAAATATCAAGAGTAAATGACCACGCTTCGCCGCCGTTATATACAAAGCTCTTTTCGTTCTGCAGTTTTAAATCTTCCGTGCCTCTGTTGCGCGTGGGAGTAAGCTCCTGCGGTTCCTCAAACTGTCCCACTGTTTCAAGCAATAAAACTTCGCCGATTTGCTTCTCATTGTTTACTACAAAGGTTTTACTGCCTGTGATTTTTATATCCGTTATATCCTCCCTATATGGAAAAGAAAAAAGACTATAAGCATTGTCATCAGCGCGGACCGTTTTAGAAGGAGGTATCGCCGCTGCGCCATTCAAACTAAGCTGAATATCTGCTATGTTGTGATTTGCTAGATATATGGTGTCGCCAGACATCCCATCTGGGAAATTCCTCTCCCAAAAAACCTGAGTTCCATCTGTGCCTTCGCCTTCACTTTGCCAGCCAGTATTAAAATCCCCATTACATGCCTCTGCCGCGTCATCCGAAGCAGATGATGCAGTAGCAGTTCCCCCGAAATATAAATTCGCATTATTCCTGCCAAAAAATTTAATGCCGCTAAAGATACACTCGCTCATATAGCCTCCCCGGTCGCTATTGGCGTAAGCCTGCCCTGCGCTATCATTTCATTCATCCCATCATGTATGCCTGTTATAAGGTTTTCTGATGTATCTCCGATGACATCACCTTCCACTGTCAGATACACGTTGATATCTCCGCCGCCACCGCTTGATCCTGCAAGCGCAGAAGGGTTGACCATAGCCAGTTCGCCACTTCTTAAACTGGCAGAGAACGGCGCAGGCGTTACTATTTCGCCCTCGTGTATTCTGGCATCCATATCGTGAGGAACATAGCCAGTACCGACTGCAAGCTGAACACCTGATATTTGAGCCACATTCGCTAACCCCAAAGCGGTACTGCTTGCCGCCAGCGCGTATCCCCAAGGTGGAGGGACTGTTGCTATTGCTAAGTTTGCAGCCCTATATGTGTCCATATAAGCCTGCGCGATCGCCGCCGCTTTTCCTACAGCCGCCAATTCTTTTGTTTTGGCGTTTTGGAAAGTCGCTAAATTTGAGAGAGTTTGTATTTGTGCCTGATATGTTGCGCTGGCATAATGCGCTTTTAATTCAGCGACGTGCTTTGCTCTTGCAATATCAGCATCACTCGCTATTATCTTTTGTTCTTCCTGCAGAGCATCTATGCTGGCATTATAGGCATCAAATTCTTCTCTAATAACTCTTTTTTGTTCTTCCAACTCTCTTATTTTTTCAAGTTCGGCCTGATTTTTACCATCTAATAAAGAGAGTTCTGTATCAATAGCAGTCAGTTGAGCATCATAGGCTTTTTGTTGACGAACAATAAGTTCAGCTTGTTCTTCAGCAGTTTCCAGAGCTACTATTTCGCTAATTCGCTTAAAGCGTTCTTCACGCGCATTAACGATAAAATCATTCATGCGTTTTATTCTGTCTTTTTCCGCCTGCTCGGCTTGCTTGCGGAGTTCTTCTTCTTTTGCGATACGATCCTTATCAGCTTTATATGCCTCTTCAGCCGCTTTGACCTGCTCTTGTCCTAGCTTTTTATTTGCTTCTGTATTAGCATTGATACTATCTCTTTGGCTATCGAGAACAGATGTCATTTCCTCGTAAAGTCTTATCTGCTCTTTTTTTGCATTCTCATCTTTAATAGTGCTATCAAGAATATCTTTTGCCCCCTGAAGTGCGGCATCAGAAACCAGTCCTATTTTATTTCCAAACTCTTGAAAACCAACCATTGTAGAGTATATGCCGGCTTTCAATTTCAATACTGCTAACTCGGCATACATAAAACCCTTCACGAAACTTTCAGAAAGAATGTTTGTATTGTCTGTTAGAAAAACAAAAGAATCCGTCAGCCATTCCACAGAAGAGATAAGAAAATTTGTAAAAAATTTTGCCAACGGTTCAAAGGCTTTGCCTATTGCCTTTGAAAAATCTCCCCATGTTTCCTTAAGAACATTGGTCTTTGTTATCTGGTTATCCATGTTCGCGCCGGATAACTGACCGAAGCGAGAGTTTATCGCGCCGAGGATATTTTCAAAGTCTTTTGCCTGATCGCCTGTTTTCTCATATTTAAGGCCCAGTTTGTTGAGCCCGGCGGTATTACCCTCAGAAGCCTTCAAAACTGTCATCATGGCGGTATTTAGATCCTGATCTAAGCCAATACTAAGCGCGTAGGCGGCTTCAGTAGCTTGTTTGGCCTTATCTCCATAAAGCCCGAAGTTCGTTGCAAGGGTAAGTTGTTTTAATATGAGGTCATCAGATACGCCGACTGTTTTCTGCATCTGGGATGCAAAATTTTTATAATCTTCGATTACATAAGGCGAGGTTATGTGAACATTGCGGAGAGATGCTTCTAAACGATTTAACCCCATTTCGCTTTCAGCAAAAGCATAAACACTATCTACAACAAACTTGCCTAAATCTTTTATGGCATTTGTAGCCATATTAACAGCTTTTGTTATTAATCCGGCCGCAAGATTACTGGCTATCATTGTTGGGTTTAATTGTTTAAATGCCTTATCCAATAAGCCAGTTTCTTTTTTACTTTCTTTTGTTTTATCCGCTAATTCTTCTTGACTCTTAGAGGCTTCTTTCGTGCTATCAACAACTTCTCCGGTAGCATTTGTTAATGTCATTTCAGCGTCAGCGGCATCTAATGAAGCTAGTTTAACAGAGTCTATGTCTCCAGAAAGGCTATTACTCTCTTCTGACAACTTAGATAAAGCGTCGCCAGCACCTTGAGCAGGCTTTTCTACCTGTTCAAGTGCTTTGGTAACATCTTTAGTAGCATCACTTATTTTCTCTGCTTTTCCAGAGTAATCATCATCTATTGATGCCCTAATTTTAACTTCGTTATCTCCTGCCATTTAAACCTCATGAATTAATCGTTTTTGTTAGTTCTGCTTTTTGTTTATCTAAAGTCTTTTTTGCCATTCCAATACCTTCTTTTGTTCTGGTACCGGCATTAGCTACTGCGCTCATTGTTGTCAGCCTATGCATTGAATGCTTGGCATGTTCTTTCTGTATTCCTGAAATAAGCTGATCTATTTCCAGTCTGGTTAAGTTGCCTATCTTGTTATAATCCCAACCTAAATTGACTGCGATGAAGTTGACGTTTTCAAGGAGTTTTTTTTTACCTCTTCATCGGACATCTTCATAATTTTTTCAACTTCTACCTTTTCAGTTACAGCCATCAAGTGTTTAAGAAAACATGCGATTATATAATCGGTACGTTCAATGATATCCCCGGCTTCTTTTTTTCCTTCCTCATTACTTTCAAGATGCTTTCTAAATTCCACAAAGGACATCTTATCTCGATACTCTTCCGGAGGGAGTCCGGCAAAGACCAATTTAAGGCATGTTTCAATAGACTTGTTTGCTATATTGGGTACTATATTCCCAACCCTGATGCCTTCATTTTGTAGCCACATTTCTGCAAATACAGAGAAGTTAAGTTCTTTATATTTGCCGTCTATTTTTACTTTTGTTTTGTTAAAAATACTGTCAAAGGTATGTTGTTCTATAACTTCTCCTTTAAAATTTTTTATTTGCAATGCGTCTTTTCCTGACATAAAGGCTCCTATCCAACCTTGATTTTTGCTTAAAAATTTGTAAACTATAAGTATGACAAACATACTTTTTACTCTTGTATTACTGGCGATCATAATTCCTTTGATTACGATCCCTATTGTGCTTTGTTATAAACTCATATCCTTCGTGTTGGATAATGAAAACAAGTTTGATAACAACGCCAAAAACCACACTATTTTAAACTGAAAAATTTGGTACTTCTAAATTAAGGGGATGGGATGTTAAACCATCCCCTTTTTATTTGTTTAGCAAGACTGCGCAGGGTATAAAGTCTTAAGGTTATAGACTTCTCCGGTGCATTGGTCTATTAAAGGCGTTGCTGCAAGTTCTAACTCTGCCCATGCCCTTTCATCCCATGCAAGCGGCAAGCCGCCTACAGAACAGCGAGGCATATCCAGTACGAACATGGAGCCGTCTGACTGTCTGGGGAATACTACCATGATGCCAACTTCTCTGCCTACGCCGTTTTTACCGACACTCACGCTGTAGCCGCCATTGTTAGGAGGCCTTACTTCGAAAGAAGCCACATTCCCTGCAGAAACATCTGTGCCGAGTGTAAATTCAAGCCCGATATTCTCAACCTGAATAGTGCCTTCAGCAGTTGCAGGAAGTTCGGCAATTACTTGACCATTCTCTTCAAGCCATCCAGTAGGACCTTGTGCTAAAGAGCCCATTACTACCACTTGGGCATTAACGCCGCTTGAACCGTCAGAGACGATCCTGACTAAAGCGTTGCCAAATGGAAGATTGGATTCTTTACCTGTAATGATGGAAGCTGTGTAGCCAGTTACTGTGCCGGAAATGCTTTTGACTGCCCCGACATAGCCATTTGCTTCAGGTGCGTGTTCTTTGGCAGGAGTGTTTTCGTAGGTAACAAACATGCCTTTGGCAATTTGCCGGGCTGTAACTGTAAAGGAGTTCTCCGGGATACCGTATTCCAACTTAACAGCCCCTTGATAGCTTCCACCATTTAGAGGTGTGGATTCAACTGTTCTTTCAAGACCGCCACCTGCGATGACATCAAGAATCATCATAATTTCTTTAGTGTTACGGTCATAGAAAATCACGGCTTCCCCACCATATATGTTTTGTATTTTTCTGCTCATGTTTTTCTCCGTCTATTCAAAGTGTGATTCTTTGAACAGTATTTTGTTTGGGCCGACTTTATACTCGTTAGGGATATCGTCAAAAGGCATCCCCTTCTTAAAAGTAATTGCCTGACCGTTTCTAACAACTGTAAAATTGCTTTTTAGTTTTTTGCCGGACAAATCAATGATTTTACCTTTGAGAGGTTGAACATCAACATTGAATTTTGTTTCTTCCGGTTTCTTATCGTTGAAATCTGCTTTTACAGACTCTGCTTTCTTTGCGGACACAGCCGCATTTATATCTTCTTTGCTCACTTTTGTCATATATCTATCTCCTTATTAAACAATGCTGCAGGAGAACCTGCAGAGTATTCCGTAAACAACGTGATTGCCTCTTTGCATAGCACCTATTTCGCTGTTTTCATACTTCAAGTCAAACAATGCACAATCATAATTCTTGAAGGTGTTTGTTATTGCTTCCTCATATCTATAACAGGCTATAGTGTCATCATCTCCGGCTTTGTTTATAGGCATAAGACCTAAAAATACATTGAGGTTAAACACTTTAGCCACCTGCCCTTTATTGCTTCTAGGTTCAATGCCGTTGGCTTCAATACAAACAAAAGGGGTAATGTTTGATACTTCTAAAAGATTTAATTTAACAGCCTTTTCAGTTACTTCCGGAAGGACTATTCTGTCTCCGTATCTGCTGTTAATTCTTTGTATTTCACAGTTGAGTTTAGGCTTGATAATATCGTCTCTGACTATAGCTAGCACATCGCCTATATTCTTTGGTCTTGGATTCATTTATCTAACCCTCATATTAAGGCCCTTAGCTTTGAACATTGCATTGAAATAGTTGATCAGGATAAGGACAAACTCTTCATTACGCTTAGGACTTTCAAAAACTATAGGACGAGCAGGATACCATCCTTTGCTATGTCCGTCCTGATGATACCGGGCAAGCGGATTGCTGGAACCAAACTCGGCTTCAGTATCTTTGATGAGGTTGATATTATTTCCGTCGCCAGTATCTGTGAAACTTTTTCTTAACTTCCCATTCCAAACAAGAGTACCTGCAAGAGGCACTATCTTAGATTTGATGGCCTGATATTTAGCATTAAGAGGCCTCCAAACAGGGCCGTCAACCATATTACTGTTTACACGTCCGGCTTTATTGGCAAAAATAGCACTCATCCCGGCTCTAAATTGGTAGCCGAACTGCAAAAGGACGCTCTTCCAGCTTTTGACAGCAATATCGCCCATTCTTTCAAGGACTTTCTTGCTGTTGCTGTCTATGCTATAAACAACCCTTACAGCCATGCCTTTTGCCTCCTACAGTTAATTTTGTTATGGGAAGCCTCGGAGTTATTAATGATATTTGACCCATACGCAGTTCTTCAAGTAATGTGTTAGCTTCGTCTTTCAAATCCCTGTTTCTTGCTTCAGGTTTTTGCATATAAGAACTTTTGCCGTCATTCATTATTCCATCTATATCCCCGGCAACATACTTTGAGCATATTTGCTTGAGTAAACTTAAATCCGAGGCTTCTGTAATTGGTAAAACATAACGCATTCTAAGCACAGAATCTATACGCGCGGTCCACTCTTCCATAAGGCTGTTAACCTTAACTGAAGATACAGGCTCATCCGCTCCAAACTGGTAATTTTGGAAGAAAGCCTGAACATCGGAAACTGTGCAATATGCCATATTATTTACCTGCCTGTTCTTTCAAAACTTCAATTTGTTTTTTGAGGTCTTTCGCCTTAGCAGATCTTTTGTCTTTAAGGTTTGCATACTTCTCTTCTAAAAGTGCAAGGCCAGACACAGGCTCGGCCGCATGGGTATCTTCCGTAGTTTCAGCCGGGGCAATTGTTTCCTCTGCAGTAGTTTCTTCTGGTTCCGTGATTTCTACGCTTTCAACAACGCTGGCATCCGCCGGAACTTCGTTGACTTCTTCAACGCTGACAATATCTTCTTTATTAACTTTGGCCTTAACCATTAAATAAGGATCTGAAGTTAAGATTTTTAAAAGTTTCTGATCAGCGTCAACCTCTTTTTCCTGCCTTGTGAAAACATGCCCTTCAATAGAGCGTTTGTTTATCTTTGCAGTAACTATAATTTCCATATAAATCTCCTATCCTAAATTGGGGCGGCGTGAACCGCCCCAGATTTGTCTAACCGTTAACAATTTTGAGAGCTAACTGAGGGAATGCCCAGCCAGTACCAAAACGAGTATTGGCCATGTACTCTAATTTTAGATGCTTTTTATAGCTTTCGTCATTGAGTGTAGGCAATACTATTTCAGGAGCCTTTCTGTTCTGATGGATGATAGGTTTCATAGAAGAACCAGTAAAAACTAAATACCAGTCATTCGGATCAGTCAATAAGGCAGGGGATGCAATCTGAGCTCTGTTCTTAAGCACGTTATCCGCACCATTTGCCCCAAATGTAGTTGTCAAAACCTTCTGAGCCACAATTTCAAGTTCAGTAGGTACGACAACTAAAAGATTGGCGGCGGATACAGATAAATCGCCATAGAAGGGATTACCTGCATCATTGGGCAGTCTCTTAAGAGCGGCGACAGCCTTTGTGAAGTCCGCCTCAAACTGGCTGGCGGTTGTGCCGGAGCCTGTTAAGAGGTTGGAGTAAGAGGCTTTGCCGTCTTTGTGGTCGGTAGCAAAGAAGTTAGAACCGTCATAAGCAATACCCATTGAAGAGTTATTGCCGTTTTCTAACATCTTGATAACCTGCCTGAGAGGTTTGTTTGCAGCAACCGTACCCAAATCAGAGATACGAGAAGGGAATAAACCGAGGTTATCGTCCTCCACGTCCTTGCTCTGAATGGTTACGCCCCCGGCAAACTCCTCGTTTTCAATCATGTGGGATTTACCAAGTATCTGAGTGTATTTAACCTCATCGATAAACTTGTCTAAATCCGGCAACTGGTTTAAGCCAGTATAGGTTTCGCTGGCGTGAGTGGATGTAACGCTCAATGCCAACTGGCCCAAAAATCCCATGTCATACTTCTCAATGGCCTGCTGGAATTTGCCCTGCGCCGCTATATTAAGCGCGTCTAATTGTTCTTGTGTAATAGCCATATTATTGGTTCTCCTTATTTCGCATAGCCGTCAATGCGGATAGCGTTTGTGGTGTCTTTGACATCTTCTAAGATACCGCAAGCGTCGGTACCCCCAGTAGTTGCCTTTACTTTGTCATCGCTATCAAAGGCGACGGGTGTGCCAATGTTAGAAACCGCGATGGCGGCAGTAGAAGGTCTTTCAAAGACCCCTGTTTTCCATACCTTGACAGGTTCGCCTTCTTTGGCATAGCCGTCAGCTATACCAGCAAAAACTAACCCGGTCGCGGCAGGAACTACTGCGCCTGCGCCGTCATGGCACAGTAATGCGCCGAGAAAAATCTCTGCCCCGGCAGTATGGCAAACTAATTCGCCTGATTTTCTGCCGTTATCAATAAGATTGTCTGTTAAAGCCATAGTCTTTTATCTCCTTATTTGGTTTGCTGGGCGGCTTTTGTTTTTTTGAAATCTTCTTCAGATACGCCCATTTTCTTTGCGGTTGCTTTTTCCGTTTCTGTTAATTCAACAACAGCACCAGGTTCGCTACTGCCTTTTGCTTTATTGCTTAACACAACAGGCAATTTGGCAAGGTAGCCTTCAAGATCCTCAAGACCTTTAAACGCTTTAAGAGTTTCCTCTTTTACCGCTAAAGGAATACGGCCTTCGCCAGCCGCTTTATCAAATGCGGCTTCTTTCTTGGCGTTTACTACTTTTGCCGCTTCCGCCACCTTTTCAGCTTCAAGGGTTTCAACTTTCGTAGTGAGCTCTGTGTTAGAGGCTGTAAGTTGTTCCTTTTCGGCTTTTAAGGATGTTAATTCGGCTGTTTTAGCCTCGTTATCTGCTTTAATAGCCACGACATCCATATCAAAGTCGTTCTTTAAAGCCTTGATTGCTTCTTCCTTAGTTATCATTCTTTTCTCCTTTGTGGTCTTACTGCCTCTGACAGTTTCTAAGTCCACTTTTTTTAAGCTGTATTTTTCTTTTATTTCAGTTGTTAGAATAGCATCGGCAAGGCCATATTCAATGGCTTCCTCCGCCGATAAGTACAAATCTTTGCCAAATACATCGGCTTTAATCTCTTCCGGTTTTTTGCCTGTGTTCTTTGCAAGAGCCTTAAACATGTTATCGTTAAGGATTTGGAATTCTTTGAGTTCCGCTTCAATTTGTGATAAAGGCTCCGCACTATAAAGGGTGCTTAATCTAACTTCGTGTATCATTACCCTTGAATTCTCGGTAATAAAGCGTTTGCTCCCAGCACTAAATATCAGGGCGGCAGCACTATCAGCTTCTCCGAGGTTAACTGTAATAATCTCACACGGGCAGGTCGCCATAGCGTCTAAAATGGTAAACATTGCTGTAGCGGAACCGCCAAAGCAATTGACATACATTTTAATAGGCTGATTTGCTCCTATACCCTCAGACATCGCTTTAATCTGAGCCACAATATCAGTTGCGGTTTCTTTGCTTATATCCGCTGTTATATAAATCTCTCTATACATTTCTTATCTCCTCTATGCTTATTTCTTTACCCTCTTTATAGGCTTTTATGTCAGAACAAAGAGGACTGGTTAAAGCAAAATCAAGATGTGTCTTGCATTTCCTTTTGCAAGGAAAGTTCTCTGTAATTCTAAGGCCATTTTTTGTGTATGTTAAGCTATACATAAATCTCCTAAAATTGCTGAAAGTTTAAATCCACGCCAGATAAATTATCAATATCATCAGGCATTACTATGCCCGGATACCAGAACACAGGAACCAAGTGGGCGGTGCATCCAAAGTGCTTAGGCGGAAATATCATTCCATACTCAGTACCAAAAGGAGTAAATGCCCTGCCGTCCAATGTTAAACAATAATCGGTATGCTCATGTGCGTTGCCTAAGACGTAGACAAAATAAGCGATATCTCCGTCATTAAGAGAGTCTTTGTAATAGGCGCTTTCAGAGGTATTGACAGCTTGAACAACCGTCATATCGGCATCAAGTTCTATCGCATTTCCTTCTGTATAATCGTCAAGGGCCAGTCCTACTTTGGCTATGATGTTATCAATAGAGAGTCCGCTGTTAGCGTTATTAGTTACTGCATACACAACAGAAGATTTAAGTTTTTTATATTGGTTTTCTGATAGCACATTAGCGGTATTAGAAACAAAGGCTCTGAGAGGTATAGGTATATCCTTCCATTCCTCTTCCGGTATGCCTTTATCTTTGCTGTATTGCTTATGCTTGGACTGCACACCGTTAGCTTTGGTATATTCTTCTGCCCAGAACCAACCCTGACTGCAGAGCCAGCCTATTTTGCGTTTAAGGAGAGATTGATACTCGGCATAGCTGATGTTATCCAGCATATCTGCAATACCATTAGCCCCTTTTGTCTCAAGATGGCGGCGTGTTTTATAAACTATTTTCTCACTTAAAACTAAAAGCTGTCCTCTCATAAAGCGTGTGAGGTCATTGACATACATATTAACGCCTTCAACCCATTCATCAGTCTTAGCGTTCTTTAAATTCTTTACAGCCGGGGGAAATTCCCTTTCTTCATCATCTTCCAGCTCAGGCTCTGCAGGCGGTTCGGATGGAGGCACAGGAGGAGTAGGCGGAGGATTTTTTTTCTGCTTCTCAATATTCTCGTTCATTTCTTCATCGGTAAGTTCTCTCATGCCCAGCTTATAGCGGATATCTTGCTCGTCCTGAGGGGTCGTGCTGATGGTTCCGTTAACGATAAACTGGTTAATCTTATCAAGGTTAGCCAAAATCTCATCTCTGTTAAAGTTATTACAGATGAGTTCCGGATAATAATCCATAGGCCCCCAGTTAACAAGGCAGATAGCCTTTAAAATCTCTTTATTAAAGACCTCTTCTATGTAGTTAACCACGGCCTGCTCGGAACGCATGAACATTTTATACTGTGTTTCGCCTACAGAATAAGAGCCTGTTCCAGTAGAGCCTAAAGAGAGAAAATTGGCAAGTACGCTATCACGCATTTGTGCGTCCATAGAGAAAACAGTCTCTTTATAAAAAGCGACATTTGCCTGAGGATAGATGACATTGAGGTCTACTTTGTTTGAGGTTATCATTCCTACTGATTTATCTTCTGCGACAGCTACTGATATAGCTTCTAAATTCTTATAATCTTGGCTTTTAGGATCAGCGCTCTTTTCATCAACTTTAAAATGGAAAATACCAGTATTGGCTTTGTTTCCGGCACTATCCCAATTCCTGAGCTGATTTCTTTTAATCTTATGGACTTCATAGCTGGGTCTGAGCAGGCTGTTGCCCCAGTAATCTTCGCCTTCCTGGTCAAACACAAAGAAAATTAAATCTTCAAAGGGAATAAAGTATTCTTTACCCTTTACAGATTGTTTGATTTGTCTTTTTTCAAGGTCAATATCAGCGATGGTTACTTGTGGTCTGAACTGCAGGTCTATAACCTGAATTTGCTGTCCGTCAATCTCTACCATCTTCCATACCTTCTCAAACACAGCAAAGCCAAAAGGAAGCATAGTTAAGAAAGTAGAAAGTAATTTATAAAAAGTGGTATCCGCCTCTTCCCAGAAGTATTTATACATTAAGGCTGCACGGTCCATATCAACCCTTTCTTCTGACTGGCTTCTTATATTCCAAGTAGCACCCTGAATAGGGCTGGAGATGCAGGATAGGATGCTTTTAATAGTGGTGTCGCCCTTTCTCATTCTTTCATAAACATTAACGCCAGCAGAACCTCTGAGAATTGTCAAAGGTTCATTAGAGTTGCCATACTTAGGGCTGTCTGTACCGGAAGCAGTAGAATGAGATGTAATGATAGCCTCATTCTTATTGCCCTTTTTAAAATTTATTTCAAATGGTCCTATTTTCATTTATTCTTCCCTATTCCTTCTAATTGGTATGGCTGTTGCAACTGCACGACCGCTAGAAGAACTAACTAAAATTTTTATTGCGTCTATAAGCGTATCCACAAAGTCATCATGGTCTCCGTTTGGAAAAGATAAAGCCTCAATTAAAATCTCGTCCTTACAATGTATTCTTGAGTATATCTTGACCTTTCTATTTGATAGGGAGGCGGTTGCATTATTTGCCCTTTCCACCTTATCTACGCTTCTGTCTTTAAAGAACTCTTTTAATTCAGCTTCGTCCGGCATCATTAATTCTTTGTCATCGCTGAAGGTCTGGTTTAAAAATATGCCATGCCCTTTAGGTTCAATCCAAGCCTTCCTATATCCCCAGACAGAGTGCTGTTTAATAATCGGCCTTAATCTGCCGTCTGCCTCTTTAGCTTCTATACGCTCACGGAATATGCTGGTTAAATATAAGTCATCCTTATACACGCCCCAGTTAGCACAAACCGTATAATCGTTCTCCTGCCCCTTTTTATAAGAGGTGTCCGATGTGGAGAATGTATAGTCAAAGGTTTCCGGCAACTCATCAACAAACTCAAACATTTCAGCCTTAAACTTATTACCGCCCTCAACAATAGGACTTTGCTGGTAAAGGGAAGCGAACTCCCCCGGTGTTAATATGCCCCTTTGCTTATTTAAGAAAGCAAGGCTCCTTAATTCAGGGAATAGGGCCTCTCCGTTTGGCATAATTGCCGGATAAGAAAATGAAATAAGCTCATCTTTGCTTATGTTCTTTGTTATCCAGCCTATAAGGTCGCTCTCATGCCATCGGCTGTGCAATACCACTACCATTGAGCGTTCCTGCCTTCTGGTAATAATATCTGCCCTGAACCTGCTGGCAATCTTGTCTCTCATGGTCTTAGAAAGTGCGTCCTCTTTATTTCTGTAAGGATCGTCAATAAGAGAGATATGCGAAGGGTGGCCTATATTGCCTGCCCCCATAAGTCTAAAATTGACCTTGCCGTTTGGCCCTTCCGGGTTGTATATCTGAAATGTTTCAGATGTATCTTTCAAAGTGCTGGACTTTCTCTGTCCAAATATCGCCATGTATTCTGGCGACTCCAAAATAATATCGACATCAATCTTTGTCTCATCCCTTAAATCTTCTGCTGCGGTGTAGAAGTTAAATCTCAGCTCAGGATGTAACCCTATCAACCAACAAAGAAAATGCCTTAAAACCCTGCTCTTGCCATGCTGTACTGGTGCTTCTATGGTTGAAATCGGCAACTCTTTTTTTAAAAATCTGAAATAGACTTCATACTGCAAAAAATCGCACAACTCTCTAAGCCACCATCCGGTATGCCCTTTAGCTACATACCGATAGAATGTATAGAAATCACTTTGCACTTCCTTTTGCAGATTTTTTTTCATTTTTCATCTTTGCTTTCTTCTCAGCCATAATTTTAAGTATCGTCTCTTCATCAAGAACATTCTTACTTTCAACAGTTGCATCAACAGTCAATGACTGCCTATTCCCAAATTCATCTGCTGCCTTTTTCTCTAAATACCACCGGGCAGTCTGTGGGTTTCCCAAATCATTAAATACCGTTTGCTTTGCTTTTAAGACGGGATTTTGCTTCAATTTGTCAATTCTGTCCGAGAACTCCCTGTCTTTTTTAAGAGCCAAATAAAAAGAGTCTCTTGAAACTTTGGCGAAAACACATGCCTGAACTGCATTGCAACCTATAGAAAATGCGTACTCCAATTGTCGGACAGAGGCTTCATCATCAAGCAAACTGGGGCGACCTACCCTTCTAGTTCCCTTTTTTGCTGTCTTTTTTTTCTTCTTCATAAGTCTTTCCTGTGTTCTTCAGTACGGCCTTTTCTCCGGTATAGTTCTGCCAGCGTTCAATAATCAGGTCGCAATATTTAGGATCAATCTCTATGCCCAGGCAAACCTTCTTCATCTTCTCACAAGCTATTAAGGTACTGCCACTACCCATAAAAGCGTCAAAGACAACTTCAAAGGGTTCTAGTTCTTTAAAGATATCTATGCATACGCCGACAGGCTTTTGTGTTGGGTGGATGCGTGTCTTTAATTCTTCTTTATGGCTGCCTTCTCTTGTATAACCACTCCACACATGGCTGAATATACGCAGGTTGCCATCACTTCGTACCCAAGCTATCTCTCCATCAGCAAAGTTGTTAGAATCCATTTCGCCCCTTTTATTCCATACAAGCCATCTTCTGCTTACTGGGAGAAAGTCTGCAAAATAGTTTGCACCCCAAATCAACATATCTTTGAGGTTTAGTTCTTTTGCCAACTCATAAAATGCTCTTGCTGTGGCGGTGTCATTATCTCCGATTATCGGCTTATACTTTTTACCGCTACTCCCTATTGCGCCACTCTTGGCTATATCTATCCCATAAGGAGGGTCTGTAAATATAAAATCAGCTTCTTTGGCGGAGATTGCGTCAAAACTTTCTTTTTTTGTGCTGTCACCACATAATAATCTGTGCTTACCCAAAAGCCAAACATTCCCGGTCTTAGTGACAGCAGGAGCATTGTCTATGCTGGGTAAATCATCTATGTTTTCTTCTAATACGATTGTTTCCGGCATCTGAACTTCATCAATATCGGTAAAGCCTAGAATGTCCAGTTTGCCGCCAAGTTCAATAATGGCTGCTGTTTCTAGTTTTAACTTCTCAATATCAAACCCGGTATTTAAAGCAATTTTATTATGCGCCAAAATATATTGTTTCTTTTGAACTTTTGAAAGGTGGGAGAGTTGGATAACTTCAACTTCTTTATGACCAAGTTGTTTTAATGCCTCATATCTGCCGTGGCCTTCAATGATTACAAAGTTCTCGTCAATGGCAATAGGATCATTGAAGCCAAACTCCAGAATACTTGCTTTTATCTGGTCTATTTGGCTCTGAGGATGCTCCTTAGCATTATTGATGTAGGGAGTAATCTTATTAAGCGATATTTTTAATATCTGCATGTTTACTCCTTTTCTTTTCCATCCTGTAAGCAAAAACACAACGGACTATAAACCAAAACATCCACCAAAAGAGTGGATATAAAAAAGCGTTCCCAAAACTAACCTTGATAAGGGTTAAAGTTTTGAAGAACAATAAAAAGAAAACCGTGCTGAAGAAACTGATTATTGATTTTTGTGCCGCTGTGTAGATGGCGTGGCGGAAGTTGGCGATAAAGGCATGACGCTTGCGATTTTGAATCGCTTTAGTGGACATGTCCATATTATTTAAGTCTGCATTTTTAGACATAAAAAGCCCCCGACCAACCTATGCTCAAGGTCGACCGGGGGCTAATATGTAAGAGGTGTTAAATAAAAAAATACGACAAAACCTCAAGGCATTTCTGCCTAAGTCTCATCGCATATAAATATTAAAGCATATTGTCCCCAAAAAGTCAAGTCTTTTTTATAAACGCTGTTTTGGGGCTGTTAGCAGCGGCCAAAATTTGACGCTTTTTTTATCTTCTCAACAATCTCTTCAAGAGTTAGGGTTTTAGGAAAGTTTATTATTTTCCCACTATTACTAATTTTTAAAAACGGCACATATTTTTTATTTTCCGACATTATTTTGCCCTCCTGTTCCAGGCTTTTATGGCCTCTTGTTTGGTGTATTTGTATTTATCATCTGCATTAAAAATAATGCAGTTCATGTTGCCGCAAACAACGCTATAACCGTCAATCCTTTGCCCCTCAAATTCACCGCGCCGGGGGTATCTATCTGTCCTTTTTATAACAGCCCTTTCGCCGCAAAATGGGCAAGGCTTTAGGTTTTTATCTTTAAGGCGGCAGTTGCACTGGGGCCTTATACACATACCCGTACAAACATTTTCGTCATGGCATATTTTCTCTTTCATACCGCCTCCTCTGCTTCCTGTTTGGGCGGCGTTTGCTGCTTCTTTGGCAGCCTTTAACTCTGCTTGTTCCTCTTTACTCATAGCCATAGTTAGAAGCCCCCTACAAAGTCAATTACCGCACAATTTGCAGTCATTTAATTCTTCGCATAAAGCTTTCTTTAAACTTTATTTTGGGGTTATCTTTTAGGCGGTTGTAAATATATGACAGCCGCTTATATAAAAGCCACGTTAGGCGCTGTTCCGGCTCGTTTTTATAGTCAAGCTTAAAGCCATTTAAACACCCTACCCAAATATCGCCTGTACAAAAAGGCTCTACAGCTTTGACAATCAAGCCCGGCTCGGTTAAAAACGGTTCTATGCTTACGGATGTTTTAAAGCCACATCTATGCAAATGTTCCAAGGCTCTTAAACGGCTTTCATAGCTTGGCGCGTTCGGCTCAAAATGTGCGCTTGTCGCTTCCACCTGTGAAGTTATAGTTATTCTTACTTCTATAAGTTCATCAGATTTTATATGCCTTGTAAATTCCCGTGCCACTCTTAATGACATCTTGCTAACCACTAAAACCCTGTTGCCCCTGTCTAAAAGGTCTTGTATTATCTTAAAACAATGGCGGTAATTTTTTTCGTGTATATCGTGCGTTGTTGGGTACATAATAACGCCCTTGTACCTACAGATTTTAGGTTCCTTGGTGTATTCTTCGGTATACTTCCCCGTAGGGTGTAGTTTAAAGCGCTTAGCTATGCGCGTCGCATAGCAATATATGCACCCGTGTATACAGCCTATTTGGCTATTTACAGAGTGGCTGCTCCATTCTTTAGTGCCTGTTTTCTTTTTCATTTTTAACCTCAATATTTTGTAAAATTTCCGTCTTAAGTTTCTCTGACGGTTCGTTTCCGGTAGAGTGGTCCTTAAAAGAGTAATGTCCATCGGCAAATTTAAGTACCGTTATGCGATCATCCACAACCCATGCTGCACATAAATCTTTCATAAGACATACGCCTAACAAGCCAAAGCTATTTTGCAATAAACTTCTACGTTCTATTTTCATCTACCCACCTCCCGCAATGGACAATCTTTTGGTGTATTTCTGTACATTCTGTGTGTATTTTTATCTGTTCCCAAACACTTATGCGAACGAGTTTTCCTTATCGGGTTTGGCGTTGGTACCTCATTTATACAATGAGGGCAAAGCCTGTTGCCTTTAATTATTACCGATAACATTTTTAGGCTCCCATTTTTTAAAATTTATGCAACCTTTATAGCCGCCGCTGCATTGGCCTTTATTGCGCCAGTATAGGGCGCATTCCCAGCACCGCTTTTCGCGTTTGCCGTGAGGTAATTTTTTCATAAATCTACCTCTTGTTCTTTTGCCAACTTTTCCATATCGGCGCGATTATTAAGGACCCACTTGTTGATGATGGAAATAGTTGCGCCCTCTTCGTTAAGGTCTTGCCTTGTGAGCTCGGCTATTTTTTTCAAAGCCGCGCCGATAATTTGAAATTGCAAATAAAGCTCTTTTATTTTTCTTTGCATTATTCCTCCAAAAGTTCTTTAATCCATATCTTAAACGCCTCTATAAAAGGCTCCGTAGTGGTTGTGCAAGCCCAACCACAAAACCCGATAAAACCGTCGCTATTAAAAGATATGGCCTCTCTTCCTGTAAAATAATCAGCCCGACAGTAGATATATGCTTCCCGCATGCCCCCCCTGTAATCTTTTTTAAATACTGGGGCATATTTTTTGGGTTTCATTGTTACGCATAGGTCATTAATTCCTGAAGTGTTTTTTCTTAAAGTTTCGTCAAGGATTTTAACGAGCCTTAAAAACATTGCTTCGCTAATATCAGAATACTTTAAACCTGATTTTTCCCATTCTTTACGCGCCATATCATTCATAGATTCTTTTTTGCTCATACTATTTTGCCTCCTTGAAAAATACACAAAAATATGTGTTTTTAAACCCGCTATTTGATTTGGCGGTGTGTGTAATTACCGGCTTTTCCGGCGTAAGGCTTAGAACCTCTTTTAAGGATATGTCGGCGTCGCACCACTTAAAAATAAGCGTACCGGCCGGCTTTAATACGCGGAAGCATTCACTAAAGCCTTTTGCTAAATCCTTTTTCCATTTGCCGAAGTGCTCAAGCGTTCCGTACTTTGTGTACATAAAACTTTTTTTGCCGCAAAAAAGATGGGGCGGATCAAATATAACCAAAGAGAAAGAGTCATCTTTAAAATCCATATTTCGGAAGTCGTGTATTTTGTCCGGCATAACCCCGAAATAACCGCCATTTGACATTTTGCGAACGGGCTCATATCTTTTGTCGCAAAATAAAACCCGGCAATCGTCCTTATCGCAGTAAAACATCTTTCCGCCGCAACATACATCTAATATTTGTTTGTCCATAAAAACCCTCTTAAGCTAAAAGTTTTATATCGTGGCCCAGCTTAGCCCCGTGGTTTCTGTTAAAATACGAGCTGACCTCGTGTGTGGGTATATCAAGCTCTTGGCTTGCGTCCTCAGCGTTGCGGAGCCAGCCTAATATGCGCCCGGCTTCAATGTTTAAAGCCTTTGAAAACTCAAGCGCAAATTTAATATGGATAGAGCCCTTTTTATAAGCGCGCACCTCCATGAAGGGCTTGCTGTCGTCTCCATATTCAAAAGTGCGCTGTCCGCCGGGTGTCCATTCAAAGTTAAAGCTGTTCTGATGAACGCTGAAACCGAGGTTCTTGCCTATGGTGCAAAGGTCATTTAAAAGCGCATGGCAGTCATTGTGGAGGCCATTAGGGTATGAATATGCTTCATAACTGCTCTGTGCAAAACACTTCCACACATTTTTGACAATACGATAGTCCAGCTTATAATGCGTTTCTTTTCTCTCATTCCGCCTATTCCACCGCCAATCGTCCGTCTTAAAAACTTTGTTGGACTTATAAGCTGAAACGTTCTCCGCATCGCTCAAATCCAAATACATATCCACAAGCTGCTTGTCCAGATATCGGTTGGCGTTCTTAATCGCCCAGAGGACAACCATGTAGGCATTGGACGAAGTAAAATCAATGCTGGTGTGTTCTTGTAAGGTATTCAGCAGGTCCGCTCGGCTGCCGCTAGTAAGGCGGCCGGTGATAGTGTCCATGTGGTCAAAAAGTTCTTTCCAATAAAGGGATTTTGTGCCCTCTAACTTTGTCTTTAAGCTCTCACAAAGTCCTTCTACTGAGACATTAAGCTCTTTGAATATATCAGCGTCCAGCGTTTCAAGCACTCTGTAATTTTTAAGGATTTTTGCCATATCTGCGCCGTAGAGTTCGCAAAGATTATCTATGAGGTTTTGACCTTTCACAAGTCCATTTTTAATATCATCGGCTTTACGCTCTGCGCGAGCATAGGCGTTATCGTCCGTTTTGTCAGCTTGCAACTTAAAAAAATCTTCAAACCACGTTTTAAATGGGTCAACTTCTGCACGGTCTCTGTAGCTTTCGCAGAGGTCAACTCTGATTATGTCAACCACGGCGCGGGCGGCGCGTTCAGCGTCTTTAAAATCTGTGTGGCCTATGACATAGTGGCGGGCCTTACGCTTTTTAAGCGCGGCTTTGATTACTTCGTTATCTTTCCATCTCTGTGGGATAATCAGATAAACGTGCTTTGCATTAGCCTCCTTGATAATCCGGGCCGCCCAGAGTTCATATTGTGAATACGGTGGATTGCAAAAAATCATGTCCACTTTTTTGTCTATAAGAGTCTGCTGGTGAAAGTCTGTGCCTAGAATAAAAATATCGGCGGGGTAGCGGCTCATTAAAATATCGGACTTTTCAATCGCATATTTTGTTATTTCGCGCCCTCCTTCTTTTTCGCTTTTGCAGAGAGCCGCAAACTCATTTAAAAAGCCGCCATTGCCCGCGCCGATGTCCAAAACGCTGTCTATATTGCGCTCTTTGGCATTGCAGTATATTGTGGCTACCATCTCTTTGGTAGTTGGGTAAAACTCAAAATCCTGCCCGCTTTCTTTAAGCTGTGTAATTAATGCTGTGTTTTTCTGCATACCTATTCCTTAAAATAATTTCCCTTGCCGTAATTCAGCTTCTATACGATGGCATGATATGTCAAAATATTTTGGGTCAATTTCAATGCCAATAAACTTACGATTTAAGCGTGCGCACGCAACACCAGTGGTGCCGCTACCCATAAAAGGGTCTAATACTAACTGTCCCTCATTGGTATACAGACTTATCAGTTCCTCTATGAGTTCTAGGGGTTTTTGGGTGGGGTGTTGTTTATTACCGCGCTCAACTAAATATCTATAAATAGCGGCCTTACCACCACCATTCCATTTTTTCATGCCATTGTTGTGCATGATGGCGATACCTTCTCCACCCTGCGCGGGCCTATCTCCTGTCATTTGTGGCATGTTCGTAATTTTGTCCCATATTCCAGCCCTAATCCAAGCTTCCCCTGCGCCGTCCCTATATTGCCCTAACTGTTCAAATGAACAAAATGCCAACACCCAAAATCTGCTTTTTCCCAGTAATGTTTTAGCCAATAAAGCAGGGCTTTCTAAAGGCGCAAAATTTATGTCAGAAAATTTTTTATCCGCACCGTTATGTGTTTTTTCATCATAAGGAGGATCGGTAATAATTGCGTCCACACGTTCAATGGTTTGCATAACTTCCAAACAGTCCCCCAAATACAGCGTGCAGTTGCCAATAATCTCTTTTCTCATACCTACCTCTCAATTTTCACGGGAATATCAAACTTTGCTTTTTTGCCAGTCGCCAAAAACCACCATAATGTCCGCGTCAGCAAGCATTTTAATGGCTTCGCGCATGTAAAAGCTGTAAGGCTTTTTAAAACCGTGCTTTTGGCCTATTACGGCGGGGTTTAAAATGTTTTTGTACCCGCGGCTGCGGAGCTCAGCCTCTTTCTCAAAAAAGGCCTGCTGGTTAAAGTTTTCTTTGTTGCTCATGGCACTGCTTATATAAATTTTTGCGTTAAAATTTTCCATATTATTACTCGTCTTTTTTCAAAGGGGTTAAAGTTGTAAAGCCGCAGTTTTCGCATTGAAGCTGCTTATGCCCCCTGTCGTTTTCTTTCCTTACCATCTTGCCGTCACACCAAATACAAGTAGCCATAGCTTTTCTCTCCTAAAGTAATTTTTTATATTATCTTGCCCTCCTGTTCCATGCTTCTATTAGTTTGGGAACGTCTTTTTCCCATTGTAGCCCTGCAACGCGGAACATAGCATTACAGGCAAGGCAAAAAATATAGTGCGGGTAGGCATTGTTTGTATGTACATCTTTGCTACCGCAAAACGGACACGGCTTTAATTCTTCGCTCATATATTTACTCCTGATTTATCAGAGTTTGCTTGTATCATTCCATTTATACAAACCACCTCTATGACTATATTTCTGCGTTTAATAACATGGATTTCATATTTTCCATAGCAACTTTGCAAATGCCTGGTTTTATAATTATAGACAGACTTTCCGTTAAGGCTATGCTCTGTATCTTTAATTATTGATTCAATTAACCTCTTATTCTCATACGTGCAAGCATATTCTAGTACGTTATTATATTCGCTCATTTCTCTAACCTCTTTAATTCTTTTTGTAGAGCTTTTATCCGTTCTTCATTGCGCTTAATACGGAAGCGCGTTTTCTTCATGTTGTACTTCATACGGTAGTTAGTATCTTTCCACCTATGAATTTGCACCTTTAAGGTATGGATTGCTTCGTTCATTTCATAACCCCCAAGCTTACGGCGCGCGCGTTAAAGTCCTGTCCAGCCTTTACAACCTTTTCCTTTAGGTTCCTTACGCGGTAGTCTTCCCCGGCGTTTTCTATGATCATGTCAAAAAGCCCTACGGTTCGGCTTACCGCGCGGTCGTCTTCCAAAATCTTGCTAAGCTGCTCTATGTCCTTGTTGGACGTTACAATAAGCTTCTTCTTGCCGTGGTTGCCCCACTTTTCAAAAAGGCGTATTATGGCGGCCTTCGTGGTTTCGTTCACGCCGTTTCTAAAAATATCGTCTATAAGCAGGCATTTACGGCGCGCTAGGCTGTCTATGTATTCCGTACTATCGTTTCGCATATCGGCCATTACGGCGTTTTTAAAGTCTTCCCAAAAGATAACCCGCCCGTACTCATCCGCATATTTTAAAAGGCGGTTCTTAATCGCGGTTATGGCTAAACGCGTTTTACCATTGCCGGCAGGGCCGTAAACGTACAAATTAAGCGGGTTTTCTACAAAGGCGCGGCAAGCGTCATAGTTATTCTTTGTAGGGCCTGTAACCTCAAAATCTTCAAAGGTATAGGCCATGTGTACGGGTTCAAAGCCGCTTTTTTTAAGTAATTCTAATTTTTGCCTTCTTTCTTCGTCATTCATCGGATACCCCCTAAACCTTGTATTTCCCGTCAGGGCTTGGCAGCGCGGAAGATTTAGCGCCGGCGCCGCGCTTGTTTTGCATTTGAAGTTTAAGCGTGTCGTACTTTTCCCTAAACTTCGGTATGCTCAAAATGTTTGACTTCCAAAACCCGTCCGCTTGGCACCACTTAAGCACCTGCAAAGCTTCTTCTACAGGGCGTTTGTCTATGCGCACAAGGCGGTCTTCTTCCTTGGCCCAAGCTTTAAGGTTTGCTGGCAGCTTAACATTTGGGTTGTTGGCTTTCATTAAATCGGCAAGCAAAAAAGTTAAGGGGAAGTTTTCGGGCTTAATTGTTAATTGTTTATTGTTAATTGTTAATATAAATAGTATTTCGTCCGTATTACTTCCGTTGTTCGTTTCTTCTTCGTTTGTAATACGTTCGTATCCTTTCTCTTTCTTGTTCCACCGACTTAAAACACTCTCCCGCGCTTTGTTACTTTTCTCTAAATACTTTTCTGTGTCCAAAATCACTTTTTCTTGAATTTTTGAAAAAACCATCAGAAAATTTTTATTTTCTTCAAATTTTTTGGAAATTTCCGGCCATTCCTCAAACATTTGGTAATGCTTTACGGCATCCAAAATAGAGGCCTGTTCTTTGGCTTTCAGGTTGTTTAATAAGGCCCAAAATTCCGGGTAAAATTTTATGTAAGGTATGGCCATTTGGCACTCCTAATGTTCTAAAAAGTCCTTCCAGTGCGATAAAAAATCCTCAAAGGTGTAGGAAACCGCGCAAAAAATGCCCATATTAACCGCTTCCGCTAAAAACTTTTGCTGGTTATCGCTTACCTGCCCCTTAGGGCTTTTGATACGTAGCTTGCCTGTAAGCGGGCTTATTTCCTTAACCTCGGGCTTTTTCTGTTCAAAAAAGCCAACCTTAAGGCCGTTATGCTGCACAATCACACACAAGTCCGGCGCGCCGGGCTTAAACCCCTCCGCAACCATTTTTTTGTACGCCGCGCCTATGCGTGTGGCATCTCCAAGGAAACTTAAAAATTTAAGGGCATTTGGCACCGCAAAATATATAAAGGGTATACGCGCGGACTGGTTGTCCAAAAAAGTGCATATTTCCCGCTGTAAAAGGTGTTCCAAGTCCTCTTTGCGCTTGGTTTTAAGCGGTATAAAGCCTTTACGCCGTGGGTTAAAAGGCCTCATTGGGGCTCCTCCATGCTAAATACGTCTTGCACAGTATCATCGCCGCCGGGTGCGGGCAAAGCCTCGGTTTCGGTTATTTCCTGCGGCAACGGTTTTACCGCGCTGTAGTCAACTTTGGCAGGCTGCTTACGTTCAAAGCCGGTATAACTGCGATCGTCAATTTCGTTAAGTTTTTCCATTTCCGGCTCGCCAATAAACTCCACTTTGCCTGCGCGCTTGATAATTACCTTTTTGTACATTTCGCCCGGCCATACACCCCAAACATCCTGCGTTTTGGCTTTGCCGCGCGCCAGATCAAGCTCTGCCTTTGTCATGGGTGTTACAAAGCTGTACTCGCGCCCGTGTTCAAAGTAAGATATGTAACAAAAGCCGCCTATAATGTGGTTAAAATCGGATCGCATGGGCTTTTCCGGTACATAGGAATATTCCGCCACCCCGGTAGTGCTTTTGTAGGTAAAAACGTCCTTTTCCCATAAAAGTATTGTTTGCACCACCGCGCCGGGCTTAATCTGGCGCAATTTATGCACAAACCCCATATAGCCGGGCTCATACTGTATTTCGTACTTCCCTGTGCTGTTATTTTTAACAATGGTAAGGTAAGCAAGGCGGCGGTTGTCCACAGGTATGCCGGTATCCATAGAGCATTTAAAAGCCTCTTTAATACTTTGTACGTCCACTTCGCCACGGCCTTTATCTTGGTGTCTTTTTATTACCTTATGCGCTATGTAGGCAAAGCTGACCATCATGTCCTCAATTTTCTTTTGTTCAAGGTTTTGCGCTTTGCTGTAAAAAGGTGCCTGCTCCAACAATATGCCCAAAGCGGGCGTTCTTTGTATATTTTCCGTAGTCATAAACCTATCCTTTTATTGCCTCAAAAAGTCTGTCAAAGCCGTAGCTGAAGCAGGTGCCGTTGGTGCCCATAAAGGTTTGCTCCATCAGCTCGCTGCGCCAGGCATCGGGGTCGCCGGCGTTGTATTTCTCAATACGCGCGGCTATTTTGCCAAGGGCAATATTTACAAAGTCCTCGCAAAACTCGCACGTTTCGCTGTCAATGCTTATGGGCAGTATTTTGTGCTCTTCTCCTACTATGGTGCTTTGCACAATAAACAGCATTTTAAACGGGGTTACGCCGTATTTGGCCTTAATAGCCTTTGTTTGCATGCCCGCGTCCCATTGCCAGCCGGGTATGTCTATACCCTTACTTATGTTGTCCATATTGCTTGCGCCTTTGTATTCGGTAATAACAAGGCCATCGGCTATGTTTTTGATAAGATCCAGCTTGCATTTAAGCGGCAGGCCTGTTTCCTCATCCGTCCATAAAAAGGCCTTTTCCACCGTTGCGCCCTCCAGTACGCTTTGTATAAGCGAGTAGCTTTTAAGCGTATCTATTTGCAGTTTGGCTGTATCCAGCATTTCCTGCGTTATTACGGTTTTGCCGGGGTTGTCCTCTATTACCTTTTGGAAAGCCTTTGTATTGCGCGTTCCAAAGCCGTAACCGCCTTCAATAACCAAAAACTCCTGCTCAAACTTCTGCGGCTCCAGCAGTAACATATGGCGCAGCTTACCGTTAACCATAGCGTCCGTTTCTTTGTCCGGCGTGCATTGCGGGTTTAGCTTACACCCGCGCCAAAAGGCTATGGGGTTAAGCGGATCGTACTGGTGCAACTGGCTTTTGCTTATTGCCGGGTAGGCAAAATATTCTTTATCTGTTAAAATTTGCATAATTGTCTCCGTTAAATATGGCAATCAACAACTGTAAGGATTGTGTTTGGCGTGGCGGCCTTAAGCGTCTCCAAAAATAATTTGTTATACGCCACTTCATCCTCGTCATGGGACGCGCCCCACCAACCCATTCTGCCCTTACCAAACCATTTACCGTCCTTTACAAAGGCATATGGTCTATAAGATTCTGTTTTAGCCGCCTCAATATAGGCTTCTCTGCCGGCTAAAAGCTCGTCTTGTTCAAAATAAAAACCAAATTTTTTAGATTCGTTAATGGCTTTAATTGCAGGCTGGTTATTGTAAAACTCCCTTGCCTCATCAATGTTTTTTATGCGCGTGCGTGCGCTTTCCCATGTTTCCCAGTCCATAGCCGGTGTTAGGCGGCGACTTTATCGTAAACTTCGGCAGCTTTTTTGGAGGCAGTTTCTTCCATGCTTGCAAAATCAATGTCTTTCTTTTTGGCTATGTCTGCATAACCGGGCTTGTGATTACGATTAGCACCCATTACCCCTTTTTTGCCTAAAATGCCTTCCGCGCCCTCTTTTAACTTAAAGAAACCAGACCAGCGGCCGCCGACTACAAACCAATCCCATTTAGCATTGGGATTTGTACGGTCTATAACTTTTACTACCTCACCTTTATCATCAATAAGGCAATAGCCGTATTTGTGTTTTTCATTAAGGTCAAGTGTTTCACCGGGGTTAAGGACAGTTTTACCCTCATATTCTGTGCAATATTCAGCAAATGTCATAACTGCGCTTTGTTTCACTTCAACTTTGGTGTATCCTTCGGGAATGTAGGCAATTTTTGGGCGGTAACCTTTACCATCGCCCCAATCCTTGCTTGTCCAAGAAATACCGCCGCCCCAGCCATGTCCCATAGGGTTATGTTTGGACAATTCTTCCGCTGTAGGTTCTCTGTAAAATTGATCCGCCCAAGTTACAAATAAATTGCCCTCAGCGTCTTTATAGCGTGTGGTTGTCATGGTTTCGTATTCTTTACGCAGCTTTTCCGTTTCGTCTATATCCTGTACATATTTATCGTCCTGCCCTGTACATTCAAACTCATGGTAGGGCTGCAACTGTTTTGCTGGGTCTTTTCCAAATACTATTACTGTAAAATGGCTCATAAATATCTCCTTAAAATTAAAAACATAGGGGCGGCAGGGTTTGGGCCGCCCCGGGGTAACAGTGCGCCAGTTATGCTTTCAGCTCTCCGTCCTCAATAACAAAGCCTTTGGTGCCCGTGGTGTCCACGCGCTCGGCCCATATTTGGTAGCCGCTTTCTTCCGCGCGCTGCTTAATGTACTCAAGGCTCTCGTCGTCCAAAAGGCTCGCGTCGCGTAGCAGAATTACCTTTAAATCAGGGTTTTCCGCCGTGGCAATGTCCATGCTTAGCTTTAACTGCTCCGCCGCGCTTAACTGCTTTATGGGTAACCCCTTGTAAAGCAGCTCGTTATTACCAAAGCCCAGCTCTTTTACGGGCAGGTTGGCGGATTCTATGGCCTGTTTCTTTTGGTTTTCCAGGCTTTCCATTTCATTATTTAAATGGATAACATGGGCTTCCTCGTTTATTTTTTGCGTAACAAGTTTATCCCTGTTAACGGCGGCATCAAAGGCGGCGTTTATGGTTTCCGCGTCTTTGATTTTGCTTTCAATGTCCGTGGTGTCTATGGGCTGGTTGCTGCGCATAAACTCAAGCCCGCGGCGTATATCCACGTCAAGCTGTTCAACGTCTGACTTAATGCTTAAAATTTGCGCCTCAAGCCTTTTTATTTCGTCCTGTTTGCTGATTTTCTTTTGGGTAAGGCTGTCCAGTGCGTATTTGGCCTTTTGTATTTTTTGGTTGCTTTCCTGCGCATTTTGAAGAACAGACATTAAAGTAGCCACGTCCACGCGCTCTTTGGGCACATTAACTATGGGCATGCTTTCTATTTGGGCCTCAAGGCGTTTAACTTCCCTGTTAACCTCGGTGCGCTGCTCGTACAGACTTTTGTGTTTCCTGTCCAGTTCGTCAATGTCCACCTTTAAATCGGCGTTTTTGCGGATAAATTCGTACTGCTCCTTTGCGCTCATGCGCATAAAGGCCAGCGGATCAAACCCTAAAATGCCAGTAAACTTATCAAGCACGGCCTGCGGGCTGGAGTATTTGGCCCCGTCTTTACTCGTTACCTTTATGGTGGTGGTATAATCGGTGCCCACCTCATTAACCTTAAATACGCGCTCTATAATAAGGTCGTTAAGTTCAAGGCGTATGGTGCCTTTTTCCTGCCCTTGGCGTACCGGCATTTGCTGTATATTATCTTTGCCTTTCAGCACCCACCATATAGCGTCAAGCACGGTAGATTTGCCTTGCCCATTACGGCCCGATATTTCTACAAAATTGCCTTCCGGCCTTATGGTTATGGCCTTAATCTTTTTTATGTTTTCAAGCTGTAAACTTATTATTTCTTTGCTCATAAAACCCCCTGTAAATTATTAAGTAGCGTTCCGGCAAAACAGCCCATTCCGTTAAACTTCTTAGCAGTAGAACCGCCTCCACATTTGCCTTCAGCACTTCCATTGCCGCCGGCTTCACATTCACAACAGGCAACCCATAACTTGCCCGCGGTGTCCTTGAAACTGTTTAGTTTTTTTGCCATAAGATCCCCTATTTTGCCGGCCTTTTGACTTTCTTTCCGGTGCGATCTCTAAGAACGCCACACTTATCACAAGCCGCACCCTTAAAGTAAATATTTAAGCCGTAAAAGTTTGCCGCTTTCTTTTCTTTGCGGGTTAATTTGGCTTTGGCGGCTTTCATCTGCGCGCGCTCAATTTTGCGTGTTTTAACAAAGTCCTTAACCTTCTTAATTCTTACACTTGGATTGTGTTCCATTTTCTTTAACCTCAACTTGTTTTAAATAACCTTCGTAAATTTCTTGTATTTGCTTCATTGCATTGGCTTGCGCTGGCTCCGTTAAGCCCCATATTTGTATTGCCCCATTTGCCGCGCGCCGCGCCTTGTCTAAAGCTTCTTGCAATGTCATTCTTAATCCCTTATTAAATACGCCCAAAACAGCCGTAGCAGGTCTTTTGTATCGCCTATATGCCTAAGCATTGGGTACACAGGCCCATAGTTTAAAATCCCTTTGCCAATGTGTCTTATGCTTATTTCTTCACAATCCCAATCCATACCGTCCGGCCCAACAAGCACCCACACATCTATTTTTAAAGGTGCCTTAAAGGTGTAATCTACACGGCTTAGAGTTTTGATTAAAAAGTGTGTTAAATATTTTTTCATAAGCTTTAAATTGCCAAAAGTGCAATATATATAAGAACTGCAAAAACTGTTAAGACGCGCTTTTCATTTTTGCGTGGGTTGCGCCTGCCTTCAAAAATCAAAATGAAATTTTTTATAGTGGCCATATTACACTCCCATAAGTCTGTTAATGTCTTTTTCTTGGAACCAATACAGCTTTCCCCATCTTTTTGCAATATCCCTAAAGCGTCCGTATTTGGCCTTCCATTGAATGTTTTTCACGTCCTCTCCTAATCGGAGGGCAACCTCAAAGGAATTTATGAACACTATCCCCTGACGCGTAATAACCTTCGACTTCTGTTTGTATAGGGCAGATTTTTCTTCCCATGTGTTTTTTATTGCTATCATCTCAAACCTCTCTTCTTAGTCTAATTTCGTTAAATTTGGTACAATAAAAACCGCAAGCCCTTAAAATAATCCTGCCAGGATACAGAGGTGTTTAATCTCTGCTTTTAAGGTTTGCGGTTCTTATGCGATGTTAAGACTTTACTTATTAGCTTAGGTCATAACCTGAACTAAATTTTGCTACCTAAATTTTCATCTATCGCATAAGTCCGCTTTGGCATTGCGGTTTTATTTTTGAGGTTCGGTGGTTTCGGCCGTTTGCGCTTTAGCTTTTGTTTCACCGCCGCCCTCTGCAAGATTTGTCCAGTTTGACTAGGAACAAGCCTCACTTCACTATCTATATTAAGTTTAGTAAAAATAGTGAAGAAAGTCAAGGGGGTGTCTTATGCCCTCATTTTACGACGAGGAGTGAGGATATGAATAAAATAGAAGCTCTATTAAAAGAGTGGAACAATGGCGTTTTAAAAGGCTCTCAAAAAAAATTAGCCACCAAGTTAGATGTTGGCGAAAGTGCCGTTTCTGGTTGGATTTCGGGAAGAATAAAGCCGGGATCTGACAATATTATTGCCATATCTAAAATATTTAAAAAGTCTGAAAAAGAAATAAAAGAAATTTTTGGCATTCAGGATAAAAGTAAAAAAGATTTGCCAACAATGGAGATGGTTCGTATCAACAACTATGTACCGTTTATGGGGGAAATTTACGCCGATAGATTTAACTGTGCGATACTCGAGGAGACTCCTTCACTTTATATTCCTGTTCTTCGTGGAGATGATAATGATTATGCCGCAAAAGTTCGCGGCGACTGTATGGAGCCATCACTAAAAGAAGGAACTACCATTATTCTAAGGAAATGCACTATAACAGATGTCTCCGAAGGAGAAATAGTAATTGCACGACTAGAAGATGAATGTACATTAAAACGCTTTTATTTAGAAAGTAATACTATTTGGCTTATTCCTGATAATGATGCATATGAACCTATTTTTGGGTCCATACATGAGATAGAAATTCAAGCCAAAGTAATTGACGAGTTTAGACCTCCTGCAAGAAAAAGGAGACCTAAATTCTTAGAAGAAAAAAACAAAAAATAGGGGGATGTTATGACTCAGACGATAATACTAATCGTTTTAATACTTGCTCTCTTCTACGCTGCTTATCTACTCACACACAAACTATTAAATAAGACTTATCCAACGCCATTTAAAAACTGGCAACTTGTTTCATTCGTAGTGATTGATGCAATTATTATTTTCTTTTTAGCGAGGTAATATATGAAAAAACTATTATTCACTCTACTCTTTTGCTTATTTGTTGTGCCTGCATTCGCAGTAAAGATAAATGCAGACAACTATCAACGCTATATTGGAAAGCACTTTATTTTTTTAAAGCAAAGAACTGTTCTGGGCACCCATTGCAGAATAGGCGATAAGAAGTTTGAAAAAAATAAGTATGTCGACAAGGTCCTTCTTATTAAAGATATTGACTATAAAAATAAGTCCTTGGTTTTAGAAGAAACTAAAGATAATGGGAAAACAAAAACTATAAAAACAAAAAAAATATATCCACTAGATTGTGTTGATATCCTAGAGGATTTAGATATTGCAAGGGATTTTTATATCGGAAAAACGCTATATCCAACATCTATATTTAGGGGTATTAGCAGAGATAACGAGAAAGGATATACAACAAGTTATGATGCAGAAAAAAACAAACCATATAAAATTAAAGATGTGAAATGGGGAAATTATGACTCCGCCGCTTTTAAATTAATGATAGATGACGATAATTATATTACTGCAGAACTGCCGGATCAAATCCCATACTCATTTACCGATATAAACCCTCTTATAAAACAAAGACAGGCTGACAAAAAAGCTCAACAGGAACAACAAAAATATAGAGATATTGTTATAAAAGCCTACGGAGCGAATTGGTCTAAATCTACACTAGACAAGATAAATAAAGGCGAAATTTCAGTAGGGATGACCAAACATCAAGTAGAGGCATCTTGGGGTGTTTGCTTAGAGGATCGCAAGGTTGAGTCTGCCTATGGCGTTTCAGTATGGTGTAATTATCGACAAAAAGGAAAAACCTTAAACTTTGTTAATGATGTTCTTCAAATAATCGCAGATATATAAATTAATGCCAGAAGAAGAAAAAAACCTTTACAAATAAGAATCCTAAGAAGCGAAAAAGGAAAAAGAGTGCCCCGAAAAATCACTGAACGCATCCCAGTTAAAGATTGCCCCGGACTATTTAAGGTTGGGGATATATATCTTTGTGATTTTTACCGGGCAGAGATTGGCAGGCATCGCAAAACGCTAGGAAGCAATGTTAATGACGCTAAAAACTACGTTAAATTAAAACTTGCAGGCTTGCCCACGCCTTTGGACACACTCAAGGAAAAAACCCTCTGGGGAGCCTATTGCAGGGATTATACAGATAAATACTCCATTCAAGATAAAACCACTAAACGCTTTGTAAACAAAGCCATAGAAGACTTCAACAGAATCATTGCTCCTAAATATTTGATAGATATTGATGAAAAATCCGTCTCAAAATTTGTCTCCGAAATGGACAAAGAAGGGCGTGGCAAATACTCTATAAATAGAGAACGCCGTGTAATCATTAAAATGCTGAGAGAAGCAGAAGAAATCAAAGATTATAATTATCCAAAACATTCTTGGAAACTTGTACCTAAATTTAAAGAAGCCAAAGGCCGTCTAATAAAATATTCTAAAGACCATTTAAAAAAACTATATAAGAATGCCGACTCAATGCTTAAGGCGGCCATTATGCTGGGCTCTTATGCTGGTATGAGAGTAGAAGAAGTTTTTCAGGCGGAATGGACGGATGTTAACTGGGATAGGGGTGTTATTTATGTGCAAAAGAAAGAGAATTATATCCCTAAGGATTATGAAGATAGAGAAATTCCTCTTCTAAAACCACTAAGACAATATTTATTGAAAAACAAGGGTTCTTCAAAAAACACTCATATTGTGGCGTTTAAAGATGGCAGTTCCCCTAAGACCCCTGAAGTTATATCTGCTCTGTTTAGAAGATTGGCGCACGAGCTAGGTATTCCGTATACAAAATTTCATTTATTAAGACACAACTTCGGCTCTTTTTCTGCCGAGCAAGGCATTGACCCTTTTTCAATTCAAAAAGCTATGGGTCATTCCAAACTGGAAACAACCATGATTTATATACACGATACTGAGGCGAAGGTTATCCAAGAATATAAAACAAAAATCAAAGGCACAATGTTTTAGGGATGACAAAAAGGATGACAATGCCAGTTCGGTTTGCCATTACTAAAAATATCAATAATACTAAATACTCCGACGTAAAAATACCTTTCTTAAAAAAACACGTCAGAAAAATCATTCCCGAGAGGCCCATCCAGCCCGGGGAGTTCACCTTAGAAAACCCCTCTTAGAGATACTAAGAGGGGTTTTGCTTTTTACATCTTAAAAACTCAGCCTAAAGCAACCACGTTCCGGACCACCTTAGAATTTCTTTTGTAGTGGCAAGGAGCATTTAAAATAAATACCCGTGCTGAAGTCTGCTTTTACTATATAATCAAACAAAAAATTATATACTTATATATGAATAACAGTAGTAAATAATTTTTGTCCATATGTGGAGAAAACTTTCCCTGCATATATCATAACTACACATAGGAGTTTAAATAACAATGAGCCTTCCAACAGATACATGCAAAAAATGTAATAAAACTATTTCCCCTACCCAAACAGGAAAAACCAAATTTACATACCGCTGTAACACATGTAATTTGATATGGGCTAAAAAAGTTCTTAACCCAAAGAAATAACAAACATAAATGCCCCTTAGAAACTTTCCAGATACTCATAAAATTTACTAAGTAACGGAAGCCATTTCTAAAACAGAAAACTCACTGGTCTAAGAATTGGTGAGTTTTTTGTTTTAGACTTTTGTCATAAGTTTAAAAGAAATATATCTTAACTCCCGCAAAGCCTTCAAGCCCGGTAAAATCCCGGTACATTCCGTTATTAGATATCTTGGCGTCAAAGTTATAGCCGACATCCAAACCTACACCTATAAGCTTTACTATCCTCCACTCCACGCCTGCAGCCGCATGAGGAAAGATTTCTGTCTCTGTTCCGCTCAGGTTATCTATATCATTTTGGAATTTAAGGCTGGCCCAGGTGGCGCCGCCACCAATCCAAAAATGAACACCCGTCTCATTAGGAGCATATTTATAATAAACCGTTAAAGGAACAGTTATTGTGTTTTTAAGCAATAAATCCTCATGCACGGTTTTATCCTCGGAATCTATTTTACCGAAGGAATTTAACCCCACTTTAACACCTATTCTGCTGGAGTGTCCGGAGTTAAAGTCATATCCTATTTCCGCGCCAATGATACCGTCCCGGTCAGAATAAGAATAATCTCCGTTCATAAGATCTCTGACGTTATCGTCGCTGGCGCCGATACCGCCCTTTACTCCCACAAATACTTCCGCATTTGCAGATAAACTCATTAATATAAGCGCAAATACCGCTATCGCTGTTTTTTTCATTTTTTCTCCCTTTTCATTTAATTACAATTAGAGTAGACCTTAATAAAAGTGATATAGCAAGCAATTCCTTACACTAGGAAGAATGCTTTTAGACTATATAAAAATTCATTTTGCGCAAAACATACTAGTACTGTTAAACTTTGCATAGTATGTTAGAGTATATTAAGGGGGTAGTTTTTTAACAAGATTAAAATAATAATTTAAAAATAAAAAACTGGGGAGGTAAGCTTATGTTTAAATGGGCGATAGTATTTTTTATAGTAGCCGTAGGTGCGGCGTTTCTTGGGTTTGGGGAAGTATCGGGCACTGCGGCTTGGATAGGTAAAATTGTCTTGATAGTGGCGGTAATTTTATTTATACTTTCTTTAATTTTCGGGAGACGTAAATAGAACCATTGTTCATAAGGCCGCGCTAGCGCGGCCTTTATTTTTGCACTACAAAACCCCTTTTTATAACCGTAATATACCTTGTTATCTAGTTATCAAGATAGTCCTAAAACCTACTAAGTAAAGAAAGGCATTTATTTATAAACCGGACAAAAAATACCGCGCAATATTGCGCGGTATTTTTTATTACTGGTAGGACGAGGTTTCATCAAAATATAATAAATAATCAAACCCATCTGTATTTGGGTCCAGTTTTAGAGCAAATTTTTTGCTTGATGCTTTTGTTGCTTCAAAACGGATATAATCTGAATAATCTAAAAATTCGTCTTTAGCGGAAGCGCCAAACAATATTTCTCCTTCTCTCCACGGTTTCCCGCCAACAATTGTTACAGAGAGTATTTCCTTTTCTGGTATATATTGTTTTAGAATAGAAGGAATGCTGTACTTTACGTTATAATAAGCAAGCGCAAGAGAATTATCAACATTACTTTTTATTATATGGCCCATACCTGCGATCACAACAATCTTATTTTCTTGAGCAGAAGCCAAAGAAGAGATAAAGGAGACGGCAATTCTATTTCTAGTAGAAACACTTCCGTTTGAATCATAGGCGTAACAATAAATTTCAGGAGATTCTTTTAGTATCAAATACGTCAAATAAATCCAATGCTTTAGTTGTTCATGTGTCGCAATGTTGGGATAGTGTTCCTTAGCATACACAACGGCAGCGTTCAATAATTCTTTTTCATCTTGAATAATATTAATGTTTTGTTTTAGAAAATCATATCCAAAATTTACACTTTCATCAAACTCAAGTAATAGATGTGTTATTTTATCTTCTTCTTTGGCGGTTTTGTTGTAAGCAATGATGTTTTTTACCATAGATACTGAAGGGGATCTATATACGTGATTTTCACCCAAAAGAATAATTCTGCTCTTTAATACTTCAAAAGGATTTTGCATTTTAATGGTGTTTTTTACTTTAGAAGCATAGTGTTTTTTAATTTTTTCAGGGGATAGCATCAATCTTTCTATAGTTTCTATATATCCTGGGCGATAATCTTGGGATATCACAGGTTTGGAGTTTTCTAGCGATAACTTAGCTATGACGTCAGAAAGGAATTCTTTCTCTTTGTTTGATATCTTATTTTTTTGCAGCCTTGTTTGCAAGGCCTCAATTTTTTTTGAAATTCCTTTGCCATCCTCTTTAAAAATTCGACTTTTATAATTGGAAGCATTGGATGGATGAAGGGTTAGTATCTGTTCAATATCTATATTTTTGAGGTTAATAGCTTGGTTTGTTGGGAAAAGATCTTGCAAAGAACTGATTTCAGTATTCAATTCTTTATTAGAATTTTTTTTTGGATTGTTTTGCGCAAATATGGAAATGCACAATATAAGCAACCCTGAAAAGATAATTAGTTTTTTCATACTACCTCCATATAAGAAAATTCCATATATAAACATAGCATATAGAGAGAGATAAAAACAGGGGTCTAAAGACCTACTTTATTATAGGTATTTAGACCTATGTTGCAGTCATAAGCATATTAATTCACTCCACAGAAATCTGTCTTTAAGATATGAAAGAACATAATTTTAAAAAGCATAGTTTTTTATACTATGTTTATACGCGGCAGGCATTTCAAAGCCGCGCAATCGTGCTACTTATTTATTTAACATAGAGCGCGGATAATATCCTTTTTGTGTTTAAAACACAAAATAAAAACCGCGGCTCTTACAAAACGCCGCGGTTTTTATATATAAATTAACACTGTTTAAAATAAAGCTTTCATTTTTAAACCTAAGTTATAAGGCTTTTTATCTACCGCTATATCAAATATCTGCTCACGGTAAAAAGCGCTAAAAGCCACGGTTTGGGTTAAACTGAAATCATAAGAAACCCCGTAAACTATATTTGTATAATTCCTTTCCGTATCAGGCTGGCTGTTGCCGCCAACATCTATAATAGAGCTGTGGTAATTATAATCAAAATCAAAACCCAGCGCATGCTTTTCGGTCAGATAATATCTGCCGCTGAAACCCGCCCAAAAATACCATTGGTTTTCAAAATTATCAACAAGCTCTATGGCTGATATATATCCCCCTCCGGCCCTAAGAGCAAAAGAAATATTGTCAACTTTTTTACCGGTTAAAAAATAAAGGTAATATTCGTCTGCACCTAAAGCGGGGCCGCTGTTTATGTCTACCGTTGGCGCACCGCCCGTTATGTCAAAACTTTTCTCGTTTTTAAGGTAGCTGTCAAAAACAGAAACCCTTGCGTACGCCACAACATCTAACAGCATATTTTGCCCTATATCATCGCTTATCCTGTAGCGAAGAGTTAACTCCGGGTCAGTAAAACCGGACTTGCTTAAATCATCCGAAGTTAAGGCCGGGTTGGCGTCGATATCCACTTTGCCGTAGCCAATTCCTAGACTTATGTAAAGATTATCCGCTACAGCGTAACCTATGGTTTGTTTAACCGTATATATTTTTGGATCGGACGCAAACATTGGAAAATTACTCCCAAGACCGCGGTAAAGTTTATTTAAAGAAAACTCTGTTTCCGACACGAAATTCCCTTTTTTAGGCATAAACAAAGGGTCGGCAATTTGAGCATAGGAAACTATGCTTGTTACGATAAAAATAAACGCTGCAAAAACTCTCCTCATATACTAAAGCCTCCTCCAAATATTTTGACTGCAACCTATTCTACAACATATTTAAATAAAATAATTAATATTAATTACTAAAAAACAACAACTAAGGATTTTTCCCTCCTGTATTTTTATAGAAACTTGAGTGTATAATGGCTCTTAAATTAATAAAATGCCGCCTCAAAGAGAAAATAGCTTTAAAACCCGCCTGATACTGTAAACAAAAAGTTAATTATAATAAAAAAACCCCGCTGGTTTAAGAGGGGTTTTAGCAAATATATCAATTTCATTTAAACGCATATCCGCAGGTTTTGCAATCTTTATTTTAAGTTTGCCATTATTCCCGCAATACGTTTTGGAATAAGTGCTTTTAACAAAAATTAACTTGAGGAAGAGTTATTAAGGCTCTCTTTTTTTTTGTTCCGGTTTTAAAATATAAACCCCCGCAAATCCCGCCAAAATCACTATTGTTAAAATCAGATATCCGTCGGTAACTTTAAACACGTCCATATAATAACCTATAAAATAAACCAACGCGGCCTGAAAAACGGTTGTAATTGCCGTTAAAAACACAATGGTGCGCCCAAGAAATTCTTTGCCGGTAAGCTCCATAAATTTAGCGTTTAAAATAATTCTTAAAGAAGCTATAAACAAACCGCTTAGAAATATCGCGATATAAAAACCCGCCACAAATCTGTTTAATGAGAAACTAAAAAGCACCGCGGCAGATAAAACAAATAAAACAAACTGCAGGAGTTCTTTTTTTATAAATGACGAAACCCACGCTGTAAGAAAACCCGAAAGCAGCGCGCCGGAAGCAAAAAACATTTCCCCCGCTCCGTATACTCTTGAATCCTGCTTTAAAAACTGCTCAACATAACCGGGAATAACAGTATTAGACGCAGCGATAACTATACCTGGGAAAAACACTATTAAACCAAACAGCAGCAAAACTTTATTTTCTCTAAAATACCGCAAACCTTCTTTTAAATTTTCAAAATAGGTTTTCCCCGCGTGAGATTTGGAATTTAAATCCGTTCCGGCCAAATCTTCATCTAACATAATGTAAGAAAGCAATAAAGTAAAAGAGGCGGTAAGCATAAGAACGTTAAACCCGAAACCGTGGTATATAAATCCGGTAGCCAGCGCCGCTAAAACTGCACCGCATTGTATTGCTATTTCAAAAACAGAATTGCCTTTAATAAGTTTTTGCGCGGGAGCAACTTGCGCCAAAGCGGCGCGGGAAACCGCCGCATACAGCATCATAACAGGCATGCTTAACACAGCCAAACCGTAAATAAGAAAAATAACCGGAAAGTTCAAATAATTAAGCCCTGCCGCAGCAATAAAAATAAATGCTTCTATAAGCAGACAAAACTTAAGTATTTTTATCTTATTATATTTATCAGCCAGAGAGCCGAAAAACAGCAACGCGCAAAAAGACGCTATTAATGAAACCGCCCCATAAACACCTAAAATCCTGTTTTGCCCCGTAACGTTTATAATAAACCAGTTAACGCCGATAATACCTATATTAAGGCCTATAAACGCCATTATATTGGCCTTTAAAAAACTACCCAGATTTTCACCTAAAATATTATTATAATATTGTTTTATTTTCACTGTTACTCATCCTTATTTATTCTGGCAATTATTTTCTCAAGCGCGCCGCCTTTCATAAAATCGTCATGAACAGCCTCTATTTTTATAATTTCCAAATTATTTACATATTTGGAAAAGCCGTTATCAATTCTCCCAATCTCTTCTGTCTGGGCGGTAAAAAGCAATTCTCTTAACTCACCTTTAATCATTCTTGGAACAGGTGATATTTTTGTAGATTTAAACAATATTACCTTACCGCCGTAAGGCTTGGGATTATAGGAAAAAATATCATTCATCATTCTTTTATTGTTTTCAACCAGCCTTTCTGTAAGGCCCAGCTTTTTAAATCTTTCAAACATAGGGTCATTTTTAAGATAGTCATGAAAGAAAGATGTTTGGTTTAATTTATCATTAAGCTTTTTTCTTTGCTCGGAATAATCAACGCCCGGATCTAGCAAAAAAAGTTTTTCAATACTTTCGCCTTGCGCGCTTAGTTGCGCGGCCATCTCATAAGCAACCAATCCTCCGAAGGACCATCCTCCCAAAATATACGGGCCTTGCGGCTTTACGGCATGCATATATTGAATATATTTTTTTGCAATATTTTCCACGCCTGCAATGATTTCCTTATCTTGGAAAAGGTTATACGGCTCTATCCCGTAAAAAGGACAGTCTTTTCTTAACTTTCTTGCCAGCGGCAAATACGCTTCCGGCCCGGTGTTGCCCGTATGCACAAAAAACATAGGATTTTTGGCCCCTTTATCAGAGAAAACATGAATCATTGGAAAAGGGTTGTTTTTAGACAAATATTCGGATTGCTGCCTAAGTACCGGGTAACGAAAAATTTCCGCGGGGTTAATTTTTTTATTAAAAATTTCCCTTATCCTTAAAACAAGTTCCGTTGTTGATAAAGAAGTTCCGCCAAGATCAAAAAAATTGTCATTAGCGCTTATTTTATCAAGTTTTATTCCCAAAATTTCAGCCCATATAATTGCAATTTCTTTTTCCGCAATGCCTTGAGGAGCGGCAAAATTATCTCTCCTGACTACTCCGAATACCGGCGGCGGCAATTTGCGGTGAGCGACTTTACCGTTAGGATTAAAGGGAATAGCCTCAATCTGAGTTGTAGTGGCGGGCACCATATAAGAAGGAAGTTCCTGCTCAATAAACTTATGAAGCTCTGTTATATCAATTTTTTTATCCGCCACTATATAAGCAAGCGCTCTTTTACCGCCGCCCGGAGCGTCATTAGCAATAACAACCGCGTCTTTTACGGCGGGGTATGCGCGTATTCTGCCTTCTATTTCGGTAAGCTCAACCCTGAAACCGCGTATTTTTACCTGGGAATCACGCCTGCCCATAAAATCAATATCCCCGCCGGGTAAATATCTGGCTATATCGCCTGTTCGGTATATTTTGTCAAAACCCGCTTCACGGATAAAAGGATTTTCCACAAATTTTTCTTTAGTTTCTTGGGGGTTATCCAAGTAACCTTTTGCAAGCTGCGGGCCTGCTATACAAAGTTCACCCACTACTCCTACGGGAGCTATGTTATTATATTTATCAAGCATAAAAATAGCGCTGTTAGGCACAGGCTTACCCAAAGGTATACGCTCATATAACTTATCAACTATAAACATACTGGCGCAGGCGGTGCACTCCGTGGGGCCGTAGCCGTTATATAAAAGATAGCCTTTTGGCGGTTCTAATGGAACCAAAGCTTCCCCGCCTACCATAAGGTATTTTAAAGAATTATTGCTTATTGTTTCGGCGAATTTGCGGCCCATTTGAGTTGTCATAAAAACGCTTGTTACGCTGTTTTTTTCAAAATAATCATTTAACCTGGTAAGGTCAAGTTTAAGTTCATCGGCTATTACATGCAGGCAAGAGCCGCAGTATAGGGAAGAAAAAATATCCATCATGGAAGCGTCAAAACCAAAGCTGGCGTAAGTTGCCATATTGTCTGTATTTTTAACGCCAAGCTTTTGCTTAACCCAAACGCACAAAGCCATAATGTTAGCATGCGTTATAATAACGCCTTTAGGAGTGCCTGTCGTGCCTGATGTATAAAGCACCACCGCGCAATCTGAAGGGGCTACGCCGGCAATATCTTTTTTATCTTCAGGCGATTTAAGAAAATAAATATCTTTCGTAAGTAAAACACCGCATTCACATTCCGGCAAAAGATAAAGAAGATCCTCGTCGGCTATCAAAATTTTGGCTTTAGTTTGCTGCAACATAAATTTAAGCCTTTCGGGCGGATACACAAAATCAAAAGGCACATAAGCCGCGCCCGCTTTAACCGCGCCTAAAACACAAACGGGCATAAGCTCGCTTCGTTTTACCAAAATAGCAATGCAGTCACCCTTTTTTACTCCCCTCTCCCTAAGTTTAGCGGCAATATTGTCAGAAATATTTTTTACCTGCTTATAAGTTAAAACTTTATCCTCATATTTTATTGCGGGATTTTCGGGAAAATCTTTGGCGTTTTGCTCAAAAACGTCAATCACCGTCATTGTTTTATCATATTCTATTTCCGAACCTTTAAACTTTTTAAGAATATGGTTTCTTTGAGGCTCCGGAAGGAGTGAAATAGAAGAAAGTTTCTTTTCCTCACTGCCTTTTGCGGTTATATTTTTAATAACAAATTCAAGCTGCTCTAAAATATTTTTAGGAATACGGCTTTCATAAAGAATATCCGAGTAGGACAAAACCAGCCTGATAATATCCCCCCGCCGCAGAAATTCAAATTGTAAATCAACCGGGTAGCCTTCCGTATTACGCGGCTCCTGCCTGATTGTAAGGCCTGCCACATTCACGTCAGGAAACTCATATAAATAATTTACGATAACATCAAATAGAGGATGCCTGCTTAAATCACGGCGCGACACAAAAGAAGAAACAAGCGAAGACAAAGGATAGGACTGGTTTTTTTTAGCTTCTTTTAAAAGGACTGCCGCTTCGGCAATAAAATCTTTTAAAAGCATATCCCCTTTTGGTTTTAAACGAAGCGGAATTATATTTGAAAACATACCTACAATATTTTTCGTTTCTTCCGTATCTCTGCCGCTCATGGCTGAACCGAATGTAATATCTTCACTCGCGCAATACTTGCCTATCGTTACCGCGCAGGCCGCCATTATAATAACATAAGGCATTACGCCAAACTCTTTTGCTTTATTTAAAATCATGTTTGCTTCTATAACACTTTCCAAACGGCTGTTGCTTGCGGGCAGCACGTCAGGCCTTTTAGCTATTGCGATGGGCATGTCATTTTCAGGCACACCGTCAACGAAAATATTTTTAAAGAACTTTTTTTTCTTTTTAAGTTCTTCCTCATTGTTTTGTTGTGAAACGGCGAAGTCAAGATAATCAGCCTGTAAAGGAAGCTTTAGATTTTCATTTTCATAAAGCTGCCAAAGTTCATTTATAAAAATACTTATACCTATGCCGTCAATAATTATGTGGTGCGCCTCAAAAAGAAAAATATTCTTTTTTTGTCCGACTTTAAAAAGAGTAAAGCGGAATAATTTATCATTGGAGATATCATACGGTTTATTGGAAGCGTTTATTTCTTCTTTAGCGAGTTGTAAGGAACATTCTTTGATTGTAAGAACATTTGATACTTTATCAAAAATTTTACGGATAAATTTATTTTCCCGCAAAGGATAGTGGGAACGCATAATCCTATGCCTTTCAATAAGACGGCAAAGGGCTTTCTCAAACTTTATTTCGTCCAGCTCGCCCGTTATTGTAAACTCAAATTTAATGTTATATACAGTGCTGCCGGGGTTTATGCCGTATTCTGTAATTATTTGGCGTTCATTATATGTAAGGGGCCAAACTTCGGGAGTTGTTTTTCTTTGTTGTATGGGCATGATAGGTTTCCTTAAAATTATAAAATTTTTATTTCCCCGGTTTTTTCGATGCGGCCTTTATCTCCTGTTTTAAATAAAAAGGGCTCCGCGGCCACGGGAAGAAAAACGCTGTAAAACGGATTAGGGATAAGAGTTTCTTTAGTCCGTTTATCCTCATAAAGCTGTTTGCCCGCTATATACACATCTCCAATTTCACCGTTAAGGCAGGGCAGCATTAAGTCATTTAAAACATATAAAACACTGTTTTCAAAATCTTTATATTTTAATTCAAAACCTTTAAAAAGAGTGTCATATTCATCACATAAAGAGCCTTTATCCTTAATTTTTGCTAAAAGTTCCTTTTCAAAAGCCATAGGCACGGCGTCTTTAGGCTCATACAAAAGGCCGGGCGCGCAAACTTCTAAAAATCGCGCGGTTTTATAGGCGTTTATAATCTCTTCCTCTTGCTCGCTTATAAAAACACCTTCACCGGGCATTGTAGGCATATCAATAGTTTTTTTAACGCGCATACTTTGCCGGGCAAGCGCAAAAGTCAGCTCTCTAACGCAGGGAAGCTCCCCTAAACTGTCAAAAACAGGAAGGGAAGATATTTCCGCATTCGCATAAGAAATAAAATATTTATAAAGAAAAGATTTTTTGGGATTATAAGGCTTAAGCATATTTTCTTTATGCTTTACGCCGTCAAGATAGCTGTCAAGAATCAAATCAATGCTGTTGCGGCCCAAGGCTTCCCAATAAATTTCGCTAAGCCTTCCCATAACTCTGGCGCCTGTTTCTATAAGAACCGGGCCTTCGGGTGTAAGCATTATTTCCGTGTGGGACGCGCCGTATTTAATACCCAAAACATTAAGAACTTTAAAAGTATAATCTACGCATTCTTTAAATTCCGGAGTAAGGTTTTTTATTAAAAGAGAAGCGTCGTATACAGGGTTTTTATCAACGGTTAATATTTTGTTGTAAATCATTACATCAGTTAAAATATGCTCCCCCCCGCGCGAAACGCAGTTAACAACAATTTCTTTGCCTTCTATAAACTGCTCAACCAAAACCTCGTCATTTTTTCTGCCAAAGCCGTCTTTTGTGCCTATCAAAGACTCAAAAGCCTTTTTTACGCTGTCCTTATCTTCACAAACTTTAACACCGTCAGTTCCCGCGCTCATAAGCGGTTTTATAACAATTTTTTTAAAATTATTTTTTTCAATCCAGGAAAGAGCCTCTTCAACCTTGGCTGTTTTTAAAAAAGAGATATATTTTAAGCCCGCGTTTTTAAGAGCCTGCTGCATAAGGTGCTTATCCCTTCTAAGGGCAACTGTCTTAAAATCATTGGAAGGCAGTTTAAAGTATTCGGACAAACGTTCCGCTACTTCCACGCCGCTTTCCGTACCGGGTATAACAGCGGCGAAATTATGTTTGCCAAATTCTTCCAACAAGGACTGGAGTGAATCAGGCATGAGATAAGTTGTTTGATAACTTGTCCCTATTTGCGAGGCAATGTATTTTTCAATAACATCTTGCGGAAGTGAAGTATTTTTTTCCATCCCCGAAGTAAGGTGAAAAGGAGTAATGCCTCTTTCTTTTAGGCGGTCAGCATAATATTTACCTGTGGAGTATCCGTCAACTATAAGTACTTTGCCTTTATCCATAATAAACCTTTACAATGAACTATATTAAATGAAAACCGCTCCCTTACTGAAAACTTAAGGAGCTTTATGGAAAGAAGCGACAAGGAAAGTAAACATTTTTAATAAATCTATATGAGCCTACTTCCTTAGCCGCATTTTACTTAAACAAAGATTTTCTCAAATCCCGTTTTGCGCTTTCCGCTCATATTTTCAGGCGCTTTTACCGATATAATCTATTATATCAATATTTTATATATCAATATTTTGATTTTCAATATATAATTTTTAAAAAAGATATACGTAAAACTGTTTTTTGCACCTTATCTATATATCCGAATCATTATACCCAAATCATTTTAAAAATAAAAAAAAACCCGCCGGCTTAAGCGGGGTTTTAATTTATTTATATTTAAGCGATTACGCCGTCATTTTGCGTCCATTGCCGCAAGGAATTTTCCTTGGCCTGCACAACCATATACACCATTTCGGAGTCTGGCGCGCTTTCCAATATCCTTTTGCCTTTGGGTGCCACTCTTACCAGACTTCCCTCTTCTATAGGAAAAGAAACGCCGTCAACCTCAAAAATTCCTTTGCCTTTTATAACTATGTAAACTTCTTCATTTTGTTTATGAATATGCGCGAAAGGCAGTCTTGTGCCCGCGGGAAGCAGCTGAAAAGAAATTTCAACCGAAGTGGCTTTAATCATTTCTTTTAAAAACACCTTTCCTTTTGTTTCGGTATATTTAGACAAATCATCAAATTTCCCTATATTTAACGCAGTGAAGTTTGCTTCTTCCTTAGTTATTTCCATCTTTTTAGACATATATTTATTCTCCTTTTTTAAACCTTTATAGTATAATAATAACTATTAGTATGTTTTGTAAAGTAAGCACTTAAAAGTTATCTAGCATCCTTTTAGATACTATTGTAAACATAAAAAGGAGTTCTTTATGAAAAAAAAATTACCTTTATGCCCTGTTGAAGTAACACTGTTTTTAATAGGAGATAAATGGAAAGTATTGATAATAAGGGATTTAATAAACGGCACAAAACGCTTTGGAGAACTTAAAAAATCCATAGGATCGGTAACGCAAAAAGTTTTAACTTCCAATTTACGAGAAATGGAAAAACACGGCCTTGTATTAAGAAAAGTTTATGCGGAAGTTCCGCCCAGGGTAGAATATTCTTTATCCGAAAAAGGATTAAGTTTAAGGCCTGTTTTAGATTCTTTGTATAAATGGGGTGAGAAATACCAAAAAACATCACTATAGCTATTTGTAAAAAATAAACGCCTGTCCGTAAAGCAAAACCACTTCTTCCGACGCTGAAAGGCACAATATACCGTATAAGCGCCCGGCAAACACAGCGTTTTAATATAAAACAAGATGTGTTAAGCATTATCAAAACAACTCCCATTTTAAATGTAGCGGTTAAATTCTTTTTTTGTTATACTTAACAAATAGGATAACTTTTTATATGGAAAATATTCTTTTAATAATAATTTCGTTATTTGCCTTAATTTTGCCTTTTTTAGTTGTAAAGGTTTTGGCATTTTTTTTACCCGTTTCAAAAAAAAGTAAAAACAAAAACTTAAAAAATGTTTATGTATATAATTTTATTATTAAGGAAAACTTTCAAAAACTATCCCTTTTGCAGGAACTTAACTTCTTTAGGTCTTTCTTCACTCCGGTATAGCAATTCTTTTTAATTAACCTAATTCTATTGCCCATGGCGGGCAATATTTCCGCTTTTACGCCAGTTTAGGGTATTTAAAGCGTTTGGAACGAAAAAAATTAAAAGGAAATTTATGAAATTTAAAATATTAAAAAAAGCATTATTATGTTTAATGCCGTTTTGCTGTGGAATTTATTTAAACGCGGCGGGATTCGCGCTTTATGAATTCAGCGCAAGGGGCAACGCCATGGGCGGCGCCGTACTGGCAAACAAAGCGGAACCCGCCTCCATAGCTTCAAACCCCGCTCTTATCACACAATTAGAAGGTGCCCAAATACAAGCGGGCGTAACAGCCATTATAGTTGAAGGTTCAACCTCGTTAAACAATGATAAAAGAGATTTAGAAACAGGCGTTTTTTACCTGCCGACCTTCTATTTTACCAAGCAAATGAGAGAACATATAGTCTTAGGCGTGGGTTTCTTTTCACGCTTTGGGCTTGGCGGCAAATATAAAGATTACGGCACCTGGCTGCCCGCGATATCGGAAAGACAGTCCTACAGAATGGATTTGGTAACATACTCCTTTAACCCGGTTATGGCTTCCCAAGTAACGGACGAGCTTTCTTTAGCAGGCGGTTTTGAAATTATGTACGCCAGTTTAACAGAGGAAAAAGGCCCCGGCAACGCAAACAGAATTGAAATTGAAGGTGATTCCATAACCTGGGGCGCTAACTTCGGCCTTCATTATAAGCCCGAATGGGCTGATAAATGGGCCGCCGCCGTTACTTACCGCACAAAAACAAGACATTTGGCCAGCGGAAAGGTAACGGGACACGGTTTATACAGCCCCGCCACGGGCGACGCTACCGCCGCGCTCGCTTTGCCTGATCAGCTAGCTTTCGGCCTTTCGTTTACACCTACAGAAAGGCTTATTCTTGAAGCGGGCATCACCGGCGTGTTTTGGAGTTCTTATAAACAGCTTAAAATCGATTATGACGATTTGTCAAAAGGATCTTCAAACGAGTATAAGCATTATAGGGACGTTTTCCGCCTTTCTTCCGGCATGGAATTTGCGGTAACAGAAAATTGGGATATACGTTTTGGTTATGTATATGACGAATCCCCCATTAACCCTGATTTTATGGATACAATGGTACCCGCGGATGACAGGCATATCTTCAGCACGGGTTTAGGTTATAAAAGAAGCAACTGGGGCGCGGATATATCCTATTCTTATATGTATGTAAAAGATTTATCCGGTACTACGGAACACGGCACCCCCGCGAAATATGAAAACGCCCGAAGCCAAATGATAGGCCTAAGTTTAAAGTACGCGTTTTAAAATTTTATTAAAATATAAACGTAGGAAATTTATTTTAGGAGTTCCTTATGAAAAAATACATAGCGTTGTTTGCTATTGTTCTTTTTATAGCGGCCTGCGCAGGCAAACAGGATAAAAACCGCCAGCAAAAAGATTTGAATGCGTATAAAACGCATTCGCTTTCTTTAATGTATAACGGCGACACGGGTTATATATGGTTTTTAAACAAGCCTGAAAATCTTAAAATGGTGCAACTGGTATCGGAAGAAAGTACCAAAGGCGCGTTTGAACCTACAAGGCTTGGCAATCCGCACACGCAGACTTTTACGTTTAAATTAATAAAACCTTCAATTAAAGAGGAAACTGTTGTTTTCCATTTTAACCACCCTTTGGAAAGACATGATACTCCGCCCGAAGGGGTAAGGGAGTTTGTGTTAAGAGCTTCCGATTTTGCTAAGTAATTTATATTTTCAGTTTGAAAATTAATTTTATTAATAAAATTAATATAATATAAGTGACAAATTAAAAGGTGAGGGAAACTAATATGAATATAAAAAAAGCAACTGTTCTTACAGCTGTTATCGCGGTATGCGGCTTTTTATTCGCAGCATGCTCAGCGTCTAAAACCGTAAAAAATGAAGGCGATTTTAACAATGACGTTAAAGGCACCATATGGCAGCTTTCACAGGTAAAAACAGCGGGCAAAGTAACCTTTGACCACGCCAACCTTAAACAGGACGAATATTTTAGGGACATTTATACCCTGCAGTTTAGTGAAGACCGCGTTTCTGGCAAAGCCGCTCCCAACAGATACTTCGGCCCGTTTACATTGGGCGAAAAAAACGAAATTTCTTTTAAACACTTTGGCAGCACAATGATGATGGGTATAAAAACCCCCGAAGGTTTGGCTGAACACGAATACTTTCAGCTTATGTCAAAAGTTTACCAGTGGTCATATTCAAAAGGCCAGTTATTTCTTTATGCAAAAAACAATAATGACGAAAAAGTTTTATTAATTTTTAACCCTTTTGAACAACAACAGTAAAAAAACAAAAAGCCCGCTTTTAAGCGGGCTTTTTTTACGCTTCGGATTTCCTTCTGAAAACTATTTGAAAAACAAAATTTACAAACGGACCTGCTAAGAACAGCTGCAAACAAAGAGCAAAGCCGAAATTGCGCGCCAGTGATGCTCCCCAATATAAAGGTAAGCGCGCGCTTAGGCCATTATGTAAAATACTTACAAATAAAGTCATACACGGCGCCATAACAAGCACTGTGCAAAACCTTCTCGCGGTGATAATTGTTTTTTTATCGGCTTTTTTAAAATCTATAAAATAATAAATCAGTTTAGAAGAAAGCGGCCCACCTATAAACTTTTGCATAAAAAACGCACCCAACGCTTCGGGCCACATACTAAGCAAGGCGTATAAAAGAACATAACCTTTAAAACCTGTTTTATAAACGGCGTTATATAAAGTCATAAAATAAACCATTACAAACACCATAATTAAAGAAAAAAATAACTTTTCGTATTTTGTTTCCGGCATAACAAGTAAAAACCTCCATTTTATTTACAAAAAAACAAAGCATTAATTTAGTACAATCATACTAGAAGTTATCTTAGTCTGAGGGTACTGCTATGAAAAACTTAGAAACGGCATTTTATTCCGGCATAGGAATGGCTTTAAAAGGAAAAAAGAAAGTTGAAGAAATCGCAAAAAAATTAGTAAAAGACAGCAAAATGGAAGCCAAAGAAGGCAAAATGTTTGTTGACAAAGCGGTGAAACAAGCTGAAGAAGCTAAAAAAGAATTATCCAAACATATCGATGACAGTGTTAAAAACGCCGTAATGAAAATGGGGTTTGTAAGCAAAAAAGAAGCGGACGCGCTTAAAGCTGAAATAGCAAAATTAAAACAACAGCTTAAAGCCAAAACCGCAAAAAAAACAACTTATAAAAAGAAATAAAATTGTTTTAAATCCCGCGCGCGGCTAAAGCGCGCGGGATTATTATTTAAAGGGGTAAATTATATGTTTGGATTTGTTTCAAAAACCATACGCCATACACACCGTTATACGGAAATTGTTACCATTTTGGTTAAATACGGAATGGGCGACATAATGCGCAGCCTTAAAATAACGGATATGTTTCCCTTCACAAAAAAACTGCTTCCCAAAGTGGATAATAAATCCGTTTCTTCTTTTAACAAATGGGAAAATATAAGAATGGCATTGGAAGAACTTGGCCCAACATTCATAAAACTTGGGCAAATGTTAAGCAACCGTCCGGATATTATTCCCCTGCAATTAATTAAAGAACTTGAAAAACTGCAAGACACCGTACCCCCTTTTGAGCATGAAGAGGCTGTTAAAATAGTTGAAAGCGAACTTGAAGGCAAAATAAGTGAAAATTTTTCCTATTTCAGTAAAAAACCTATAGCCGCTGCCTCTATTGCACAAGTGCATAAAGCAAGGCTGCCTGATGCAACCACCGTTGCTGTCAAAGTGCAGCGCCCGGGTATTGAAGAAATTATTGGCGTAGACGTTGAAATACTGCATAATCTTGCCTCTTTGGCGGGAAATAATATCACGGAATTAAAATATTTTAACCCCGTGGGCATAATTAAACAATTTGAAGAACATATAAAAGAAGAACTTGATTTTAATAAAGAAAGACTTAATATAGAGCGGTTTCAAAGAAATTTCCAAAAAGACGGACGCGTGCACGTATTAAAAGCGCACAAAAAATATTCCGCCAAACGCGTGCTTACCATGGAACTTATAGAAGGCGTTAAAGTAAGCCGCATAGCTGAGGAAAACCTTGAAGGTTACGACCGCGGGCTGATAGCCAAAAACGGCGCGCAGATAATTCTAAAACAGATTTTCATAGATGGCTTTTTTCATGCCGACCCACACCCGGGCAACATAATAATTTTAGAAAACAATAAAATATGTTTTATTGATTTTGGTATGATGGGCAGTTTGAGCCAATCGCAAAAAGATGATTTGGGCACCTTAATAGTGGCGCTGATGTACCGCAACTCTTCACTTGTGACAAGCACAATACTTACAATAGTTAACAGGCCTGACCACCTCCAAACGCGCGAAATAGAATACAGGGTTGAAAAGCTTATCGAGCGTTACATTGACTTGCCGCTTGAAGAAATAAACGTTGGCGAATTGCTTTTATCTTTAACGCAAATGCTGCCTGAATTTGAACTAAATATGCCGCCAAACTTTTCTTTCATGGTAAAATCTTTAATTACCATTGAAGGCGTGGGCCGCCAGTTAGACCCCGAGTTTAGCGCAATGGCGGTAATAAAAGAATTTTCCCAAACAATAATAAAAAACCGCCTTAGCCCCAAAGGTTTTGCGATGTCTTCCATAATAACCTTAATGGAAACAAAAAAACTTATTGAAAACGCCCCCCGCGATATACGGGAGATTCTCAACAAAGCAAAACAGGGGCATATAAAAATTGAGTTTGAGCACAGACATCTGGGCAAATTAAGAAGAAGCTTGGAAGAAGCCAGCAATCGTCTGGTATTTGGCATTGCGCTGGGCTCGCTTATAATAGGTTCGTCTATCATGGTGCACGCAAACATAGCTCCCAGATGGAATGATATTCCGGTAATAGGTTTAATAGGTTTTTTAGTAAGCGGATTTATGGCGGCGTACATACTGCTGTCCTCAGTTTACGAAAATCTGAAAAAAAGAAAAAAATAACTCACCTTTTAAACCAAAGGCCTAAAGTCCTATATGCAATATGGGCCATTAGGCCCTTGCTTGTTTTATTTCCCTCTTTTAGAATATATATATGAGGAAATACTGCTTATTAATAATACTGTTGTTATCTGCCGTCCGGGTTTTTGCGGATGCGCGGTTAACAGACGTTTATAACAATATTTCCGCAGCCGTAAAAAACAGCCCCAACAGCAAGACTGTTAAAGAAATAAAAAAATCATACAAACCCAAAATTCCATGGTATATAATGGATGAAGAATACTTAATGGATTACGTAAAAAAGCACGCTACAGTGTATGGTGCGGAATCGCTTCCGTTTGATTTTTACTTTAATCTTTTTGATTCTAACGATTTAGTTTTATTCGGCGAAATACATGATTATAAAATTCCCAGAAAAATGTCTTTACGAATGGTATGGGAATATAATAAAAAATTTCCTTCCAAAGCCGTTAAAAATGTATTTTTTGAGGAAGATGAATCCTTCCAACATAAAGTAACCCAAATAGAAGAAGCATTCAAAGACGCTGATGAGAAAGAAATAGAAAAAAGGTGCGACAGCTTTTACTCCTCATACTGTATACCGGACGAAGCCGCCTGCAGGCTTATAGCGCAAGGAGTTAAATTTACTTTTATAGATTTAGACCATGACCCTTCAATGAGATATATAAAAGGAACTTCAATAAGTTTGCTTTCCGATGAGGGCCTTACAAAAAGAAACGAGGCAATGTTTAAAAAAATAAAAGAAGCCGTTGAAAAAGACGAAAAGTCGGTCTTTTTAGGCGGGCAGGCTCATATTTATAACTATGGGTTTAATGGCAACAGCCAAACCTTAACAATGTTGGCAAAAAATAATTTTAATAAAAACATAAAGTTTACCTCCGTTATTCACGCTGGCGGAGCGTGGGAAGATGACGGGCTGCTTCCCAGGCACATTATTGAAGAAACAAAAGATTATAAATCTTTTAAAGGCAAGGGCAGTCCTGATAAGTTTGAAAAGTGGCAGGCTACCTACGCTTTTGAAGAAAACGCCGTAATTAAAATGGTTCCGAAAGGCATGGAAAAACACTCCGCCTACAAAGCGCCTCCGGCGGATTATATGGTTATTTTCCATAATAAATTATATTCTAAAAATATTTTTAAATAATAAAACGCTCCCTTTTACACGCTTTTTTCGCGTATAATTTTTTATTCTTTTTTATATGCCGTGTTGTCCTAAACCCGCTTTATTTTCCGCAATCATAATATTTCCTTTTTATCTCTATAAACTATTTGATTTAATTATGTATAATTTAGTGTAAGATTTATCTAAATATCAGGAGATAAAACACTATGGCTAAGACGTATAAAATAAAAAACTGTTCCGAACTTCAGGCGGAAAGATTAAATTTTAAACCTACCCTTCCCGAAATGTTTAAAAACGGACCTGCTTCCGTTAAAGTAAAATTAGGAAAAACCACAAAATCTGTAGCGGACCAGGCTACGGTAAAAAAAATGTTCCCCCATACTTACGGTCTTCCAGAAATATCTTTTGTTAAAGGAAAAAGCTCCGCTGATACAAAAAAAGCGATTAAAGCGGCTGTTGTGCTTTCAGGCGGCCAGGCTCCCGGCGGGCATAATGTTATAGCAGGTATTTTAGACGGTCTTAAAAAAGCAAATCCAAAAAACCGCTTATTCGGTTTCTTAAAAGGCCCCGGCGGTGTTTTGGAAAACAAACTTAAAGAAATTACCCCGACTTTAATGGCCCAATACAGAAATACAGGCGGTTTTGATTTAATACAATCAGGCAGAACAAAAATTGAAACGCCCGAACAGCTGGGCCAAGCTAAAGAAAATATTTTAAAAGGCAAATTTGACGCTTTTATAGTTGTGGGCGGGGACGACTCCAACACTAACGCCGGCGTTATTGCAGAATATTTTAAACAAGAAGGCATGCATACAAGCGTTATCGGCGTGCCTAAAACAATCGACGGCGATTTAAAAAATGAGCATATTGAAACCTCTTTCGGTTTTGATACGGCCACAAAAATTTATTCAGAACTTGTAGGCAACATTTGCCGCGACGTAAACTCAGCTCAAAAATACTGGCACTTTGTAAGACTAATGGGCAGAAGCGCGTCCCACATAGCGTTAGAGGTAGGTTTTAAAACACAGCCCAACATTGTATTAATCGGCGAGGAAGTTTTAGCCAAAAAAATGACGCTTGCCCAAATTATAGACTATTTAGCAAAAACAATTGTAGCCAGGTCAGCGGACGGCAAAAACTTCGGCGTAGCTTTAGTGCCCGAAGGTTTAATTGAATTTATTCCTGAAATGAAAGAGCTTATTTCCGCCCTTAACGATGTTCTTGCCGACCATGAGTCCGCTTTGGAAAAAATGCACACCATTGAGGAAAAGAAGGAATTTGTTATTTCCAAACTTTCACCAAAACTTGCTAAGTTAATGAAATCATTGCCCGCGGGCATAGCGTCACAGCTTATGTTAGACAGAGATCCGCACGGCAACGTTCAGGTTTCTCTTATTGAAACGGAAAAACTGCTTGTTGAAATGCTTCACCACAAACTCGCAGAGCTTAGAAAGGCCGGTAAATTTAAAGGCAAATTCTCAGCCATTATGCACTTTTTCGGTTATGAAGGACGCTGCGGAATTCCTTCCAACTTTGACGCTAACTACTGCTACGCTTTAGGTTATAACGCGGCCGTACTCGCGCTTAACAAATGCAGCGGTTATTTATCATCCGTTAAAAAACTTGTTAAACCCGCTAAAAACTGGGAATGCGGCGGCATACCTTTAACAATGATGATGAATATTGAAAGAAGAAAAGGCAAAGAAAAACCCGTTATTAAAAAAGCGCTTGTCGAACTTAAAGGTGAGCCGTTTAAATACCTTGTTAAAAACAGAGATAACTGGGCAAAAACAGAGTCTTACATCTTCCCCGGGCCTATACAATATTTCGGCCCCGCTCACGTAACGGATATGACCACAAAAACACTCCAATACGAACAAGCTAAAAAGAAATAAATATTTACAAAAAAAAGCCCCGCTCTAAAGAGCGGGGCTTTTTTTTGCATCAAATTAATGTCCGTAAACTTTTAAGCAGGACTTTCCGTAAACAATAAAGCTTGTGTTTGAATATTCAACATATTTAACCTGTTTCAAACCACCTTTTTTGGTAGCTGCAAAAATATCTCTTTCACCAAAAGGGATAAACAAGATGAAGTGCCTGCAGGACTGGGCTGTTTTGATATTTTGCACATCAGAAAAATCCAACGAAGTAACATCCACAACATTAGATATGGGGGATGTCGTGGAAGCGCATGCCGCAAGCATAAGCGTTGCAGCCATAAGATATAATACTTTTTTCATTTTATCTCCAATTAACCTGGGTATTGCGGGTTTGTTGCCGCAGGTTTTATTATATTAATTTATATATATTTCTAGTGATTTATATATATCTATCATTTTCTGCGGGTTTGGCTTTTTTTTTGCCCGCATTAAACAGTTTTTTTCTATTTATAAAAGAAGTAAATTTCCGGTGTTTAACAATATGCCTTTTAACAGATTGTTCTTTAGAAGTTTTTTAGTATTTTTAACGGGCCGGAGCAGCTTTCTAATTATTCATAAATAAGACTACTGCGCCGCGGCCTCTTTTTTAGACCTTTTAAGGCAGCTTATTCTATATTCAATTTTGCCGTCCTCATTTTCAATCTTTTTAACGCCATGAAACTCCGTTGAAAAACCCGGGAACATATTATCAAACCTCTCACTCATGCGCAAAAAGTCAAGTATGCCGCCGCTTTGGGGAAACCTTTCCCCCGGCATTATAAGCGGTATTCCGGGCGGGTAAGGCAAAATCATAAAGACGGCTACTCTGCCAGCTATTTCATCAAGGCTTAAGTATTCGGCCTTACTGTCAACAAGGCCGTAATAAGCCTTGTGCGGGGCCATAACCTGCTCGGGCAAATCATTATACATTTTGGGAATAATTTCAAATATTTGGTTGATATATAAAAAATCATGCACTTTATTAGCTAAATCTTTTAACCCCATTTCCGGTGTATAAATATGCGGATAATCATTAATTAACTCAGGAAAAATACCGGATATAGGCTCATTTCTGTCATAAAGCGTTTTAAACTCGTCAAGCGCTTTAACAAGCCTTTCCTCTTTTTGTTCGCCCACGCCGGGCGCGAATAAGAAAAGAATATTATAAAAACCTGTTTTTTCAGGTATAATTTTTCGGGTATTTAAAAATTTGCTTACTATACTTGCCGGTATACCAAAGGGCTGCATTTCGCCGTTCTCCTCAATACCCGGGGTAAGCAAAGTTACTTTTAAAGGATCAAGCAAAACATTTTCTTTTTCCAACCCTTCAAATCCGTGCCAAGGTTCCGAACCGTCAATAATCCAGTTTTTAGGATCTTTGTTAACATGTTTTAGCTTCATTTCCTGCTGCCAAAGTTCAAAATACCAACTGTCGGCTTTTTTATGTTTTTTATATCTGTTAATAATTTCTTTTCTGAATTTAATGGCCTCGTCCAAGGCTTTGCCCATAAGTTTTTCCCCGTCGGAATCCATTATAGCGGCGGAAATATCTATTGAGGCGAACAACGGGTAAAAAGGCGATGTGCTGGCGTGGAACAGGTTGGCTTCTTTTAAACCCTGCACGTCAAGCTCAAATTTATTCGTTCCCATTTTATAATGAAGCATTGAACCTTGGGAAAACGCCCACAAAAGTTTATGCGTTGACTGCGTGGCAAAAACCGGCGGCCTTTTTACGCCGCGTTTTTTTTGATACGGACTCATAGCGTAGCGGTTAGCGTAAAAAGGGTGAAAGTGTCCGTAAGCATACCAGGCCTCGTCAAAATGTAAAAAATGTGTAAGCGCGGACATTTTTTCTTTTATTTTATCGACGTCATAGATAAGCCCGTCGTATGTGGAGTTTGTTAAAACCGTAAGCTGCACTTTGCGTATTCTTTTGTTTGTTACTATGGGGCTTTCTTTTATTTTTTGTTTAATAGCCTCATGCGTAAACTCGCTTTGAGGTACCGGGCCTATAAGCCCGTAAGAATTTTTTGCCGGTTTTAGATAAATGGGAGTTACCTCATTTAAAATAATGGAATGCATTATCGACTTATGGCAGTTGCGCCCGACAAGCACAATATCTCCCGGCGCGCAGGTGGCGAAAAACACCACTTTATTAGCGGTTGAGGTGCCATTAAGAACAAAAAACGTCGTGTCCGCGCCGAATATTTCCGCCGCGTTTTTCTCGGCGTCTTCCGCGGCGCCTTCATGGTCTAAAATAGTGCCTAAAGAAGGAACGCTGCTTGATATATCGGCGCGGAAAATATTCTTTCCGAAAAACTCGTAAAATTCACGCCCCAATACGCTTGATTTAAGGCCCTGCCCGCCGCCGTGGCCCGGAGTGCTCCACATATCGGCCTTTGTAAGGGCAAAATTTTTTAACGCCTTAAAAAAAGGCGCGGCTTCTTTTTTTTTATCGCTGTCCACTTAAGCGCATCCTCCCGCATTTATACTAAAATAATTATACTAATAAAAACTTCCTCCATGATATATCGCGGAGGAAGTTTACGCCAAAATAAAAATTATTAAAGCCTTTTTACCGGCCGGGCTTCAATATAACCCCTATAGCCGCGTGGTTCCGGCTGGAATATGGGCCCCTCTTCCGGCGCCCAAGCAAAGCCTTCGGGCCGCGGGTCATACTCTTCTATAATATGCCTAATTTCAGCTATAGCCTCTTCGGCTCTATCTTCGTCAAAAACAGGCCCTTGAAAAAGCATAAGTTCAAAAGAAGGTATGTCAATAATTTCAAACCCTTCCGGGATTTTGCCGTCGTAATTTCCATGCATTACAACGCCTTGAACATATTCAGATGTCCCGGGCTTAAGCAGCTCTTTGGTCAATAATATGCCTATTGGCTCAAAAAGCGCATTTTTTATACCGCGCAGTTTATTCCAAATTTCAGAACCATTTTCTTCCAGGTATTCCTTACAGGTTTTTGCTTTGGCTCCGCGTTTTATTATCGCTTTTTTAGGGTTAATTTTTAAAACCCTGACTTTTACGGTTATTTCCTGTTCTGGCATATCCCCTCCTTTATACAGCGGTTTACCTTTTATTATACCGCAATAATGCAAGGGGTTTACCTTTTATTAGGAAAACTAAAAATATTTATTGCCAAGTGAAGAATGAAATTCATATAATTTTAAAGAATGAAAGATAAAAAAATCCTTAGAAATCGGCTTCTTACTGCAGAACAACAGGCCAAACTAACCCCGGCCCAAGTGTTATCTATTTTAAAAAAAGGAAATAAGGAATTTACCGAAGGAAAACTTACCGTACGAAATAATACTAAAAGGGTACGTTCGGCCGCTATGGGACAATATCCGAAAGCGGTAATATTATCATGTTTAGATTCCCGCGTACCCGTTGAAGACGTATTTCACAGAGGTATAGGCGACATTTTTGTAGCCCGCGTCGCCGGTAATATTATAAATGACGATATTGTAGGCTCCTTTGAGCTTGCCTGTTCAAGCGGGGCAAAGGTAATTTTAGTTATGGGGCATGAAAACTGCAGCGCCATAACAGCGGCCGTAAACCGCGTAAAGCTGGGCAAATTTACATCTCTTTTAAAAAAAATAAGCCCGGCCGTAAAAGAAATAAACAAAACATTTAAAGGGAAAAAGACCGCGTGTAACCTTGAATATACAAACGCAATAACCCACATGAACGTGAGAATGGCTATACGCCGGCTCAGGGCAAAAAGCCCTATGATTAAAAAGATGGAAAAAGAAGGTAAAATAATAACTGTAGGCGCTATGTATAATATGAAATCGGGCAAAGTAGATTTCTTTGAATAACCCCGCGCAGCCTCTTTTAACGGCAACTCTTCTATATATCATAACTCAAAAAGAACGCAACCATACTTCCTTACTCTTAATTTTTAATCTGTATTAAAAACCCGCACGCAAAGCGGGGGTATATCTTAAATGATATAATGTAAAAGTCGGGATGATACCCGACAACGCAAAGAGCACTAAGCGTAATATATCATTGTGGAGAGTTTATGTTAAAATTTTGGAGTCTTATAAGTAATAAAGGATTAAGCGGCAACTTATACGCGCACTTCTTTTCTAATTTCAACGACAACTTTATAAGAAGCGCTTTTGTAGCGCTCACCTTATATTCTTTATCGGAAACTACTAATTATCAACAAGGGCTTTGGATGTTTTCCGGGATATTGCTGTTTATTATCCCGTTTTTTATTTTTACGGTCTTTGCAGGCGAAGTAGCGGACAAAATACAAAAAAATAAACTTATAAAAAATATTAAAACGGCGGAAATTATAGTTTGCGCTATGGCCATTTTAGGTTTGGCGTTGGGAAGCAAATGGCTGCTTCTTATAGTACTGCTGGCAAAAGGAACATTATCCTCCTTTTTGGGCCCAGTCAAATACAGCATTCTTGTTGATAACGTAGGTAAGGAAAAACTTCTAGACGCCAACGCATTAATGCTTATAGCCGGCTGCGCAGCTTTGTTTTTTGGATTAATAAGCGCGCCGCTTTTCGGATACTGGGGAAAAACGGTTATTTTAGCTTTTACCGCAATAATGGGCTTGCTTTCAACGCTTATTATACCCGACGGTGAAATAAATGACCCCGGACATAAAATACAAACCAACTTTTTAAGTTTAAATATAACTAATTTCCGCCTGGCTATACATTCAAGGGATATCTTTTTGTGCACGTTTGGCATAGCCTGGTTTTGGCTTATAGCCAGCGTATTGTTTACGCAGCTGCAAACTATTATTATTGATAACTTCGCAATAGGTAATAAAATTTTTACATATCTTTTCTTTATAATAATTTTCGCGTTCTCTTTAGGTACCGTTGCCTGCAGAACTCTTTTAAAAGGAGAGGTCAATACAAGGTTTGCCCCGTTAAGTTTTGTACTTTTAACTATTTTTATATTAGACTTAGCCTACGTAGCGGCCACCATACCGGCGGACCCTTCAATATATCTTTTCCGTACTTTCTTTTTTAAACACGGTATAAGGATTTCCATAGATTTATTTTTTACGGCGTTTTTCAGCGCTATATTTGTTTTGCCTCTTCACGCTATGTTACAAGCCGCCGCGCACAAGCAAATACGTTCGCGTATGTTAGCCGTGTCACAGGTAACCATAGCCGGGTTTATTATAGCGGCCAGTTTTGGCACTTTTACTTTATTAAAACTGGATGTGAGGCCCGTATCGATATTAAGCATGCTTGCTTTAGGTAATACATTCTTCGCAATAGGAATTGTCCTTCTACTTCCCAAACATATTTTACGCTCCGTGCTTACCACAATACTTGATTTTATTTACGGAGTACAGTTTGAAGGTATTGAAGAGCTTAGGAAAAACAAAGGAAACGCTGTTATCGTGGCAAATCAAAATTCTTTGTTAGACCCGCTTATTTTAGCCATATATCTTCCGGGCAGGCCGTATTTTGCCGTTGACACCGAAACAGCCCGGAAATTTTGGATACGCCCGTTTTTAAAGCTTATAAGATATTATGTTGTTGACGCTTCTAACCCAATGATTATAAAGTCAATGATTGAGGAAGTTAAAAAAGGCAATAAGCTTGTTATTTTCCCTGAAGGGCGCGTAAGCACCACGGGAGGTATTATGAAAATACACCCTGGTCTTGCCATGATTGCCGAACGCAGCGGGGCGGATATAATACCCGTATCAATAGAAGGAACGCAGTTTTCAATATTCTCACGCTTCGGACGCGATTTTAAAAAGAAGCCGGAGCGCGATGTTACCGTAAAAATAAGCAAACCGCGCAAATTAAACGTGAACCCGGCCCTTAAAGGTATAGAAAGGCGCGCCGCCGCAGATAACGCGCTTTACGATATTATGGCATTAATGAAGTTTGATAACGTCAATACAAATCAAACCATTTTTAACAGTTTCATTAACGCGCGTTACCAAATAGGGTACCGCTTTGAAATAATGGAGGATATTAACAGAAAACCCGTTTCTTACGGCAAAATATTAACGGCGGCGTTTGTTTTAGGCGATAAATTTACCAAAACAACAAAACCCGGCGAGTTTAGCGGCGTGTTTTTACCCACTTCAAACGCTTGCGCGATAACTATGCTCGCGCTGCACGCTTACGGCCGCGTTCCAGCTATGATAAACTTTTCCACCGGTATAAAAAATGTATGCAACTCATGTAAAACCGCGGGCATTAAAACTGTTTTTTCAGCCAAGGTTTTTATAGAAAAGGCCGATATGCAGCCTATGGTAGACGCTTTAAGAGAAAACGGCATTAACGTTATTTTTATAGACGAATTTAAAATAACCGCTATGAACAAAATACTGGGGCTTATTAAGTCCTTTTTCCCCAGGTTTACTTATAACTTTTATACCGTTATGCCAAAACCTACAGACCCGGCGTTTTTGCTTTTTACATCAGGCTCGGAAGGCTCGCCAAAAGGCGTGGTATTAAGCCATAAAAATCTCCTATCAAACATCGCGCAGGTTTCAAGCGTTTTGCCCTTAAGCGTCAACGACAGGATTTTTTGCTGTATGCCGCTGTTTCACTCCTTCGGGTTAACGGCGGGCTTCCTGCTGCCCGCTCTTTCGGGTTTTAAAACATTTTTCTACCCGTCTCCTTTACATTACCACGTTATACCGCAGCTTGTTTACGATACCAACTCCACAATATTATTCGCTACGGATACATTCCTGTCGGGTTATGCTAAAACCGCCCACCCGTTTGATTTTTATAGCCTGCGTCTTGTGGGTATGGGCGCGGAAAAAATGAAAGAGGAAACCTTTAACATTTGGGCAAGGAAATTCGGTCTTAGAATATTGGAACTTTACGGAGCTACGGAAACGTCGCCGGGGATAGCTTTTTCAACTCCCATGCATTTTAAACTGGGTTCCGCGGGCCGCATTTTACCGGGCGTTGATTACCGTCTAGAGCCTGTTGAGGGTATAGAAAGCGGCGGCAGGCTTATAGTTAAAGGCGACAATATTATGAGCGGCTATATTAAAGCCGACAACCCGGGCGTTATACAACCCCCGCCCGAAGGCTGGTATGATACGGGAGATATTGTTGATATTGATAAAGAAGGCTTTATCTTCATCAAAGGCCGCGCCACAAGATTTGCCAAAGTAGCTGGTGAAATGGTGCCGCTCCTTGCCGTTGAAACGGAAATCAATAACTACTGGCAGGATTATCAGCAGGCTCTTGTTTCCATACCTGATGAAAAAAGGGGCGAGCAGCTTATTTTGTTTACCACAAGGGAAGACGGCTCCAGAACAGATTTATTAAAATACTTCCAGCAAATAGGCCAGCCTGAATTATTTGCTCCTAAAATTATTGAGCATATTAAAGAAATTCCTTTAATAGGAACAGGAAAAATTGATTATATAACGCTTACGGCAATGGCTAAGGAAAAGTTTTTAAAATAAAAAAACCGGGGGATGTTATGAAAATAGTGTTTTTTGATTTAGACGAAATAAAGCCCGATAAAGAAATATTAGACGGCTCGAATGTTAACGTTGAGGTTATTGAGCTTTCCAAAAACGTGTTTGAAACAGATGAAAACGACAACGTGTTTGACGCAGAAGGAATTTCTTTATTTTCAACGTCAAGAAAAATAGGTTCGGATATATTATCAAAATTTCCTAATTTGAAATTTATTTCCGTACGCTCAACAGGTTTTGACGCCATTGACACCACTTACTGTAAAGAAAAATCTATAAGAGTGTTTAACGTGCCCAGATACGGCGAAACAACCGTTGCTGAATATACTATCGGCATGATTTTCGCGCTTACAAGAAATATAGTACGCGCGAATAATGACATGAAGGACAGAAACCAGCTTGATATCAAATCCTACAGCAGCAGGGATTTGGAAGCTTGGACTTTAGGCGTTTTAGGCGCGGGCGCCATTGGCAGAAGCGTTATTAATAAAGCCCAATGCCTTGGCATGAATGTTATAGCTTATGACCCGTACCCTTCCAAAGACTTCCCGAACATAAAATACGTAAGTTTGGAAGAGCTTATTAAAAACTCCGACATAATTTCGCTTCACGTTCCTTCCACCAAAGAAAACTACCATATGATAGGCGAAGAGAATTTTAAAAAAATGAAAAAAGGCGTTTATATTATCAACACCGCGCGCGGCGATTTGATTGATAATAAAGCCCTTTACGGGGCGCTCCTTTCCGGTCATGTGGCGGGAACGGCGCTTGACGTGCTTGAGGAAGAAGGTCTTATGGTTGGCGATGATACCTTAGGCATGCTTGCCCAAAGAACAAAAGAAGAGCTGTTTACCTATTCAATAAATACAAAACTTATGAATTTGGATAATGTTATAGTAACGCCGCATATAGCGTTTGACACTTTAGACGCGAGAAAAAGAATTATGACGCAAACTTGCAAAAACATAGCGGGCTATTATAACGCTGAGCTAGAAAAACCCAGTGAACCTAAGATTTAAAAAAAGCCCCCGCGTTTTACGGGGGTTTTTTTTATAATTTTAACTGTTTAATTCTTTCAACGGCCTTAATTGTATTTTCCCTGCTGCCAAATGCCGTAAGCCTAAAGCAGCCTTCGCCGCAAGGGCCAAAGCCCGCGCCCGGAGTGCCTACCACGTTTGCTTCTTTAAGCAGTTTGCCAAAGAAATCCCACGAGGTTACCCCTTTAGGAAGTTTAATCCAAATATAAGGCGCGTTAACGCCGCCAAATATTTTTAAACCTAAAGAACGCAAACCTTCACGTATAATTTTGGCGTTTTCCATATAATAGGCTATATTTTCTTTAATCTGCTTTTGCCCTTCCGGGGAATAGACGGCCTCCGCCCCTTTTTGCACTATATAAGGAACGCCGTTAAATTTTGTTGACTGCCTGCGGCCCCATAAAGAGTTTAAAGAATGTTCTCCCCCCTCTTTATCAAATACCTTGAGCGCTTTGGGAACAACAGTATAAGCGCATCTTGTACCTGTAAACCCCGCGGTTTTTGAGAATGAGCGGAACTCAACGGCTACTTTTTCCGCCCCGGGGATTTCAAAAATTGAATGCGGAATGTCAGGCTCGCTTATAAAAGCCTCGTAAGCGGAGTCAAATAAAATAACGGATTTATTGTTTAACGCGTACTCAACCCATTTGGAAAGTTCTTCTTTGTTTAAGCAGGTGCCCGTCGGGTTATTTGGGGAGCAAATATAAATTAAATCAACATGTTTTTTAGGCAATAAAGGAATAAAATTATTTTTTGCCGTACAGGGCAAATAAACTATTTTACTGTATTTACCTTTTTTAAAAGCGCCCGTTCTGCCAGCCATAACATTTGTGTCAAGATACACCGGGTACACCGGGTCCGTAATAGCAACGGACGCTTTGGCGTCAAAAATTTCCTGAAAGTTACCCACGTCGCTCTTAGCGCCGTCGCTTATAAAAACCTCATCTTCGGTAATTTGTACGCCTCTTGCCAAATAATCGGTTTCAACAATTTTTTGCCTTAAAAAATCATATCCGTAATCAGGCCCGTAGCCTTTAAAACTTGAGGAAACCGCCATTTCGTCAACCGCTTTGTGCATGGCTTCTATAACTGCCGAAGGCAATGGCAGAGTAACGTCGCCGATACCTAAACGTATAATTTCCGCCGAAGGATTTTCCTGTTTGTAAGCAGCCACTTTTTTAGCTATAGTTGAAAAAAGATAGCTGCTTTGTAATTTTAAATAGTTTTCATTAAGTTTTGTCATATTTTATTCTTTAAAAACCCCGCTAAAAACTTCCGTCGCCGGGCCTGTCATAAAAACAGAGGCTCCGTCATCGGGCCATTCAACGGTAAGCTGCCCGCCGTCAAGTTCTACTAAGGCAAGCCTTTCCGTTTTATTATTTAAAACACCGGCAACCAAGCTGGCGCAGGCGCCCGTGCCGCAGGCTAAAGTAATGCCTACACCGCGCTCCCAAACTTTCATACAAAGGCGCGAAGGCGTAATAACCTGCACAAACTCAACATTCGTTTTTTGCGGGAAAGCGGTGTTGTTCTCAACCTCTTTACCTGTTTTGGCGACATCGGTTTTCTTTATATCCTCAACAAAAATAACAAAATGGGGGTTGCCCATGGATACGCCGGTGCCTTTTATTTTCCCACCTTCAAGCTTAACAGGGATATCTACCGCTCTGCCATCTGAATCACTTATATTTAAAGGTATTTGCGCAGCGGTAAGCTTTGGCGCGCCCATATCAACTTTAACAAGATTTTCTGCCAGAAGTTCTGTTTTTATCGGCCCGGCAAGCGTTTCAAAGGTAAGCTTACGCTGAGGTTTAATATAATCAAAAACAAAACGCATGGCGCAGCGTATGCCGTTGCCGCACATTTCAGGCTCGGTCCCGTCAGAGTTAATAATTCTTATTTTATAATCTGCCGAAGCGGAAGGAAACACGGCTATAAGCCCGTCAGCCCCTATTCCGAAATGCCTGTCGCACAGTTTTTTTCCAAGCGCGTTTAAACCGTCAATTTTAATTTTAACACAGTCAATAAGAATAAAATCGTTGCCCAAACCCTGGTATTTAACAAATTCCATAAAAACCACTCCTTAAACCTTTTTTATATTATAGAAAAATTATAGTATACTAGACTTATCAATCTTTAAAACCCAGGGGAAAGCAAGATGAAAAAAACTCTAAATGATGAAAATTTTAAACAGGTCACCTCAACTCATGAAAAGCCTTTTATGGTTGAATTTTTTGCAACCTGGTGCCCGCACTGCCAGCGTATGGCGCCGATTATAGACGAACTTGCGGTTGATTTTGAAGGCAAGGCTGATATTTTTGTTATAGACGTTGATATAGCCGAAAAGACAATTGCAGAGTTTAAAGTTTCAGGCACGCCGACAATAGTGTTTTTTAAAGAAAACAAACCTTTTAAAGAACTTGTTGGGGAAAAGCCTAAGCAAATACTTGTTGAGATACTTAACGAAATTATTTAAATAAACCGCCCCTGCCGCAGTAGCCGGGGTAAAAATATTATTAAGAGGGTTAAAACTATGTCAGACTTTAAAGAAGCCGTTAAAAAAAGAAGAAGCATATACACAATAAGCTCCGACACAACTATTAAAGATAAAGAAATACAGGAAATTCTTGAATTCGCGCTTATGCACGTTCCTTCCGCATTTAATTCACAGTCAACAAGAATTGCTTTATTGCTGGGGGAGCATCACGCCAAATTTTGGAATATCGTAAAAGATACTATAAAAAAAATGGTGCCTCAGGACGCCTTCAAAAAAACAGAGGAAAAAATTGACTCCTGTTTTGCCTGCGGTTATGGCACAATATTATTTTTTGAGGACCAAACCGTTGTAAAAGGCCTGCAGGAACAGTTTGCCGCTTATGCGGAAAACTTTCCAAAATGGTCAGAACATACAGCGGGAATGCATCAGTTTACCGTATGGACTATGCTTGAAGACGCCGGCCTTGGAGCAACGTTACAGCACTATAATCCGATAATTGACGAAGCCGTTTATAAAGAATGGAATATAGACAGAAACTGGGTTTTAAAAGCGCAAATGCCTTTCGGTTTAAAAAAAGCCGAAGCTGAACCCAAAGAATTTTTACCCATAGAAAAAAGACTTAAGATCTTTAAATAAAAAAGGAAAAATTATGAAAAAAGGATTTACCCTTATAGAACTGCTTGTAGTTGTTCTTATAATAGGTATATTGGCCGCAATTGCTTTGCCGCAATACCAAAACTCCGTTTTAAAAAGCCGTTTTGCGCAAGCCTATATTATGGTTAAAGCAATGGGCGACGCGCAGGAAAGGTTTTTTTTACAGAGCGGCGCTTATGCGGAAAAGTTTGAGGAGCTTGATATTGACATATCCGGTACGATAACATCTTGCGGGGATGCGGACGAAGGGTCAGAATGTAAACAAAACAATAATTTTATTTACCGTTTACGCGGGCCTTCAAGCGGTATGGTTCAGGCAAGGATGGCTGTGGGAAACAAATCCATAGCCACGCTTGAATATTACCCAAACAGACAGGAAAGAAATTGCATTGTACGCAGCAGCAGCGAACAAGGTCATAAACTGTGTAAATCCTTAGGCGGAAAACAATGGCCGTCAAATACGGAATATTATACGCTTTAAAATTTAACAAATAAAAAAACCGCGGTTATTAAACCGCGGTTTTTTTATTTGCAAATTATTTGCCGGGTTTAAAACATTTGCGGCACCTGGCTTCATAAACACCCTGAGCGCCCACAAGTATTCGGCTTTTGGCCTTTGCTATCCTTTGCGTTCTGCTGGCGGGGCTGCCGCACTTGGTGCAGACGGCAAGGTTTTTTGTAACAAACTCCGCCTTGGCCATAAGTAAGGCCATGGCCTCAAAAGGTTTGCCCGTATAGTCCAAATCAACGCCCGAAACTATAACCCTTTTACCTTTTTGGGCAAGAGTTTCGCATACGTCAACAAGCGTTTTATCAAAAAAATTGCCTTCGTCAACCGCTACTACGGTTGTGGAAGGTTTTACAAGTTTTAAAATTTCGGACGCGGTGTTTACATGCTCGCTTTCAAGCTTAGTTTTATTATGGCTTGCTATGGCGTTACAAGCGTACCTTTTGTCTAAAGATGAGTTAAAAACCTGTATTTTTTGTTTGGCTATTTTAGCTTTTCTAAGGCGGTTAATAAGCTCCTCGCTTTTGCCTGAGAACATGCATCCGCAAATAACCTCAATACGTCCTTGTTTTTTTGTGTAAGTGTACATTTGGATATCCCTTCATAAGTGGTTTGATAATATATAATAGCAAATTTAAATTTAGAACAAAATATAGAACATTGACAAATGTCTTATTATTTTCTATATTTATTTTATATACGGAGGGAATTGGTTATGAAATTGCATAAAAACCAACAAAAACTTTTACTTTTACTGCAAAAACATATAGCGGAACCGCTTTCTATGGAAGAGCTTGCGGAGGAAATGGATATATCAAGCAAAAGCGTGGTTCACCATCACATAAAACAGCTTGAAAAAAAAGGTTATTTAATAAGAAACACAACCAATCCCCACTATTACCAAATTAAAAACCCTGAGGAAAAGGTTGTCTATCTTCCCATGTACGGCATGGCAAAATGCGGGCCGGAAGGCACTATTTTAGACGGCACGCCTACACGCATTGTACCTGTTGACCCGGGTATGGTGCAATTTCCCATTAAAAAAGGTTTTATGGTTGAAGCAAAAGGCTCCTCTATGGAGGATTTAATTCACGCTAAGGACTGGCTTATTGTTGAACAGTCTAACACACCAAAGGTCAATGATATCGTTGTCTGCGTTAATAATGAGGAAACAATGGTAAAAAGATTTTGCACCGAAGGAGACAGCATTATTTTAATTTCGGACAACCGTAAATTTATTCCCATAATAGCGGATAAAGGCTCTTTTAAAGTTGAGGGCATTGTAAGAAGCGTTATTAAAAGAGGAATAGGCGAAGCGTAATAAAAGATTTTAATTTAAATTTAATTGGGGTGGTAAAACACATAAAAGCTGTGGATTATTTGCCTTAAAACATAAATTCAAAGGCAAATAAGCGGCTTAAACGTTGTATAAAAAAAAACGCTTTGGTAAAAATTTTTACCAAAGCGGCCCGCAGCGGTTTAACTTTTTATACTCTTCTTAAAAAATAAAATATTTAAATTATTATGACGTAAAACCCGCCCATACATCCAATAATTTAATGTAAAATGTATACAACAAAATAATACTTTTTATATATTTTTACCTAAGGCCATAAAAAATAGAATTTATAAATGGCGCGTTATTTTATTTATATTCTCTGTATATTTTTCCCCTCCACAGTATTTTCAGGCACATTTAACACTGAATTTTGGCTTAACTCCAACGCTTCCGTTTTAAATAATATCCCCGGATATTCCCAAAATGAAAATAAGATGAAAAATCTAAACACCAATATTTTCCTTTCGGCCGGTTATTCTCCCGTTAAAAATATATATTTAGATATGCTGGCCTCGGCAAAGCAAAACTATTACTATAATGAGTTTGACAGTAATAACAGCTATAAAGGTTTTTTACATAAGGGGAGCGTTACTTTAGGAAATGAAACGGCGGCTTTAACTGCCGGGCGTATATTTTACGGTGAAAAAAATACTTTAACCCCTTATTTCGGGCTTTATGATAATTTTTTCGGACATACAGCCTCTTCTCTAAACGGTTTTAAGGCAGATTTAAACACAGGTTGGGTAAGCTTGGCTCTATTGGCGGGCAAAGAAAACGATGATTTTACCGAAAACTCAAAAAGTGAAATTTACGGGGCTTCTTTGCATTTTAAACCTTCGCAATATTTTGATATAAACCCTTTCGTCTACCAATTAAAAGACAGCGATATTGATTATTTTTATACAAAAATTGACAGACAAATACTAGGCGCGGCATCTAATATTTATATGGGTATGGGTATGAATTTTTACCTTTCATACGCTAAAAACTCCGGAGAAGACACCTATTTTTCTTCCTATAAATTCAAAAACAAAGGCGACGCCTGGCTTGCCAAGTTCAACGCTGAAACAGAAAATAAAATATTCCGCTATAATTTGAGATTTATGTATGTACGAAGCTCGGGTGAAAAATTTAACTCAACAAACTCAACCTTTAAAGGCATTAATACATATGTATATTTAGGTTCAATATTTTCAGGCACGGATATGTTTTGGAATTCCCCCTATTCCCGCTTTACGCAACACCCTTTCGGTAATATAGACAATATTACAGCTTATAATTTAGGAGCAACGGTAGCGCCTAAATTTACACGTTTTTTTAAAATCGATTTTGATATTTACAACATTTCAAAAACTAAAATGCCCTACCAGCAAGAAGATATCGGGGCGGAAATGGATATAGCGCTTACTTTAATGCCTTTTAAAAATGTTGATTTAAGCCTTATTTACGCGGTATTTTACCCTGGAAACGCTTATAAAGAAGCAATACCTTCAACCCCTGGTTATGAGGTTAATAATATTAAGCAGTTGGCCGCCAGGCTTAATATCCGTTTTTAAAAATTTTATTTTTTTAATCAGACATAAAAAACCCCGCTCTTTTAACAGCTTTCAAAAAGCTGTTAATCTGCCAAACTAAACAGGTTTAGAGCGGGGATTTTATTTATTTAATATCTATTATAACTACGGGACCTGATTTTATTTTCTTTTTGCCTTTAATGTTTTTAACTTTTACGAATTTTACCGTTTCCTGTCCGGTTTCGGCATTTTTTACGTTAAATAAAAATGTTTCCGTGCCGCCTTTGCTAAGATCCATAGGGTCGGCAGGCAAGAAAAGGCTATTAACAAAAATAACTTTTTTTAATGCTTCCGGCTCTGACACTTCAAGGTCATAGCCTGAAGAGGGATTAGATTCTAAAGACACTTCTAAAGAAGTCCCTGATCTGGCAGAAACAACTTGTTTGCTTGCACAACCCGCGCAAAATACAGACAAAGACACAATCATTAATAATACTGCTTTTTTCATAAAACCTCCCTTAAACCGCAACCCTTATTATATATTTTCATATTTTATGGGGATATCTTTTTTTAATCACCCTGTACCCTAATATACCATAAATCAAAGCTAAAATACATAAGCCCGCGAACTCAAACGCCATAGCGCTAAAAGGCGCGCTCATAATATAAAGCCTTATCACTCCGTCTATACCGAAAGTATTGGGTATAAAGACGCTGAAAATTTGTATAACTTTAGGCATTAAATACCTGGGCCACACCGCGCCTGAGGAAAACAAAACCGCCATGGAACTTACTATAATTAAAAGCATGGAGGTTTCCCTCTCTTTAAAAAACCGGAAAGGAAAATCCCTAAAAATATGACGGCAAACATAAAAGGCGTTAAATAAAGCATCATAGCCAAAATATTATCCCCGCCGGTAAAACCAAACACTCTGTACATAATCACAAAAAGATAAACAAAATAAATCAGGCCGAAAAATAAAAATGTTAAAACTTTAGACGCGAAAATATGCCAGACTTTTGTGTTTTTCTTATATTTCTTTTTACTTTCCCTTAACGTACCGGCGCGCATGCCTATGCCTATTAAAAGAATTTGGTGTATTATAACCAAAAATACCGCCGGCACAACATATTCCGTATATCCGCCGGAAGGATTGTGCAAATTTTTAGTTATAAGTTTTACCGGGCTTCGCATATAAGGAGAGTAGCGGCCCGCTCCTTTGGCCTGCAGTTTTTTTATTTCAATAGAGGCCGACATTGTTTTTATAACCCTTTGCGCGGCTGATGAAACCTGCTTATAATAAATTAAATAACTGCCGTCGGTATAAATTTTTACCTGCTGCGGCTTGCCTTTTAAAATGTTTTTTTGAAAATCGTTATCAATATAAATAATGCCGTAAACCTGCCTGGCTGACAAAGCTTTACGGGCGGAAACCAAATCCGTATGCTGTTTAACTACTATTTCCTCGGTAGAGTCAAGCATTCTTATAAGCGTTCTGGAATTTGAAGTATCGTCCATGTCAATAACGGCAACGGGAATGTCGCGCACAGTAGCCTGTGAGTACGGCAAAGGATAAAAAAAGGAATAAAACAAAGGCCCGCCAATCATCAGCACCATAATGCCTTTGTCCATAAACAAAGCTCTTATTTCTTTATAAAAAAGGCGAATGACCTCTTGCATTATGATGCCCCCCAAGAAGATTCATCTACCGTCCAGCGGGCAAAAAGCTTGCTTCCTACAAAAAAGAAAACAGCGCCCAGGCCAAGCATTATAAGCACGGCGTTAATGCTGCCTGAAGTGCCAGAACCTCTTATAGCTTCGTTAATTAGAATTCTGTTAAAATGCGTACCCGGCAGAAAAAAAGCCCACATCCTGGCAAGAAGCGGCATAGCTTCAAGCGGGAAGGTAACCCCGAAATAAGCAAAAGCGGGCGCAGAATATATTCCCGCCATGCTAAGCCCCATTCTTAAACTTTTTGTAAGGCCGGATATCAAAACCCCTATGGAAGAGCAGAAAAAAGTAAAAGCCGCGCCGCCTAAAATTATCATAATAACGCTGCCTCTTAAAGGTATTTTAAAAAATATAAATAAAACAGAAAGCATTAAAGCTGCCTGCGCGATATATAAAACTATATAAACCGCCATTTTGGCGTTGATTACACGAAAAGGATGTTTGTTTACAAGGCTGCCTATCTGCCTGGCGCTGCCTGTTTTAAGTTCCGTTAGAAGAGAGTAAACCAAAGTAAGCGATACAAATAACTGTAAAAGAGCCGGCACAAGCCCCAAAACAAGAAAATATATATAGTTGCTTTGCGGGTTATATAAAATGCTTTCGGTTACTCCTATAGGCGTTGTAAAAGCCTCGTCTAAATAAGAAGGCGCTCCCATGGCAGATAAAACCTGGGTTCTGTATTTTAAGGAAAAATCGTCAACCGCGCCTATTATCCCCTTAGAGGCAACCCCTCCCACAAGCAGGTACTGGTTGCTTATATATGCCGTTACGGAACCGCTTTTGTTTTTTAAAAGATCTTTTTGGAAGTCCGCGTCAATATTAATAACGGCAAAAATTTTACCTCTCTGCATTAAATCTTTAGCCCGGGTAAGATTATCCGTGTAATAAGCGACACGCAAAAACGGACTTGCGTCAAAATTGCGTATAAGTTCTTTGGATTGCGCGGTTTTGCTGTTGTCGTTAACGGCTATAGGAATACGGCGTATTACCGCGTTTGAGAAGATTGTCGTTATTATGCCAAGAATTATAAGCGGGTACGCCAGGCAATAAAAAGCCACCAATTTCTTTTTCTTAAAAACAAATTGGATTTCACGCTTTATTATGTACCATATTTTATAATGCATAAACAGTTTATTTTCTTACTTTAAATAAGGCGGTCATACCCTGGCGTAGGCCTTCAATTTTTTCATCTGGTCTCAGACGCACCTCAAAAGTTTTTAAGTCAAAATCACCGCTGGTTTTTGTAGCGCTCCATACAGCGAAATCACCCATTTTAGATATATAGGAAACTTTAAATTTATATTTATGGCTGCCCAGCGCGGGGATTCGCACTTCTATTACCTGGTCCATCTTTATATTTTTTAAAAGATCTTCACGCATATTAAAAGTAAGCCAAACGTCATCAAGGTTGAGCATTGTTATAATAGCGAACCCCGCTGACACAAGTTCGCCCCGTTCAACCACAACGCTGCTTATTTCCCCGTCTATAGGAGCTACTAAAGTTGTTTCCCCCACGTAACTTTTTATTTCGGCTACAGCGCCTAAAGACTGGTCTTTAGCGGCACGGGCGGCCGTTTTATCTTCAACCCTGGTTCCCGTTATAGCCATATCATAACGGGCTTTGGCGGCTTCAGTGTCGCTTTTGGCGGCGTTATACTGCGCTTGGGCCTCGTCATTTTTTTGGGCGGAAACCACGCCGCCTAAATATAACTCGTTAACTCTATCATAGGTTTTTTTAGCAAGGTCTTCCGCCACTAAAGTTTTTTGCCAAAGGCTGTAAGCGGCAGTTTTGTCCTCTTCCCTGGTACCCGTTTGCGCTTTTTTATACTGCGCTTCCGCCATGCGGGAAGCGGCCAAAGCCTGTTCTGACTTGGCCATAATCTCAGGTGAATCTATTTTAGCAAGCACGGTTCCCTGCTTAACAAAGTCCCCTTCCGTTACAAAAACTTCCTCAATACGGCCCGTTACTTTCGGGGCTACGCTTATTTGCCTTATAACAACTTCGCCCTGTAAAATAAGATATTTAGGCTTAAATATAAAAAACAAAATTATAAGCGTAAAAACTATTAATGACCCTATTATTATTTTCCTGGCAGATTTAAACTTCAACATTATTGGTATCCTCCAAATTCACGGCTCGCTTTTTTTAAAGACATTTGCCCTGGTATTTGGCAAAGTCCTGTGTCCGCCCGGTTAAGCTGAGCAGGTTTGAAAGCGACACGACAAAATCGTATGAAGCGGACAAACTGTCCAACTCCGCTTTTAAAAGCTGGGTTCTTGCCATATTTACTTCTAAAGAGGTTCCCGTACCCGCTTTGTAAGCCAAAGTTCTCATTCTTAAAAATTCTTTGGCAAATTTAATTTCCTCACGCACAGCCTCATAATTATAAACGGCGTTTAACATTTTTTTATGAAAATGTTCTACGTAAGTATCAATGTCTTTTAACTGTTTTTCTTTTAAGAAATCAACCATTTCCCTTTGGCGTTTTGCGGCTTTGCTTCTGTTGTATCCGCCAAAACCTTCAAAAATATTCCATTCAAAACCTACGCCGTAAGCGTATTCCGGTTCTAAAATAGTTAAATCATGCTCATGCAGTTCGCGCGTTCCGAATAAATAAACGGAAGGCATAAACGTGGATTTTTGCGCCTTTATATTGGCGTCGGCCGCTTTCTTTTTAGAATTTAAAATTCTTAAAGAATAGTGGTTTTGAAAAGCCAGTTTTTTAAAGTATTCCAAAGTATCAACGTCCTCTTTATGGCATACAAATAAATCTGAAACCGTGTTAACGGGCTCACTCTCAGACAATAGGCTTTGCAGCATAACTGAGGCGAGTTCCCGGTCGTTTAAAGAGGAGTTAAAATCCCTTCTGGCCTGTGTATAGGAAAGATCGGCCGACATTTTTTCCACCTTTGCTATAGTACCCGCTTTAAACATTTTTGCGCTGTTATCGGCGTGCTCCCTTGTGCTGTTCATATATTCGCGTCTTACTTTTACCACTTTTTTAGCCAGCATGGCGCGGAAATATTTTGTACTTACATCAACCAAAACATTATCGCGCGCGCCGTCAAGTTTGGCCACGGCTTCTTCTAAAGAAGATTTCGCCGCTATATTAGCCGCCCTTATTTTACCCCCCGTAAAAACCGGCATTGACGCAACAGCCTGCGCCTTAAAAAAATTATCGTCTTGAACCTGAGTGTAAAAATCAGGCAAAATAACAGACGGAGGATAAAGCGGCTGTATAGCGTCCCTTATAGAATTTAAATCTATGCCTATAGGGTCATTTATCCTTGTGTATTTGCCCTGTACGCCTATTTTTGGAAAATACAGTCCCGCAGCGGCCCTGTTTTCCGCCGCCGCGCGGTAAACGTCTTTTTGAACGGCTAAAATATTTTCATCAATCGCTAAAGTGCGGTTTAAAGCGTTTTCAAATGTATAGTCTTTAGCATAAGAAAATACGGCTGTTAAAATAAAAACCGCCGCCCCGCATTGTTTAATTATTTTCATCACCTTTCTCCAAACAATAAAGCCATTTCATAAGTCCCTGAGAAATATTACCTTTTGCCGCCATAGGCACATTTTTGGAAAGTGCTAAAATAAGCGCCCTGTACTTGGGCCATAATAAAGAGCAAAGGCTTTCTCCTTTAGCGGTAAGTTTTATAAGCTTGTTGCGTCTGTCTTTTTTATCTTCTTTTTTGGTAACAAGTTTATCTTTATAAAGTTTATCTATTAATCTTGTGATATTGCACTGGCTTACAAGCATTTTTTTACTTATTTCAACCTGGTTCACGCTGTTTGCCCCGCCATAAGATTTTAGAACCATCAAAATGTTAAACTGCGCGCTTGAAAGGCCGTAACTTTTTAAATAGTTATTTATAATCCTTTCTATTCTGGTATATAAAAGAGCCAAGACATGAAACATCACGACATCCGGCTCCTGCGCGGAGTTTATAACGCTAAATTTTTTTATATATTTTAACTGCTCTTTTGTAAGCATAATTTCATTATATAAAAAGATTGCTTAACATAGTAAAAATTAACATGTTAAGTTTTCTTTCCGCGTTTTGCGCCGCGTAAGTAAAAAAGCCTTACCGGGCCTCCCCTTAATTCGGCTCCATAATAAAATAAAAATCTTTTAAAATTGAGGCCTTTGAAGGCAAAATTTTTAATCTTGGACATAAGTTTTTTAACTATAGATTTTATTTCTTTAAGCGGGTAATTTTTTGTCATATCGCAAAATTGTTTTTATCTGTCGCCGCCCGGCCCTCCTTTAAATAGGGCAGTTTTAATATCATAAAGGTTTCTATTATTGTTCTTAAGGTTAAAATTGTGCTTTAATATATTATGCGGCATATGATTAAAGTAATACTGTAATTTGCCCGGAATTTTTGGCAGTATAAATAGGTTTTGCTTTACTAAATTAAAAAGACAGGATATAAAGTATGAGAATTTACGATGATATACAGTTAGACTATTGCGATGTTTTATTAAGGCCCAAACGCTCGCGTTTATCTTCCCGCTCGGAAGTGGATATTGAAAGAGAATATGATTTTAAATGGTGCCCTTTAAAAATAAAAGGAACGGGCGTAATGGCGGCCAACATGTCTACTACAGGCACATTTGAAATAGCCAAAATAATGCAAAAGTATAAATTATTTACCGCGCTTCACAAACATTACACGGCGGAAGAACTTATTAAATTTTTAAAAGATAATAAAAAGAATTTTAAAACCAACGGCTATATTTTTATAAGTTCGGGCGTGTCGGAAGAGGACTACAAAAAAATACAAAAAGTAATGAAAACAAAACTTATAAATAATATATGTATTGACGTGGCAAACGGCTATTCACCCTACCTTATAAATTATGTTAAAAAAGTGCGCGCGGCTTACCCCAAATGCTTAATAATGGCCGGCAACGTAGTTACCGGCGACATGACGGAAGACCTTCTTCTTAACGGGGCGGATATTGTTAAGGTTGGTATAGGCCCCGGCTCCGTATGCACAACGCGCAAATTAACGGGCGTGGGCAGGCCGCAGTTTTCAACGGTTATAGAATGTTCGGACGCTGCGCACGGCGTTGGCGGTATGATATGCGCCGACGGCGGCTGCACCGTAGCGGGCGATGTATGCAAAAGTTTTTGCGCGGGGGCGGATTTTATTATGTTAGGCGGCATGCTTGCCGGGCATGAGGAAAGCGCGGGCGACGTTATTAAAAGAGTATATATTACCACCGAAGTTGAAGACACGGGCGACGAACAGCTTAAATATGTTTTAAAAGAAAAATATTTTAAAAAATTTTACGGCATGAGCTCGGAATACGCGCAGGATTTATTTTACGGCGGGCTTAAAAAATACAGGGCAAGCGAAGGCAAACTTGTTGAAATCCCCTACCGCGGCGAAATAGAAAAAACTATTTTAGCTATCTTGGGCGGGGTAAGAAGCGCAATGACTTATGTTGGCGCTAAACGAATAAAAGACATGCCTAAATGCGCCACATTCTACCGTGTAAACAGGCAGTTAAACACGGTTTTCGGCAACGAATAAAGTTTATATATAAAAACCCCGCCGTTTGGCGGGTTTTTTTGTCTCAAAGCTTTGCTTTGTGATTTCACTCAACAACAAACAGTAACGCCTCCAGCTTGCTGCTGCGGAGGCGTTGTAAAATCAGAATACTATACATCCTCCGGTTTACGAAGGATGCGTTTTATAAAGTATCCATAAAAAACCCGACCAAACGGCGGGGTTTTTTTGTTAGAAAAGCTCAAGCTGCTCTTTAATTTCCTGCGGTTTTTTATAAGCAGCAATAATATCTTTCATATTATAGAGAATGCCAAACTTATCGCATTCTTTTTTAAATGCGCGCGTAAGCTGGTTTGTTTTGGGGCTTTGGCAGGAGTAAGACTCGCCGAAAGCGGTTATATATTTTTCCTTAGCGTAGGGAAAAAGGTCCGCTATTTTATTATAAAAATAATCCCGCTGGTTATCTCTTAAAGTAACTCCGAAGTACGAATATATAAACTTAGCCCCCGCGGCAGCCGTTTGGCGGACAATACTTAAAATATTATCTTCAGTATCATTAATAAAAGGTAAAACGGGCATTAACAAAACACCGCAAAATATGCCGTTATCCGAAAGCTGTTTTAAAGCCGCAAAGCGTTCAGAAGACGGTGAAACGTTAGGCTCAATTTGTTTAGACAAAGAGTCCTGAGCGCAGGTTATTGTTATTTTTATAATAACGCTTGAACGGGTGCAAATACTTTTAATAATATCAATATCTCTTGTTACAAGCGGGCTTTTTGTGGCTAAAGCAAGGCCAAAACCGTAACGATCTATTTCTTTTAAAGCGTTTCTTGTAAGATTGTGTTTTGATTCTTGAGGGTTATACGGGTCGCTCATAGCGCCGGAGGCGATTAAGCCTTTTTGGCGTTTGCGGCTAAGCTCAAAAGATATTTTAGCAACGGCATCCTCCTTAGCGCGGACTTCGTCAAAATTTTCAATTCGGTAGCATTGGCTGCGGCTGTCGCAATATATACAGCCGTGGCTGCAACCCCTGTATATATTCATATTATAATCTGTGGCAAACCAAAAGAGCGAAGGCTTGACTTTAGTTATTAAAGTTTTGGCGGGTATATACTTCATAAGAGTTCATTTTATCATTTTAAGTTTTATAAAACTAAACCCCCGGAAAAGCGGGGGTTCGGTAAATTATTTAATTTTTATTCTACCCGTTTTGGGCGGTGTTAACATGGAGTCTTTTAAAAGGGCTTCTTTAACGGTTTTATTTAATTTTATTTCAAGTTCGCGTTTTTTAGCCTGCGGTATATTTTCAAAAGATTTTGCTTCATATTTAGAGGTAAAAACTATAAAGCTGCTTGTGGCTACAAGATATTCTTTTTCACGCTCGAGCGGGCGTCCGTTTAGCTTTATATTAACGAAAGAGGCTTTGCCTTCCTCATTAAAAGTTATTTCGGCTTTTATGTTTTTACTGAACTGGAAAAAAGAAAATTCTTTAATAGTTGTATTTAGCATAAGGTCGTAAATAAAAGAGCCTTTTACCTTAACTAAAGACATATTGTCCTCATAAGGCATGGTTTGCTTTAAATCACGCTCGGTTAAACGGCCTTTTGGCAAATCAGCCTTAAAAGAAGTGGTGTTAATAAGGGCGAAATCAACCTTTTCCCCCGCGGATAAAGCGCGGTTATAAAAAACGTCCGCCGCGAAGTTTGCCATCTCGGTATCTAAAACAGAATCTTTTTTCCTTTGGTAATAAAAACATTCTTTTGCCTCGCAAAGGGGCGTTTCATAAGACATGTCTTTTATATTTAAAACAAGTTCTTTTATTTCACGGTCCTCATCTTGCGGTTTATTTATTACTAAAGGTATTGTTTTGGCTGACGAGCCTTTATAAACGCCTGTATTATCGTCAAAATTTAAAATTATTTTTGACACGTTTAAAAGCCTGCTGCCCGATTCAATAAATAAAACATTATTTTTTTTCTCAATTTTATTTACATGCAAATGCCCGCCTAAAGAAACATGTAGCGCATACTCTTTTAAAGCGGCGATATCTTGTGGCGTTACTTGGGCTGACTTATCATAAGAAGAAGCATGCATAAGCAAAATTACGGCGGCGGGGTTTTGTTTTTGCGCTTCGGCGGCTGCAATTTTATAACTTTCCAAAGCGTTGTTTACTTTATAATCTTTATTACCCGGCCCCGTAAGACCGATACCGATAACAGCTATTTTAACACCGTTAATTTTATAAGTTTTATAAGGTTTAGCGTTTGGAATGCCTTCTATATTAGATACTAAAATATCGGCCTTTAAATTTTGGGCGGCAGAGTCTAAAGCATTTTTACCAAAATCAAACTCATGGTTGCCTATGGTAACCGCGTTGTACCCAAGCTCATTATAAAGAGTTACGGCGGCGGCTCCTTTTGTGGCATTAACCTCTATATTACCCTGCATAAAATCGCCGCTGTCTAAAAGCAAATAATCTTTACCGGCGGAATCTTGTTTAATAAAAGCGGCTAAAGCGGCAAAGCCGCCCTTGGTTTCCTCCACCCCTGAACCTATGGGGAAAAAATATCCGTGCGTATCGCTTGTATGGTAAACAATTACTTCCTTGCCTTGCAAAACGGCCAAAAGAGATATAAATAAAAATAGAAGGGTTAACTTTCTCATATATAAAAATTGTAACCTTTATTGTAATAGACTTACAAGTGTCTAAAGGCCTATTTACGCGTGGGTCCCCATGAATTTGCATACCCTTTAATAAATTTGTTAAAATAAATAAGTTTAAAGAACTGTTCTACTATGATAAAAAAACTTAAAAAAGAATATAAAAAAGCCGTATTAGAGTTATCTAACGGTATAAAGATGGAAGGACGTCTTATCGGAGCGGACGCAATGGTAAGCGGAGAGATGGTTTTTTCAACCGGAATGCTTGCCTACAGCGAAGCGATGACAGACCCTTCCTATCTCGGACAAATTTTAGTCTTTAGCTTTTCATTAATTGGAAACTACGGAATCCCCTCTTTTAAAGAAGGGGATTTTTTTATGCCGCACGGTTATGAAAGCGCCGGCATTAAAACGCAGGGCATAATAGTGTCCGATACTTTTGACGACTGTTTTCACTACGAAAAAGGCAACAACATTAAAACTTGGATGAAGGATAACGGCGTGCCCGGCATAGCCGGTATAGACACAAGATACCTTGTGCAAATGATACGCGACTCTAAGGGGCCTTTATTCGGCCGCATAGTGCCGGAAGGCAAAAGCTCTTCTTACAACAGCACCAAGTTTGAGTTTTTAAAACATTTTAAGAAAACGGATTATGTGGACCCGTCCAAATATAATCTTTTGCCTTCGGCTTCGGTTAAAAAACCTGTTACTCTTGGCAAAGGCGATATCAAAATAGCGCTGTTAGATTTTGGCGTAAAAAGAAATATTATAAGAATATTTACGGACTACGGCTGCACGGTAACGGTTTACCCCTGGGATACAGATGTTGACACTGTTGAAACGGACGCATGGGTGCTTAGCAACGGCCCCGGCGACCCTAAACAAACGGGCGATTTAATACAAAGAGTAAAAAAACTTATTAAAGGCGATAAACCGATACTCGGCATCTGTTTAGGCCACCAGGTTTTGGCTTTGGCGGCGGGCGCAAAAACAAAAAAATTAAAACGCGGACACCGCAGTTTTAACCAGCCTGTTTTTGACGTTAAAACCAGAAAAGCCTTTATGAGCAGCCAAAACCATAGTTTTGAGGTGGACAAAGCCTCCCTCCCCAAAGAATGGGAAGTGTGGTTTGAAAACGCTAACGATTTTACCATTGAAGGCCTTAAACACAAAACAAAACCTTTTATGACGACGCAGTTCCACCCGGAAGCCTCAGGCGGGCCCAATGACACGGCCTGGGTTATAAAAGATTTTGTTTCCCTTATAAAAAAATCGAATAAGACTGTAAAAAAAGGAAAGAAATAATATGCCCATTCTTAATTTTTTAAAACCTAAAAACGGTAAAAAACAAAAAGTTTTATTGCTCGGTTCGGGTGCGTTATCAATAGGCCAGGCGGGCGAGTTTGATTATTCCGGCTCGCAGGCTATTAAAGCTTTGGAGGAAGAAGGCTTAGAAGTAATTGTTCTTAACCCTAACATAGCCTCCGTGCAGACAAACCCCGCTCCCAACAAAAAGATTTACCTTTACCCCGTAACACCTTTTTGGATTGAAAAAATTATTAAAAAAGAAAGACCCGTGGCTTTAATAGCGGGATTCGGCGGCCAGACCTCTTTAAACTGCGCTATCGAACTTCATAATAACGGCGTTTTAAAAAAATACGGCGTTAAAGTTTTAGGCACGCCAGTAAGCTCTTTAGAAATGTCCGAAGACAGAGATTTATTTTCCAAAAGAATGCATGAAATAGGCGTTCCCACCCCTCCCAGTAAAGCGGTTGAAACCGTGGAAGAAGCTTTAAAAACAGCGCTTGAAATAGGCTACCCCGTTATAACCCGCTCGGCCTACGCTTTAGGCGGTTTAGGCAGCGGTTTAGCTGAAAACCCCGAACAACTTGAAAAGCTGGCCTCCTCTGCGCTTACTTCCAGCCCGCAGATTTTAATTGAAAAATCCCTCCACGGCTGGAAAGAAATTGAATATGAGGTAATGCGCGACGCGTGCGGGAACTCCATAACAATTTGTAATATGGAAAACTTTGACCCCATGGGCATACACACGGGCGACTCCATTGTTATAGCGCCGTGCCAAACCTTAAATAACAGGGAAAATAATATGCTCCGCGACGCGGCTTTAAATATTGTTAAAAGCATAGGCGTTGTGGGTGAATGTAACGTCCAATTCGCTTTAAGCCCTTTTACGCTTGAATATTACGTAATTGAAATTAACGCAAGGCTTTCACGCTCAAGCGCTTTGGCAAGCAAAGCCACGGGTTACCCGATAGCGTTTGTGGCGGCCAAGGTTGTAAGCGGTTTTGATTTACTTGAACTTAAAAACCCCGTTACGGGCACAACGTCCGCTTTTTACGAACCGTCGCTTGACTATGTTTCATTAAAAGTACCTAGATGGGATTTGAAAAAATTTACCGGCGTTTCTAAAGAATTAGGCACGCAGATGAAGTCCGTGGGTGAAGTTATGTCCATAGGACGCAACTTTTGCGAGGTTGTGCAAAAGGCCCTTCGCATGGTGCAGGAAGACGAAGAAGGCTTAATGAAAGAAGTTTTTGCCGGTACGTCCGATAAAGAGCTTCTTAAAGAAGCCGCGCACCCTACAAACTTAAGAATTTTTGCCATTTATGAACTTTTTAAAAGAGGTTTTAGCGTAGATAAAGTAAAAAATGTTACCAAGATTGAACCTTGGTTTTTAAGCCATTTATTTTACTTAGCAAAACTTGAAAATGAAGTAGCCACATTTTTTAAAGGCGTAAAAGCGCCCAAAAAACTTACGGCCGACTTTATAAAAAAACAGTTTACCAATATAGATACGGAATATTTGAGAAGGTTAAAAAGCAGGGGATTTTCCGACTACCAGCTTACAAAACTTTTACTTTCCGTAATTTCCCCCAAAGAGAAATTTACGAATAAAGAAATTAATTCTTTATCTTTAGGACTTAGGGAATTAAGAAAGAAAATGAATATAGTGCCCGTGGTTAAACAAATTGACACAACCTCCGCCGAATATTACACGACTTCAAATTATTTGTATCTTACTTACGACGGCACTCACAATGATATCACGCTAAAAAAGAAAAACAAAAGTATTATTACGCTTGGCAGCGGCAGCTACCGCATAGGCAGCAGTTTGGAATTTGACTGGTGCTCTGTTATGACAAGCAAATACTTTAAACAGCAAAAAGACGACAGTATTATTATTAACTGCAACCCCGAAACCGTCTCGACCGACTTTAACAGCTCGGACAGATTATATTTTGAGGAACTTTCTTTTGAGCGCGTTATGGATATTATTGATTTTGAATCCCCCAAAGGCGTTGTGGCCTGCATGGGCGGGCAAAACCCCAATAACCTTACGCCTTATTTAAGCAGAGTGGGAGTTAATATTTTAGGGCACAGTTTTGAAACCGTTGAAAAAGCGGAAAACAGAACAAAGTTTTCAGCAATACTGGATTCTTTAAATATAGACCAGCCCAAATGGACGTCAGCCGCTTCAAGAAAGGAAGTTAATGACTTTGTTAAAGAAGTAGGCTTTCCTGTTCTTATAAGACCGAGTTTTGTTTTATCGGGCACGCTTATGAACGTGGCTAACGACCAAAAATCTTTGGACTACTATTTGTCGCTTACCAAAGATATTTCGGCAGATTACCCTGTGGTGCTGTCCCAGTTTATTTTAGACGCCAAGGAACTTGAGTGCGACGGCGTTGCCAAAAACGGCGAGGTGCTGCTTTCCTTTATTTCCGAACACGTTGAAAACGCAGGCGTTCACAGCGGCGACGCTACATTGGTTTTTCCAGCGGAAAAAATTTATACAAAAACAGCCAATTCAATTAGAGATATCGTTAGAAAAATAGCTAAAGGGCTTAACCTTAACGGGCCTTTTAATATACAGTTTATAGCTAAAGATAACGACGTAAAAGTAATTGAGTGTAACGCGCGCGCTTCACGCTCGTTCCCGTTTATAACAAAAGTTTCGGGCCAAAACCTGGCGGAGTTTTCCTGCAAAGTCATGAACAATGAAAAAGTTGATAAAGTGTTTATGGATGAGTCGGAAATTCCTTATACAGGCGTTAAAGCAAGCATGTTCAGCTTTCAAAGGCTTGACGGAGCCGACCCTATTTTAGGAGTTGAAATGGCCTCCACCGGCGAAGTGGGCTGCATAGGGGCAAATTTTAACGAGGCCATGCTTTTGGCTATGGAATCAACGCATATAAAAATGCCAAAAAAAGGTATTTTACTAAGTACTGGCCGTGAAAAAGATAAGATTAAATTTATGGAAGTGATTGATAACGTCTATAAATTCGGTCTGCCTGTTTACGCTACGCTGGGCACCGCAAATTACCTTAAAGAACACGGCTATGATGCTATACCCGTTATGTACCACCATGACCCAAAGCCCGTTGACGTAATAAAACAACGCAAGGTGGACTTTGTGGTTAACGTGCATAAAAGCTTGGAACTTGACGAGCTTGAACATAACTCGGCCATAAGAAAAACGGCTGTTAAATCAAACTGTTCGCTTTTAACAAACCTTGAAAAAGCGATAGCTTATTTTAAAGCGTTTGATTCTTATAAAGCATTATCTGAAAAAGACGACTTAATACATTTGTAATTAAATAAAAAAGCCCGCGGTCTAAGTCCGCGGGCTTTTTTGTTGTTATGAGATTACAAAACTCCCTTGCGTAAGCCGGGGATGGATAGTATCTTGATTTCACAACACCTCCGCCTTGTTGCTGCGGAGGTGTTGTTGTTTGCTGCTAGGTGAATCACAAAGCGAAGCTTTAAAACAAAAGAAACCCAGGTATGCGCTCGGGGAATTTCATTTAAACCGCTAAATAAATTTTAATTGTTTCACCCGGTATGTAAACCTCAAAATCCACCGTGTATTTACGCTTAATGTCCGAAGTCCAAATCTTTTGCCACTCCCCTGCAATACATTCATTATTTTCGGACTTTGTATCCCAAATATAATAATTACCGGCGGGGATAACAAACTCCTCCCCATTAGCACCGGCGCTTCCCACAATAAAATCAAACGCGCCCTTATAATCGCTTTCATAATTTGTGTAAACCGCGTAAACAGCCTCTGTAATTGGAGAATTGTCTATAAAAAAATTTTCCCACGCTATTTTAAATAAGTCAGGTGTTTTATTGTTTGCCCTGGCTTTTAAACCGTTAATTGTTATTTGTTTTTCTATATTTTGAATCATACCTTTAACCCGGTAGGGTATTTACCTGTAAAACATGCCGCGCAATAACCGCCGCATTTACCCTTTTTATTTTGTTCATTCCCCGCCACGGCCGCAAGCATGTTATTAATTTTAATAAACGTTACGCTTTCAGCGCCGATAAATTCCGCAATATCCTTTTCATTCATACGGGTGGACATAAGTTCTTTTTTTGTTGGGGTGTCTATCCCATAAAAACATGGCGATATAACTTTAGGGGCAGACAATGCCAAATGAACTTCTTTAGCGCCGCAATCTTTAAGTAACTTTACTATTTTTTTTGATGTTGTGCCGCGAACTAAAGAGTCATCTACCAAAACAATTTTTTTACCCATAATACTGGTTTTAATGGGAAATAACTTCATTTTAACCAAATGCTCCCTAAGTTCTTGCGTTGGCATAATAAATGAGCGGCCCATATAGTGGTTTCTAACTAAACCTTGCTCAAAATCGATGCCGGATTCTTTAGCAAAACCTAACGCGGCAAACATGCCGCTGTCGGGCACGGGCATAGCAATATCAGCCTTAATACCCTTCATTTGTCTGGCAAGCTGCGCGCCCATAGCCATGCGTGATACGGCAACCTCTTGGCCTTGCACACGGCTTGCCGGCATGGAAAAATAAACTTGTTCAAATACACAAACCGCTTTATCTTTTTTATCAAAAATATAGGATTTTTTTATTTTCCCTTTTTGTATAGTAATAATCTCACCGGGGGCAAGCTCTTTAATAACTTTGCCGCCTAAAAGCTCAACGGCTATAGTTTCCGATGTCAGTATATAAGATTTGCCAAGCTTGCCTAAAACTAAGGAGCGTATACCATGCGGGTCACGCACGCCTATCATTTTACTGCCTTGTAATAAAATTAAAGCATAGGCGCCGTTAAGCTTTTTTAATGCTTTAGGTAATGCGGTTTCAAGATCGCCTTTTTCGCGCTCTATCATATGCATAATATGTTCACTGTCGGAACTATGCGCAAAAATCGCGCCTGTTTTTTGCAGCATAAAAGCAAGCTGCTTATCGTTTGCTATATTGCCGTTATGGGCAAGTATAACACGCCCGTGTTTACAGTCAAACCAAAACGGCTGTGTATTTTCCAGCGAGCTTTTGCCCCCTGTAGCATAACGGACATGCCCCACCGCGATATCGCCATTAAGCCCGGCTAAATATTCAGGTTTAAATACATATGAAACATTACCCATGCCTCTATGGACACGGGTAATATTATTTTTTGTATCGGATGAAATTATACCGGCGGATTCCTGCCCCCGGTGCTGCAGGCTCAGCAACCCCTGAAACACTATGTTAGCCGCATCTTTATTGTTTTCTACGCCGAAAACACCACACATATCCAGCTCCCGGTAAAAGTGTTATATTAATATTTTATCTTTTTTGTAAAATGTATGCATGAAAGAGATAATTAAAAAAATGCCTGCTGACTTTTAAAAAAAAGCCATGGCAAAATAAAAAGTCTTTACTTTTTTATAGATAAAAGGCCGCGTAACTGCTCGGGTACATATTAAGTTAAGATTTTAGCAAGTTTTTATTTTGGCAAAGCCAAAACAGCTAATTTTTTTTGTACAGCAAAAAGCTCCGCATTTTACAATGCGGAGCTTTATTGTTTTCTCTCCCCCAACTATTTAATAAGTATAGCCCCAATCATAGCTTAATAATTAATCTTCCTGATTTCAAAGTATGCTTTTGCATATTTGCAAACAGGGCATACTTCCGGAGCGTCTTTATTTTCGCAGGTAAAACCGCAGTTAATACACTGCCATACAACTTTTTCGTCCTGCTTAAACACCTTGTCGCCTTCAATGTTGGCAAAAAGTTTTCTATATCTTTCTTCATGCTGTTTTTCAATTTCAGCTACTTTTTTAAATAAAAAAGCTATATCTTTAAAACCTTCTTCTTCAGCGTCTTTGGCCATGTTGGCATACATATCTGTCCATTCATAGTTTTCGCCTTTGGCAGCGTCTTCTAAATTCTCTAACGTTGAAGGAATGTTGCCTTCATGAAGAAATTTAAACCATAGTTTTGCGTGTTCACGCTCATTTTTAGCGGTTTCTTTAAAGATTTTACTTATTTGTATATATCCTTCTTCTTTGGCTTTTTTAGCATAGTAGCCGTACTTCATCCTCGCCTGGGATTCTCCAGCAAAAGCTATTTGAAGGTTTTTTTCTGTTTTTGTACCTTTTAATTTCATTGTTTTCTCTCCTTATTTTTATCCTTTTTACAATTTTTACACATGCCCTTTAAAACTAATCCGCCGGGTTCAATATCAAGCCCGTTCTTTTTAGCTATAAGGTTTAAAATCTCATAAAAATTACCGTCTATGTCAATATCAAATATTCGCGAACACTTTGCGCATATAAAATGCGCATGGTTATGCGTATTATAGTCAAAGTGTTCACTGTTACCCATGCCCCTTATTTTACGTATTACCCCTATATCTGAAAGTAAATTTAAATTTCTATAAACAGTACCCAGGCTTAAAGACGGATTATCCTTTTTTAAACTGTTATAAACATAATCAGCAGTCGGATGAATAGGATTACTTTTTAAAGCGTTTAAAATAATTTCTCTTTGTTTTGAATATCTCATATTTAAGCCTTTTTAGAATCTTAATAATAGTAACAATTACTATTATTATAAATAAATACTCTTTTGTCAACTCTTTTTATTTTTATATGTTAGAAAAAATAGCACTATCTTACCTTTAATAGAGATAAGAGTTTTATAAAACTCCCCAGGGTCACGTGCTGGGCTTCTTTTGTTTAAAAACTTCACCTTATTATTTTATTTAGCAACAAACAACAACGCCTCCCCGGCAACAAAACTGGGAGGGGGTAAATCAGGATACTATCCCTCCCCCTTCTTATAGAGAGGGTGCCCTGTACTTCCATAAAAAAACTCCTTCGCGTTCCGCGAAGAAGTTTTATATATAAAAGCTATCTTAATAATTTATTTAAAAAGGTAGATAGGTATATTCGTCTATCATATAAAGTTCCACTTTGGGATCTTTTAACATTTTGCGCTCCATAAAAAGTTTTTTAGCGCTTGGGCGTTTGGTAGTGCTGTAATGTATGGCCTTTTTCATATTGGGAAAATATGTTTTTAAATAATGGTATTTCCCTATACTACCGGCTAAAGCAAAAGGTTCATATTCGTCAATAATACGCTGCATTTCATTATTAACAGCTTCTCTTTTAGCGGGGTCGCCGCCGTCTTTATCCATTTCATGAGGTACTTGATAAATCAAAAGAAGACTCTGCTTTTTAAGTTTTTTGGCGGTTTCTTCGCCGGCCCCGCCGCCTATTTCAAAAAAGAAATTGGCGCGCGGAATATTAAACTTATCAGCCAAGGCAAGTATTTCATTAATATTATCTTCACTCAAATCGCTTTTTAAATCCATCCAAAAAAGGTTGTCATCTGGGCTTTCAAGAGCGGAAAAAATATCCTCCAAATTAGTCCAATAACCAAATTTCTTTTTAATATCATCATGCGCTACTATTATTTTTCCGTCATCTAAAACCATAATATCAAACTCAAAACCTTTAAAAGTGTTCTCTTTGATTTTGGCTCTTTTTAACGTATTAACCTGATGTAGAAATACAACATTATGATAACTTGTGCCTTTATAGGTTTCCGTTTCATGTACACGGCTTATAGGCTTAATATTATTGAATTTACTCTCCACATAAAAAAACGCCGCAAACAGACTCACAAGAGGTATCACTATGATTACAAAAAGTGCGGCTAAAGTATATAAAAATGCTTTCTTCATAAAAAACATTATAACAAAACAATCTTGGCAGGTAAAGAAAAAATAACTATTTCTATTTATATTCTCCTTTTTAACAGATTTCTTTAATATCTGCATAAACAATCTTTTTAAAATTACTTTATACAAATTAAAATTATAAAAAATCTAGTTTTTTATCTTACACCCTTTATGTTAAACCTCTGCGGCAGAGGTTTAACGATTTTTGCATATTGTATTTTAATATTATTCATTTATTCTATAAATATGAAGACTTTAAAAATTTTAATATTTTTAATACTTATTATTTTGACAGCCTGTAAAAAAGAGGATGTTAACGGCGCGTCTAAATACTGCTCTATGGAAAAACCTATCCTTTCAACAGTATCCCCCGCGACAGAACCCGAAATAATTGTTTTGTTTAACGAGCAATCGGCCATAGCCGCTGCGGAAGAGGAATTGGGTTATATTTTGGGACAGGAGCTTATGTCCGCACAAAAACCTTTCAAGGCTGCCGGATGCGACAATATGTGGGTTGTATACGGTACAAATGAGGTCGGCACCCTAAGCGGGGCTGTGCATATTATTTTAAGAAAACAAGATGGGAAAATCCTGCAGGTATTTTATGAAAAATAAAATGCCCGCGTCAAAATCCATAATTTCTTTTGATTCAAAAAGTCTTCCATGTTTAGACAAACAACATCACATCCGCTTTGCCTCGCGGCTATAATGCAACAGCAGGATTTTCCATCTTCCGCCTTAAGCAGGCCTTTGTTAAGCTCTAATAAATAATAAAAAGCCGCGCTTAAACAGCGCGGCTTTTTATTATTTCTAACAATCTAAACCCTTTGTAAGTCTTTTACTTCACTTCTGTTATCCTGTGTCCAACCGCTGTATAGCATATAAAGTATAATTAATTTATATTAATTAGTCAATGTGCTTTTTTATCGGGCAAAATTTCGCCTAAACTTGTGATAATTGTGAGTGCCGCCCGGCAGCGTCTATTATAATAATATAGAATAAAAAGTTTTTGTCCGCGTATTTAAAAATACTTTTAACCGCCGCCGCGCGCTTTCCAACCTTTAAAAAACGTTTAACTGCTTTTCCGTATATATTTTTTATCCGCCACACCTGTCAAAATATCAAGAATATGCTTTTTACGCCTCCGGTAATAAAGAGCGCTAACCATGTTTAAAAAAGCATCAATATAACAGGTTTAACCAAACTTTTATGTTATTAAGAATATTTTTAAATTGGGAACTTTTTTAAATCTGGCCCACAGGCCTTAAACATAACGCTGTTAAAAAAATACCGGCCGCGTTTCCTGCCCGCACCGGAGATTTAAGTAAATATTTTTTAATTTTTAAAGGGGCCGTAGATTTTGCCCGGGCAAAAAATCCACTAAAACAAATCCGGCCCCTTAATATTTATGGCATTTTGCTTGCCACCCCAACCTTAATAACCCTATTATATATGATATTCATAATGATTATTATAAATAATTATTATATATGATTATTATATCATAGGATTAGGCAAAAAAATATGATATTCTTAATTGTATTTAAAAAGAGGTTAAAATGTTTGACAGAAAATATACATGGGCTATAACGGGCGGAGCGGGGTTTATAGGCTCGCACACAGTACGTGAACTTTTAAAAAACGGCCAAAATGTTATTGTCATAGATAATACCAAACACATAGGCAAAACCCCTTTAGCGCCCTTTGCCGACCGGGTTACCTTTTTAAACTTTGACGTAAGAAATTTTGAAAATATCCTTAACGCTTTAAAAAATGTTGATTATGTTATCCATTTAGCGGCCTTGGTGTCGGTAGCGGAATCAATGCACAACCCTCAGTTATCGCTTGAAATAAATATACACGGCACAGCCAATGTTTTGGAAGCCGCCAGACTAAACAAAGTTAAACGTTTTATTTTCGCGTCATCCAGCGCGGTATACGGCAATAACCCGGACGCGCCTTACCAGGAAACAGCCCAAACAAACATTCAATCCCCATATGCTTTAGGCAAACTGGCGGGGGACGAGCTTTGCCAAATGTACACTGATTTATACGGGCTTGAAACTGTTATATTAAGATACTTTAACGTCTTTGGCCCCGGGCAGGACGCCGACTCACCTTATTCGGCCGTTATAGCTAAATTTATAGCTTTAGCTAAAGAAAATAAGTCTTATAATATCCAGTGGGACGGCACCCAAACACGTGATTTTATTTATGTGTCGGACGTGGCCAACGCCAACCTGCTTGCCGCCGCTAAAGCTAAACCCGGCGAAATTTACAATGTAGCCAGCGGACAAACAACCACTTTACTAAAACTTACCGAAATGATTGACGCCGTCAGCGGCGTTAAAAATAAAAAAGAATTCTCCCCCAAAAGAGAAGGCGACGTAAAACATTCCGCAGCGGTTATTTCTAAAATAGAAAAACTTGGTTTTAAGACTACGATATCTTTGCAAGAAGGCCTTAAACTTATGTGGAATAAATAACACCCCTGCTTTATACGACAAAAAAGCCCGTTATTTAAGAACTTGGCAAAATTACCCCTTGAAAAAATAGTTATACAGTTGTATAATAATTATACAGTTGTATAAAAAAGGCGGTGGCATTATGGGAAGAACTTCTTCCGGCAACGATACAAAACTTATAAAAACAGGTTTAGAATTAGCTAAAAAAAACGGCCTTGGCGGTTTTAGCGTGCGTCAACTTTGCGCTAAAAGCAAAGTCAATTTAGGTATGTTTCATTATTATTTTGGCACTAAAGATAATTTTGACAAAGTTATTTTAAACGAAATATACCAAACAATGATATTAAGAATGAAAACCTCTTTAGAAGGAACTCCCGAGGAAAATACCCGTAAACTTTTATACGCGGTTTGGGACTTTATAGCCGAAAACCGTATTTTGCTTTCCTCTTTAGCGGGTGATGTTTTTAGCGGCAATAAAAATATAATCAAATATATAAGCGAAAATTTTACCGAACATATTTTTATAATGTTGGGCGAGCTTGAAAAAGCGCATAAAAACAAACAGTTAAACACCCCTTCCGCGGCCGACGCTTTAATCCTTATCATCCCCCCCTTGGCTTTGCCTAATATTTTATTCGGTTTGGCTGAAAGGGTTGATATAGGGCTGCTTAACAAATTAAAATCAAAGTTAATTTCTTTAAAAGCTGATATGAACCAAAAAAGGCGCATAGACATGCTTATTAATTTAGTGTTTAAGAGGGAAAAATGAAAAAACATATATTAACGTTGCCTGTCATTTTACTTTTAGCCGCTGCTGCTCAATCAGCGCCGGTAAAAACAATATCTTTGGAAAAATGCCAGCAGGACGCGCTGTCTTACTCAAATGAAATAAAACAAAAAGCCCAAGCGGTTCAAGCCGCTTTACATACCTATAAAGAAACAAAATCTTCTTTTTACCCTTCTTTATATATAGACGCTAAAGGCTCCTGGGTGTCTGAAGTGCCAAAAGTTGAGTTGGGGCCTGTTAACAAGGAATTTGGCGATAATTGGGGCTACTCCGCAGGGCCTACTTTGGAATACATGTTATTTGATTATAATGGGCGTTCCTCGGCCGCTAAGGGCGGGGCCGCGGCGCATAAAGCCGCGCAGGAAGATCTTGCTTTCGCGCAAAAATCCGTAAAACTGCAAGTGCGCCAGGTTTACTTTGCCGTACAGCAGGATTTGGAAAGAATGTATTTTATGGCCGAGCAGCTTAAAGTGGCAGATAAGCAGCTTGCGGATATAACTTCCGCCTTAAAAGCGGGCTCAAAAAGCAATTTGGACCTTGCCATGGCAAAAAAACAACAGCTTAAGGCAAAGGTAAACGTAAGCTCCGCCCGCAGCTCTTTGGGCGTGCATTTAAGGGAGCTTTTTAAATTAACAGGAAACGATTACGGCATAGACCCTTCCTACCCAGCGGACTGGAGAATAATAATAAATAAAGAAGACAGACCCGCCAGTTCATTAGTAAAGGCGGACCCCCTGCAAAACACTTTAAACGATTTTAAAGCTTTGTCATTACTTGAGTTTGACCAAAATTCCCCCGCGCTTATAGCCGCGCAAAACACTGCGGACTATTACCTGTACATGGCGCAAAGCATGAAGTCGGCCCTTTACCCGACATTATCGGCCAGTGCGGGAGCGTATTGGGAATATCCTAATAACGGTATTTTAAGAGAACACGTTTTCTTAGGCCGCGCGGGAGCGCAGTTAAGAATGCCTTTATTTGAAGGAAGCAAAACCCGCAACAAAGCCGCCGCGCAGGAAAGCAAAGGCAGAGAAGCATCTTATCAAAGAGCACAGCTGGAAGACGAACTTAAATCTTTATTTTACTCTTCTAAGAGCATGCTTTATTCCTTAGAAGTGCAAACCGAATTTATAAAGCAAATGATTGAGCAAAGTTCCAAAGCGGCCAAACTTACTTACGACGCTTATAAAGCGGGCTCAGTAACATTTTTAGAAGTGGACAGCGCCAACCTCGGCCTTCTTGAAAGCCGGATCGCGCTTGCGGATGTTTATATTGAAACTCTTAACCGTTTAGCGGTAATAGATAATTTAGGAACAAATTAGGAGATATTTATGAAAAAAGCGGCAATCGCGGCAGTTGTGGTTTTACTTATTTTAGTTGTTGTGGCGTTAATGTTTTTCAGGCAGCGCCCATTTAACTACAGCGGCGTTATAGAGGCTGTTGAAATCAACGTGCCCACACGCTTAAATGACGTTATAACCAAACTTCACGCGGATGAAGGCGGGATTATAACGGCGGGGCAAGTTCTTGCGGAACTTGAGTGCAAACAAACAGATCTTGAACTTGACATAGCCGAGAAAGAATTTAAAAGAGCCCAAACTCTTTTAAAATCCTCAGCCGGGTCCAGGGAAAATTATGACCTCAGAAGCAACCTCTTTGAACAGGCCGCCCTTGCTAAAAGCTGGTGTAAAATAAACAGCCCTATTGACGGCAAAGTGCTGCACAGATTTTATGAAGAGGGCGAGTTTGCCCCCGCCGGTAAAAAAGTTTTTACCGTGGCTGATCTTAATTATGTTGACGCCTGGGTATATGTGGAACACGACATGCTCTCAAACCTTAAAACAGGGCAGGAAATTAAAGCCGTTTTACCGGAAACGGGCCAAAGGTTTGAAGGCGTTATATTAACAATTAACGACGATGCGGAATTTACCCCCAAAAACGTGCAAACCAGACAGGAAAGGCAGCGCCTTGTATTCGGCATAAAAACAAGATTTAAAAATGATTCAAGACAAAGCCTTAAACCCGGCATGACATTAGAAGTCCAATTTTAGCAGGGGAATTTTTATGGCCGTAGAAGCGGATATACTAAAAGTAAGCAAAAAAATGGGCGCAACGCCCGCGTTAAACCGGGTTTCAGCTGTGTTTGAAGCGGGTATAGTGCACGGCGTTATCGGCCCCAACGGGGCGGGCAAAACAACGCTTATGCGTTTAACCGCCGGCTTACTTACGGCTGACAGCGGGCAGATTAAATATAAAAATGACGGTAAAGAAATATACCTTCAGCAAGTAAAAAATATAACGGCCTACTTCCCGCAAGAACCAAGCCTTTACCCTGATTTAAGCTGTATGGAACATTTGGAATTTTTTAGAGATCTTTACAGTATCGAACAAAAAGAATTTGAAAAAAGAAGCGGGGAATTACTTTTAGCCACCGGAATGGAACCTTTTAAAGAACGCGCCGCGGGCAAACTGTCGGGCGGGATGTATAAAAAACTTGGACTTATGTGTGTTTTACTTAACAGGCCAAAACTTCTTTTGCTTGACGAGCCTACAATAGGCGTTGACCCGCTAAGCCGCCAGCAACTTTGGGATTTGGTTTACAAGTTCGCGGGCAAAGACATGACCATTATTGTTAACACTTCCTATATGGACGAGGCCGAACGCTGCGCCAGAGTTCATGTGCTTGATAAAGGAAGTGTAATAGCAAACGGAACGCCAAAAGAATTAATTGAAAAATTTAAAATAACAAATTTTGCGGATATATTTTTAAAACATGACAAATAATAATGAAAATATAATTGAGGTAAACAACTTAACTATTGCCTTCGGCTCTTTTAAAGCCGTGGACGGGATTTCTTTTGACGTTAAAAAAGGGGAAATTTTTGGTTTTTTAGGCGCGAACGGGGCAGGAAAAACAACAACTATAAGAACCATATGCGGCATTTTAAACCCCAGTTCGGGCACGGTTAAAGTAAACGGTAAGGATGTTTCCTCCTCCACGGCGGTATTAAAACCTTTTATAAGTTATATGTCCCAAAAATTTACGCTTTACCCGGATTTAACCATTAAAGAAAATATTTATTTCGCAGGAAGCCTTTATAATATGTCGAAAAATAAAATAGAACAAAGAGCTAAAGAAATTTTTAAATTTATTAATTTAGAAAGCGACACCGATTCTTTAGTAAAAAATTTGCCCGGCGGAATAAAACAAATGATAGCCTTGGGGGCCACTCTTTTGCACGACCCCGAAATCGTGTTTTTAGACGAGCCTACAGCGGGCACATCCCCCTCCACAAGGGAGGATTTTTGGAAACTTATTAAACTTTTGGCCCAAAACGGAAAAACAATTTTTGTAACAACGCATTATATGGACGAGGCTGAGTACTGCAACAGGATAGTTCTTATGGAAAGGGGCAAAATTATAGCTTTTGACACTCCCGAAAATTTGAAAAAAACCTTTTTCCCCCGCGCGCCGAAACAGCTTGTTTTTAAACAGCCTAAGCAAGCCGAGGTAAGGCAAGAGTTTTACAAAGAAAAGATAGGCGTTTTAGCAGTGTTTGGCAATGACCTCAGGGTGGAAGTGGAAGACGAGGAAAAATTTGAAATTTTACAGAAAAAATATAAAGATGTTTTTGAAACTAACGAAAGCGCCCCTACGCTTGAAGACGTGTTTTTAAAGGCGCTCCGCCAAAAAGGAGGACCCGAATAATGCTGTCTTTAAAACGCGCGCGCTCAATAGCGTTAAAGGAATATAAGCACATATTAAGGGACCCTTTTACCCTTGCGGTCACGTTGCTTTTGCCTTTAATATTTGTGGCCTTTTTCGGCTTTGTTATAGATTTGGATTACAAAAATATCCGCGTATCAGTAAGAGATGATGACCAAAGTTCAACCTCGCGTAAATTTTTAAATGAGTTATCTTCATCGGGTTATTTTAAATTGACGCCCCTGCAAGGCGACTTGCAGACAGAGGCCGTTTTAAACAGAAACGATACCGCGTCCGTTTTAATTATAAAAAAAGATTTTGGCAAAAATATTTTAAAAGGCGATTTTTCCAACCCCGGCCGAGCGCAGCTTATGATTGACGGCAGCGACAATGCCAAATCAGGCATTTTGCTAAGCTATATAACGCTTGCCGTTCAAAAAGCAAATTCCGTTTTTATAAAAAATAACCCCGAGCTTTCCGAATTGCAAGGAGCCGGCGCAAATCCTTCCGACTTAATAAGAACTCGTTTTTTATTTAACCCGGAACTTAACAGCCACTGGTTTATAGTGCCCGCTTTAAACACTATTATAATTGGGTTTTTAGCCATTGTTTTAACGGCGCTTACCGTGGCAAGGGAATGGGAAAACGGATCAATGGAGCTTTTGCTTTCAACCCCCGTAAGGCCTACGGAAATAGTGATAGGCAAATTATTTCCCTATTTTACGCTTACCTTTTTTGATATTTTAATTGTGTTTGTTTTATCTATATTCGTATTTAAAATACCTTTTTTGGGAAGCTTCGCTTTATTTATATTAGCCTGCTGTATTTATATAGCGGGCGCGCTGGCTTTAGGGCTTTGCATATCGGTAGCTACGCGCGTTCAGCAAACGGCCATACAGTTTGCTTTCGCCATAGGTTTGCTGCCTTCGTTTATATTTTCAGGCTTTATATTTCCCATTGAAAACATGCCCGTATTTTTCAGATACTTTACAATCATATTCCCCCAGCGCTGGTTTTTAACCATAAGCAGAAGTCTGTTTTTAAGCGACCCGGGCGTTCAAACGATGGCGTTTCCTTTTTTAGCTATAACGGTGTTCGCCGCAGTAATGATTTTAACGGCGATAAAAATTTTTAAAACGGATGTGGAACCATGATAAGAATACGCGCTATAAACGGTTTTATACAAAAAGAATTTATGCAAATCCTGCGCGACCGCCAAATGATAGCCGCGCTTGTATTTGTTCCTATTTTACAGCTTGTAATGTTTGGCAGCGCGCTTACGAGCGAAGTAAAAAACATAAAATTTGTGGTAGTGTCAAAACCAACCACGATATCAAGGCAGATAGAAACGCGGGCGCTTGCCTCGGGCTGGTTTAAAAAGGTAAAAAGCGTTAACGGCGCGCAGGTATCCGACCCTGTTCTTCTTTTAACGGAGCAAAAAGCGGAAGCCGTGCTTGTAGCGCCTAAAGAAGGTTTTGAATACGCTCTTGAACACGGCGGCAAGCCCATACAACTTTTAATAAACGCCACCAACGCCCAGCGCGCCCAGCAGGTGGACAGTTATATAAAACAAATAATACTTTCCGTGGCTGAAGATAACAGCTATGACTTAAGCGCCGCGGGGCTGATTAATATAGACATACGCATTATGTACAACCATTACATGAACACTTCGGACTTTATGATACCGGCGCTTATGTCCATGGCAAGTTTTATAGTAATTTTACTTGTTTGCAGCATGTCGATAGCTAAAGAAAAAGAAACAGGCACCATGGAAAAGCTAATCGCGTCGCCCGCTTCGGCGGAAGAAATTATAATAGGCAAAACCGCGCCTTATTTTATTATAGGCATATTTATAATTTTATTTATGTTATCAATAGGGTTAATAGTATTTTCCGTACCGTTGCGGGGGCATTTTTGGCAGCTGCTTGTTACGGGTTTTGTGCTTTTACTTTCGGCCTTATCCATAGCCACGCTTTTAAGCACAATAGTAAAAACGCAGCAGCAGGCCATGATGGCAAGTATTTTATTTATAATGCCCGCCATACTGCTTTCAGGCGTATTTTTCCCCGTGGAAAATATTCCGCTCCAGTTCCGCTGGCTTTCATATTTAAATCCGCTTACATATACAATGGCTAACTTCAGAAGTTTTATGCTTAAAGGAGGCGACCTTATTACATTTTGGCAAAACACGCTGATAACTTTAATAATGGGTATTATTTTAGCGTGCGCCGCTTATAAAAACTTTAAATCAACCTTAAATTAACAAACAAAAAAAGCGCTTTAATTAAGGCGCTTTTTTTATATTCTGCTACACAAGTTTTTTAATATTTTCTTCCCTGGTGCCTTCAAGCAGTGTTACCAAAGGCAAATCAATTACGGTGTAAGCACCGGGTGGAATTCTTAAGGCGGCCCTGGCGCAGGCTACTAAAACATGGGCCGTGGTTTTAGGGTTATTAACAGTCATTTTAAAATCCGCCGTGATTTCATCCCCCTCCATATGCACATTACCCCCGTGGGAGGCGTCTTTATAATCCGCCGCTTTGGGTACAACCTCAATTTCTAAAGGGTCGTGGGCAAAATAATCATCCGCCCTCATATTATCATAAACCTGTTCTTTTGTTTGACTGCCGTCAAGTTCAACATAAACAAGGCGTTTGTGTTTGCCTTTTTCTAAAGGAAGGGTTATTGAAACGGCGTCTTTAACGCCTTTTACGCTTTTTGCCACAACGCTGTGCCCCATAGACATACCGGGGCCGAAATTCGTGTAAATAGGATAATGCGGGTCAAGCGCTTTAAAAACAGCCCGTATCATACTGTCTGAACCTGGGTCCCACCCGGCGGAAACCACGGCTGCCGCGTTATTTGCTTTAGCAGTTTTGTCAAGTTTATTAACGGTATTATATACTTCCGAATGAATATCAAAGCTGTCAACTACACTGATGCCTTTTGATAAATAATACCCGGCTGTTTCCGGCATGTTTTTTGAAGGTAAGCATAAAATAACAACTTCCGGTTTTACGGGCATTTCATCAATATTATTATACTGTTTAACGCCTTCAATTATTTCAGCGCCGGCCGCGCGGCGTATTACGCCCGCGCACTCCAAATCCCCGCTTTTAGCCAAAGCCTTTATTGCGTAAAGGCCGGTGTTTCCCAACCCGACGACAGCAACTTTACTTTTCACATTCAATCCCCCTAAAATCAGATATTATATTTTATAAAATTTACAGAATTGTAAAAAACATTTTTTCCTCTTACTCTTTTTAAGATTGTTATAATATTATTAAGAGGTTAACTATGCAAAATGACTACTCGCCTAAAGTAAAAAAGCTATTTGAAAAATACCAGCGCGACGAAGAAACCGCGCACATGCTTTACACAAAAATAGCCGCCCGTGAAAAGAGCAAGTACAATAAAAAAATACTTATGCAAATAGCTTCTGACGAAAAAGAACATGCCCTTGTATGGAAACGCTACTGCGGCAAAAACATAAAACCCAGCAAATTAAAATTTTTATGGTACAGCTTTTTAGCCCGCGTTATGGGATACACTTTTGTCATAAAACTTATGGAAAAGAATGAATATACGGGTATTAACGATTTACTTGTTATCGAAAATGAAGTTCCTGAAGTAAAAGAAATAATACGCCAGGAAAAAGAACATGAGGAGAAACTGAGAGGTTTGCTTGATGAGGACCGATTAAAATATATAGGAGCTATTATACTCGGGTTAAATGACGCCCTTGTTGAGCTTACAGGCACTATAGCCGGCCTTACTTTTGCACTTACAAGCACAAAACTTGTAGCCGTGGCGGGCATTATTACGGGAACAGCAGCCACGCTCTCAATGGCCGCTTCAAACTATTTAGCTGAAAGAGCCAATGGGAACCCTAACGCCCTAAAAGCAAGTTTTTATACCGGTATAGCTTACCTTGTAACAGTTATCCTTTTGGTTTTGCCTTATTTAATCTATCCTAACAATAGATATATACTCGCGTTTATTACAACGCTTGCGATAATGATTTTTATAATATTTTTCTTTAATTATTATATTTCCGTAGCAAAATCACTGTCGTTTTTTAAAAAATTTACCGAAATGGCCTGCATAAGTTTAGGCGTGACCTTAATAGCTTTCGGTATAGGTATAGCGGCAAAACATTTTCTAAATATTGATGTTTAATATACAACGCTTACAAAGAGGCTTTTTAAGATATAATTTATTTAAATTGTTAAAATAAACGGAGCTGACCTTTACTAGCTATGAAAATAAAATTAATATCTTTTTTAACCGCTTCTCTTATAATGTTTAGTATTTTTGCCCATGCGCAAAATATAGCGGACACGGCAACACCGCAACAGGTAAATATAGTTGTGCAGACAAAAGTCCAAACAACTCCGAAAAATACCGCCGCATTAACTGCGAACGATGGTTCTGCCGCCAGCCCGTCAAAAGACGCGCAAATAACGCCTATTAAAGTCGAATCTAAATACTTTATAATAACAATAGTAAAAGATTTAAAAATATCTTACATATTACTAAAGCAACTGGTGATTGCCCTTATAATTTTATTAATCACGTTGCTTTTAATAAAAATTATTAACGTCCTATATTACCAGATAATAAACTTGATTTGGAAAAAGAAAGATAAAACAAACGACGCCTTGCATAATATTATAGACATAGGCAGGCAGACAAAGTTTCTTTTGGCTTTTATAAGAGTTATAAGATTTATTTTAATAGCGTTAATTCTATATATTTTCTGCTCTTCTTTTTTATTTCTTTTTCCGGTAACAAAAGGTATAGCTTCTAAACTTTTTTTACTTATAAAAGGTCCTTTGGTGTCATTTGTCATAGCTGTGTGGGATTATCTGCCCAATCTGATAGCCATTATAATAATATTGGCCATTTCTTACGGTTTGTCTAAATTTATGCGTCTTGCCGCGAAAAGGGTTGCCACAGGCAAAACAGTTATAAAAGATTTTGACCCGGACTGGGCCATTCCCACTTACCATATAACTCTGGTTGTACTTATTGCTTTTACTTTTATCTTTTTATTCCCGCATTTACCCAAATCCAACTCCGCTGTTTTTAAAGGCATTTCTGTATTTTTAGGCGTGCTTTTATCCTTAGGTTCAACAACCTTTATAAGCAATATAGTATCGGGTTTTGTTATAACGTATATGAGTCCTTTCAAACTTGGAGATTTAATTAAAATGGGCGACAATGTAGGAAACGTAATTGAAAAAAACGGCCTTGTAACCCGCATAAAAACAATAAAAAATGAAGTTGTTACAATACCAAACTCAACTATAATGACGTCAAACACTATTAATTATACGGTGTCCGCAAAAGAATACGGACTGATGCTGTATGCAGAAGTATACGTAGCTTATGACGTACCGTGGGAAAAGGTTAACGGCGCGCTTATGCAAGCTGCCCAAAACATGCCCGATATTCTTAAAACCCCGCCGCCTATTGTTATACAAACAGGGTTAGAAAATTCTTATGCTAAATACCAGCTAAATGTTTTTACAGATAACGCGAATAAAATGTTTGATATCTACAGCGTTCTTTATAAAAATATTCAAGATTCTTTTACAAAAGAAAAAATAGAGCTTGCCGTGCCTGAAATTTTATCTTTAAAAACACAGCCGTACCAACCCCCAAACCCCATTTTACAACCTGGCGAGGACATAAAAAAATAAAATAAAAAAGCCTATTAAAATAGGCTTTTTTATCTCTTTTTACCCAAAGATATTTTAACTGGCTTTTTACCCTATAAAATGATATAAACTTGATATAGGGTCAGATACGCGACAGCAGACGCGCAAAAGGGGTTTAAAATGGTTTACGCTTGGGATAAAAATTTAGAAACCGGCAATGAAATAATTGATAGGCAGCACAAACAGCTTTTTGAAATGCTCAATAATCTTATTATCGCGCATCAGGAAGCGCGAGGGCCGGTTGAACTGGACGCCGCGCTTAAATTTATGACAGAATACACCGTCCGCCATTTTGAAGATGAGGAAGCGCTGCAAATAAAATACCGCTATCCCAATTACGAAGAACACAAAAACCAACATAATCATTTCAAATTTGTAATAAAAGACCTGGTGCAGCAGCTTGTTGAAGAGGGGTATAGCAAACATATGGTTGAAAAAACCATAAGGATAATAGCCTCCTGGCTTATTACACATATCAAAGGCGACGATCTTGAACTTGCCAAACATATAAGAAAAATTGATTTACAGGAATAGGTTTACTTAAAATAAAAAGGGCTCCTTTCGGAGCCCTTTTTTTATTTTGTCTTTTTAAAAGTTATGATAAACCTTTTATAACGCCCTCGGATGAAATATCAATTTTTTCAGCCGCGGGGAACTTTGGAAGCCCCGGCATTGTCATAATATTACCCGTTAACATAACGACAAAGCCCGCTCCGGCGGAAATCCTGGCTTCACGAACTTCAATGGTAAAGCCTTCGGGCCTTCCGTAAAGTTTTGGATTATCCGAAAAAGAATACTGGGTTTTAGCCATACAAACCGGGATATTGCCAAAGCCCATAGCCTCGTATTTCTTTATTGAGTCTAAAGCTTTTTTATCAAAAAACACGTCTTTGGCTCCGTAAATATTTTTTACTATTTTTTTTGTTTTTTCTTCTAAACTGTCTTCCGATTCATAAGTAAACCGAAATTTGCTTTTGTTTTTTGAAATAATATCCACAACTTTTTTAGCAAGCTGGATACCGCCCTCGCCGCCCTTGGCAAACACGTCCGAAAGCTCAACAGGCACGCCTATTTTTTTGCAATGCGCTTTTACGGCGGCGATTTCCTCTTTGGAATCGCCGCTGAAAATATTTATGGCCACAACAGGCGGCACGCCGAATTTTTTAACGTTTTCAATATGTTTATCTAAATTAACAAGCCCGCGTATTACTGCCTGTTTATCAAGATGGGTTAATTTATCTTTGCTTACGCCGCCGTGCATTTTAAGCGCGCGCACAGTGGCTACAATAATCGCTACTTTGGGTGTAAGTCCCGCGTAGCGGCATTTTATGTTAAAAAATTTCTCGGCGCCTAAATCAGCGCCAAAACCCGCCTCCGTAACAATATAGTCGGCAAGTTTTAAAGCGGTTTTTGTTGCTATAACGCTGTTGCATCCATGCGCGATATTGGCAAAAGGACCGCCGTGTATAATGGCGGGTACGTTTTCTAAAGTTTGCACAAGGTTAGGTTTAATGGCGTCTTTAAGTAAGGCGGCCATAGCGCCTTCCGCTTTAAGCATGCCGGCGGTAACGGGTTTATCCGCGAAATTATACCCGACTATAACTTTAGAAAGTCTTTTTTTAAGGTCGGCCAAACTTTCGGAGAGACACAAAATAGCCATAACTTCAGAAGCTACGGTTATATCAAAACTGTCTTCCCTGGGAAACCCGTTACCTTTGCCGCCTAAAGCGACAACTATGTTTCTTAAAGCGCGGTCATTGATATCAACAACACGGTGCCATACTATGCGTCTTTCGTCTATACCCAGTTCATTACCCTGGTGTATGTGATTGTCAATAATAGCTGATAACAAATTATTAGCGGCTGTGATCGCGTGCATATCCCCCGTGAAATGAAGGTTAATATCCTCCATAGGAACAACCTGGGAATATCCGCCCCCCGCCGCGCCGCCTTTAATGCCCATACACGGCCCTAAAGAAGGTTCGCGCAGCGCGACAATGGCTTTTTTACCTATCTTAGCCAAAGCCTGCGCCAGCCCCACGGTTGTGGTTGATTTACCTTCACCCGCGGCAGTTGGTGAAATGGCCGTAACTAAAATAAGGTTGCCGTCAGGTTTCTTTTGCAATTTTTTTATGCAGTCAAAAGAAAGTTTTGCCTTATAGTGTCCGTAAAGTTCTATTTGGGATTTTTTTATACCCAATTTTACGGCCACTTTGGCGATAGGCCATACTTTAGCGCGCTGCGCAATTTCGATATCGCTTAACATTTATTTTAAACCGTGTTTTACTCTTTCATGTTCTTCGCATCTTTTTGCGTCGTTCCATTTATCCATGGTGCCCACGAGATACCCGGTTATACGTCTGATACGCTCAAAGCCTACGCCTTGTCCGTTTTTGTTTAATTTATTGTTTTCCATATTTTTCCCCTCCAAAAGTTAACTGCAAAAATTATTATGTTTAACTGCTTCGCCTTCTCTTCGGCCGCAGCGCGGGCAGACATCGTTAATTATGCCTACGTAACCGCAAACAGGGTCCCTGTCCACGGGATGGTTTACCGAACCGTATCCTATGCCTTTATCATGCATATAGCGGATAACGGACATAAACGCTTCCAAATTATTAAGCGGGTCACCGTTCATTTCAACATAGGTTATATGGCCCGCGGGCGTAAGTGCGTGGTAAGGCGCCTCTTTATTAATTTTTTCAAAAGCGGAAATATCATAATAAACGGGAACATGAAAAGAGTTAGTGTAATAATCTCTGTCAGTTACCCCTTTTATTACGCCGTATCTTTTTTTATCCATCCTTACAAAACGGCCCGAAAGGCCTTCCGCGGGAGTGGCAAGCAAACTAAAATTCATACCCGTTTCTTTAGCTTTTTGCTTGCAGAAGTCGTCCATATATTTAATAATGGCAATGCCTTTTTGCTGCATTTCGTCGCTTTCGCCGTGATGGTGCCCGAAAAGAGATACAAGCGTTTCCGCCAAACCTATAAATCCTATGGAAAGAGTTCCGTGTTTAAGAACTTCCCTTATTTCATCGTCCGGCCCTAATGAGTCGCTCCCAAGCCAAACGCCCTCACCCATTAAGAAAGGAAAGTTGCGCACTTTCTTTTTGGCCTGTATTTCAAACCTGTCAAGCAGCTGCTGCGCTACAAGGTTAAGCATGGATTCTAAAGATTTATAAAAAGCTTTTTCATCGCCTTTGGCCTCAATGGCAAGCCTGGGTAGGTTAATTGACGTAAAAGAAAGATTGCCCCTGCCAAAAGTAGTTTGTTTGTTTATATCGTGCACGTTAGCTATAACGCGCGTGCGGCAGCCCATTGTGGCTACTTCGGTATCGGGGTTACCCGGTTTATAAAACTGCAGGTTAAAAGGCGCGTCTAAATTTGTAAAGTTAGGAAACAAACGTTTAGCGCTGCAGCGGCAGGCAAGTTTAAATAAATCATAGTTAGGATCTGTTTCATTAAAGTTTACGCCCGCTTTTAATTTAAATATTTGAATGGGGAATATGGGCGTTTCCCCATGGCCCAGGCCCGCTTCCGTAGCCAAAATAATATTTTTTATTACCAGGCGGCCTTCGGGCGAGGTGTCCGTCCCGTAATTAATTGACGAAAACGGCGTTTGCGCTCCCGCGCGGGAATGCATTGAGTTTAAATTATGAACAACCGACTCCATTGCCTGGTAAGTGCGTTTATCAATTTCTTTTTCGGACTCTTTTAAGGTAAAATCTATTATTTTTTTAGCCGTTTGGGCGTTTATGCTTTGCGTTAAAGCTTTAGTCAAATACTCAATATTTTTTTCATTTCCGCTTAAAGCTATTTTTACGCCGCTTTCTTTTTCAGCGCCGCTTATAAGAGAGGCTACTTCCTCTTTATTCCATTCTTTATCTGAGGATAAATTTAACGACTTATATAAATTATCAATAAAAATACGTCTGTAACTTTTTGCTACGCCTTTTGCCAAAGCATAGTCAAAATTGGGAATGCTCTGCCCGCCGTGCTGATCGTTTTGGTTAGACTGTATGGCAATGCACGCCAAAGCCGCGTAGCTTTGAATGTCTTGCGGTTCTCTTAAATGGCCGTGGCCGGTATTAAAACCGCCGGTAAAAAGCCTGTCAACGTCAATTTGGCAGCAGGTGGTGGTTAAAGAATAAAAATCAAAATCATGAATATGAATCCAGCCTTCCTCATAAGCTTTGGCCTGGGCTTCCGTAAGAAGATACGCTTTATTATAGGATTTAGCCGCCGCGGAACCTAACTGGAGCATGCTTCCCATAGCGGTATTGCCGTCAACATTGGCGTTGTCTCTTTTTAAGTTGGAGTTTCTTGCGTCGGCGTTTGTAATTTCGTCGCATTCCTGCATAAGAGCGGTGTTTGACTCTCTTACTCTGGTGCGTTTTGCCCTGTATAAAATATATGATTTAGCGGTTTCTTCATAGCCGTTATGCATCAACGCGCGTTCAACCTCGTCTTGAATATCTTCAATAAAGTAGTTGTCCTTGCCTTTTTCCGCTAATGTATTCCCCACCTCATTAGCTAAACGGGCCGCGGCGGCCGCGTCTTCCTGCCCTGTGGCGGCAAGCGATTTTAAAATAGCGTTTGCTATTTTTTTCTCATCATATAAGACGATTCTGCCGTCTCTTTTTGTAATAGTAAGCACCTTAGTCATAAGCATGTATGTTCTCCTTAAAGTGTGTCAGCCGTAACGGCTTTCCCCGCTTTTTCACTTTTTTTTATGTCAATTATCCTTTGGTTTTGCGAACCTCGGAATTTTAAATTCAAACTTTTTTGTTCAAGTATAAAAGGCCCGTCTATAAGAAAGTCCGTTTCTTTAAGAAGTTCGGCCCAACCGTTTTTTTTGTCAGCCCCTTCAACAAGCGTTTCATATATATATCCAGTATATGTAACAATGTCTTTACCCGTTTGCTTTACCATTTTAGCCAGCTTGGCAAGCGGTTTGGCCTGAATAAAAGGCTCCCCCCCGCTTAACGTAATACCCCTAAGCAGAGGATTAATTTTAAACCTTTCAAAAATATCTTTTATATGAACGAGTTTCCCGCCTTGCATGGGAATTGTTTGGGGATTATGGCATCCTTTACAAGAGTGAGGACAACCCTGCGTAAAAACAGTAAATCTGTACCCCGGCCCGTCCACTATAGATTCTTCAATAATGCCTGAAATTTGTAAATAATCATCTTGCATAAAAAGCCTTCTAAAAAGATAAAACCACCCTTTTTAAACATATTCCCCTGCAGGCGTTTTATTTATTTTTACATAAAAAAAACGTTTTTGCAAATCACGAGGTAGAACACAAAGAGCAAAAGGCAAAAAATCTCATTTTTACGTCTGAAATTTTTTGTCGTATTTTATTTTTCAGCGTTAAATAATACAAAAGAATTAAATATAAAGCTGTAACAATATTTGTTACAATATACTAAATATTTCATTTGTACTTATTTTTTAAGCATTTTGTATTGACAAAGCGTAAAATTGTAACTATAATAATTACAGGTCACAGTATGAAAACAAATACCCGTTTCACAACTGCCGTGCATATTTTAGCGTTGCTTGCCTTAAATAAAAAAGAGGCAAACACCTCCGCCCTGCTGGCAAAAAGCGTTAACACAAACCCTGTTGTGGTAAGAAGAATACTCTCTATGTTAAAGAAAGCGAACATTGTTGACAGCAAACCCGGCGTTAAAGGCGTAACACTTAAAAGAGGGCCGCTTACAATTTCACTTCTGGAAATTTATGATGCCGTTAAAAGCCCGTCGGACACGTTTTTTCCTCTTCACAAAAACCCGAGTAAAGAATGTTTTATTGGAGCGAATATACATTCCGCTTTATACGATCCTTTAAAAGAAGCTTCCCAGGCGGCTGAAAAAATACTTTCAAAGTACTCCTTAAAAGATATAACCCGCCCTATAACTAAAAAAGAACTTTTAAGAGTAAGCAGATTTGTTTTTAACTAAAACACGCTGCAAAAACAAAATCTTATATTTAAATTTTAGCCAACGAACAAGAGATAGCAAACAGTCCCGGGTTTTAAAATTAAATAACAAACATAAAAAATTCCGCGCTTTAAAGCGCGGAATTTTATTTTTTAAACATTTTCAGGTTTTCTTCTTTTCCTGTTGCGCATTTTGCTGTGTTTTCTGCCATATAAGAAATATATGGAAAAACCTACAGCGCTCCAAACAAAAAGTCGCATCCACGTTTCAACAGGCAAAGCAAGCATTTGTGCGCCGCAGATGATTAAACCTAATATAGGGACCAATGGAACAAAAGGCGTTTTAAAAGGCCTTTTGATTTCAGGGCGTGTTTTTCTTAAAACTATAATAGAGATGCAAACTATTACAAACGCCGCCAGCGTGCCTATGGAAACCATTTCACCCAAAACGTTAATGGGCAAAAAACCCGCGATTAGCGAAGCGAGCAGACAGGTAACAAAAGTAGCATTGCTTGGCGTTTGGTATTTTTTGTTAATCGCTGAAAAGAATTTAGGCAAAAGGCCGTCATGCGCCATAGAAAAGAAAATACGGGCCTGCCCCATAAGCATAACAAGAATTACCGTTGTAAGGCCGGAAATCGCGCCTATTTTTATCAGCGGGCTTAACCAAACCAAACCTGCTCTGTCAATGGCAAGCGCTATAGGAGCGGGAACGGAAAGTTCCGTATAATGCACAATACCTGTCATAACCGCGGTAACAAGAACATAAAGAATAGTACAGGCAAAAAGTGACATTATGATAGCGCGCGGCATATCACGTTGCGGGTTTTTGGCTTCCTGAGCGGCTGTTGAAACAGCATCAAAACCGATATAAGCAAAGAAAATAACGCCCGCGCCTCTTAATATACCGGACCAGCCAAACTGGCCGAAATGGCCCGTGTTCTCAGGTATGTAAGGCACCCAGTTGCTAGTGTCAATATGCCAGAGACCAAAGCCGATAAATAAAAGTATTACCGTTACTTTTACGCAGACTATAACATTGTTTAAAGCGGCCGAACGCCTTGTTCCCCTAATAAGCAAAACAGATAATATAGCAACAATAAACACTGCCGGCAAGTTAATGATACAGCCTGTTAAAGACCATTCGCCCGCCATATGCGCAAAAGGCGCACCCGCGAGTTTTGCCGGAATATGAAGGCCTATACCTTCTAAAAAGCTAATCACGTAGCCTGACCAGCCCACCGCGACCGTGCCGCCGGCAAATAAATATTCAAGCACCAAATCCCAGCCTATAAACCAGGCTACAAACTCACCTAAGGTGGCGTAACTGTAAGCGTAAGCGCTGCCAGCTATAGGAAGCATTGAAGCGAATTCCGCGTAACAAAGCCCCGCCATGGCGCAGCCCATAGCCGAGATAATAAAGGATATAGTAAGCGCGGGCCCCGCATAATTAGCGGCGGCAGTGCCGGTAAGAACAAAAATACCTGTGCCTACTATAGCGCCTATACCAAGGGCAACCAAATGCCATAAAGAAAGAGAGCGCTTAAGCCCGTCTTCCGTTTCTAAAGACTCGGTTATAATAAGTTCAACCGGTTTTCTTCTAAATAATAATTTCGCTTTCCTCATATTCTCCAATTATCTTAAATAGATTACATTTAATTATATTAAATATCAACGTCTTACCCCGACAGTAAAAAGTCCTATAAAAAGGTCCTACCCCGTCGGTCATCGCGCAAGCGTCAAACCCGGTTTTAACAATAAAAGCCGCATGCAATATGAAAAATATTTTAGCCTGCTTAAGCCAAAGCCGGATACAAGCCGCCGTTGGGGAAGTATACGCCGCTGCAATTTTTAACGACAAAATTTCTATAAAATGTTAATATATCTTAAATTTATTACAGGAGTATTTTATGTTAAACAGAAATATGTTTTTTTGTTCTATCTTTCGAATTAAAAATAAAGGCTTTACGCTTATAGAGTTGCTTGTAGTTGTTTTAATTATAGGTATATTGGCTGCTATTGCGCTGCCGCAATACCAAAAAACTGTAAGGAAATCGCGCACGGCGGAAGTTCTTACATTGGGCAGAGCGTTGCGTGATTCAATGAACAGAACGTTGCTGCAGGACCCGGTTGCTTTTGATAATTTTGACTATATCCCCGAACAATATTTAGAATTGCTAGATGTGCAATTTCCCTATCCGCTAATTGACGGAGGTACACGCCAAGTATTTAAAAATTTTTATGAGATTGAATTTTCGCCGGAAGATATTTCCTTTTCTATACAATGGGATGAATTGGGAAATAAAATTAGATTTACAAATAATAAAGCCGCGTCTCCGGGGGCTATATATTGTTATTCCAGATATCAACACTCCGTGTCGTTTTGTACAATGTTGGGCGGCAAAAATTGCGCGGTAGGAGCGGAATGCAGAATAGACTAAAAGTTAAATTCCTGTGCCGCCCGGCCAAGGTTTAAAAACATAAAATATTTTTTAAACGGTTTTATTATCAGCAAAAAATATTCAAACCGCAATTTAACATGAAATTAAGTTTAATCTGGGACAGGAATTTTAATCTTGCAGCGCTGCCTTTAATATGTTTTTAATAGCGGCGTATTAAAAATTATAATCTCTAGAAAAAACCTCCTCAAAAAATATTTCTATGGACTAAAAAATAAAACTATCCTAAAAAGGGCCGCCTGTTGAAGCGGCCCTTTTTTAAAAATAGAAAATTTTTTTGTAAAAAATAAAATATAAAAGTAAAATATATATAGTAAGGAACTTCGGTAGGTGAGGCTCCTAGGGATACGGATTGATACCGCAAAGCAATGGAGACATTGCGAGAAGGTTATCAGACTATGTCGAAACCAAGGCATAATCTAACTCAATTTCACTGCCCTATAAAGCTAAAACTTGAACGGTGTCGGGTACAAAAAATATCCGTGCGAAACATAATTGTAAAACAACTTATTAAAAGCTGTTTTGATATAGCAATTTTTATTCTCCCGCCGTTTCAGTTTACGGCGGGAGTTTTTTATGCCATTTAAAAAAACGGAAGTAACATTATTATGAAGAAAAAAATAATTAAATCCCTCGCCATAAGCAAAGCAAGGCAGTTAATAAAAGCTAAAAGAAGGCTGCTTGCCTCCGCTCAGGAAAACAAAGAAAACCTGTTTATACAATATAAAAATAATTTCGCGGGCTATGATGAACAGACCGTGCTTGAAATGCGCCAGGAGCACGGAAGCAATGAAATAAGTCATAAGGAAGGCCCCTATGTTTTAACAAGAATATCGGATTCTTTTATAAACCCGTTTACCGTTGTACTTTTCGCGTTGTCCGTAGTATCTTTATTTACAGACGTTTTTCTTGCCGAGCCCGGACAAAAAGATTACAGCGCGGTTATAATCATAGTCATTATGGTACTAATAAGCGGTATGCTTAGGTTTATACAGGAAATACGCTCTGATAAAGCGGCGCAAAAACTGCATGAAATGGTTGAAACAACTATTTCTGTACAGCGTAAAGAAGGCCGAAACGAAATACCTATAAAAGAATTAGTTGTGGGCGATATAATATATTTATCCGCCGGGGACATGGTGCCCGCGGACGGCAGGGTATTATTCGCCAAAGACTTGTTTATAAGCCAGTCCTCTTTAACCGGTGAAAGTGAACCTGTTGAAAAATTTAGCAACCCGCTCAGCCAAAAAACAAAAAACCCCTTAGATTTAAATAACCTTGTTTTTATGGGAAGCAACGTTATAAGCGGCTCGGCCGTGGCGATAATAATGGCAACGGGCGACAATACCGTATTCGGTTCAATATCACAGCAAATATCGGGCAAGAAAAAGCCCACAAGCTTTGAAAAAGGCGTTAACTCAGTTTCCTGGGTGCTTATACGCTTTATGCTTATAATGGTGCCTATAGTATTTTTTGTTAACGGTTTTACAAAAGGCAATTGGGTTGAATCTTTAATGTTTGCCCTTTCCGTAGCGGTCGGGCTCACTCCTGAAATGCTGCCCATGATTGTTACCACAAACCTGGCTAAGGGCGCTATTTCAATGTCAAAGAAAAAGGTAATAGTAAAAAACCTTAATTCTATACAGAATTTCGGCGCTATGGATATTTTATGCACCGATAAAACCGGCACAATAACGCAAGATAAAGTGGCGCTTATCTATTCTTTAGACATACACGGTAATAAAGACGAACGCATACTCAGGCACGCTCTTTTAAATTCTTATTACCAAACAGGTTTAAAAAACCTTATGGACGTGGCTATTATCAACTATGCAAAAGAACATGCCATAAACCCGTTTATAGAAAATTATAAAAAAGTAGATGAAATACCCTTTGATTTTAACCGCAGGCGCATGAGCGTTGTTGTTGAGGACGGCAGCGGCAAAACCCAATTAATAACAAAAGGCGCTATTGAAGAAATGCTTTCCGCCTGCAGTTATGTTGAGTACCAGGGCAAAGTAGAACCGATAACGGAAGATCTAAAACAGGAAATAAGGCAAACGTCCGAAAAATACAATGAAGACGGCATGAGAGTGCTGGCCATAGCGCAAAAAACAAATCCCTCTCCCGCGGGGGCATTTTCCGTGGAAGACGAATCCCAAATGGTTATGATGGGGTACCTTGCGTTTTTAGATCCGCCGAAAGACAGTTCGGCCGAAGCAATTAAAACCCTTCATGATTACGGAGTGGAAGTTAAAGTACTTACCGGCGATAACGACTCTGTAACCCGCTGCGTATGCAAGCAAGTGGGTATGAATGTGGACAAAATCCTGCTTGGCAGCGATATAGAGGAAATGAGCGGGGCCGAACTAAACGCAGCGGTTGAAAAATGTAATGTATTTGCCAAACTTTCCCCCCAGCAAAAAACGCGTGTGGTAAGCGCGCTGCGCGCAAACGGACACACCGTAGGCTTTATGGGCGACGGCATCAACGACGCCGCCGCCATGAAAGAAGCCGACGTGGGCATATCGGTAGACAGCGCGGTAGACATAGCAAAAGAATCAGCCAATATCATTTTGCTTGAAAAAAATCTTATGGTATTAGAAGAAGGCGTTATAGAAGGCAGAAAAACTTACGCTAACACAATAAAATATATAAAGATGACGGCAAGCTCAAACTTCGGCAATATGTTTTCCGTTTTGGCGGCAAGCGCTTTTTTGCCTTTTCTGCCCATGCTGCCCATACAAATCCTTATATTAAACCTTATCTATGACACTTCCTGCACTTCTATACCTTGGGATAATGTTGACAGGGATTATTTAAAAACCCCCAGAAGGTGGGACGCGGGTTCCATAAGCAAATTTATGTTGTGGCTCGGCCCCACAAGCTCTGTATTTGACATACTTACCTATATTGTAATGTTCTTTGTAATATGCCCCTTGGTAGCTGGCGGGCCTTTCCATACGCTTGGCGCGGAAGCGCAGGTAATTTTTATAGCGTTGTTCCATACCGGCTGGTTTGTGGAGTCTTTATGGTCACAAACGCTTGTTATTTATATGTTAAGAACGCCTCATATACCGTTTATACAAAGTAACGCTTCTTTGGCGGTAATTACGCTTACCAGCTTGGGCATTATTGCCGGCACTGTAATACCTTATACGGTTTTAGGCAAATGGCTTGATATGCACCCGTTGCCTTTTGTTTACTTTCCGTTTCTTATAGCGGTGATTCTGCTTTATATGACATTAACAACAAGCGTAAAAAAGTTATTTATAAGAAAATACGGCGAACTACTATAGAGTTAAAAGAATATTTATTTGTTACAATGATTAATGTTAGGGAGGGCTAACAATATGAATAACTTTTATGAACTAAATAAAGAAAAATACATGGCTGTCGTTGCCGCGATAGAAAAACATATCGAACCATATATAAAAGAACATTTTTCAGACTCAGAAACAGCGGAAATAATTAAAACCGCGCGCAGCGATTTTGAAGCTTTGTACCCCGGTCTTCCTTTTATAGGCGAAGCTAACCCGCTTACAGTAAATTTAGTAGGCGCGGCCTATGAGATGGGAATATACAGCGGATTGGAAAAAAGAGGGCTTTCTCTTAAAATAATATCGCATATTAACCAACTGGCCTTAAAGGATTACAGCGCTTCAGCCATGACGCCGCAAAGCGTAGAATTTGTGCGTAATGCCGCTCTCAGTAAAGAAACGATTGAAGCGGCTGCGGCAGAATCACAGAAAAAAAAGTATACGGGTGACTGGGTGTCTGAATATCTGCCCCCGGAGCCCGGCAGCGGTTTTGACACAGGCGTAAAATACACGCATTGCGGCATTATAGATTTATACAGAAAATACGGTAAAGAAAGATATTTGCCTTATATTTGTTTAAACGATTACCCTATGTACGGCGCGATGGGGATTTCTTTTAAAAGAACAAAAACGCTGGCCCACGGCGCTGATTGCTGTGATTTTTGTTTTAAGCTAAAAGGCGGCAAAATGCCTTCTTTTATAGAAGATCCCGAAGAATTGGAAGAATTTAAAAATACAAAATAATATTTTTAAAATTAAAAATATTTTTAAACAGTAAAAAATAAAAGCCCCGCTTCTTTTGAAGGGGCTTTTTAATGTTGTACATTAACACAATAAACCTTTTTAGAACAAGATATAAGGCGCGCGTAATTATTAGTTTTACCGCACATACCTTTGAACAAACAATTATTTGTATAATTGTTTATATTTTTATAAGAGAGTTAATATATGAACAGAATAAACCTTATCTGCCTGGGAGTTGAAGATTTGGCAAAATCTTTAAAATTTTACAAAGGAATCGGGTTTAAAACCCTGGAAAAGGACAGCAATCCTCCTATTGTTTTTTTTAATAACCAAGGCTCCAAGCTGGAGCTCTTTAATATCCATGAACTTGCAAAAGATATAGATGCAAAAAACCCTCCCAAAATTTTAAAAGGCGGTTTTTCGGGAATTACCCTTGCCTGCAATATGAAGTCAGAACAAGAAGTTGACGACATGATGCGGATTATTGAACAACACGGCGGAGTAGTTGTTAAACAACCCCAAAAGGTTTTTTGGGGAGGCTACAGCGGATATTTTCAAGACCCAGACGGTTACTATTGGGAGGTAGCATACGGCCCAAACTGGAAATTTGATGAAAACGACATGTTAGTATTAGAATAAAAATCAGACAACTAAAAAAGGCCTTCATAAAAATATGAAGACCTTTTTTAAATGGTGCCCCCAACAGGAATCGAACCTATATCACCTGCTTAGAAGGCAGATGCTCTATCCATTGAGCTATGGGGGCAAAATTTCACTGCCTAAACATAACACTGTTGTAAGCGCTAAATTTAGAACATATATATTTTATCAAAATTTAATAAATCTATCAAAAAAATTTACTCCCCTACGACGTTAATAAGCAAAAATATCAAAAACACCATCCTTTTAAAATTTTATATTGTCAATATTTGCCTCGCATAAATATAAAAAAGCTTTTGCGGTTTTTATTTAGCAGAGTTAAACAAATAATGCTTTTTTAACTCTTATAATATTATGTCCTAACCAAAAGCCCCAGATGAAAATAGGTCTTTAGGCTCTTGTTACACTTTAAATTTATATTTACATTATTAATAATAAGGTATATTACTATGAAAAATACCTTATCATTTATCTTTACTTTATTATTTTTATTTGAGGCGCATACTTGCGCCACAGCCACTACAAACACTGCCAGACTTGACGTATACAGCAATAACAAGAACCCTTTTTAGCTAAAAAACTTGCCGTCAATGAGACTATTATCTACTGCATTTATATACGTGGCAGCGGCAAGGATATCACAGACCGCCAAGATTTTGAACAATATATAAAACTTGCCATTAAACTGTGGACAGCTTACCCCGCCCGTATTATCAGGCAGTAAGGCAGAGAAAGCAAGCTTAAAGAAGTTTTAGAAGCTTTGGAAAGGGAGCTAAACCTTATCTTGCTGCCACATTGCAATTTAGCGTCGTATCAGGAAAAATATAAATACCTGCTTAATCCGCAGCCTGAGGAATATAACAAAACGGCGGATATTTCTTTTTTTTGAGGATGTTTATTTCGCCAAACTTCACGGTTTTGAAAAAATTTCACCGTTTTTTACTCATAGTCCGGTGCCGCATATAGTTCTTAACTCAAGGGTAGATTGGAACCACTCAAACCCCAAAAACCAAAATGATTTTATAAAAGAACAAGCCGAAAAATTTAAAAAAATAAGAGCCGCTATAATATCAACGCCAAACAGTGATTATCAGGCTATGGATATAGCTTTAAAAAACCTTGAAGATTTTAATAGAAAAGATAAAAATAAAATATTTAGCCTTTTCCATATATTGACCCATGAAATAGGCCACCCTATAAGTTTATCTTACCAATACCCAAAAGCCTTAGACAGCATGGATAAGATTTACGGAACAATAGAACCAAGAAGAAGCCTTATGGACAGCGTCGGCACTTTGGACGGTATGGTTTTACTTTTTGATGATGCTTTAGGAATTAGAAGAAAAAATTTTAACTCTTTATGCAACAATGATATTAAATTTTCTTACGGGAAAGAGTCCTTTAAAGGCAAAAAAGTATGTACGTATGACGACACCTACTCAATGACTTATAATGAGAACACTAAAGATACCGGTATTTATGAATATGAATTAAGCAATTATGTAAGCACTTATTCCAAAGAAGAATCCGAACTGATTGACAAAAGTTTTGACTTTTCAAAGATGTCAAAAAATACCGGTGGTTATCAAACGTCAATGGGAAACATGTGGATACTAGATTTTGACGACAGTGAAAAACGCATTTCAATAGGCATACACAAAACTATTCTTACTCTCAGAGCTGGCGCAACGCATAAACAAATTTTAACCGAAGAATTTAACAATGCGGGAAAATTACTGCGCTACACGCTTGAAATTTACTATAACGGCAATTTAATTGAAACAAAAATCATAAACCCCAAAAAGTAACCGCTTATATCAACGCTTTGTAAAAAGCCTGTTTCCATAAAGCTGTTTTCTCTTCCAAACTTTTTGCCGCGTAAGCGGGGCTGGTGGAAGGAAGATAGAAGTATTTAACCTCTTCAAAAGGGGCAAAAAATCTTTTATAAAAACGCCCGGCCCCTTTACCGTTAAAAAATATGGCGCGCACGCTTTTACGCGAGCGTAAAAAAACATCTATTTTATTAGGCGTAAAGTTTTTTATTTCACTGTCTAAAGAGCCTTGCCTCTCGCACTCATTAAGAACATCCCACAAAGCAAGATTATTATTTATAATTAAATTCTTTTTATCTTTATATTGAGCTGAAATTTCCGCCCCGAAACATTTAAACAAAACAGGCCAAAAGGCGTTTCTCGGGTGGGCATAATATTCCCCCCTTAAAAGAGACTCTTCCCCCGGCATTGTGCCTAAAATTAAAATCTTAGGTTCTTTGGAAGTTATAAAACTAAAAGATTTTTTCATTTTTCCGTAAATAAAAAAGCCCCTTAAAAAGGGGCTTTAAATTAAAAAACCACCGGGTCCTCAAAGCCGATAAACCAGGCGGCGATAAACCCGCAAATATAAGAAACAAACAACCCCGCCAGGTACACCGCAGGCATTGTTGTAAGGGGAACTAAAGGAATGCCCGATATACCGCCTATAACAAAAGCGCCTACCTGAAAACTCGCCACAATAGCGCCGCCGAAACCTCCACCTATACAAGCGGCCAAAAATGGCCTGCCCAATGGCAGTGTAACGCCGTAAATCAAAGGTTCGCCAACGCCAAGCACGGCAACGGGGAGGCCCGACCAAATTGTTTTTTTAAGTTTTTTATTTTTTGTTTTAATTAAAACAGCTATGGCCGCGCCCACTTGGCCCGCGCCGGCCATGGCAAGTATAGGAAATAAAACAGTATATCCATACACCTCAATTAGCTGCGCGTGTATCGGGGTTAACCCTTGATGAAGACCAAGCATAACAAGCGGCAAAAACGCGAATGAAAGCAAATACCCCGCCACAAAGCCGCCTTTGGCTATGGCAAAGTTAACAAACTGCACTATACCTAAAGACAGGAAACCGCCTAAAGGCTGCAGCGCAATAAGCGCGGCGGTACCCGCTATTAAAATAACAAGCACGGGCGTCAAAAATAAATCTAAAGAGTTAGGCATAAGCTTCCGTATTTTAACTTCAAGCCAGCTGGCGAAAATAACCACCATTAAAACAGCTATAACACCGCCGCGGCCCGGCACAAGGTTTTCGCCAAACAGTTTAATGTCCGCAAGCATAGGGTTTGTTAAAATAACGGCCATAACGCCGCCTATCATTGGCGATCCGCCAAATTCGCGCGCGGTATTAATGCCCACAAAAACGCTTAATCCCACAACAACCGCGTTGCCGAATATACTTAATATCTGGGATAAATTGGTTACGCTCCAGCCCGGCGCGTATTTAATTAAAATATTGTTAACGGCCATTATAAGACCGCAGCCCACAAAAGCGGGTATTAACGGAATAAAAATATTAGCTATTTTTTTAAGCATGACTTTAGCGGGGGTTTGGTTTTTTTCTTTTAACTCTTCCCTTAGCGTATATGCTATTGAAGACGTCCCCAAAGGCATTGAAACCAATTTGGCAAACTCATCAGCCACTTTGCCCGCTTTACCGGGCCCCAGAATAACCTGCAGCTGCAGCCCGTTATCCACAATTCCGTAAACTTCCTCAATGGCTTTAATTTTTTCAACGTCAATTATTTTTCTGTTTTTTACACCCATTCTTAAACGGGTCATACAAACCGAAACGCCCGTTATATTTTCTTTTCCGCCGGCTATTTGTAAAATTTGTCCGGCTAATTGTTTATAATCCATGATAAAATATCTCCCGACAGGCAATCCTGGTATAAAACAAGACTGCGCTTCATTTATAATTTTATAATAAAATGATACACTTTATTATCAGAACTTTAATAAAGGGCAGTAAAATGGCTACATCTAAACTTTCGTTTTCCTATTCTAAAATGACGCTTTACCGCGAGTGTCCGCAAAAATATAAATTCCGTTATATACATAAAATACCGGAAGCTCCCAAATATTATTTCGCGTTCGGTTCGGCCATGCATAAAGCGCTTGAGTTTATTTACAGCGTTAAACAGCCGCCGTTTCCTTCCTTAGAACAAATTTTAGATTTTTTTGACGCCGATTGGCGCAGCACAAGTTATCAGGACAAAGGCTATGCCAGCATTTCCAAAGAGCTTGAAGGATACGACGAAGGCCGCCGCATTTTAATATCTTACTACCAAAAACATAAAGACAGTTTTTTTATTCCTTTAGCCGTTGAATTTAGAACAACTTTAGATATTGATAATCTTTCCCTCATAAGCATTATTGACCGTGTTGATTATTTTGGCAACGGAGCGTTGGCGATTACGGATTATAAAACTGGCAAAACCGTACAGCGCGAGCCCGACCAGCTTTATATGTACCAAAAGGTAATGCAAAACTCTCCTGTTTTAAAAAACATCATAAATGAAAAAGAGGGCAAAGAAACGGAAGTAAAAATTGAAAAACTTTCCTTTTACCATTTACCGTCATTAAAAGTTATGGATTTTGAGCCCGCCCCCCAAAAAGAAATTGATGTTTTTTGGGAAGGCGTTTTAAAAACCGCCGATGAAATACGCGGCAAAAACTTTAACCCAGATCCTTCCGAAAGCAAATGCCGCTGGTGCGATTACAAAGCAATGTGCCCTGTTTTTACGGGTATGGAGTTTGAGCAGTTTCAAAAAACGGAAAAGCCTGTATTTTCAGATATCCCGGTAACAAATGAGGATATTTTATCTTCAAAAATAGACGAACTTGCCGAAACGGGGCAAAAATATTCTTCTTTAAAAAAAGAAATTATTTCCTTAATGAAACAAAACAACTACAACCAACATTTCGGCTCAAATTACAAAGTTGAGCTTAAACAAAAAGAATTTTTAGATTTTGAAGACAAAGAAAAAGTTATAGAATTTTTAAAAGAAAAAAATCTTATTAAAAAAACGCTTGTACCTACGCAATGCTCAATAGAAGCGCTTTTGGACGACCCTTCCGTACCGGAAGACGATAAAGCCCGCCTTAAAGAGCTTGGCGTTAACCGCGTTTCGGACGAGCTTCAAATAAAAAAGGTTGAAAAATAGTATGCAAAAAACACCGTCAAAAATTAAAATCTCCCTAATTATAACGGCGGGATTTGCGATTGTTTTTACTTTGGCGAGGCTGGCTCTTTTGCTTATTTATCCAGACTATTTTAAAGAACTTACCAAAACTGAAATTTTGTTTTCTTTTTTAAACGGGCTGCGCTTTGATTTCGGCATAATAGCTTTATTCGCGGGGCCGCTTTTACTGCTTTTTAACCTGCCCGTAAAATCAAAGATTTTTTTAAAAACAGTTTTATTCTTACTCGCTTTTGTTTTTATCGTTGTTACAGGCCTTTTAGCGGCTGATATTATTTATTTCGGCTACTCTTTTAAGCATATTACCGAAGAAATTCTTATTTTAGGCAATGACGCCGGGTTTATATTCCAATATGTTTTTAGCAAAAAATTACTTTTGCTTGCAATAATTGTTTTCGCCGCCGCTTTAATTGCGGCGGTAAACAAAATGGCAGATATATATTCCCGTGCGGAAACGCAAAATATTTTTAAATCCGCCTTAACCTCCGCAGTAATAATAATTTTAATTATCTTCGGAATACGCGGCAGGATTTTGGTAACTAATGAAAGCGGCACAAAATTCGCCCGTAAAGCCATAGGCATTGCGGACGTTTATTTATACGCCGCAAATTCCGCCGCCGCTAATCTTACTTTAAACGGGGTATTTACCTCTTTCCACACCACAAGAAAGGGTAAGGTTGAACTTGTAAATAACTTTCCTTTAAACGAAGCTTTGGAAAACGCGCAAAACATTCTGTTTGAGCCGAAAGACATTCTTGTAAATAAAGATTTCCCTTTAATGCGCATAAGTCCCAAAAAAACAAACGCAGGCGAATATAATTTTTTTGTAGTCCTTTTGGAAGGCTGGAGCCCTTTTTATATTGATTCTTTGCAAGGCAAAAATTACGGCGTTACGCCTAATTTTGACAATATCGTAAAAAACGGCGTTAATATGACAAACGCTTACTCCGCCGGGGCAAGAAGCATATTCGGCTTTGGGGCGGCTTTCGCTGGCGTGCCTATGCTGCCAAGCCTTCCCGTTTTCGGTTACGGGCTGGAACTTTCTGATATCACCGCAATAGGCCGCCCTTTTAACGAGCGGGGATATTACACAATTTTCGCACAGGCCTCGCACAGAGATTCTTACAGGATGTGCGCTTTAGCCTCAGGCCTTTTGGATATGCAAGACAGTTTCGGCAGGGAAGATATTCCCGTTTTGCTTCCTTATAGGGAAAATGCTTCCTTCGGCTATGATTACGATATGCTTATGTTTACGGCTGATAAAGTGAAAAAACATGATAAATTTTTAGCCCTTACTTTTACCGCAATAACGCATGATCCTTTTACCGTCACCTTGGAAGAGTTTGAAAAATACCCCAGGGGTAGTTGGGAAAATGAATATCTTAACTCCTTATACTACGCTGATTTCGCCATAGGCGAGCTTATTAAAAAAGCTAAAGAAGACGGCTGGTTTGACAATACTGTTTTTATTTTTTTATCCGACCACGGGCAAGGACAAAAAGGCCGTGACACAATTAAAACAAGAATGCAAATACCTTTTGTTATTTACGCTCCTAAAATATTAAAACCGCAAACAATTAATTACACCGTTTCCCAGCTTGATTTGCTGCCCACTATATATAATCTCGCGGGTATTGAAAGCCCTTATACGGCTTTAGGTAAAGATATTTTCGGTTCGGACAAAGGGCGCGTTGCCTTTTTTGCCGAAGGTATTGATATCGGGCTTATGACTGATAAAGGCGCACTTAAACATAGCGGCTTAGGTATTTTAGGCGCGCAGTTTACCGAGCCTGATTTTGACGTAAAAAAAGCGGAAAGAGACCTTCTTTCCCTTGAAAAAGCGGGAACGTCTTTATTAAAAACCAACAAGTGGTATTTAAGCAAGCCTTAATATATAATGTAATTATGAACACAGAAAAAAATTATCTTGTGCTGGACCAGGGGTCCAGCGGGTCGCGCGTTTTTATTGTAAACGCCGAGGGCAAAACACTCCATAAAAAATACCGGGAGCTTACCCCAAAACACTTAGGCCTTAACTTGGCCGAATACGACGGGGAGGAGCTTTTGCTCCAGCAATTTAACCTGCTTGAGGAAATAATGCAGCAAAATCCCGGCGGTAAAATAAAATCAATGGCGGTTTCCAGCCAGCGCTCGACAATAGTTTTGTGGGATAAAAATACTGGCAAAACCTTATGCCCCGTTTTAACCTGGCAAGACGGCCGCGGAGCCGAATACGCAAATAAAGTAAAAATGAGCCAGGAAGAAATTCACGCAAAAACGGGTTTATATAAAACGCCGTTTTATTCGGCTTCTAAAATAACATGGTGTTTAAATAACTATCCCCAGGCCAAAAAGGCGGCTGAGGAAGGCGCCCTTTTAATAGCGCCTGTGGCCACTTTTGTAATATGGCATCTGACTGGTAAAAAAGTTTTTGCGGTTGACCCTACTTTAGCGCAAAGAACGCTGCTTTTTAACATTAACACTTTTACCTGGGATGACGACCTTATTGCCGCTTTTAATATACCCAAAAATGCTTTGCCCGAAATAAAAAATACCGTTGATAATTACGGCAGTTATAAAGGAATACCGATAAAAGTATGCGTGGGGGACCAGCAGTCCGCCGCCATAGGCATAGGATCTGAAAAAGAAGGCGACGCTATTATAAACTACGGCACAGGCGCTTTTTTACTTGTTAACACGGATAAAAATTTAAAAAGTATACCGGGCCTTTTAACTTCTGTAGGGCCGTCCACAAAAACTAACCCGAAAAATTTTATGCTTGAAGGCCCCGTTAACGCGGCAAGCGCCATTTTCCAATGGCTTAACAGCGTAGGCATAAATTTTGATTTAAATGATATAGACGATATTTACCAAAGAAGCAAAAACCCCGTTTATTTCCTGCCAGCTTTCGGCGGAATAGGCGCGCCTTACTGGGATTTTGAAACGCCTACCGTAATGGCCGGGTTTACAACGGCAAGCAAAAAGGAAGATATTATAGCAGGCGGCGTTAACAGCCTTGTTTTTATGCTTGCCGACATCGCTTTTTACATTCAAAAAGCCAATGTAAAAATTGATAATGTTAAAGTATCGGGCGGGTTTGCAAAAAACCATTCTCTTTTGCAATTCCAGGCTGATATTTTAAACACAAAGCTCACCCAAACCTGCGAAAACGAAACCACCGCCATGGGCGCCGTATGTCTTATGGCTAAAGAAGACGGAGTTGACGTGTCTTCTTGGGAAATTTTTAACGCCCACAGGGTAATTAACCCTCAAATTACTGCGCTTGAAGCCATGGATTTATACCAAAAATGGCACCGTTTTTTTGACTGGTGCAGAAGTTTTAAAAAATAAAAATTCTGATATACAAACGCATTACAAATAGTGCGTGAAATTATTAATAAGATAAAATAAAAACCCCCGCTAAGTTTTAAAATTTAACTTCAGTTAAAATTTAAAGCGCGTCTTTAAAAGACTTTGCGGGGGTAAAAATTATTAGTTTTTCTTCTTTTCTAAAATTATGGGCTGCACTTTTTCAATAATCAAACCTTCGTCCATCTCGGCGTCGGGCCTTTCATATTGCTTCATATCCTCCGTGCTGCCGGATATTCTGAGATTATTTTCAAAAGAAATATCCTCTGCTTTTTTAAAAGTTGTTTCCGTACCTATATATTTGGTTTTAGAGGCGTCCGCCTTAACCGCGCTTACGTCGGATTTAGCTTCTTTAGCGGCCTTTTTAGCTTCCGCTTTAGCGGCTTTTTCAGCTTCTTTTTCTTTCTGCTTTATGGCTTTTTGCACCTGTGAACTTCCAGCGTAGCTTTCAGCTAAAAAATCAGCGGTAACATCTCTTCCCGCTGGAGCCTGTAAGTCAGCGTTGGCATTTATTAAAGCGGCGGCGGAACCATCGTTGCCTGTTCTAAGCGCTATAACTAAAGGAGTTTCACCGCTTTTATCTTTTTGCTCAATTTTGGCGCCCGCTTTTAAAAGAATGTTTACCGTCTTTTTATTGCCCCCGGCGGCGGCGTGGGCAAGAGGCGTTTTAAGCAAAACGTCCTGCCTGTGCACGCTTGCGCCTTTATTTATTAAATAAGAAACAACCTGGTGGTGCCCGCCGGCGGCGGCAACCATTAAAGGCGTTATGCCATATTGAGCCGGACTATCAATTTCCGCGCCCGCTTCCACAAGCAGTTGTATTATTTCCAAATTGCCTGTTTCAGCCGCTTTTATCAAAGGGGTAAAGCCTTCGTCATTTTTTTCATTAGGGTCAACCCTGGCGCGTAAAAGCGTTTTTACGCTGTCAACGTTTTGCGCTCTTACGGAACGGATTAAAGAAGTGTCATAAACGTATCTGCCTTTTACGCCATCCCTTTCACCCAATAGATAACCGGGATAGGTTTTATAAGGATCTTCCGTCATCTGTTTAGCGTCTTTAGCAGTATACTGCATTTGATTAGATTGGCTTTCCGCCTGGGCATAAGAAAATACTGCTAAAGGTAAAATTAACAAAAAATATATTTTTTTCATATTTATTCTCCCAACCTGAATATGCCGTCATGAATATTATACTATTAAATATATAAATTTATGATTAAACTGTGTAAAATGACTTTTATATAATATAAAATAATTATGCAAATATAATTAATTTCAGTATAGTATTTGTTTTGATAGTTATGTATTATGTTTATTGGTATAGATTTATGTACTATTTTACCCATGGACCCTTCGTTATTTTACCCCCCGAAGGGATCTTACAAAGGGCTAGAACTTTCCCCCTCTAGCCCTTTATTTTTTTGCCTTAAAAACACCTGCTTAAATGGGATGCCTTTTTGTTCATCAAACCTAACTTTTTTAGACGAGCCGTAAAAATAATATTTGGTATTTTTAAATGTTATAATTTGTATATATATTACTAAATGGAGGATTTACATCATGGCACATAAAATTGACGGTGCTGTTTGTATTAACTGCGGAGCTTGTGAAGGCACCTGTCCCGTAAGCGCGATTTCCGAACAGGACGGCAAAAGAGTAATTGACCCAGCCGTTTGCATTGATTGCGGCGCCTGCGTATCAAGCTGCCCCGTAAGCTGCATCTCAGCGTAACAACATTTTAGCCGCTCTTATTTACAAGATAGCGGCTTTTATGGTAGACTAAAGTTAGGCATAACTTACAATTTTAAATCAGATTAAAAAAACAGGGCCTTTAAAATGCAAGCAAATTCAGAAGAAAATATAATATCCCTTACCGAAATAAGACCGGATACAAACGTTACAGTCCATGAAATAACCTCTCAAGATCCCAAGCTTATAAAAAAATTCTCCTCCTTAGGAATTATCAAAGGCGCGCATATGGTTTTAAAAAAATCCAAAAGCCCTATGGTGCTTGAAGTAGCGGGCACAAAAGTAGCTTTGGGCCGCTCAATGGCGGAAAAGGTGCGTGTGAAATTTGACGTAAAAAAACTTGTGCTTGTGGGCAATCCCAACGTGGGCAAAAGCGTTATTTTTACCCGTCTTACAGGGATTAAGGCGGTGTCCTCCAATTTCCCGGGCACAACTATAGCGTTAAAACACAGCACCACCGGTATCGGCAGTGAGAAAGTTACGGTTTTTGACGTACCCGGCATTTATAATTTGGAAGCCTGTAGCAAGGCCGATAAAGAAGCCTGTGAAATTGTTTTAAAAAAAGATTACGATGTTATGGTATGCGTGCTTGACGCACACCATTTTGAACGCTCTTTATACTTTGCGCTCGAAGCGCTGGCTTTAGGCAAACCTACTTTATTTTTAATTAACAAATATAAATCAGCAAAAGCAAAAGGTATTACAATTGACCCCAGAATGGTAAGCAAAATCCTTAAAACGCCTACTGTTGTTGTTGAAGGCTTAAGCGGCGAAGGATTTAAAACAGCCGCCCACGCTATAACAAAATTGCTTAAAAACCTTACCGTCTTTGAAACGCCAAAGATACCCGCCACAGACGAAGGGAAGTGGAAACTTATAGGCGAAATTGTTACAAAAGCACAAACTTTAAAACATAAACATCCTTCAATGTTGGAAATGTTTGCAGAATGGTGCACCCGCCCGTTAACGGGCCTTCCGATAGCGGCGGTAATATTAACAATATGTTTTTTTATAATACGCTTCGCGGGGGAAACCGCCATAGACACGCTAACCCCTTTATATGAAAACTATTATCTGCCGTTTATAACATCCCTCTTTGCGGATAAAGGAATGCTTACCGTTATTTTGGTAGGCGGCGGGTCGGAAAATTCTTTCGGCATATTAACGGACGCTCTGCAAATAGCTTTAATTGACGTTATGTCTTACGTTATCGCGTTTTACGCTATTTTGGAATTTTTGGCTGATTTGGGCTATTTACCCAGGCTTTCCGTTCTGCTTGACTCAATGCTTCATAAAGTGGGTATTCACGGTTACGGGGCAATACCTATAATAATGGGACTTGGATGTAAAGTTCCTGCGGTTATGGGCATAAGAATTTTGGAAAGCAAAAGAGAAAAGTTTATAGCCTTAGTTTTACTATTAATGCTTGCGCCCTGCATTTCCCAAAGCGCAATGATTATAACCATTCTTTCCCCCCACGGCTTAAAATATGTCGCTATGGTTTTTGGTATTTTACTTATTACGGGTTTAGCCTCGGGCGCGTTTTTAAATAAAATAATGAAAGGCAACCCGCCTGATATGTTTATGGAAATTCCTGCCTGGCAAATGCCTAAAATAAAGGACTGGCTGATAAAAGTATGGTACAGAATAAAAGAATATTTATTTGACGCCGTGCCTTTAATCATTTTCGGTATCTTTTTAATTAATATAGCGGAAATGACAGGCGTTTTGGACTGGCTTGCGAAAGTAACACAGGCCCCTATGCAGGCTTTGTTTGGTTTACCGGGTGAAACTTCTTCCGTAATGCTGCTTGGATTTTTAAGGAAAGACGTTTCTATTGCTCTTCTTTCGCCGTTTAACCTTACGGCGGCGCAACTTGTTACGGCCTGCGTGTTTATGACAATGTATGTGCCCTGCACTGCCACCGTTTTTGTTATGTTAAAAGAAGCGGGTATTAAGCAATCAGTAGTTATAATAGCTTTTACGCTTGCGATATCCACGGCTGTTGCTTCTGCGGTGCATTTTCTGTTTTTAATTTAATTTTTAATAATATAATAAGAAAACCCCGGGTTAACGCCCGGGGTTTTTTGTTCACATTAGTACTAACTTCTTTTAACCGAAGGCAGCGCCGCGCGTATACCAAATACCGCTAACGCTTCCGCAAAGCGGATAAAGGCTTCGTTAGAAGCTATGTTTTTAATAAAATCAACAAGCCCGGTTACGCCGTTAATTCCTGTTAACTGCTCAACAAACATTAAAAGCGCTTCTAACATAATTATCGCCGCTGCGATATAAGTTTTTTTACCCGATAAAAAGTTTTGTAAACCGGAAAAAAGGTTTTTTAACTTACTCGGAACAAAAAAATTAAGTATTTTTTTAATCATTTTTTCTCCTTCTTGGGGACTTTATATCCCGTCTTATAAATATCAAAAGAAAAGGATATTTTACTTCCCAAAATCTGTTTTAAAAGTCTTATAAGCATTGTTTCTTGCCAAAATCTTTAACCGCGCCGTCTTCTATAATAAAGCTTTCAAGAGACCTTGTTTTTGTTCTATACGGATAACCTAAACTTATATGTATCCAAGACGAGGCCCCAAATTTTTCCCATATAAGCTGGCCGTAAAAAAGGTTTGAATTTCTAAGACGCAAAAAAATTTCCTCATTAGAAACTTCTTCTAAAATAAAATCGGCCGCTTCGCCTTTTATATGCTGGCTGTTAGGCGCGCCGCCCAAAACTTTGTTTAAATCTGCGCATCTGAAAGCCGAGGTAATAAGCGGTTTTTTAGCGTACATATCATACACCCGTTCTAATATGTCTGCGCAAAGATTGTATAGCGCGTCTTTATATATAGCGGCTTCTATAATGTTAGATTCGGCAAAATTTTTATTATCGGTTTTCGCCAGTTCATAAAAAGAAAAGTTTTTACTTAATTCAAAATCGTTCACTTTTTACCCCCCATAAGTATTTGTTTAATATCGCGTATATCTTCCGAAGAAGCGGATATCTTGGAATTCAAAACCAAATAATTTTGCTCAACTGCATTTAAACGTTGTTCAATATTTTCAAGCTTTTTAGGCGTTGTGATAGTTGATGCCAGCCAAAGAGAAAAGGATATAAACGCCGCTATAATAAAAATAATTGTTTTAGGTATTTCCATATACAATTTAGGCTGTTCTATAATTTCTTCACGCGTCATAAAACCTCCACGGCGTCAATACGCATTTGCCAGTTTTCAAGGTCAAACTCAACCCCTTCTATGCGCATAAAAACACCGTTTAATGATTTATCCTGCTTGTTTGTTATAAGAGGCTCGGCGTAAGTTATTTTAAGGATATCGCCCAAATCCAATTGCGGAAGGAATTTGATTATAATAACAGCACGTTTTTTTCTTTTACTCAAATAATCGTAAACTATTGCTGATATAGTGGCCGCCATGTCAACGCTGTCCGGCGGCAGTAAAGAAGCTGAAGCTAAACTAAGCTCACGCCTTCCGTTAATATCAATTGAATCGGGAAACCCTTCCCCCATTGTTTGCGGAGAGGCTGTCGCTTTATAGCCGCCAAAATCAGCGCTTATAACGTTATAAACGTAATCTACGCCGGAATTAATATTTTCCACCCGCACAATATCTTTAGAAGTTACTTCAATATAATTATTTTTATCTTCATTTCTTGCGCGGAATAAAAATTTACTTTCCCGGTCAAAACCTATTTCAAAGGTGCTTAATTTGGAAAGTTCTTTCATAACATCAAGCGCGCTCATACCGCTTGTATTTACCATTCCTATATTGGCTTTACTGCTTCTCCATCCGAGCGACCAGGAATGCAAATAAGGTTTTAAAGAGGCGTTGTTAACGGTTAGCTTTGCCAGCCATCTTAATTGCGCGTAACGGGCCTGGCCGGAAGGAATTTCTCCGTCAGAAATAGCTATCCATCCGCTCCATTCTCCGTGTTCGGTTTCTTTAAATCGTATCTCACAGGCAGCTTCTACCCCGGAAGATACCGTTTGTGAAAGTTCAAATTTATCCCAAGAGCGGAAATTGCCGCCCAAATCAATTTCCCCCGATGTATAACTGCCTTGCGGGCTGTAATCACAATACCAGTCCGGCGTAAAAGAAGCGTATTTAATATTGGAAATATTATTGCCTCCCGCCTGTGAATAAAAAACCGCTATTTGATAATTAGATACTTTATAAGTATTATCCGAACACAAAATGCCGTGATCAGTCCAAAATGAAACATTTATCGTTTTAGTAGGGCGGCTAAATATTCGAAAGCTGCCGTCTTCATACCTTACAATCCTTATAAAGACGTCGCTTACCCTAAAAGCGTAATAATGTTCCTTACTTCCCAACAAGGCTAAAACGCCGTTATTTACCCGGTATATCCTTAAAATTAAAAACCCGTTTATACGCCTTTCAAAAGACAAAGCGTAACCGCTGGAACTTTGCCTTAATCCGTTATCGCTTATAAAATGGTAAAAACATCTTTCACCGTCCCAATCGGGAGATGCGGAAAATTGCCACGTTCCGCAGGCTTTGTCCTGCCGGCTTCTTGCCGATACACACGCGTCGCTTAAAGAGCCGTTTATCATCACCCCGTTTACCGTTAAATTCCAGGAAACACTTGAGGTGGTTTCCATAACTTCCCATTCAAAATCAACATCAAAAGGAAATTCGGATGATAATGTAACGCTTGTCTTGTTATATTCAGTACCTTCGTATTTGCCTTTAAAAGGAAGTCCCGCGCCTTCTGAAAATTTATTAATAACATTTGACCCGAAGGAAACCTCCTGTATATCTCTTTTATCTAGCATGGCGGCGTCAGCTATTTGTTTTATTATCCAGTTCATTTCTTTATCTTCATACCAATGGGAATATGAAAGCCAAATTTTTTCGTTTTCCTTTAGCGGATTTTTTAAACTAATTACAGCCGGCGTTTTATATATATTTAAATCAGAAACCTCGTAATCATATGGGGAAAGAAGATTCGCGCTGTCATTAAAACAAAAACCGCGCCTTATTTCGTTTATCTTGGAAACGGAAGTTAATTGTGTGCATACGGAAGTTTCATTTAAAATAACAGCTTCCTCATTTAATGAGGTTAATTTTATTTCGCCGGCATCAATTTCCTGTAACTCGGCAAGACGTCCGGAAAGAGTAAAGTTTACGGTTTTTTCCTCAGGGTAATAAACGGGCGAATTTAATATGTATCCTTCAAAAACAGGAACCGTTTCCGCGCCGCCCCGGCATACCGCGCCGGCGTAAATAATAATTTTACTCTTGTGTATTATAGAATCTTCCTCAAAAAAAGAACCTCCTTCCCTAAACTCATTATTTTTATTTGAAAGCGTTATAACCGTATTCGGAGTATTCCACACGGCGTAATCCTCATTGTCTAATTTCCATTTAATTGAGGATATTTCAACAATCTTTTCCGATATATCTTGCACCGGATTAAAGCCGCCGCCGGGGTCCTTCTTACGGGGGAATAAAAAAGCCTTCTTTATATATTTGGGATTAGAAAGTTCTAAAGCGTTTTTTAAGTTTTCGGATATTTTTTGCATATTAACGCTCCGTCAGGTTTAGTTCCAAATCAAAAAGACCTGTTTTAATATTAAACTTTTCAGAAGGGGGTTTTATAAGGGCTAATTCATAAACCGCGCTTTCATCTAACCCCGGGTTAAGTTCAAAAATTAAAAAAGAATATTTATCAAAAGCTTTTAATAAGTTTTCTTTTAGTTTAAAACCGCAATTGCTTATTACAAGGGTTCCCCCCGCTTTTTGATATTCTTTCCAAAGCATTAAAGAGCCGTTGTTTAAATAAAAATGCCCTTGCTTACTGTAATCGGCCCTTGTAAAAGAAACTGAGGTATTGCCTAAATTAAAAAGTTTTTTTACCAGCTTAAAACCGCTGGCTCTAATAGGATCATCAGCCATTAAAGTAATATTTAAAGAAACGGCGCTTGTCTCATTAAAATTAATAAACATATTGGGCGCTATTATTTCCCTGTTTAAAAATATTTCCACCCCGTTTTTTAAAACAACGGTTTTAATATTAGTTTCTTTAAAAAACAAAGCGTCAAAAGTTTCTTCTTTTTCAAAATTTACACTAAATTCTTTAAATAATTCTTCAAACTCAAAACCGTTGTAAATATCGGGCGCATTTAACTTTGTAAACAAACCGGGGGTATAGATATTAATGGAGGAGTATTTAGTCATAAAGAAACCTCAGTGCTTTTCTGTTTGCCGATTTTATAGTTAATTTTGGCGTATTCCACCGCCCAGGAAGCCCCCCGCCTTGCCGCGGAGGAAACTTCTTCTGCCAGTGTTCTTGCATCAAGCCCGCCCAAGCCGCCGTTTACGGTTACGGGCGTGTTAACCGTAATATTAACACCGCCGCCGTTTATGCCCCCGCCGCTATTTGGAACTGAATATTGTTTTATTGAAGAAACCACATCCTTAGGCAAAACATATTCCCCTTCATGCAAAAGATACGGGCCTGTTTTGCCTATAGGGCCGCCGCTGCTTCTGGACCCCAGCATCCCCCCTATTCCGCCGCCAAATAAGTTCATAACGCCGCTTAAAGCGGATTTTGCTATCATCTGCGTTATCATGCTTGTAAAAGACTGGGTAATGGAAGCGAAAGTTTTTTTTGTAAGATCTTCTAAATTTAAAAAACTTTTAGAGGATTTATCAAAAAATTTTTGCATATGCGAGTTTGACCCTGCCGCCGCGCCGCTTATAAAGTTTTCCATTGCTTTAGAATAAGCGTTTGTTTTAACGCTAAGCTCTTCAAAAGAACATCCTATTTCGCGTGTGGTTTTGCCGGCTCTTGTTTCGGCCTCTTCAAAACCTTTGGGGTTAAAAACCGCTCCAAGTTCTATAAAAAATTTACCTGCTTCTGTTTCACTCATATTTAATTCCGATATTTTCTAAATTTTCTTCTGTTTCTTCCGTAGTTTCCACAGAGGGTAAAAACACCTCCGCGAAAACGCCGGCCAAAGCTTTTCTTTGCCTGGCCGCGGCCCGGCAGGCCCATACAAGCCAGCTTACGGAATGATTAAGAATATATTCGGTTGTATACCCGAATACGGACGCTACAAGCCCTACGGCGTTCGAAACCGCGTCTAAATTTTCAACTTTTCGAACGCAGATTTGAAATTTGCGCAAATCTCCTCAAAATTATTTACTTCCGTAATCGTTTTGATAAGAAGGGAAAGCTCTTGCATGGTAATACTTTCGGCTATGGGGCAATTTTCATCTAAAGCGAAATTGCTTAAAATATTTATAATTCTGCCCGCATCTTTTTCCGACGAGGCTTTAATAATTTTTAAAATAAAATTACCGTTTTTATCCTTGGAAACCTCATTAAAAACCCCGCCTATCAAACTGCCTAAACATATTGTTTGCTTAAGGGTAAAAGGCTTAATTTCAATATCTTGGCCTAAAATATTTATTTTTATTTTTTTTCTGTCAATAAATATGTGCATTTTGATTAACCTTCGGTTACAGTTCCAAAACGTTGGTTGGAGGGCTTTTCCGTATCAGCCAAAACGTTAAACTCTATATCGGCAACAGTTTCACCGTCTCTTTTATAAACCTGTGTTGTTTTGCCGTTTATTTTACATTTCCAAAATGTATATTTCCTGTTTTTACCCTTCGGGCCTTTAACATTTATATAAACCGTGTAATACCCGCCGTCTGCGGTAGTAAGGTTAAGCCCTGCCGAGCCTTCATATTCAAGCCCCATGGCTGCGGCTAAATTTGTTAAAGTGGCCTCAGCCATAGTTGTTTTTATTTTTAAAGATTCCGAGGTTACCACCTGGTCAACGGCCGCAAGGTATTGGTCTACCATAATATCCTGAAGGGAAGTATCGTGCTCAATAGTTACGCCGCCTTTAATTAAACCCAAGTTTCTTGAATTTTCTTCCCCGATTCCATAAGGCGCTACTTGAATGGTATTTTCCCCCTGAACGCCAACTACTATATTTGTAAGTGCCATAAAGTTTACTCCTGTTTATTTTTATATTTGAATATAAAGCTTAATGTACGGACATTTCTGTTAAGGTCGTCCGTATAGTCAGAACAAGCCGTTCTGGCCGAATAGAAAAGAAAACAATTTTCTAATTCCAAATTAGATCTTTCCTCGAAAAGCCCGTACAGCGTTTGAGATATATCTAAAATGTTTTCAAAAAGAAGAGATGTTATTGTAAAAGATATAGTTTCTTCTTTTAAAATTTCCTCCCTTTTAATGCCGCTGTTATTTCTGTAAACTATAAACGGCGCCAAAGACATTATTTTTGCCGTGTTAGGATATATTTTGCTGTCTTCTCTTGAGGCTGACAGCAGCGAAGATAATTTTTCGTTTGAAATAAGATATCCGTACAAATCCTTTGTCAGCATTTTCCCTCCTTTAAAAATTTTATCAGGGCTTGTTTTATACTTTCAGAATCCTTAAAATCCGTATAAATATTAAAAGTTTTAAGTTTTTCTTTAAAAACCTTAAAAAGATCTTTAAAATCCTTGGAATTAAGATTAATTTTAAACATTATTCCTTTACCTCCAGATAGAGGCATAAATACTCGTGCCCGCCGCCCATATTTAGTTGTCCGGTTATATGATATATTTTGCCTTCTATAATTATTCTTGAGGTTTTTTCCTCTATATTTAGAAACTCGAGATATAAAACATGGGTTGAATGTTTATATTGTGAAAAGCCCGTGATCTTTTCCGCCGAACTTCTTGTTCTAAGGCGGCATTTTATGCCTTTATAAAAAGGCTGCCACGCTCGTTTCACTTCCCCCGTGGTTAGAGATTGCTCCTGCAAAGAAATCTCTATATCGCATACTTTATTTAATAATGAAGTAAAACTCATAACCCTAATTTCCTATAATTTTCAAGCAAATCTAAGGTAATTTCAGGCATTGAATCGTTATATTCACCATAGCTTACGCTGTAATCGCCAAGCGTTTCTGCCTTTATATTACCCTCATTTTTTAAATAGATATGCTTTATCCAATGCCAAAGCGCCAGTTTAATATCTTTGGGAACGTTTTGTATTGTATCCGCTATGCCCGTTTTGTAGTTTATACAAACAGTGCCGAGGAAAGAACCTTCAATCTTTCTGATAATACCGTTAGTTCTATCAACATTAAACATTGAAAGATTTATCTTCTCGGAATTTAAGGTTATCTCAAAAACTTCTTTAAGAGGATAAAAATTAGTTTGCATCGTTTTGGAAGGACGGTCAAAAAAATGAAATTCCGTTTCTATAATCCTTTCAATAACAAAACGGCCTAAATAAACCTCAACAGCCGAGGATAAACTTTCAACTAATATTTGTAAAACCTCATCATGGGTTTCGCCGCCAATGTTTAAATATTTTTTAACTTCCTCTAATCCGGTTAATAATCGCGTCATATATTTTTTCCTATATACCGGTGTTATTTGGTAACACCGGTATAAAATTAATTTATTTGAATTTAAGGCAGCTAAAGGCGCTTCCGAATGTAACGTCTATTGAAAGTGCCTGAGTAAAACGCAGCCAGGTTTGGTCTAACATAAATGCGGAGTCGGCCGTTTCGGAAGCCGCGTTCCATGAAGAGGCGTCCTGTGAAACTTTTACCGCCATTTCCTGTCTGGGTGAGATAAGAAGGTGTTTATTAAAACGTCCGAAAAGAGCTATCGTTTTATCACCGTCGACATCATTAGGTATTTTAGAGCTTACGACATAAGGAGTGTTCCAAATTGTAGCCGGAGCGCCGCCCGCGGGGGGCTGCCACAAATAATTGCCGTTAGAGTCTTTTAATTTTAAAAGTTTGCTAAGACCGGTGCGGGAAAGGACCAAAACACTGCCTGCGGCGTTAGCATCGTTTAGTTGAAAAATTAAGTTAGCAATATCATCAAAAGAAACGTTTTGCCCGCCCATTGTTACATTTTGTAATCCTGCCGTGTTATAAACGCCGTTAAAAGGATCGCCGGCGGCCGTGTCGCCAACTAAGGAAACTCTTTCAACTTCCAATGCCATGGCTTCAGCCACAAGCTCGGATAAGAACTGCGTTAAATTAATGGCGCTGTCTCTTATAAGCTCGTCCGTGCATTTGATAACTGTTGCCATTACTTTTGCTACCTGTTCAATTTGCCCAAACGCGGGGTTATTAATGCCCCTTACACCGTTCTCGGCAACCCAGCCTACGCTTAAATTAGAAATCTGCTTAGGTATTTGCCTTTTCCAAGAGCCCATGGGCACAACGTTGGCAATTTGCATAATGGGTGAAATATCGGCCATTATACGGGCAACATGGTTTGAAAATTCCGTGGGAACAAGATATCCGCCGCCGCCAGCGCCTGATTCGGCTAAAACTGATTTGCTGTCCGCGAAAGAAGCGTGCCTGTCTTTAGCCGCTAAAAGAAAGTTTTTCATGTTGCCAAACTTTCTGCCGTAATCGCTTGTCCAAGGTTTTTCAGGCGCGTGTTTTGAGGATTTTGAAAATTCGGCAAAACGTTCCAGAACATCGTCCGCCGAGGTAGGAAGTAAAGCCTTTCTTTGTTCGGGGTGAACTTTTTTTACTAAATCAGAAACTATGTTTTCAGCCTTTTCTTTAGTAATGCATGAATCGATTTTAGTTTCTAAAGTTTTTCTTAATTCTTTTATGGATTGCATTATTTCGTCCATTAAAATTCTCCGTTATTAAGAAGTATGGACAAAAAAGCGGCACGCCTCTTTACTTCGAGCGTACCGTTTATAAAATTATTTAAAAAAATAAGATTCATCCAAACCTCTAAGGGGTATTCCCTTATGATTTTGACGACTCTCCGAACAAAAGTATACCACAGGTTTTATGCTTTGTCAAATATTTGTTTATTTTTTATTTCGGCAAGAACGGCTTTTATAATTTCTTTATTTTCACTTTCTTCAGAAGTGTTTTTCAATATTTTTTCAAGCGTTAAAAATATTTTTTTAGAATCCGCGTTTACGGTTTTTTTATCACGCTGCAAGATGTTTAATAAAAGTACATAATAATCGCTTTTTACGGGGTTAAGCTCAATGGCCGCAATGGTATTTTGGTAAGAGTCTTGGTACTTTTCTAAAGAATAGGCCATCAAAGCCGCGTTATAAAAAAGCTCGTCATAAGCTGAGTTTATGACGGAAGCAGCGGCAAAATCCTCAAAAGCGGCTTTATTTTCTTTAAACACGGCGTTTATTTTACCCCGTAAAAGAAGGGCGTTATAATTACCGCCGTAAGCGTTATGGGCGGAAGTAAAATATTCCTTTGCCAAGACGTAATTGTTTTTATTAAAAACCCTTACCGCCTTATGTTCTTTTACGGATGATATAAATATTTTTATGTCAAAAAACAAAGCGGCGGTGAAAATAAATATAAATATACAGCAAATAACCGGGGCCGGTTTGCCTTCCTCCATTTCAGAAGACAGAATGCCTAAGATAAAGAAAAATAAAAAAGCGGGCATTGTTATAAAAAGCGTAATGTTAAGCATATTATCAGCAAACATCGCCGCCAAAGACACAAGCAAAGCAAAAACCATATCTCTATTTTTAGTTTTTTTAGTAAAGTAACTAACACTTCTTTTACCAAAGATAACAACAAAAAATATAAAAGTTGCAAGGCCTAAAACGCCGCTTTCGGCAAGCAGTTGAAAAATAAAATTGTGCGCCGCATTACCCTGCACTTTAAATACATATAAATCAGGCTTTTGGGCAAGGAGTTCCCCCTGCTTTACGGCGTAAAAAAGCTGAAAGTTGCCCCACCCCGCCCCGGCCGCGGGGTTTGAGGTAAAAATTTTAAAAGCGCCCTTCCAAAGCATTATACGCTGGTCATAGCTTTGAACCATGGGCCTTTCGGTTTTTAAAATATCTTTAACTTCATTTATTTTGGAAAATTTATTTTGCGCCGGGAAAGCAGTCAAAATAACAACCAAAATAAGCGCAAAAATACCAAGTTGTTTTTTATTTTGTTTTATATAGCTTCTGAAAGGCGCGTAAACCAGAAATAAAACCATACCGCCGGCTAAAGCGAGTAAAGAGGACCTTGCCCCGCATAATATAATAAACAAAGCGTAAACAAGCAAAACAACGCCGTAAAAAGCTTTTTTATTATTTTCTAAAAACAAATACAAAGCGGGGAAAAACAGTACAACTAAAAAAGAAGATAAAAAGTTTGGGTTTCCGAATGTGCTTATAACCCCGGCGCGGATATTACCCGGCCATATTACCTCCCCCCCTGCTTTTTGCGCTAACCCGTAAAACGCGGCTATAAACCCGGTTATAAGAAGAGTGTTAATAACAGTTTTTAATTTTAAGTTCGAGCCGTTTTCTTTTATACTCTTGCCCGCCACGTAGGATGCCGCCCATACAAACAAAATAAAACCGTTTGAAAGAATAGAGTATTTTATTGTCTCATAATAATTTTTAGCCAAAAGCAAGGAAATAAACCACGTTAAAAACAATACGGCTATAAAAAAGAAAAACGCTTTATCTTGCTTATTTACAAGAAAGTCTTTAGCGTTAATTATAAAAATCCCCGTTAAAGAAAACATCAAAACATTTGTTTGTATTTGAAACGGATTTTGGGTTAAATCCGTAAAGAAAAACAAAGGGGCGATAACAAAAGCGCCCGCGTAAAAAACAAAATTTAATATTTGTTTTACTTTATTCATAACGGCCCGCCTGCCTTAAAATATTTTGCCTCATTTGGGCCGCTTTGGCGTTATTTTTATTTATTTTTAAATATTCATCATTCTTTACCATTGACGGGCCGCGGGTATATTTATCAACCCATTCCAAAGCGCCCTGCGGATTGCCCTGCATAAGAGCTATATTAGACATATAAAAATAAGTGTCGGGGTTAACAGGGTCTATTAAAAGGGAATATTCAAATTTTTCTTTAGCCAGGTCAAAATATTTTGACGCTTCCTCATATACACTTTTATCTTTTTTGTTTATAAAGTAATCATCATATAAATCATAGCCTTTTTTATAATATAATTCCCCCCATTGGTGGTGAAGCTGCGCATGGTTGGGAGCCGCTTTATAAACAAGGTTAAACATATAAAGAGCGCGCTCAAAATCATCCTGGTAAAGGGCTGTTTTATCTTCGAGACCCGGCTCTTGCGTTTTATATTTATTCCAACGGTTAATGGCTATGTTAGCTATAAATTGTCGAACGGAAGGATTAAAAGGGTTGGTGTTAAAGGATTTAATATAGTATTTAATAGACGTGCTCCAATTATTTAGCCCGGCGTAATAATTGCCCAAATTAGTGTAATAATCAGCCCTTACGAAACGTTCGGCCGCAAAAAAGAAAGGCAGTGTTATAAGTATAAAAAGGCAAGGTAAAACACTTTGCCTGATTTTTAAAATCCTGTAATATAAATATAAAAGCGCCCCACATAAAGTAGTCACACCCGCCCAGGCAAGTATTTTAAGTAATAAGCGCCCTGTATTGAGCATGCTTTCCCTGCCTATTACTTCAGAAAAGATATATACCAAAAAGCACAAAGCAACTGCTGAAATAAGCCAAACCGCCGCCCCTGCCACAGTCAGCCATTTACCCTTACCCGCCAACTCTTTAGGGCGGACAACCGTTTCATAGCCGCTTAACACAAGTATCAGGCCTATAAAAACCCAAAACAAAAACCCCGTGGATACAAAACGCATGCTTACGTCAAAAATACTGTGTATTAAAATCGCCGCGGCGGCCGAAACAAAAGCAAGCAAATAATACGCCGGCGGCCCTTGGGATTTAGGGTCAAGGCGCAATTCCTTAAATTTTTTAAAAGCTAAATAAAAAACAAAATATAAAAGCCATAAAAAAAGAGTAAGCCCTATTATTCCGTTGTCTGTAAGAACTTCCAAAAATTCATTTTCGGCGTGCTGGGTTTCATTATTATGTATTTTCTCAATATAAAATATTTCGGCCCGGCGGTACGTCGGATACACTGTCGCAAAGCTGCCGGTACCATAGCCCGTAAAAGCTTTATCCGCAGACATTTGAACTATGCCGCGCCATGTAATTGCCCTAAAATCCACGGACTGCATTCTTTTAGAAGCGAACACAACAACCAAAATTACCGACGCCAGCGCCAACACAACCCCAACAACCCATATAAACTTTGAATGCTTTTTAATAAAATTTGACGGGAAATATTTTACATATAAAAACACGAAAAAAACCAAAGTCACGCCAAAACTGAGCCACGCGCCCTTGGACTCCGTAAAATATAAGTTAACAAGCCCCGCAGCAAACAAAAGTAAATATTTTTTTTCAAACTTTCTAAGATAAAGCGCCAAGACTATAAAATTCATAAAAATAACAAAATCGGCAAACATGTTGGGGTTGCCTAAGGCGGAAAATATTCTTTTGCCAAAAAAATCCGCCCAAGGCATAATATCTAGGCCTGTTATCTGTAAAAATCCGTAAGCAAAGCAAATTACCGCGGAAGCCGTTAAAAATTTTACTACCGTGCCAACTTCTTTTAAACTAAATGATGTGGCTATAAAAAAAGGAATAAAAATATAAAGAAATTGCTTCAAAAAATCTTCTAAAGAACTTATTTTATAGGGATTAATAATAAAAGAGATAAACAGCCATAAAGCAAAGAAAATAAAAGGTAAAAAACTTAAAAAAAGCTGCTTGTTAAAAGGTTTTTCAGATAAAGATTTAAAACTTGCCCATACGCTAAACATAACGGCCAAAGCGCAAAAAAATAAAGATATTTTAACAGCGGCAATGTCATAAGTTCTTACATAAACGCTTAGCGAAATAAAAAAAACAGCCCAGCCGATAACATGCCCGCACGCCTTTTGCAAAAAAGCGGCGCCTGTGTTTTGCGGCACTACTGTTGTTTTATTTTTTTTCTTCATTTTTTCTTAAAGGAATAATAAATAACCAACGTTTTAAATATTTCCAAACTAAGAAGTATAGATACCATCAAATATTGCAAGAAATAAATTTTGCTAAACGTCATATAAGGGAAAGAAACAGCAATTCTAAAAAACGGTTTTATAACGGGAAGAAATGTAAAGTCCTCATACAAAAATACGGCAAAAAAACATTGCAGCGCGGAAAAAAAGGCCGCGCGCCAGTCCCTGTACATAATAAAAATAACCTGGCTGGCGAAAATTACCGCAAAGCCTCCGTAAATACGAAAACCGTATTCAACTTCCGAACCGGAGGTTATAAATAAATAAGCATTTTTTAAAAACCCCCATAAACAAAAAATAACTATTATTTGTAAGTAAATGTTAAGAAATTTAAATCTTTTTAATATTTTTTTCATTCTTTATCCGTTTTAAGGGTTTTTATTTGTTCACGGCGTTTTAGCGCCAAATTTATTAATGTATCTAAAACATCTTCATACTTTTTTCCCGCCGCGCGCCATAACTGCGGAAATAAACTTGCATTAGACATACCGGGCAAAGTATTTATTTCGGAAAAGTAAATTTGCCCGTCCTTGCCCAATAAAAAATCTACCCTGGCAAAACCGCAGGCTTTAAAAACTTTAAATATCATGCGGGAATATTTTTGCATAAGTTTGTCCTCTTCTTCAGACACCGAGGCCGGCACCTTAACCGTACATCCGTTGGGGTCAATATATTTTGAGTGGTAGTCAAAAAATTCATGCCCGTTGGGAATAAGTTCCCCGCAAGACGAGGATTCGGTATTGTTGCCCTCGCCGCAAACGGCGCAAAATATTTCTTTGGGGGATTGCACGCCTTTTTCAATCAAAATATCATTATCAAATTTTAACGCGAACTCTATGGCCTTTTCCAAAAAGGCCTCTTCCTTAACTTTTGTAATGCCTATGGAAGAGCCTAAATTAACCGGTTTTACAAAAACAGGATAGCCGAGTTTGGCTGTTTTGGCCTTAAAATCTTTGGTAACGCTGTCCCCTTTTTTAAAAGTTATATAAGGCAAAGTGGGAACGCCCGCATAAGCGGCTAAAACTTTGCTTACTTCTTTATCCATACCTATGGCCGAAGCCATAACGCCGCAGCCTACGTAAGGCGTTTCCATAAGTTCAAATAAACCTTGTATGCAGCCGTCTTCCCCTTTAGTACCGTGCAAAACAGGGAAAAGAACGTCCGCGCTTATTGTGCCGCCGTCTGCGGTTTGAAACATACAGTCGTTTGAAAATACAGGCGTTACATTTATGTCGGAAGGCTGGGCGGGGCCGCACTTTTCCTGTGCAAACCAAAGCCCCTCTTTACTTATAAATATATTTATAACATTATATTTTTTGGAAAGAATGCCGCACACATCCGCGGCGGAATGGACGGAAACCTCATGCTCAACGCTTTTGCCTCCGTATACGACAGCTATTGTTAACTTACCCATAAACTTCCTCTAAAAAGAAAGCCTGACGGAAAGGGTTCTGCTACCCGGACATCAGGCTTTTTAAATTAAAATAAAACAGAATTAGTCGTCCTTAAGTAGCGACCATTTGATACGGCCGAAAAAGGTTTGCGTATCTTCCAAAAAATCCTTTTCCCCGCCTTCACCCAAAGCGGCGGCTTTAGCGCGGCTGGGATTACTGCGGGCGGCCGGGTCGGGATATTGCAAAGTTTGGGGAGAATCCTTTTTAACGGGTGCCGATATTTTCATAGCGCCTTCCTGTACCGGCGCTGAAGGAGGATGGACTTCTTTTTTAGGTTTATCTTTTAAATTTTTATTTTCGCCGTCTAAAACCTCTATTTTCTTTTTAAGGTTTTCGATAACGCTGTCGTTTTCTTTTATTTTAGCCATTAGGGCTTTAAAGTTTTCGTCAGCTTTTTTTTTATCCTCAGTCTGAACAGCGGGCTGCACAGGCAAACTTTGTATTTTGGAAGAAATAATTTCCTTTTCTTTTTTAGCTTCCAGCAAACGTGTGTTTAGAAGGGCAATTTCAGTATTAGCCTTTTGGCTTATTTCCCTTATTCTTTGAGCGGCGCGGCGGGCGACCTCATATTCACGCTCTTTAACAAGCCTTTCGGCTTCTTCTTTGGCGGCTTTGGCGGCCTCTTCCTTAGCGGCTTTGACTTTATTTTCCGTTTCGGCGTAAGCGGCTGAAATTTTTGATTTGACAGCCTCTTCGGTTTCTTTAATTTTATTTTGGGCTGCCGTGTAAGCTTCGGTAATTTTAAGTTTAGCGGCTTCTTCCGCCTGCTGTATTTTGCTCAAGGCCTCTGCATCAGAAGCGCTTAAGTTGCGCATAGCCTGTTCGCTTAATTTTGTAATACGTTCGACTTCGGCTTTAAGATTGTTTATTTCAATGTCTTTATCCTCAAGCTGTTTGATAAGAGTCTGCCTTTCCGAGTCAAATTTTTGCAAGCGCATATTTTCCGTTTTTAAATTCTCAATTTCTTCCACTTGTCTCATACATACGGCGGACATTTCCTGCAGCTGCGTTTCAAGCTTGCTTACTTTTTGCTGGTAATGGTTTTTAATTGAGATTATGCGGCCTTCAAAATCAAATGATTTAAAACGTTCTTCCGCCTGGGTAAGCTGGTCGCGCAGGGAAAGAATTTCCTTAGCCTGCTCAGCGGATTTTCTAAGCGCCTCAATTTTTTCGTCCTGTACGCGTTTAAATTCTTTTTCCAAAGCGCTGTTAACCGCTTTAAGGCGGGAAGTTTTTTCTTTTAAAGAGGCAATAAAGCGTTCGTTTTCTTCTTTATCGGCTTTATGTTGGTAAATTTCCTGTTTTTGGGCGGTTATGGTTTGGTTTTGTAAATCTATGTCTTCTTGCTGTTTGTTAATAGTTTCTTCTTTAGCGGCAATAGTTTCTTTATTTTTGGCGGCTTCGGCCGAATATTTGGCAAGTTCCTTTTCAGCTTTAAAAATTTGCTCCTGCCCGAATTTGGACGCCTGGTCTATAGGCGCTCCGTAATAATAACCCTGCCCGTAAATTTCAGTAGGGGACATAAAAACAGGCCTTTGGGGCATTTGCTGTGCGCGGCTTAAACGGTCAACGCTTTCTTTTAAGTTAGCTATGGTAGAAGAGATGTTTGTAAAAAACTCGTCCCTGTTTTTACTTTGTTCGTTTTCTTCTTTAGATTTGGCCAGCTCAGACAAAAGAACGTTTTTCTCTTTTAAGGAAGTTTCAAATTTTTGTTCAAGTTCGGATATTTTTTCCTCTAATTTTTTAAAAGAATGGTCTTTATCTTGGGATTTAGCCTCGCCCTTAGCCGGAGAGGACGGTATATTGAACGTTAAGTTGCCTGCGGCAAAAGCGCGTTCAAGTTCGGAATTTTCTTTTTCAAACTGATCTAAAAATTGGGATATGTCCGACGGAAGGTGATCATTATTTTCTAAATCCATTTTTTTATCCTTTACAGCGATTTACACTATAATACAATTTAACCTAAATAACGCCCCTTTGTCAACGAGAAATATTAAGCTTTTCTTTAACGTAAGCCGTAAGGTAAAAAGATCCGCAAAAAAGGGTGTGCCGTTTAAAATCAAAACACGGCAGCTTTTTTAAAGATAATATTTTTGTTTTAGGGTAAAAAACAGGCTTTGAACAAGCTTTTATATCTTTTGGAGCCGCGGCCCGCACGGAAGGATACGAGGTAAGATTAACCGCGCTGAAATGCGGCGCGAGCATATTTATTATTTTGCCGTATTCTTTATCTTTAGAAGAGGCAAAAACAAGCTCCGCGTTAGGATAAAAAGGCATATTTTTATAAGTTTCTATTAAATTTTTGGCGGCCTCGGCATTATGCCCGCCGTCTAAAATTAGTGTTTTACCTTTTTGTTTAATAATTTCAAAACGGCTTTCAAGCATGCTTTTTTCTATACCCGTTTTTATATGTTTTTCTTTTACTCTTAAAATCCGCGCGGATTTGGCAGCTATAGCGGCGTTTATTGTTTGCGGGTAACCCAAAAGTTTTAAGTTTATCTTTTTACCGTTTTTATAAACCGCGGTCATAGTACCGTTTTTTAAATATTTTATTTCTTTTGCGCCGCGCGTAAAATATAAAGGGGCTTTATTTTTTTTAGCCGTTTCTAAAAGTATTTTTTTTGCAGAACCCTTAATTTCCCCCGCTACGCAAGGAACGCCGGGTTTTATTATACCGGCTTTTTGCGCGGCTATTTTTTGTATGGTGCCGCCCAAAATGTCTTTATGGTCAAAATCTATTGAAGTTACGGCAGTTAAAACGGGGATTAGAACATTGGTAGCGTCCATAAGACCGCCAAGGCCTGTTTCAACAACCGCGTAGTCAACTTTATTTTTGGCAAAATAATAAAAAGCGGCGCAGGTTAAAATTTCAAAATAATTAAGAGGTTCAACCTCCGCCGCTAAAACTTTTTTAATGGCGGCAGCGAAGCTTTTTTTATTTATGTTTTTACCGTTAATTTTTACTCTCTCGCAAGGAGTAATAATATGGGGCGAGGTATATAAACCGGTTTTAAAACCGGCGGCGGATAAAATGTTAGCTGTCATTACAGCCGTGGAACCTTTGCCGTTTGTGCCCGCGATATGAACAGTTTTTATTTTTTTATGAGGGGAACCTAAATTAAAAAGAGCAAAATTAACAGCGTTAAAATTCTGCTCTTTTTTAATTGTGAAATGCCTTTTTAATATTTTTTTGTAGATAGCTTCAAAACTCATATCAGTCTTTTAAAGGATTATCCCGCACTATTTTAGCACCTAAAGCGGCAAATTTAGCTTCAATGTTTTCATACCCGCGGTCTATGTGATACACACGGTCAATAACCGTATCTCCCGCGGCGCAAAGCGCGGCTATTACCAAAGCCGCCCCGCCCCGCAAATCGGAAGCCATTACATTGGCGCCGGAAAGTTCTTTAACCCCTTTAACTTTAGCCATTGTCTTTTCTATTGTAATATCCGCCCCCATGCGCACCAGTTCCGGCGCGTGCATATAACGGTTTTCAAAAATATCTTCCGTTATATCGCTTCCGCCGTCGGCAACACATAAAAGCACCATATAAGGGGCCTGCAAATCAGTAGCGAAACCGGGGTAAGGCATTGTCCTTATTCCAACGGGTTTTATTTTGCCGTTAGAAGGCGCTGTTATGTGAATGCGCCCCTGCCCCACGCTTACGCCAAAACCCGCGTCTTTTAAGTTTTCAAGCAAAATGTCGTTATGCTCGGGCACGCAGTTTTTTATAACAACGTCTCCTTTTGTGGCGGCGGCCGCAAGAATAAATGTACCTGTCTCAATACGGTCGGCCACTACGGTATGCGTCATTGAGCCTAAAGTTTTTTTACCTTCAACAATAATGCGACCTTTGGAATCAATGCTTATTTGCGCGCCCATTGTTTTTAAAGCGCAGATAAGGTCCTCCACTTCGGGTTCTTTAGCGGCGTTTTCAATTATTGTTTTGCCCGGTATCAAACTGGCGCACATCATAATATTTATTGTGGCGCCCACGCTGGGGAATCTTAAAACTATTTTAGCGGGTTTAAGTTCGTCCGCGCTTATAACCACATCGCCTTTTTTGGTTGACTCAGCTGCGCCGAATTTTTTAAACCCCTGTAAATGGATATCCACTGGGCGTACTCCTATGGCGCAGCCGCCCGGCAGCGGTATTTGTGTGTGTTTTAACCTGGCCAGCAAAGGCCCCGCCACCCAAAAACTGGCCCTCATTTGTTTAACAAGTTCATAGGGAAGAATGGAATTTAATTCTTTATTTTTTGTAATTACCGCCGTACCGTTATTATATTCCACTTTTTTGCCAAGCACTTCTAAAAGTTTAAAAGTTGTTCTTATGTCACGCAGATTCGGAACACGGTTAAGGACGCATTTTTCGTCAGTTAAAAGAGTAGCCATAAGTATAGGCAAAGCCGCGTTTTTAGAGCCGCTTATCTCAACCTCACCTTGTAATTTTACCGGCCCTTTAATAGTAAACCTGTCCATTTTTTGCCTCTTAAAATAATAAATTTAAATATAGTATACGATTATTACGCTTTTTGGGCAAATACAAACCTGTATATGCCAAACATATCTTTTTTTACTTCTACGGAGCGCCAAATATTTTTGTCAAACAAACCTTCTATTTCACGCTCCCGGTTAATACCGTATTCCATGGTAAGTAAGCCGCCGGTTTCCAAAAAATCAGGGGCGTATAAAATTATTTGGGTTATGATATCAAGGCCGTTCTCCCCCCCGTCAAGGGCCGCTTGCGGCTCTTCCTTAACCTCGCGGCTAAGGCCCGCAAGATCACCCGTGGGAATATAAGGCGGGTTAGTTATAATTAAATCGAAAGCGCCGTAAATATTTTCAAACAAATCACCGTATATAAGCTCAACATTCTGAAGACCGAATTTTTTTACGTTCTTTTCAGCCGTAAGAAGCGCAGCCATTGAGTTATCCACGCCAGTAACCTGCGCCGAGCGGTATTTCATGGCCATAGAGCAGGCTATACACCCGCTGCCTGTACACATATCTAAAATTCTTTTTGGTTTGCCAAGCATAGAGGAGGAGATTTCAACAAGTTCCTCGGTTTCCGGCCTGGGAACAAGAACGTCTGAATCAACTATAAAAGTATGTCCGCAAAAATCCTGCGTGCCGGTTATATAAGCTAAAGGCATACCGAGTAAACGCTTATTAATAAAATCAAAATATTTTTGTGCGTCTTCAGCGCCGACTTCCCGCTCTTGGTTAGAAAGTACAACGCCCCTGCTTAAATTTAAAACATGGGCAAGCAAAAACTCAGCGTTAGCGTCGATCTCGTCAATAGAATTTTTTTTAAGGATTTCTTTTGCTTGGGATAATAGTTCTTTTATGCTTGCCATACTTTATTATAGAATATATGTAATTACTTAGCAGGAGGGATTATGAGAAGCGCGTACCAAAACATGCGTCATTTTTGGATTCATGAAAGCAAAAAAGACGTTAAGGCGAAATTTCCTGAATTAGGGGAAAACAATATAATAATAGCGGGTATAGAATTTTCTATGGAGGACCACAATAAAAAAGAAAAAAACATCTTTTTTGCCTCTTCGACCTTGGGCGACACAAGCATGTATTTTGAAAACAACAGCCCGAGCGGCATAGGCGGGCTTATAGCCGGCGACGACGCGATGGTAAAAGAAGCGTCAAAAAACTTACTGGATGCCGCGTCAAAAGCCGCAAGTTTAATGGTAGTGTCGGATGAACTTCCCTCGGCAGACTTATTTAAAACAACATTTTTTGCGGTTTCAAAACATACGCTTTACACAAAACAATTAACTAATGAAGAAGGTTTAGATAAGGAAAATCCTTTCCACCCCTTTTTCAAAGCGGCTAATAAAATGCTAACTGCTTTAAGAGTGGCTGACGCAAAAGCAAAAGAAGCACAATCAAAAGAACTCAAATAATTTTTAAATAAAATACCCCCTAAAAAACCGGGGGTAAAAACAGTGAAAACACTATTAAACCAAGTTTTTATTAGTTTTTAGTTAACCACACAATTTGTTATTTTACCGCATGCGGCTTTGCAGCCGTCGGTACTGTCTAAATTATGACAAGTCAAAGGTGTTACGGGTTTTAAAAAACTCGAATCATACTCTCTGGTTAAGAAGTAAGAGTTTTCATTTCCTTTTGTTCTTAGCGCATATGTAATTATAGAACCGATAGAAACGCCATACTCCCAATCTTTAGTTTTATAACAACATTCATTATCCCAACAATCGCAAGAATATGTGCCCGGCAAAGTTATTGATGAGGTTTCAACAAGATCCCAGCTAACACCACCCTTTTCCAGGTTTGAAATTGACACCATTCTGTCCAAAGTAGCCATTGCAATCTTTGCTTCGGATATACGGCTTTTTTCAACCGATTTAGTATATTGAGGCAAAGCGATTGCCGCTAAAATGCCTATTATTAAAACAACTACCAATAATTCAATAAGAGTAAATCCCTCTTTCATATATTCTCCTGTCAGATGTTTATTTAAGAACTCCGGTTGCTAAAAAATTATCTGAGTATACAGTAGGTTCCGTCAGAAGACCAACTTTCACACCCCAGTGAATTGCATATCTCCTTGGTGTTAGGGTTGCCGTTTGTTTTACATATTCTTTTGCCTTTCATAGACTGATACGCCGCCGCCGGATTTTGCAGATACACTTCAATATTATAATAATAGTTTGAACTTCTTGACGCTGCTATATAGCTGGGAGGATAATCCGAATAATATTTGAATCTTGGGGAATCTTGCATCTCAATATCCAAATCAGCAAAATCACTGGTATATTCGCCCGTTTGCATAAAGTAAATTTCTTCCGCGTCGGCCATTGCTTTTAAGTTTATAAAAGCCTCCGTCGCGCGGGATTTTTCAACCGTTTTATTATATTGCGGCAAAGCTATCGCCGCTAAAATGCCTATTATTAAAACCACTACCAACAACTCAATAAGAGTAAATCCTTTTTTCATATATTCTCCTGTTGATAAAATATACCAAATAAATATTAGTTAAAGCTCAAGATTTTTTATTTTAGCCTCAAGCCTTAAGGTTCTTAAATCGTTTAGAATTTCCTCAATCTGTCCTTCCATGATTTCAGTGATGTTGTGGTAGGATTTTTCCGTCCTGTGGTCAGTAACGCGGCTTTGCGGAAAGTTATAAGTTCTTATTTTTTCGCTCCTGTCGCCTGTGCCTACCTGGGATTTACGGGTATCGTAAATTTCTTTATTTCTTTTTTCTTCTTCCATTTGGTAAAGTTTCGCTCTAAGCATGTTCATGGCCTTAATTCTGTTTGCGCCCTGGCTGCGCTCCTCACGGCAGCTGACAACAACGCCGGTAGGTTTGTGGATAAGTCTGACAGCCGTTTCAACTTTATTAACATTTTGTCCGCCCGCTCCGCCGGCGCGGCAGGTTTCCATTTCAATATCCGCGGGGTTAATCTGTATGTCAACTTCTTCCGCTTCGGGCATAATAGCAACTGTTATTGTTGAAGTATGCACACGGCCGCTTGTTTCCGTGTCAGGCACGCGCTGTACGCGATGTGTGCCTGATTCGTCGCGAAGCCAGGAATAAGCCCCGTCGCCTTTAATAAACATACTGGCGTATTTACATCCCTTAAGACCTGTGGGCGTGTATTCCAAAAGTTCTGTCTTCCAACCTTTAGCGTCGGCAAAGCGCTGGTACACGCGTAACATTTCAGCCGCAAAAATAGAAGATTCGTCTCCCCCGGCTCCCGGGCGCAGTTCAAGGTAAATGCTTTTTGAGTCGTTCGGATCAGGCGGAATAACAAGCACGCGCAGCTCAGCTTCCAAAACAGGTATTTGAGCGTTAAGAGTTTCCATTTCCTCAGCCGCCATCTGCGACATCTCTTTGTCAGACCCGTCTTTAATAATTTCCTGCGCGTCTTTAATTCCTTTTTGCGCCGCTTCAAGTTCCAAACCTTTTTCAACTATCGGACGTAAAAAAGCATGGCGTTTGGATTTTTTTTGCAATTCCTCGCTGGGCATATTGCCTGAAGACATTTCGGCCTCTAAAGTTTTAAATTCTTCCAAATATTTACTGATATCCATTTTTTGCTCTCTTAACATTAATTTAGTTTTACGGCTAACAAAGCGGGCGGTTGCGGTAAAATTTTTACCGCAACCGCCCGATTATAAACAGCTAAAGGGGTATATTGCCTTTTTTGGGATTTTCTCTCGCGTCTCTTTTTGTTTTTAAAATCCTAAAAGCCCTTATAATTTTTTCCCTGGCTTGGGCAGGCTCAATAACTTCGTCTATAGAACCTGTTGAAGCGGTCTGGTACGGACTTGCGAACTTATCTTTATATTCCTTGGTAAGTTTTTCTTTAAGTTCGGCTGCTTTATCGCCGGCGGCTTTAATTTCCTTTGAATATAAAATTTCAACCGCGCCGCCCGGGCCCATAACGGCGATTTCCGCACTGGGAAGCGCAAAGTTAAAATCGCCTCGCAAATATTTTGAACTCATAGCTATATAAGCACCGCCATAAGCCTTTCTTAAAACCAATGTTACCTTAGGCACCGTAGCTTCCGAATAAGCGTACAAAAGTTTGGCGCCGTGTCTTATAATACCGCCGTGTTCCTGCTCAACTCCCGGCAGATATCCGCCGATATCAACTAATGTAAGTATCGGTATATTAAAATCATTTAAAAAGCGTACAAAGCGGGCCGCCTTATCGCTCGCGTTAATATCCAAAGCACCGCCCAGGTAAGCGGAGTTATTGGCAACCACGCCCACAACCTCGCCGCCCATACGCATAAAACCTATTGTTATATTTTTAGCGTAATTTTGCTGTACTTCAAAAAATTCATAATTATCAGCCAAGCGCCATATAACATGCTGAACGCGGTAGGCTTTTTTAGGGTCCATTTCGCAAATACTTTCAAGCACTTTTGTTTTTCTGTCGGCGGTATCTTCCGTAATTGTTAAGGCGGGCTTTTCTAAACAGTTTTGGGGCAGGTATTCCAAAAGTTCGCGTACCTGCCTGAAACAATCCTGTTCGCTTTTAGCCACAAAATGGCAAACGCCGCTTTTTTCCGAGTGAGCCTGGCTGCCGCCCAAAGTATCAAAATCAACTTCCTCGCCGGTGGCGCTTTTTACAACACTGGGCCCCGTTACAAACATGTAGCTTATGCCTTCAACCATAAAAATAAAATCCGTAAGCGCGGGCGAATAAACCGCCCCTCCGGCGCAAGGACCTAAAATAACGGAAATCTGCGGAATAACGCCCGACGCTTTTACATTACGGTAAAAAATTTCGCCGTAGCCGTCTAAGCTTTCAACGCCTTCCTGTATTCTGGCACCGCCGGAATCTAATAAACCTATAACAGGTATTTTAGCTTCTAAGGCCATGTCCATAAGATGGGCTATTTTTTTCGCGTGGGCCATACCCAAAGAGCCGCCCAGCTGTGTAAAATCCTGTGAGAAAATAGCCACTTCACGGCCCGCTATTTTAGCAAAACCGGTTATAACGCCGTCGCCCTTAATATGTTTATCTTTAACGCCGAAATCCGTACAGTTGCTTTCAACTAAAGTTTTAATTTCAAAAAAGCTGTCTTCATCCACAAGATAGTTAATTCTTTCGCGCGCCGTAAATTTACCCTTTTCTTTTTGGGCTTTAATTTTGGCGGCGTCGCCTTTTCGGGTATCTTCATAAATTTTTCTGAACTTCACGATGTTTTGAGAAGTTTCTCTGGAACGTTTTTTATCTTGCTCCTGGTCCTTCTCAGGTCTGCCTAACATGTCCATCATAAAAAATCCTCCGGGCACGGCTAAGTGTTCAAATTTTAATTTTTATACTACCTTACTGTAAGCGACCGCCACCGCAAAACCGTTTGTATAACTTAAATCCGTACTTATCACGGCTGCGCCAAGGCTGTTTTGCTTCTCTTTTAATTTGCCTTCCAAATACATTCTATCATTATCAAAACGGATGCTGTGCATATCCACGCTTAAACCAAGCCCTAAAAGTTTTAAAACAGCTTCTTTTTTGGCCCATAAAGCGGTAAGAAATTCAGGTGAAGTTTCTGTAATTTCCTCTTTAGCGAAAGAAAAATTCCTCCACGCTTCGCTCCTTTCCTCAACACGCTCGATATCAACGCCCACAAGGCAGCCCCTGCCGGCGCACGCGCAAGCGTAAGCGTTGCTGTGCGATATCGACACATTTAAATTACTTTTAACCCCGTTAATAAAAAGCAGCGGGCGCCCGTCTTCATGTTTTAAAATCTCTATGCTTTTATAATCCGCTTTAACAAAATTATCTGAAAGAAGTTTTTTTAAAGCGTAACGGCCCGCTAAGTAATCCTGCCTGCGTTTCTCAATTTTTAAAGTTTGGCAGTATCGCTTTTCCTCTTGCGTTAAAAAATCTTCCGCAGAGGGCATTTGTTTAAACGGCAATACCAAAACTTTATACATGTAAACCTTTTAAAAAATTGTTATATCAAGAACTATTGGCCTATACCGTAGTAGTCGGAAAGTTCTATCCAAAGGTTCATATCCTCATCAAAGACATAGGCGTCGTATATGCTTTTGCCTTCAATGCTTAAACCCTTATATACGCCGTACAGGTACAGGCTTTCAGGCGCTTTGCCTTTGCCGTGTACTATATACTGGCCTATACTGTCAGGCAAATTCATGCGGTTGTCCACGCTTAAATCCCTATATCCGCAGGCCTGGAAAGCGGCCTCAACAAGCAGGGGATAAGCTATAAGTTTTTTATCGCCGTCAGTAAATAATTTTTCCTCAGGCTTTCTGTATTTGGCTAAAACGGTGTTTTCCGTAATATCCAAAACGCCTTCCAAAACCTGAAAGCTGGGCCCGTGGAAATATTTTTTATAGATTTCCTGTTTTGTTACTTTAAAACCGTCCGAAAGTTTAATAGTGTCTTTTATAGCGTTCCATTTAGATTCCGCTTTACCCAAAGCGCGGGCCGTAAAATGACGTCTTGTATCGCCCATTTTAACGCCTTTGCTGTTAATAAAGTCGGACTCGATTTCAAACTCCCCGTTGCCGTTAACAAGCGCGCCTTTAATCCTTACGGTCTGCGGTCTGTTACGCAAAAGTTTGATAGGCAAATAGAAATGAACGTCTTCTAAACCTTTAGGAGTTTTACCAAGCATTTCGGCAGCCGATTCCATAAAAGTTTCAAGACCCATTACACCTGGAACATAAGGCGTTCCTTCAATAGCGTGGTCAGCAAGGTAATAATCACTCTCCATCGTAAATTCCTTTTCGGCTTCAAGGCTTTCACCCGGAGTTAAACTTTTAATTTGTCCTAAAAAATGGTTTTCCTTTAAATCGGCGGGTTCGGGTTCTTCTTCAGCCGCTTTCTGAACCGCAGGAGCGGAAGACGCCCCCCCTCCGTTGCCGGAGGAAGGGTCATTTTCTTCCACAATTTCTTCCCAATCTGTTTTTATTTGGCTGTCCCAGTCAAGTTTACCCAAAACATCGGTCAAAACTATTTCAGGCACGCGGCCGTAAACTATTTCATCTAAGAACAACTGCATGCCGTCTTGCGGGTCAACGAAATCGACGCCGTTGCTCTTTAAAAATGTTTCAACGCCGGGTCTTATACCCATGCCAACGTTTGAAAACGCGCTCATGGCAATGCTGATTGAACGTATGCCCTGGTTATGTAAGGACATAGACAGTTTGGCCAAATAATCATTGGCGCTGCCGTAATCGCTTTGACCCAAGTTGCCGTATTTGCCCGCTATGGATGAAGCAAAAGCATAGAAGCCGTTATCCTTAACTAAATTTAAAGCTAAGAATGCCGCGCCGCTTGTTGCTTTAACGTCAAATATTCTAAAGTATTCTTCAACCGTTTTATCTCTTACAAGTTTGCTGCGCTCAAGGCCGGCAAAGTGTATTAAACCGTCAACACGGCCGCCCTTGGCTTTAATTTTTGTAACAACTTCTTTCATCTGCGTGCCGTTCATAACGTCACACTGGTAGTATTCAACCTCGGAACCTAAATTTCTTAAAATCTCAAGGTTCTTATATAAGGTAATAGAGTCTTTGACCTTGCCAAATTCCCTGTCTAACATAACAGGCGTTGCTTTAACATTGGGGTTGGCTTTAAGGTCCGCCCAGATTTGGTTTTTAAGCGCGGCGAGTTCGGCTTCGTTCATGCCGGCCCAGACAGGCGTTTTTTCATTAATTTCAATAATATCAAGAACAATAATTTTGCTCTTATACTGGGCTGCTATCTTTTGGCTTAAAAGAGAACCTATGCCGCGTCCGCAGCCCGTAAACACAATGGTTTTGCCCGCAATATCAAAGTTTTTTTCTTTCTTATTAAGACGTGTGGGAAGAGATAAAATAGTACTTCTCTTCCCGTCTTTAAAAGAAATCATAAAACGCATATCCCCGTGCAAAATTTCTTCCATGGTTTTTTCGGCCATTTCATCGGGTGAGGTTTCAGGCTCAAAGTCAAGGAATTTACTCATACATCCGCTGACTTCAAACATATCTTTCCTAAAACACTGTACGCCGCCCGAAAGAGAACCTACCGTGGGGTTAAACATTTCTTTTGTAGCGTAACTAAACGCCCCGTCAACTTTAATGTTAACGGCAAAAAATGTGTCGGAATCTTTTCTGTCTGCCAAATCGGTTTCAAACACTTTAAGCGCTATGAAAAGCGGCATAACGTGTTTAACAAGTTCGGCGTGCGGATTATTTTTCTTATCAAATTTCTTTAAGCCCGCACCCAAAAGGTAAACTATACCCTGCGTGCCGGGGCTTTCTTTTTGATAATCTCTAAGAACCGCTTCCGTTTCCTCAACGCTGTCCCAGTTTACTATTGTGGTGTTTTTGCTTCTCGCTTTAAGCGTTGTAAACACATGCGTGGGAATATTTTGCTTTTTAAACCATTCGGTATAAGCTTTTATTAATTGTGAGTTATCAGCAAAAATCAAAACAGTTCTTTCTTTAGATAATTTCCTGTCGCTCTTTTCTGTTAAAGGAGCGTCAACTAAAGTAGGAATGTATCTTAATTTTTTATCGTGGCAATTTTCACCCTGGTAAGGCTTTTCTTCCTTAATGGTAGCGGGTGCCGCTTCTTGTACAGGTAATGGCTGGGCCGTAGGAGCGGGCTGAACCGCAGGAGCGGGGGCCGCTTCTACCGTAGCAGGTGTGGGTTGCGCCGCTACAGGAGCTGACGGCGGGTTTGTTACAAACCCTATTACGTGACGGATTGTAGGGTAATCTTTAAGCTGTATACCAGCGCCGCCTTCAACTTGCGCTATGCCGTATTTTTCACGGATCGCAGCAAATAATTCAGCCTGTTTAACCGTGTCTATACCAAGGTCAGCTTCCATATCCAAATCAAGTTCCAGCATGTCTTGCGGGTAACCTGTTTTTTCAGCTATTAAATCAACAATTTCTTTTGTGACTGCGCCTTCGTCAACAGAGTTTGCCGCTTTTTGTACCGTTACAGATGCAGGGGCGGGAGCGGGAGCAGGTTGAGCAACGGGTGCGGATTGCGCCGCAGAAGCAGGCTGGACTACAGGCGCTGGCTGCGTAGCGGGTGCCGCTACAGGAGCGGGCGTAACCGCCGGTGTTGCCGCAACGGAAGCCGCTGAATCATAATCATTTGCACCGTTTAAAACAAACCCTATTACGTGGCGGATTGTGGGGTAATCTTTAAGCTGTATACCAGCGCCGCCTTCAACTTGCGCTATGCCGTATTTTTCACGTATTGCCGCAAATAATTCAGCCTGTTTAACCGTGTCTATACCAAGGTCAGCTTCCATATCCAAATCAAGTTCTAACATATCTTGTGGGTAACCTGTTTTTTCGGCTATTAAATCAACAATTTCTTTTGTAACGACGCCTTTATCTAAAGAAGCCGACGACGCTTTTTGTACCGTTACGGGAGCGGGCGCCGCAGGGGCCGCCGCTTGTACGGGTACGGGTTGAACCGCAGGTGCGGGCTGGGCTACAGGCGCGGGCGTTGCCGCAACGGGAGCCACTGAACTGGAACCGCTTGCTCCGTTTAAAACAAAACCTATTACATGGTTAATTGTGGGGTAATCTTTAAGCTGTATACCAGCGCCGCCTTCAACTTGCGCTATGCCGTATTTTTCACGTATTGCCGCAAATAATTCGGCCTGTTTAACCGTGTCTATACCAAGGTCTGCTTCCATATCCAAATCAAGTTCCAGCATGTCTTGCGGGTAACCTGTTTTTTCGGCTATTAAATCAACAATTTCTTTTGTAACGACACCTTTATCTAAAAAAGACGACGACGCTTTTTGTACCGTTACGGGAGCGGGCGCCGCAGGGGCCGCCGCTTGTACGGGTACGGGTTGAACCGCAGGTGCGGGCTGGGCTACAGGCGCGGGTGTTGCCGCAACGGGAGCCACTGAACCGGAACCGCTTGCTCCGCCTAACACAAAACCTATTACATGGTTAATTGTGGGGTAATCTTTAAGCTGTATGCCTGCGCCGCCTTCAACTTGTGCTATTCCGTATTTTTCACGTATTGCCGCAAATAATTCAGCCTGTTTAACTGTGTCTATACCAAGGTCCGCTTCCATATCCAAATCAAGCTCCAGCATGTCTTGCGGGTAGCCTGTTTTTTCTGAAATTAAATCAACAATTTCTTTTGTTACCGTGCTTTTATCTAAAGAAGCCGACGACGCTTTTTGTACCGTTACGGGAGCAGGTTGCGCCGCAGGGGCCGCCGCTTGTACGGGTGCGGGTTGAACCGCAGGAGTGGGCTGAATTACAGACGCTGGCATTGCGGCTTGGGAAACCGCCGGCCTTGAGACCGCAGCGGGTTTTACTTTATCAACAAAAGCCTGCGCTCCTTCCATAATTAAGGAAGGTTTATGCCCTGGGACAAAATTATCTTTCACTCTTAAAGTGTTTTGAACAACTTCAAGCTGCGGATTTTCCTGTCCTGAAATTTGCTTAAGCCAGGCGTTGTGTTTGGCCTGGTCAATAATTCTGGGCGTGCCTTCGGACCAAGCTTTTTCCATTAAAGTCATACCTATCTGAGAGCCGAAACCCGCGCCTAAACGAAGTGAGTATTTAAAGTTATATTTGCCGCCTTTGCTAAGCGTAATGCCCGAAAGTTCCGGGTCCGCTTCTTTATAGTTAGCGATAGGAGGTATAATACCGGTGTTAAGGCTGCGTACAGCTATAACGTCCTCAATACCCGCGCCCATGGCGTGGCCGGTAAAACCTTTTGTATTGCTTACTATAACTTTTTCAACGTCCGGGCCAAAGGTTTTCTTTAAAGCGTGGACCTCGGCGCTGGCGCTGCCACCCCGTGCGGGGGTATAAGTTTCATGCGAAATAAAAACTAAGTTATTTGCGATTTCGCTTCTTGTTAAACCATAGTGTTTTTCAGCCCTCGCGACCATTTGGTCCATAACTTCGGCTATATGGTTAACGTCAAGCCTTGTGGGGTGGAAAGCGGAATTTTTTATTTCCGTTTCAAGCACTTTAACTAAAGGAGACATGCCGCGTTTGGCGGTTTCGTCCGCGGATTCAACAACCAATGCCGCCGCGCCCATACCTACTATCATGCCGTTTCTTCTCTTATCAAAAGGAACAGCCGCTTTTGTAACGTCGCCTTCCGTGGTGGCGGCGCCGCTGGCTAAAAAGCCGGTCATTACCCAGCCTTGCAAGGTTTCATTTGTAATATCATCGCCGCTGATAACGATAACGCGTTTAGCGCGGCCAAGTTTAATCCAGTCATTAGCTATGCCCACAGCCTGTGCTGTTGAAGCGCAAGCTCCGCTTAAATGCGTTGCCGGCCCTCTTGCCCTTATCCACTGGGCGAAATGGCTGTGCGCTATCGGTATGGATTTTAAAAGGAAATCCTGGGCGAAAACT